>NZ_CP051261.1:0-1311604 GCF_014236855.1 Xanthomonas sp. SI
ATGGATGCTTGGCCCCGTTGCCTGGAACGTCTGGAAGCTGAATTTCCAGCCGAGGACGTTCACACCTGGTTGAAACCGCTGCAAGCCGAACAGCGCCATGACAACAGCATGGTCCTGTACGCCCCGAACGCCTTCATCGTCGAACAGGTGCGCGAGCGCTACCTGGCGCGGATCCGCGAACTGATGACCTATTTCGCCGGCAGCGGCGAAGTGGCGTTGCAGGTCGGCTCGCGTCCGCGCGCGCCGGAGCCGGTGGCCCCGGTCGCCAGCGATGCGGCCGCCGCGCGCACGCCGCCGGCGCCGTTGCTGGAGCCGTTCGCCGGCAACCTCGACTCGCACTACACCTTCGCCAACTTCGTCGAAGGCCGCAGCAACCAACTCGGCCTGGCCGCGGCCACGCAGGCGGCGCAGAAGCCCGGCGACCGCGCGCACAACCCGCTGCTGCTGTACGGCAGCACCGGCCTGGGCAAGACCCACCTGATGTTCGCCGCCGGCAACGCGATGCGCGAGCAGAACCCCAACGCGCGGGTCATGTACCTGCGCTCGGAACAGTTCTTCAGCGCGATGATCCGCGCGCTGCAGGACAAGACCATGGACCAGTTCAAGCGCCAGTTCCAGCAGGTGGACGCGCTGCTGATCGACGACATCCAGTTCTTCGCCGGCAAGGACCGCACCCAGGAAGAGTTCTTCCACACCTTCAACGCGCTGTTCGACGGCCGCCAGCAGATCATCCTGACCTGCGACCGCTACCCGCGCGAGGTCGAAGGCCTGGAGCCGCGGCTGAAGTCGCGCCTGGCCTGGGGCCTGTCGGTGGCGATCGACCCGCCCGACTTCGAGACCCGAGCGGCGATCGTGCTGGCCAAGGCGCGCGAACGCGGCGCCGAGATTCCCGATGACGTGGCGTTCCTGATCGCCAAGAAGATGCGCTCCAACGTGCGCGACCTGGAAGGCGCGCTCAACACGCTGGCCGCCCGCGCCAACTTCACCGGCCGTGCGATCACCACCGAGTTCGCCCAGGAGACGCTGCGCGACCTGCTGCGCGCGCAGCAGCAGGCGATCGGCATCCCCAACATCCAGAAGACCGTGGCCGACTACTACGGCCTGCAGATCAAGGACCTGCTGTCCAAGCGCCGTACCCGCTCGCTGGCGCGGCCGCGGCAGGTGGCGATGGCCCTGACCAAGGAACTGACCGAACACAGCCTGCCGGAGATCGGCGACGCGTTCGCCGGCCGCGACCACACCACCGTGCTGCACGCCTGCCGGCAGATCAAGCACCTGATGGAAACCGACGGCAAGTTGCGCGAGGACTGGGACAAGCTGATCCGCAAGCTGAGCGAGTAGCGGGCCGGCACCGCGCCGGAAAGGCGCGGATCGGCACCCTCGCGAGCGCTCCGGTGCGGCATGCCGGAAGCGGCGGATAAATCGGTGCATGACTTCGCGACAAATCCGGTAGAAACTGTGGATAAAGTGCAGCGCGGCGGCGCCGGCAAAACTATCCACAGGTTTCCCCACCCCTACAGGGGCAGTAATACCCGGGATTGAAGGGCTGAAAAACCCTTTGAATCCAGATAGTTAAGCTACCTTTGCACCGAAAATCGCTCTACCATCACCACCAAGCTTTTGATTTATTCCATATCTTTTTAAAGCATAGGGGCACGGAACCACATGCGTTTCACACTGCAGCGCGAAGCCTTCCTCAAGCCATTGGCGCAAGTCGTCAATGTGGTCGAACGCCGCCAGACCTTGCCGGTTCTGGCCAACTTCCTGGTGCAGGTGCACGACGGGCAACTGTCGCTGACCGGTACCGACCTGGAAGTGGAAATGGTGTCGCGTATCGCGGTCGACGACGCACAGGACGGCGAAACCACGATCCCGGCACGCAAGCTGTTCGAGATCATTCGGGCGCTGCCCGACGGCAGCAAGATCACCGTCTCGCAGACCGGCGACAAGATCACCGTGCAGGCCGGGCGTAGCCGCTTCACCCTGGCCACGCTGCCCGCCAACGATTTCCCGTCGGTCGACGAAGTGGAAGCCACCGAGCGGGTGCTGGTGCCGGAAGCGGCGCTGAAGGAACTGATCGAGCGCACCGCCTTTGCGATGGCGCAGCAGGACGTGCGCTATTACCTCAATGGCCTGCTGTTCGACCTGCGCGACCAGACGCTGCGCTGCGTGGCCACAGATGGCCATCGCCTGGCGCTGTGCGAGACCGAACTGGAGAACGCCGGTGGCGCCAAGCGCCAGATCATCGTGCCGCGCAAGGGCGTGACCGAGCTGCAGCGCCTGCTGGAAGGCGGCGATCGCGAGGTCGAGCTGGAAGTGGGCCGCAGCCACGTGCGGGTCAAGCGCGACGATGTCACTTTCACCTCGAAGCTGATCGACGGCCGTTTCCCCGATTACGAAGCGGTGATCCCGATCGGTGCCGACCGTGAGGTCAAGCTGGATCGCGAGGCCCTGCGCGCGGCGCTGCAGCGTGCGGCGATCCTGTCCAACGAAAAGTACCGCGGCGTGCGCGTGGAAGTCTCGCCGGGGCAGCTGAAGATCAGCGCGCACAATCCCGAGCAGGAAGAAGCGCAGGAAGAGATCGAGGCCGACACCAAGGTCAGCGACCTGGCGATCGGCTTCAACGTGAACTACCTGCTCGACGCGCTGTCTGCGCTGCGCGAGGAGTTCATCGTGATCCAGCTACGCGACGCCAACTCCTCCGCACTGGTGCGCGAGGCCAGTAGCGCCCGCTCCCGCCACGTGGTGATGCCGCTGCGTCTCTGACGCTAGCCTAATGTCGTGTTCCACGTGGAACACAACCTAGAAACCCGGCCTTCGCGCCGGGTTTTCTTTTGTCCAAGGCTCACAGGCGCTTCCGAGCCCACGAAAGCCTCCTGTGGGAGCAACTTCAGTCGCGACGGGCCTTACCGACCAGGTTTGATGTCTTCACCGAGACTCAATGGGTTCCCTGGATTGCCTCGCGGTAGCAAAACCACCCGCCCGCCCACCGCCCGCATCGAATTCAACCCGCCCACCAAGCTGCACTCGCGACAGGACGTTCGCAGCCGCTTTGGGTATGCTGCCGCCTATACCCTGATGAGCTGACCCGCGTGCGCCCGGTGCGAGCGCCTCGCCCCGATTCCGCGTATGCACGTCTCCCGCCTCGATCTTCATCACCTGCGCCGCTTCGCCGCGTTGGAGCTGGCGCCTGCGCCCGGCTTGAACCTGATCACCGGCGACAACGGGGCCGGCAAGACCACCATTCTCGAGGCCATGCACCTGATGGCCTACGGCCGCAGTTTCCGCGGGCGGGTGCGCGATGGCTTGGTCAGCCAGGGCCAGGACGCGCTGGACGTGTTCGTCGAATGGCAGGAACGCGGCCCGGAGCCGCAGCAGCCACGCCGCCGCCGCGCCGGGCTGCGCCATAGCGGCCAGGATTGGCGTGGCCGGCTCGATGGCGAGGACGTGGCCTACCTGGGCACGCTCTGCGCCGCGCTGGCGGTGGTCACCTTCGAACCGGGCAGCCACGTACTGGTCAGCGGCGGTGGCGAACCCCGCCGCCGCTTCATCGATTGGGGCCTGTTCCACGTGGAACCTGACTTCCTGGCGCTGTGGCGTCGCTACGCGCGGGCGCTCAAGCAGCGCAACGCCTTGCTGAAAAGCGGCGGCGGCGGCGCGGCCCTGGATGCCTGGGACCACGAGCTGGCCGAGGCCGGCGAACCGCTCACCTCGCGCCGCGAGCAATATCTGGAGCGCCTGCTGCAGCGCCTGTTGGCGCTGGGGCCGGAGCTGGCGCCTGCGCTGGGCATCCAGCACCTGCAGTTCGCGCCGGGGTGGCGCCGCCACGAGGTGCCGCTGGCCGATGCGTTGTTGCTCAACCGCGAGCGCGACCGTCAGTACGGCTATACCTCGGTCGGGCCGCACCGTGCCGACTGGAGCCTGGAGTTTGCCACCATCCCCGGCCGCGACGCCCTGTCGCGCGGCCAGGCCAAGCTCACCGCCCTGGCCTGCCTACTGGCCCAGGCCGAGGACTATGCCGAGCAACGCGGCGAATGGCCGGTGATTGCCCTGGACGATCTGGCCTCGGAACTGGACCAGCATCACCAACGGCGCGTGCTGCAGCGGCTGCAGGCTGGGCCGGCGCAGGTGTTCGTCACCGCCACCGAAACCCCGCAGGCGCTGGCCGACATGGCGTTGCCCATCGCGCGGTTCCACGTGGAACATGGACAGGCCGTGGCCCGTTCCTAGCCGCCGCGAGGCTTGAGGGCCGGGGCTGCTATAATTCGCCGCAATCCCCTATCCATCGGCGCGACCGGGCTCCTGCCCGCCGTCGTCCGACTCGTGGAGCCTACGGCAAGCGCATGACCGAAGAACAGAATCCGCCAACCTCGCCCGCCAACACCACCTACGACTCCAGCAAGATCACCGTGCTGCGTGGGCTGGAAGCGGTCCGCAAGCGTCCCGGCATGTACATCGGCGACGTGCACGACGGTACCGGCCTGCACCACATGGTGTTCGAGGTCGTCGACAACTCCATCGACGAAGCGCTGGCCGGCCATGCCGACAACGTGCTGGTCAAGATCATGGTGGACGGCTCGGTGCAGGTGTCCGACAACGGTCGCGGCATCCCGGTCGACATCCACAAGGAAGAAGGCGTGTCCGCGGCCGAGGTGATCCTCACCGTGCTGCATGCCGGCGGCAAGTTCGACGACAACAGCTACAAGGTTTCCGGCGGCCTGCACGGCGTCGGCGTATCGGTGGTCAACGCCCTGTCCGAGCACCTGTGGCTGGACGTGTGGCGCGACGGCCACCACTACCAGCAGGAATACAAGCTGGGCGAGCCGCAATACCCGCTCAAGCAGCTCGAGCCTTCCGACAAGCGCGGCACCACCCTGCGCTTCAAACCGGCGGTGGAGATCTTCAGCGACGTCGAGTTCCACTACGACATCCTGGCGCGGCGCCTGCGCGAGCTGTCCTTCCTCAACTCCGGGGTCAAGATCACCCTGCAGGACGAGCGCGGCGAAGGCCGCCAGGACGTGTTCGAGTACGAAGGCGGCATCCGCAGCTTCGTCGAGCACCTGGCGCAGCTGAAGACCCCGCTGCATCCGAACGTGATCTCGGTGACCGGCGAGCAGAACGGCATCGTCGTGGACGTGGCCCTGCAATGGACCGACGCCTACCAGGAAACCATGTTCTGCTTCACCAACAACATCCCGCAGAAGGACGGCGGCACCCATCTGGCCGGCTTCCGCGCCGCGTTGACCCGCACCCTGACCAATTACATCGAACAGAACGGCATCGCCAAGCAGGCCAAGATCACCCTGTCCGGCGACGACATGCGCGAAGGCATGATCGCGGTGCTGTCGGTCAAGGTGCCGGACCCGAGCTTCTCGTCGCAGACCAAGGAGAAATTGGTCAGTTCCGAGGTCAAGCCGGCCGTTGAGAACACGTTCGGTGCCCGTTTGCAGGAATTCCTGCAGGAAAACCCCAGCGAAGCCAAGGCCATCGCCGGCAAGATCGTCGATGCCGCGCGCGCCCGCGAGGCTGCGCGCAAGGCGCGCGATCTGACCCGGCGCAAGGGCGCGCTGGACATTGCCGGCCTGCCCGGCAAGCTGGCCGACTGCCAGGAGAAGGATCCGGCGCTGTCCGAGCTGTTCATCGTCGAGGGCGACTCGGCCGGCGGCTCGGCCAAGCAGGGCCGCAACCGCAAGAACCAGGCGGTGCTGCCGCTGCGCGGCAAGATCCTCAACGTGGAACGCGCGCGCTTCGACCGGATGCTGGCCTCCGACCAGGTCGGCACGCTGATCACCGCGCTGGGCACCGGCATTGGCCGCGACGAATACAACCCGGACAAGCTGCGCTACCACCGCATCATCATCATGACCGACGCCGACGTCGACGGCGCGCACATCCGCACCCTGCTGCTGACGTTCTTCTACCGGCAGATGCCGGAGCTGATCGAGCGCGGCTACATCTACATCGGCCTGCCGCCGCTGTACCGGCTCAAGCAGGGCAAGCAGGAGCTGTACCTGAAGGACGACAACGCGCTCAACGCCTACCTGGCCAACAGCGCGGTCGAGGGCGCGGCGCTGATCCCGGCCACCGACGAGCCGCCGATCACCGGCAGCGCGCTGGAGAAGCTGCTGCTGCTGTTCGCCAGCGCCAACGACGCGGTGGCGCGCAACGCGCACCGCTACGATCCGGCGCTGCTGACCGCGCTGATCGACCTGCCGCCGCTGGACGTGGTGCAGCTGGAGGCCGAAGGCGAGCAGCATCCGACCCTGGACGCGCTGCAAGCCGTGCTCAACCGCGGCAGCCTGGGCACCGCCCGCTATCAGCTGCGCTTCGAGCCGGGCAGCGAACAGCGTCCGGCGACCCTGATCGCGGTGCGCCGCCACATGGGCGAAGAGCTGACCCAGGTGCTGCCGATGGCGGTCTTCGAGAGCGGCGAGCTGCGCCCGCTGCGCGAAGTCGCGCTAGCGTTGAACGGACTGGTCCGCGAAGGCGCGCAGATCGTGCGCGGCAACAAGACCCAGTCGATCAGCAGCTTCGCCCAGGCGCATGCCTGGCTGTTCGACGAGGCCAAGAAGGGCCGGCAGATCCAGCGCTTCAAGGGCCTGGGCGAAATGAACGCCGAGCAGCTGTGGGAAACCACGGTGAACCCGGATTCGCGCCGCCTGTTGCAGGTACGCATCGAGGATGCGGTGGCCGCCGACCAGATCTTCAGCACCTTGATGGGCGACGTGGTCGAGCCGCGCCGCGATTTCATCGAGGAAAACGCGCTGAAGGTCGCCAACCTCGACATCTGATGCGGCATCGCCGCCCCCGGCGCGCGCCGGGGGCCGGCATCGTTCCGCTCCCCTAGCCTGCTCTCGCCCAGGATCGCGATGACCTCGCTGCCGTCGCACATGCCCGCCCCGCCCCCGCTGACCAATGCCGCGCCGCCGCCGTCCGGCTGGGGCAAGCCGGTGCTCGCTTTCGTTCTCGACGTGCTGCTGGCCGCGGTCGTGTTGCTGGCCGTCAGCGTGCTGTCCGGCTTGGTCTGGGGCGTGGTGCGCGGCTTCCAGATCACCATGGAGCTGCGTGCGCAGGGCATTCCCGCCGATCGGCTGGCCACCGCCGTCGCCTCCCAGATCGGCCAGCCGGGAGCGCTGGCGCAGCTGCTGATCGCCCTGGTCAGCACCCTGTCCGCGGCCTTGCTGCTGTACTTCCTGCGCCGCCCGGCCAACGCCGCCGAGCGCCGTGCCTCCTGGCAGGCCGCGCGCGTGCCGGCGACCTGGGGCTGGGTGCTGCTGGTCGCGGTGGCGGTATTCGTGGGCAGCAGCGTGCTGTCCAACCTCGGCGCACAGCTGGGGATCAAGCCGGTGCCGACCAACCTGCCGCTGATGCGCGAAGCGATGACGCAGATGCCGCTGTTCCTGGTCGTGTTCGCGGTGCTGATCGCCCCGGCCTACGAGGAACTGCTGTTCCGCCGCGTGCTGTTCGGGCGCCTGTGGGATGCCGGCCGGCCGCGGCTGGGCATGGCGCTCAGCGGCGCCGCCTTCGCGCTGGTGCACGAATTGCCCGGCACCACCGGCAATGGCGTGGCCGAAACCCTGCAGCTATGGTTGGTCTACGGCAGCATGGGCGCCGCGTTCGCATGGCTGTACAAGCGCACCGGCACCTTGTGGGCGCCGATCGCCGCGCACGGGCTGAACAACGCCGTCGCTGTAGCGGCTTTGTACTGGTTTGGCACAACTTGAAGATTTGTTTGACGAAAAGTTAAGACGTGTGCCACCACACTGCGATGCGTGTCATAGGGGGACCCGTATGAAGAGTGTTGTACTGGGGGCATCGATCGCGGTGCTGCTGACAGCGTGTGCGACTACCACCTCGCCGACCGGGCGTACCCAGGTCGTGGGTGGCGTATCGCAGCAGGAACTGGATCAGCTTGGCCTGAAGGCCTTTGCCGAGACCAAGGCCAAGGAGCCGATCGACAACGATCCGAAGCGCAACGCCTACGTGCGCTGCGTGGTCAACACGCTGGTCGCGCAATTGCCGACGCAGTGGCGCGGCACGGCGTGGGAAACCGCGCTGTTCGACGACAAGGAACCCAATGCGTTCGCGCTGCCCGGCGGCAAGGTCGGCGTCAACAGCGGCATCTTCACCGTGGCCAAGAACCAGGATCAGCTGGCGGCGGTGCTCGGCCACGAGATCGGCCACGTGATCTCGCGCCACCACGAAGAACGCATCACCCGCCAGATGGGCACCCAGACCGGCCTCAGCGTGCTCGGCGCGCTGGCCGGCGCGCGCTATGGCAGCGCCGCGGCCGATACGGTGGGCCAGGTCGGCGGCATGACCGCGCAGGCCGCGTTCCTGCTGCCGGGTTCGCGCACCCAGGAGAGCGAGGCCGACGTGGTCGGCCAGCGGCTGATGGCGCAGGCCGGTTTCGACCCCGCGCAGGCGGTGGATCTGTGGAAGAACATGATGGCCGCCGGCGGCCAACGCCCGCCGCAATGGCTGTCCACTCACCCCGATCCCAGCGCCCGCATCGGCGAACTGCAACGCGATGTCGCTACGCTTGAGCCCGTGTATGCGCAGGCGCGCAGTGCCGGGCGGACGCCGAAGTGCGGTTGAGTGCATCGGCGCCGCCGCGCATGGGCGTGCGCCGTGCATGGCAATGCGTCCTAAAAACGTTTTCACCGCGTATAGGTTTCTGTTAGTTTTGCTGGCTCGGCCCAGGATGGCCGCTCCGTCTTCCGTGCCGCTCAGGGCGGTTCCACCGAGGTGATCCATGAAATTCAGTATCCGCAAGCAAGCGCTGTTGTCCCTGGTGATCACTGCTGCCCTCGGCGGCGCGGTGGTGACCGACGCCGTCGCGCAGTCCGATCGCTCCGAGCAGCGCTCCTCGCGCAAGTCCAAGAACGAAAAGGCCGCGGTGATGTTCCCCAACGCCACCCGCCAGGAGCCGACCGGCAAGCCGTCGGCCAAGCTCGGCAGCAAGCTGCAGAAGCTGATCGACACCTACAACAAGGGCGAGGACTACGCCGGCGTGCGCACCCAGGCCGACGAGATCCTTGCCAATAGCGCGGCCAACGAATACGACAAGTCCATCGCCGCGCAGCTGGCCGCGCAGGCCGCCTACAACCTGGACGACAGCAAGGCCGCCAAGCAGTACCTGCAGCAGGCGATCCAGTTCAACGGCCTGGACAACAACGGCCACTTCCAGTCGATGCTGATGCTGGCGCAGCTGCAGCTGCAGGACGACGAAACCGCCGCCGGTCTGGCCTCGCTGGACAAGTTCCTGGCCGAGTCCAAGTCGACCCGCCCGGAAGACCTGATCCTCAAGGGCCAGGCGCTGTACCAGACCGAGCGCTACCAGGAGGCGATCCCGGTGCTGCAGCAGGCCATCGCCGCCTCGCCCGAGCCCAAGGACAGCTGGAACCAGCTGCTGATGGCGTCCTACGCCGCCGCCGGTCAGACCGGCGAAGCGGTCAAGGCCGCCGAGACGCTGGCGGCGAAGACGCCGAACGACAAGAAGGCCCAGCTCAACCTGGCCAGCATGTACATGCAGGCCGACCAGATGGACAAGGCCGCTGCGGTGATGGACAAGCTGCGTGCGGCCGGGCAGTTGACCGACGAGAAGGAGTACAAACAGCTGTACTCGATCTACGCCAACACCGACAAGAAGGAAAAGGACGTCATTTCGGTCATCAACGAAGGCCTGCAGAAAGGCATCCTCAAGCCTGACTACCAGACCTATCTGGCGCTGGCGCAGTCGTACTACTACACCGACCAGGTGCCGCAGGCGATCGAGAACTGGCAGAAGGCCGCGCCGTTGTCCAAGGACGGCGAAACCTATCTGAACCTGGCCAAGGTGCTGCACCAGGAAGGCCGCACCGCGGAAGCCAAGCAGGCCGCGCAGCAAGCGCTCGCCAAGGGCGTCAAGAAGCCGGAAGACGCCAAGAAGATCATCAATCTGAAGTAAAAAGCAAAAAAAGCCCCCGAAAACCAGTGCTTAAAGTAGTGCAGGTCACAGGGATTGGTATAAGCTTGGAGGTTCCTGCGGTGTCAAGCCGCCTGAACTGGGATTCAGATTCTTCGCGAATCCCGGCCCCCCTAAATCGAGTCATTGGCGCATGACGGAACAATTGGTCATCAATCGGCATTACGACAGAGATGAAGCTTCCGGCCTCAGCTGGCCGCGCATCATCGGTATTGCCTTCGTAATCGCGCTGCATCTGGCAGCACTGATGTTGTTGCTGATTCCAGCCGTTGCGCCGAAGGCGGCAGCGGAGAAGGAACGCAACATCGTCGTCACCCTGGTCGACGCCCCGCCGCCGCCGCCACCCCCCGCCGCCGCCGCCGCCGAAGCCGCCGGAAACGCCGCCGCCGCCGGTCAAAACCTGGCGCCGCCGAAGCCGACCCAGATCCCGCCGCCGCCGGAAGCCCCGGTGATCGACGTGCCGGAGCCGCGCCCGAGCGACATCGCCACGCCGCCGTCGCCGCCTGCGCCGCCTGCCGCCGCAACGGACATCGGCGCCAGCGTCGATATCTCGTCGAAGAACATGAACCCGCCGAAGTACCCGCCGTCCGCATTCCGGTCGGGCGCTGAAGGCGAGGTGATCCTGATCATCGACGTCGACGCAAACGGTAACGTCACCAACGTCGCCGTCGAGAAATCCAGCCGCAACCGCGACCTGGACCGCGCCGCCATGGAAGCAGCGCGCAAGTGGCGGTTCAACGCCGCTACCGCCAATGGACAGAAGACCGCCGGCCGCGTCCGCGTTCCGGTCAACTTCGCGCTGAACTGATACAAAGGCAGCAGGCCGGCGCACCCGCCGGTCTGCAGGCCCTGTCTACTCTTTGCACCACCCTCATCACCACACACAACAAAGGTAAGCGTCATGCTGCAGGAAATTTTCATCGCCGCTGCTGCGGGGGGCAACAACGCATCGAACGCCCTGTCGCAGATGGGCTTCGAGCACCTGATCACCGAGATGACCTCCAAGCCGGGTGACTTCGCCGTCTCCTGGGTGGTGCTCATCACCCTTATCATCATGTCGGCGTCGTCTTGGTACTGGACCGTCATCAACATCTTCCGCGCCACCCGTCTGAAGGGCCAGGCCGACCGCGTCACCAGCCTGTTCTGGGACACCCCGAACGCGCAGGACGCCATCCGTGCGATGGAAGAGCAGCCGGCCAGCGAGCCGTTCTCGAAGATCGCGCTCGACGCCGCTCAGGCCGCTGCGCACCACCAGCGCGCCGAAGCCGGTGCCGGCACCGGCCTGGGCGAGACCCTGAGCCGTTCGGAGTTCGTCGACCGCGCCCTGCGTCAGGCCGTGACCCGCGAAAGCACCAAGCTGCAGTCGGGCATGACCCTGCTGGCCACCGTCGGTGCGACCGCGCCGTTCGTCGGTCTGCTGGGTACGGTGTGGGGCATCTACGGCGCGCTGATCAAGATCGGTGCCACCGGCTCCGCCTCGATCGACGCCGTTGCCGGCCCGGTGGGTGAAGCGCTGATCATGACCGCGATCGGTCTGTTCGTCGCGATCCCGGCCGTGTTCGCGTTCAACTTCTTCAGCAAGGTCAACAGCTCGACGATCGCCAAGTTCGATACGTTCGCCCACGACCTGCATGACTTCTTCGCCACTGGTTCGCGCGTTCGCTGATCCGCGGTCGAGTAGTCCACGCAACGATTAACGGAGCCCGTTATGGCTTTCAGTAGTGGTAACAGCGGCGGCCCCATGGCCGACATCAATGTCACGCCCCTCGTGGACGTGATGTTGGTGCTGCTGATCATCTTCATCATCACGGCACCGCTGATGTCCCACAAGGTCAAGGTGGAGCTGCCCCAAGCCAACCTGAAGCAGGATCCGGACAAGGACGAAAAACGTTCCAATCCGATCACGCTGTCGGTCAAGGAAGACGGGTCGCTGTACTGGAACGACGAGCCGGTTTCCAAGGAAGCTTTGGAATCGCGCTTCTCCACCGCTGCCCAGCAGACTCCGCAGCCGCCGCTCAACCTGCGTGGCGACCGCACGACCAAGATGCGTACGATCAACGAGATCACCAAGATCGCGCAGGGTCAGGGCATGCTGGACGTCGGCTTCGTTGCGACCAAAGAGAAGGGGAACTGAGCCATGGCATTTAGCTCAGGAGGCGGCCGTGGTCCCATGGCCGACATCAACGTCACGCCGCTGGTCGACGTGATGCTGGTGCTGTTGATCATCTTCATCGTGACCGCGCCGATCATGACGTATCCGATCGACGTGGACCTGCCGCAGCGAGTGATCAACCCGCCGCCGCAGTTGCGCGACCCGCCGCCGCCGATCGATCTGCGTATCGATGCGTCGAACCAGCTCTTCTGGAACAACAGCCCGGTGGCTGTGACGGCGCTTCCGCAAATGATGGAAAACGAAGTACAGCGCGATCCGACCAACCAGCCGGAACTGCGCATCGATGCCAATCCGGATTCCGAATACGAAGTGATGGCCAAGGTGCTGGCCGCCGCCAAGAATTCGGACATGAAAAAGATCGGCTTCGTGCAGCAATAAGCTCTACCGCAACACCTCAGTCATGACGCGACTGCAACGCCACCGGAAACGGTGGCGTTTTTTTTGGCGCCGCCGGTGCGATGCAGCGGAGTTGGAATCGGAGTCGGAGTCGGCGCCGCGGTGGTGTCGGTCTGCCGATGACGACGTTCGCGAAAAACTCGCCTCCGATTGCCATCGCTGTAGTGCGCGCAGGTCGTGTCCAACGGGTCGGCCTCCAGCGGGAAGTCGCCGCCGAAGCGGCGCCAAAGTGCGGTTCCGCCAGGCTCGGCGGATCACCTTGGCCTCTCCGCCTTGTCGCCAGTTGCCCCTCGCAAACCACCGCGGCGCAGGTGTAGGCTGGAGACGCGACACCACAACCACAGGACAGGAGGCACGCCATGGCTTTCAGTACCGCAGGGAACCGGGGACCGTTGTCGGAAATCAATGTCACGCCGCTGGTCGATGTCATGTTGGTGCTGTTGATCATCTTCATCGTGACCGTACCGCTGGTGACGCGGCCGATCACCATGAACCTGCCACAGCGTGTCGACACGCCGCAGCGGCCGCTCGAGCCGCCGCCGCCGATCCAGTTGCGCCTGGATGCCAGCGGCCAGCTGTTCTGGAATGCCAGTCCCCTGCCCCTGGCCGAGCTGCAGCCGCGGCTGCAGGAGGCGATGGCGCAGGGCGCCGGCAACACTCCGGAGCTGCGCATCGAGGCCAACCCCGATGCCGAATACGAGGTGATGGCCAAGGTGCTGGCCGCGGCCAAGAACGCGCAGGTGGACCGCATCGGCTTCGTCCAGTGATGCGCTTTTAGCGCAACAGCTCCGTCATGACGGACCGCAAACGCCACCGGCAACGGTGGCGTTTTTCCGATGCAGGGTGCGCAAGCCGATCCCGGGGTCCCGCCAATGCCCGGCAAGGCGTGATCCGCGCCATGTATCTTGCTGAGCGCAGGCCCGCCGTCTTGAACGAGGCGTCAGCTATCGCTAGCTAGGCCACGCGAAGTAGTCGCAATGACCCTTTCCGCCGTGGCAGAAAAATACCCAGGCAGTGTCGCTGTCCTCATAGGTCCAGGCAGAGAATCCCCTGTCCGAGTAACCCTGGACGGTTGCTGCCCAGCCCTCGAATGGGGCGTCTGCTCTGATTCCGGACACCAAGGCATGGAAGAGGACCGGTGCCTCCGCCGGGATGAAGTTGAAGGCTCCCACGGACGTGCTGAGGTCGAGATTGTTCGACGTGCGAATGCGAACCGTCGATGGGGGAAGAACGTCGGGAAGCCACCCTCGTTCGAATAGACGGTCGGCGCGGGCATCCGCCAACGTGGAATATCGAGTGGTCACCGTGTCCAGGGAGCAGCCGCACAGGCCCAAGATAATAGATAGGACGAGACCAGTTGCTCTCATACGGCCGACACCCCTAATTCAGCAGACCCACGAAGCGGGTCCAGCTTGACCGTCGCGATGAAGAACAACGAAAACAGCACGCCAAAGCCCAGCAACGCGAGCTTGAGGAGATGTGCGATCACAACGTCTTCGAAGTACTGCTTGTCCAGTTGCGGCATCGGCTCTCAGTGACCTGACGCGCTAGCGAATGGTGGCCAGGATCGCCAGGTAGGTTTTCACTGTAGCGCCCAACCCTGCATATAGCGCCTCGCCGATCAGCGCATGCCCGATCGACACCTCCAGCACCTGCGGCACCGCGGCCAGGAACGCGCCGAGGTTGGCCTGGCCCAGGTCGTGGCCGGCATTGACGCCGAGTCCGGCGGCCTGCGCGCGGCGCGCGGCGGCGGCGAAGGCGGCCGGCGCTGCGGCGTCGCCGCGCTCGAACGCCTCCGCATACGGTCCGGTGTACAGCTCGACGCGGTCGGCACCGAGTTCGGCGGCGCGTGCCAGGTCGGGGTTATCGGCATCGACGAACAGGCTGACCCGACAGCCCAGCGCCTTCAGTTCGGCGATCAGCGGACGCAGCCGTTCGCTGTCGCGACCGAAGTCGAAGCCATGGTCGGAGGTCAGCTGGCCGTCGCCGTCGGGGACCAGGGTGGCCTGCGCCGGGCGCACCTGCGCGCACAGCGGGATCAGCCCTGGGTAGCCCGGCCGCGGCGGCGCGAACGGGTTGCCTTCGATGTTGAATTCCACGCCGCGCGCGCGGGTCAGCTCGGCCAGCGCCAGCACGTCCTCGGCATGGATGTGGCGCCGGTCCGGGCGCGGGTGCACGGTGATGCCGTGCGCGCCGGCGTCCAGGCAGGCGCGCGCCGCCTCGAGCACGCTCGGCAGCTCACCGCCGCGCGAATTGCGCAGCACCGCGATCTTGTTGACGTTGACGCTGAGTCGGGTCATCGGCGGGCGACGCTTACGAGGAGAGCGCGTCGTCGCTGGCCGCGGCCGCCGCGGCGCGGCGCGCCTCGGCCTGTTCGCGCAGCCGGCGCAGCTCGGCCGGATCGATCATCGGCGCGGCATCGCGTTGGCTGGCGTCGCCGATCTTGACCACGTACCAGCCGCGCGCCCAGGCCAGCAGGAATCCCAGCGCCGCCAGCAAGGCCAGCACCAACAACGACATGTGCGGCGTGGAGAACGCCAGGACGAAGGCAGCGAGCGCGAGCAGCAGAAAAAGCCAGTACATGACGATCTCCCCAAGGATGCGCGCAGTGTAGCGCCGCCCGGGTGACCGGTTCCACGGCGAACCACCGGAACGGGCGCCGCCCGGGCGTGGATGTACCCGTTCGGTGGCACGTGCAGGCACGGCGCGACCCGACGGGGAGCGACGGCGTGGCTACAGCAGCGGCGAGGTCAGCCGGGCCATCGCCTCGGGCAACCGGTAGCGCCACAGCGAGCGCTTGCGATCGTCGCGCACCTGCACCGCATCGGCGATCTCGCGGCCGATCAACGTGGCCAGTTCCTGGGTCATCTGCCGGTCGCGGAACATTGCCGAAACTTCGAAATTGAGGCGGAAACTGCGGTTGTCGAAGTTGGCGCTGCCGACGATGCACAGTTCGTCGTCGACGATCAGCGCCTTGCTGTGCAGCATGCGCGGGCCGTACTCGTAGATCTTGACCCCAGCCTGCAGCAACTCGTCGAAATACGAGCGCGCCGCCAGCGTCACCAGCCGCGAATCGCTGCGCTTGGGCACCAGCAGGCGCACGTCGAGTCCGCCCAGCGCGGCCGAGGTCAGCGCCATGCGCGCGGCCTCGCCCGGGACGAAGTACGGCGTCACCAGCCACACCCGCCGCTGCGCCTCGTAGATCGCCGCCACCTGCATGCGATGGATGCTTTCCCACGACGAATCCGGACCGGACACCAGTACCTGCGCCTGGATCGCGCCGTCGTCGCGGCCGGGCATGTCGTGCGGCCAGATCTGCGCCATGTCGAAGGCGTCGCGGCCCTGGCGGGTGGCGTACAGCCAGTCCTCGACGAACACCAGCTGCAGGCTGCGCACCACGTGGCCCTCGCAGCGCACGTGCAGGTCGCGGTAGGCGTCGGGGCGCAGCGCCTCGTTCTCTTCGTCGGTGACGTTGATGCCGCCGGTGAAGCCGATGCGCCCGTCGATCACCACGATCTTGCGGTGCGTGCGCAGGTTCACCCACGGCCGCTTGAACTTGAACGGGCGCAGCAGCTGGGTGGGATGGAACCACGCCGCCTCGCCGCCGGCGTCCAGCAGCGGCTGCAGGAAGCGCTTGCGCACCTGCGAGGAACCCACCGCATCCAGCAGCAGGCGCACCTTGACCCCGGCGCGGGCGCGTTCGACCAGCGCGTCGCGGATGCGCGTGCCGCTGCGGTCGGGGTTGAAGATGTAGTACTCCAGGTGCACGTGGTGCTGCGCGGCGGCGATGTCGCGCACGATCGCGTCGTAGGTGGCGGCGCCGTCCACCAGCCATTGCGCGGTGGTCGCCGAACTGGGCGCCAGGCCGGTGGTGGCCTGGGCGATCTTGGCCAGCTCGGTGCAGTCGGCGTCGGGCGGGCAGACGCTGCTGTAGTGCTCCATGCCCGAGCGCGAACGACCGCGGCGCAGGCGTTGCCGCTTCACCTTCTGCGGCCCGAGCAGGTAGTAGATGACGAAGCCCAGGTATGGCAGCGCGGCCAGCGACAGCACCCAGCTCAGCGTCGCCGCCGGCTCGCGTTTCTGCAGCACGATCCAGCCGCTCAGCCACAGGATGTACAGCAGATAGGCGGCGGTGAGGTAGGCGCCGAAATGCGGGATGCCGGTCAGCCAGTCCCAGGTGTTCTGCAGGGTCGCGAATACGAACATCGGCGGATTCTACGGGGCCGGCGCGGCTCCTGCGCGTGGCGCTGAAAGATTCAGCCGCGCAGCGTCGCCGTCGCAGCGGCCGAGACGGCAGCGGCGTAGCCTGTGCGGATGAGCACGGCCATCAAGGGACGCGGCGCCGGCAGCCACCTGCCGGGCCGCTTCGAACGCACCATCAGCCAGGCCGAGGACGACGGCTGGCATCCCGACGACAGCGAGGAATTCGCCGCGCCGCGGCTGCGCACCGAGGTACGCGAGGAGACCGCGCGCAGCATCATCAGCCGCAACCAGTCGCCGGACGTGGGCTTCTCGCAGTCGGTCAATCCGTACCGCGGCTGCGAGCACGGCTGCAGTTACTGCTTCGCGCGTCCCAGCCACGCCTACCTGAACCTGTCGCCGGGGCTGGACTTCGAGACCCGCCTGTTCGCCAAGACCAATGCGCCGGAGCTACTGCGCCGCGAACTGGCCAAGCCCGGCTACGTGCCCAGCCCGATCGCGCTGGGCATCAACACCGACGCCTACCAGCCGATCGAGCGCAAGCTGCAGCTGACCCGCCGGCTGATCGAAGTGCTGTGGGAAACCCGCCATCCGTTCTCGCTGATCACCAAGAACGCGCTGGTCGAGCGCGACCTGGACCTGCTGGTGCCGCTGGCGCGCGAGAACCTGGTCAGCGTGCATTTCTCGGTGACCTCGCTGGACCCTCGGCTGTCGGCGCGGCTGGAGCCGCGCGCCTCGGCGCCGCATGCGCGGCTGCGCGCGATGCGCACGCTGCACGAGGCCGGGGTGCCGGTGGGGGTGATGGTGGCGCCGGTGATCCCGTGGATCAACGACCACGAACTGGAAGCGGTGCTGGAGGCGGCGCATGCCGCCGGCGCCGACTCGGCCGGCTACGTGCTGCTGCGCCTGCCGCACGAGGTGGCGCCGCTGTTCCGCGACTGGCTGCAGGCGCACCATCCCGACCGCGCCGCGCACGTGATGAGCACGGTGCAGCAGCTGCGCGGCGGCAAGGACTACGACAGCACCTTCGGCAAGCGCATGCGCGGCGAAGGCGTCTATGCCGACCTGCTGACGCGGCGCTTCGCGCTGGCGCACAAGCGCCTGGGCTACGCCGAACGCGCGCGCCGGACGCTGGACTGCAGCCGCTTCGTCAAGCCGCTGCCGCCGCGTGCGCCATCGCCGCAGGGGGAATTGTTTTGAAGCCGGGATTGGGGATTGGGGATTAGGGATTCGTAAGAGCGCGCAAGGCTTGCTGCACTAGCCACTGACTTTGTCCAGAATCCCGGCCGTAAGGCGGCCGTGTTGACCGAAATAGATCCGGTTGGCGACGAGAACGTGCGCTAACCCGCTGCCAAACGAAGGCCGACCAACGAACAGCCGCCGCATCCCGCTTTTGCGAATCCCCAATCCCCAATGCCTAATCCCGGCCGTAAAGCGCCTGCGCCGACTGGAACAGGATCCAGCTGGTGGCGATGAACTTGTCGCCGCCCTGCGGGCGGTTGCCGCGGTGGGTATGCGTGAACGCGGTCGGCGCGATCAGCAGGCTGCCGGCGCGCGGCGCGATCTTGCGCTGCTGGAACAGGAACTCGGTTTCGCCGTCCTGGAAGTCGTCGTTGAGGTACAGCGTCCACAGCAGATGTCGATGCAGCGTTTCGCCGCCGGGATCGCGTGGGTACAGCTCGCAGTGCCAGTACGGATAGCCGCCCTCGCCCGCGGCGTACCACTGCAGGTTGATCGCGCCCGGACGCAGACAGGTGCGCGCCAGGTTGGACAGCGCCGCGTCGTCGAGCAGCGCAAAATCGTCGGCGCCGAGCCGGTGCGGTTGGCCATCGGCGCCGGGCACCTGCAGCATCAGCGGCGAGATCAGTGCCTGCGGGTACTTGCGCAGATAGCCGAGCAGGCCGGCGAACACCGCCTGCTGCAGCCGCTGTTCCACGTCGCGCCACGGCTCCAGGCCGCTGATGCGCAGGTCGCGGCTATGCTTGAGCTCGGGGAACACGCCGCTGCCCACCTCGCCGGGCTGCAACTGCGCACTGCCGCGCAGGCGGCGCATGATCGCGGCGCAGTCCTCGCGGGACATGGCGTCGTCGAAGACCTCGATGAAATCGGCATTGGGTTCGGACATCGCGCGACCTTACCAGCGATCCCACGGCATCGCAGCTGTGGCGTTGGCATCCCTTCATGCGCGCGCCGACAATGAGCGCCCCACTGCCCACCTGCCCGCGCCGATGATCCGCACGCTGTACCTCGCCGGCCCCGACGTGTTCCGCCCCGATGCCGCTGCCCGCGGCGACGCCTTGAAGGCGCTGTGCCGCGAATTCGGATTCGAAGGCCTGTTTCCGCTGGACCAGGCGCTGCCGGCGCAGATCGCCGATCCCGCCGCGCAGGCACGCTGGATCTATGAGGCCAACATCGGCCTGATCGCGCAAGCCGATGCGGTGCTGGCCAACCTGGATTTCTTCCGCGGCCCGGAGCCGGACAGCGGCACCTGCTTCGAGGTCGGCTACGCCGTCGCCCTGGGCAAGCCGGTGTACGGGTACATCCCCGACGACGGCAGCTTCGCCCAGCGCATCCGCGCCCGCCATCCCGACGCGATCGGCGCCGACGGCCGCGTCGACACTCACGGCTGGTACTTCGAGGAATTCGGTTTGCCGCTCAACCTGATGCTGGCGGTCCCGGCGCCGCTGGTGGTCGGCGATGCGCGGCGCGCGTTGGCGCGGTTGCGGGAGGATCTGGACATGGAGGGATAGGTACAGGCGCGCTGGGCGAAGCAGCATAAGGACCGGTCGCGCGCGCCGTTCGTGTCAACCAACAACCATAGAAATCGTGACCATAGATTCGACCGGATGGACCAGCCGCAACCACTACCGGTACCGCCACGAAGGAACGTTGATCTCATGGAAGCTCAGCTTCCTTTCGAAGAACTTCCACGAATCGAATAGCCGAGCAACACCAGCCACGCGATCAGGGCCAGCAGCGTCGGCAACTGGAACTTGCTCGACGTGCCGAGGGTGAAACTCCTCGCCGCAAAGAAGATGAGCACCCACAGCGCCAGGTTGGCGATCACGATCGGCCGGCGCGAACGGTGCCGGGTGAGCCAGGAAATGACGCTCGGCATCAGCGCGACCGGCGCCGTAGCGAAGAAGAACATGAGGAAGACCGTCTGGTTCATCGCAATCTTGTTCCCTGCCGCCCTCCCAAGGTGGGGCGTTTCACGTTGAATGGTGCCTTCTTGGGCGGGCTCAGGCGACGCGAACGGACGGCGCGACGGACCAGAACGCGGCGGCACCGGCAGGCAGTGTCGCCAATACCCGGTCCAGCTCGGCGTTGTCGACGTTCCTGCGCAATGCCTGGGCGACCGCCTGCACCGCATTGGGCGGAGCGAAATTGTGCGCGGCGCGAACCGAACGGACTTCCGCCAACAGCTCCTCGTCCGGGCCGAACGCCAGAATCGGCGCTTCGCTGTCCCAGCCTTCGACGAACAGCGCGCGCAGCACCGGCGGCAGGATGTCGGCGAAACGGAGCCCTTGCTGGACAGTGAGGCGGCGCCGGAAGGCATGCAGCACGCCGACCACCATGTTCCAGGCCATGTTGGTCGTGGCCAGATCCGAAGCGTCGCGCGCATCGACCATGAAACGTTCGAACTCCAGCGATGCGTTTTGGTATGCGAAGGGCCATGTCATGCGTGGATTGCCTGATGCTGTGGCCAAACCGGGCGCCGCAGCGGCCTGGCCGGAGTGAAGGGGTCCCTGCTTGCCAGCGCAATCGACGGCGGGCTGCGGCACCCCGTCCGCCGCCGCGATCCTGTCGCTACTGCGGCCGGAAGCGCAACAGCACGATGCCGAACCCGATGAAGATGGTCCCGACGACGCGGTCGAACAGCCGACGCAGGCCAGGCCGGGACAGGTAGCGGCGGATGCCGTGCCCGCCGATGCCGTAGACCGCGTACCAGAACAGCTCGCACGCGGCGAAGGTGGCCACCAGGATCGCGAATTGCGGCCACTGCGGCTGGGTCTTGTCGACGAACTGCGGCAGGAACGCAGCGGCGAACAGCAGCAGCTTGGGATTGCTCAATCCGATCGCCAGCCCGCCACGGAACAGCTGCAGCGGCGACAGCGACGCCGCCAGGGGCGGTGCGCCTTGCGGGTCCAACGGCGCTTCCCCGCTACGCCAGGCAGCGATTCCCAGCCACAGCAGATAGCCGACGCCGGCGTAGCGCAGCACCTCGAACACGCGCGGCGACGCGTCCAGCACCGCGCCCAGGCCCGCCGCCGACGCCAGCAGCACCAGCACCACCGCCAGCAGGCAGCCGGCCATCGCCAGCAGGCTGCGGCGTACGCCGAAACGCACGCTGCGCGTCATCACGTGCAGCATGTTCGGCCCCGGCGTGCCCGACAACACGAACACCGTCAGCAGGAACATCCACCAGACATGCAGGCTCATGGCGCAGCGGCTCACGGGAAGTGGCATTGCATCGTAGCAACGGCGCGGTACGTCCGCCATGCGGGGAGCGTCGTTGTCCGTCCGCCACGTAGCGCCGCACCATTTCCCGGCGATGGATGACGTTGTCAGCTCTGCGCCAGACGACATCGAAGCGGGAACCGGTGGTGATCGAACCGGCGCGCAGACAGCGACGCTAGAAGTAACCGCCCTCTGCATCGCGCCACACGTCATAGCCATCCAGTTCTTCCGCGGCGACCGTGGACGGCTGCACGAATCGCGCTTCCCAACCGGAAAAGGAGGCCGTGGAGATCGGCAGGTGGCCCATGCCCAGCGGGACATCGTCCGGCCGGTCCACGCCGGCCATGTACAGGGTGGATACGTCGATGCGCGCGGGAGGTTCCGGGTACACATTGCTGTAGACACGGACATGGACGCCATGCGCGTCCAGCTTGAGGATTTTGAGCGGCACGAACCGGCCGCTCTCCCGCTCGGTCACGTACAGGCCGCCCTCCTGCCACTGCACAGCATCGGCTGGCGAAGCGGCAACTGCCTTTCCAAACAGGAGCGCACGCAATCTTTCGAGCATGTGGTTTCCTTTGGTGCTGGTGTGGCTCGCTGAAGTCTAGCTGCGAAGTGATTCTGGCACGAGCGGATCTCTAGGCATCAGCCCGCTGTTTGGCGACCCGCAGCAGGTTGGAGCCCAGTGCGCTGCCGGCCAGGAGCGCGCAGACAAGCACAAGCCAATCCAGGGCCAGCAGAAGTGGCGGCGGTGTGCCCAGCCATCGTTTGAGCGCCAGCGCGAACAGCGCCGCCAGCGCCGCTTGAAGGAACAGCGCGGCCCAGGCATGGGCGAACGGCTTGACGGGCTGGCGGGCGGAAAGATGTGCGAATATCCCCGCGCACACGGAGAATGAAACTGCCGCGTCCAGGAGCAAAAACGCAATGTTCGTCGTGGATTCGGGGAGGAAAAACCCCTCGGCCAATCCGAGAGCGAATTGCACGACCAACAGCACGCCGGCGTACTTGAAGACCTTGCTCCAGTTCATGCCGCTCATCCCCCTGTTGCCAAGTGCATTGTGCCGAATTGCGAAGTGGCGTTGGCTTGTTCCAGCTAACGCATCTCGTGCAGTGCGCCGGAGCGTTTGCCGGGGATCCAAGTAGCTGGTGTATCCCCGGCAATGTGCAGCGAAGACTCAGCCCTGCGCCTTGTCGTGCTCCACGTGGTACCGCACCGCCTCGGCCACTTCATTCTTCGAGCCCAGGAACACCGGCACGCGCTGGTGCAGCTGCTCCGGTTGCAGGCCGAGGATGCGTTCGCGGCCGGTGCTGGCGGCACCGCCGGCCTGTTCGACCAGCAGGCCCATCGGGTTGGCTTCGTACATCAGGCGCAGCTTGCCGGCCTTGCCCGGGTCCTTCTTGTCCCAGGGGTAGATGAAGATGCCGCCGCGGGTCAGGATGCGGTGCACGTCGGCGACCATGCTGGCGATCCAGCGCATGTTGAAGTTCTTGCCGCGCGCGCCTTCGCTGCCGGCGAGCAGGTCGGCCACGTAGTGCTGCATCGGCGCTTCCCAGTGGCGCTGGTTGGACATGTTGATCGCGAACTCGGCGGTGTCCTCGGGAATGCGCATGTCGGCCTGGGTCAGCAGGAAGCTGCCTTCCTCGCGTTCCAGGGTGAAGGCGTGGGTGCCGTGGCCCAGGGTCAGCACCAGCATCGTGCTGGGGCCGTAGATGCAGTAGCCGGCGGCGACCTGGGCGGTGCCCGGCTGCAGGAAGTGTTCGTCGCCGGGCTTGTCGGTGCCGGGTGGCGCGCGCAGCACCGAGAAGATGGTGCCGACGGAGACGTTGACGTCGATGTTGGAGCTGCCGTCCAGCGGGTCGAACAGCAGCAGGAAATCGCCGCTGGGATACTTGTCCGGCACCGGCTGGCTGTGATCCATCTCTTCCGATGCGCACGCGGCCAGATGCCCGCCCCAGGCGTTCGCTTCGAGCAGGATGTCGTTGCTGAGCACGTCCAGCTTCTTCTGCGCCTCGCCCTGCACGTTGCCGGTGCCGGCGTCGCCGAGCACGCCGCCCAGGGCGCCTTTGCTGACCGCGATGGAGATGCGCTTGCACGCGCGCGAGACGATGGTGATGAGCTGGCGCAGTTCCGGGCCGATGCGGCCGGCGTGCTGTTCTTCGATCAGGAAGCGGGTCAGCGAGGTTCGCGACATGGGCGCAGGCAGCCTTTGGTGGGGGAAGGCGCCTATTGTCGCGGCTGTTGCATGAGATTTCGATTAGCGGCAGAGCGATGGCGTGCAGAAGCGCTGCATCGCCAAGGGCCGATGGGAGGTTGGTGCGTGCGGAAGGTGCCAAGCGTCGGGGCTGCAGCCTCTCCCACACCAGGCGGGCAATCGCAGGCACAAAAAAGCCGGAAGCGCGTGCGCTTCCGGCTTCGTGTTGCAGTACCGCGCGCGATCAGCCCTTGTGCACGGTGGCCACGGCCTGGGTCACGTAGTCCAGGTTGGCCTGGCTCAGCGCGGCCACGCAGATGCGGCCGGTGCCGACGGCGTAGATGCCGAACTCTTCGCGCAGCCGGTCCACCTGCGCCTTGCTCAGGCCCGAGTACGAGAACATGCCGGCCTGCTGCTGGATGAAGCCGAACTCCGGCGCGCCGAGGGCGGCCAGTTTCTGCACCATGCCGGCGCGCAATGCGTGGATGCGCTCGCGCATCTCGGTCAGCTCCTGCTCCCACATCGCGCGCAGCTCGGGGCTGGTGAGCACGCCGGCCACCAGCGCAGCGCCATGCGTGGACGGGCTGGAATAGATGGTGCGGATGATGCGCTTGATCTGCGACTGCACCGCCTTGCTCTCGGCCGCGGTGGCCGAGACCACCGACAGCGCGCCGACGCGCTCGCCGTACAGCGAGAACGACTTGGAGTACGAGCTGGCGACCACGTAGCTGTCCACGCCGGCTTCGGCCAGCAGGCGCACCGCGTAGGCGTCTTCGTCGATGCCCTTGTCGAAACCCTGGTAGGCGATGTCGACGAACGGGAACAGGTTGCGTTCCTTCAGCAGCGCGGCGACCGTGCGCCACTGTTCCTGGGTCAGGTCGGCGCCGGTCGGGTTGTGGCAGCACGCATGCAGCAGCACCACGGTGCCCGGCGCGAGCTTGTTCAGATCGGCGAGCATGCCGTCGAAGTTCAGGCCGTGCGTGGCCGCATCGAAATAGGTGTAGTCGACCACGTCGAAGCCGGCGGCCGAGAACACCGCGCGGTGGTTCTCCCAGCTCGGGTTGCTGATGGCGATGGTCGAGGTGGACAGCAGCTTCTTCAGCAGGTCCGCGCCCACGCGCAGCGCGCCGCTGCCGCCGATGGTCTGCGAGGTGGCGACGCGGCCGGCGGCCAGCAACGGCGACTCGGCGCCGAACAGCAGCTTCTGCGTGGCCAGGTCGTACGCCGGCAGGCCGTCGATCGGCAGGTAGCCGCGCGGTTTGGCGTCCTGCGCCAGCTGCCGCTCGATCTGCTGGACGGCGCGCAGCAGCGGGATGCGGCCGCTCTCGTCGTAATAGATGCCCACGCCCAGGTTGACCTTGGTCGGGCGGGAATCGGCGTTGTAGGCCTCGGTCAGGCCCAGGATCGGGTCGCCTGGGACCTGTTCCACGTTTGCAAAGAAGGACACGGCGGTACTCGTTTGGTGGCGAAAGGTGGGGGCCGGGAGGGACCGGAGCCGGCACGGTCAAACACCCCATCCTAGCAAACGCAGGCCTTGCGTGGCGGGGCTTTGCGCCAGGGCGCGTCATTAATCCCCAAGCAGATCGCGCCGCTCGTGTGCGTGCACGAGGCAAGCAATGGAAGGCGTGGAGGATGGTTCCACCCGGGCGATGACGTAGCGCCGAGGGCGTACAAGAGCGCCCTGTGGGTTGGGCCTGTCAGGCCGCCAGCCGGCACCGCGCGGCTTGACCTGACCGCCAGTCAGGCGCTGCGCCACGCAGCACCGGCTGTCGACCTGACAGGCCCAACGCGACCTACTTGAGAATCGACGACAGGCCCTAGGCGGCGTGCGGCCGGGCGGCGCATGCGCGATGATGCGCGCATGCCCAATCGCCATCCTCTCGCTCTGCTCTGCGGCCTCTGCGCCGCGGGGCTGTCGCCCGTCGTCTGCGCCGCCGAGGCCGATGCCGATCCCGCCACCCTGCCGGTCGTGCAGGTGCAGGCCGCACGGGTCAGCGGGGTGGACGATTTCGACCTGCCCGCCTCGCTGACCGCGATCAGCGTCGGCGACAGCAACCGCAACCGCACCGGCGTGCAGGTCGCCGAGGCCTTGGCCGGCGTGCCCGGGTTGCTGGCGCGCGACCGCCAGAACTATGCGCAGGACACCCAGCTGTCGATCCGCGGCTTCGGCGCGCGCTCGGCGTTCGGCGTGCGCGGCGTGCGCCTGCTGCTGGATGGCATCCCGGCGACGATGCCGGACGGCCAGGGCCAGCTGTCGCACTTCAACATGTTGGGCGCCGAGCGCATCGAGGTGCTGCGCGGCCCGTTCTCGGCGCTGTATGGCAATTCCTCCGGCGGCGTGGTGCAGCTGTGGAGCGCCGACGGCGCGCCCGACGATCCGTGGCGGCTGCGCAGCACCGTCGGCAGCAACGGCACGTATAGCGCCGGGGCGCAGCTGCAGGGCCAGCAAGGCGACGTGCACTACAACGTGGCCGCCACCCATTTCCGCACCGACGGCTACCGCGACCACAGCCAGGCGCGGCGCGAATCGGTCAACGCCAAGTTCGGGTTCGACCTGGCCCCCGGCCGGCGCCTGGACCTGGTGCTGAACTACCTGGACGCGCCGTGGGCGCAGGACCCGCTGGGCCTGACCCGCGCCCAGTTCCATGCCGATCCGCAGCAGGCCACCGCCGTGGCGACCCAGTTCGATACGCGCAAGTCCACGCGCCAGGCGCAGGCCGGGGCGATCTTCACCCAGCAGGTGGACCAGCAGACCTGGCGGCTGATGGGCTACGCCGGGCGCCGCGACGTGCAGCAGTACCTGGCGGTGCCGGTGGCGGTGCAGGCCAACCCGCTGCATGCCGGCGGGCTGATCGACCTGGACGGCGACTACGGCGGCGTGGACGCGCGCTGGGCGTGGCAGGGCGAACTCGGCGGGCGCCCGTTCCAGCTCACCGTCGGCGCTAATGCCGACCGCCAGAAACAGCACCGCACCGGCTACGAGAACTTCGTCGGCAGCACGCTGGGGGTGAAGGGCCGGCTGCGCCGCGACCAGGAGGACCAGGTGCAGAACGTGGACCAGTTCGCCCAGGCCTGGTGGCAGTTCAGCGAGCGCTGGTCGCTGCTGGCCGGCCTGCGCCACAGCCAGGTGCGCTTCCGCTCCGACGACGCCTACATCGTCGGCCGCAACCCGGACGACAGCGGCCGCACCGATTATTCGGCGACCACGCCGGTGGCCGGGGTGGTGTTCCGCGCCAGCGACGACCTGCGCTTCTACGCCTCGGCCGGCCGCGGCTTCGAGACGCCGACCTTCAACGAGCTGGGCTACCGCAACGACGGCGGCGCCGGCCTGGCGCTGGACCTGTCCGCGGCCAAGAGCGAGAACCTGGAACTGGGCGCGAAATGGCGCGACCAGGCCGGCGCCGCGTGGGAAGCGGCGCTGTTCCGCGCCAATACCGACGACGAACTGGCGGTGGCCAGCAACACCAACGGCCGCAGCACCTACCGCAACATCGGCCGCACCCGCCGCCAGGGCGCCGAGGCCAGCTACCTGCTGCCGCTGGGCGACACCGCGCAGCTGCAGCTGTCCTACACCTGGCTGCAGGCGACGGTGCGCCAGGCCTACCTGACCTGCGCCAGCAGCGGCTGCGCCACGCCCACCGCGCAGGTGGCGGCCGGTTCGCGCCTGCCCGGGGTGCCGCGCCAGCAGTTCTTCGCGCGCTGGCAGTGGCAGCCGCGCGCGTGGCAGTTCGCGGTCGAAGCGGTGGCCGCCGGCGACACCGTGGCCAACGACCTGGCCACCGAAACCGCACCCGGCTACGCGCTGCTGAACCTGGAGGCCTCGCGCCGCTGGAGCACCGCGCACGGCGCGCTGCGCACCTTCGCGCGCATCGACAACGCGCTCGATCACGCCTACATCGGCTCGGTCATCGTCAACGACGGCAATGGCCGCTACTACGAGCCGGGACCGGATCGCGGCTATACGGTTGGGTTGCAGTGGGATTTCGCGCATTGAGGTGGTGCGGCTGGGCGCATCGCATTGCATTGGCTCGCCGCAACTAGAGGGTTGCCGTGTATCAGCTGCATCCGAGCGCCGCACTGCGCCAGCATTTCGGCGACCGCCCCTACCAAGGCGCGGCGCCGTGGGACGCGGAATTCTTGTTTGTCGGCCTGGACGCGAACTATGCGCCGGATATCGAATCCAGTCCGGTGTTCGCGGAGGTGCTGCGCTATCACCAGGATGGCGCCGATTTCTGGCAGCGCCATGGCGTACACCACCCTTTCCTGCTGCCGGCGTATCGCGGCGACGGGCGCCGTTATCACCGTAGTTTCGCGCGCTTGGGCTTTCTTCCACAGGACGCGGCGCAGGTGTCCTTCGTCGAGTTGCTGCATGTCCCAACGGTCGGGCGCAGCAAGTTGGTGGCGGCGGATCTGGACATCGCGCATCTGCGCATGATTGATGCTGCCATGCGCTGCGGTTCGGCCCGCCATGTGTTCGTGTCGGCGGGAGTGGCGCGGCTGATGCGCGCAACGCAGCTGTTTGCCTGGTTGCCAACGCAGCCGATCATAGGCGCGGCGTTGCGGCTGTTGTTCGCCGACTCGCAGCGACAGATCTACCAACATTTGCATCTTTCCAACTACGGGAAGTTTCAGGCGCAGCTCGAGCGCGAGGCCGAGGCAGTGGCAAACATGCTGCGGCAGCGGCGAACACGTTCCGCCTGAGTCTGGACACAGGATGTCGCACGTTGGTCGGCGCGTGTTTTTCACAAACGGCCGCTAGCGACGCTTAGACGGGAGCACCGATCGAACGGCGGTCCACGGGCTTGGCAGGCATGCATCCACGACCTGCATGCCACGTGGAATTCCGTCGCGACGGGTGCCGCTGCATGGATGGTCCATGCAGGCGCCGACCTCGCCGAGGCGTTGCCGTGGAAGACAAACTCGATCGGTTGCTGGCCGATATCGCTCGCCTCAAACAGACGCTCGAGGCGGACAAGACCCCGGCCGAGCGCCTCTTCTGGATCATGGAGAAGACGCTGGCGCCGCTGGCGATCGCGGTACTGGCGTTCTACGGCAATGCGGCCGCCGACAAGATATCCGCAGGCCAGCTGGCGCTGGCCAGGCTCAGCGTCGAAGACAAGAAGGACGAGTTCGCGCGCACGCTGCAGAGCAAGTACGTCGAACTGTTCTATGCGGATATCACCTCGGGCGACCCGGATCGGCAAGGCAATGCGCTGGGCCTGCTGCGGCTGATGGATCCGCAGCTGGCGCTGCAACTGGCGACGTTCGTCGCATCCAATCCCGCCGCGTCGCCGGCGATCAAGGCGCAGGCCGAAGCCACCGGCCGGCAGATCCAGCGTGAGCGCAGGCGTGGCGCGCTGGCGCCGAACACGTCGATGCTATCGACGCCGACGCGGCATCCATGAGACAGGCGGCCCGCGTTCGGCATGCGCACGACGCGGTACCGCGGCTGCATCCGACCGGATCTTCGCCGCTGCGCGGTATGCGCAGTGGCGTGAGGAAAATCAGAAAAACCGCGCGGATGTGTCTACAAAATACGGTGGAGGTGTCTACCAGCGACGGCTGGTTCGCTGGCGGCCGCGGCGGCGCCGGCAGTAGCGTACGGCTGGGTCTCGAAGGCCCATTCCTACTACCTCAATCGCTTCACAGCCGGAGATCGCAGCATGGACGAGAAAGCCGACAAGCCCATCCTGGCCGAGGGCGTCAGCGCGACGCTTTACCAGGGCACGTTCGTCGTCAACAACGGCACCGGGCAGACCATCACCAACGTCAGCGTCAAACACACCTGCGGAAATTTCGTCAACACGTCGGTTGCCGTGTCGCTGGCGCCGGGCGAGTCGGCGCCGCCGGTGATACTGCAGGCGCAGACCGGTTCCAACGACAACTGGAGCCTGTCGTTCCAGATGGGCAACGTCTCGCGCAGCCGCAGCAGCAAGCAATGCAACTACGAGACCGAGGATGCGCCGAACACCTGCGTCATCGCCCTGTACGACGACAGCTTCAGCGTGATCACGCCGAAGAGTTCGCCTTGCCTCAACAACGCCTACGATTGAGCGCAGCCGGTAGCGCGGCAAGCGCGAACGACGGCAGATCGCAGGCACGACGTCACGCGTGCGACCCGCAGGCGATCCCTGTAGGAGCGGCTTCAGCCGCGACAGGCCTTACCGGGAATCTCCGCCGTCAATGAAGCCGTTTCTACATGGGCGTTTCTACGAATCGGAATGCACCAGTGCCGCAGCGATGCAGGCACACGTGCAGTGCCTGCACATGCGCTCGCTCAACGCACGCCGAGTCCGAGCCGGCGGTACAGCGTGCTGCGGCTGACGCCGAGCTGGCGCGCGGCGCGGGCGACGTTGCCGCCGCAGGCATCCAGCGCCTGGCGCATCGCCGCCAGGGCGAGGCTGTCCAGATCAGTCGCGTGCGCAGAGGCGCGCGCAGGCACCGCAGACAGTTCGCCGTGCGCTCCGCCCTGCCCTGGCACCGCATCGCCGCCGCCCGCGCGCATGCCGCGCGCCGCGCCTGGCAAATAGGCCGGCAATGCATCGACGTCCACCACGGCGCCAGCGTCGCTCAGCGCGACCAGCGTACGCAGACAGGCCACCAGTTGGCGCAGGTTGCCCGGCCACGGATAGACGCTCAGCGTGGCCAGCGCCGCGTCGGTCAGGCGCCGGCCCTGCCCTACCCGCGCCCACAATTCCTGTACCAAGGCATGCCGATCCGGATGCGCGCTCAGCGCCGGAATCTGCACGCTGTGATGGGCGATGCGGTAATACAGGTCGGGACGGAAACGCCGCTCGGCCATCGCCTCGTCCAGGTCGCGATGGGTGGCGCAGATCAGCGCGAAATCCAGCTTCACCGGCTTGCCGCCGCCCAGCGGCAGCAGCTCGCGTTCCTGCAGGACGCGCAGCAGCCGCGGCTGCAGCGCCGGCGGCATGTCGCCGATTTCGTCCAGGAACAGCACGCCGCCGTCGGCCTGGCGCAGCAGGCCCGGGCTGCCGTGTTTGCGCGCGCCGGTGAAGGCGCCGTCTTCGTAGCCGAACAGTTCGGCTTCGATCAGGCCTTCCGGCAGCGCCGCGCAGTTGACCGCGACGAACGGCTTGCCGGCGCGCGCGCTGCGCCGATGCAGTTCGCGCGCGAACACTTCCTTGCCGGTGCCGGTCTCGCCCTGCACCAGCACCGGCAATTGCGCATCGAGCACGCGTCGCGCGCGTTCCAGCGCCAGTTCCTGTGCGGCATCGAACAGCGGCGCATCGGCGCCGTGCTGCGCGCGCGTGGCCGCGGACACGGTGATCGGCGGCTGCTGCGAACGCCGCCGCGGCCGCGCGTCGCCGATGCTGTCGACACGCCCATGCAGGGCGCGGCCCTGCAGGTCGAACACGCTGCCCTGCTGGCGCAGCCGCGACAGCGGCTCTTCGAACAAGGCCGCGTACGGCGCGCGGCCCAGGTCGTGCCGCTCCAGCCCGAACAGGCGCAGGCCGGCCTGGTTGGCCGCGACCAGCTTGCCGTTGCGGAACGCGAGCAGGCCTTCGCGCGCGGTGCCGAGCAGCGCCGGATCGTGGTGCACGCGCAGCAGTTCGCACTCGGCGATACCGTCGTCGAAATAGCGGTGCTCGATGCTGGCCACGGCCATCCGCGCCAGGCCCAGCGCGTGCATGTGCTGCACGCTGGCGTCGCCGGAAATGTCCAGCACGCCGGCCAACTGGCCGTAGGGATCGAAGATCGGCACCGCGGCGCAGCTGAGGATCTGGTGCGGCGCGAAGTAATGCTCGCCGCCACGCACTTCCACCGAGCGGCTCTCGACGATGGCGGTGCCGATCGCATTGGTGCCGACCTGGGTCTCGCTCCAGCATGCGCCCGGCATCAGCGCCACGCGCCCGGCCTTGTCGAGGAAGCCCGGGCTGCCTTCGGCGTCGAGGATCCAGCCGGCCTCGTCGGTCAGCAGCACGATGCTGCCGGTGGCGGCGGCATCGCCGGCCAGGCCTTCCAGTTCGGCGCGGGCCAGCCGCCACAGGCGCTCGTGCGCCTCGCGCAGTTCGCGCAGGCGCGGCGCGCTGACCGGCTCGATCGGCGGCGTGCCCTGCGCCGCCAGGCCTAGGCGCTGGCAGCGCTGCCACGACTGCAGGATGGTGTCGGGCACCTGGCCGACCGGGGCGCCGCCGCGCTCGAAGAAGATCCGGCGAGCGTGGCCGAGCTGGTGCTGCGATTGCTGTTGCGCCATGACGGCTCCGCTGTCGCAAATTGCGACAGGTGTTGGGACAGGTGTTCCGATAAACACCACATCCGCCGCCTCCGCGCAATCGCCACGCGTGACGCGCTGCAACAGGAATGCAGGCGCCGCGTCGATGGGCCGCGGCGCGCGGCCATGACGCAGCGCAACAGCCAAAACCTGGCATCGCTCTTGCGGTTACCGCCTACCTGGATGGGCGTGTCCCATTCCTTTCCCACCGCCGCAGGAGACCACCGATGAACGCCGTCACCACCGCCAAGCCGCATGCCACCGATCCGCAATCCATCTTCAAGTCGCGCTACGGCAATTTCATCGGCGGGCAATGGGTGGAACCCAAGAGCGGCCAGTACTTCGAAAACACAACGCCGATCACCGGCAAGGTGTTCACCTCGGTGGCGCGCTCCAACGCACAGGACATCGAGGCCGCGCTGGACGCGGCGCACGCGGCCAAGGACGCCTGGGGCAAGACCTCGGCCACCGAGCGCAGCAATGCGCTGCTGAAGATCGCCGACCGCATCGAGCAAAATCTCGAGCTGCTGGCCTATGCCGAGACCTGGGACAACGGCAAGCCGCTGCGCGAGACGCTCAACGCCGACGTGCCGCTGTGCGCCGACCACTTCCGCTATTTCGCTGGCGCCATCCGCGCGCAGGAAGGCGGCATCTCCGAGATCGACAGCGACACCATCGCCTATCACTTCCACGAGCCGCTGGGCGTGGTCGGACAGATCATCCCGTGGAACTTTCCGCTGCTGATGGCGTGCTGGAAGTTGGCGCCGGCGATCGCCGCCGGCAACTGCGTGGTGATGAAGCCGGCCGAGCAGACCCCGGCCTCGATCCTGGTGCTGATGGAGGTAATCGGCGACCTGCTGCCGCCGGGCGTGCTCAACGTGGTCAACGGCTTCGGCCTGGAAGCTGGCAAGCCGCTGGCCAGCAGCCCGCGCATCGCCAAGATCGCTTTCACCGGCGAGACCACCACCGGCCGGCTGATCATGCAGTACGCCAGCCAGAACCTGATCCCGGTGACGCTGGAGCTGGGCGGCAAGTCGCCAAACATCTTCTTCGCCGACGTGATGGCCGAGGACGACGATTTCCTGGACAAGGCGATCGAAGGCTTCGTGCTGTTCGCCTTCAACCAGGGCGAGGTGTGCACCTGTCCGTCGCGCGCGCTGATCCAGGAGTCGATCTACGACAGGTTCATGGAAAAGGCGCTCAAGCGCGTGGCCGCGATCAAGCAGGGCAATCCGCTGGATCCCAACACCATGGTCGGTGCGCAGGCCTCCAGCGAGCAGCTGGAGAAGATCCTGTCCTACATCGACATCGGCAAGCAGGAAGGCGCCGAGGTGCTGATCGGCGGCGAGCGCAACGCCCTCGACGGCGAGCTGGCCGGCGGCTTCTACGTCAAGCCGACGGTGTTCAAGGGCCACAACAAGATGCGCGTGTTCCAGGAGGAAATCTTCGGGCCGGTGGTGTCGGTGACCACGTTCAAGGACGAGGCCGAGGCGTTGGCGATCGCCAACGACACCCTGTACGGATTGGGCGCCGGCGTGTGGAGCCGCGATGCGTCGCGGCTGTACCGCATGGGCCGCGCGATCCAGGCCGGGCGAGTATGGACCAACTGCTACCACGCCTATCCGGCGCATGCCGCGTTCGGCGGCTACAAGCAGTCGGGCATCGGCCGCGAGAACCACAAGATGATGCTCGACCACTACCAGCAGACCAAGAACCTGCTGGTCAGCTACTCGCCGAAGGCGCTGGGCTTCTTCTGAGCGCGGCGCGGGGCAGGGCGGCGGCGCGCTAGCAGCCGCCGCCCCGCCGCCGCGTGGCCCGACTGATCTGGATCAAGGCACCCCGTCGCCGGACGCGCGATGGTGACGTCATCGTTTTCCACAGGAGCGTTTCGATGGACAAGACAATGAAGGCCGCGGTGGTACGCGAATTCGGCAAGCCGCTGACGATCGAGGAAGTGCAGGTGCCGCGGCCGCAGGCCGGCGACATCCTGGTCAAGATCGAAGCCTGCGGCGTATGCCATACCGACCTGCACGCGGCCGAGGGCGACTGGCCGGTGAAGCCGAACCCGCCGTTCATTCCCGGCCACGAGGGCGTGGGTCATGTGGTCGCGGTCGGCGCCGGCGTGGGCCACGTCAAGGAAGGCGACCGGGTCGGCATTCCGTGGTTGTATTCGGCCTGCGGGCATTGCGAGCATTGCCTGGGCGGCTGGGAGACGCTGTGCGAGGCGCAGCAGAATTCCGGCTACTCGGTCAACGGCGGTTTCGCCGAATACGCGCTGGCCAACGCCAACTACATCGGCCATCTGCCGAAGAACATCGGCTTCGTGGAGATCGCGCCGATCCTGTGCGCGGGCGTCACCGTGTACAAGGGCCTGAAGGTCACCGATACCAAGCCCGGCAACTGGGTGGTGATCTCCGGCATCGGCGGGCTCGGGCACATGGCAGTGCAATACGCCAAGGCGATGGGCCTGAACGTGGCCGCGGTGGACGTGGACGACGCCAAGCTGGCGCTGGCCAGGCGGCTGGGCGCCACGGTGACGGTGAACGCGCTGACCACCGACCCGGTGGCCTACCTGAAGAAGGAGATCGGCGGCGCGCACGGCGCGCTGGTCACCGCGGTGTCGCCGAAGGCGTTCGAGCAGGCGATCGGCATGGTCCGCCGCGGCGGCACGGTGTCGCTGAACGGGTTGCCGCCGGGCCAGTTCCCGCTGGACATCTTCGGCATGGTGCTCAACGGGGTGACCGTGCGCGGCTCCATCGTCGGCACCCGTCTGGACCTGCAGGAATCGCTGGAATTCGCCGAGCAGGGCAAGGTCGCCGCGACCGTGGCCACCGCCACGCTGGAGAACATCAACGAGGTGTTCGCGCGCATGCGCGCCGGCCAGATCGAAGGCCGCATCGTGCTGGACATGGCCGCCTGATGGACGCCGCCGCGCCCGAATCCGGCGTGCCGCTGCAGGTGCTGGCGACGTTGCCGGCACTGCAGCTGATCGACACGTTGCGCGCGCGGCACGGGCCGCTGCTGTTCCACCAGTCGGGCGGCTGTTGCGACGGGTCCTCGCCGATGTGCTATCCGCAGGACGACTTCATTGTCGGCGACCGCGACGTGCAGCTGGGCGAGATCGGCGGCGCGCCGTTCTATATCAGCGCTTCGCAGTTCGAATACTGGAAGCACACCCAGCTGATCATCGACGTGGTGCCCGGGCGCGGCGGCATGTTCTCGCTGGAGAACGGCGAGGGCGTGCGCTTCCTGGTGCGCTCGCGGCTGTTCGGCGACGCGGAGTATGCGGCGTTGCAGGCGGCGGGGAAGGTGTGAGAAGCCGGGATTGGGGATTGGGGATTCGTTGACGGCGGGAGCTGCCGAAGAGCTGTAGGAGCGGCTTCAGCCGCGACAGGAGCTGTCGATTCATGCAGCCTGTCGCGGCTGAAGCCGCTCCTACAGGGGCGATGGCGCTGGCCTATGGGGCCTTGGACGGCACGAACGGCGAGACCGGATCGCTGGCCGGGAAGGTCTCTTCCAGCGCCTCGTCCTGGTTGGCGTCGGCGTGGTGCTTGTGCGCGTGCTCCTCGCTGGCGCTATCTGCCGCGTTGCCGTCGGGCGCAGGGCGGCCCGCGCCGGTGCGCGGCTCGTGTTCGACGATGGTGTCCGGGCGGTCGCCGGCGCCGCGGTCCTCGCGGTCCTGGGCGTCGCGCTTGCCGCGTTGTTCGCCAGGAAACGGGTCGTTGCGACGCAGCGGGTCGGTGGGTGTGGACATGGCCGATTCCTCCTGTTGGGGCTGGGAACGTGCGTACAGTGCAGCGCGATGGCGGTGAAGCCGCTGCGAATCGCAATGCGTCCACATCGCTGTCACGAACGCCTAACGGCGCCGGCGCTACTGCTGCCCATCCCCATGCCGCCGATGCCGCCCGGAGCTTCCGCCATGTGCCCCAGCGCCCGCCCCGATCCACTGTTGTTCAATGCCCATCTGGATCCGTTGCCGGCCACGCTGCCGCACGGTCCCGACGACACTGCAGGTCCGCGCCCGCACGACGCCGCGGACTACCGCCAATACAGCCTGGCCGACTATCGCCAGCGCCGCGATCGCCACGGCACCCCGTGGCGCGACCTGTGCCCGGCCTACGCGTTCGCGCTGCGCACCCATGCCGGCGGCTGGCCGCGCGCGCCCATGGCCGACACCGACGGCGAACTGGCCGCGCACTGGGAGCAGGTCCGCGGCGAATCGCAGCTGGACTGGGGCCAGGCACGGCCGGTGATCGAGGATGCGTGGCAGGCGCTGGACCATCTGCCGGCGCCGGCACTGCACCTGGAGGCGCACTGATGGCGCGTCCGATCTGGACCGGCACCCTGTCTTTCGGCCTGCTCAACGTGCCGGTGGCGCTGATGTCCGGCGAACGCCGCGTCGACCTGCACTTCCGCATGCTCGATGCGCGCGACAAGCGCCCGATCCGCTTCGAGCGGGTCAACGCCGACACCGGCGAAGAGGTGCCGTGGAAGGACATCGTCAAGGCCTTCGAATACAGCAAGGGCAACTACGTGGTGGTCGAGCAGAAGGACATCGCCTCGGCCGCGCCGGAAAGTCACGAGACGGTGGAGGTCGAGGCCTTCGTCGACGCCGCCGACATCGACCTGCGCTATTTCGAGAAACCCTACGTGCTGGTGCCGGGCAAGAAGGCGGAGAAGGGCTACGTGCTGCTGCGCGAGACGCTGCGCGCCACCGGCAAGGTCGGGATCGCGCGGGTGGTGATCCGCACCCGCGAATACCTGTCGGCGGTGCTGCCGCAGGAAGACGCGCTGGTGCTGATCCTGCTGCGCTATCCGCAGGAACTGGTCGCGCTGGACGACTACACGCTGCCCAGCGGCAAGGCCGCCGACTACCGGATCAGCGCCAAGGAAACCGAGATGGCCGCACAGCTGATCGACTCGATGTCCGGCAAGTGGGACCCGGCGTCCTATCACGACGAATTCCGCGAGCGCCTGCAGGCGGTGATCCAGAAACGGATCAAGGCGCAGGAAGGCACCGCGCAGGTGGACGACGAAGCCGACACGCCGCAGCGCGAAGACGCCGCCACCAACGTGGTCGATTTCATGTCGCTGCTGCAGAAGAGCCTGGACGCCAAGCGCCGTACCCCGGCGAAGAAGGCGGAGGCGGCGCTGCCGGTCAGCAAGACCGCGAAGAAGCCGGCCAGGAAAGCGGCGAAGAAGGCCGCCAAGCCCGCCGCGAAATCCGCGAGCAAGGCCAAGCCGGCGAAGAAGACCGCCGCAAGCAAGGCGCCGGCGCGGCGCAAGGCGGGGTAGGGCACGATGACGCTGCGCGAGTACGCCCGCAAACGCCGCTTCGGCGCAACCCCGGAACCGGCCGACGACAGCGTCGCGGCGCCGTCGCGGCGGCCGATCTTCGTGGTGCAGCTGCACCACGCCAGCTCGCGCCACTACGATTTCCGCCTGGAAGCCGACGGCGTGCTGAAGAGTTGGGCGGTGCCGAAGGGGCCGTCGCTGCGGGTCGGCGAAAAGCGGCTGGCGGTGCAGGTGGAAGACCATCCGCTGTCCTATGCCGGCTTCGCCGGCGATATTCCCGAGGGCCATTACGGTGCCGGCCATGTCGATGTGTTCGACCACGGCACCTGGTCGTGCGACGGCGAACCGCTGGCCGCGATCGCCGCTGGCAAGCTGGATTTCGTGCTGCACGGCGAGCGCCTCAACGGCAACTGGAAACTGGTACGCACTGCGTTGCGCGGCAAGCAGCCGCAGTGGCTGCTGATCAAGCGCGACGACGCGTTCGCCGCCGATCGCGATGCCGACGACCTGCTGCAGGAGCCGGTCTCCGCGCCCGCGCCGAAGCGCGCGGCCAAGGCCGCCAAGCCCACCATGGCCTCCAAGCGTGCGCGCGATGCAGCCCCGGCCAAGTCTGCCGCCGCTGGCGCTGCTGCCTTGTCGGCCGCGCGGCCGCGGCGCAGCGATGCGGCCTGGCGCAAGCGCGCGCTGGCGCTGGACGGTGCGCGCGATCGCCCGTGTCCGCCAGGCGAGCGCGCGCAGCTGACGCTGCTGCGCGACCGTGCCCCCGACGGCGCGCAATGGCTGCACGAGATCAAGTGGGACGGCTACCGCCTGCTCGCCGATCTCGATGCCGGCCAGGCGACGCTGCGCTCGCGCAACGACCAGGCCTGGACCGAGACCTTCCCCGAGGTCGCGCACGCGGTGCAGGCGTTGCCGGTGAGCGAGGCGCGGCTGGACGGCGAGCTGGTAGTGCTCGATGCCGATGGCCGCAGCGATTTCTCGGCCTTGCAACGGGTAATCGAGGGAAGTTCCAAGCAGCCGCTGCGCTACCTGGTGTTCGACCTGCTCGGCGTGGCCGGCGTGGACCTGCGCGAGGTGCCGCTGCTGCAGCGCAAGCAATTGCTGCGCGCGCTGCTCGGCGACACGCCGGGCGTGCTGGCCTACAGCGACCATGTGCTCGGCCACGGCCCGGAGGTGTTCGCCGCGGCGGCGGCGAAGGGCTACGAAGGCGTGGTCAGCAAGCGCGCGGACGCGCGCTATCACGGCGGCCGCGGCGGCGACTGGGTCAAGACCAAGCACGAGAACAGCGACGATTTCGTCATCGTCGGCTATACCGATCCCAAGGGCGCGCGCAGTGGCTTCGGTTCCTTGCTGCTGGCGCAGCGCAGCGATGGCGGCTTGCGCTATGTCGGCCGGGTCGGCACCGGTTTCGACGAATCGGGCCTGCGGCGCTTGCTTGCGCAGCTGCAGGCGCTGCACAGCGAGCAGGCGGTAGTGGACATCCCCGCGCATGCGCCGTTCCCGCGGCGCAGCGTGCACTGGGTGCGGCCGCAACTGGTGGCCGAAGTCGCCTTCCGCGGCTGGGCCAAGGAAGGGTTGTTGCGCCAGGCTGCATTCAAGCGCCTGCGCGAGGACAAGCCGCTGCAGGATCTCGGCGGTGATCGTGCGCCGCCACCGGCGGCAGCCCCAGGCAACCATGTCGTGGCGGCGCGCGCTGCGGCATCGGCGAAGAAGACCGCGCCGGCGAAACGCAGCACATCCAAAGGCGATGCTACGAAAAACGGTGCCGCCAAGCGCAAACCGGCAACTGCCAAGTCCGCGCCGCGCGCAAGCACCGCGGCGCGGAAGGTCGCTTCCTCCGCCAGCGCCGACGCCGATGCCGCGGCGGTCGTCATCACCCACCCCGAGCGCGTGGTGTACCCGGGTGCCGGCATCAGCAAGGGCGAGGTCGCCGAGTACTACCGCGCCATCGCGCCATGGTTGCTGCAGGAAGTCGCCGGGCGTCCGCTGTCGTTGCTGCGCTGCCCCGATGGCGCCAGCGGCGAATGCTTCTTCCAGAAGCACAACAACCGCGCGCTCGGCGAGCATGTACACGCGATCGCACTGAAGCAGAAGAGCGGCACCGAGGACTACCTGTACATCGACGATCTGGCCGGCCTGCTGGAACTGGTGCAGATGAACACCCTGGAGCTGCATCCCTGGGGGTCGACCGTGGACGATCCCGAGCATCCCGACCGGCTGGTGTTCGACCTGGACCCGGGCGAGGGCGTGAGCTGGACGCAGATCAAGGCCGCGGCGCGCGAGATCCGCACCCGCCTGCGCGAGACCGGGCTGGAAAGCTTCGTGCGCCTGTCCGGCGGCAAGGGCCTGCACGTGGTGGTGCCGATCGTGCCCGGTGCGGATTGGGAGCAGGCGCGCGATTTCTGCGAAGCCTTCGCCCAGGCGCTGGCCGGCTCTGCGCCCGAGCGCTACGTGGCCACGATGAGCAAGGCCAAGCGCAACGGGGTGATCTTCGTCGATTGGCTGCGCAACGGCCGCGGCAGCACCAGCGTGTGCTCGTGGTCGCTGCGCGCGCGCGAGCACGCCACCGTGGCGGTGCCGCTGCGCTGGGAGGAACTGGCGCGGATCGCCTCGCCGCAGGCGTTCCCGCTGGCCAAGGCGCTGCAGCGCGCCGCACGCCTGCGCGAGCATCCGTGGAAGGAGATGGAGACGTTGCGGCAGCGGCTGCCCGGAAGCTGATTCCTCCGGCCCCGCGGCCTCCGCCGCGCAGCGTCCCGTGCCGCAGCGCGCCCTGGTCGGCAGCGTGCGGCGGCCATGCTAGGCTGCGCCGCTTCTGGATAGCGACGAAAGGATTCGACCATGCTGCGGATGCGACGGTGGGTTTTCGTGCTGGCCTGGCTGTGCGCCGTGCCGGCGTTCGCCGCCGACCGCCTCGATGCGGTGCTGACGGCGATCCAGGGCAGCGCCACCGACGCCGCGCAGGTGCGTGCCGCGGTGCAGGCCTCGCCGTCGCTGCGCGGGCAACTGCTGCAGCTGGCCGATGCCGGTCGATTGCAGCGCATCCGCCTCGTCGCCGAGCAACCGCTGGTCAAGTACCGGCCATTCGCCGCCGCGGCGCTCGACAACGACCTGGTGCTGACCAGCGCGCTGCTGCAGCAGCTGCGCGATGCCCCACGCCCGCATGCGCTGCGCAGCGGCGACGTGGCCGCCGACAACCTGGTGTTCGTGCTCGCGCACCTGGCGGTGCACCTGTCGGTCGGCGAACGCCAGGCCCAGTTCGATCGCGCGCTGGCCGAAAAGGTCGCCGCCGGCATGCGCGAAGCGCAGGCCAAGGGCACCGACTTCGACGCCACGCCGGTGGCGCAGGAGGCGCTGAACCACAACATGGCGATCGAGGCCAACGCCTACATCGCCGGCTGGAATGCGGTGGTCGACGCCGCGCAGCAGCAACAGCGCGGCACCGCCGACACCGCGCCGGACGAAGCGCAGCGCGCGATGTTGCTCGGCCCGCTGATCCTGAGCCTGCGCTACGGCAAGGTGCTGGAGCGGGCGATGGACGGTGCCGAGGACAAGCGCGCGGTGCTCGGCGCCGACGGCATCCGCCCCGACGCCCGCAACGTGTACGCCATCGCCACGGCGCTGATGGACGGCGGCATGCTCGAGATCGAATGACCGCAACGCGCGGCGGCGTCCGGCCGCGCGCGGTGCGTACCGGCGCGCTCAGCCACGCTCAGTCGTGATCGCCGTCGCAGGCGTGCCAGTGCTTGCCCTTCGGCGTCTGCCCGATGCCGGGGTTGAAGCTGTTGGTCGGGTCCAGCGCGCGGTAGAACGCGGCCAGCGCCGGCTTGGCGCGGTACAGGTGGCCGACGTTGTGCTCGGCCGGATATTCGGCGCCGCGCCGGTCCAGCAGCGCCCACATCGCATGCTCGATCGCCAGCGGATCGTGGCCCTTGCGCACCAGGTAGTCCTGGTGGAACACGTGGCAGAAGAAGTGGCCGTAGTAGAGCTTGCCCAGCAGCGCGCGCTCCAGTTCCGGCGGCAGCGTCTCCAGCCAGTCGCGGTCGTTGCGGCGCAGCGCCACGTCCAGCGCCACGATGTCCTCGACCGTGTCGCGATGCACCTGACGGTAGCGCACCGCCGCGCCGGCCACGGCGAAGCGGTGCAGGAACGCCTTGCGGCCCTCGTCGGCGTCGCAGCGGAAATAGGCGCCGCGGTCGCTGCCGGCGAAGTGGTCGGCCAGGAACGCGTCGGTCGCGGCGGCGTCCCGCGCGGACACGCGCAGCAGCAGGTGGTGTTCGAAGCGGTCGCGGTAGGCACGCAGGCGCGGTGGCAGGTGCTCGGGTAGCCGGTCGGTCAGCGCCTGCAACGCGCGGTCGGCCAGCCCTGGCAGGCCCAGCGCCTCGCACCAGCCATCCACGCGGCTCTTCAGCGCGAACGCCTTGGGCACCGCGCCGGTGCCGAAGCGGTCGATCAGCAGGAAGGTGTCCTTGCCGTAGCGCGCGCCGATGTCGAACGCGTCGCGGTGCAGGTATTCGCCGCTGATCGGCGGTTGCGCGAAGGCGGTGAGCAGGCCGCGGCGCAGCGCGGTCAGGTCGTCGGTGGCGTTGCTGCCGATGTAGAAGACCGTGCTGTCCTCGCGCGGGAACGTGTCCAGCCGCACCGCGAACACGCACAGCCGCCCGGCCGAGCCGGACGCCTCGTAGTGCCGCGCCGGGTCGGCGTTGAAGCGGGCCGGCGTGTCCGCGTCCACGTCGCGCACGTGCGCGGCGTAGTCCGGGTCGGAGGCGGCGAGGGCAGGGTCGTCGTGGATGTCGGCGGCGCCGTAGTTGCCGGCCTGCAGCCGGGTCAGGATCTGCTCGGGCGTATCGCCCAGCGCGATGCCGAGATGGTTCACCAGGCGTAACTGGCCGTCGGCGCCGAGCTGCGCGAACAGCGCCAGCTGGGTATAGGCAGGGCCGCGCCGCACCAGCGCGCCGCCGGAGTTGTTGCACACCCCGCCCAGCACCGAGGCGCCGATGCACGAGGAACCGATCACCGAATGCGGCTCGCGCCGCAGCGGCTGCAGCTGCCGTTCCAGCGCGTCCAGGGTGGCGCCGGGCAGGCAGACGACCTGGCGGCCGTCGTGCAGCAGTTGCACGCCACGCAGGCGCAGCGTGCTGACCAGCACGATCTGCCGGTCGTAGCCGTCGCCGTCCGGAGTGGAGCCGCCGGTGAGGCCGGTGTTGGCGGCCTGCACGATGACGATGCGTTCCGCGGCCACCACGGCCTGCAGCACGTTCCACAGTTCCAGCAGCGTGCCCGGCCGCGCCACCGCCAGCACCCGGCCCTCGCCGAAGCGGTAGCCCTTGCGGAAGCGCCGCGTGGCGCGGTCGCCGACCAGCACGTGGCCGCGGCCCACCGCGTCGCGCAGCTGGCGCAGCAGGCATGCTTCGGCGAGCGGCGCGTTCATGCGCTCAGCGACCCTACGGCGACACGGTGCTTTCGCGGGTGACCCGCGCCAGCGAATCGCGCGAGATCGCCGCGATCGACTTGGCGCCGGTCAGCGTCATCGCCACCCGCATCTCCTTCTCCACCAGGGTCAGCAGGTTCTCCACCCCGGCCTGGCCGGCCGCGGCCAGCGCATAGACGAAGGCGCGGCCGAGCAGCACCGCATCGGCGCCGAGCGCGAGCATGCGCACCACGTCCAGGCCGCTGCGGATGCCGGAGTCGGCCAGGATCTTCAGTTCGCCCTTCACCGCATCGGCGATCGCCGGCAGCGCGCGCGCGCTGGACAGCACGCCGTCGAGCTGGCGCCCGCCATGGTTGGAGACCACGATGCCGTCGGCGCCGAAACGCACCGCGTCGCGCGCATCGTCCGGGTCGAGGATGCCCTTGATGACCATCGGCCCGGTCCAGAACTCGCGGATCCATTCCAGGTCCTTCCACGAAATCGACGGGTCGAAGTTCGCGCCGAGCCAGCCAATGTAGTCGGCCAGCCCGGTCGGGCTGCCGCGGTAGGTGGAGATGTTGCCCAGGTCGTGCGGTCGCCCCATCAGGCCCACGTCCCAGGCCCAGCGCGGATGGGTCGCGGCCTGCAGCATGCGCCGCAGCGGCGCGTGCGGCCCGCTCATGCCCGAGTGCGCATCGCGGTAGCGCGCGCCGGGCGTGGGCATGTCCACGGTGAACACCAGCGTGGTCACGCCGGCGGCCTTTGCCCGCTCCAGCGCGTTGCGCATGAAGCCGCGGTCCTTGAGCACGTACAGCTGGAACCACATCGGCCGGTCGATCGCCGGCGCCACTTCCTCGATCGGGCACACCGACACCGTGGACAGGGTGAACGGCACGCCCTTGGCCGCCGCCGCGCGCGCGGCCTGTACCTCGCCGCGGCGCGCGTACATGCCGGTCAGCCCGACCGGGGCCAGGGCCAGCGGCAGCGCCAGGCGCTCGCCGAACAGCTCGGTCTCCAGGCTCAGCGCGGCCATGTCGCGCAGCACCCGCTGGCGCAGCGCGATGTCGGCCAGGTCGGTCACGTTGCGCCGCAGCGTGTGCTCGGCATAGGCGCCGCCGTCGATGTAGTGGAACAGGAACGGCGGCAGCCGCGCTTCGGCGGCGGCGCGGTAGTCGGAAGCGGCGGAAATGATCATCGGCGCGGGTCGTCGGGAGAGGAGGGGAGGCGCGAGGCGCGCGCACGGCGCGCGTCGTCTTCGTCGAGGCTGCGCAGCGCGGTGTGCACGAACGCCAGGTGCGCGTGCGCGGCGTCGCGCGCGCGTTCCGGCTCGCCGGCCAGGATCGCGTCGCGCAGCGCGCGGTGCTGCGCCAGCAGCGGCGCGAAGGTGCGCGGCGACTGGAACAGCTTGTGCCGGCTCTGCGAGATGTTGGTCTGCAGCAGATCGAACAGCCCGCGCATCACCTGCAGCAGCACGCGGTTGTGCGCGGCCTCGGCGATGGCCAGGTGGAAGTCGGCATCGGCGCGCGCCTCGGCGGCCGCATCGCCCTGCGCATGCGCCTGCAGCATCGCCTCGAACGCAGCGGCGATGCGCGCGCGGTCGGCGTCGGTGGCGCGCAGCGCGGCGTGCCAGGCGGTGGCGCCTTCCAGCGCGTGGCGGGTCTCCAGCACGTCGAAGCGGTATTCCGGATCGCCCTGCAGCAGCGGCAGGAACGGCTGCAGCGGCGCCACCACCCGTTCCTCGGGCGTATGCGGGCGCTGTACATAGGTGCCGCCGCCGGCGCGGGCACGCAGCAGCCCCTGGCTGGCGAGCTGGGCGATCGCCTCGCGCAACGCGGTGCGCGACACGCCCAGTTCCAGCGCCAACGCGCGCTCGGCCGGCAGGCGCTGCTCGGGCTGCAAGCCGCGCTCTGCGATCAGCGCACGCAGCTGCGCGGCAACGCGATCGCTGAGGCGGCCGCTGCCGGTAGCCGATGCGGCGCCCGGCGGCGGTGCATCGTGTGGGCCGTGGCGTGCCGCTGATGGTGTCGTCGCAGACGTTGAAATATTGGTCATACCACTAATTGCCGGCGGCGCACAGGGACAGCCATTAGATCGCTGCGGATTCGACCAAGTCAACTGCGGATGAGGTTTTACAGCCTATTTTTGGTAATACCAATTAACGCGCCACATTGCGCGCCATCGTCGCGGCCAGCACGAACAACATTGCCAGCAGGGCTAGTTCGGCGCCGACGCTGCGGTGCAGCGCGGCAACCTGCGCCGGCGGCGGCATGAACCCCGGCTGCAGGCGGGCCTGGCGGCGCCAGCGCAGCAGCCGCAGCGTGGGCAGCAGCGACAGCAGCCCGATCGCCGCGAACACGCCCAGCTTGGCCCAGAACCAGGGGTTGTGCAGGTAGTAGTCCGGGCCCTTGAGTCCGTAGCGCACGCGCAGGCCGCCGACGGCCAGGATCAGCAACGCCGCCATTCCGTAGGCGGCGTCCGCGCGCAGCAGCCGCGCCAGCCGCAGCGCGTGCGGCGGTTCGCGCAGCAACGTCCACTCGACCACCAGCGCGGCGGTCAGCAATAGGAAGGCGAGGTGGTGGAGGACGGCGAGCGTCAGGTCGAGCGCGCGCATCGCCCGTCCCTCACCAGACGAACGGCAGCAGCCGCCAGCTGTGCGCGGCGTAGTCGGGGTACTCGCGCGGGAACGCCTGGGTCAGCGCGGCTTCCTCCACGCGGATGCGGCGCAGGAACGCCCAGGTCACCGGCAGCACGATCGCCAGCAGCGACAGCACGTTGCCCAGGCCGATCGCCAGCCCGTAGAACGCCAGCAGCGCGCCGGTGTAGGAGGGATGGCGCAGGTAGCGATACGGCCCATGGCGGATCAGCCGGTGGTCGTCCTGGATGGTCACGTCCACCGTGAACCAGCGCGCCAGCACCCGGATCGCCCACAGCCGCAGCGCCAGGCCTCCGGCCAGCAGCGCGCAGCCCAGCCAGCGCGCCGGCTCCTGCAGCGCCGGCGCATAGCGCCACACGCCGACGAAGGCCAGCAGCACGCCCACCGCCACCGCCGCGTACAGCACGCGCCACAGCAGCTGCAGCGTGCCCTGATCGCGCGCGCCGCCATCGGCCGCGCGGCGGCGGTGGCTGAGCAGCATCTCGTAGACGCCCCAGCACACGCCCAGCACGGTGAACCACAGATCGGGATGTCGCAGGGTCAGGTGCATCGTCGTTTCCTCGTGGGGAGCAATGTCGGTGTACGCCATCGCGCTGGACGCCTGGTGAACGGGCCGCCGCGGCATCGATGGCATGGCGTTAGTGTGGCCGCCATGCCGTAGCGGCACAGTGGCCGCTGGTCATCGATCCGACCTGCCGGAAGTCACTTTCTGCGCCAGCCCCATTGCCGGCGCCGCGCTGCGCGGTCAGCATCCGCGGCATGCACCGCGTCCTGCACGATCTGATCGACCCCAAGCGCCTGGCCGGCCTGGCCACCGTAGCCACCGTGCTGTGGTCGTTTCAGCTGCAGCACCAGGCACCGGCCGCCTTGCGTTGGCCGGCGGCCGGCCTGTTCGTGCTGCTGTTGCTTGGCTATCGCTACCTGCCCGCGCCGCGTCTGCGCGATGCCGCGCTGTGGCTGCAAGCCGCCGCGGCGCTGGTCCTGGTGTGGCTGGAACCGGGCGTCGGCACCGCGCCGGTGCTGCTGGTGGTGGTGGTGACGCAGGTGGCCTTGCTGTGGGAGCCGCGCCGGGTGTTGCTGCTGGCGCTCCTGGTCAACCTGGGCACCTTCCTGTTGCTGTCCACGGCCGGTTTCAAGCGCGCGTTGCTGACCACCCTGATCTACGCCGGCTTCCACGCCTTCGCCGGGCTGTCCGCGCACTACGCGCGCACGGCCGAGCGCGCCCGCGAAGCGCTGGCCCGGGTCAATGCCGACCTGCTGGCCACGCGCGCGCTGCTGGCCGACAGCGCGCGCGATGCCGAACGCCTGCGCCTGGCGCGCGAGCTGCACGACGTGGCCGGGCACAAGCTGACCGCGCTGCGGATCAATCTGCGCCTGCTGCTGACCGATCCGGACCTGGCGCGGCGCGAGGAACTCGGCGTGGTCGAGCGCCTGTCCGGCGAGCTGCTGGCCGATATCCGCAACGTGGTGCAGTCGCTGCGCGACGACCAAGGCCTGGACCTGGAGACCGCGCTGCGCGCGCTGGCCGCGCCTTTCCCGCGGCCGCAGCTGCGGCTGCAGATCGCGCCGGGCGTGCGCATCACCGATCCGCAGCTGGCCGAGACCCTGCTGCGGCTGGTGCAGGAAGCGCTGACCAACGCCGCCCGGCATGCCGATGCCGATGAGGTACATATACGTCTGCATCACGAGGATGGGCAATTGCGCGTGGACATCGAGGACGACGGCCGCCGTGGCGAGCGTATCCAGGAAGGCAACGGCATCGCCGGCATGCGCGAGCGCATGGCCGCGCTGCGCGGCCGGCTCGATCTGGGCCGCACGCCGCTGGGCGGCATGCAACTGACCGCGCGGTTGCCGCTGTGAGTGCCTTGCGCATCGCCCTGGCCGACGACCAGATCCTGGTGCGCGCCGGCCTGCGCGCATTGCTGCAGACCCAGGGCATCGTCGTGGCCTGCGAGGCCGACGATGGCGAAGCGCTGCTGGCCGCGCTGGCGGCCACGTCGGTGGACGTGGTGCTCAGCGACATCCGCATGCCCGGCCTGGACGGCATCCAGGCGCTGCAACGGCTGCGCGCGCGCGGCGATGCCACCCCGGTCCTGCTGCTGACCACCTTCGATGACGCCGACCTGCTGCTGCGCGCCACCGACGCCGGCGCGCAGGGCTTCCTGCTCAAGGACGCCGCGCCCGAAGACCTGCGCGACGCGATCGTGCGCGTGGCCGCGGGCGAGACCCTGCTGCAGCCGGTCAGCACCGACCCGGTCCGCGCGCGCTACCGCTACCGCGACGAGGACGCGCCGCGCGACACCTTCAACGAACGCGAAGTGGCGATCCTGCGTCTGCTCGCCGGCGGCTACTCGAACAAGGAAATCGCGCGCAGCCTGTTCCTGGCCGAAGGCACGGTGAAGAACTACGTCTCCACCATCCTGGACAAGCTCGGCACTCGCGACCGCACCCGCGCGGTGCTCAAGGCGATCACGCTGCGGATCATCTGAGTGGCTGTGGGTGCCGGTCGCGGCTGAAGCCGCTCCTACAGTGGTGGCAGAGGCCGCGGCGTACCCGTGGCAAGAGGCCGCGGCGTGCTCGCGGCACGCACGGCATCGTGTGGGAGCGGCTTCAGCCGCGACACAGACCAGACGAACGCAGTCAAGCCAGCACATCACGCGACACGCACCGCCAACGCCAGCCAGCCATGCTTCGTCGCACGCCCGCACCAGCATCGCCGGTGCATAACGCCTCCATACCCCGCCGTCTGCAGCCTTCGGCCCTTCTGCATGCGCGCCGCAGACATTAAGATGCCGCGGGGCATCTTGCCGAGAGGACACCACGTTGATCATCCACCCGAAAGTTCGCGGTTTCATCTGCACCACCACGCATCCGCTCGGCTGCGAGCGCAACGTGCTCGAACAGATCGAGGCCACGCGTGCGCGCGGCGTGCGCAGCGATGGGCCAAAGAAAGTGCTGGTGATCGGCGCCTCCAGCGGCTACGGCCTGGCCTCGCGGATCACCGCCGCGTTCGGCTTCGGCGCCGACACGCTGGGCGTGTTCTTCGAAAAGCCCGGCAGCGACAAGAAGGCCGGCACCGCCGGCTGGTACAACTCGGCCGCGTTCGACAAATTCGCCAAGGCGCAGGGCCTGTACAGCAAGTCGATCAACGGCGACGCCTTCTCCGACGAAGCGCGCGCGCAGGTGATCGAACTGATCAAGACCGAGATGGGCGGCCAGGTCGACCTGGTGGTGTATTCGCTGGCCTCGCCGGTGCGCAAGCTGCCCGGCACCGGCGAAGTGAAGCGCTCGGCGCTCAAGCCGATCGGCCAGACCTACACCGCCACCGCGATCGACACCAACAAGGACGCGATCATCGAGGCCTCGATCGAGCCGGCCACCGAGCAGGAGATCGAAGACACCATCACCGTGATGGGCGGCCAGGACTGGGAACTGTGGATCGACGCGCTGGCCGCCGCCGGCGTGCTCGCGCCGGGCGCGCGCAGCGTCGCCTTCAGCTACATCGGCACCGAGATCACCTGGCCGATCTACTGGCACGGCGCGCTGGGCAAGGCCAAGGTGGACCTGGACCAGACCGCACAGCGCCTGCACGCGCGCCTGCAGCAAAGCGGCGGCAGCGCCAACGTGGCGGTGCTCAAGTCGGTGGTGACCCAGGCCAGCGCGGCGATCCCGGTGATGCCGCTGTACATCTCCATGGTCTACAAGATCATGAAAGAGAAGGGCCTGCACGAAGGCACCATCGACCAGCTCGACCGCCTGTTCCGCGAGCGCATGTACCGCGCAGACGGCCAGGCCCCGGCCACCGACGAGCAGAACCGCCTGCGCCTGGACGACTGGGAACTGCGCGACGACGTGCAGGACGCCTGCAAGGCGCTGTGGCCGCAGGTCACCACCGAGAACCTGTTCCAGCTCACCGACTACGCCGGCTACAAGCACGAATTCCTCAAGCTGTTCGGCTTCGAGCGCAAGGACGTGGACTACGACGCCGACGTGAATCCGGACGTGCAGTTCGATTGCATCGAGCTTTAGGAACAGCCGGGATTCGGGATTGGGAATTCGGGATTGGAAGAGCCGGGATTCGGGATTGGAGAAGCGGCCGGCAGCGATGCCGGCCGTTTTGCGTTGGGTGTCTGTCGCGGCTGAAGCCGCTCCTACACAAGCGCGCATCTCTCCTGTAGGAGCGGCTTCAGCCGCGACCGGAACGAGGAAACGCCAGCGTCGAATCGGATTGGAGATGCGGCCGGCGCCTGAGGCCGCCTTTCGTTGAGGTGCCTGTCGCGGCTGAAGCCGCTCCTACAGAAGCACGCGTCTCCCCCTGTAGGAGCGGCTTCAGCCGCGACCGGAACGAGGAAACGCCAGCGTCGAATCGGATTGGAGATGCGGCCGGCGCCCGAGGCCGCCTTCCGTTGAGGTGCCTGTCGCGGCTGAAGCCGCTCCTACACAAGCGTGCATCTTCCCTGTAGAGCGGTGCCAGCCGCCACGGCCGGCACCGATCTTCGGTCGCCGCGCGCTCAGCGGAAAAGAGCGATGTCGATCGCGTCCGCCATGGCGGCGTAGCCGGCATCGTTGGGATGCAGCCGGTCGCGCGAGGCGAAGCGGGCTTGAAGCTGGAGCGGATGCTCGGCATCGCGCAGGACCGTATCGAAATCGATCACTGCATCGAACGCGCCGCTGTTGCGTATCCAGGCGTTGACCGCCTGCCGCGTCGCCTCTTTCTGCGGCGAGTAGAAGCCGGGAACTGTATTGCCGGCAAAGGGCGTCAGGGTCGCGCCGATCGCCTTGATCCCATGGTCGTGCGCGCGCGCGATCAATTGCCGGTAGGCAGCGATGACTTGCTCCGCGGTCCTGACCTCCGCCGGCGGCGCAAAGTAGCGCGCACCGATCTTGACCCCTGGTGCGGCGATATCGTTGATCCCTTCCAGGAGCACGAGATGCGTCACGCCCGGCAGCGACAGGACATCCCGGTCGAAGCGGGCCAAGCCGCTCGCGCCGTACCCCTCATGCGACAACTGGTTGCCCGCGATTCCGGCATTCACCACGGACAAACCGGGATCGGCCGCCGCCACGCGCTGCGCGAATTGCGCCGGCCAGCTGCGGTCCGCGTCGGTGGTGGATCCCGCACCGTCGGTGATCGAATCCCCGAATGCCACCAGCAACCGCTGCGAGCGCACCTGCGGCACCAGTACCGCGGTGAGCGCGATGGACGAGGTGGATGTCGCGGCCGGCGCGATACTCGGCTCTCGCGTGTGGTCGCCGGGCGCGCTCACCACGGCGTGCTTCAGCGCCAGGGAGTGCAGCGTGCTGGATGCGACCCGCTCCGGAAAGAACAGGCTGATGCTGACCTGCGCGCCCGGCGCGACCGCCAGTTCGACCGGATCGCTGAGCACGGGGGCGCCCGCGGGAACGCTGACGGAGGAATTCCCGCCGAATGTGAGCGGCCGCAGCGAACCCGGTTGCACGGTCGAAGCATCCGTCGCCACGGCGATGGATGCCGCACCGATCGTCAACGGCGATGAACCGAATTCGTTGGACAATCGGACCCGCAACCGGGCACCACCGACGGACATGCGTACCCGCTGCCGCACCGTCTGCCCGTCGAGGTTCGCCAGCGGCTCGTCCGCATCGGCTTCCCCGACCTGAGGACTGGTGGCCCAGCTGGCGATCCATCCCGGCTGCGCCGACGCCGCCTGTGCGTAGGAAGGGCGGGGGCATGCGCCGCCCAGCAGTGCAGCGACGAGGGCGGCGGCGATCGAGATGCGGCTCATGGGCGCACGACGGCCTGACGGGAAGCGTCCATTGAGGTCTCGGAAATGGCGGGAAGGGCCTGCAGTCTAGCGAGAACCGCCGGTCTCCCAGCGCGACGCGGGAAACCAAGGCCGACGCTGCGCCGGGCATTGCAGGACGGGCCGCGCCAATCCGCACATGGAAACCGCCCGGTATCTGAAGCGTGTCGCAGCTCGCGGCTGAAGCCGCTTCTGCAAAGGTGGGGATTTGCGATTCGTGGTGGCGTCAATGCCGTGTTTTTCATGGGCGCCTTGGCATTGCGACCGCCTCATTTTCCTGTCGCGGCTGAAGCCGCTCCTACAAAAACCGTGCGCGCTGCCCCTGTAGGAGCGGCTTCAGCCGCGACAGAAAAACGAACCACAACAACGCCGCACCACGCACAAAACCACCGCAACCAACGCTCCTACGAATCCCCAATCCCCACTCCCCAATCCCGGCCCCTCACCGCTTCACATCGAACCGCGACGTCCCCACGCAGGCCTGCACGTCGGCCTCACCCAGCGGATGGAAATCGCCCGGCACCGAGTGCTTCAGGCAACCGGCGGCCAGGCCGAAGCGGATCGTGGCGGTGTCGTCCCAGCCCTGGCTCAGGCCGTGCAGCACGCCCGCGGCGAACGCGTCGCCGCCGCCGATGCGGTCGACGATGCCGGTCAGCTCTTCGCTCGGCGCCTGCGCCACGCTGCCGTCGCGGCGCAGCAGCATTGCGCCCAGGCTGTGGTGGTCCACGCTGTGCGCCACGCGCTGGGTGCAGGCCATCGCCTGCAGTTGCGGGAACGCGGCAAAGGCGTCGCGCGCGCCGGCTTCCACCCGCGCCTGCGCGCTGTCCTGCGGGTACTGGTGGCCCAGCACCACGCCCAGGTCGCGGTAGTCGGCGAACAGCACGTCGGCCTGCGCCAGCAGCTGGTGCAGGATGCCCGGCGCGTCGCCGTTCCAGGCCTCCCACAGTTTGGGCCGGTAGTTGCCGTCGAACGACACGCGCACGCCGCGCGCGCGCGCGCTGCGCGCCGCCGCCAGCGCCGCGGCCGCGCCGCGTTCGCCCAGCGCCGGAGTCACCCCGGACAGGTGCAGCCAGTCCGCGCCCTGCAGCAGCGCCGGCCAGTCGTAGGCATCCGCCTCCGCCAGCGCGAACGCCGAGCCGGCGCGGTCGTAGGTGACCTCGCTGGGTCGGTGCCCGGCGCCGGTGGTCAGGAAATACAGGCCCATGCGCCCGGGCACGAAGCGCACGCCGCGGGTGTCCACGCCGTGCCGGCGCAGTTCGCCGGCGGCCGCTTCGCCCAGCGGGTTGTCCGGCAGCACGCTGACCATCGCCACGTCGTGGCCGAAATGCGCCAGCGACACGCCGACGTTGGCCTCGGCGCCGCCGACATGCACGTCCAGCCGCGGCGACTGCAGCAGGCGTTCGTGGCCGGGAGCGCCCAGGCGCAGCAACAGTTCGCCGAAGCAGACGATGCGGGATGCGGTCATGGCGGGGAAGATCCTGATCGGTCGAAGAGGGCGCCCAGCATGCCGGGAACGGCGGCCCCGGCCAAGTCCATTGGCTATCGGTGTCATTTTCTGCGGCGTCCAATACTCTGCCGTCGCAGCGGCCGCGCCAAGCCAGGTAAGGCTTTGTGTCTAAAGCCTGCAAATCCGCTAGATTTTCTGCTGCGCTGCAAGATGCCGCAATGTTTCGCAACTGTTAACGTCGGTTTTGACCAGCGGTGTCATCCGCGGCAACAGCCCGAAATATCACGCAGTTCATGTAACCCTTGGGAGGGGAGGACATGCAATCTCGTACCGAACGCCGGAAGACACCGGTTACCTTGCTCGCATTCTCGATCAGTCTGGCCCTGCAGGCCGGCGTGGTCCACGCCCAGGACGTTCCCGCGCAGGATCCTGCGCCCGCCACCGGCTCCACTGAACCGGCCACCCAGCTCGACACGGTCACCGTCACCGGCTACCGCGCCAGCGTGGAGAAGGCGCTGGACCTCAAGCGCGGCGAGACCGGCATGGTCGACGCCATCGTGGCCGAGGACATCGCCGACTTCCCCGACCTCAACCTGGCCGAATCGCTGCAGCGCATCCCCGGCGTGGTCATCACCCGCGATGCCGGCGAAGGCCGCAGCATCTCGGTGCGCGGCCTGGGTCCGGATTTCACCCGCGTGCGGGTCAACGGCATGGAAGCGCTGACCACGGTCGGCGGCTCCGACCAGTCCGGCGGCTCCAACCGCAGCCGCGGCTTCGACTTCAACGTGTTCGCCTCGGACCTGTTCACCCAGCTGGTAGTGCGCAAGACCGCCTCGGCCGACGTCGAGGAAGGCTCGCTCGGCGCCACCGTGGACCTGAAGACCGCGCGCCCGTTCGATTACGACGGCTTCACCCTGGCCCTCAACGGCCAGGCCGGCTACAACGACATGGCCGACAAGGCCGACCCGCGCGTGGCCGGACTGATCGCCAACACCTGGGCCGACGGCACCTTCGGCGCACTGCTGTCGGTGGCGTACTCGGAGCGGCAGATCCTGGAAGAAGGCAGCAACAGCGGGCGCTGGGCCAACGGCCCGAGCAACGGCAACTTCAGCGCCACCTCGCCGTTCGCCGCCGCGCGCGGTGCCAACGTATTCCACCCGCGTTTCCCGCGCTACACGCTGATGGAGCACGAGCAGAAGCGCACCGGCGTGACCGGCTCGCTGCAGTGGAAGCCGAGCAAGGACACCCAGTTCTCGCTGGACGGCCTGTACTCCAAGATCGACGCCAAGCGCACCGAGAAGTACATCGAGGCGATCTCCTTCAGCCGTGGCGCCTCGCAGGGCGGCAAGCCGCAGACCATCGTCAAGGATGGCTACATCGACCCGAAGACCGGCGCGCTGCTGTACGGCCAGTTCGACGACGTGGACATCCGCTCCGAGCAGCGCTACGACGAGTGGAACACCGTCTTCAAGCAGCTCACCCTCAACGGCGAGCACAAGTTCAGCGACTCGTTCAAGATCGACGGCCAGATCGGTACCTCCAGCTCCAAGCACGAGAACCCGATCCAGACCACGATCATCATGGACAAGCTCAACGTCGATGGTTACTCGTACGACTACCGCGGCAACAGCCGTTCGCCGGTCTTCAACTACGGCGTCGATCCCACCGACGGCAGCGGCTGGACCCTGGCGGAAATCCGCCTGCGTCCGCAGTACGTCGAGAACACCTTCGACACCGGCAGCCTGAACTTCGAGTGGACCCTGAGCCCGGGCTTCAGCCTGCGCGGCGGCGTGCTGGCCAAGGACTACTCGTTCAAGACCAAGGAACTGCGCCGCGCCTCGGAAGTGTCGGTCCCGGCCTTCGCCGGCGGCACCCGCATCGTGCCGGTCAACATGACCGAGCTGGCGACCCTCGGCGGCGTCAGCGGCAGCCCGGGCAGCTGGGTGGTGCCGGATCTCAATGCGGTGGGCAATGCGCTGGACATCTACAGCGGCACCGGCACCTTCGCCCTGGCCGAGCGCGCGGTGAACTCGCGCAGCGTCGAAGAGAAGGACCGCGGCGCCTGGTTGATGGGCCAGTTCGGCTTCGACATCGGCTCGGTACCGGTCAACGGCAACCTCGGCGTGCGTTACGTCAAGACCAAGCAGGAATCCACCGGCTATGCCACGGTCGGTACCGGAGTGGTGCAGACCACGGTCAACCGCGAATACAACGACACGCTGCCGTCGCTGAACCTGGTCGCCGAACTCTCGCCGGACTTCCTGGTGCGCTTCGGCGCGGCCAAGGTGATGTCGCGTCCGGGTCTGGGCAGCCTGACCCCGGGCGTCACCGTCAATGTGTCCGGCGGCGCGCGCACCGTCAGCGGCGGCAATCCGGATCTGGAACCGATCCGCGCCAAGACCGCCGACCTCGGCTTCGAGTGGTACTTCCAGGACGGCGCGATGCTGGGTGCGGCGGTGTTCTACAAGGACATCGAGAGCTTCGTGCAGACCACCCGCGTGACCCAGCCTTACTCGGCCAGCGGCCTGCCGGCCAGCCTGCTCGACGGCACCGGCGCCAGCGTCAACGACGACTTCGTGTTCAGCGTGCCGCTCAATACCCCCGGCGGCGACCTGAAGGGCGTCGAGCTCAACTACACCCAGCCCTTCGCGTTCCTGCCGGGCAAGTGGAGCAACCTCGGCGTGCAGTTGAACTACACCTACGTCGATTCGAAGATCCAGTACCTGACGGCGACCGGTGCGGCCTCGCTGGAAACCGACCTGACCGGCCTGTCGAAGAACTCGTACAACGGCACCCTGTTCTACCAGGGCGAACAGCTCAGCGCGCGGGTGTCCTACACCCACCGCGACGAGTACCTGACCCAGGTGCCGGCTACCGAAACCGGCTTCGACGTGCACGGCATGACCGCGGTCAACACGGTGGACGCCTCGATCAGCTGGAAGATCGACGACCACCTGGAGCTGAGCCTGGAAGGCATCAACCTGACCAACGAACCGTCCGACGAATGGGTCGGCTCCACCTCGCAGCTGCCGTTGCAGTACAGCGAGACTGGCCGCCAGTACCTGCTGGGCGTGCGCTACAAGTTCTGAAGTCTGCGCCCGCCGGTGTCGCGCCCCGTGCGCGGCACCGGCAGCGCGCCGCTGCCTGCATACTCGCCGGATCGGGGGTAGGGAGGATCGCCATGCGGCGGCACGCGCGCACGGCGATCGCAAAGGAGCGACATGAAAGAGGCAATCCGCCGCAGCGCCACGCGCGCTGCCGCAACGATGTTCCCCTGTAGGAGCGGCTTCAGCCGCGACAGGCACTCACCATCCCGCGACATCGCGCCACACGCGCGCTGCTCCGCACGGACAGGCCAAACATCCCCCACCACCGGCAATCGCATCCTGGCCTATTGCCTGGCCATGCTGTCCTGCCTGGCACTCCCGGCCTTCGCCGCCCCCGCCCCCGCCACCACCGCACCCGAACTCCTGTTCCGCGTCTCCGCCGACCAAGGCTTCGACGCCGACATCGCCAAAGGCGACCCCAAACCCAACTTCCGCGACAAGGTCGCCCTCGTCCCCACCGGCGTAAAGGGCAACGCCATCGAATGGGCCGACGACGGCGTCCTCGCCTGGAACGCGCCCGGCAACCTCTACACCCAACGCGGCACCCTCTCTTTCTTCTGGCGCTCGCGCTATCCCGTGGGCGAAGCCCCGTTCGTGATCTTCCGCGTCGGCTACGCCGATCACAGCAGCTGGGACATGGCCTGGCTGCGCATCGACTGGAACGGCCACGGCTTCGACGCCTTCGTCACCGACGCCAACCTGGCGCGCACCCGCGTGTCGTTCACCCTCGACAGGAACCCCACCGCCAGCGCCTGGACCCACCTCGCCTTCGCCTGGGACGAAACCCGCGGCGTACGCCTGTACGTGGACGGCAAGGAAGCCGCACGCGCCGACTGCGCGCAGGCGTGCGCCGACGGCGGCTCGCTCGACTTCGACGCTGCGCTCGACCAGCTCGGCCTGGCCGGGCGGGTGATGGCCCCGCACCAGGTGCAGAGCCGCTACAACTTCCTGCGCGGCAGCGACTTCGACGAGATCCGCGTCTACGACCGCATGCTCGACGCCGCCGGCGCCGCGGCCCTGGCCCGCCAGCAGGAACCGCGCAGCGCCGAACCGCCGCGCGCCGACGCAGCGCGCAACGCCTGGCTGCATCGTTTCGGTTGGGATCATGGCCACGCACCACCCGCACTGGACACACCATCCACGCGCATCCGCAAGGTCGAATTCGCTGACGCCAAGGACCTCAAGCAGTGGATGTGGAAGGCCACCGACGGCATCGCCGAGACCACCTGGCCCGGCGTCTACAACCGCTCGCGCCTGCCCGGCCGTAACGACTACTTCCAATTGCCGGACTGGAACGTCTACGTCGAAGGCGGCAAGGCGCTGGACCTCACCCTGCCCGACGAACCGTTCAACCGCATCGAACTGCGCGGCGCCGCCTACGGCCAGGCCAGCTACGCCGCCACCGGCGCAACGCCCGCGCCGCTGTTCCAGCGCAGCCAAGGCACCGTGCGTAGCGTCGACCAGTTCGAACGCCGCCGTGGCGGCCACCTGCGCTTCACCAACACCGCGCAGGAAACCCCGATCCAGGAAATCTGGGCCTACGACGTCAGCGCCGGCGCACCGCCGTCCGACCCCAGCGCCACCCTCAGCTACACCGTGCGCAGCGACATCGCGCCGGACTACGCCAACCTCGCCACGCTGCGCGGCTACATCGCCGGCCGCTACCCGCCGGCCGAACGCAGCACCGTGGTCGCGCTGCCGAGCAAGGCGCCGGCCCGCAAGCGCAGCGACGAAAAATCCGCCGCGCCGCCGCTGCCGATCGTGCACGTGCTGATCCCCTCCAGCCTCGGCGACGCCCCGCCGGACCAACCGCTGATGCGCAGCTGGTCCTACGGCTGGGAAAACATGCACGACGGCCTGGACGGCATCGCCATCGACCTGCCGGCGCTGGACCTGCCGGCCACCCACGACGGCCTGATCCCGCTCAACATCCGCATCAAGGACCCGATCTGGCCGGCGCGCGACATGCTCGACGTGTCGGTGTCGGTGAAGCCGGGCCAGGCGCGCACGCTGTGGCTGGACCTGCGCGACCGCATCCTGAGCAACGACAGCCTGATGCTCAGCATCGCCTCCGCCGCGCCCGGTTTCGACGCGCGCGCGCTGGACGGCGCGCAGCTGCGCCTGCTGTTCAAGCCGCGCGACCAGGCCAAGGCCGAACACATCGCCGACCGCTTCAACCAGGTCAAGGACAACTGGGGCTTCCTGGTCGAGGAACACACCACCTCCAAGCGCCAGTTGCTGTACGCGCGCCTGGGTGCGGACATCAGCGACCTGCTGCGCGTGGACCCGGACAACGCACTCGGCCGCGAATACTGGAACGACATCAGCTACGGCAACCAGGGCGCGCTGCCGGTGGACCTGCCCACCCCGCCCAAAGGCGTGCCGGCCTGGGCGTTCTGGCAACTGGAAGACCTCAAGGCCACGCGCCGCTACATCCGCTGGTGGATCGACGAGCGGCAGGTGGCCTACGGCGATTTCGGCGGCGGCATCTCCGACGATTCCGACCTTACCCAGCAATGGCCGGGCGTCGCCCTGATGGGCGTGGACCCGGACAAGCTCAACGCCTCGCTCACCGCGCTGTCCGACGCCAACTACCGCAACGGCATGTTCACCGACGGCCTGTCCACCATCGAGACCGACGAACTGCATTCCTACGAGGAAGGCATCAACATCAACAGCGCCATGCTCTACCTCAACTGGGGCGACCCGCTGACGGTGGAACGCCTGATGCGTACGGTGAAGGCCTTCGACACCATCATCCAGGTCAACCCGCAAGGCCACCTGCTGTTCGCCAGCAACTGGTTCGGCGGGCGCAAGGTCTACCGCGAGCCGAACTGGCAGTGGCAGAAACCGTACTCGTTCCCGGTGCTGCACCCGGCCATGCTGCTGGGCGGCTACAACGCCGACCCCAACAGCCGCCGCATCGTCACCGGCCTGGCCGACGGCTACCTCGCCCACGCCTACACCAACGCCAAGGGCCAATGGGCGCTGCCCAACGAGATCAACTGGACCACCGGCAAGACCCGCGGCGGCGAACTGTTCGAAGGCAGCGGCGGCGCCGACACCCTGCACACCTTCTGGGCCGCCTACCGTTGGACCGGCGACGCGCGCTACCTCAAGCCCATCGACTACCGCGTCGCCAACGCCGGCCCGGCGGGCCTGTCGCTGCTCAACGAAAACTTCCTCGATGTACTTGGCAAGCGCGACAGCTGGGGCGCCGACCTGGCCAAGGTCGCCGCCAAACCAGATGCCGTCCCCGACTTTGCCCACCACGCCGCCTGGGAAGCCAGCGGCGAGACCGCCTGGCTGGAAGCCCTGTACCGCGCCGAGACCCGCGACAAACTGCAGAGCTTCTATATGAACACCGAAGGCCACTGGTGGAGCGACCGCGTCGAATCGCCCACCGTGAACCTGCAGCGCGCCCGCCTGGGCGGCGTGGCACTCAAGCGCAACCAGACCTACCCCGGCCATACCGTCAGCTGGCGCTTCGCCGACCCCGAAGGCGCCGTGCAGGTCGCCCTGCTGCTGCCCAAACCGCGCCAGGACCGCTTCACCGTCATTGGCTACAACACCGGCGGCAAGGCGCAGCAGGCGCAGATGACCGGCTGGAACGTCGCCGCCGGGCAATGGCGCATGCGCTCGGGCCTCGATCGCGATGGCGACGGACACATCGACGGCAAGGCCGCCACGCGCGAGTTCGCGTTAGAGAAGAGCGGCGCGGTGGGCGTGGAATTCCCGTCTGGCAAGACGGTGGTGATGGAGTTCGAACTCATCGCGCCTGCCGCGCTGCCGGTGGAGCAGCGGCCGGACCTGGGGATTGGGCGTGGCGACGTGCGGGTGAGTGCGGATGCCATCGAGGTCACTGTGCACAGCCTGGGCCATGCGGATGCGCCGGCGGGGTTCGTGGTGCTGGAGGATGCACGTGGCCGGGAATTGGCGCGGGCGCCGTTTCCTGCGTTGGAGGCGCCGCGGGATTTGGAGCCGAGGACTGCGAACGTGCGGTTGGCGGTGCCGGGGGGCGCCAGTACCAAGGGTGGCCGTTTGCGGGTCGTCAGCGAGGATGAGGTGGACGAGGTGACGCAGCGCAATAACGCGGTGGCCTTGCCCTGATAAGCAGGGCATAACCAGCGGCGGCTCCTCCGATAATGGAGGGCGCCGCCGCAAGGAAAGCGGTTCCGGGACAGAATTTGCATTTGTCTCCACGCGCCGCATCGCGTCGTGCTACAACAGAATCGCAACCACACTCCAGGGAGAAAGTTTCCTCCAAGAGTGATATGCCGGCCAGCTCTCGCTTGGCCGTAGAACACAAACGCCAAGGAGGGGGCCATGGCGACATTCCCGATGTACCCGCAGTATGTGCCAATCATCAAATGGCAGAAGTACGAGCAACGTGCACTGTTAGAACTGACCGCTGCAGTGATTCCCAGAGCACTTCCATGCGTGGAGGTTCGTAAGTCGGAGCAGCATGCATCCATGCTCGAATGCTTCGCCAAAGTATGGAAGTACCCAGCGTTGGTTGACTACGCCAATCCGGAAGGCGTGCTGACCAAATCACGCCTGAAGGAGCTCAACCAGTTCCTGGCAGTGGCTGGGGGCTCTGGCAAACTGATTACTGCGGTTCTAAACCCCGTCACGGCTGCTCATGACTTCCCAGTCATTTCACCGAATCTGGGTGATCGAAAAATCGCTCTTCGTCTGCGTGTTGCTGAACTGGCGGACCTTGCCAAGGGCATCACAGCGGTGAAGAATTCGCTTTCCGTGCCGGGTTTAGCTGCGAAGGCCGACCGCCTAATCGTCGATCTTGGCCGGACGCCTGCGACCAAGCCAGCTGATCACGCAACCCTGGCAGCGGCCCTTCAGACCCTCAAGCGGCTCGGGTTCGCTAACCTTCATTTATCGTCGGGCTGTTTCCCTGCTTCGCTCGCCCACATTGCAAGTGCCGGTGAAGTTGAACGTAAGGATTGGAAGCTGTGGCATCAAGTGCAGGCGCTGGCGCCACTTACACTAATTGGCTTCTCAGATTACGGTCCGCTTAATCCAGATTGGACTGAAGAGACGCTCAAGCGTCGCGGCAGCCGCGTAGTAATTCGTTATGCGCTGGATGATAAGTGGCGCATCCTACGCGGGACCAACTCGACCAAAGCGGAGTCGATTGCAATCTCCGAAATCCTAGTCAACATGTACCCCACTGAGTACCAGGGTGCCGCCTTCTCATTCGGCGACAAGCTCATCGCAGATCGAGTGGATCCGGCTATTCCGCTAAAGAAGAAAAGCGGCGGCCATCTGCATATCTCCGAGTATTGGACGCATCACATAAGCTACGTGCTTAAAAAGCAGTACTAGTGCAGGGCTGATGCACTGCCCGCACGTGCGAGCAGTGCATCTCGGATGTGCTCCTTTATTTCATCCAGCTCGAATGCTTGTGCAATGTGTTGCTGGATCAAGTACAGACTTTTGCTGCGCCAGCCCTTTAGCTGCCCACCCCTGCGAAGAACTTCCAGCGCCTCCTCCCTATTGAGGATGGAAGCTAGCGAGGAGGCCTTGTGGCGCACGTTCAGGCCGGCTTCGCGCAGGCACTGTAGAGTTCCAGTCTGCGAATCGACTACCATCGCGCCCCACCAAGGCGGTAGAAGCTCCATCGCCTTTGCGACATGGCAAGGAGCCATGACTAAAGTGACTCGGTCAAACACCCAACCGTAGCGGGAGCCTTGGTTGATTAAGCGAGCCAAACTGTCTGCTTCACTCTTGATCTCAAAGCAGTGCATCTGCTCGACCAGCACAAGATCGGCCCGCACCTCGCCACCGTGCAGGCGCAACTCTTCAATCAGGGATACCTGATGGGTATCGGCCTGCTTAGCTAAGTGACCGGCCAGCACCTGTTTGATTTGAAGCTCTCTCATATTTTTGTCGGGCGGCAGTGTACAAGCCGAGCATAGCATGGCTATGCTTATATGCAATTCACTATCCTCCAGTTACATGAAGCGCCTTAAGCACCCTCACACCCTCGCCTCAGAGTTGAGGGAGAAGCTCGCCTCGGAAGGAATTACAGGAAGTTCAGCCATTGCGCGAGCAGCGAAGCTGGGCCAGGCACAGGTGCACCGTAACCTCTTCGGACGGCCAAAAAAAGTCAGCCGAACCATGCGTCAGCTATGCGAATATGCGGATGTAGATGCATACGAAGGCGCCACTGATCCGAGCGAGTCGAAGGTCTTGATGGAGGCGCTGGCTACGGTCTGGGATGGTACTGAGGCCCATGCAAAGCGCTTGGCAAAACTGCTTTTTGCCCATCATCAAGCCCACATGTAACAATCTACCTAGGCCCAACGGAGGCCAAGGATGAACAAGAACACGCCAAGGGTGACGGTCAAGAGTGCCTATGACGCACTCGACGAGGCCGGGTTTCCCAAAAATTTTGTTTCCCGACTTCTGCCCGAGTGGTGGGACAACGCGCTTTTCAAGACGAGCACTGGAGCTATTGAGTTCGCCTCGATTCTCAAGCAGAGACTTGGTCTGAACGTACGTTTTGCAGATAGCGGTGAGCTGGAAGTGCTCGCCCTGAATCGCCCTGCCCGCTACAAAAAGCGCGCTACGACGCAGGAGACGGAGCTCCGGGTCTGCGCGAGCTTGGGCATGGCGCTGGGTAAGCTGGCTTTGTTCTGCATGGACCCGTCAGGCGAGCCCCTCTCCAAGGACCCCTCGATCCTTGGCAAGCAGATACGGGCTGGGAGCGGCACCAAAGCCATCACGTTCCCCGTCCTGTTGGACTTCTGCTGGGGTCTAGGTATCCCGGTTGTGTTCCTAAAAGACCTTCCCCGCGGAAGCAAGCGCGTCACCGGCATGGCGCTGCAGATCGACGGTAACCCGGTAATCGTGCTGGGGTATCAGTCCAACCAGAATGCCCGGCAGTTGTTCGTTCTCGCTCACGAACTGGCACATGTGTGCTTGGGACACGTAGCTAGTACCGGTGCCCTGATCGATGAGGGTATGGATGCCATCACAGATGCGATAGAACGGGAAATGGACCGGCCAGCAGATTCGGAAGAGCACGAAGCCGACCAGTTCGCAATCCGACTGTTGCGCAACGGTCATGCTCGACTCCCATTTGAAGGGCATGGACCCGTATCAGCAGCGCAGCTGACCAACTTGGCAGTGACGACGGGTAAGCATCTTGGTATTGATCCTGGACACATCATTCTCAGCTATGCACGAGAGCATGATGACTGGATGCTTGCCAACCTAGCTTTGGGTTACTTCCCTGATCAAGCCAACGCCATCGAACTTATCAAGCAGCGTTTCATGGCTCACTGCGACGTTGGCCGACTATCTGATGACAACCGGACTTACCTGCTCAATATGCAAGGATTCTAATGGGCGCATCCCACTATCTGATCGACAGCGACGCGGCCAAGGCACTTTGCCAGTACGGATTGATCGAAGATCTGGCCACTGCGCTAGGGCTGACTCTGAGCGACTTCTCCATCTTGGCCCAACTACGCTATCAGCTACATCTAGCAAACCCGGAAAAATCGCTCAAGAAACTCGGCAGCGAGCTGGCAGTAGCCCAAGTAAAACTTCTTGTGGCAGAAGCCAGCGAGGTAGTTGTAATGCTCAAGTCTGCTAACTACGCTTTGCTGGAGGGAACGCCTGACATCGACGGCGGCGAGCTGGCCTTATTTGCGGCAATTTGTGATGACAGCAACGCAAGTCTGATCACCGGCGACAAGCGATCACTGGTTGCGCTATGCAAAGTCGAAGGTGAGATCCAGGAGAGCTTCAGCTGGGCGCAGATTCTTTGCCTGGAAGAGGCAGTCGCGATCTTGGTAGGACACTTTGGTTGGGAGTATGTGTCTAAGCGGGTCCGCCTGCGATTGGATGTGAATAGCGCTATCTCGAACATCTTTGGCAGGTCCGCCCCCGCCGGTGAGACCGCCGTCTCCGAAGGTCTCCAGAGCTATCTCAAAGACCTGCAGATCAATACGGCGGGCAGGTACCAGTCTCCCTATCTGCTGGGTCTGCCCGGCTGACATGGCGTCTAAAGCAAAAATTTGGGCCAGAGTGTAATTTTGTCCCATGTCCGGCACCTAGAAGTGCACTCTGACCCTGAGGTACTCGTCTTCCTCCATCGGGTCTGCTACTACTTCATAGTGCAGCTTAATTTACCCGATGCTCCTATTGCCCTCGGTTTCGTTGGCATCCGCCAGCAAGAACCTCGGGCAAGCCCTAAGGCCATCACCTGTGGCATGCTCGGCTTACGGCGGCAGTGCTGGGGTGCATACGACATCGTTCGCCACCTCCTGGTACCACCGTCTAACAACTCATTCAACCCGACGTCACTTCGCGGCGCGGCTTAATTAAGGGTTAGCTTGCCTATATGAGTATCGACAAACTAAAGGCCGAGTACCAGGCTGGAGCCCTTCAGTGGCAACGCATGCAGGCCACCACTTGCCAACAGCTCGAGCAGCTATTGGCTCAGAACGACGTCATTCTCGGGGTACCACTCGAAGGGCGAGTCAAGTCATGGGACTCCATAGGCGAGAAGCTCGAAAGGAAGAACTTGGCCCTCACTAAACTAATTGAGCTCGACGACCTAGTTGGTGTAAGAGCAATCCTGCTGTTTCATAGCGAGCTGAGTCGCGCAGACGAACTCGTCCGTGCAACATTCGACGTCATCTCTGGCGAAGACACGGGCAATCGATTGACTGAATCTCAATTTGGCTACCAATCTAGGCACTACATCGCACGCCTGCCCCCGGCTTGGCTTGCCATGCCAAGCCTCCGCGATCTAGGTGCTCTCAAAGTTGAAATTCAAGTCCGAACACTTGCACAGCACGTATGGGCAGCAGCGTCGCACAAGCTGCAATACAAGCACGAAGAGAGCGTTCCTCCGCCGTTACGACGCACCATAAATCGAATTTCGGCCCTCCTGGAGACGGTTGATCTTGAGTTCGATCGAGTGCTTGAGGAACGAACGGCATACGTTCAACAGAAAGCGGTCAGACAGGAAGAGGATGAAGCTCTCAACGTCGACAACCTATCCTCACTACTGGACACCCTGCTTCCTCCCAAGAACAAGGGAACCATCGAAAGATATGACCAACTGCTAAGTGACCTGTCTGGGCTGAAAGTCGCCACCATCGCTGACTTAAGGAAGATATGGAGTAAACACGGCGAAACGGCTCTGAAGTCGGACGCCAAAGACGTTGCACGCCGAGCGGGGAAGAACGACTACCAAGGGACTTCCGAAGAACGCATTAAGCGTGGCGTATTCAGAACTCACGTCGGCTTGGTACGACGGGCACTCAAGGAAGAGTTTGGCGACGCATTTCAAGTTAAATACAAGGCACGCAAAGCTCCCGTTGTTAAGCGGAAGGCAAGCTAACCTTTCTATCGAGAGGACGCTTTCCGGCCTTTGGCCCCCCAAGCGCCTCTCATGATAAACGTTAGGCCAGGAGGCTCCGATGAAGATCATCATTCTTCTTGTTTTTGCCTCGTATGTCTTTGCGTTAATGCCTCCGAGCAATCAAAGCCAGGGAAGGACAAGAGTCAAAAAGTATGCTGGGGGGCGGTACTGGCTACTATCTCGAGAGCGGCAAGGAATGCATAGAATTCTAGGTCAGAGTGCAGTTTTCTCTGTACGAGGCACCCTAGAAAGCGCACTCTGGCTCAGATTCTTTAGTCGCTCCGTTCCCCACTTGACATCCCGCCCAGCCAGTAGCAATCTCTAATTCAAGGAGCGTAGAAACTCCTCTAAGAGCGGTACCCACCTCCGACAAACCGGTGGGTTTTTTGTGCCTGATCCTCAGGTGCAACCGACGCGATGCCTACGTCGGGAGGGCGGCTAATACAACACCCCTCGGGGAAATACGCCCGCCGTCTCTTAGCGGTTTCTAACCTCCCGACATCCCGTCGCCGGTCGGCGGCGGGTTTCTGGCCGTCAAGGAGGGCTTCGCCATGCATCCACCGTCATCCCGTCCCGCCCCTGCGCGCAAGCGTGCAACGCACAAGGCAACCTGCTGCCCGAACTGGAGCATCGTCGAGTCCGAGCTGATTCCCATGCTGACGCCCGAACAGGTCGCCGCGGCCGACGCCGCCGATCTCGCCCGCCAGCAACGCGCCCCGCGCAGCACGCGCCCGCCGCAGCACTGCACCGTGGGCTGCGGCCACGCCGCCAACGGCAAGCGCATGCCCGCGCTGCGCCTGGCCGGCCGCTGGATGGAGGAACTGGGCTTCGCTATCGGCAAGAAGCTGCGCGTGCGCGTACGTGACGGCGAGCTGGTGGTGAGCCTAGCCACCAAGGATTGAATCGGTACGCTTCCTGCACCCGACTTGCCTGGATAGTATCTAAGGTACCCTCACCTGCATCCTGGCCGGCCGACGGCGGATGGTACGATCCGGCTCATCCACCCGATCAGATACCTCCTTTAAACCCCTTGGCCCATCGAGGCTTGTACTGCATGAAAACAGCAACCAGGATACTCGTCCTCTGCCTTGCCCTTCTTGTGAACGGGCAAGCACTGGCATATGAAAGCACCGCTCAGGTCATAAAACGTCAAGCGCCCAAAGGCATTACCAATGCGTTCTATGGATGCATTGAAAAAGCAGAATCAGACAATATCGCGCTTGCCGCATGCCAATCTGCGGAGAAGAAGAAACAAGACGCGCGATTGAATGCTGCGTATAAGTCGCTGCTCAGCAAGCTGCGTGATACGTCCAAGGACAACCTGGTTCACGCCGAGCGCGCCTGGCTCGAGCTCCACGGCACCAGCGAGGCCTTTGAGTCGTCACTTTATGGCAGCGAAAGCGTGAGCAGCTTTCAAGTCATGCAGAACGAAATTTTCCGTCTCTGCGAGCGCGCCAACACGCTTGAAGGATATCTGTCTGTCGCAGACGATCGGTAGCCACACCAGACCGCCTCGATCCGGTTGCCCCGACGCGTTCATCACCAAGCTTCCGTGCACAGGTCGCCTGTCATGCAATCGCGAACCCAGCAATACGGCCTGTCTCGTCCAGCCGGACCGTATAGCCGATGAACGCACCCGGGCCGAACTCGACCACATAGCTGTACAGCGTTCCCTTTTCGCCCTGACGCGTGCCCTTGAACACCATGGCGGTCGGTGCGCCATACCAAAGGATGGGGTCAAAGTGCACTTCTAGTTGCAAACGAGCTACGGCGCGGCGGCCTTGACGTCGTACACGACCACGCGCTGCCACAGATGCTCGCAATCGGCGACGAACTGCTTGTGAATGGGATGGACCTGATAGGCGTTCTGTCCGGCGACATCGTCGAAGAACAGGAGTTCCGAGGCGCTGTAGCTGCCATCGACGACGCCGCGCTGCTCGGTCTCCGCCGGCACGCCGATGTGGATGCCGCGCACGGTGTCGATGCCGGCCAACGTTCGCAAACCGGCTAGCAGCTTGGCTAGATCCTCTTTGGAATCCGGATTCCTCAACCAGAAGAACACGTGGTGCACGACCGGTGGGAACGCTGCCTTGTTGGCGGACGTGGACGTGGCCGCGCGGGAGCCGGCGGCCACGACGCCGGCGGCCAAGGCGGTGGCTGCAACGATGAGATCTCGGCGCGTGCGATCGGTCATGATCCAGGCCCTCCAGTTCATATCTGCTGGCCTGTGAGTATAGGATGGCAAGAACGTGCTCAGGTTCACGTGAGAGGAAGTCAGCCTGACACCGCTCCCTGCGTCTATCCTTGACGGCCCACAGCTGGTCGAGGATCGCTCCAATCAATCGCCCATGAGCACCTTCCAATTCCAACCGCGCTGGAAAGAAGAACTGGTCTGCACCGGCCCGGGTGGCGCGTTCGTGCTGGATTTCACGATGGGCGTGCCGACCGTGTTCGCGCCCACCGAGCACGCCTGGGCGCAGAGCGCGCCGGCGTGGGCGCACGCGCTATGGCCGGTGTTCAAGGCCGAGCTGGAGGCCTGGTGCCAGGCGCATGACGTGCAGTTCTTCCTGGACGGAACGGCGAAGTGCTACTGAACGGCGGCTGGAAGCGCCGAAAGCAGGATCCAGATCAGAAGCAACGCAGCAAGCGGACGTTGGCGGCTTGGTATCCTGGCCTGCCACTGCAGCCAAGTTACTAAGCGCGCACACTCATGCTTCGACATTTCGCTTGTCTGTTTGCCTTGCTCCTCGCGGCATCCACTGCTGCGAACGCCCAGTGCCTGCCCGGTCAGCCGTCGGTGGTTCGGCTCACCGGCGTACTTGAGCGCGTTACGTTCGCAGGCCCGCCCAACTACGAGAGTGTCCAGAACGGCGACGCACCCGAAACCTATTTCGTCCTGCGACTGCCGGCGCCGGTATGCGTACTCGATTCGGATCAAAGCGCCATCTCGGCCAACCGCCTGCAACTGTTCTTGGAGCCGGAGCAATACAAGCTGTTCCGGCCTCGGCTCGGCAAGCGCATCACGCTGCCGGGCCAACTGTGGCCAGCTGAAACCGGTCACCACCACACGCCGCTGATGTTTACGCCGGCGCGTGGGAAGACGGACTGACGATCCGTCCAAATCGCCCTAGATACTATCCAGGGCTATTTATATCTTGTCAGCCAACACTGAGGATCCATGGCCACTAGACAAAGCTATGAAGCATCTTGCCTACGCCTGCAGCCGAGCTACTTGGAACCCGGCGATGTTCCGCCCGTTCCCGACCATCTCCCGCAATACGATGACGAGGAGCCAATGGGCGTCAACTTCTTTCGGACGGCGATAGACAGGGAAGATCTCAGCAATCTGACCTTGCCGCGTACGTTCTTTGGTCGCTCCGAGATCAGCAACGTCTCTTTTCAGAACACCGATCTTTCGGAGTCTAACCTTTGCTGGAATGAGTTCATCCAGGTAGATTTTTCATCAGCACGGCTGACGCTGAGTGATCTGCGTGCATCCGTCTTTACCAACACGTCGTTTCAATCTACCGACCTGAGCGGATCGGATCTTCGCCGCTCCTCGTTTGAGAATTGCATCTTTACGGATGCCCTGATGGCCGGCACTGTCCTCACTCTCGCGCAAGGCAAAATTCTGCCGCTGTCGGATCGGCAGCGAGCGGACATTGCCTGGGCAGACACGGACGGGGACGAGCCGGGCGGTGGTTAAAATGAATATGGGGTCGGAGTGCACCTTTCCCTGAGCGACATTTTTGAAAGTGCACTCTGACCCCAGGTTCTTCCTCGCACATGGGCGGCAATCCCTCCGCCGCACAACGCCGCCACGATAGGGGCGTGCGGGTCATTCGCATTCGAAGGCAGCTTCCCGCGCGCGCACGCTACGCGCCGTCGCTGTGCACGTCCTCGCCGCATCAGGCATCCGCTTGTAGATCTGGACCTGACCGGCGGGACCGTACTCGCATACCGCGTACTTTCCGTACGCGTCCGGCCCAGGGAACGTCCACACGGACGTCGAGACCCCGCCTGCTGGCGACGCGCGCTCGTTGTCTGGAACCAATGACGCCTGCTCGCGTGGGTGCCCGGAGAACATGCCCATGGAGAAAAACGGCAGCGGTGCATCGCTCTTGAAGGCCATCTCGCCGCCTTCCGGCAGGTCCGGGCTCTGCAGGGCCGCAGCGGAGACGCGCAGGGTATCGGGGCACTTGAAGGTGTCTTTCGCCAAGGCGTACATGCTGAAAGACGCCAATGCCAGGGCAACCACGCATTGCGCTATTGCGGATAGACGCTTCGGAACCATGTAACTCCCCTTTGCGGTGACGGCCGACTGGCCAGAAAGAAAACGCCAGGACACCTTGTGGATGCGAACCGATGGGCAGACCGGCATTGCGCTCAGTCAGGCGTGGGGCCGCGCCCGTGCCGGCGCGTAGCCAAGGCTTCAAGCGCGCTCCGGACCAAGTATCCACCATGATGTCCCCAGCGAACCTTGCACTCCGTTGACGAGCCGCACCGGCAAAGGTCGCGATGGGGTGGTAATTGACGCTGGCGGCTACGCGACTACAAGCCGTGTTCTACGCCCGACCTCAGCGCCGCGCCGCCGCCCCCCGCCGATACACCCCGCCGAAACTCACGTTCGCGCCGCCGCATTGCAGGTTGTCCGCGACCACCAGCAGGTCGCCGAGCAGCTGCAGACGGACGTTGCAGTCGTCCTCGCTGACCTCGACCCGGTTGCCTTCCGGATAGCCGCGCGCAGTGACGGCGCCCACGTTCGGGCCGCCCGGCCTTTCCTCCGGATCCGGATTGGCGCTGGGCCAATAGGCGTCGCCGTTGACGGTGACGCTGCCGTCGCCGTTGGCGGTCAATTGCAGGCCGTTGTCGCCATCGTGCCAGCGGCCGTTCCAGGCCTGCGGCGTCGGCTCGGCCGCGCTCGGTAACGGCTGCACGCTTTCCTGCGCGACCCAGCCGGCACTGCCGCCGACCTTGTTTGGATAGAACGCGCAGGCAAAGCCGTCGCGCCGCTGGGCCAGCACCACGACATCGCCCTTGACCACGTAGGCGCGCTGCCGGCAGGCGGCCTCGCCCTTGCTCGGGCAACCGTCGCTGTCGTCGAGCAGATACAACCGCGGCACGGCAACCTTGGCGAGCGCGAACCCGGCCGGGCTATTGGCGAACACGCCATTGCGGCAGGTGGCCGCCTCTTCATCGCCCGGCGCAGCGTGCGCCATTGCCGATACCGCCAACAGGGTGAGCAGCCAAACTCCGCGCATCTCGATCGCTCCAAAGGGTGTGGCCGGTAGTGTGGGCCAACGGCGGCGAGCGTGCGCCAGGCGGGCGGGCGATTCGGTGCCGGCTGCGTCGCGAAAGCGCACGACCGAGAAAGGCCTGGCGGTTGCGCCGATGTTCGGACGCAGATGTCGGCCGCCCGCCGCGGCAGCGCTTGGAACGATTGACGCCGGATGACGGCTCGGCGAGGATCGCGCTGGGCCGCGTTGCGGCGGCTCGGTGGTGGCAAGGCGTGACGAATGCGGGGGCATCCCGATCAATCCTCGGCTTCAAATCGATTCCATTTCCACGCCTGCCCACTGGAGATGCCGCAATGCATGTTCTTGCCAGACTCGCCATGGCGCTGGTATGCCTCGCCTTCCCGCTCAAGGCGTATGCGACGTTCTCGATCGCGGCATGCGCCCCGGATGGGTCGTGCGGCGTGGCGGTCGCCACCAACAATCTGGCGGTCGGTGCCAGCGTGATCTATGCCAAGGCCAAGGTCGGCGCACTGGCCACCCAGTACGAAACCAATCCCGCCTACGGCCCAAGAGGACTCGACTTGCTTGCCGCCGGGTTGCCGCCGTCGAAGGTCATGGCTGAGCTGTTGGCGAAGGACGGGAACTTCGACGGAACGACCATCGCGGCGCGCCAAGTCGGCATCGTCGCTGCCGCGGGCGCTTCGACGGCCTACACGGGCGAAGAAGCGGCCGCCTCGGCTTGGGCCGGCGCCCGTCATGGCAAGGGCTACTCGGTCCAGGGAAACGGGCTGGCTTCCGAGCGCGTGCTGACCGCCATGGAGACGGACTTCCTCTCATGTCGCGCGACGTTGGCCAATTGCCTGATGGCCAGCCTGGAAGCGGGCGAGAACGCGGGCGGCCAGACCATCGGAAGGTTGTCGGCCGCGTTGCTGGTCAAAACGCCGGGAGGCGATTGGGAAGATATAGATCTGCGTGTAGACGCGTCGGCGTCTCCGGTTCCGGATCTGCGCCGGCTGCTGGACCGCTACTACGCCCATCAGGCGATGATCAACGCCGAGCACCTGGCCGACCGCGGCAAAATCGCCGAGGCCAAGGTAGCGCTCGCCCAGGCGCTGCACCTGAGTTGGCAGTGGGACCGCATCTGGCGGCGTGCTGCCCGGTTGTCCATGCAACTCGGACAGCCCGAAGACGCCCTCAGCGAACTTGGCGTCTTCGCGGCCGAGAATCCGACGTGGGCGAGGATCGAATTGCAGGATCCGATCTACCAGCCGTTGCACGACAATGCGCTTTTCAAGTCTTGGGCTGGCGCCGCTAGCGATGAGCGACCGAAATGATGGGCCGCTGCCAGTGAAGGGCTGCGCTGCTTCGCGCCATCGCGGGGTCCAGAGGATGGGGTCAGAGTGCACTTTCTTAGTGCACTCTGACCCCCGGTTTAGCAAACCATTGCGTACGCCACAGGCGTCGTTCTGTGCTGCCTGCGGGCACCCACGTAGTGGGGGCGTATTGCCATCGACCACATGAAGACAATCGTTCTGGTGTGCTTTGTCGCGATCGTGTCCGGCTGCCATGGCGTGGGTTCTGCCGACGGGGAAGGCAGCCAGAAACAGGATCGTAGGATTCGGTTGTCGAGATTCTATTGTCCCCAGGCCCAGGGCGTCGGTCCCATCAAGGTTGTTCGCATCGAAGAGCTCATCGCGAACGGCCGCGCCTACGAAGGACGTAATGTCTCCGTGACCGGCTACTACAACCAAGGCTTCGAGCACTCTGCTCTCTATGCGTCCCCCGGGAAAGATCAATTCGCCCGCACGTTCGCTGACGGTATCTGGATCGATGGCATTTCTGCCCCTTCGGACGGCAACGGGCAACATCTTCACGTCACCGGAAGCTTCTCGGAAGCGTCCAAGGGTCACCTGTCGCAATGGTCCGGCTCGATCTGTGCGATGAACGTTGTGCTGCTTGAGCAGGAGGAGCCTTAGGCGCAGTGTGCCTTCCCTGGCATTGGACGTGGCCGGCGTATGCGCTTCCCCGACACCGCCGAAATCTCGCTTCCATGTTGCGAACTCAACGCTGCGCCGCCCTCTCCCGCCAATACACCCCACCGAAGCTGACCTTCGCACCACCGCACTGCAGGTTGTCCGCGACCACCAGCAGGTCGCCAAGCAACTGCAGACGGACCGTGCACTCGTCCTCGCTGACCTCGATCCGGTTGCCGTCCGGATAGCCGCGCGCAGCGACGGCGCCTATATGCGGGCCGCCAGGTACTTGCTCCGGATCCGGGTTGGCGCTGGGCCAGTAGGCATCGCCGGTGACGGTCACGCTGCCGTCGCCATTGGCGGTCAATTGCAGTTCGTTGTCGCCATCGTGCCAGTGGCCGTTCCAGGCCTGCGGCGTCGGCTGGGCCGCGCTCGGCAACGGCTGCACGCTGGCCTGCGCGACCCAGCCGGTGCTGTCGCCGGCCTTGTTGGGATAGAACGCGCAGGCAAAGCCGTCGCGCCGCTGCGCCAGGACCAGGACATCGCCCCTGACCACGTAGGCGTGTTGCCGGCAGGCGGTCTCGCCTTTGTCCGGGCAGCCGTCGCTGCCGTCGAGCAGATACAACCGCGGCACCGCCACCTTGGCGAGCGCGAACCCGGCCTGGCTGTCGGTGAACACGCTAACGCGGCAGGTGTCCGCATCGGCGTCGTCCGGCGCGGCATGCGCCAGTGCCGGTACCGCCAACAGGGGGAGCAGCCAAGCTCTGTGCATCTCGATCACTCCAAGGGTGTGGCGATAGTGTGGGCCAATGGCGGCACACTTGGTGCACGCGACGACCGCGCTCATGCGGTCCAGCGGCACGCCGGCCTGGGGCCTTCAGGCAAGAGACCTGAGAACCTATCGAAAGGTCCGAGCGCCCGCTCCCGTTCGGCGACCGAAGCCCCTACAATCCCGCCCATTCAATCCGCACAGGCACGAGGAAACGTCATGGAAGAAGATCTCGGCGGCATCGACAAGGAACACGGCCATCCCCGCGCACTCCAGATCATTCCGGACGAATTCTTCTGGGATTGCACGGACGAGCTTGCTCCGTTCGGCTCCGACGAAGGAGACACCGCCCTTCACGAGTACCGCGAATGGCGCAAGCAACATCCGGGTGAACCGCTCGAGGCATGCATCATCTGGACGATCGAGTCGGTCGGGGAGATGGAGGCCTCCGACTATTCGGACGCCATCTTCAACGAGTCCACGGTGCGCGAGCAGATCGAAGATCCCGATTTCGACGATCAGCAGTACATCTTCACCACCGACGTTTCGGTGCTGGCGACGGCATTCGGCCAGCTCGCCGATGAGGGCACGATCGATGCTTCGGCCAAGCCTTTCGCGGTACGCGCGCTCAAGCGCCAAGCGGTCTGGGCCAGGCTCCAGGCCGATTGGGAGTACACGGACGAATACCTCCACAAGCTTTCACGGCTGCAGGCAGCGCTGGATGCTGCCTGACGCCATGCCGGCCTAGGCCGCTGCGGCTCGGCCAACCTCACACATCGCAGCGAACGCATAGCCCATGACGACCGACGAGACCTGCCTTGCCGCCCGAAAGACGATGGCCAGCATGCGCGACCGCATCGACGGCGATGCGACGCTCAAGCTGACGCTGGAAGGGATGATCGCCGTCGAAGAGGCGCATTTCCCAGATCGGACAACATATGAGGCGATGGCGCATATCGAGGAGTGCGCAGCGTGCCAGCGGTGGAGCGCCAGTTGGATGGATGCCCAGTTTCCCGAGCGCGTGACGCATCGCGAACGGCAGAGCAAGTACTGCTGCATCCACATGTTCTCAGCTGCGACCCATCCCGACGCTGAGGTGCGATTCGCGTTCGAGATGTTCAGGGGCGAGGATGCATGCTGGTCGATCAATGAGCAGTATGCATTTGCGCGATTCTGTCCATGGTGCGGCCAGGAGCTGCCCAACCGAGCCTTCGAACCGGAGCCGATTGCATGAGCACTTCCCATCCCGTCCATGCCCTCACCGTGATCTACGCCCGGGACATCGAGCGGGTCGCCGAGTTCTACAGGAACACGCTCTCGCTCGTGCTTGTGGAACAGGACGACGCATTCGTGGTGGTGGGCAATCCCCACTACGAAATCGCGGTGGTCCGCATGGCGAGCGACAGGGCACCCGCTCCCGCACCTGGGCCGCTCCACGTGAGAACCGCAACGCCAATTAAATGCTCGTTCCTGGTGGAGAGCCTGGAGCATGCCCGGTCCGCCGCCGAGTCCAGCGGCGGCGCCTTCAAGCCGCTCGCATCCGCGTGGCGCTGGCGCGATCAACTGCATTTGGATGGCCATGATCCGGAAGGCAATGTCGTGCAGGTGCGCGTCATCGCGACCTGACGATTTGCAGGGCGAGAAGCAGTGGGGCAGCATGCCATGCCATCGTGGGGGGATGCGTCCATAATCGTGGTAATCCGTATGCAGCGCTGACAAGTTTTTCTCGGCCAAGGCATCAGCAACACGGTGATGCCCTTGTCCTACTTAGGCTTGCTGTCGTAAGTGGCTGTCCAGTACAGGATATTCTTGAGACCGCTCAATGAGATTAGGCAATGCGCTTAGCCAGCCAGCCGTGTGCCAACACTTAACTCCGGATTGAGCAACATGCAGCGACGCCTTCCTCTCCTTGGAGCAGCAACCCTCACGGCATGCGCTGCAGGATTTCTGCTGTTCGGCTATTCCCCGGCGCCCTGCGCTTGCGAGACGCCATGGCAACTTGTGTACGCCGCGTCTGGGCTGCCATTCGATCAGCCCTACACGGCCTATAGCGCACAGCAGGTGGAGCAAGGCCTGAACCGCCATCTTGCAGGATCAGCCGTGCTCGGTTCGGACGACTACTTCTTCGACGCTTGCAAAGAAACGGCTTCGCAGCATCTTCGGTGTGTCGTAGGCACGGAGCAATCGGTGCTGAGGCAATCAGGCTTCGTCATCGATATGGACGCGGACGCGCACGGAGGATTCGACCATGCCCATGTGACATCCTATTCCACGTGGCGGTAGACGACTTTTCCGGGCGATAGAGTCCAGTGCCAGAACGCCATCCATCCTCAGTCGAAAGGAGAGACCATGCGTGCGCTTGCAGGGACGTTTCTGGTATCGGCCGCACGTCTCCCGTTATCCACGGCATCGAGCCTGTCGTCGATGTCGCCACGCGCGAGGATCCGGTTCGAAGGCACGCCGCCCGATGGTTGGGGTGGATGATATCTACCACTCGACAACACAAGCAGTCACATGCCACGAAAGCGCGCATTGGCGGAAGCAGAGGCCGGAAAGCTCATTTCCTCCATCCAGAAGGAATGGGGAAAAGACACCGGGACCGCACAGGCCAAAATTTCCGAACACGTCATTGAATCCGCGCACACGCTGCTGCAGGCTGCGCATGGCGATCGTCTGGAAGAGGCGCTCGGGGGCAGGTCGGTCGTGGACTACTTGGGTGCGCTTTGGGTAAAGCGTCATCCGTCCGTGCTTCCCGCGATATATGCACTCGAGGCGGCGCGTTTCAAACGGTCATAGAAGATGGCCACGCCGAGTTCAGCAACCCCTTTTCGCAGAAAAACCTATTCAACAGCAGGCGAATGACCAATGCAGGCTCGGACAAAAACGCTGTGGAGCGCGCTGGGATGGAGTCTGATCGTCCTGGCCACTGCACTGGGGCTGCTAGCGACCTATTGGTGCTGGATTCTCAGGGATGGTCTCGGACCTGATGCGGTAGAGTCGACCGGTTATGCCGCCGTGGTCGCTGCGGCAACCGGCGGATGGCATCTGCTGGTGCCTGGACTGGTTGTCGGATGTGGGGGCATCCTGTGCTTGTGTAGAAGAGCGCCCTGAGATTGAATTGAAGTGGGCCGCTTCGCCGCTCCAAAAGGCAGGACCGACGCCTCTCAGTCGAGCCTGGCCGTAACGTAACCATGATCCAAAACCACGCTGGGTTTGCAGTTCCGAACTTCATCCCAAGCCGCTTCCACTTTGCGGATCGGCCCGCACCAGGCGTAACGTTCATGCTGATCAATCGCGGTCGCGCAGTGACTTATGGCCTCGTCGCCATCCTTGGCATCATGGCCCTGCAAGCTTTCAATAGCTTCGCCTGCTATCGGCACGGCTTGCGGGAATTTCTTGCCGCATTGGGGATGTTCCTGCTCGTTCCCTTGCTGCCGCCGATCATCGCGCTGGCGACGGCCAATCCGTTGCGGGCAGCCGGCGGCTGCCTTCTGTTTGCGCCATGGCTGGGGCTGGCGTACTACAGCGACTGCGTGCGCCCATACACCGGCGGTGGGGCGTCGATGATCTATGTCGCGGTCCTTTTCTGGGGGACGCCGAGCTCGATCCTTGGCGTGCTCGTGACCGGTCCCATCACGCGTATGCTTGGAATTTCCGTGGCGGACGCAGGCGCGAACGCACGCTAGCTCCTCGAGGTTTCGTATGTCGGACACCTTTACGCAGGTCGTCAAGCATCCACCGGCATGTCGCTAGGCGCACAGGCGCCTGAAGCCGCCGTTTCCCGGCAACGCGCAGCGGTCATGCAGCTCCCGTATCCTTGCCCGCCTCTGCCGTCCACGGATACACCCCATGTCGCTGCGCACCGTGTTCTTGTTCGCCTGCCTGTCGCTAGGCGCGGCGCCGTTGGCGCAGGCGCAGCCGCACTGCCTGCCCTATGGCCCGATCAAGGTCACGCTGTCCGGCAAGCTGGAGCCGCACGCAAAGCCAGCGACGGCCAGTGCAGCTGCTGCGGCCGACGCTGGCGGCGAGGTGCTGGTGCTGCCGACGCCGGTCTGCGTGGCGGCCTCGCCTGCCGGACAGGCGCCGCGCCATGAGGATGTGCGCCGCCTGCGCTTGGTGCTCAGCAAGGAGCAGGCGGCGCACCTGGAAGAAGAAGGCGTCGGGCAGATCGTGCGCGTCACCGGCATGTTGTCGGAAGCCGCAGCCGGCCAGGGAGCTCCTGCGTTGTTGCTGACGGTGGTGGGCATCGATAGCGACTGAGCCGTTTGCTCATCCGTTGCATGCGATCGCGCAAACCGCCCGGTCTTCGGCGTTCGCTGCTGCTCGGGCACGGGCGCATCGGGAGCCGCTAGGGATGCTGCGCCCGCGCATCCGACACGCCAGGGATCGGTGTGGCCTCGGGAAACGCTGGGCGCAACAGGTCCACGCCCTCCTGCGGCTTTGCCAGCGTGGTGAGGTCCTTGCGATTGGCGCGCAGCTCGGCGGCGCTGTGTGCGGCGACCTGGTCGCGGCGTGCCTGCAGCGACGGCTGCAGCTCGCCGTCGCGGTTGAACGACCAGGCCAGCATCGCCTCGCCGACCGGCATCGCGTCGCCGGGACCGGCGCCGTCGCGGGTATGCCAGGTGTGCCACGTCTTGCCGTAGCTATTCATCTTGCTCCGCATCAGTTCCTTTTCCGCCACAAGCGGCAAGCCGGGCGCAGACAGCTGGCCGGACAGGATTTCGCCGTTGTGCGGGTGCCAGTAGCCGCGTTCTTCGGGCGGCAGGCGCTGGAACAGGGTTTCGGAAATGATGTACTCCACGCCGGTCAGGTTGGCTTGGGCGCTGTCGCCGTCGAACAGGGCGCATTGCGCGAAGTCCTGGTTGACCTGGCGGCAGAAGTGGTGCGCTTCCATCTGCTGGTGCGGGTGCTCCTTCATCGGATGGAAGCCGACCAGGTGGATGTCGAGTTTGGCCAGCGGGCCGTTGCCCTGCAGCGCCTTGGCGCCGGCTTCGAGCATGTCTGTCTTGGCGGTTTCTTCGGCGCCGGGCGGGTGTGTGGCCGGGCCGGTGTGGTCGCGCGAGCAGGCGGCGAGGGCGAGCAGCAGTGGGGCCAACAGGGTGGTGCGCATGCGGGGTCTCCAGCGAGGCGGCACGAGCGTGTACGGCCCGAGGATCGGCGGGCGTGGGTGAAACGTCCGTCGCCGCCGTGTCGTCGCCAGGTTGCGAGCGCGTCCAGAGACCGTAAGAACACGCGTGCTGCGGCCGTGCCGGCCACACCGCGTCGATGCCGCTGAGCCGGCCGCCTTGCAACCGGGATGCAACACAGATGACATATCGTGCCGCGCTACGCCATCCAATGGCGGGCCGTCGCGCAAGCCGAACGGAATCGTCATCCAGCCCAAAGGAAGTGCCATGTTGCTGCATCCCTCTCTTTCCGCGTGCCGCCTGGCCGCGCGTTCGTCGCGCCTGCCTGGCGCGCTGGTCCGCAACCGCCTGGCACAGGCCTGCGCTGGTCTGTTGCTGGCGTCGATCGCCACTGCGGCTACCGCGCAGGAGATGGCACCGTCGCTGGCCGGTAGCGAGCAGCAGGCCATGCGCGGCGCCGCGGCCGGCGATGCGGCGACCTCGCTGGACACCGTCACAGTCACCGCCGAGCACCGCGAGCAGAACCTGCAGGAGGTGCCGGTGTCGGTGGGCGTGGTGCAGGGCGATGCGATGCGCAACTACACCGCCGGCGGCGACGACACGCTGCTGGCGCTGTCCGGCCGCGTGCCCAGCTTCTATGCCGAGACCACCACCGGCCGCATCTTCCCGCGCTTCTACATCCGCGGCCTGGGCAACATCGATTTCTACCTCGGCGCTTCGCAGCCGGTGTCGATCATCCAGGACGACGTGGTGCTGGAGCACGTGGTGCTGAAGTCCAATCCGGTCTACGACCTGGACCAGGTGGAAGTGCTGCGCGGTCCGCAGGGCTCGCTGTTCGGCCGCAACACCACCGCCGGCATCGTCAAGTTCGACAGCATCAAGCCCAGTGACGACTACAGCGGCCGGCTCAGCGCCAGCTACGGCAGCTACGGCACCACCTCGCTCGACGGCGGCTTCGGCGGGCCGATCAACGACGTGCTGTCGTTCCGCGTGTCGGCGTTGTACCAGCACCGCGACGATTGGGTGGACAACACCTACAGCGGCCCCAGCGCCGACGGCACGGTGACGCCGAAGAAGGATGCGATGGGCGGCTACGACGACCGCAACGCGCGCTTGCAGCTGCTGCTCAAGCCGAGCGAGAACTTCTCGCTGCTGGCCTCGGCGCATACCCGCGACTACGACGGTACCTCCACGCTGTTCCTGCGCAATGCGGTCACCAAGGGCTCCAACAAGGTCGACGTGCCGCGCGACCAGGTCGCCTACGACGAGGCGCACGACAATCCGCAGGCGTACAAGACCCACGGCGGTTCGCTCAAGGCGGTGTACGACTTCGGCGGCGTGTCGCTGACCTCGATCAGCGCCTACGAGACCACCTCCGGCTACAGCCGCGGCGATACCGACGGCGGCGCGGCGGCGAACTATCCGGTCAACGGTGTGGCCAACGGCTACGGCCAGTCGATGGGCCAGGTGCGCGATCTGGACCAGTACACGCAGGAGCTGCGCCTGGCCAGCGAAGGCGACGCGCCGTTGCAGTGGCAGGCCGGCGCGTTCTACTTCGACGGCAAGGACACCACCGATTTCTACCAGCGCGCCTACTTCCTGCAGACTGCCGCGCGCAATCCGAACAATTGGGTGCGCCTGCGCAACAGCAACACTTCGTGGGCCGGTTTCGGCCAGTTGACCTACAAGGCCACCGACGCGCTGACCCTGACCGCGGGCGTGCGCCAGACCCGCGACAGCAAGGAAACCAAGCTGCTCAAGACCGCCGACACCGCCGCTGGCGTGGTCACCTACCGCGGCCGCCGCGACGTGCGCATGGCCGACACCCAGCCGAGCTGGGATTTCAGCGCGATGTACGCGATCGACGACAACGTCAGCGTGTACGCGAAGGTCGCCCGCGGCTTCCGCGGCCCCACCATCCAGGGCCGCTCGGCGGTGTTCAACTCCGACTTCACCACCGCCGATTCGGAGACGATCCTGTCGTGGGAAGCGGGCATCAAGAGCAGCCTGTTCGACAACCGCCTGCGCCTGAACGTCACCGGCTTCACCTACACGGTCGACGACATCCAACTCAACGGCAACGACTCCAACGGCAACGGCGTGCTGTTCAATGCGGACAAGGCCAAGGCCTACGGCATGGAAGCCGATCTGGACTGGCGCCCGATCCCGAACCTGTCGCTGAGCGCTGGCCTGAGCCTGCTGCACAGCGAGATCCAGGACAAGCGCGTGTATGCGCAGGTGTGCGCGCTGAATGGCGTGGTGGTGTGCACGGTGAACGATCCGACGATCAAGCTCGGCGCCAACACCTTCGCCCAGATCGACGGCAATCCGCTGCCGAATGCGCCCACCTACAACGTGAACCTGGCCGCGCGCTACGACATCCCGGTCGCCGATGGCGGCGCGTTCTTCGTCGCCACCGACTGGAACAAGCAGGGCAAGACCAGCTTCGTGCTGTACGACTCGACCGAGTTCAATTCCAAGGGCAGCTTCGAAGGCGGCCTGAAGCTGGGCTACAGCGGCGACTACGGCGCGTGGGAAGTGGCGGCGTTCGCGCGCAACATCACCAACGAGAAGAACCTCAAGGGCGTGATCGAGAACTACATGGCGGCGGTGTACAACGAACCGCGCATCGTCGGTCTGTCGGTCGACGTGCATTGGCATTGAGCCGCGCAACGCCGGCGCTGCTGTAACGCGGTTCCGGTTCGCTCGGGTGGCTAGCGGTCGCGACGGCGCTGACGGGCTGCGCCGTCGCGACGGCTTGTGTAGGAGCGGCTTCAGCCGCGACAGGATCTATCGATAACGCCTGTCGCGGCTGAAGCCGCTCCTACAAAGGCCGCTCCGTCGTGGAGAGTCGGAGAACCCATGCCGAAGATCCGCCATGGCAGCCCTTGATACACCGCACAAATTTGTGGCCGCCCTCTTCACACTCTGTTAAAGTCCGCGCCCAGCGCTGCCGAGCCCGGCAGTCAGGCACAGCCATCGCCATGCCTCCGTCCGATTTTCTTTTCACGGAGCGATGCGCGTGCGCGTCAATTTGTTGCCCTTGTCTGTTTCCATCGCCGCAATTCTGGCCTTGCATGCTTCAGCGCCTGCGCTGGCCGCCGAGGCGGATGTCGCCGATCCCACCACCCTGGACCGCATCGTCGTCACCGGCGAAAAGCGCGCACGCACGCTGCAGGACACCACCACCAGCGTGGCGGTGACCACCCAGGCGCGGATCGAGCAGGAGAACCTGCAGAATCTCTACGAGGTGCTCAACCGCACCGCCAACGTGGCGCAGACCTACGGCGATACCGGCTTCACCATCCGCGGCATCCGCGAGATCGACGGCGGCGGCGATGCGCCGCTGGCCACGGTCTACCTGGACGGCGCGGCGCTGCCGCAGAACGCGATCAGCTCGGCGCCGCTGAGCCTGTGGGACCTGCAGCAGGTGGAGATCCTGCGCGGGCCGCAGTCCACCCTGCAGGGCGAGAACGCGCTGGCCGGCGCGGTGATCCTGCGCACCGCCGAGCCGACCATGGACTGGGAGGGCAAGCTGCGGGTGCTGGCCTCCGATCCGTCCGACCGCACCCTGGCCGCGGCGTTCGGCGGCCCGCTGGTGGCCGACGAACTGGCCTTCCGCGCCTCGGTCGAACAACGCAGCTTCGAAGGCTACAGCTGGAACGACACGCGCCAGGCGTCCGACGATGCGCTGCACGCGCTGACCTACCGCGGCAAGCTGCTGTGGACGCCGTCGGCGATCGACGGGTTGAAGGTCCAGCTCGGCTACACCAAGGCGCACCGCAACGGGCCGTACCTGTACGTGTACGTGCCCACCGACGAGGCGGACTACTTCAAGCGTCGCACCAACCACGACAACACGCCGAACCGCAGCCTGACCGACAGCGACATCGCCAACCTCAACGTCGACTACGCGATCGATGCGGCCTGGTCGCTGTCGGCGGTGACGGCATGGAACAAGGTCGACATGGACAGCACCTGGGACGGCGACCGCAGCGCGGCGCAGACCGCCTACGCCAGGCGCCTGGCCACCACCCGCACCACCTCGCAGGAAGTGCGCCTGAACTACGACGGCCAGGCCGTGGACGGCTTGTTCGGGCTGTACTGGGCCAAGCACGACACCCAGAACGACGTGGTCAACCGCCTCGACGTGAATACCCCGCTGGCCACCATTACCCGCCTGTTGACCGGCGCCGGTTTCCCGGCCGCCAACGCGGCGGCGATCTCAGCCGCGTATGGCGCGGCGTTGCCGGTGATCCCGGTGCTGTATGCCAGCGATGCGCCGACCACCTCGGAGAACCGCGCGCTGTTCGCCGACGGGCAGTGGCACGTGGGCGGCGGCTTCTCGCTGCTCGGCGGCGTGCGCTACGACCGCCAGCGCTACGAGATGGCGTCCAGCACCACCGCGACCTTCGTCGGCACCTATCCCAGCGCCGCCAGCTTCGCCAGCCCCGGCACCGCGCTGTACCAGGCGATCAACGCGATCAACGCGGGCGTGGCCGGCATCGTCGATTCGGCCAGCGGCGAAGTGCCGGACAACACGCGCGACTTCAGCGCGTTCCTGCCCAAGCTCGGCGCGCGTTACGAATGGAGCCCGGATCTGGCGGCCAGCCTGGTGGTGCAGCGCGGCTACCGCTCCGGCGGCTCCAGCTTCAACACCGCGCGCAGCCAGGCCTTCGCCTACGACCCGGAATACACCTGGAACTACGAGGCCTCGCTGCGCTCGCAGTGGCTGGACGGGCGCTTGAGCGTCAATGCCAACGCCTACTACATCGACTGGAAGGACAAGCAGGTCTTCGCCTTCTTCGGCCTCAACGACTACGACTACAACACCGTCAACGCCGGCCGCGCGCACCTGTACGGCTTCGAGCTGGAGCTCAGCCACCGGCTCGGCGAAGGCTTCGACTGGTATGCGTCGCTGGGCCATTCGCGCACCCGCTACGACGAGTTCAAGACCGTGGCCGACGCGCAGATCACCGACTACGCCGGCCGCGAGTTCGCCTACGCGCCGCGCTGGACCGCAGCCGTGGGCGGCAACTGGCGCTTCGGCGCGGGCTGGGTCGCCAACCTCAACGCCAACTTCCGCGACAAGGTCTACACCGACATCGGCAGCGATGCGCCGCGGCTGGCCTCGCGCACGCTGCTCAACGCCAAGTTCGGCTACGAGAACCTGGACTGGAGCGCGTGGGTGTTCGCCAACAACCTGCTCGACAGGCAGTACGTCCAGTACCGCTGGGCGGACCAGCCGATCGCCATCCTCGGCGCGCCGCGCGTGGTCGGCATCGGCTTCGAGGCGCGCTGGTAACCGACGATGGCCATGCATGCGCTGACCACCGCCCTGTACCTGCTCGCCGCGCCGCTGGCGGCGCTGGCGTTCTACCTGGCCACCGCGCACCAGCGCCTGCGCCCGGGTTGGCGCCCGCATGCGCGCGCGCTGCGCGTGGCGGGTGCGGTGTTGAGCACGCTGGCGCTGGTCGCGGCGATCGCCGCGCTCGGGGTGTGGGCCGGCACGTTCGCGGCGCTGAGCGCACTGATGCTGGCCGCGGTCGCGCTGCCGTTCCTGGATGCGTGGCGGCAGCTGCGCGGAGGCCGCGCCGATGTGGGCTAGATGGCTGGCGGCGATCGTGCTCGGCCTGCCGCTGGCGGTGGGCGTGGTCGGGCTGTGCGTGCTGTTGTGGCCGGGCGCGCTGCAGGTGCATACGTTGCCGTGGCTGCTGCTGATGTTCCCGTTGTGGATCGGCGCGATGTCGCTGGCGTTCGTGTTCCGCAGCGGCGCGCGCGCCTGGCTGTGGCTGGGCCTGGCCACGCTGCTGTGCCATGGCCTGCTGTACGCGTTGAAGGCCGCCGGCCTGGTGCAGGTGACGGTATGAAGGCAGCGACCTTGCGTCAGTTCTTGTCGGCGCACAGCTGGATGGGCCTGCTGGCCGGCATGGCCTTGTTCATCGCCTTCTATGTCGGCGCGATCACCGTGTTCACTCACGAGCTCAACGACTGGCCGCGCGCGTCGGCGCTCGCCGCTCCGGCGACGCAGCCGTCGGAACAGGCGGCGCAGGCCCTGCTGGATACTGTGCTGGCGCGGCATCCGGTGTTGGCCGAATCGTTCTCGCTGATGCTGCCGGGCGAACACGGCGCGCAGCCGCGGCTGTATGCGTTCGGGCCGCCGGCGCAGGCGTTCGGCGGCACCGTGCAGTTCCAGCCCGGTGCCGACGGGCAACCGCTGCAGCTGCCGCAACGCACCGGTTTCGTCGACTTCCTGTACGACCTGCACTTCACCGCCGGCTTGCCGCGCACCTTCGGCACCTACCTGTTCGGCGTGGTCTGCATTCTCTATGGCCTGGCGTTGGTCAGTGGCGTGGTGCTGTACGCGCCGGTGTTCCTGAAGGACCTGTTCGCGCTGCGCATGGGGCGCAACGTCAAGCGCCTGTGGCAGGACGCGCACAACGTGGTCGGCATGCTGTCGCTGCCGTTCCACGTGATCTTCGCCTGGTCCGGCGCGGTACTGGCGCTGGGCGTGCTGCTGCTGGCGCCATTCCAGTACCTGGTGTTCGACGGCAAGCTGATGCAGGTGCTGGAGCCGGATCTGGAGCTGACGCCGCACGTGCAGCCGGCGCACATCAAGGCGCCGCTGCTGCCGGTGGCCGACCTGCTGGCGCGCGCGCGCGCGGCCAGTCCGGGCTTCGAACCGGAAAGCCTGTCCTTCCACGACGCCGGCGATGCCAATGCGCGCGTGGAAATCTACGGCCAGCACCCGCAGCGCCGGCTCAACACGATGGCTGGCGTGGCCATGGAAGCGGCCACCGGCAAGGTGCTGCGGGTGCTGGCGCCGCAGGACATGTCGCCCGGCGTGGCGTCGCTGCGCGGGCTGCAGGCGCTGCATTACGCCAACTTCGGCGGGGCGCCGCTGCGGTGGCTGTATTTCCTGCTCGGCCTGGGCGGCGCGTTCCTGTTCTACAGCGGCAACCTGCTGTGGGTGGAGGCGCGGCGCAAGCGGCGCCAGCAGGCGCAGCCGTGGCGCACGCATGCGCTGGCGCGGCTCACGGTGGGCATCTGCCTGGGTTGCGTGGCCGGCGTCTCGGCGCTGTTCGTCGCCGCGCGGCTGTTGCCGCCGGGGCAGGAGCGCTACGTGTACTACGCCGTGTTCGGACTGGGCGTGGCCTGGGCACTGCTGCGCCCCACCGCGCGCGGCGCCTACGAACTGCTGTTGGCTTGCGCGGTGCTGACTGCGCTGGTGCCGTTGGCCGCGCTGCGCGGCGCCGGCGGCTGGGTGGCGCCGTGGAGCAGTTCGCTGCTGCTGGCGGTGGATGGCTGTGCCTTGGCCCTGGCCTGGGCGTACTGGCAGATGGCGCGCGCCACCCTTCGCCGCGGCCGTCACGGCGATCCGAATAGCGTGTGGGCGCTGCCGGCGAAGGCCTGAGCGGCTATAAATCGGCCGTCGCTCGGGCCGCTGCGGCCACCGGCCGCACGCGCTGTCGCATGCCAGCCATGCTGCATCTTGTTGCTGACATGCGCTGTGCATCGCGCGCATGCATGGCGGACAAAAGTGGACAATCGTGCGCCAGTGATTTCTCATGTACGCGGAAGTCGAAGTCTGCAGCGTTGGCGCTGGGCGTCGTACGGTGAATTGTGTGACAGCCGCCGCGTTCTGTTCCACGCTGCCGTGTACAGGGGATCGCATGCACCACCGCTACGAAGGACCGCCGGACGCGCCGTCCGGCGAGGACTACGCCAGGCAACTGCATCACGGCTTTGCCGCTTTGCGCTTCGACCCGCCGCTGGAACGGGCGTATCGCCGCTACACCGCATCGACCATGGGCTTCGCGCAACGCGTGGCGGCCTCGCTCGGTGTGCTGATCGCGCTGGCGTTGCTGGCCTGGGACGCGTTGCATTTCGGTTGGTCGGGCAGCACCGGGCTGCTCGGCTATGCGGTGGCGGTGCGTGCGGCCACCTTGCTGGCGCTGCTGTGGGTGGCGGTGGCGATCCATCGCGCGGACGCGCACGGGCCGGGCCGGGCGGCGCTGTTGTTGCTGGTCGGCGGCACCGGGCTGGTGCTGTCGAGCATCGGCTATCCGCCGCAGGAACTGCGTTATGCCGCCGCGGTGATGACCCTGGTGATCGTCGCCGGTTTCTTTCCGCTGGGCCTGGCGCTGTGGCAGAGCGTGGCGGTGGCGCTGGTGCTGTGCGCGATCAGCGCCGCGGCCGCGCACCTGTTGCTGGACGGCGCGGCGCGCGACGCCTATCTGCGCCTGCAATGGTTGCTGTGGGCGGCGGTGCCGATCGGCGCGGTCGGCGGCTACCTGCGCGAGCATTCGCGCCGCGAGGGATTCCTGCAGCGGCGGGTGCGCGACGACGAGGCCTTGCGCGACGCGCTCACCGGTCTTGGCGATCGCCGCCGTTTCGACGAACACCTGGCGGTGGCGCTGGCCGAGACCCGGCGCCTGCAGCGCGGGTTGGCGTTGATCCTGGTCGAACTGGATGGATACGCCGCCTTCGTGCAGCGCTACGGCCCGCGCGAGGCCGATCGCGCGGTGGTGGACGTGGCCGAGGTGCTGCAATGCCTGCTGCGGCCGATGGACGTGACCATGCGCATCGATGCGGGCCACTTCGCGCTGGTGCTGTACGACGCCAGCGGCGCGCACCTGCGCCAGGTGGCGCCGGCGTTGCGCGACATGATCGAGCTGCTGGCGATCGCGCACGCCGACATGGCCAACGAACAGCTCGGCGTCAGCGTCGGCGCCTTGCTCGCCACGCCCGCCGACACCGCCGCCACGCTGATGCAACGTGCCGAAGCGCTGCTGCAGCGCGCGCGCATCGGCGGCGGCAATCAAGTGGTGCTGGCCGAGGACACGGGTTGGTAGCGCGGGCCGGCATGGCATGCGACGCTAGGGGGCGTGCATAGCCCTTCGCCGAGGTGATCGATGCGTCTGGTCAAGACGTTGCGGGTTCTCGCACTGTGGCTGGTGATCCCCGTGGGGGCGCTCGTGCAGCTGCAGATGGTGTCCACGATGATGCGCACCTATATCGCCGTCGGCGTGATGCGCGATCAACTGCAACGCAGCGGACTCGGTCACGTCACCTCCCTGCGCGGGATACCGCAGGTCTGCCGGGAAGAAGGATTTCTCGACGGCATCGACTACACCTATGCCGTGGATGTAGCGAAGATTCCCGATGCCTATTGGGCCAGCGAAGATGCGCGGCAACGACACTGGCACCACGCTCCATTCGACGACTCGCAGAGCGAAACGTTCGATGGTTTCATCGAGTACAACGCGCGCAAGCCGGGATGTCCGCAACTTCCTGCGCTGCGGTCCCCGCACGTCGTGATCACCGTCCTGTACAGCGAAGCGGGCGATCTTGGTCCGAGAACCGTGTCCTCCAATGGAGATGGTTTCATGGCCTACGATACCCGGACGTCCAGGCTCTACTGGGCCTACGCCGGCAACTGACCAGCCGCGCGCTGCGGCTGGTTGCGCTGACTCAAAACGTCCCGCGCTGCACGAACGGCACCTGCTGGTAGAGCCGGCGTTCGCCGCCGCGCGGGTCGTGCGCCAGGCGGCTGTCGGCGTCGAACACCATGGTCTCGCGCCGCGCCAGCGAATACGGTTCCCAGCGCGGCAGCCCGGCGTGGTTGGGATCGCCGTGGCGGGCGAAGGCGAGCAGCGCCTCGCTCATCGCATCGGCCACGCGCTGCGCCTGCGCGCCGTCGCCGGTGCGCGAACCGGGCTGGCGGATGTTGTCGAACACCAGCGGGATGTCCAGGGTGTGGAATGCGCCGAACTTGCCGCCGTCCAGCGGCGAACCCCAATCGAGTTGATAGGCCCAGGTCGGCGCGCCCTGCCGCGCGCGCGCTTCGGCTTCCTCGATCGCGCCGCGCCACGAGCGCCCGGCGGTGGTCGCGGCGAAGAACACTTCGCTCGGCGTGTAGTGCGGATACAGACGCCGGTACTCGGCGATCACCACCTGCGGCAGCAGGTCCACGAATTGTTCCTGCTCCAGCTTGGCCGGCAGCGTGTCCCAACTCAGCGCGAAGTTGGCCGGATCGTTGCCGAGGAAGGCGCGGGTCTCGTCGTGGGTGTTGCCGATCACCATCGGGATCGTCGCCGATTGCGGCGGTGCGTCCGGCCAGAACGGATGCCGGTGCAGCACCTGCGCATCCAGCACCGGGCCCAGGTACAGGGAGGTGTTCTCCACCCGCGACGGATCGCGCGTGCGCGTGGCCTCGAGCAGGCGTTGCATCGGCAGCGTGCGCAGCGCCGCCAGTTGCGTGGCGTCGAGCTGCAAGGCCTGCAGCAGCAATTGCGCGCGCTGCGTGGCCGCGCGCGGGCCGGCGGCGGTGACCTGCTGGCCGCTCATGGTCCAGGCGCGGTGGAACAGGCCCTGCGCGGCCGGCATCGCCATCAGCGTGGCGATCTTGGCGCCGCCGCCGGACTGGCCGAACACGGTGACGTTGCCGGCATCGCCGCCGAACTCGGCCGCGTGCGCGCGCACCCACTGCAGCGCCTGCACCAGGTCGAGCTGGCCGACGTTGCCGGACGCGGCGAACTCGGCGTCGCCGAGCTGCGCCAGGTACAGGTAGCCGAACGCGTTGAGGCGGTGGTTGACGCTGATCACCACGGCGTCGCCGCGCCGGCACAGGCGCGCGCCGTCGTACTGCGGATCGCTGCCGGAGCCGTTGTTGTAGGCGCCGCCGTGGATGTAGAACAGGATCGGGCGCTTTGCGCCGTCGCGCAGGGCGGGCGTCCACACGTTGAGGAACAGACAGTCCTCGCTGACCGGGTCGAGCTTGAGCTGCGGCGCGGAAGCGGCGTAGCTGGTGCAGTCGCGCACGCCGCGCCAGGGGTGTTCCTGCAGCGCCGGCTGGAAACGGCGCTGTGCGGTGTCGGCGCCGTAGGGAATGCCCTTGAACACCTGCACGCCCTGGTCGCGATAGCCGCGGATGCGACCGCTGCGGGTGCGCGCCAGCGGCGCTTGCGGGTCGGCGGGCGCGGGCGCGGCGCCGGCGCTACCGCCAGGCAGGGCACCGCTCACTGCCAGTGCGGCGAGCGCGCTGCCGTGCAGGAAGCGGCGCCGGCCGTGGTCGTCGGGTGCGATGGCCGTGGTGGGGGCAAGCGAGGCAGGCGGGATGGCGGCGGGCGTGGTCATGCGTGGCGGAGTCCGTGGGCAAACGCCGCCAGCCATGGGCGAAGGCCCTGGCCGACAGCGGAAAGGATCGGATGGGTGCAAGCGGCAGGCCTGTGGCGTGCGCCGCGCGAGGCGGCCCGAGGCAGGCGGCGTTCGCGCGCTGGGTCATGGCGGTGTGGTGCATGGCAACGCGGCTGCGCCCGCTACTGCTTCGGCGCGGCAGGCGGGATCGGCGCCAGCGCGGCCGGGTCGCCCTGCACGCTGCGCATCCATTCCAGCGCCTGGGTCGGCCATGCCGCCAAGGGCAGGCCGGCGATGCCGCGGGTGCCGAAGCCATGGCCGCCGTGCGCGAACAGGTGCAGTTCCGCCGGCACGCCGGCCTGGCGCAGCGCCTGGTAGAACAGCAGGCTGTTCTCCACCGGCACCACCCGGTCGTCCTGCGCGTGCACCAGGAACGTCGGCGGCATCGCCGGAATCACGCGGTTCTGCAGCGAATAGGCGCTCATCGTGGCGGCATCGGGATGACGGCCGAGCAGCCGCAGGCGCGAGCCGGTATGCGCCGCGGTGCCGCTGCCCATGTCGATGACCGGGTACAGCAGCAGCAGGAAGTCCGGCCGCGCGCTGAGCCGGTCGATCGCGTCGCGCGCCGGGTAGACGCGGTCGTCGTAGCGGGTGCCCAGGCTGGCGGCGACGTGGCCGCCGGCGGAGAAGCCGATCGCGCCGACCCGGTGCGGGTCCACGCCGTAGTCGGCGGCGCGTGCGCGGATCAGGCGCAGCGCGCGCTGCGCGTCGGCCAGCGGCAGGTTGCGCTGCGCCGCTGCGTCGGCGCCCGCCGCTTCCGCGTCGGGCAGCCGATAACGCAGCACGAACAGGGTAATGCCTGCCTGTTCGGCGAAGATCGGCAGCAAGGCGGTGCCTTCCTTGTCCAGCACGATGCGCGCGTAGCCGCCGCCGGGCGCGACCAGCAGGGCGATGCCGTTCGGCGTCTTCGGCCGGTACACCACCAGGTACGGCTGGTAGCGGCCGCTGATGGCGCGGTCGGGCAGCGCCGGGTCGTCGCTGCGGTCGACGATGCGCGCCTCGTCGGGGCCGGGCGCAGCGCCGGGCGCCGGATCCGGCCATAGCGGGATCCGCGCCGCCTGCTCGGCCGCTGTTTCGCCGCTCGGGTGCTCGGCCGCGAGCGCGGGGCCGGCGAGCGCCAGTGCCAGCAAGACGCTCAGCGCGCCATGCCGGCGATGGCGCCACGCCAGCGTAAGCGCGCCGGCCGCATGCCTCAGGATCGGGCGCGAGGCCAGGCGCCGCAGGCCGTTGTCGTCGGCAGCATCCGTCAGCGCCACACCAGCGCCTTCCGTTGTCGTCGTGTTCCGCATCCGTCGCCCTCCCAGGTCAAGGATGTGCAGCTAATCCGCTCGCACGGCGCCGCGCAAGCGGTGGGTTTCGCATTCGGGATCAGGTCGCAATGCCGCGGCGAATCCCCAATCCCCACTACCGAATCCCCGCTTTTTGCCGCACCGCACATTGCCAATGACACCGGTTTACCATATACAACTGCGCAACGCGCTGTCGATGAGCGGCGCAGCAATTCTTCCGACCCCCCACATTCTTGCGGAGATGCCCTTGAGCACTCATTCCGGTCCTTCGGACACGCCACCGCCCGCGCTGGCCGACATCGCGGCGCGCTTCGTCCAGGCCCGCCAGCAGGGCCGTTCGTTGCCCGATTTCCCGGGGATCATCCCCGACGACCTGGAAACCGCCTACCGCGTGCAGGACCTGGCGATCGCGCAATGGCCGGACCGCGTGGTCGGCTGGAAGGTCGGCTACATCGCCGCCGAGCGCCGCGACCATTCCGGCGACGAGCGCCTGCTCGGCCCGATCTTCGCCCGCAACCTGTGGAATGCTACCGGTGGAACAACGGACATCCCGGTGTTCGACGGCGGCTTCGGCGCTGTCGAGGCCGAGTACGTGATGCGCCTGGACGCGGACGTGCCGGCCGACCAGTTGCACTGGACCCCGGAGCAGGCCGCGCAGGTGCCGTCCACGCTGTTCATCGGCGTGGAAGTGGCCAGCAGCCCGCTGGCCACGATCAACCAGTTGGGGCCGCGCGTGGTGATCTCCGATTTCGGCAACAACAACGGCCTGATCCTGGGGCCGCAGGTCGCCGACTGGACCACGTTGGACGAATCCGCGCTGTTGGCGGAAACCTTGATCGAGGGCCAACGCGTCGGCAGCGGCGGTGCCACCCTGTTGCCGGGCGGGCTGCGCGCCGCGTTCGCGTTCGCGCTGGCGCGTTCGGCGCGGCGCGGCCGGCCGCTCAAGCGCGGCGAGCTGATCGCCACCGGCAATGCCACCGGCATCCACGACATCGCCATCGGCCAGCACGCGACGATCCGTTTCGACGGCTACGGCGAACTTCACTGCAGGGCGGTCGCGGCGTAAGCCGCGGCATGCCGACGACGCGCGGGAGGGCGCAGCATGATCACTCGTAGAGGTTTTCTGGGCGCAGGACTCGCCGCGGCCGCGGCAGCGCCGCTGGGCACGCTGGCTCAGGCCGGCGGCGGCAGCCAGTTGCTCACCGCCACCGACGTGCACGTGGCCGACTATCCCACCGTGGAGGCGGTGCGCTGGTTCGGGCAGACCCTGGAACGGCAGACCGGCGGCCGGCTGAAGCTGCGCCAGTACCACTCCGGCCAACTCGGCCGCGAAGCGGAAGCGATCGACATGGCCCGCTTCGGCGCCATCGACATCACCCGCGTCTACTCCGGCGCGCTCAACAACACCTTCCCGCTGACCCAGGCGCTGTGCCTGCCGTACGTGTTCGACTCGGTGCCGCACCTGCGCCGCGCGATCGACGGCCATGTCGGCGACAGCATCCTGCGCAGCTTCGAGCAGCGCGACCTGGTCGGCCTGGCCATCTACGATTCCGGCGCGCGCTGCTTCTACAACACCAAGCACCCGCTGCATCGTCCCGAAGACCTGCACGGCCTGAAGCTGCGCGTGGCCTCGTCGGACATCTTCCTCAAGCTGATGCACATGCTCGGCGCCAATCCGACGCCGATGTCGCTGGGCGAAACCTTCTCGGCGATGGAGACGCACATGATCGACGGCGCCGAGAACAACATGCGCAGCTTCCAGTCCAGCCGCCATTTCGAGGCCGCACACTACTGGTCGCAGAGCGAGCATTCCTATGCGCCGGACGTGCTGGTGATGTCGCAGCGCAGCTTCCAGGCGCTGGCGCCGGGCGATCGCGCGCTGGTGGTGGAGACCGCGCGGCAATCGGTGGCGGTGATGCGCAAGCTGTGGGACGCCTCCGAATCGAAGGCGCGCCAGGAAGTGCTCGACTACGGCGTGCTGATCAACGAGGTGGACATGCCCGCCTTCCGCAAGGCCGCCGCGCCGCTGCTGGCCGAGTACCGGCGGCAGCCGGAGATCGAAGCCCTGTACCGACGCATCCGCGATTTCGCCTGAGGCCATGCCGATGACCGACCACGCCATTGCCGTTCCGGTGGCGCCGCTGCAGCGGCTGCTCGACCGGGTTTCCAACCTCGCCATCGGCATCGCCGCCGCCGCCCTGCTCGGGCTGGTGGTGGTGCAGGGCTGGCAGGTATTCACCCGCTACGTGCTCAACGATTCGCCGAGCTGGACCGAGCCGGTGACGCTGCTGCTGCTGAGCACCGCGATGAGCCTGGCCGCCGCCGCCGGCGTGCACACCCGCCGCCACTTCGGTTTCTTCCTGCTGGCGGAAAAGATGCACGCCCGCGTGCGCCGGGCGATCGACCTGATCCGTCCGCTGATGATCGTCGCCATCGGCGCAGTGATCGCCTGGTGGGGCGGGGTGCTGTTGCTGGACGGGCTGGACATCAAGATGGCCGGCGCCTCGCTGCCGCAGAGCATCAACTACCTGCCGCTGTCGATCGGCGGCGCGCTGATGAGCGTGTTCGCGCTGTACCAGGCGTGGCAGGCGCTGCGTCCGGCCACCGCTGAAGGAGTGAACTGAGCCATGGCCATTGCAATCCTGCTCGGGCTGTTCGTGCTGTTGCTGTTGATCGGCGTGCCGGTCGCCTATGCGCTGGGCGCCGCGGCGCTGGCGACCATCCTCTACCTGGACCTGCCGGCGATCGTGCTGGTGCAGCAGATCTCCGCCGGCAGCGGCTCGGCCTCGTTGATCGCGATTCCGTTGTTCATTTTTGCCGGTGAGTTGATGTTGCGCGGCGGTATCTCCGAACGCCTGATCGCGCTGGCCTCGTCGCTGGTGGGGCGCATGCGCGGCGGCCTGGGCCAGGTCAGCGTGCTGTCCTCGCTGTTCTTCGGCGGCGTGTCCGGTTCGGCCATCGCCGACGTGTCGGCGGTCGGCGGCACCATGATTCCGCAGATGATCAAGCGCGGCTACGACCGCGACTACGCGGTCAACGTGAGCATGACCGCGGCGCTGGTCGCGCTGCTGGTGCCGCCTTCGCACAACCTGATCCTGTTCTCGGCCGCGGCCGGCGGCGGGCTGTCGATCGCCGATCTGTTCGCGGCCGGCATCTTCCCGGCGCTGCTGATGACCGCGGCGATGATGATCACCGGCTACGCGGTGGCGCGCCACCGCGGCTACGGCACCGAGCCGTTCCCGGGCTGGCGCGCGGTGGCGCTGCGCCTGGTCGGTGCGTTGCCCGGGCTGGGCCTGGTCGCGCTGATCTTCGTCGGCATCCGCGCCGGCATCTTCACCGCGGTGGAGAGCGCGGCGATCGCGGTGGTGTACGCGCTGATCGTCACCGCGCTGCTGTATCGGCAATTGCGTTGGGCTGAGTTCTTCGCCGCGGTCACGCATGCGGCGCGCACCACCGGCGTGATCCTGTTCGTGATCGCCACCGCGGCGGTGTTCGGCTGGCTGCTGGCCTACCTGCAGGTGCCGGCGGCAGCGGTGAAGTTGCTGCAGTCGATCGCCGACGGCAAGAACACCGTGCTGCTGATGATCGTGGTGATGCTGCTGCTGCTGGGCATGTTCATGGACCTGGCGCCGAAGATCCTGATCTGCACGCCGATCTTCCTGCCGGTGGTGAAGGCCTACGGCATCGACCCGATCCATTTCGGGCTGGTGATGGTGCTGGCTGGCGGCATCGGCCTGATCACCCCGCCGATCGGCTCGGTGTTGTTCATCGGCACCTCGATCGGCCAGATCACCGTGGCCCAGAGCATGCGCACGATCTGGCCGTTCTGGCTGGCGGCGCTGTGCGTGCTGCTGATCGTGGCGTTCTTCCCGGAACTGTCGCTGTGGTTGCCGCGCGCGCTGCGCGCCTGATGCGCCGCGCCGCACGCAGCCGCTGCGGCGCCAACCAAGGAGTGCATGGCATGAGCTCGTCCACGATCCCGCGTTCGCTGCGCTGGCTGCTGCTGGCCGGCCTGCTCGCCGCCAGCGCGCTGGCCGCGGCGGCCGACTGGAAGCGCGGCATCGAGCACCAGCGCATCGCCGACCAGGGCGATGGCACATTCCTCAACCCGGTGCTGGCCGGCGACCATCCCGATCCGTCGGTGCTCAAGGACGGCGACGACTACTACCTCACCCTGTCCTCGTTCGACGCCTACCCCGGCCTGCCGATCTGGCACTCGCGCGACCTGGTGAACTGGCAGCCGCTGGGCCACGCCATCAGCGAGAACGTCGGCGCGATCTGGGCGCCGGACCTGATCAAGCACGGCACGCGTTACTACATCTATTTTCCGGCGCGGCGTGGCGAGCAGGGCCAGCGCAGCAACTTCGTGGTCTGGGCCGACGACATCAAGGGCCCGTGGAGCGCGCCGATCGACATCGGCCTGGGCAAGTACATCGATCCCGGCCACGCGGTCGGCGAGGACGGCAAGCGTTACCTGTTCCTGAGCGGCGGCGACTACGTGCAGTTGTCCGACGACGGGTTGAAGGTCATCGGCACGCCCAAGCATGTCTACGACGGCTGGAAGTACCCGGAAAGCTGGGATGTGGAAGCCTATGCGCAGGAAGGGCCGAAGATCACCCGCCACAACGGCTGGTACTACATGACCACCGCGGTCGGCGGCACCGCCGGCCCGCCGACCGGGCACATGGTGATCACCGCTCGCTCGCGCTCGATCCACGGGCCGTGGCGCAACGCGCCGAACAACCCGATCACCCGCACCAAGAGTGCGGCCGAGCCGTGGTGGTCGCGCGGCCATGCGACCCTGGTCGAAGGCACCGACGGGCGCTGGTGGATGCTCTATCACGGCTACGAGAACGGCTACTGGACGCTGGGCCGGCAGGCGCTGCTGGACCCGATCGAGTGGACCGCCGACGGCTGGTTCGTGGCCAAGGGCGGCGATCTCGGCATGCCGCTGAAAAAGCCCAGCGGGCAGGCGTTGCCGCACGGGCTGGCGTTGTCGGACGATTTCCGCGGCGGCCGGCTCGGCCCGCAGTGGTCGTTCTTCAACCCGGGCCGCGACGAATACCAGCGGCTGTCCTTCGGCGACGGCACGCTGAGCGTGCAGGGCAAGGGCCGCGCGCCGCGCGACAGTTCGCCGCTGACCGTGATCGCGCCCGACCCCGCCTATGAGTTCGAGGTGGAGATGGAGATCGAACCCGGTGCGCAGGGCGGCGCGCTGCTGTTCTATAGCGAGCGCCTGTACGCCGGGGTGGGCAGCAACGGCGAGGCGTTCGTCATGCACCGCTACGGCGAGGAGCGCCCGGCGCAGCTGGCGCCCAGCGCCAAGGGCGGCCGCCTGTGGCTGCGGGTGCGCAACGACCGCCACATCGTCACCATCCACAGCAGCCGCGACGGCATCAGCTGGACCAAGTATCCGGTGCAGATGGAAGTGTCCGGCTACCACCACAACGTCGCCGGCAAGTTTCTGGCGCTGAAGCCGGCGCTGTATGCGGCCGGAAATGGAAAGGTGCATTTCCGCCAATTCCGCTACCGCGCGCTGGAGTGAACATGACTACCGGTAGAATCCGTCCTCTTCCGTCCGGTTTTCCGTCCATGGCGCCGAGCAAACCTCCTTCCGCCGATCTCCACGCGTCCGTCCACGGCAAGGCGGCGACGATCAACGACATCGCGCGCCTGTCCGGGGTTTCGAAGAAAACGGTGTCGCGGATCATCAACAACTCGCCGCTGGTGCGCAAGGACACGCGCGAGAAGGTCGAAGCGCTGATGCGCGAAGTCGGCTACGCGCCGGATCCGCTGGCGCGCGGGCTGGCGTTCCGGCGCTCGTTCCTGATCGGCATGGTCTACGACAACCCGACCGCGCAGTACATCGTGGACATGCAGTACGGCGCGCTGGACGCGTTGCGCGGCTCCAGCTTCGAGCTGGTGGTGCATCCCTGCGACAGCCGCAGCCCCGGCTATATCGAGGGCGTGCGCCGCTTCGTGCAGCAGCAGAAACTGCACGGCGTGATCCTGGTGCCGCGCGCCTCCGAAGACCAGGCGCTGGCCGACATGCTCGCCGGCATCGGCGTGCGCTACACCCGCATCGCCTCGCTGCCGCTGGACGAGACCTCGCAGATGGTGGTCACCCACGACCGCGACGGCGCCGCCGAGGCCGCCGACTACCTGCTGTCGCTTGGCCACCGCGAGATCGCCCTGATCACCGGTCCCAGCGCCTACCGCTCCGCGCACGAGCGCACCGCCGGCTTCATCGAAGCGCTGACCCGGCGCGGCATCGAACTGCCGCCGGAGCGCATCGTCGAGGCCGGCTACACCTTCGAATCCGGCGTGGCCGCGGCCGAGAAACTGCTGCTCGGCAAGCAGCGCCCGAGCGCGATCTTCACCGGCAACGACGAGATGGCCGCCGGCGTGTACAAGGTCGCGCTGCGCGCCGGCATCAACATCCCGCGCCAGCTGTCGATCATCGGCTACGACGACAGCCCGCTGGCCTCGCGCCTGTGGCCGTCGCTGACCTCGGTACGCCGGCACACCCGCGACACCGGCCGCACCGCCGCGGCGATGCTGATCCAGCCCGAGGGCACCCCGGCACTGGCGATCGCCAGCGTGCGCCCGCACCTGATCGTGCGCGACTCCTGCCAGCCGCCGGAAGATTGAAGCGCGGCACCTGTCCGCTGCGCGGGCAGGTGCCCCCAAGGTTCTGCGTCGCAGAACCTTGGGCCCCGGGCGCCGAGCCTGCCCAATCCCCGCGCCTTAGGCACGCCCCCTTTACCAAAGGGGGCTTTTCTCCAGAAGGGATGCGGCAACCGTCGCCAAGTAGGTCGGTCTGCCCGATACATCGCCGTGTCCTGCAGTGCCAGCGGCGCGCGGCGCCGATTGCTCGTCCAAACTCTCCGCCGCTGGCCACGAATCCCCAATCCCCAATCCCCAATCCCGGCCTTTCGTGCACTGCGCAATGACACCGGTTTACCAGAGCCGCTAGAATGCCCTCATGCGGGCTGCCGCGTGTCCCTGCTTGCCCCGGAGATCCCCATGTCCCTGTACTGCAAGACCCACTACGCCACCCATCCCGACGCCATCAAGGGCGCCAGCAACGACCAGTTGCGCGAGCTGTACCTGCTCGATGGCCTGTTCGTCGCCGATGCGGTCACGCTGAAGTACACCCACTACGAGCGCTTCGTGCTCGGCGGTGCCGCGCCGGTCAACAACCCGGTGGCACTGCCGCAGCAGACCGAACCGGCCTCCGCCGCCGGCCATCCGTTCCTGGAGCGCCGCGAGCTGGGCGTGATCAACGTCGGCGCCGGCAGCGGCACGGTCACCGTCGACGGCACCGCCTACGCGCTGGGACCGAAGGACGGGCTGTACGTGGCGATGGGCAGCAGCGAGGTCAGCTTCGCCTCCGACGACGCGGCCAACCCGGCCCGGTTCTATCTGGCCTCGACCCCGGCGCATGCGCGCTTCGAGACCAAGCAACTGTCGATCAAGGACGCGGTGGCGCTGGACCGCGGCGCGCTGGAGACCAGCAACGAGCGCACCATCTACCAGTACATCGTGCCGGCCACCTGCCAGTCCTCGCAGCTGCTGCTGGGCCTGACCGTGCTCAAGCCGGGCAGCGTGTGGAACACCATGCCGCCGCATCTGCACGATCGTCGCAGCGAGGTCTATTTCTACTTCGACCTGGGCGCCAACGACCGCGTCTATCACTTCATGGGCGAGCCCGACGCGCAGCGCCACATCGTGATCCAGAACGACGAGGCGGTGGTCTCGCCGCCGTGGTCGATCCACATGGGCGCCGGGACCAGCAACTACGCCTTCATCTGGGCGATGGGCGGCGAAAACCTGGACTACACCGACATGCACGTGCTGGACATCTGCCAGCTCAAGTAAGCGCCGCGTGCGCCACCTGCGCCGCCGCCCGCCACCGTATCCGCATCACTCTAGGAGCACCCGCAATGACGAATCCGTTCAGTCTCGAAGGCAAGGTCGCACTGGTCACCGGCGCCAATACCGGCCTCGGCCAGGGCATCGCGCTGGCGCTGGCGCAGGCCGGCGCCGACATCGCCGCCGCCGGCATCCAGGCGCCCACCGAGACCGAGGAAAAGGTCAAGGCGCTGGGCCGACGCTTCGTCGCGATCGAGGCCAACCTGATCAGCATCGAGCCGGTGCAGCGCGTGCTCGACGAGACCCTGGCCGGCCTCGGCCGCCTCGACATCCTGGTTAACAACGCCGGCCTGATCCGCCGCGCCGACGCGGTGGATTTCAGCGAGCAGGACTGGGACGACGTGATGAACGTCAACATCAAGTCTGCGTTCTTCATGTCGCAGGCCGCCGGCCGCCACTTCATCGCCCAGGGCAGCGGCAAGATCATCAACATCGCCTCGATGCTGTCGTTCCAGGGCGGCATCCGCGTGCCCTCGTACACCGCCAGCAAGTCCGGCATCGCCGGCATCACCCGCCTGCTGGCCAACGAGTGGGGCGCCAAGGGGTTGAACATCAACGCCATCGCGCCCGGCTACATGGCTACGGACAACACCGCGCAGCTGCGTGCCGACGCCGCGCGCAACCAGTCGATCCTGGAGCGCATCCCGGCCGGGCGCTGGGGCGTGCCGGAAGACCTGGGCGGCACCGCGGTGTTCCTGGCCAGCAGCGCCTCGGACTACGTCAACGGCACCGTCATCCCGGTCGACGGCGGCTGGCTGGCGCGCTGAGCCAAGCACGCGTGCGGCCGCAGCCAGCGCTTCTCCCTTCCCCCTCCGGGGGAAGGTGCCCGCAGGGCGGATGAGGGTCGGCACCACACGCGCCACATCGATCACACGCAACATCTTCCCCCGCAATCGGAGACACCCATGAAAATCGCACTGATGAATGAGTTCAGCCAGGCCGGCAAGAACCCGGTAATCCTGCAGCAGCTCACCGACGTGGCCGGCGAACAGGGCCACAGCGTGTTCAACGTCGGCATGGACGGCGACAACGACCACCGCCTGACCTACATCCACCTGGGCATCGTCGCCAGCCTGCTGCTGAATTCCAAGGCGGTCGATTTCGTCGTCGCCGGCTGCGGCACCGGCCAGGGCGCGATGATGTCGCTCAACGCCTACCCGGGCGTGTTCTGCGGCTACTGCATCGAGCCGACCGACGCCTACCTGTTCGCCCAGGTCAACAATGGCAACGCGCTGGCGCTGGCCTTCGCCAAGGGCTACGGCTGGGGCGCGGAAATCAACGTGCGCTACATCTTCGAGAAGGCCTTCAGCGGCGAGCGCGGCATGGGCTATCCGGCCGAGCGCCGCGAATCGCAGCAGGCCAACGCCGGCATCCTGGCGCAGGTCAAGCAGGCCACCGGCAAGTCCTACCTGGACGGCCTGCGCGCGCTGGATCCGGAACTGGTCAAGCAGGCGGTCGGCGGCGAGCGTTTCCAGCAGTGCTTCTTCGACAATGCGCAGGATGCGGAGATCCGCGCCTTCGTCGCCGGCGTGCTGGGCAAGCCGGAAGCCGCAGCGGCCTGACCCGCATGACGCCCCTCTCCCGCGGGAGAGGGGTTGGGGTGAGAGTCGAACGGTTCGACCAACCCGCACCGCGCTTGCCTAACGCCTCGCCACACCCGCGGTGACAGCGGCGGCGGCGCAAAGCGCAGACACCGCGCACCGGAGCCCGCCATGCGCCTGTTCTTGTCCGTCTTGCTGTCGCTCTGCGCAGGGATCGCCTGTGCAGAGCCGCAGCGCGTATTCATCGCCGGCGATTCCACCGCGGCCGACTACGGCCCCGAGCGCGCGCCGCAGGCCGGTTGGGGCCAGGCCTTGCAGAGCTATCTGGATCCGGCCGCCTGGCAGGTGCGCAACCACGCCAAGGGTGGGCGCAGCGCGCGCAGCTTCATCGTCGAGGGCCGCCTCGACGCGATCGCCAAGGACCTGCGTCGCGGCGACGTGCTGCTGATCCAGTTCGGGCACAACGACGCCAAGGTCGAAGACCCCAACCGCTACGACGATCCGCAGCATGCTTATCCGCAGTATCTATCGCGCTACGTGACGCTGGCCCGCGACAAGGGCGCCACGCCGATCCTGCTCACGCCCGCCGCGCGGCTGCTGTACGACTTCGGTTCGCTGCTCGACACCCACGGGCTGTACACCCAGGCGGTGAAACAGCTGGCTACGCGCGAGCAGGTCGCGCTGATCGACCTCAACGCCAGTTCCACCCGCTGGATCCGCGCGCTGGGCGAGCAGGGCGCCAAGCCGTACTTCATGTTCGTGCCCGAGCAGAACAAGGCCGACGGCACCCACTTCAGCACCGCCGGCGCCACCGCCGTGGCTTGCCTGGTGCTGCGCGACTGGGTGGCGTCGACGCCCGAGCTGAAGCCGGCCTTGAAGCGCGACATCGACTGCGACGTAAGTCAGCCCGCAGGGCGGGGCAGCGAGCCGGCCAAGCCCTCGCGCGTGGTCCACGAGCGCGATATCGGCATCAGTCAGCCCGGCCCGCACGGCGGCGCCGGGCCGACCACCGCGTATCCCTTCTTCGCCGACGACAAGGACCTGCCCTTCGTGCTGCGCAAGCGCGTGCTGCACAAGGGCGCGGGCATCGGCCTGCACCCGCAGCACAAGGACGAGATCTATTACATCGTCAGCGGGCAGGGCAGCTACGTGCTGGATGGCAAGCAGTACGACGTGGCGGCAGGCGATGCGCTTCTGACCCGGGTGGGCAGCCTGCATGCGCTGCAGCAGCGGGGGGAGCAGGATCTAGTGGTGCTGCTGGCGTATCCGCGGTGAAGCCAGCCGGGCAGGGCCCCGGTCTACCGGCGCCAACTTTCAAAAGCGGTGGGAGATTTTGAAGTTTAATGAAGTAAACTTCAAAAATCTTTGCCGCTTTTGAAGGATGGAACGCTAAACTTCAGAAGCGTAGAGTGCTTTTGAAGTTTAGGGCGGAGGGTTCCATGCGACGAGAAGACATAGCGGTTCCACTGCGCCAGTACCTGGTGCCGGTCGAAGGTCGCCCGAACCTGATGGCCATGACAGCCCCGCCAACGCCGCGCAGGCTGCCCGCTGGGCAGTCGGGCAACCGCGAACTGTTCGCTGGCGCCAACGCGGCGCTGGCCCGGCTGGAACAGGCAATGCGCCACTGGCCTGCCCCGGATTTGGTCACCCGTACCTTGGCGCGACGCGAAGCCGTGCAGAGCTCCCAGATAGAAGGGACCCAGACCGATCTGGACCAGTTGCTGGTGTATGAAGCTACCCTTGGCCTCGACGGCCTGCCCGCCGACGTGGTGGTCACCGAGCGTTACGTACAGGCGCTGCAGGACGGCCTTGAAACGGTCAGGGAGCGGGGTAGGTCCGCCATCGACCTTGCGCTGGTCAACCACCTGCACGCAGTGCTGATGCAGGACACGCCCAAGCATTTCCCAAAGGGCAGCTATCGTCAGGAACAGGCCGTTATCGGCCCGTTGGGAGGACGCCCTGAAGACGCACGCTTCGTTCCTTCGCCGCCGGATCGGATCGGCGAGGCGATGCAGGAACTGGAACGGCAGATGCTGCAATACCAGGCGGCGGAAGACGAACAGTTCGAACTGAACATCCTTGCCCAGCTCGCCATCACGCACGCCCAGTTCGAAACCATCCATCCATACAAGGATGGCAATGGACGCACCGGTCGGCTGCTGATGCCGCTGATACTGGCGGCAGAAGGATATCCACCGCTGTACCTGTCTGGCGCATTGCTCCGAAGCAAGGACACCTACTACGAAGCGCTCAACCAGGTGCAGATCAAAGGCAACTGGGTACCGTGGATGGATATGGTCTCCAAGGCCGTGGTGGAGTCGGCGAACGATGCGATCGCCATCGCCGAGGACATGCAGCAGCTTGTAGCAGAGTGGTCGGTGAAGGTAAGCCGCTATCGCGGCGATTCTGTCGCGCGTCGACTTCCCGCGCTGCTGGTCGGCCATCCGGTGGTCACGGCGTCGCAGGTTGCTTCGCTGCTGGATGTGTCTGACCGGTCAGCGCTTACCGGCATCTATGCGCTCGAGGAGGCCGGAATCCTGTCGAAGGGCAACGAGAAGAAGTGGGGCAGGACGTACCACGCCCACGCCGTCCTCAAGCGACTCAACCAGCCACCAGCGCGCGTGGCTACGCGGCCGCGTTGAAAGCAGCCGGGCAGGGCCCGGCTCTACGGTTAAACGTCGCCGCCTTCCGCCCAGCCTTCGCCGGTGCCCTTCTGGTACACGCGGTCGCCTTCCTGAACCTCGCCGGCCGGCAGGTGCTCCTGGGTTTCCAGCGCCACATAGATCGGAGTGAAGTCCGGCGCGGTCGCCTGCATCAACTGTTCGAAGCTGTCGATGACGAAGTAGGTCTTCTGGAAGGTGTCGATGCGGTAGCGGGTGCGCATGATCCGCGCCAGGTCGAAGCCGATGCGATTGGGCGCGGCCGATTCCAGCGCGTACAGCGACTCTCCCTTGGACGAGACGATGCCGGCACCGAAGATGCGCAGGCCGTCGGCGCTGGCGATCAACCCGAACTCCACCGTGTACCAGTACAGGCGGGTGAGGTTCTGCAGCGCGTCCGGGCCGATGCCGTGCGCCTTCACCCCGCCGCGGCCATAGGCCTGCATGTAGTCGGCGAACAGCGGATTCATCAGCAGCGGCACGTGGCCGAACAGGTCGTGGAACAGGTCCGGCTCGGCGATGTAGTCGATCTGTTCGGGGCGGCGGATCCACCAGGTCACCGGGAAGCGGCGGTTGGCCAGGTGATCGAAGAAATCCAGTTCCGGCAGCAGGCCTTCGACCCCGACCAGGGTCCAGCCGGTGGCGGCGCCCAGCACCTCGTTGAGCTGCTCGAAGCGCGGGATGGCCTGCGGACTCATGCCCATCGCGTCCTGCGCCTGCAGGAATTCGTCGCAGGCGCGGCCGACCAGCAATTCGCGCTGACGCTGGTACAGCGTGCCCCAGGTGGCATGGTCGTCGGCGCTGTAGCTGTCCCATGGCTGCGCGACCACGGCCGTGGTGTAGACCGGCACATAGCCCTTGTCGGTCTGCTGGTGTTCGACGCGGCGCGGTGCGGTGTCCATGGGCGGCGGCTCCGGTGGGGATACCGACGATGCTAGGCGACAAGCCACGCAATGAGTTTGCGAAGTTGCGCGATTCCAGTTCCTAGGCGCAAGATTGTTGCAGCGAATACATGTTGCAGAGCAATAAATGACCGAATCGGCCCTGTTCGACCGCACCGACCTGCGCCTGCTGGCGCTGCTGCAACGGCAGGGACGGGCCAGCAACGCCGAACTGGCCGCGCAGGTGAACCTGTCGCCGTCGGCCTGCCTGCGCCGGGTGCAGCGGCTGGAGGCCGACGGCGTGGTCGCCGGCTACGCCGCACGGCTGGTGCCTGGCGCGATCGGTCTGGGTCTGCAGGCGTTCGTGCGCGTGCAGCTGGAAAAGCACGGGCAAACCGGCATCGCCCATTTCGCCGACAGCGTGCAGGGCTGGGACGAGGTCGTCGCCTGCCACGCGCTGACCGGCGACATGGACTACCTGCTGCACGTCTACGTGCGCGACCTGACCCATTTCTCCGCGTTCCTGCTGGACAAGCTGCTCAACGCCGCCGGCGTGGCCGATGTCAATTCCAGCTTCGTGCTGCGTACGGTCAAGGACTTCACCGGGTTGCCGCTGCCGCGCGGCTGAAAGGGCGCGCGTCGAGCCGCCACACTATCGCGGCCGGGCAATTGCGACTTCGATGACATGCTCTGCGACCGCTCGGGCACAGCAGCGGCGCCACGGTCGCTGTCACTGCCGTGCAGATCGCCTACGTGCCTATCGCCTCAATGCGAATGGCCGGCTCATCGCGTAGTGGCGCGACGTTGACCGTACGCAATGCGCCGGATGGAAAGTTCGGGCCACTGTGGACTGCCAGAACCACAGCGAAGCGCGCTTCGCCAGCCTGACGCCACGTTGGTGATATCGAAATCGATGCAGGCGTGGCCCATGCGGCTCCAGGGCGTATGCGCGACCTATAATTGTGTCCCGCGCATCACCGGAGGATGCAGATGAGACGTGCCCCATGCCGCGCCCATTGGCTGTTGTTGGCCATCGGGCTGCCATTGGCCGGCTGCGCCAACCCGGCCGACAAACCGTCGCGCACCACCACCAACGAACAGGGATGTGTCATGAAGCATCACGATGGCCCGCAGGATCCATTCAAGACGCCGCCGCCGCTGATGGACACGTGCCTGGGCCCGTACACGTTGCGGATCCCGGCCAACTATTTCGGCGACCAGATGGGGCCGAACTTCGACGGCAGCTTCGGCCTGTACCTGGAATATCCGACGCTGGAGCCGTTCGCGCCTGGCGAGCGCAGTCATCTGAGCCTGGATGTGGCAACGCGCACGGTCAACATCGGCTACCACTATATGGACCGGGTGGATGTTCATGCGTCCTTGCGAAGCCAGTACACGCCGGATCCGGGTCAGCAAGACAATCCAGCCGAGCGCCTGGAAACCCGCATCCAGGGGGAAGTGACGTATGGCTTGACGCCATACTATGCGGACCTGCCCAAGATCTTTGCGTATTACAGGGCCAAGGGATACCGCGAATCCTTAGCTGTGATGCAGCCCAAAGGACATGACGATTGGTACGTGAGACGGGACCAACGCGGCGACATCCAGACGGTCATCAAATGCACATCGCGTGAAGTGACGCAGACGGGGGTGGAATATCGCGATGGAACGCTGGTGCGAAGCGATGAAGACGCACTTCCCAAGTGCGATCACTTTTTCACCATTCCGCAGTTGAAGGTCTTGGTGCATATCAACTATGTGCGCGTTGCATTGGCCGATTGGAGCAAGATCGAGGATAGGGCGCGAAGCGCACTCGTTCAGTTCGGGGCTCCAAAGACCCTGGCCGATGAGGCAGGAGCACCCCGATAAGGAGATGTGGAAATGGCTGGACTCGACCAAAAAGACATCGACATCCTCCGGCACTATGCAGACGAGGAAAATCGAGAGCTCTACTGGAACTATCTAGCGCGCAAGCAGGGTAACGATGGTTATGGCCTGCTCGCGCTTGGTGTCGTACGCAATGACAACGCACCAGGTGCAACCGCGAATATGTTCGCCGATAGCCAGGCACGACGCGACGGCGTGCGCATGAGCGAACGCGAGTGGAACAGCTTCGGCGTTGACTTGATGAAGCATGATCTCGAGCGACGCGAGTTTTATCAGAACACGGCGCATCGCCCCGACCTTGCGCTCAATCTTCCAGTCAGGGACGTCGAGGACGTTCACGATGCCACGTTCCAGGAAAGAAAAATCAACCCCGACGCCTGGACCCCGCGCCAGCTGCTCGATGCCGCGCGCCGCCACGGCGGCGAAGCCGAGGCGGAGAAGGTCTGGTCGATGATGCTCGACAACTCCGCGCTTGGAGTGAACCGGGCCAGCGAAACCATGGCGGACGTTGGCAAGTACGACGATGCGCAACTCAATGCGCTTTCCTATACGTGGCGGATGACGGTCGCACGCATCGGAGCGAGCCATACGCTGCCCATCATCGACCCGGACCGGATTGGTGCGCCGAATTTTTCCTACATGTACGACCAACAGACGCGCGGCTGGAACACGTGGGTCAGCGATGGTGAGCAGACCGTGGTGCAGCCAGTGCGCGACCCGCAGCAACTCCGCGAACTCGACGACACGCGCGCGCTACGCCTGGAGCGCCAGCAGCTGCGGCAGCAGTTCCATCCCGACGATCCTTACCGGCAGCAACCGGTCATGCGCAGCCCGCAGACATTGGCCGAGGCCGATCCCGCGCGGCCGGCAAATGCCGAGCTGCTGGCCGCGGGTGCCACCGATCCCACCCGGCCGGACCATCCACGCCACGCCTTGCATCAGCAATGCGTCGCCGGCACGCACGCGCTGGACCAGCAACTCGGGCGCAGCCCCGACGCGGACAGCGCCTGCATGGCCGCCAGCCTGACCGATCTGGCCGCGCGCAGCGGCCTGGAGCGGGTGGACCATGTTCGGTTGAGCGAGCGCGGGCGCAACGTGCAGGCAGGCGAACTGGTGTTCGTGGTGCAGGGCGACCCGAAGGATCCGGCGCACCTGCGTGCGCAGATGCCGATCGAAGAGGCGGTGCGCACGCCGGCCACGCAGTCGTTCGAGCGACTGGCCGAGTTCGATCGGCAGCAGGTGCTCGCACAAACGCAGCAGGCAACCATGCAGCAGGATGTGCAGCAGCAGGATGCACAGCGCCAGAGCACGGCGGCAATCCGGATCTGAGCGAAGCGGCGGGAGAGGGGCTATGGACGCCCGGCTATTCCTTCTCCCATCGGGAGAAGGTGGCCCGCAGGGCCGGATGAGGGTACGGGCGCAGCCTCGCGCACCCAACTCCGCGAGACGCTTCGCGCCGTACCCTCACCCCAACCCCTCTCCCGGTGGGAGAGGGGCTATGCACAGCTCGGCTGTTCCTTCTCTCCTCGGGAGAAGGTGCCCCGCAGGGGCGGATGAGGGTACGGGCGCAGCCTCGCGCACCCAACTCCGCGAGTCGCTTCGCGCCGTACCCTCACCCCAACCCCTCTCCAGGTGGGAGAGGGGCTATGGGCGCTCGGCTATTCCTTCTCCCAGCGGGAGAAGGTGCCCCGAAGGGGCGGATGAGGGTCTGGGCGCAGCCTCGCGCACCCAACTCCGCGAGACGCTGCGCGCCGTACCCTCACCCCAACCAGGGGCTATGCACAGCTCGGCTGTTAATCCTCCTGATGCGCCGCGCTAGCTCAGTCCTGCTTCTTGCACGGATCGTCGCGGCCGATCAGGCGGCCCAGGCGCGAGCGCGGTTCGCATGGCGCGGGTGCCGGCTGCGACGCCTTGGCTGCAGCGGCCGCGGCCGCCGCGCGCTGTTGCTGCAGCTGCGCCAGCTTGGCCTTGATCTGCGGCATCGCCGCCAGCGCGGCCTTCTCGCCTTCCAGGATGGCGGCGTTGCGCTGGGCGAAATCGGCGGCGCCGATGTCGTTGACCCTGGGCCGGATCACGATGTCCGCGCGCGCCAGCTCCTGCTGGCCCAGGCGCTGGCCCATGATCGCGATCGACTGATTGACGATGCCGAGCATGCCGGCCGGGTTCTTGCCGCTGGCCTTGCTGGAGATGTCCACCGCGACCACGAAGTCGGCGCCGAGCTGGCGCGCCGCGTCCACCGGCACCGGGCTGACCACGCCGCCGTCCACGTAATGGAACTTGCCGATGGTCACCGGTTCGAACACGCCGGGAATGCTGCTGGAGGCGCGCACCGCCTGGCCGGCGTTGCCGCGCACGAACACGGTGCGCTCGCCGTCTTCCAGGCGCGTGGACACCGCGGCGAAGGGCTTGCCGAGCTTCTCGATCGGGCGGTTCTTGAGCTGGGCGTTGACGTAGTCCTGCAGCGCCTGGCCCTGCACCAGACCGCCGGAGAACAGGCGCATGTCGCGGATGCTGGTCTCGTCCAGCGCCACCGCGGCCTGCTGCATCTGGAACGCGTCCATGCCGCTGGCGTACAGCGCGCCGACCACACTGCCGGCACTGGTGCCGGACACCACCACCGGCTCCAGTCCGTTGGCCTGCAGCATCTTGATCACGCCGATATGGGCGAAGCCCTTGGCCGCGCCGCCGCCCAGGGCGATGCCGATGCGCAGCGGCTTGGCCGCGGCGGTCGGTGCCGGCCCCACCACCACCGGGGCCGGCGTCGCCGGCTTGGGCTCGCCGCCGCACGCAGCGAGCAAGCCGAACAGGGACAGGGACAGGAGCAGGCGCGGGGAACGGAAGGCGGTCATGGATGCGGCGTCGAGGAAGGAGAGGGCGGAGCCGGCGCGAGCATACCGGGATCGGCCTGCACCGCCCACGACCGGAGGTCATGCCGGCTGGCGCACGCGGCGCCGAACGAACGCGCCGCCGGCTACCAGCGCAGCAGGCGCGGGCCGAGGGCGGCGCCGAGCGCGGTCGGCAGCGCCATCCCCAGCACGTACCACAGCGCCCAGAACGGGACCGCCATCTCCGGGCAATGCAGGCAATAGGCCGTGGTCGCCAGGGCGCCGCCGAGCAGTCCGCCGGCTGCGCCGGCCGCGCGCAGGCGGGTCGGCGCCAGTCCGCGCAAGGCCCAGAACACGCTGGCGAAGGTCGGAATCGACAGCAGCGCGATGTTGAACGGGCAACTGTGCCAACTCTGGCCCTGCAGCAACGGCAGGCGCAGTTCCGCCGGCGCCGCCCACAGCGCGGCGATGGCCGCGATCCACAACGTGACGACCGGGACGCCGATCGCGATGGCGGCGGCGCCGACCCGCCGCCCCGGCGTGGCCAGGCGCCAGGTCGCCAGGCCGGCACCGGCGGCCATGCAGGTGGCGAAGCCCAGCTTCGCCCAGAACGCCGGATGCGCAGCGGCGACCGTCAGGTCCGGGCGGAGACCGAAGACGGCTGCCGCCAACAGCAGCGCACCCAGCAGCCCGCATGGCAGCGCCAACGCGAATCGCCGAGCAGAAGCATGCCGGTCCACGCGCAAAGGTTCCTGCGCCAGCAGCGCAATCAATTCATTGGTCTTCATGTCGTACTCCTGATCTTCAGCGCCAGCGCCTTGAGTCCGCGATGCACGCCGACCTTGACCGCGGATTCGGACATGCCGGTCAGCCGGGCGGTCTCGCTGACCGACAGGCCCTGCAGCTTCACGTGCACGATCGGCAGGCGGTGCCGGTCCGGCAATTGCTGCAGCAGCCGGCCGATCTCATGGCGGGCGTGCGCCGGCGCGTCGTCGGCATGCGCGAACAGATCGTCCGCGGCGTCCAGCGGCAGTTGCAGCGGACGCTTGCGCGCGTGCGCCCGGTAGAAGTCCAGCAGCTTGTAGCGGGCGACCGCATACACCCACGCGGTCAGCGGTTCGCTGCGGCGATAGGTGTGGCGGCTGTTGTGGATGGCCAGCAGGGTCTCTTGCAAGATGTCCTCCACATCATCGGGCGCGTGGTTCAGGCGGCGGCGCAGGAAAGCGCGCAAGTGGGCGCTGAGTTCGTCCAGGAACGTGCGGTAGTCGCGCGCGTCGCCCTCCAGGCCGGCCACGAACAACAGGCGCAGACGCACTTCCACCGCCTGCAGCGCGTCCAGCCGGCTCATCGCGCCACGCGGCCGGCGGCCTGGGACGGGACGCGGCGGGAACGGCGGATCGGCATGCAGCGTTCTCCAAGGCGGCCTGGCGCACGCCGGACAGGCAGGATACGACGGCATTGACCTTGCCGCTGGAGTCGCACCGGGCATCTGCGCGCCGGTACCGCCGCCACGCTGGCCGCGCCTGGCGCCGCACCCGGCCGTGCCAGGCGTGCCAGGCACGCGCCCACCGCCGCGACGCATGGCGCCGCGGGCGCAGGCCATGCGGCCACGGCCGCCACCGGTGTCTGGCTGTTCACTGTCGCTTCTTGTCTCTGGTCATGACCGCGGTAGTTCGTCGCATGCGCGGTGGCGGTTACAGCCGCCGGCCGAATATTTTTTCCACGCGTGGGCGGCCGGCTGTAACCGCTGCGGCGTTCGCCGCGAATGCAGGAGGAACCCGGCCGCAGCGTGCGCCCGGCCCGTCCATTCCCTTTTCCGCAGGAGCATTCCCATGAACGTACGCAACGCCGCCGCGGCAACCCTGACCCTGGCCGCCCTCGTCGCCGGAGCCGCGATGGCGCAGGGCGCCGATCGCGCTGCGCAGCCCAAGCCGATGGAGAAGTGCTACGGCATCGCCAAGGCCGGCCAGAACGATTGCAAGGCCGGGGCGGGCACCAGTTGCGCGGGCACGTCGAAGCGCGACTACCAAGGCAATGCCTGGAAGAACGTGCCGGCCGGCACCTGCGTCGGCATCAAGACGCCGAAGGGTCATGGCACGCTGAGCCCGGTCGGCGCCTGAGCGCGGCGCCGCGGCCATGCAGCTCGGCGCCGGCATCGGCCTGAAGCCGCAACACTACGCGCAGGCGCTGGACTGTCCTGCGCCGGGGTTGTGGTTCGAGGTGCATCCGGAGAACTACCTGGTCCAGGGCGGGCCGCGGCTGGCCTGGCTCGAGGCGATCGCCGCGCGCCACCCGCTGTCGCTGCACGGCGTGTCGCTGTCGCTGGCGGCCGATGCCGATCCGGACGCGCAGCACCTGCGCCGCCTGGCCGCGCTCGCCGAGCGGGTCCAGCCGTGGCAGGTGTCCGAGCACCTGGCCTGGTCGGTCTGGCGCGGCCGTTACCATCCGGACCTGTTGCCGGTACCGCGCAGCGCCGCGGCGCTGGCCCGCGTGGTGAGCAATGTCCAGCGGGCGCAGGAGGCGCTCGGCCGCACCCTGGCGATCGAGAACCCTAGCCATTATCTGGAGCTGCCCGGGCACACCTGGAGCGAACCGGATTTCCTGGCCGAACTGGTGCGGCGCAGCGGTTGCCGGCTATTGCTGGACATCAACAATGTCCATGTCAGCGCGCACAACCTGGGGTTCGATGCCTATGCCTACCTGCATGCCTTCCCCGCCGATGCGGTGGTGGAAGTGCATGTGGCCGGCCATGCCCAGGATGCGGCGGACGCGCGGACGCTGCTAATCGATTCGCACGATGCGCCGGTGAATGACGCCGTCTGGGACCTGTACGCGCATTTCCTGGACATCGCCGGGCCGCGGCCGACCTTGATCGAGCGCGATGGCGACGTGCCCGCATTCGATGCGCTGCTGCTGGAGCGCGATCGCGCGCAGCGACTGCTGGAGCGGGCCGCGACGCGGCGGCGGTGGGCGGCATGAGCGCGTTGGCGCAGTTCCAGGACGGGTTCGCGCGCGCGCTGTACGGCGATGGCGATGCTGGCGGGCTGGCGGCGCAACCGGGATTCCGCATCTACCGCAACACCGTGCTGCGCGCCTGCATCGATGCGTTGCAGGCGAATTTTCCGAGCGTGGAGCGGCTGGTGGGAGCGGCATGGTTCGAGCAGGCGGCGCGTACCTATGCCCAGCGCTGCCCACCCAACGATGTGCACCTGCTGCACTACGGCGGCGACTTCGATGCGTTTCTCGCCGCGCTTCCCGAGGCCGGGCAGTTGCCTTATCTGCCGGGTGTGGCGCAACTGGATCGCAGCTGGCGCGAGGCGCATGTCGCGGCCGATGCCGCCGTCCTCGATCCGCAGGCCGTGGCCGCCTTGCCTGGCGAACAACTGGCGGCCGCGCGCCTGACCGTGCATCCGAGCGCGCGCTGGCATTGGTTCGAGGCGTTGCCGGTGTACTCGATCTGGTGCGCGCAGCGCGATGTGGCGCCGGTGCCCGAGCTTGCGTGGCGCGGCGAAGGCGCACTGCTGCTGCGGCATGGCGGCCAGGTGCATCGGCATGCGCTGGGCCTGGGCGGTTGCGTGCTGCTGCAGGCCTGTCGCGGTGGCGCCACGCTGCAGGCCGCGGCAGAGCAGGCGCAGCAGGCCGAGCCCACGCTGGCGCTGGCCGATACCTTCGCGGCGCTGCTGGATGCCGGCGCGTTTTCTTCCCTCGACCTCTCTTCCATGCAAGGCATTCCATGACGTCTCTTCTCGCTTCCGCGGACCCGCGTGCCGCGTGGAATCGTCTCGCCACCGCGGTGTCGCAGCGGGTCGGCCATTCGGCGCTGGCACTGCTGTTCCGGCTGTCGATCGCCGCGATCTTCTTCCTGTCCGGGCGCACCAAGGTCAGCGGCGTGCTGACCATCACCGACAGCACCTACGCGCTGTTCCGCGAGGACTACCGCGTGCCGCTGCTTGCGCCGGAACTGGCCGCGCACCTGGCCGCCTATGCGGAGCACCTGTTCCCGTTGCTGCTGGTGTTGGGCCTGTGCACGCGGCTGTCGGCGCTGGCGTTGCTGGGCATGACCGCGGTGATCGAGATCTTCGTCTATCCCGATGCCTGGCCCACGCACCTGAGCTGGGCCGCGCTGCTGGCGTACCTGATCGTCCGCGGTGCCGGCCGCGTATCGCTGGACCGGCTGCTGCGCATCGCATGATCGTCGCATCGCGCTGTAACCGCGGCGACGCTTGCGCCGAAGTACCTGCTGCCAATTCGGCATCCGTCCATCACCGAGGAACGTCCATGATCGCTACCCGTACCGTCACCGGTTTCGCCGCCACCGCCGCCCTGCTTGCCGTCGCCGCGGCCAGCGTTCCGGCTACCGCCAGCGCCGCCGCCAAGGGCGATGCCAAGCTTGTCGCCTGCTATGGCATCAACAGCTGCAAGGGCCAGTCCGATTGCAAATCCGGCAGCCACGAGTGCAAGGGCCAGAACGCGTGCAAGGGCCAGGGCTTCAAGGATGTGACGGTGAAGCAGTGCAAGTCGGCCGGCGGCTCGCTGACCGCGCCCGCCGCCTGAGGCGACACCTCTGTTCCGGCCGGCGCCGTGCGCCCCGGCCGGGACGACCAACGAGACCTTGCCAGATGGACACGATCGCGCCTTTCCACGGCTTCGGATTGGGCCTGCGCCCGCCGCACTATCCGCTGTACCTCGAGGAGCCGCCCGCGCTGGATTTCGTCGAGGCGATCTCGGAAAACTTCATGGTTGCCGGCGGCCGGCCGCTGCATGTGCTGGACCGGGTGCGCGAGCGCTACCCGGTGGCGCTGCACGGCGTGTCGATGTCGCTGGGCTCGGCCGATGGGCTCGATCGCGACTATCTGCTGCGGCTCAAACATCTCACGCGGCGCGTGCGCCCGCTGTGGGTTTCCGACCATCTGAGCTGGAGCGCGGTCGCAGGATTCAATTCGCACGATCTGCTGCCGCTGCCCTACGACGGCGAAGCGCTGGACGTCGTTTGCGCCAACATCGCCCACGCCCAGGACGTGCTGGAGCGGCCATTGCTGCTCGAGAATCCGTCCACCTATCTGGCCTTCGCAGGCGCCATGAGCGAAGCGGCGTTCCTGCGCGAGGTGTGCGCACGCACCGGCTGCTATCTGCTGCTCGACGTCAACAACGTCTACGTCAGCGCCGTCAACCATGGTGCCGATCCGCAGGCCTATCTGGACGCGCTGCCGTGGGACCGGATACGCCAGGTGCACCTGGCCGGGCATAGCCAGGGCCGCGAACTGTTGATCGATACCCACGACCAACCCGTCTGCGATCCGGTGTGGGCGCTGTACGCGACGGTGTGCCGGCGTATCGGCGCGATGGCGACCATGATCGAGCGCGACGACCGGATCCCGCCGCTGTCCGAGTTGCTGGACGAGCTGCAGATCGCCCGGCGCATCGCCGCCAACGCGGCACGTGCGGCACGCGCGGCCGCATGAGCCTGCTCGACCTGCAGCGCCGCTTCTCGGGTTGGCTGCGCGACCCCGCGGCCGATGCGGATGCCTGCCTGGATGCGCATCAGCGCCCGGGCCTGCGCGTGTATCGGCATGCCTACCGCGCGCAGCTCGGCGACGCGTTGCGCGATACCTACGCCACCACCCTGGCCTGGCTGGGCGATGCCGCGTTCGACGCGGCCGCGGCCGGCTACGTGGCGCGGCATCCTCCTTCTGCCTGGAACCTTGGCGCCTACGGCGACCGCTTCGGTGCCTACCTGCGCGTATGCCATCCCGAGCGTCCGGAGCTCGCCGACCTGGCCTGGCTCGACCTGGCCCTGCGCCGCGCCTTCGATGGGACGGATGCGGCGCCGGTGACGCTGGCGGCACTGGCCGGCGTTGACTGGGAGCAGGCGCGCCTGCGCTTCGTGCCGACCCTGCGCCGCCGCCGCATGCGCAGCAACGCCGCTGCGATCTGGCTGGCACTGTCGGAGAGGCGTGCGCCGCCCGCGGCGGTACGCCTGCCCGAGGCGGTGACGATCCGGGTCTGGCGCAAGGGCTTGTCGCCCTATTTCCAGAGCATGTCGCCGCTGGAGGCGCGCATGCTGCGCGATGGCCTGGCCGGGTTGCGCTTCGGTGCGTTGTGCCGACATGCGCCTGACGACGATCCGGCGCTGGTCGGGCGGGTGCTGGAACAGTGGTTGCGCGACGAAGTGCTGGAGGCGGTCGCGCCAGGGTGAGCGGTGCACGCAGGCGCCGCTCACCCCGCAACTCAGAAGTTGTTGTCGCCGTCCAGCATCCGGCCCAGGCCGCCGAGCACCGAGCCTTCGCCGCGGTTCTGCCCGCCGCCCTGCGGCGCGGCGGCGAACATGCGTCCGGCCAGGCGCGAGAACGGCAGCGACTGCAGCCACACCTTGCCCGGGCCGGTCAGCGTGGCCAGGAACATGCCTTCGCCGCCGAAGAACATGCTCTTGATGCCGCTGACCGGGCGCACGTCCATGTCCACCGTGGAATGGAACGCGACCACGCAGCCGGTGTCCACGTCCAGGCGCTCGCCAGCGGCCAGTTCGCGCTCGACCACGCAGCCGCCGGCATGCACGAACACCCAGCCGTCGCCTTCCAGCTTCTGCATGATGAAGCCCTCGCCGCCGAACAGGCCGGTCATGATCTTGCGCTGGAAGTGGATGCCCAGCGACACGCCGCGCGCGCCGGCCAGGAAGCTGTCCTTCTGGCAGATCAGGCGGCCGCCGTGCTGGTCCAGCTTCATCGCCAGCACCGTGCCGGGATACGGCGCGGCGAAGGCGACCTTGGCCTTGCCCTGGCCCTGGTGGGTGAACACGGTGGTGAACAGGCTCTCGCCGGTGACCAGGCGCTTGCCGGCCGAGAACAGCTTGCCCATCAGCCCGCCGCCCTGGCTGTTGGAGCCATCGCCGAACACGGTGTCCATCTGCACCACGGCGTCCTTGAACATCAGCGCGCCGGCCTCGGCGACGGCGCTCTCGCCCGGATCCAGCTCGATCTCCACGAACTGCATCTCGTGGCCGACGATGCGGAAGTCGATGTCGTCGGCGCGACCGCTGCCGCCGGGCGGGGGTGGCAGATCCGGTGGCAGGCTGGCCGCGCTCGCGCCGCGCAGGTCGTCGACCTGGTCGGCCGGCTTCCAGCCGCTCTGGCCCTGGCGCCAGGCCATGGCGGTGGGGTTGGTGCGGGCGAAGGCGATGGCGTCGGCGTCGTCGAACGGACCGGAGCGGGTCTGCTCGCTGCCGGTCAGGAAATACCACTGGGTCATGGCTGCAGGTCCTTGGCGGAAATCTGCGGCGAGTCTAGCCCGCCGTCCCGGTCGGTTCGCATCTGCCCAAAGGCATGGGTGGGATGTTCGCCGAATGGAGCAACGTCAATCACGACGAAACGAAGCGGCGCTATCCCGGATCGAAAAGCGTCGCGGCTGAAGCCGCTCCTACAAAAGAGAGCGCGCCTGGATCGGCGCAAGCGGCACGCATGCTGGGCTTCAGCCGCGACCGCTCGATCAATCACCGCAGCGCCCTACAGCGCACTCTCCGGCCGCACCTGCAGGGTCGCGGCTTCCGCGGCGCAGTCCTGGGCCGGCGTCAGGCCCTGCGCGCGCGCGGTGGCGATCTCCTTGCGCGCGCCCTCCAGATCGGCGCGGAACGCCGGGTCGGCATGCAGGCGGGCCACCGTCGCCGCGCCCATGAAACGACCGGCTAGCACGTCGCTCTGCCAGTGCACGTTGCACACCAGCCGGCTTTCGCCGTAGTTGCGGCCGCGGGCGATCAAGGTGTCGGCGCGATCGGGCGCGAGCTCGCCGAGGATCAGCGCCCAGGCCCAGCCGATGGCGCTGTGCCCGGAGGGATAGGCGCCACTGTGGCGCAGCCCGTCCTCGTCGTCCGGGGTGCAGACCGGCTGCTGGTTGAGCATGAACGGCCGCGGCCGCCGGTAGTGGTTCTTGGCCGCCTTGGTGGCGGCGCTGGCGTCGATGCGGCTGCGTTCCAGCAAGGTGTACAGGTGCGGGGTGCGCTGCGCATCGATGGACACGCCCAGCGCGCAGGCGAACTGGTCGGCGCCGGCCGGGAAGCTCAGATCGGCGTCGCGCGCGGCCTGTTGCCAGCGCGCACTGCCGCGCAGCGCCAGCGCCTCGCGGTTCACCGCCTGGTCCAGCGCCTGCCCGGGCGAGCCCTCGGCCGGCGGTGCCGGCACCAGCTGCAGGCTGGCCGGAATCGCGGCGGGAGCGAGGTAGCCGACCGCCTTGCCCGGCTCGGCCGCGGCCATCGCCTGGTCCGGTGCCGCCGGCGCACGCGCGGGCGACGTGCTGCAGCCGGCGAGCGCGAGCGCCAGCAGGGCGGCAGAACGGGAACGGAAGGCAGGGGACGCGGGCATGCGATCTGGGGCGGGCGGCGAGGGATCGGCCAGTGTACGGCCGGTGCCGTGGCGCGGCAGGCTGCGATGGCGCGGGTCGGAGGGTGGAGCGGTACTGCCTGCAGCAGTCAGGCCGATGCGTACAGCGTGCGCGTGAGGCGGTGTTGGACCGGGGACGGCAGCAATCATGCCGAGCGGGCGGCGAACTTGTGAAGCGACTTCAGGGCACCTCTAATAACCTCGATTCCGAGAATTGCACGCTAGGCACATCAATCACTTGCGAACGCTTAGGCCGAGCTCTTTGGGGTCATTAGAGGTGCCCTTCAGTCGCGACGGGCCTTATCGGTAATGCGTCGCGACTGAAGTTGCTCCCACAAAAAGCCCGCGCCAACCGCAAACACCTGGGCGCATGCTCCAGCGCTTGCCTCCCACGGCGAAGCGCAGCAGGCAGGCAGCGGCTGTCGTACTGCGCAGCGGGGTCGCCACGTCCGCGGCGGAGGCCTCAGCCCTCGTCGCGCTCCTGCCGCGGCGGGAAGCGCAACACCACCCCGCGCGGCACCGAGGGCGGTTGCCACAGCACCGGCACCTGCGCCGGCGGAGGCGGCTCCAACTCGTCGTGCAAGGGCACCAGGGTTTCCTCGTCCTCGTCTTCCCAGCTGTAGCGCTTGCGCGGCGGCAGCGGGTCGCGGTGGCGCAGCAGCAGGGCCGCGACCGCGCCGCCCAGTGCGCCGCCCAGGTGCGACTGCCAGGACACCCCGGCCTCGTGCGGCAGCACCGTCACCAGCATGCCGCCGTAGAACAGGAACGCGATCATGCTGGCGGCGATCGCGGCGCGGTCGCGGCGCAGCAGGCCGAGCACGAACACCAGGAACAGCAGGCCGTGGGTGACGCCGCTGGCGCCCAGATGGTGGCTGCCGGGTTCGCCCAGCAGCCACGCGCCCAGGCCCGAGCCCAGCCACAGCAGCGGGAGCGCGGCCAGGGTGGCGCGCGGGTACACGCTGCCGGCCAGCGTGCCCAGGATCAGCAGCGCGCCGGCATTGGCGGCCAGGTGTTCCAGCGACCCGTGCAGCAAGGGCGCGGTCAGCAGCCCGAGCAGGCCGCTGGCCTGCTGCGGCCCCACCGACCACGGCCGCCAGTCGAACAGGCCCTGGCTGGCGAACATCGCCACCAGCACCGCGATCAGCGCCAGGCTGGCGTTGAAGGCGCGCAGGATCCGGGCCCGGTCGAAGCGGTCCTGCGCCTGCGCATCGTCGGCAGGCGGGGACGGGGAGAGCGGAGAAGTGTCCATGATCCCTGGATGGCGGCGCCCATCGCCCAAGGCAAGGCGCCGCCGGTGGGAGGGACTGGCCGCGGCCGCGGGACAATCCCGCGGCCGCGGCGCGCCTCAGTGCGCCGGCTTGGCCGGGCGCAGCAGGCTCAGCGCCACCGTCGCGCCGATGATCAGCGCCACCGCCAGCAGCGAGACCAGTACCGGGATCTTGTATAGGTCGATGATCAGCATCTTGGTGCCGATGAACACCAGCACGATCGCCAGCCCGTACGGCAGCAGGTGGAAGCGGTCGGCCATGCCCGCCAGCAGGAAGAACATCGCGCGCAGGCCCAGCACCGCGAACACGTTGGAGGTCAGCACCAGGAACGGATCGGTGGTGATCGCGAAGATCGCCGGGATGCTGTCCACCGCGAAGATCACGTCGGTGATGGCGATCAGCATCAGCACCGCGAACAGCGGCGTGTACCAGCGCTTGCCTTCCTGGGTCACGCTCAGCGCGTTGCCGTGGTACTGCGGGGTCAGGCGCAGGTGCTTGCGCATGAAGCGCAGCACCGGGTTGGCTTCCAGGTCCGGCTCCTTGCCCGCCGAGAACCACATCTTGATGCCGGTCAGCAGCAGGAACGCGCCGAACACGTACAGCAGCCAGTGGAACTTGGTCAGCAGCACCGAGCCGGCGAAGATCATGATCGCGCGCAGCACGATCGCGCCGAGCACGCCGATCACCAGCACGCGCTGGCGCTGCTCCTCCGGCACCGCGAAGTAGCTCATGATCATCAGGAACACGAAGATGTTGTCGACCGCCAGCGACTTCTCCACCAGGTAGCCGGTCAGGAACTCCAGTCCGTACTGGTTGCCGGTGGCCACGTCGATGGTCTCGCGCAGGTACCACCACAGGCCGGCATTGAACGCCAGCGCCAGCCCGATCCAGCCCAGGCTCCACCACAGCGCTTCCTTGAAGGTGACCTTGTGCGGACCGCCGTGGCGCATCAGCACCAGATCCGCCAGCAGCGCGGCGATCACCACGATCGCGAAACCGCTCCACAACCACACGTTGCCTATCGTTTGCATGGGGAATTCCCGTCAGTGAAGGTTGAACCTCGGGCCGCGGCGGCGAGGCGTCCTGGACGGAAACGATGGGGTTCGTTCCAGGGAATGCCTTCGCCACTGCGGCGAAGGTCTCGCTCGCAGCCGATGGTCTGGCTGCCGTTGCACCGGAGCCTGCTGGCTCGAATTGACGGCGACAACGTTGGGAGCTACTCCCCTTCTGCGCCCATTCTTGCGGCTGGCGGCGGTGGCGTCAATCGGGGCGGATACAATGGCGTTCATGAATACTCCCCTGCCCGTAGTCCGCCTCAAGAACGCCTGGCGCTCCAGCCATCCGTGGATCTTCCAGAAACTGGTCGAAAAACCCGCCGCCAAGCCCAAGCCGGGCAGCCTCGTCGATGTGGTCGGGGTGGACGGGGAGTGGATCGGGCGCGGTTTCTACAACGGCCATTCGCGCATCGCCGTGCGCATCCTCGAGATCGATCGCGAGGTGCCGGTCGACGAAGCCTGGTTCGCCGGCAAGATCGCCGAGGCGGTGTCGCTGCGCCGCGACGTGCTCAAGCTGGACGCGGTGTCCGACGCCTGGCGCGTGGTGCATGCCGAAGGCGACGGCCTGTCCGGGCTGGTGGTGGACCGCTATGGCGATCTGCTGGTGGTGGAGTTCTTCAGCGCCGGCATGTTCCGCTACCGCGACTGGATCTACGCCGCGCTGCGTACCCAGTTCCCCGGCGCGCGCTTCTACAGCTTCGCCGAAGAGCACGTGCAGAAGCAGGAGAGCTTCGACTATCGCCCGGTGTCCAGCAGCGGCGAGCGCCCGGAGCCGGCGATCATCAGCGAATACGGCGTGCGTTTCCGCGCCGATCCGGCCGGCGCGCACAAGACCGGCTTCTTCGCCGATCAGCGCGAGAACCGGCAGTGGCTGAGCCAGCAGGTGGCCGGCAAGCGCGTGCTCGACCTGTGCTGCAACACCGGCGGCTTCGCCGTCTACGCCAAGGTGCGCGGCGCCGAGGAGGTGGTCGGCGTGGACATCGACGAGGATGTGATCGAGATCGCCAAGGGCAATGCCAAGCTCAACGACGTGCGGCTCAAGTTCGTGCAGGCCGACATCTTCCCGTACCTGCGCGATGCCGCGGTGCGCGGCGACCGCTACGACGTGGTGATCCTGGACCCGGCCAAGATGACCCGCGACCGCGACCAGGTGATCCCGGCGCTGAAGAAATACCTGGACATGAACAAGTTGGCGTTGGGCGTGGTCGCGCCCGGCGGCCTGTTCGCCACGTTCTCCTGCACCGGCCTGGTCGCCGAGCAGGAGTTCCTGGATATGCTGCGCCGCGCCGCGTATTTCTCCGGCCGCACGATCCAGATCCTGAAGGTGGCCGGCGCCGGCGCCGATCACCCGTTCATGGCCCACGTGCAGGAATCGCGTTATCTGAAAGCGGTGTTCTGCCGCGTGCTGAACTGAGCCGCCGCGGCGCGCCGGCGCTGGCCGCGCGCCGCGAGATCGCGTTACCACGGACACGCCGGGCGGGCTGCCGACGCCGCGCTGGCGCTGCTGCGGGCTGACCAGCGCCCGCACAGTCGCGTGCGCCGGGTCGGCCACGTATTCATGCCACTGCGCTTACCGCAGTGCATCGCATCCATCACGTCATCCCGCTTCGGCGACGCGCTGCAAGCACACGCCTGCGGCGCGCATCAACATGCGCAACGGCAACGGCGTTCGTCCATCGCACACCGCGCGAATTGCGCAACGTCGACACTGATAACGCTTACATCGTGGTCTGCATCCCAGCGGATGTACGCATAACGTAGCTTTGTTGCGCCGCACGGTGACAAACGCCGGCACACGGGATTAGGTTTGCGCCGTCGGGTGATAGCGCTATCACTCTCGGCCAGGTGCCGGGAAATGCGGTTGTCGCGTCACCCGCCGCGGCGCCAGCGCCGCACGGCTTTCGATTCGGGTTCGCGTATCGGCATTCGCTGTAGCGGGCGGCTTGGTCAGCGTCTGGGTTGGAAACGGGTGTGCGATGGCACCCGGCGCCCTTCGGGGGAAGGCGCGATCCATCCATCGATCGAGAAGTAGGGGATCACATGCAGGCATGCAGCGATGCGTGTCACGTACCAGGGACCGCTTCGACGTCGGCATTCGCCGCGTCGTACGCCGCAGACGGCGTTGCCCGTCCGACTCCAGCACCGAGGACATTCTGATGCGTCAGCAGTTGAAGAAGTTCCGCTCCAAGGCCATGTTCACCTTCGTCGGCGGGGTGCTGGTGATCAATCCGGCGTTCGCCCAGCAGGCGCCGCAGACCCAGGCGCAGACCCAGACCAGCCAGCAGCAGTCCTCTGCCGACGCGACCACGCTGGACACGGTCAGCGTCACCGGCATCCGCAACAGCCTCAACCAGTCGATGGGGATCAAGCGCGACAACGCCGGCGTGGTCGATGCGATCAGCGCCGAGGACATCGGCAAGTTTCCCGACACCAACCTGGCCGAGTCGCTGCAGCGCATCACCGGCATCTCGATCGAGCGCCGCGACGGCGAAGGCGCGCAGGTCACCGCGCGCGGCTTCGGCCCGCAGTTCAATGCGGTCACCCTCAACGGCCGGGTGATTCCCGGCGCCGACGCGTTCGGCGCGCCGGGCGCGGTCCCGATCGGCGGCGTGGACGGCGGCACCCGCGCGTTCAACTTCGCCCAGCTCGCCTCCGAGGCGATCACCGGCCTGGAGGTGTACAAGACCAGCCGCGCCAATGCGCCCAGCGGCGGCATCGGCGCCACCATCAACATCGTCACCGACCGTCCATTCAACCACACCGGCCTGGTCGCCAGCGCCGGCGCCAAGGCCGCGTACGACGACTCGCAGCCGTTCGACAACAAGGTCACGCCGGAAGTGTCCGGCATCTTCAGCTACACCAACCCGGACAAGACCTGGGGCATCGGCCTGAGCGGCAGCTACCAGAAGCGCCGCGGCGGTTCGGTGCAGGCGACCGAGAACGGCTGGAACATCCAGCGCTGGACCGGGACCGATCCGGCGCTGCGCCCGGACGCCAACGTGCAGAACGCGCCGGCGATCGGCCAGCTCTACGGCATGCCCAACGACCTGCGCTACGCCTTCGCCGATTTCGAACGCGAGCGGCTCAACGGCCAGGCGGTGGTGCAGTTCGCGCCGACCGACAGCCTGACCCTGACCCTGGACTACACCTACTCGAGCAACGAGATCCGCGAGGACCGCGGCGAGCAGGGCATCTGGCTGCAGCGCGCCAACAGCTTCACCGACCTGGTGTTCGACACCGGGCAGGCGGTGGCCACGCCGGTGTACCTGCGCGACGTGCCCAACGGCGCCAAGGACTTCGGCATGGAGCAGCAGCGCAACATGCAGAAGTACAAGCTCGGCTCGCTGGGCTTCAATGCCGACTGGCAGGCCACCGACCGCCTGCGCCTGACCTTCGATGCGCACAACTCCAAGACCCAGAGCCTGCCCAACGATCCGGTCACCGGCGGCAGCGCCACCTATTTCAGCTATGCCGGCACCAACAACTGCACCACTGGCACGCAATGCGGCGGCCAGTGGGCGCAGGAACTGTTCTTCAACAACGGCCTGCCGATCGGTGCGCGCACCTGGTACCCGACTGCGGCCGATTCGGTCGCCGGGACCAACGGCCTGGTCAACCAGGACTTCTCCCCGGCCGAAATCGGCTCGCAGGTGCTGCGCATCTATTACCAGAGCCAGGTGACGGAGGTGAAGGAAGGGCGCGTCGACGGCCAGTTCGACTTCGACAACGGCCGCTTCCAGTTCGGCGTGGACAGCGCCAAGACCACGATGCACCGGCGCATCAGCGACACCAACTCGACGCTGGGCGACTGGAGCGTGGCCAATGCCGGCAACGAGCCGGGCATGATCGATCTGCTGCAGCCGGTCAGCATCACCGGTATGTTCAACGACTTCAACGCCTCCGGCGCCGCGCCGAATGCCTGGCGCGGCAACGCCGACCAGTTGGCGCAATGGGCGAGCAGCGCGTACGGCGCGACCACGCGCTACAACCCGCAGTTCAGTTCCGACAACCAGGTCGAGGAGAAGACCCGCGCCGCCTACATGCAGCTGGAGTTCGACGGCGAGCTCGGCGGCATGACCACCAATACCCGCATCGGCGTGCGCTACGAGAAGACCGACGTGGTCTCCACCTCGCAGGTGGCGCTGCCGACCGCGCTGGAATGGCAGGCCAACAACGATTTCCGGCTGCTGCGCTCCGCCGAACTGCAACCATTCAGCGAAAAGCACAGCTACAGCCACGTCCTGCCGAACCTGGATTTCAGCATCAACCTCACCGATGCGCTGAAAGCCAGGGCGTCGTTCGGGCAGAGCATCGCGCGCGCGCCGTACACCAACCTGATCGCCGGGCCGACCCCGGGCACGCCGTCCGGCTCGATCCTGGTCAACCCCTCCACGCGCGCGGACGGCTCTTCGGAGAACCCGAGCCTGGATCCGCTGGAATCGAACAACCTGGACCTGGCGCTGGAGTGGTACTTCGCCGACGCCAGCTACGTGTCGCTGACGTTCTGGGACAAGCGCGTGTCCAACTTCATCGGCACCAGCGTCACCCGCGAAAACCTTTACGGCTTGCGCGATCCCACCTCCGGACCGGACGCGCAAGCGGCGCTGGCGTTCTTGCAGAGTGCGGCCTGCGCGGCGCAGGTCGGTGCCGCCGGCAACGACGTGGCGGGGGCCTGTTCGGCCAACGACACCTCGCTGTTCTCGGCGGTGGCGATGCTGCGCAACGCCGCGGCCACCGGTGGGCTGGGCGCCTACAACGGCAGCTCGGCGCAGACCCTGGCGCTGGAAAACGCCTACGACCTGGTCGGGGAGGCGGACGATCCGCTGTACGAGTTCGACGTGTCGCGCCCGATCAACCAGAACAAGGCCAAGATCCACGGCTGGGAACTCGGTGGTCAGTACTTCCTGGGCGATACCGGCCTCGGCGTCTACGCCAACTACACCATCGTCAAGGGCGACGTCGGCTTCGACAACACGGTGCTGGACCGCGACCAGTTCGCGCTGCTCGGCCTCAGCGACACCGCCAACGTCATGCTGATGTACGAGAAGTACGGCTGGAGCGCGCGCCTGGCCTGGAACTGGCGCGACGAATACCTGATCGCGGCCAACCAGAACGGGGCCAGCCGCAATCCGTACTACGTCGAGCCGTACCAGCAGCTGGACCTGAGCGTGAGCTACGCCATCACCGACAACCTGTCGATCGGCTTCGAAGCGATCAACCTCACCAGCGAGGACGTGCGCTGGCACGGGCGCTCGGAGAAGCAGGTGATCAAGGTGATCGACCAGAGTCCGCGCTACACCCTGGGCGTGCGCTACAACTTCTGAGCCCGGCAGGCCGCGCGCGGCGATGGCCGCGTGCGGCAACGGCGCCCACGCCGCAGCGCGTCTTGCGGGCGCGGCGCTTTGCTGCAATGGTCGCGTGGCGCCCCACCCAGTTCCGCCACCGATCCGCTGGAGTCCAGATGGCCCGATACGAATTGCTCAACAACGTGGCCCACCAGGACCTGCGGGTGATCCTGCGCTTCGGCCCGGAGTTCGGCGACGCCACCGGCGTGGTGCAGGCGTTCCCGACCGAATACGCCGAGTTGCAGCGCGAATATCCGATCCTGCTGCGCAAGGACCCGGACGGCGGCGGTTTCCAATCGGTGGCGCTGCTGGGCTTCGAGCAGCAGGAAAACCTGTTCCTGCAGGACGCGCGCTGGAATGCGGCATACCTGCCGGGCATCGTCGCCAAGGGGCCGTTCCTGATCGGGTTCCAGGAGCAGCAGGAGGACGGCGTGCTGCGCCGCGAACCGGTGATCCACGTCGATCTGGACCACCCGCGGGTGAGTTTCGACGAAGGCGAACGGGTGTTCCTGCCGCAGGGCGGGAACAGCCCGTATCTGGAGCACATCATCACCGTGCTGCGTGGCATCCGCGATGGCGTGGAAGGCGGCGACGCGATGTTCGCCGCCTTCGATGCGCTGGGCCTGATCCAGCCGCTGCGCATCGACGTGCAGCTCGGGCAGGCGCACAACGTGCATCTGGCCGGGCTGTACGGCATCGACCGCGAACGGCTGGCGGCGCTGGATGCACCGTCGCTGCATGGGCTGCACCGCGCCGGTTATCTGGAAGGGGTCTATCTGCTGCTGGCGTCGCTGCACAACATGCGCCGCCTGATGGCCGAGAAGCAGCGCCGCCTGCAGCATGTCGGCGTGGACGCGGTCGCCTCCGGGCAGGCCGCCTGAGCGACGTGGACGCGTTGGCGGCGATTGCCGAACGCAACGATTGCCGGGCCGGCGCATTGCCGCTGGCCGACCTGCTCGCCGCCGGCGAGCCGGTGGTGCTGCGTGGCGTGGCGCGCGACTGGGCGCTGGTCCAGGCCGGCCTGCGCGGCACGCGCGAGGCGATGGACCTGCTGCGCGGGCACAGCAACGGCCGCGCGCTGCAATATTCCTACGGCGCGCCTGAGATCGGCGGCCGGCCGTTCTACAACGACGACTTCACCGCGTTGAACTTCGAGGTGCGGCGCAGCGACCTGCACGGCCTGCTGCAGGCGATCGCCGCGCACCTGGACGATCCGCGGCCGCCGGCCTACTACCTGGCCTCGCTGCCGGTGGACGACAACCTGCCGGGATTCCGCGACGGCAACGATGTGGACTTCGCCGCCCATGGCCTGCAGGTGCGGCCGAGCATCTGGATCGGCAACCGCATCACCGCGTCCTGCCACTACGACGCGCCGAACAACCTGGCCTGCTGCGCGGTCGGCCGGCGCCGCTTCACCGTGTTCCCGCCGGAGCAGATCGGCAATCTCTATCCCGGTCCGCTGGAGCCGACCCCGGGCGGGCAGGCGATCAGCGTGGTGGATTTCGCCGCGCCCGACGTCGCGCGCTACCCACGCTTTGCCGATGCGCTGGCGCACGGCCGCAGCGCGGTGCTGGAACCGGGCGATGCGCTGTTCCTGCCCAGCCTGTGGTGGCATCACGTGGAAGGGCTGGAGCCGTTCAACGTGCTGGTCAACTACTGGTGGAGCAGCGCGCCGGGCCATCTGCCGGCGCCGATGCAGGCGCTGTATCACGCGCTGTGGGCGATCCGCGACCGGCCCGAGGCGGAAAAGGAGGCGTGGCGCGCCATCTTCGACTACTACGTGTTCGGCCCGGCCGAGCGCGCCGGCGCGCACCTGCCGGCGCCGGCGCGGCAACTGCTCGGGCCGATCGACGACATGCAGGCGCGGCAGCTGCGCGCGATGCTGCTGGCCAAGCTCAACCGCTGACCGCGGCCCCATCCAAGGCCGCGCGCCGCCGCGCGCGCCACCATCCATCACTGCAGGAGAGACGACGCAATGGCCCAGATACGCAAGGTGGTGATCGCGGGCGGCGGCACGGCGGGCTGGATCGCCGCCTGCGCGCTGGCGCACCAGTTCCGCGACCTGCTGGACATCACCCTGATCGAATCCGAGCAGATCGGCACGGTCGGCGTCGGCGAATCCACGGTGCCGCCGATCCGCAGCTTCCATCGGTTCCTGCAGATCGACGAACAGGAGTTCCTGCGCAGCGTCGCGGGCACCTTCAAGCTCTCCATTTCCTTCGAGAACTGGCCACGGCACGGCGCGCGCTACATCCACCCGTTCGGCCTCACCGGACAAAGCACTTTGGTTTGCGCGTTCCACCATTTCTGGCTGGAGGCGCAGCGGCGCGGGATAGTCTCCGAACTGGGCGACTACTGCCTGGAAACCGTGGCCTCGCGCGTGGACCGGTTCGCGCTGCAGCAGTCGCCGCCGGTCAACTACGCCTATCACCTGGATGCCGGGTTGTACGCGCGGCTGCTGCGCCGTCACGCCGAGCGCCACGGCCTCAAGCGCGTGGAAGGCAAGATCCAGCAGGTGCGGCAGCACGCCGAGAGCGGCTTCGTCGAGGCGCTGCTGCTGGAAGACGGCACGCTGATCGAAGGCGACCTGTTCATCGACTGCACCGGGTTCCGCGGCCTGTTGATCGAGCAGACCCTGCACACCGGCTACGAAGACTGGAAGCAATGGCTGCCGTGCGATCGCGCGGTGGCGGTGCAGACCGAAGCGGTGGCGGCACCGGTGCCGTACACCCGCGCCATCGCCCACGCCGCCGGCTGGCGCTGGCATATCCCGCTGCAGCACCGCGTCGGCTGCGGGCTGGTGTTTTCCAGCGCGCACATGTCCGATGACGAAGCGCGCGCCAAGCTGCTGCACGACGCCGCCGCGCCGCCGATCAAGGACCCATGGCTGGTGCCGTTCCGCACCGGCCGCCGGCTCAAGGCCTGGAACAAGAACGTGGTTTCTTTGGGCCTGGCCAGCGGCTTCATCGAACCGCTGGAATCGACCAGCATCCACCTGACCATCGCCGCGGTGATGCGGCTGATCACGCTGTTCCCCACCGACGGCATCGCGCCGTCCATGGCCGACCTCTACAACGACGTCAGCCGCGCCGAGATGGAGCACGTGCGCGATTTCATCATCCTGCACTACCACGCCAACCAGCGCGACGAACCGATGTGGCGGGCCTGCCGCGAGATGACGCTGCCCGATTCGCTGCAGCAGCGGCTGCGCGCCTGGCGCGAGCGCGCGCATGCCTGGCAGGGCAGCGACGAACTGTTCCGGGTGGATTCGTGGATCCACGTGCTGCTCGGCCAGGGCATCGTGCCGGCGCAGCACCACCTGCTGGCGCGCGCGCTGCCGGACCAGCAGCTGCAGCAGTTCCTCGACACGATCCGCCAGCCCATCGACCGCGCGGTGGCGCAGATGCCGTCGCAGCAGGACTTCATCGCGCGCTATTGCCAAGCCGGGCCGGAGGTATGGGCGGGGCGGCCCCCCGTTGCGGCATCGGCGTCGGCATGACGCGGAGTGGAGTGCTTACCGGCGCGCAGGTCGCGCAGGTCGCGTCACGCAAGCGCGGCATCGATCGGTAGCGCCGTAAGCGTTGCGCGGCCTTTCCACGCAATGCACTCGCGCTCTGCCGCAGACTGGTGTGTCCGACCCGCGGGCGCTACGCTTTCGCGGCGCGCGGCAGGGCAGGGTTCGGAGTCCCTGTCCACGCATTGTTCCCCGCTGCGGCGATCCCTGGGAGGCTGCCGTGCACACGCCAACGACAACCGCTTGCCCGGATCCGGCAGCGCCGCTGCGCTACCCGTCCGGCTATCCGCCGACCGGCGCGCGCGAGCGATTCTTCATCGGCGTCAGGTGGCTCGGCCCGGACCTGTCGTTCTTCGGACGACTCCGCGCCCAGCAGAAGGCACGCAGTGCCGCGTTGCTGGATCTGTGGGGCGGCGGCGCGCGGCAGCGGGCGGCGCACGTGATCGGCGCGATCCTGGCGCGGCGCCTGCGCTGGCCCGGTCCCTGTTTCCTGCCCGACGACGCGTTCGCCGTCGTCTGCGGCGGACCGCGCTTCGGTACGCTCGACATCGACTACGACGTCGAGGACGCGATCGGCGAAATAGAGGAGCAGCTCGGGATCGCGATGCCTGCCTGTCTCTGGGAGGGGACGGCGACGCAGACCCTGGGCGAGGTGGTCGATGCGCTGCTGGCGGCGGGGGCACTGCATGGCGAAGCATGCACGCCGCATGCATCCGGCTGACCGGCATCGCTCGCAGCAGCCCGGACCGATCTGGCCGAGCGGCGGGCGCCACCACCCCGATGCGCGCACCTACCCGCCGTGGCGGGTCGCGGCAGGCGCGGCATGGCTATCATCGAAGCGTCGCCCTGTTCGAGAGTTCCTGCGCATGAAACTGCACGCCCTGGGTCTTTCCGTATCGTTGGCGCTGGCCGCGGCGCTGCCGGCGCATGCCGTCGACTTCACCAAAGCGGAACTGGCACGCGCTACCGCGCTGCAGCAGCGCCTGCTGACGCTGGATTCGCATCTGGATACGCCGGCCAATTTCGAGCGCGGCGATTTCGACATGATGGCCGCGCATGCCGGCAATCGCCTGGCGCAGGTGGACTATCCGCGCATGCTGGACGGCGCCCTGGACGGCGGCTTCTGGGCGATCTACACCGGCCAGGGCGACCGCAGTAAGCAAGCGCACCTGGACGATCGCGACGCCGGGTTGCAGCGCCTGATGGCGATCCACGCGCTGCTCGCGGCCTATCCAAAGCAGTTCGGCTTGGCCACCACGCCGGCCGATGCGGCGCGGATCAAGGCCGCCGGCAAGCGCGTGGTGTACCTGAGCATGGAGAACGCCAGCCCGCTGGTCGCCGATCCCACGCTGCTGCGCTTCTACTACGCGCAAGGCCTGCGGTTGATGAGCACGGCGCATTTCCTCAACAACGAGTTCGCCGATTCGGCCACCGATCCCAAGGGGCCGGAATGGCAGGGCTTGAGTCCTGCCGGGCGGGATCTGGTGCAGCAGGCGCAGAAGCTGGGCATCGTCATCGACCAGTCGCATGCCTCCGATGCGGTGTTCGATCAGCTGATCGCGCTGTCGCCGGTGCCGATCCTGCTCTCGCACAGCGGCGCGCGCGCGGTGCACGCGCATCCGCGCAACATCGACGATGCGCGATTGAAGGTGCTGGCGGCGCACGGCGGGGTGATCCAGATGAATTCCTACGGCGGATACCTGATCGACAACGGTGCCGGCCCCGAGCGCAAGGCCGCCGAGGAAGCATTGATCGCCAAATACGGCGGCTGGGAGCATCTGCAGCTGGCCGACGGGCTCAAGCTCGGCGAAGAGATGAAGGCGCTGGACGCCAAGTATCCGGTGCGGCGGGCGACGCTGGACGACTTCTTTGCGCACCTGGAGCACGTGCTGGCGCTGATCGGCCCCGAGCACGTGGGCATCGGCATGGACTGGGATGGCGGTGGCGGCGTGGTCGGCATGGAGGACGTGACCGACCTGCCCAAGATCACCGCCTGGTTGCTGCGCAAGGGCTACAGCGAGCAGCAGATCGCCGCCATCTGGGGCGGCAACGTGCTGCGGGTGATGCAGCAGGCGCAGGACTGGGCGGCGGCGCAGCGGCGCGCCGGGTCTACCTGAGATCTGCGCCGGCGCGGCGCGCTTGCGCGCTCACGCCTTGGCGGTGGCGCACATCGATGGCCGAAGACCGGCTCAGGCCCGGCATCGGCGTACGCAGTGCCGCACGCGCCGAACAGGCGCCGTCGCATCGGCTAGCATCGGGGCGACCATGAAGATCGTCATCGCCCCGGATTCGTTCAAGGAAAGCCTGTCGGCGCTGGAGGCGGCCACGCAGATCGAGGCGGGGTTTCGCGAAGTGTTCCCGGCGTGGAGCTACGTCAAGGTGCCGGTCGCCGACGGCGGCGAGGGCACGGTCGCGGCGCTGGTCGCGGCCACCGGCGGCCGCGTCGTCGGGCGCACGGTGACCGGGCCGCTGGGCGCGCCGGTCGAAGCCTTCTTCGGCATCACCGGCGATGGCCGCACCGGCATCGTCGAAATGGCCGCGGCGAGCGGGCTGGCGCTGGTGCCGGCGGGCCGCCGCGACCCGCTCGCCGCCACCAGCTACGGCGTCGGCGAACTGCTCTTGGCAGCGCTGGATGCCGGCGCGCGCAAGCTCATCGTCGGTGTCGGCGGTAGCGCCAGCAACGACGGTGGCGCCGGCATGACGCAGGCGCTGGGCGTGCGCCTGCTCGACGCGCACGGCCGTGCGCTGGACGCCGGCGTGGGCGGTGGCGCACTGGCGAGGCTGGCGCGGATCGATGCCAGCGGCCTGGATCCGCGCTTGCGACAGTGCGCGATCGAGGTCGCCTGCGATGTCGACAATCCGCTGACCGGGCCGGCGGGCGCTTCGGCGGTGTTCGGGCCGCAGAAGGGCGCCACCCCGGCGCTGGTCGCCCAGCTCGACGCCAACCTGCAGCACTACGCCAGGGTCATCGAAACCGACCTCGGTATCGCGCTCGCCGGGTTGCCCGGTGGCGGGGCCGGCGGCGGTCTGGGGGCTGCGCTGGTCGCGTTCCTCGGCGCGCAGCTGCGCCCGGGCGCGGACATCGTCGCCGAGGCGCTGGGGCTGGACGCGCTGGTGGCCGATGCCGACCTGGTGATCACCGGCGAGGGCCGCCTCGACCGCCAGAGCGTCCACGGCAAGACCCCGCTCGGTGTGGCCCGTATCGCCAGACGCCACGGCAAGCCGGTGGTCGCGATCGCCGGCGGGCTGGGGGCCGGCGCCGAGCTTCTGCATGCGCACGGCATCGACGCGATGTTCGGTGCAGTGCAGCGCGCCTGCACGCTGGAGCAGGCGCTGGCCGAGGCCGCGGCGAACCTGCGCCTGGCGGCCAGGAACGTGGCCGAGGCGATCAGGATCGGGCGCGGCCTGGGGCGCTGACCGGGGCTCGTGGCATCTGCGCGTCGGCAAGCGGGGGTTCCTGACGCTTACCGACCCGGTGTCGATCAGGTTCCCGATTCCAGTGCAGCCCGCTGCATCGACTCACCATGCGCACCGGGATGGTGCAAATCACGCCGAGGATGGTGCGGAGCAGGCCTATTCAGCTACAATGAAAACGATTACATAAAAGGAATTGCGTCTCCATGAGTACCCAGAACCTCCCCGAGCGCGCGCCGCTCAGCCCGAAGTGGCAGTTCCGCTTCGACTTCTTCGACCGCCACGGCGGGCCTGCCTCGCCCGGCTTCAAGCCGGCGTTCAAGGCGCTGCCGTCGTTCGGCGACCGCCTGAAGATCAACATGAACTTCTTCGCGTTCTTCTTCGGCTGGATCTACTTCTTCATCCTCGGCCTGTGGCGCAAGGCGATCGTGCTGATCGGCATCTCGCTGCTGATCGGCGTGCTGTCGTTCTTCCTGCCGCGAATGGTCGTCAACGGCCTGGGCGTGGCCTATTCGGTGCTGGTCGGCATGATCGCCAACTACGCCTACTACCTGGAAGTGAAGAAGGGCAGCACCAGCTGGAACCCCTTCGAAGGCATGCGCTGGTGGTAAGCGGTCTGTAGCCGGGACCGGGGACTCGGGACTCGGGACTCGGAAAGCGGCGCCGCGGCGCTTTGCCTTATGCTTTTGCTCTTCCGGGTCCCGAGTCCCGAGTCCCGGCTTCAGGTTCCCATGTCCCCACACGCTTCCCAGGCCGATGCGGCACCCGCCGGCCTGTCCTCCGGCCTGATCGCGCTGTTCGCCGCCGCTTGCGGCCTGGCGGTGGCCAACATCTATTTCTCGCAACCGCTGATCGGCATCATCGCGCCGGAGTTGCGCCTGCATGCGGGCCTGGCCGGGCTGATCGTGGCGCTGACCCAGCTCGGCTACGGTGCCGGCCTGCTGTTGCTGGTGCCGCTGGCCGATGTGGCCGAGAACCGGCGCCTGGCGATCCTGCTGCTGGGCGGAGTGGTGCTGGGCCTGGTCGGCATCGGCCTGTCGCAGTCGGCGGCGGGCTTCCTGATCGGCTCGTTCGTGGTCGGCGTGTGTGCGGTAGCCACGCAGATCCTGGTGCCGTTCGCCTCGCACCTGGCGCCGGAGGCCAGCCGCGGCCGCGTGGTCGGCACGGTGATGGGCGGGCTGCTGGCCGGGATCATGCTGGCGCGTCCGTTCTCCAGCTTCGTCGCCGCCAGCCTGGGCTGGCGCGCGGTGTTCTTCCTGTCCGCCGGCATGATGCTGCTGCTGATGGCGGTGTTGCGCTGGCGCCTGCCGCAGCGCCGGCCCGCGCAGCGCGCGTCCTACGCCGCGGTGCTGGCCTCGCTGCCGCGGCTGTATGCCGCCACGCCGCTGTTGCGCCGGCGCGCGTTCTACCAGGGCATGATGTTCGCCGCGTTCAACGTGTTCTGGACCGGTTCGCCGCTGCTTCTGGCGCAGTCCTTCGGCATGGACCAGCGGCACATCGCGCTGTTCGCGCTGGCCGGCGCCGCCGGCGCCCTGGTCGCGCCGCTGGCCGGGCGCATGGCCGACCGCGGCTGGACCCGCCCGGCCACCGGCTGGGCGCTGGCCGCCGCGGCGTTGTCGTTCGGCATCGGCGCCTGGGCCGCGCACGCGCATGCGCTGCTGTGGCTGGTGGTCGCCGCGCTGGTGCTGGATGCGGCGGTACAGGTGTGCCAGGTGCTGAGCCTGCGCAGCATCTACATGCTGGCGCCGGAGCAGCGTGGCCGCCTCAACGGCCTGTTCATGACCTCGGTGTTCGTGTGCGGCGCCACCGGTTCGTTGCTGGCCGCGGCGGTCTTCGCCTATGCCGGCTGGCCGGGGCTGTCGCTGCTGGGTGCCGGCTTCGGTGCGGCGGCGCTGCTGTTCTACTTCAGCGAATTCAGGCGGGCGGCGGTGCCGGCGCGTTGAGCGCTGACAGCCATGGCGCCCGCTGACCTGCCGTCTGCTTGCTCGGATGTTGATGGTTCAGGTAATGACCGGGTATATACTTTTTCAGTACCTCAGGCCGGAGACCCGTCATGTCGAAACAAGCCGTGTTCACCATGAAGCTTGAGTCCGAATTGCGCGACGAATTCGTCGCCGAGGCCGAGGCGGTGCATCGGCCGGCGTCGCAGGTGCTGCGTGAACTGATGCGTGAGTTCGTGCAACGCCAGCGCGAATCGCGCGAGCACGAGGCGTTCCTGCGCAGCAAGGTGGAGGCCGGTCGCAGATCGATGCAGGCGGGACAGGGGCGACCGAACGACGAGGTCGAGGCTGAGTTCGCCGCGCGACGGGCGGGCGTGACGCGCAACGGATGAAGGTCGTCTGGACGCCAGAGGCACAGCAGGATCGTGTCGATATCTGGAAGTATGTTGCGGCCGATAACCAGGGGGCGGCCGTTCGCTTGGACGAATTATTCAGCGAGGCGGCCCTTACCTTGGAGCGGTACGCCATGCTCGGTCGACCCGGAAGAATCGCCGGCACCCGCGAACTGATCCCGCATGAGCACTATTGCCTGGTCTACGAAATAGACGGCGAAACGGTGTGGATACTGGCCTTGATCCACACCGCGCGCCTGTGGCCACCCGTGCGGGATTGAGGCAGGGATCGGGGCGGGCGGGCGTAGCCTCGTGCGCCCAAGCTCTGCGAGACGCTTTCGCGCCGTACCCTCACCCCAACCCCTCTCCCGAGGGGAGAGGGGCTATGGCTGTTCCCTTCTCCCATCGGGAGAAGGTGGCCCGCAGGGCCGGATGAGGGTACGGGCACAGCCCCGTGCACTCAAACTCCGCGAGACGCTTTCGCGCCTTACCCTTACCCTTACCCCAACCCCAACCCCAACCCCAACCCCAACCCCAACCCCAACCCCTCTCCCGAGGGGAGAGGGGCTATGCGTGGCGGTCGTTACTTTTTCCAGAACTGCCACTTCGGCGCCGGCTTGCTCGCCGCCGCCGTGGGGGTTTGCTGCGGCGCCAGGGTGCCTTGCAATTGGGTCAAGCGATCCAGCGCATCGAAGCCAAGCGTGATCCGGCTGCCGCCGCGCGTGGCCACCGTCTGCTCGGATTCGCGCTGCAGCGCATAGCCCTGGTCGTCGAGAAAGCCCTCGGTCATCGCGCGGTGGTCGAGCGGGAACTGCGCGATCAATTGTCCGAGCAGGCTGAGCACACGCGGGTCGTCGCAAGGCGCGAACACCGTTGCCGGAACGTCGTCGACCAGGAAGAACAGCGCGCCGCCGCGGTACGGGCCGCGGTAGTAGCAGCGCGCGCTCAGCGCAGCGGCGAGCAGGGCCAGCGTGTGGCCGTCGTCTTCGAGCGGCAGCGAGGCCGTGGCTAGTTCGGCCGGACCATCGCGCTCGCCACGCTCGCGCAGCGCGTTCGCCGCGACCAGCAGGTACTCGGGCAGGTTGCTGGCGGTGTTGGCCCAGGCCCACAGCCAACTGGCGCTGTCCTCGGCGGCGCTGCCCAGCAATTGCACCGGGAAGTGCAGGTCGTCGCCGAAGTGCGCAACGCCTTCGGCCAGATCCAGGCGCCAGCCGCGTTCGCCGAGCAGGTCGGCCAGCGCCATCTGCCGGGCGAAGGCGCTGCCGATGTGGCGCGCCAGCAGGGTCTGGAAGGACGGCGTCATTGCTGCGTTTCCCCGCGCCGCAGCAGGCTGTGGCGTCGCCCGTAGAGCAGATAGACGACCACGCCGATCGCGTTCCACAGCGCGAACCATTTCTGCGTAGTGTGCGGCAGGCTCCAGAACAGGTACAGGCAGCCGCCGATCGCCAGCGGTGCGACCACCCACGCCAGCGGCGTGCGGAACTTGCGCTCGCGGCCGGGCTCGCGCACGCGCAGCACCAGCAGGCACGCGGCGACCGCGATGAACGCGGCCAGGGTGCCGGCGTTGGCCAGCGCGGCGATCTCGTCCAGCCGCGCCACGCCGGCCAGCGCCGCCACCAGGATCGCGGTGAACAGCGTGGTCGCCACCGGCGTGCCGGTGCGCGCGCTGACCTTGGACAGGCCGCGCGGCAGCAGCCCGTCGCGCGACATCACGAAGAAGATCCGGCTCTGCCCGTACAGGAACGCCAGCAGCACCGTCGGCAGTGCGATCACCGCGACGATTCCGATCGCCGCGGCTGCCTGGCCATGGCCCAGTTCGCGCAGGATCAGCGCCAGCGGCTCGGAGCTCTTGCCGAACACGGTGAAGCTCATCGCGCCCACCGCGGCCAGCGCCACCAGCACGTAGATCAGCGTGCAGCCGACCATCGAGCCGATGATGCCGATCGACAGGTCGCGCCCGGGATTCTTGGTTTCCTCGGCCGCGGTGGAAATCGCATCGAAGCCGTAGAAGGCGAAGAAGATGATCGCCGCCGCCGCCATCACCCCGCGCTCCACGCCATCGCCGCCCAGCGTCTTGGGGAATCCGTACGGCATGAACGGCTGCAGGTTCTCGCTGTTGAAGGCCGGCAGCGCGATGGCGACGAACACGCCCAGCGCCACGATCTTGAGCAACACCAGCACCGCGTTGAGCGTGGCGCTCTCCTTGGTGCCGGCCATCAGCATGCCCGCGACCAGGAAGGTGATCACCACCGCTGGCAGGTTCACGATGCCGCCGGCATGCGGTCCGGCGACCAGCGCATGCGGCATCTGCACGCCCAGCCATTGCAGGAAGCCGACGAAGTAGCCCGACCATCCCACCGCCACCGTGCTGACCACCAGCGAGTACTCCAGGATCAGGCTCCAGCCGACCACCCAGGCGATGCTCTCGCCGAGCGCGATGTAGCTGTAGGTGTAGGCGCTGCCGGCGGCCGGCATCATCGTCGCCATCTCCGCGTAGGCCAGCGCGGCGCAGGCGCAGATCGCCCCGGCCACCGCGAACGACACCAGCACCGCGGGCCCGGCCTTGTCGGCGCCGACCCCGATCAGGGTGTAGATGCCGGTGCCGACGATCGCGCCGATGCCCAGCGCCACCAGGTGCGGCCAGCTCAGCGTGGGCACCAGCCGGCGCCCGGCTTCGTGGACGGTGACCAGATCGAGCGACTTGCGCCGGAACAGGAACGACATGCGGGCCTCGGGGAGCGACAGGACAAGCCCGCGAGTGTCGCCGAATGCGGTGCAGCAATGCTATGCCCGGCCGCCCTTGTCAGCCGGCGGGGCTGCGGCGAAGGAGGACGCCATCGCGACGCGCGGCAACGTCGCCGTCGCGCTCGCTACAACCCGATCCGCTCGGCCAGCCGCACCAGTTCGGCGAGCGACCCGGCTTTCATCTTGCGCATCGCCTGGCCGCGCCGCACCTTGACCGTGATCTCGCTGAGCTGCAGCCGCGCGGCGACCTGCTTGTTCAACAACCCCTGCACCACCAGCCGGGTCACCTCCTGCTCGCCCGCGGTCAGCGTCGCCCAGCGGTCGCGCAGTTCGGCGAGCGCAGCCTCGCGCTGGCGGCGCTCGCGGTCGCGGGCGATGCCGTGCTGGATCGCGTCGAGCAGGTCCTGGTCGCGGAACGGCTTGGTCAGGAATTCGATCGCGCCGTTCTTCATCGCTTCCACGCTCATCGCGATGTCGCCGTGGCCGGTGATGAAGATGGTCGGCAGGTTCAGCCCGGCCTCCAACAGCTGCCGGTGGAATTCCATGCCGCTCTGCCCGGGCATGCGGATGTCCAGCACCATGCAGCTGGGTACGTCGGCCAGGTCGTGCAGCAGGAACTCGCGGCTGGACCCGAACGCGTGCACGTGCAGGTCCACCGAGGCGAACAGGTCTTCCAGCGCGGCGCGGATCGAGGCGTCGTCGTCGATCAGATACACCACCGGGCGCTGTTCGGGAAGCGGCAGGTTCATGGGCGTGCTCCTGGTTTTGCGATCGGCAGGCAGACGCCGAACACCGCGCCGCACGGACTGCGCGGCGCGGCCCAGATGCGCCCGCCGCTGGCTTCGACGATGCTGCGGCTGATGCTCAGGCCGATCCCGATGCCGTCGGGCTTGGTGGTCCAGAACGCGTCGAACAGGCGCGCCTGCGTCTCGGTCGACAGGCCGACGCCGGCATCGGCCACGGTCAGCCGCAGCGACCCCGCATCCTCCTGCGCGGTGCCGACCCAGATCGACCGCGCATCGGCCGGCGTGTGCGCCATCGCTTCCATCGCGTTCAACAACAGATTCACCACCACCTGCTGGATCTGCACCCGATCGGCCAGCACCGGCGGCAGCGCCGGCGCCAGTTCCATCCGCACCGCGATGGCGTTGCGCTCCAGCTCGCCGCGCGACAGCGCCAGCACGTCCAGCACCGCGGCGTTGAGGTCGAACGCGCTCTTGCGCGGCGCCTCGCCCTTGCTGAGGCTGCGGATGCGCGCGATCACCTCGCTGGCGCGGTTGGCGTCGTCGAGGATCCGCTGCAACGCCGCCTGCGCCCGCTCCAGGTTCGGCGGCTGCTGGCCCAGCCAGCGCTGGCAAGCATTGCCGCTGGTGACGATCGCGGCCAGCGGCTGGTTGACCTCGTGCGCGATGGAGGCGGTCAGGCTGCCCAGGCTGCGCGCGCGCGCCAGACGCAGCAGTTGCGCCTGCGCTTCATGCGCGGCCGCCTTGGCGCGTTCCATCTGCACCGCGATGGACGTGGTCACCGCCACCACCGCGATGCTGATGGCCGAGTTGATCACGCCCACCCGGTACGCGCCGGCGGAGCTGAGCTGGAAGCTGAGCACGATCAGCACGATGCAGGCGCCGGCGAGCAGCAGCATGCCCGCGCGGGTGAGCAACCGCACCGCGAACAGGATCACCACCGTGTAGAACAACGCGGCGGCCACCCCGTAATCGGTCAGCGTATCGGCAGCGAAGATCGCGCCCAGCGCCAGCAGCAGCGCCGCCAGCGCGAGCAGGCGGCGATGCGGCGAGAGCGAAGTGAAGCAGCGGGTCATCGGCGTCATGGCGGTGGGCGAATGCTGGTGCGGGGCCGAGCGATCAGCCTTCGGCCCCGGCGTTCCAGAACGCCTGTTGTACACCGGGTTCGCCTTCCAGGTGCTGGATCACCGTATCCAGCTCTTCGGCGCGCACCGCGGTCGCGTACAGCGTCGCGGCGATCTCCACGTCGTGCTGGCCGAACGGATGCTGGTCCACCTCGCGCGCCGGGTAGTGGGCGGCTTCCAGCAGCTCGATCAGCCGCTCGCGCACCGCACCGTGCACGCCGCGGGCGCAGATCACGTAGAACACGTAGGTCGCCTCGATCGAGGATTCCTCCAGCGGCCGGCGGTTGATCCGGTTCACCACCGGGCGCAGCAAGGTGTTGCTGAGCAGCACGAACACCGCCGCCAGTACCGCCTCGGCGACCAGCCCGGCGCCGGCGCAGGCGCCGACCGCGCCCGACCCCCACAGCGTGGCCGCGGTGTTCAGGCCGGTGACATTGGCGCCTTCCTTCATGATCGCGCCGGCACCGAGGAAGCCGATGCCGGAGACCACGTAGGCCACCACCTGCACCGCGCCCTGGGTGCCGCCATGGATCTCGAACAGGCGGTCGCCGAGCGAGACGAAGATGGCCGCGCCGACCGCGACCAGGGTGTTGGTGCGCAGGCCGGCGGTGCGCTGCCGCACCTGCCGCTCGAAGCCGATGACCGCGCCCAGCGCGAAGGCGGTGGACAGGCTCACCAGGGTGTCGAGCAGCGAGGCGAGATTGAACAGGCGCAGCGCTTCCATCAGCGCGGCGACCGGTGGCGGAGCGGATGGGTCATCGCAATGCCTGCGGATATGTCGGGCGACAGGGACCGGGCATGATGCGGCAGATGCGTGGCAATCGCGCGTCGCAGCGCCGCCGCCGAATCCGACCACCAGCCCAGCGCCCGCTGCCGCCAGCCCGGCAGCGCCGCCATGGCGGGACCGGGCTGGCGCAGGCGCCGCCGCGCCGACCGCGATAGACGCACCAGTACGCGGATGCGGTCCTCGCCCGGCAGCAGCGACAGCGCATCGGCGAGAACGCGCGCGGGGAAGCCGGACAAGGCCCTGGCGAACGCGCGCACGCCATGGGCGGCGAGCAGCTGGGACAGGATGTCGGCGCGGTGCATGGCCACCGCCGCGCGCAGGGCGCGGTGCAGGGCGCGTTGGAAACGGGACGTGTACAGCAGCATGAGAACCTCCTTCCGGCGCGCTGCCGGAAGGAACGCCTCAACCTTGCGGATGGGCGGACGTCTCCGGGGCGGGACCGGGCAAGCGTGAAAAGGACAGCGCAGGCGGGAGCGTGGCGATGGCGCCGCGCGGATGCGGGTCGGGGTCCATGGCGGTCTCCTGATGAGGGCGGAACGTGCGCGGTTGCGGCGTCGGCGACGGACGCAGGCCTCGCGGGCGTGGACGCAGCGGCGGCGTCGGCGCTGCGGCAAGACACGGCATCCGTACGTCGCCAACGCGGGCGGCAGTGGGGATGCACGGGGTCTTGCCGCGGTGCCCGGGATGCAGCTTCGCGACGCGGCAAAGCTTGGCATACGTGGCCGGGCGCCGGCCACCGCGCATGCGGCGCTTTTTCATGGCCATGCGCATCGCCGGCCTATACCAACGTATCGCCGCGGGCAAAGGTAGTGCCGCGGCGGCACGCACTGCGCGAGGACCAGCTACGGCATGCCGTTGCGTCCGTGCGCCAGAAAGCCCGGTCGTGCCGACAGGCGTTCGTAGTACGCGGTCACCGCCGGCAGCGGCGGCCGCGACATCGGCGTGGCCATCCAGCGCTGGGTGGACAGGCCGAGCACGATGTCGGCCACGGTGAAGTCCGCGCCCGCCGCGTAGGCGCCGGTGCGCTGCAGCTGCGCGTCGAGAATGCCCATGTGCCGGTGCCAACCGGCCACGCCCTGCGCCAGCGCCTGCGCATCGCGATGCGCGGGGCTGTCGCGGACCAGCGCCATGAACGCGTAGCGCCATGCGTTGTTGAGTTCGGCCTGCCAGTCCATCCACTGCTCGACCGTTGCCCGCGCCTGCGGCGCGGTCGGCAGCAGGTCCGCGCGCTGCTGGCGCGCCGCCAGGTAGCGGCAGATGCTGTTGGATTCCCACAGCACGAAGTCGCCATCGCGCAGCACCGGTACCATCGCGTTCGGGTTCAACGCGCGGAATTCCGGCGTGTCCACCTCAGCGAAGCCGGCGCCGTAGGGCAGCTGCTCGATCGCCAGGTCCAGTTCCGCGCACAGCCACAGCACCTTGCGCACGTTGATCGAAGAGGATTTGCCGTAGAGGGTGAGCATGCAATCAGGGCCGGGTGCGGGCGAAGCAGCGTGCACCGGCGCGAGTGCCGGCGCAAGACGGCCGTGTCGGCGGCTGTGTGCCGGTCCCGGCTGCGGATGGTGCTCGCGTGGCGCAGCGGCTGAGACGCGGCCGGCTACACTGGCGGCATGCAAACCGATCCCCATTTCCTGATCCTGGCCGGCCTGCTGTGCGCCGTCATCGTGCTGCTGCTGATGGTGCTGCTGCGCCGGACCGACCACACGGCGCTGGAGCAGGTCCTGCGCGAAGAACAGCGCAGCGGCCGCGGCGAACTGCGCGAGCAGCTCGACAGCCTGGCGCGGCAGCAGGACGCGCGCAGCGAAGGCTTCGCCCGCCATCTCTCCGACCTGTCCACCCGCACCGACCAGCGCCTGGACCTGCTGCGCGAAGCGTTGACCGAGGACGCGAGGCGCGGCCGGGTCGAGGCCGGCGAGGCGCAGCAACGCGTCGCCGAACTGCTCAACCAGCGCCTGGTCGAAATGCGCAGCCAGCTCGACGCGTTCGGCCAGCAGCAGGATGCGCGCATGCTGCAGTTCGGCCAGCAGCAGAGCGAGCTGATCGCGCGCATCGACGCGCACCTGACCGGGCTGCGCGAGACCCTGGTCGAAGACGCGCGCAAGAGTCGCGTGGAAGGCGCCGAGTCGCAGCAACGCTTCGCCGACACGCTCGGCCAGCGCCTCAACGAACTGATCCAGCGCAACGAGCAGCGCATCGGCGAGATGCGCGCCACCCTGGAAGAGCGCTTGAAGGAACTGCAGGCCGACAACGCGGCCAAGCTCGAACAGATGCGCGGCACCGTCGACGAGAAGTTGCAGACCACCCTCAACACGCGCCTGGACGCCTCGTTCAAGCTGGTCTCCGAGCGGCTCGAGCAGGTCCAGCGCGGGCTGGGCGAGATGCAGCAGCTGGCCACCGGCGTCGGCGATCTCAAGCGCGTGCTGAGCAACGTCAAGAACCGCGGCGGCTGGGGCGAAGTGCAGCTGGAGAACATCCTGGAGCAGACCTTGACCCAGGAGCAGTACGCGCGCAGCGTGCGCGTGCGCCCTGAGCGCAACGAGGCGGTCGACTTCGCGGTGCGCCTGCCCGGCCGCGGCCACGAGGACACGCCGGTGTGGTTGCCGATCGATGCCAAGTTCCCACGCGAGGACTACGAGCGGCTGCTCGATGCGCAGGAACAGGGCGATGCGGACCAGGTGCTGGCGATGGGCGCGCAGCTGGAGCGCGCGATCCGGGTGCAGGCCAAGTCGATCAGCGACAAGTACATCGCGCCACCGCACACCACCGATTTCGCGGTGATGTTCCTGCCCACCGAAGGCCTGTACGCCGAGACGCTGCGCCGGCCGGGCCTGGCCGACCTGCTGCAGCGCGAGCACCGCATCGTCATCGCCGGCCCCACTACCGTCACCGCGCTGCTCAACAGCCTGCAGATGGGCTTCCGCACGCTGGCGATCGAAAAGCGCTCCAGCGAAGTGTGGGGCGTGCTGGCCGCGGTCAAGAGCGAGTTCGGCAAGTTCGCCGGCATTCTGGAAAGGGCCGAGAAGCAGATCGGCACCGTCGGCAAGAGCCTGGGCGATGCCAGCCGCAAGACCCGCACCATCGAGCGCCGCCTGCGCGGGGTGGAGACGCTGGCCGATGCGCAGTTCACCCCGCTGCTCGATCTCGAGTTGCCCATCGCCGATGCCGACGCGGACGAAGATCCGGCACGCGACGAGCAGGAATAGGCGGCACGGCGCACCGTGCGCCTCGCTGCGCGGACGTCGAGGCTGGTGCGTGCGCCGCGCTCGCCGCTTTGAGTTGCCCATCGCGCTGCCGACCGGCATGACGATCACGCGCGAGGACCAGGAATAGGCGGCATCGCGCACGCCCATGCACCTCCTGGCGACAGGCACATTGCGATACTGCGCGCCGGAACCGGCCGAATGGAAAGAGCGATGTCGATGCGATGGTGCATACCCCTGTTGTCCTGCCTGCTGCTGGCTGCCTGCAGTAGCGGTCCACGCCCGCAGGCGGGTCCCACGCCATCCGCGCCCCAGGCGGGCACCGATGGCGCCGCTGCGCCCGACGCTGCGGCGTGCACGGCACAAGGCGGCAGCCTGCGCCCGCTCGGCCGGCGCGGCTTGCTCAAGTGCGTGATCCCGTTCGCCGATGCCGGCAAGGCCTGCAGCGACAAAAGCCAGTGCCACGGCGACTGTCTTGCGGTCGCGCCGGTGCCCACCGGCACTGCCGCACAAGGCGTATGTCAGCGCGACATCAGCGAGAACTACGGCTGCCGGCAGACCGTGCAAGGCGGCATGGGCGGATCGCAGATCTGCATCGACTGAGTGCGTGTGCTCCCGTTCCGAGCGGGGCGCACTGGGTCTGCCATCGCCAATCCGCCGCCGCTCCTGCCGTGTGCGGGACGGCGTCATGATTCGGGCATGGGCGCATGTCCGTTTCCTTCCCCGTGCACGGACAGGAGCGGCGCGGCTTGCTCGGGATGAAGGACACGCCCAGGTCGCCGCACGATAGCCGCTGCGCGGCCATGCGCCTATGCTTGCGCTCCATCTTGTTGCAGGAGTTGCACGTGAGCCAATCGATCTACGACATCCCGTTGACCACCATCGACGGCCAGCCCGCTTCGCTGGCCGCGCATCGCGGCAAGGTGCTGCTGCTCGTCAACGTCGCCTCCAAGTGCGGCCTGACCAAGCAGTACGAAGGGTTGGAAGCGCTGTATCGTGAAAAGCAGGCCGACGGGCTGGACGTGCTTGGTTTCCCGGCCAACGACTTCAAGGGCCAGGAGCCCGGCAGCGAGGCGGAGATCCAGCAGTTCTGCCAGCTCACCTACGACGTGACGTTCCCGATGTTCTCCAAGATCGCGGTCACCGGCGAGGCGACGCATCCGCTGTACGGCGCGCTGATCGAGGCGCAGCCGCACACCGAGGGCGAAGGCCCGATGCGCGAGAAGCTGGTCGGCTATGGCATCGAACCCAATCCGGCACCGGGCGTGCTGTGGAACTTCGAGAAGTTCCTGGTTGGCCGCAACGGCCAGGTGCTGGGCCGCTTCGCCCCGGACGTGACCGCCGAGGACCCGCGCCTGCGCACGGCGATCGAGGCGGCGCTGGCGTAATCGGTTTGAGGCGTCCGCTGCCGCAAGGCGATGCCTGGGTTGTCCGGATGCGTGTAGGAGGGGTTCCGCTGGCATCGAGCCATGAGCTCCGACAGGTCGCCGGAAGCTTTGGAAATCCCCGCTCCGTTCGTCGCGGCTGAGCCGCTCCTACAGTCGCTATGCGGTTGGCTTGCTGAGTCGCGATTGCGCGAGTCCGCTGCGTCGCTGTTGCTGTTGCTTTGGCTTTGGCTGTCGCTTTTGACTTACCGGGTTCCCTTCCGCAGCGGCGGATGGACCGGGGAAAAACCCGAAGGGCGGCGCACAAGGATGTGCGCCGTTCGCGGCAGGGGCAGGATGCCCCTTCCGCGAATCCCCGGTGCATCCGCGGACCCGGAGCGCGCAGCGCGGAGGGCGCTCGGCAGGGCGCGCTTTCTTTTGGTTACTTTTCTTTGCGCGAGCAAAGAAAAGTGACTCGCCGCAAGGCGAAAGCCTTTGCCTTTGCCTTGATTCTGGCATTGAGATTTTGAAGCTTTGAAGCTTTGGAGCAAGAGCAACAGCTTCCGCTGGCGCGGGTCACTTTTCTTTGCTTGTGCAAAGAAAAGTAACCAAAAGAAAGCACACCCCGCAGCGCGCCCTCCGCGCTGCGCGCTCCGGGTCCGCAGGCACGACGGGCATTTTTCGATGGCACATCCATGTGCCAACGAAAAACGTCGCGCATCCTGCGCGCCGCCCTTCGGGTATTCGCCTGCCGAGCCTGCCGCGCTGAGGGGGCCCGGTAAATCAAAGACGAAGCAAAAGCACGAGCAAAAGCACGAGCAACAGCAACAGCAACAACAACGGCACTAGCAATGGCAGGAGCAATGCATGCTGCTGGCATGTGTCTACCGGACTGCCTGCCGGACACGCCGCTGTAAGTCGCGCGGCGATAGCTGATCAGAATCACGCTGCTCCCGCAGCGGGAATGGCAGAAAGGATTCACCCATAAAAAAAACCCGGCCGAAGCCGGGTTTTCATGTGCCGCCGGAAACGCGCGCGGCTCAGCGGCTGCCGCCGCGCCACTCCGGGATCGGCATCGCGTCCACCGGCACGGTCGGATTGGTCTCTTCCTCGCGCAGATAGTCGGGCAGATCGTTGTCCTGGCGCTTGTTGTGGCTGTGCAGGTCGCCTTCGATCTGGTAAGTGCGGCGCTGCATCCACGCGTCGCGGGTCAGCTGGTACTCGTCCGGCGCGTTGTCGCGCATGCTGTCCAGCGACAGCAACTGCGCACGCGTATCCACCAGTTGCAGGCCCTGCAGGCCGATGCGCACCGTGTCCTCTCCGATCTGCCGTAGCGGCGACAGCGGCGCGTCGCCGGCCAGGCCGAACACGTCGCGTACCGTGCGCGGCCCGAACAGCGGCAGCTCCACGTAGCGCGAACGGCGCCAGCCCCAGGCGCCCAGGGTCTGGCCGAAGTCCTCGCTGCGCCGCGGCAGCTTGGCGTCGCTGGCCGGGTCGAAGATGCCGCCGATGCCCAGCGTACTGTTCATCACGAACCGGCCCAACGTCTGCCCGGCCTGCAGCGGACGGCCCTGCAGCAACTGGTTGACCATGGTCAGCGGCGAGCTGAGGTTGTCGAAGAAGTTGGTCACGCCCAGTCGCACCGGCCGCGGCACCACGTTGACGTAGGCGCGCGCCAGCGGCCGCGCCACGGTGCGGTCGACCACGTTGTTGAACTTGTGCACCTTGCGGTTGAACTTCTCCCACGGATCGTAACTCTGCGGCACGGCGACGCCGGCCGGCAGGGTCGGATCGGCGACCGGGTTGTACGGGTCGCCGCCGTACAGCGCGGCGTAGTCGTCTTCGGCGGCGGTCGCCGCGCCACCGGTCGGCGGCACGCTCGCCGGTGCGGCCATCGCGTCGCCGGCGACGGGGGCCTGCACGGCGGCCTGCGCATCGGCCGCTGGTGCCGCGTCCATGGCACCGCTATCGGCAACGGCGGTGTCAGCAGGCGTCGCCTGCACCGTGGTCGCGGCCGGCGGCGGCGGGGGGCGCTTGGGGGCGCCGGCACAGGCGCCCAGGGCGGCGGCCAGGGCCAGGGAAGTGAGGATACGCAGCACGTTCATGGGGTCAGCTCGCCGCCAGGGGAGATTGGAAATCCAGGGTCGGCGCCAGCCGGTAGGCGGCGCTCAATTCGGTCAGGCCGGCCGGGGCGCCATGGATGGCGACCTCGGCCTGGCCCTGCGCACGTAGGCGTGCGGCCAGTTCGGCGAGCAGCGCCAGGCCGGCGCTGTCCACCTGCGCCACCTCGCGCAGATCCAGCGCCCGCGCGCCGGCCAGCAGCGGCAACGCCGCCGGCCACAGCGCGGTGGCCGCGGCACGGTCGAGCACGCCGCTCAGCGCGAGCGTGTCGCCGTCGCGACGCAGGCGTGGCTCACTTGCCACTGTTGCTCGCCGGTGCCACTTGCATCGCGCCGTTGCGCAGATCGGCCGCGACCTGCGGGATCGACTTGGTGCGCAGCGGCGTGTCGAACTGGTTGCGGAAGGTCTGCACGTACGACACGCCTTCCACCATCACGTCGAAGATCTTCCAGCTGCCGCCGTTGTTGCGCAGCAGGTAGTCGACCGGGATCGGGTCGCCGCCGCTGCGCAGCAGTTCGGTGGAGACCTTGGCGCCGCGGCCGCCCGGCAGCGGGGTTTCCGACTTCACCCGCACCTGCGGCTTGCCTTCGAAGGTCAGCAGCGAGGTGCCGTAGCGCTGCATCAGGTTGTCGGCCATCGCGTCGGCGAACAGCTTGACGTCGGCATCGGAGGCGCCGCGGCCGTGCACGCCGAGTACCAGGCGCGCGGCGTAGTCGCGGTCGAAGGACTTGTTCATCTCGCTGTCGATGAACTGCTTGAGCGCGGCGTTGTTGTTCTTGAACTCGGCGCGGCGCTGTTCCAGCGTGGTCAGGATGCGGGTGCTGTTGTCGAGCACGACCTTGCTGGCCGAACCCTGCTGGGTGGCGGCAGCGGCAGGCGCGGCCTGGGCCAGCGCGATGGCGGGTGCGGCGGCGGCCAGGACGGCGGCGAGCGCGGCGGAAAGCAGTTTGTGGGTCATGGCTTGGGTTCCGTTTCCGTAGAGGGAGTGGCGGTGTTCGCGGAGGATGCGGCAGCGGGCGTCGCGCCGGCGTTACCGCCGCTGCCGCTGCCGCCGCCGAACATGTACTTGCCGACCAGCTGGATCAGGTCCACCGCCGGCTGGGTGAAGGCGATCTCCTGGCCGGGCTTGAGCGTGTCGGGGTCGCCGCCGGGCTGCAGGCCGACATAGCTCTCGCCGAGCAGGCCGCTGGTCAGGATGCCGGCCGAGGTGTCCGCCGGCAGGTCCTTGTAGCGGTCGTCGATGGCCAGGGTCACCACCGAGTCGAACTTGGCCGGATCCAGCTCGATCTTCGCCACCTGGCCGATGATCACCCCGCCGATCTTCACCGGCGCCTGCTGGCGCAGCTGGCCGATCTGCGAGAAGCGCGCGGTCAGCTCGTAGCGGCCGCCGCCGAAGCCCCACTGGCGGTTGGTGGAGGCGAGCGCCAGCACCAGCAGCGAGGCCAGGCCCAGCAGCAGGAAGGCGCCGACGGCGAACTCGAGACGGGGACCACGGATAGCCATAACGTGTCTACCTTGTTGATTCATCTGGGCCGCGGCGACAGTGCCGCGGCCGGTGTTGCGAAAGCGCCCGCCGCCGAGGCCGGGCTTTGGCGCGCGGTCCCTTACTGGAACAGCAGCGCCGACAGGACGAAATTGAACATCAGCACCAGCAGCGAGGCGTTCACCACCGCGCGGGTGGTGGCCACCGAGGTGCCCTCGATGGTCGGCTCGGCGTGGAAGCCTACATACGAGGCCACCAGCGCCGCGGTGCCGCCGAACACCGCCGACTTCAGCATCGCCACGCCGAAGTCGTCCCAGAAATCCACGCTGCTCGACAGCGCCGACCAGAACGTGCCCTTGTCCAGACCCAGCACGTGCACCGCTTCGAAGTAGCTGGCGCTGATCGCCAGCGAGCAGAAGATGCCGGTCAGCAGCGGCACGGTCAGCACCGCCGCCCAGAAGCGCGGCGCCACCGCCTTGGCCACCGGGTCGATCGCCATCAGCTCCAGCGCCTTGATCTGGTCGGTGGCGCGCATCAACCCCAGTTCGGCGGCGATCGAGCTGCCGGCGCGGCCGATGAACAGCAGCGCGGTCAGCACTGGCGCCAGCTCGCGGTACAGCGACAGCCCCAGCAGCGTGGACAGCGCATCGGAGGCGCCGTAGGTCTGCAGTGTGCGATAGCCCTGCAGGGTCAGCACCAGGCCGACGAAGGCGCCGCCGACGGCGATGATCGGCAGCGAGCGCGCGCCGATCTTGTAGATCTCGCGGACCAGTTCGGCCAGGAAATCGCGGGTCGGCAGCGAGCCGCGCAGCACGGTGATCGAGAACAGCCCGGCGCGGCCCAGCGCGCGGATCGAGGCGACGGCGCCCATCAGGCGGCACTCCGCGCGCGCGGCGGCGCATCGAACGGGATCGGGCCGTCCGGGCGGCCGTGCAGGAACTGCTGCAACAGCGGGTCGGCGCTGGCCTGCAGCGCGTCCGGCGTGCCGGCGAAGACCACCCCGCCGTTGGCGATGGCCACCGCCTGGTCGCAGATCGGCAGGGTTTCGTGGACGTGGTGGCTGACGATGATGCTGGTCAGGCCGAGGGTGTCGTTGAGGCGCTGGATCAGGCTCATGATCACCCCGGAGGCGATCGGGTCCAGCCCGGTCAGCGGTTCGTCGTAGATCATCAGCGGCGGGTCCAGGGCCAGCGCGCGGGCCAGCGCCACGCGCCGCGCCATGCCGCCGGACAGTTCGCGCGGCCAGGCGTCGGCGACGGCGAGCAGCCCCACCGCATGCAGTTTCAGCGCCACCAGCCGTTGCAGCACCGGCTCGGGCAGGCGGGTGTGGGCGCGCAGCGGCAGCGCCACGTTCTCGGCCACGCTCAGGTCGGTGAGCAGGCCATTGCCCTGCAGCAGCACGCCGATGCTCTTGCGCGTCTCGCGCAGCGCGCGGCTGCCGCGCGGCAAGGGCTGGCCGAACACCTCGACTGTGCCCGCGACCGGCACCAACTCGCCGGTCAGCGCCGCCAACAGGGTCGATTTGCCGCTGCCCGACGGGCCGAGCACGGCGGTGATGCTGCCGCGCGGCACCGCCAGCGAGACATCGCGCAGGATCGCGCGGCCGCCACGGTCGATGCGCACGCCCGACAGCTGCACCACATTGGATTCGGAAGACGCCATCGCGGCCTTTAACGAAAAATCAACACAGGATTGAGCCAGTCCGCTGAACTTAACCGAACTGGGCCGTGCAGTATTGTCGCATTCGTGAAGCCTGCGTGCGCGTGGTCCGGGGACGCCGTACATGCAACAGCGTGTCTTGGGTCTGGGACTGGCCGTTTTGCTGGTGCGGGTGACACATCTGCGGGCCGGATCCGGCGGGTGTCCGCGGGCCTTGCAGTTCTGCGTCGCGGCAGGACCGCATGGCCGCCGCTGCCGTCGCTGCTCGCGATCCCGTGCCGCTCAAACTGGGCCGCCACCATCGCCGAATCGCCGGATCCGTGTGCCGTCGCGGTGCCGGTCTTGTATGCAGTGCCCGGTCGCGCCACGATGCAGGGCGGCGATGGCGCCGCGACAGGGAGTCGCGCATGGAATTGCTGACGTTGGAACATTTCGCCGGAAGCGTGAACGAGACCTTCGCGGCGGAGTTGAACGAGGGCGAGATCTCCTTCGTGTTGGTCGAGGCCCGGCCTCTGCCGATCAAGACCGCCGCGCCGCGCGCGCCGTTCTCGCTGCTGTTCCGCAACACCTCCTCGTTCCTGTTCCCGCAACAGATCTACCGGATGCGCCATGCGCGCCTGGGCGAGGTGGGGATCTTCCTGGTACCGGTGGCGCGCGAGCGCGACGGCTTCCTGTACCAGGCCGTCTTCAACTGACAGCCGGCGCCGTGCAGGCGGCGCGCCAGTGCATTTGCAGATGGGTGGCGCTGGCATCGCCGGCGACGAAGCCCAGGCGCGCGTACAGGCGCCGCGCTTCGGGATTGGCATGCAGCACATGCAGCGACAGCGCGCAGCCGGCGGCCTGCGCCAGTGCCTGCGCGTGCGCGATCAGCGCGGTGCCGATGCCCTGGCCGCGCAGCTCCGGCAACAGGCTGATATCCACCAGTACATGCTGCGCCGCACTGCGGTCCAGGTAGAGCCGGCCGAGCGGCGCCTGCGCGGTTTCCACGATCAGGAAGTCGGCACCGGCGAAGTGACTTAGATAATGCGCGTGCTGCAGCGCGAACTGCTGGTCGAGGAACGCGCGCTTGGCGGCCTCCGGCCATGGCACCGCGGCCAGCTCCGCGCTGCGGGTGCTGGCGTACAGGTCGCGCAGCCAGGGCAGGTCGGCATCGCGTGCGGCGCGCAGGCCGATGCCGCGCGCGCGCAAGGCCGCCGGTGCGGCGACGTTGGCGCGCCGATCCGGGAAGCCTGCCATCTGCACGGCGCTGGCCTCAGTCGAACTGCGGGTAGTTTCCCGACAGCGCGATGCAGAAGTTCACCGCCAGGTAGGGCTGCTGGTTCTCGTGCGCCGCGCCGGCACCGGTGGGCTGCACCGCCGGCGGTGCGAACTGCGTGTTCGGTGCCGCCGTGACGAAGGCGCGCGCGGTGCTGCTGCCAAGCGCCGACAGCCCCGCGCCTGCGGTGGGCGTACCGCTCTTCTTGGTCCGGTCCGGCTGCACAAACATCGTGGTGGTGTGCTGGTGCGGCGGAATCTGCGTGGTCAGCAGGCTGACTCCGGTCGCGCCGAACGTGTCGCCGCGCTGCCGGCTGGTCAATCCCGGGCCTTGGCCTTGTTCGCAGCTGGCGCGCCCGCAGAAGTTCGGCAGCTGAAACGTCGTGCTGCCGTTGCCCCCGTAGGCGGCCCCGAGCAGCGAGTACAGCGCGGTGTTCTGCTGCACCGGCAATGTGGCGCCATTGCACAGTGCCCAGCCTACGGGATTGAAATCGAAGCCGAACAACTGGATTTCGCCGAGATAAGGTTCGGTCATGAAAGGAGTCTCCGATGGAGCGGACGGGCACCGCCGCTAAGCGGGCGCGGCGAAAGGGATCAGCTCTGCTGCGGGAAGATGCCGCCGGTGGAGATGCAATACTGCACCGTCAGCGTCGGCATGAGGTTGTCGTGCGGCAGGCCGCCGCCGGTGAGCGTGGTGGATTGCGTGGACATCCCCACTGCCGTGGCGCCGCTGACGTCGGTGGCATAGAACACGTCGCCGGCGACCGCGGCGGGCAACAACCCGGCTGGCGCGGTAGCGGTGGCAGCGGCGGTCGTGGCCACCAGCGCATGCGTGTGCACAGGAAGCTGTGGCCCTAGGAGGGTGACGGTTTCGGTTCCGGAGATCTGGCCGAGCACGTAGTTGCTCAGGCCAACTCCCTGGCCTTGGTGGAGCGGCAACCGTCCGCGCAGGTCCGGTACCGCGAACGTATTCTGCCCGTCGCCGCCGTAGGTGGTGCCGATCAGCATGAACAGGGTCTCGTACTCGGCGATCGAGAGCAGGCTGCCGTCGCACGCCTGCCAGTTCTGCGGGGTGCGGCCGAAGCCGAACATGCGGATCTCGCCGATGAATGGAGTGGCCATGGTGTCTTTCCTGGTCGATGGTGCGCTGCGCGCCATCGGCGCGCGAATGGAGGGCGGCTCAGCTGCGCGAAGGGAAGATGCCGTTCAGCGCGATGCAGAAATTGATCGTGGTGTACGGCTGCAGGTTCGGATGCGGCAGGCTGCCGCCCGCGGAGCCGATCGACGCCTGATTCAGCGCCACCAATGGTCCCGCAGCCGCATACAGCGCCGACGCCGGCCCGGTGGTGCTGACGTTGTTGCCGAACAGGTTCCCGGATGGGTTGCGGTTGTTGCCCGCCGCGCTTGAGCCCTGCAGCAGATGGTTGTGCGCAGGCAGATTGTCCGGCAGCAGCGAGACGTTCTCGGAACCGGCCACTTGTCCGACCGGTGCCGCCGGCGGCTGCCAGCTCGGATCTGCCGATGGCGTAGCGCCGAGCGGCGTGCGTCCGCGCATGTCGGGCAATGCAAAGGTGGTGTTGCCGTTGCCGCCGAACCGCGTCCCAAGCACGCTGAAGAGCGCCTGGTTCTGGTTGATCGGCAGCACCTGACCGTTGCACTGCGCAAAATACTTAGGCGCGAAAACGAAACCGGTCATCATGATCTGACCGATGAAGAACTCGCTCATGCGGATCTCCCCCCGAATTGTTTGACGCCGACATCGTGCCTGGCGCAGGCCTACTTAATCACGTCCTTTGCGCGATGCAAGTCTTGATAATGCTGAATCAGACAGTCTCAGAGCATTTGTTGCTTTACGGATATGTGAATTTACTGTTCAAATGCCGGTGCAGCGTGGAGGGGTATATGCCTTTTGAGGCCTATAACCATGCTGCCTGAGGCACCAGGAGCGTTGCCGGCGCCAGTGGGGTGGCGTGATTTTCCGGGGAAATGGAATATGTCTACGAATTGCACCAGTGCGTCCGCGAGCATGCGCGTCGTTTTCCGTTGGCCGCTGGTTTTTGCGCTGCTGCTGTTGAGCACGCTGTATTGCGGAGTGGCTGCAGCGGCGCCCTCGCAGTATTGTCCGACGATAGATAAAACTGTCGTGCAGGGCGGCTCGGTGCAGATCGACGTCACCACCTGCGATGGCACGGGAATCTTCGACAACGGCGTCGGTTGGGACGGCGTGCAGCCGGCGCACGGCACGCTCGATGTGCCGAATCCGAGCGGCCCGCAGGGCACCCAGATCGTCACCTATACCCACGACGGGAGTGCCACCGCCAGCGACAGCTTTCCGCTGGAGGATGGAGAAAGCAACACCATCACCGTCAACATCACCGTCGTTCCTGCGCTGTCGGCCACCATTGCCGTCTCGCCAGCCAGCCGCAACGAAGACAGCGGCGCGGCCTTCACCTACACGGTGACGTTGAGCCAGACCAGCAATTCGGCGACGACGGTGAACATCGCGTCCAGCGGCACCGCCACCAGCGGCGGGGACTACACCGGCGCGGTGGGCAGCGTCGTGGTCCCGGCCAATACCACCACCGCCACGTTCGCCATCACGCCGGTCGCCGACGGCACGGTCGAAGCGAACGAGACGGTGATCATGAGCGTGGCCAGCGGCAGCGGCTACGGCATCGGCAGCCCGTCCAGCGCCACCGCCACCATCCTCGACGACGACGTGCCCAGCGCGTCGATCGCGGTGTCCCCGGCCAGCGTGTCCGAAGACGGCGCCACCAATCTGGTCTACACCGTCACGCTCGATCAGGCACCGGTGAATGCGACATCGGTCGCCTTCAACGTCGGCGGCAGCGCGACCTCGGGCAACGACTACGCGGCCGTGAGTTCGCCGCTGGTGATCGGCGCCGGCCAGACCAGCGGCACCATCACCATCAACCCGACCGCCGACAGCACCGTCGAACCCGACGAAACCGTGGTGATCAGCCTGGCCTCGGGCAGCGGCTACAGCGTGGGTTCGCCCGATAGCGCCACCGGCACCATCGCCAACGACGATGTGCCCTCGCTGAGCATCAACAATGTAAGCCTCAACGAAGGCGATGCCGGCACCAGCAACGCGACCTTTATCGTCTCGCTGAGCCAGCCGGCCGGCGCCGGCGGCGTCAGCTTCGACATCGCCACGGCCGATGGCTCCGCCACTGCGGGCGTGGACTACGTCGCCTCGAGCCTGACCGGGCAGACCATCCCCGCCGGCAGCAGCAGCGCCACCTTCACCGTGCTGGTCAACGGCGACACGCTCAACGAGGCCAACGAGAACTTCTTCGTCAACGTCAGCAACGTCAGCGGCGCCAGCGTCAGCGACCCCCAGGGCCAGGGCACCATCGTCAACGACGATGCGCAGCCGACGCTGTCGATCGACGATGTCAGCGTCAACGAAGGCAATAGCGGCACCACCACGGCCACCTTCACGGTGAGCCTGAGCGCGGCCAGCGGCCAGACCGTATCGGTCGACTACGCCACCGCCGACGGCACCGCCACCGCCGGCAGCGACTATGTCGCGCGCGTCGGTACGCTGACCTTCGCGCCGGGGACCACCGCGCAAGGCGTTGCGATCACCGTCAACGGCGATACCGCGGTCGAGCCGAACGAGACCTTCAGCGTCGATTTGTCCGGCGCCAGCAACGCGGGCATCGCCCGCGCCACCGGCACCGGCACCATCACCAACGACGACGCGGTGGTGACGGTCGGTCCGGCGTCGCTGCCATCGGCGACCGCGGGCACCGCCTACAACCAGACCCTGACCGCCAGCGGCGGCACCGCGCCGTACACCTTCGCGGTCAGTGCCGGTACGTTGCCGACCGGTTTGACCTTGAGCGCCGCCGGCGTGCTGTCCGGCACGCCCACTGCAAGCGGCAGCTTCAACTTCATGGCGACCGCCACCGACAGCGGCGGCAGTCCCACCAGCGGCAACCGCGCCTACGCGCTGGTCGTGGCCAGCCCGACGCTCACCCTGCCGGCCACCACCCTGGCGGGCGGTACCGCAGGCCAGGCGTACACGGCCGCCATCAACCCGGCGACCGGCGGCATCGCGCCGTACACCTATGCGCTCAGCGCCGGCGCGTTGCCGGCCGGCGTCACGGTCAACAGCGCGACCGGTGCACTCAGCGGCACGCCGACCGTGGCCGGCAATTTCAACTTCAGCCTGACCGCGACCGACAGCACCACCGGCAGCGCCGGGCAGGCGAGCCAGAGCTACAGCCTGAACATCGTGTCGCCGACGCTGACCATCGCGCCGCCGACCTTGCCGGCCGGTACGGCCGGCAGCGCCTACAGCCAGACCCTGACCGCAAGCGGCGGCACCGCACCGTACAGCTACGCGGTCAGCGCCGGCGCGTTGCCGACCGGGCTGAGCCTTGCGGCCGGTGGCGCGCTGGCGGGCACCCCGACGGTTGCCGGTAGTTTCGCCTTCACCGTGACCGTCACCGATGCAGGCGGCTTCACCGCGCCGCAGGCTTACACGCTGTCGATCGTCGCGCCGACGCTGGTCATCGCGCCGCCGACGCTGCCGTCAGGCAAGGTCGGCACCGCCTACAGCCAGACCCTGAGCGCCAGCGGCGGCACCGCGCCTTACAGCTATGCGGTCAGCGCCGGTACCTTGCCGGCCGGTCTGACCCTGGCTGCGGGCGGCGCGCTCTCGGGAACCCCGACCGCCATCGGCAGTTCCGCCTTCACCGTCAGCGTCACCGACGCGCACGGCTTCACCGCGGCACAGGCCTATACCGTGGCGATCGTCGCGGCGGTGCCGGCACCGGTGGCGGTGGACGATACCGGCGCCACGCTGGTCGAGACCGCGCTGACCCTGGCGGTGACCGGCAACGACACCGGCAGCATCGACACGATCGCGGTGACGACGGCGCCGACCCACGGCACCGCAGTGGTGACTGGCGTGCAGCTGGTGTACACGCCGGCCGCCGGCTATGTCGGCGCCGACACCCTGAGCTATACCGCCACCGGCGCCGGTGGCACCTCGGCGCCGGCCACGGTCACCCTCACCGTCAATGCGCGCCCGGTCGCGGCGTCGGTGACGATGCAGGCGGTGTCCGGCGAAGCGCAGACGGTGGACCTGACCCGCAACGCGACCGGCGGGCCGTTCGTGGCCGCCGCGCTGGTGGCGATCATGCCGGCCAATGCCGGCACCGCAACCATCACTCGCAGCGGTGGCGCGGCGGCGGCTGGTGTTCCGACCGCAGCCGCGGCCGATGGCCCCAGCTTCATGATGACCTTCACCCCGAACCCGGCGTTCTCCGGCCAGGCCACGGTGCGCTTCACCCTGTCCAACGCCTATGCGACGTCGGCCGAAGCGGCCATCGTGTTCGTGGTCGCGCCGCGTCCGGATCCGACCCTGGATGCGGAAGTGCGCGGCCTGATCGATGCGCAGGCCGAATCGACCCGGCGCTTCGCCAAGGCGCAGATCGACAACTTCCAGCGCCGGCTGGAGGCGACCCACCGCGGCGATCGCAGCTTCGACAACAGCCTGAGCTTCCAGTCCACCTCGCACTGCCGTCAGGCCGAGCGTGGCATGCCTGCGCAGCCGTGCAGCCAGGCCACCTGGGACAAGGATGCGGATATGGATGCCGACGACGCGGCGGCGACACCGACCGCCAGGACTGCGGTCAACGGCGAACTCGGTCTGTGGGTGGGCGGTGCGATCCGCTCCGGCAGCCTGGACAAGCAGGCCCAGCGCGCCGGCGTGGACTTCCAGTCCGACGGCCTGAGCATGGGCGCCGACTACCGTGCCGCGGACGCGCTGGCGCTGGGTGCCGGTGTGGGCTGGGGCCGCGACGACAGCGACGTCGGCAACAACGGCAGCCGCAGTAAGGCGACTGCCTACACGCTGGCGGTGTATGCCAGCTTCCATCCGGGCCGGCATTTCTTCTTCGACACCCTGGTCGGCTACCAGTTGCTGTCCTACGACCTGCGCCGCTACGTGACCGGCAACGGCGAACTGGCCGAAGGCCGCCGCGACGGCAGCCAGTGGATCGCCTCGCTGTCCACCGGTGCCGACCTGCAGCACGGCGACTGGCAGATCACGCCGTACGCTCGCGTGGACATGGCCCGCGCCACGTTGGATGCTTACAGCGAAGAGGCGATGGTGCCGTACGCGCTGCACTACGCGGACATGGACGTGTCCACCACCACCGGCAACCTCGGCCTGCGCCTGGAGTGGCGCCGCGAGATGAGCTGGGGCCAGTTCACCCCGCAGCTGCGCGTGGAGTACCAGCGCGACTTCCAGGGCCGCGGCGACGCCACGCTGAGCTATGCCGACCTGACCGACGGCGGCCCGCTGTACCGCACCGGGCTGAGCGTGTTCGATCGCAACCGGCTGATGCTGGGGCTGGGCGCGGTGTTCACCACCGAGCAGGGCCTGTCCACCCGCGTCGAATACCGCGGCGTGACCGACGGCGACAGCGGCAACGACCAGACCTGGATGTTCAACGTCGAAAAGAAGTACTGACGCGATAAGCCCCTCTCCCACCGGGAGAGGGGTTGGGTGAGGGTCCGGCGCGAAAGCGTCTCGCGGAGTTTGGGTGCACGAAGTTGCGCTCGTACCCTCATCCGGCCCTGCAGGCCACCTTCTCCCGGTGGGAGAAGGGGAGCAGCCGTAGCCCCTCTCCCCTCGGGAGAGGGGTTGGGGTGAGGGTCCGGCGCGAAAGCGACTCGCGGAGTTTGGGGTGCACGAGGCTCCGCCCGTACCCTCATCCGCCCCTGCGGGGCACCTTCTCCCGATGGGAGAAGGGAGCAGCCGACTAGCCCCTCTCCCCTCGGGAGAGGGGTTGGGGTGAGGGTACGACGCGCAGCGTCTCGCTGAGTTTGGATGCACGAGGCTGCGCCCGTACCCTCATCCGGCCCTTCGGGCCACCTTCTCCCGGTGGGAGAAGGAACAGCCGCCGGCCACCACCACCGCGCAACGCCACCGCACCCGCGCATCCGGCACAATGCCGCACGCATGCACGCCCCTTCCGCGCCCGATTTCCGCCTGTACCCGTCCAATGCGCTGGATACCCTGGCCGCCCTGCTCGCCGAGGAACTGCGCCGGCCGGTGCCGGAGCAGCCGTTGCTGGCGCCGGAGGTAGTGCTGATCCCGCAGGTGGCGATGCGGCGCTGGCTGCAGTCCACGCTGGCCGCCGCGCACGGCGTCGCCGCGAATCTGGAATTTCTCACGCCCGGCGAATTCGTCGCGCGCGCGCTGGACGCCAACCTCGGCCCGGCCGCCGACGATCTGGACATGGCCACCACCCAGTGGCGGCTGTACGCGGCGTTGCAGGCCGATCTCGGCAGCGATGCGGCCCTCGCACCGCTGGCCGGCTATCTGGCCGACGGCGATGCGCTCAAGCCCTGGGCGCTGGCCGGCGAGCTGGGCAACGTATTCGAGAAATACCAGGCCTGGCGCCGCGACTGGCTGCTGCGCTGGGAAAGCGGCGCCGACGCCGACGACCCACAGGCGCGCCTCTGGCGCCGGATCGCCAGCGGCCGCCAGTACCGCGCGCGCCGCATCGGCCAGTACCTGGACCGCTACGCGCGGCCCGACGGCCCGCTGCCGCAAGGCCTGCCGAAGCGGCTGTTCGCCTTCGCCATCCTCAACATCTCGCCCGACGTGCTGCGCGTGCTGGCCACGCAGGCGCGCGTGGGCACGCTGCACTTCTACCTGCCCACGCCGACCCAGGGCTACTGGGGCGATCTGCAGACGCTGTGGCAGCGCCGCCGCGAGGACGGCGCGGTCGACCTGTTCGCCGCGCAGGTGCAGGAAAACCCGCTGCTGCAGGCCTGGGGCGCGGCCGGGCGCGACTTCATGGCGCTGGTCGGCGACTACGAAGTGGTGCACCCGCTGGCCGAGATCGCGGTCTACGCCGATCCTTTGGCATCCGGCCATCGCCCGCTCGCCGACGGCGGCCTCGGCGACAGCCTGCTGCGGCGCATGCAGAGCGACCTGTTCCACCGCCGCGCGCCGGCCGTGCCCGCGCCGTTGCCGCAGGTAGACCTGGCCGATCCCAGCCTGCAGGTGCATGCCTGCCACACCCGCCTGCGCGAACTGCAGGTGCTGCACGATCAACTGCGCGCGCTGCTCGACGACCTACGCTTCGACCCACCGCTGCAGCCGCGCGAGATCGCGGTGCTGTCGCCGGACATCGATCCCTACGTGCCGTATCTGGACGCGGTGTTCGGCGGCCACGGCCGCGACGACGCGCTGCCCTACGCGCTGGCCGACGCCAGCCCGCTGGCCAGCGAGCCGCTGGCCGAAGTGTTCCTGACCCTGCTCGGCCTGCCGCTGTCGCGCTTCGGCCTGCACGAAATCCTCGACCTGCTGGCCAGCGCGCCGATCGCCGAGGCCGCCGGGCTGGACGAGACCGGGCTGGAGCGCCTGCGCGGCTGGCTGCATGCTGCCGGCGTGCGCTGGGGCCTGGATGCGGCGCACCGGCACCGCCACCAGGCGCCGACCGACGATGCCTATACCTGGCGCTTCGCGCTGGACCGGCTGCTGCTCGGCCACGCCAGCGGGGCCGAGGACGATATCGCCGGCGTCGCCCCATGGCCGCAGCTGGAAGGCAGCGCACTGGTGGCGCTGGACACGCTGCTGCGGCTGCTGCGCGTGCTCGATCGCCACCAGGCCATGCTCGCCGAGCCGATGACGCCGGCCGACTGGCGCGAATGCCTGCTCGGCCTGCTCGATGCGCTGATCCCGCAGGCACCGTCGGCGCCGCGTGCGCAACGCGCGCTGGAACGGCTGCGCAGCGTGATCGACCAGTTCGCCCGCGATGCCGCACGCGCCGAGTACGCCGGCAAGGTGCCGGCCGAGGTGGTGCGCGCGCATTTCGCCGCGGTGCTGGGCGAATCGGACACGCGCGCGCCGCTGCTCACCGGCGGCATCAGCTTCGGCCGCATGGTGCCGATGCGTCTGCTGCCGTTCCGCGTCATCTGCCTGCTCGGCATGAACGACGGCGACTTCCCGCGCCGCGACCCGGCAGCCGGGCTCAACCGCCTCACCGCCGAGCTGGGCAGCGAGCGCCGCCGCCACGGCGACCGCTCCACCCGCGAGGACGACCGCTTCCTGTTCCTGCAGCTGTTCGCCTCGGCGCAGGACGTGTTCTACCTCAGCTACCTCGGTGCCGATGCGCGCGACGGCAGCGTGCGCGAGCCGTCGGTGCTGGTCAGCGAATTGCTGGCCAGCGCCGCGCAGTATCACGCCGAACCGAAGGCCAGCGAACACCTCGTGGTGCGCCACCCGCTGCAACCCTTCGCCGCCGCCGCGTTCGGTGCGCTCGGCGAAGACGGCGCCGATCCGCGCCGCTTCAGCTATCGCCGGCAGTGGCGGCCGGCGGTGGACAGCCTGGCCGGACAGCGCCAGCCGCTGCTGCCATGGGTCGCCGCGGCATTGCCCGCGGACGCCATGGCCGTGCCGAGCAGCGTGGCGATCGACGACCTGCGCCGCCTGTTCGCCGATCCGGCCGGGCAGTTCCTGCGCCATCGCCTGGGCATGCGCCTGCCCGATCCGGCCGGCGAGGACAGCGACCTGGAGCCGTTGCTGGCGCCGGGCAGCGGCCTGGACCAGTACGGCTTGCAGCAACAGGTGCTGGAGGCCGCACTGAGCGACAACACGGAGGGGCTGTACGCGCGATTGCGCGCGCGCGCGCTGCTGCCGTCCGGGCCGTTGGGCCGGCGCCTGCTCGACGAGCGCCTGCGTCAGCTGCGCCCGTACGCACAGGCGTTCGCGCAGTGGCGCGGCAGCGCGCCGGCGCAGTCGCAACGGTTGCAGGTGCAGATCGACGGCATCGAGCTGCACGGCCGCCTGCCCGACTGGTACGCGAGCGGCGTGGGGCGGGTGCAGGTCGGCGCGCTCAGCGGCCGCGCGACGATCCGCCACGGCCTGGAATGGCTGCTGCTGCGCGCCGCCGGCGAACGCGTGCCGTTCGTGCGCTTCTTCGAAGACGACGACGGCCTCGGCCCGCATCCCATGCAGGGGGAAGCCGCCGAACCGCTGTCGCAGGCGCAGGCGCAGGCAGCGCTGGCCGAGCTGCTGCGGCTGTATCGGCAGGGCCTGCAGGCGCCGCTGGCGTTCGCCCCGTACAGCGGCTGGAAATACCACCAGGCCGCGCGCAACCACGACCTCGACAAGGCGATCAAGGACGCCGCCGCGCAATGGCAGGCCAGCTTCGGCTGGAGCGAAGCGGACACGCCGGAACTGCGCTTGGTGCACCGCGGCCGCGACCCGTTCGCCGATGCGCAGCGCTTCGCCGAATTCGCCGCTACCAGCCACACGCTGTATTCCCTGCTCGAACGCGGCAGCGCCGACAGTGCGCTCGATCCGGCGCGGCTGGCCGAAAGCTGGCGGCAGTGGCGCGGCGCGCAGGAGGATGCCGAATGAGCGTCCCATCCGCCGCCGACCCGTACCTGACCCTGCCGCTGCACGGTGTGCGCCTGATCGAGGCCAGCGCCGGCACCGGCAAGACCTTCACCCTGGCCACGCTATTCACCCGGCTGGTGGTCGAGCGCGGCCTTCGCATCGGCCAGATCCTGGCAGTCACCTTCACCGAGGCCGCCACCCAGGAACTGCGCCGGCGCATCCGCGAGCGCCTGGCGCTCGCAGCGACGCTGGTACCCACGGCTGCTCCTGTAGGAGCGGCTTCAGCCGCGACAGAAATCGCGGACGCCCTGTCGCCGACCGAGATCGCCGACGACCCGTCGCGGCTAAAGCCGCTCCTACAGGACGCGCCGGACGCCGCGCTCACCCGCGCGATCCTCGACGCGCACCTGGCCGCCAGCGACGAAACCCCCGCCGCCCTGCGTCGCCGCCTGCAGCAGGCGGTGGAGGAAATCGACCTCGCCGCCATCTTCACCATCCACGGCTTCTGCGCGCGGGTGCTGCGCGAGCATGCGCTGGAGAGCGGCCAGACCTTCGCCGCGCCGGAACTGCTGGCCAACGACCGCGACCTGCTCGGCGAAGTCGCCGCCGACCTGTGGCGCCAGCGCGCCGCCGACGCGGCGATGGCCGACGACCTGGTCGCGCTGTGGCCGGGTGGACCCGAAGCGCTGGCCAGCGACCTGCGCGAGTTGGTGCGGCATCCGCAGCTGCTGCCGGCGGCACCGGTGCTGGCCGACGATGTCGCCGCAGCCACGCAGCAGGTGCAGGACGCGGCCGCCGCGCTCGCCGCCGCGTTCCACGCGCACGGCACCGCATTCTTCGACGCGATCGCCGCCGCCATCGAAGACGGCGTGCTGAGCAAGGTCAGCTACAAGCCGGAATGGCTGGCATCGCTCTGGCATTGGTGCGACGGCTTCGCCGCCGCGCCTGCGGCGGGCCTCGGGCCGCACGCCAAGCTGATCAAGCTTACGGCAGCGGAACTGGCGTCCGGCACCAACAAGAAATTCGTCGGGCGCACGCCGGTCTCGCCGATGAGTCACGAGATCGACGGCTATCTGGCCGCACTGGCGCGGTTGGAGGAAGCGCGTGCCAGGCGCCGCATCCGCCTGCTGCACGCGCTGCGCGGCGATGCAGTGAAGCGGCTGGCCTTGCTCAAGCGCCAGCGCCGCGTGCAGACCTACGACGACCTGGTCGATGGCGTCGCACACGCGTTGCGGCCCGACAGTGCGCAAGCCGAAGCGCTGGCGCGGCGGCTGCGCGCGCAATACGCCATCGCCCTGGTGGACGAATTCCAGGACACCGACGATCGCCAGTGGGCGATCTTCTCCAACGTGTTCGGCGAAGGCGCGCTGGCGCGCGAGGCGAGGCTGGAACCGGCGCTGTTCGTGATCGGCGATCCCAAGCAGGCCATCTACGGCTTCCGCGGCGGCGACGTGCAGACCTACTTGGCCGCGGCCGCCGACGCCGAACCGGCGCCGCCGCTCGGCCACAATTTCCGCTCGCGCCCCGCGCTGCTGGCGGCGCTCGACGCGCTGTACGCGCAGGCCGGCTATGCGCAGGCGTTTCTGACCGACGGCATCGCCTTCCATCCGGTGCAGCCCGGCAGCAAGCGCCACGATGCCGAGCTGCAGCGCGACGGCGCCACCGCCCCGGCGCTCACGCTGTGGCGCGCGCCGCAACCGCCGCTGCCGGACAAAGGCAAGCCCAAACCGTGGAGCGCCGGCCGCGCCCGCGCGCTTTGCACCGCCGCCTGCGTCGCCGCGATCCGCGACTGGCTGGCCGGCGGCCGCGCCGGCACCGCCATGCTTGGCGACCGCGCGGTGCAGGCCGGCGACATCGCGGTGCTGGTGCGCAGCCATGGCGAGGCCACCCGCATCCAGCAGGCGCTGGGCGCGGTCGGCATTCCCGCGGTGGCCGCCGGCAGGCAGAGCCTGTTCGCCACCGACGAAGCGCTGGAACTGCTGACCCTGCTGCAGGCGCTGCTCGACCCGGGCGACGACAGCCGCCTGCGCGCCGCGCTGGCGACGGTGCTGATCGGCGAAGATGCCGCCGCGATCGCCGCACTCGAACACAACGGCGACCGCCACCGCAGCTGGCAGCAACAGGCGCTGGACTGGCGCGAACGCTGGCAGCGCGGCGGGCCGCTGGCGCTGATCGGCGACCTCGGCGCCGCGCACGCGCAACGCCTGCTGGCGCTGGTCGATGGCGAGCGCCGCCTGACCAACTACCTGCAGCTGGCCGAAACCCTGCAGGAAGCCGACTCCCGCGCGCTCGGCCCGCACGGCCTGGTCGATTGGCTGTCGCGGCGCATCGCCAATGCCGACGACAACGACGAGACCCAGCAGCTGCGCCTGGAATCGGACGCGCGCCGGGTGCAGATCGTGACCCTGCACAAGAGCAAGGGCCTGGAGTATCCGCTGGTGTTCCTGCCCTACGTCGGCATCGGCCGCAGCGACCGCGGCGCCGGCCGCCACTGCGTCGTGCACGCGCCGCCGCTCGGCCGCCAGCTGCACTGGAACACCGGCAAGGACGACCCGGCCTGGAGCGCCGCCGAGGCCGCGTGGAAACAGGAACAGCGCGCCGAGGACGCCCGCCTGCTCTACGTCGGCCTGACCCGCGCCGAGCACGCACTGTGGATCGCCACCGGTCCGTTCCATCAGTACGAGCGCACCGCACTGGCGGCGATGGTCGGCGACCTGGACGCGCTGCAGGCCGCCGCCGGCGAGGGCGCGATCGCCATCGACACCACGCCGCCGCCGGCCACCCTGCCGCGCCTGCCGCTGGCCGACGAGATCCAGGTGCCGCCGGCGCGCGTACCGCAGCGGCATGTCGTGCCGGAGTGGTGGGTGTACAGCTTCACCCAGCTGGCCAATGCCGATGCCGGCGCGGCCGCCGACCCCATGGCCAGCGCCACCGTGGTCGGCAGCGGCGGCAGCGACGAACCGTCCACCAGCGAGGCCGTGGCGACGACGCTGGACGTGGAAGCGTTCGATCGCCGCTTCACCGGCAACCGCTTCGGCGTGGCCATGCACGACGTGTTCGAACGTTGCGACTTCGCCGCCTGGCGCGACTGGCATCCCGGCCAGCCGGCACCGGACGGGCAGACCGCGGCATTGCTCGAAGCGCTGCAACGCGGCGGCTACGCCCAGGACGAACTGGAGGACGGCGCCGCCATGCTCACCGCCCTGGTCGGCCACACCCTCACCGTCGCCCTGCCCGAAGGCACCCGCCTGGCCGCGGTACCCGAACCGCAGCGCCGCAACGAAATGGAATTCCACTTCGCCATGCGGCCCACCCGCGTCGATGCGCTGCTGGCCCTGCTGCACCGTTTCGGCGTGGTCGGCGAACGCCAGGCCTTCGGCGCGCGCCAGCGCCTGGAAGGGCTGATGACCGGCCTGATCGATCTCACCTACCAGCACGACGGGCGCTGGTACGTGCTCGACTACAAATCCAACCGCCTGCCCAGCTACGACGCCGACGCGTTGGTGCGGGCGATGGCGCACAGCGAATACGAACTGCAGGCTCTGATCTACACCGTCGCGTTGCACCGCTGGCTGCGTTTCCGCCTGGGCGAAAACTACGACTACGCCCGCGACTTCGGCGGCGTGCGCTACCTGTTCTGCCGCGGCCTCGACGCCACCCGTGACCCCTCGCCCGGCGTCCACGCCTGGCGCTTCGACCCAGCATTGGTCGAAGCCGTGGACGCACTCTTCGCCGGCGCTGCGCCTGAGTCCCTCTCCCCCCGGGAGAGGGGTTGGGGTGAGGGTACGTCCGCTCACGGAGCCCCCACCCCGTGAATCAACCCAACCTCCTAGCCGCCCTCCACCGCAGCGGCACCCTGCGCACGCTCGACCACGCCTTCGCCCAAACCCTGAGCCGCCTGGACCCGGACACGCCCGACCTGGTGCTAGCCGGCGCCGCCCTTGCTTCCCTGGCAGTCGCCAGCGGCCATGCCGGCCTCGACCCAGCCCACGCCAACGTCCTGCTCGACCCACGCGACGGCCCACCGCCACAACTCCCGGACCCCACCGACTGGCAACGCGCCCTGGCCGCCTCGCGCTGGATCGCCCAGCCCGCGCCCGAAGAACCGGCGGCCGCCGACTGCCCGCTGGTGCTGGAACACGGCCTGCTCTACCTGCGTCGCTACCGCGAATACGAGCGCCGCCTCGCGCAAGGCCTGCGCCGCCTCGCCGCGCAACCGCTGCCGCCCTTCGACGTCGCTACCCTGGCACCGCTGTTCGCGGAGTTGTTCCCTCTCCCCCCGGCGACCGAAGGAAGTCCCCGTGGGAGAGAGGGTGCCCGTAGGGCGGGCGAGGGTACGTCCGCTGCCGACCACCCCACCGACCACCAAGCCCAAGCCGCCGCCCTCGCCCTGCGCCGCGCCCTGCTGCTGGTCACCGGCGGCCCCGGCACCGGCAAGACCACCACCATCGCCCGCCTGCTGCTGCTGCGCATCGCCCAGACGCAGACCACGGGCGCCGCCGCCCCACGCATCGCCCTGGCCGCCCCCACCGGTCGCGCCGCCGAACGCATGGCCGAGAGCCTGCGCGCGGCGGTGACACGCGCGCTCGACCACGGCATCGACCCGGTCCTGGCCGCCGCGCTACCTGCCGGCGCCAGCACCCTGCACCGCCTGCTCGGCGTCATCCCCGACCTGCCGCGCTTCCGCCATGACGCCGACAACCCGCTGCCGTTCGACCTGATCGTGGTCGACGAAGCTTCGATGGTCGACCTGCCGCTGATGTGCAAACTGGTCGAAGCCGTCGCCGACGGCACCCAACTGATCCTGCTCGGCGACGCCGACCAGCTGCCCTCGGTCGAAGCCGGCGACGTGCTCGCCGCGATCCTGCAGGCCGCCGGCCCCGGCGACGCCCTGCAGCCGGACGACGCGCAAGCGCTGCAGCCGCTGCTCGGCCATACCCCCAGCGACACGCACAGCGGCGGCCTCGCTGGCCACCGCGTGCACCTGCTGCGCGGCTACCGCCAGGCGCAGGGCTTCGCACTGGCGCCGCTGGCCGACGCAGTACGCGCCGGCGACGCCGACACCGCCCTGGCCCTGCTGCGCAGCGGCGAGCTGGCCGGCGTGCACTTCCACGAAGACAGCGAGGACCCGCTCGCCGCCCGCCGCGACGCCCTGCTCGCGCACTGGCGCGCCCTGGCCGACGCCGAAGATCCCGCGGCCGCCCTGCGCGACGCCGCCCGCCTGCGCCTGCTCACCGCCGTACGCGCCGGCGCGCAAGGCGCACGCGGCCTCAACGCCCGCATCGAACAACTGCTGGCCGACAGCGGCGCCGGCGCGCGCCGCCTGGGCGCCGCCTCGCCCTGGTTCCACGGCCGCCTGCTGCTGATCACCGAAAACAGCTACCGCCACGGCCTGTTCAACGGCGACGTCGGCATCTGCTTGCGGGATGCGCAAGGTGCCCTGGTGGCCTGGTTCGAAGGCGAAGGCGAGGGCGACGGCCAGGTCCGCGGCTTCCACCCCGCCGCGTTGCCCGCGCACGAAAGTGCCTTCGCCATGACCGTGCACAAGGCGCAAGGCAGCGAGTTCGACGAAGTCTGGCTGCAACTGCCCACCCGCGACGCTCGCGTGCTCAGCCGCGAGCTGGTCTACACCGGCATCACCCGCGCGCGCCAGAGCCTGCACCTGGCCGCCAGCGAGACCGTGTTGCGTGGCGCGCTGGCACGGCATGCGGCGCGGATCTCTGGATTGGCGTGGCGCTTGGGTGGGGAGCAAGAGGCGGCACCCGCCGCGCAAGCGGTGGAAACACCCACGATCGAGCCCGTGCAGGGTGCGTTGTTCTGATGAAGGCGCACCGGAGCGATGGCGTGATCACCTACGGCAGGATGGCACGTTTGCCTATCGCGATCTCCCGAAGGGACGGGAGAGAATCGTGGACGAGCAAAGCCAGATTGCGCGATATCACCGGCACGCGAGGCATCGATGGCAAAAAATTCGCCTTGCTGGCCTGCGGGGGCGATGGCAAGATGGACTGTACAGAATTCTGTCATCCGGGTTTCAGGAGTCGGCCATGGGCTTTTCCGCCAGCGATGTAGTGCCTTTCACCCTTGCACGCGCCAACCTCTCCGAGTTGGCCGACCAGGCGAAGGCCGGCTCCGAGAAGATCATCACCAAGAACGGCGAGAGCTATGTGGCACTGATCGACGCCGACCGGCTGGACTATTACCACCGGCTGGAGCGCGAGCGCATCCATCTGCTACTGATCGACGATGCCAAACGCGGACTGGCCGACATTGCCGCCGGCCGGACAGTCGAAGCGGACGCGGCCATCGGCCAGCTGCAGCAGCGACGTGCGGCACCCAGTGCGGCAAGCGCTGGCAAGCGCGCGGCCAAAAAGCGCAGCTGACCGTTGTACCGGGTCGAACTGACCGCGAGCTTCCTCGCGTGCCTGGACGCCATCGAGGCGTTCTTGCTTGAAGCCGATGCCGGCGCCGCCTTCGATGACCTGCTCGCCGAGTTACGCGCCACAGTCATCCCGAACCTGCGGCGTTTCCCACGCATAGGCCGGCGTTACCTGGACAACCCGCCGCAGTCGGCCGAGGCATTGGCGCAGTTGGCCGCGTTGCCGGTGGGCGCGCCGGATGCATTACGCAACTATCTGCATGGCGACTACCTGATGCTCTACACGGTGGTGGAGGCGTCCGCCTCTACGAACGCCACGGTGTATTTGCTCTCCATCCGGCACCACCGGCAGCTGTCGTTCGACTTCGCAAGGCTGTGGCCCGGAGGATGATGGCGGCTGGCAGGCACGGGCAGCCTAACGCCCGTTTTCGTTCATCCTCGGTCCCGTGGGGATCGCAGGCGGAGTAATTGCCTGCGTCCCTGTTCGCTCGCGCTCACCTGGCCGGAACGCGCTGGTACTCGTCGCTGCCGGTGCGCAGGTGCCCATTGGCCTGGTCGATGGCGAAGTTCACCGTTTCGCCGTCGTTGCGGATCTCGGGATTGGCGTGGCTTGGGCGTGGTGGAACAGGTTTCTGCACCGCCGTCGTCAACATTCCAAACAGAAGGCCAGCCGTTCCCCGCCCAGGCACATTGTTCTAACCTATTCGGGCGAGCCGCAACGTCGATCTGATCCGCGTGCCGCAAGAGTCCTGGGCCACTCTTATGGCGCAGATCAGCCCGCTTCCCACGGCGGGCGGGGCATCAGCGACAGGTCGCGCGCGCCATGCACGATGGCGAGAATTTCGACAACGGCCGCGTGCGAGCGATAGATGATGCGGTAATTCTGGAAAAGCAACTCGCGCACTGCAGGATTGCCGGCCTCAGGCACTTCTCGGCCGCGCTCGGGGAACGCCTGCAGCGACTCCGCTGCGTCGATGAGGCGATTGACGAAGAGGTCGGCGTAGAAAACGCTGTCGTGGGCGACATAGTCGCGAATGGCTTGCAGGGAATCGACGGCAGGTTCGGTCCAGACGATGTTCATCGGTCGAGAGCGAAGCGCCTTCTGACTTCATCATGCGGTACCACACGACCTTCTTCGGCTGCACGCAAGCCTTGTTCGATCTTCTGGCGAACGTAGATTTCGTACATCAGGTCGTCCCAACTGGCCTGTTCCGGCAGGCTACGCACTAGCTGTTCGGCTTCGGTTTTCATGCTGTTGGGCATGGGTGTGCTCCGTTACAGGGACAGGCCTACTTTAGCGAAGAACGGGGAGGGTAGAAATGGAGCCCCGGCGCAGCTAGCTGCGTTACCCGAGGCAGGCCCGTTGCACGGCGCTCCATCGCCACGCGTGGAGACGCCGCGCCGGCCCGAGAGGCAGCGGCGCGGCGTTCCTTCCAGGCCTAGCGCCCGGGCGACGCGCTCACTTGGCCGGAACGCGCTGGTACTCGTCGCTGCCGGTGCGCAGGTGCCCATTGGCCTGGTCGATGGCGAAGTTCACCGTTTCGCCGTCGTTGGAGACCTGCAGCACGTCGTCCTTGTAGATGGCCGGGTAGCTCTCGGTCTTGGGCTTGCGGCTGAAGAACCGCGGCGTGGTGTTGCGCACCATGAAGGACTCGCCATTGCGTTCGATGTCCATCGTGTCGTCCTGCGATTGCACGTTGACCCAGTGGCCGACGAACTTCTCGCCCTCCACCTTGGCGCAGCCGGCCATCAGCATCGCCGCAGCCAGCGCGGCACCCATCCACTTCGTCATTTTCAGCGCTCCGGTGTTGAAGTCGCGGCAAGGATGAGGCGTTGCGGCTGTATGGAAAGTCAAGAGTGCAGGGGGCAAGGCATCAGGCGCCCATCTTGCCGAAAGGGCAAGCGGGGCAAGGACTCACCGGGCCTTGCCCGGTGCTTGCGTCTCAGAGCCATTCACGGGGCCACAGCCAGGCAGGGGATGCAGGCAGTCCAAGAGGGCACGCTTACGGCAACGCAGCCCGGAGACGCGCGGCCAGCGCAATGCGCTCCTCGGTGGCGTAGCGCACCTTCTGCCCCCCATACAGCCCGTCGTTCGCGTAGCGCGGGAACACGTGCAGATGGTAGTGCCACACATCCTGATTGCCGGCCAGCCCGTTGTGTTGGCGCGTGGAGATGCCCTCGCAGCCGAAGGCCGCCAGCATCGCGTGCGCCAGGCGCCGCGTGGCGCGGAAGACCTCGCGGCCCAGGTCGTCCGGCATGTCCAACACGTTCTCGTAGTGGCCACGCGGGATCACCAGGCAGTTGCCTTGGATGCCGGCGTAGTGGTGCGTCGGTACCAACGCGTACACGTTGGTATCCACCAGGACAATGGCCGATTCCGGCGCAGGCGAGGGCAGCGTGGCCGCAATCCCGCAGAACGGACAGTCGTATCCGGGGGGAGCGTGCTGCATGAGGCGCAACGGCGAAGAGAACCCACTGTGGGGCGGGAACGGATTCTGTGGCGCCCCCCGGCTACCCGTCAATCGGACAACTCGGCTGGCGGACTGGAGGTGAAATCCACGCCGCCAGGCGATGATGCCGGGGGATAAGTGCACTGTGCCCCCAGTTTTCCTCACCCAATTTTCGCCCTCGCTACAAAGAAATTCGGTCTTCCGCAGCTCGCTGGTCGTACCACTCCGCGTGGCGAGTCCACTGCTTCGCATTAGCTCGAAGTAAGCCGGCTGTGCGAGGCCAGATTGAAGCTAGTTGCCTCGCAGTCTCGTTAGACGCCGCTGCTAACTCTCGCTCTGGGCTTCCACTTCCATCCGAGGGGCGCCAATGCGCGCCCCGCTTATTGAACAGCTCGAGAACGATGCCCGCCTCCATTTCTTCGTTCTCCAGCGCCTCAATGACCGAGCGCACCTGTCGACATGGCCAGATACCATCATTACTATCGTCAGGCGCATATGCCAAGAGCTTACCTATCTCGCTGGCCGCAACCTTGCCTCTGTTCACTACTTGGGCAGCCTCCAATACAGTGCCGATCCAGTTCAGAATGGCTTCCGCATCTAGCTCTCCATCGCTGCCCTTCCAAGGAAGCGAGCGCCACGAATCCAACAGCTTATACGCGCTAGATGCCTTAGCGCGCGCGACTTCAAGCTCCTCACGGCTCTTAGCGTGCTGAACACCCTCGGGATCGTCCACTTCACTTTCTGCTTCGGAACGATACAGGTCGCTCAAGACTTCAACAAAGAAGGTGGGCGACTGTGCCATGTATTGATGAAGCGCAAGCTCCTGTGTCGATCCGTGGTTATGCAAGGCTGGGAGCCAGCTATACTCCAGTTGCAGGAGGCGATCCCGGTCGGCATCTTCGCGATCGCGGAGTTCGCTAAAAACCTCCCGCAGCCAATAGCCGCTTAGCAGTCTTGCATTCTCGGGTTTCGTGGCAATGCTTTCTAGGGCGCCTGCAAGTAGATCAAGTAGCACGGTAGTGTCGAACTTACTTCGACGGCTGCCGACGAATTCGATCAGCGGAACGCTTCTATCGTTCTGCATAAGTCCGCACACAAAATCGCGCACTAGATCATCGTCAGGTGTGCGTACATATACGTCTCTATGGCGCCAATATTCGGCTTTGGTACCTTCCGGCATATCGTTTACTAGTTCAAAAAGCTCCCGAGTGTCTTCCCAAGGCACCATCAACGAGGCGACCTGAGCCGAACTTGATCCACGATCCTTGGCAATCTGAAGGACCTCAAGCCCCCAAGGCGTACCCAGGCTGCGAACCCCAGCTGCTAGAACACAAGCACCCAGCCAAGCAACAGCACTACTTCTATCAAGCGATCTCAAGGCAATCTGACGCCATTGATCTGCATCGCACACTCGCATAATTGAAGGGAGCATGGTCTGCGGAAACTTCACTTGTGTAGCGAATTCAAGCAGCTCATCTACACCCAAGGCCGCGACATCACGAATAGCAGCGTCACGCTCGGCCAGTACACGCTCTTGAAGTGAATCAAATGTTTCATCCGGCCGTAGTCTCTCCGGCATGTGCTGTTCGAAAAGCGCTTGATGTAGAACTAACGGATCTGAAGGCGCAAACAGATCAGCGACTCGATCTATAGGATCAAGAGCTTCACTTGGTATCGCCCATTCTGCGTCCGCATATGACCTGTGCTTGTCCACAAGGCCGCGTAGCCCTTGCCAAAGCTTGTGGTCAGCACCTACCTCAACAAGCGCTTCTCGACGCGATTCAACAAGATTGATGTACTTGCTGGCGGCCTCTGGGGGCATGGACTTCGCGGCCGCTTCAATTACAGCCACCCACTTTGAAGGATCTACACCAGCCTCTTGCGATGCCAGATCCACGATGAACTCATGGTCCCGCCGAATCGAGCCGTAAGTCGTGACAGCGCGTTCCGATGCACCGAAGTCCCTCCACTCGGGCTCAGACGTGCCAAACGAAATGTCCTCCTCTCCGGGTAGGAGTTTGCTGACAAGAGCCCATGCGACATCTGGAACCGTCTTGCAAACTCTATCTAGCACTCGATGACGAATGGCGGCTGCCGCGTTTGTGTGTAAATTCCAAGGCAAGAATATCTGAACGAGCGACCCAATGGGTCGATTCGCTAGCCTGCCACCTGGATCGATCGCCGACAATCGTGCCAGCAGCAAAGCCACACGCGGCAACCTCTCTGGATCCCAAGCGAGAACTTCGAGCGCTCGCAGCGTGCCCAAGTAATAGACGTGCCCAAACATATCATCGTCTCCGCCCTCGAAGATGGGCAGCAGCAGCGATGGATCAGTCGCTAGCAAGCCTTCGAGAGCCGACAGAAAAGGATCTGGCGCAGCTTCTGCGATAGCGGGCAGAAGCGGGTCCAAACTCGCAAGCATTTTGTAATCGTCTGCAAGGCCGGGAATTCTACTCAAGACATCATTTACAAATCTCTGCGCCGAGAAGCCAGCAATGTAATCCAGGTTATCTTCATTAATCGCGATCAGGCGCAGTATCTCTGACAGCCCTGAGCGAAGATTTTGCGACCAAGCTCGCGACTTTCCATAAATGTTCGCGTAAGCCCGCTGATCCAAAGGCATGTCAAGCGCGGGATCTAGCTCCGAGAGAACTCTGACGGCGACATCGCTAAGGCGGTTCAGCTCAATTATACCGATGGCTCGATGTTCGATGCTCAACTGCCAGATGTCAGCCGGCGCACTGAGCGCCGTCACCGAACCTTCTCTTAAAACAGGTGCATCATCGACCCTAAGCACGTCCAAGATCGCATCATCGAAATTCGCATAGTCGGCAGCGCCCGCCAAGTCCTTCAAAGCACTCTGATCATGAGCGTTGTCGTGCGCATATGCTCCCGCAAGAATGATTCCTGAGAGGTTCTTCAGCGTCGTTCGAGTTGCCCAAACAGGCTGTTCCGAATGCGCTCCATCATTTTGCCGACGAAAAATCGAGACACTGGAGTGGCACGCAGCTGCCAGCTTCTTGGCACGAACCTCATCCATGTCATTTGCGACGAGGACATCGACAAAACTTTGCCTCGATGCGCGCGGAAGCGCGATCAACTGGCTATTACCCGACCTCGCATGCGATGTCCCATAGCAGGTAATTACAGCGTGGCCATAATTAGAAAGCTCCTGCGCGACATCATTCGCAGCATTTACGGTCACAACAAGAAGCTTGAGCCCTTTTACTAGGAGCTGCGACTTTGAGTTTGGATCCGAGATCACGACAGCCTTTGCAAGCAACGCACCTCTCATTGGGTCGTCCTTACTCATACCGAGCAACGCAGCCGCCACGAACGAAACAGCCTCCCTTGGGCTATCAGCTTTGACTCGCGTCAACTCAGCGCTCAACGCGGCCTTCCGAACCTTCTCGGCCGCAGCGTCACGATTGGCTAGCAGTAGATCAACGGGAATGACGGGAAATGCGCTGTTCAGAAAGCTGGCTAGCGCCCCCTCGACATCTCTCATGTCCACCGAGGCCTTATGCATCTTTAAAGCTAGCCAACTTCGAACAGACGGCTGGCTATCCAGCCAGTCCTCAAGAGAGTCGGCATCGAGAATCTTGACATCCCTCCACACCCTCTCATCCCGTAAAGAGGATTCCAACTGGGCGATGTTCCCAGCTTTAGTTGCGTTGACCCGGCGAAGGCTCACCGCAACATAGGCGATCTCAGAGCGCACCCGGCCTGCATAGTCGTCGCGATCGCTTGGCCTACTGCGCTTGTCGAAATCTGATCGGATCTTCTGCGCGGCTTGGTCGTTAGTGCCCACCTCCCACAGTGAGAGACCGGCAGGAATGTAAGGTGGCATGGGAGCAGCTTGCACGATCCCATCGACGCCCGGGCGGAAAGTTGACTCTCCGCTTGGGAAGTAGACGTCGGTCACCTCAGGGCTTGTTGCACGAATCAGCCTCCGCAACAACTCTGGAAGCAAGTCCCTTGCTAGATGTGTGTTCGCGAACTGCTCCAACTCTTCCGCTGTGATCTTCACTGCCATCTCTTCACCTATCTTTTGCTGTCGCGTCATCCGAATTGCGTGCAACTGTGCAAATCAACCAGTAACTGACGCGAGTAGTTATCGCGTTCCCTGTGCTTCGCGAACTAGCTACATCAAAGAAGCCTCGCCAGTCAGCCGATTGGCCTGATGTACTAATGGTCCATTGCCCAGTGCATGGTGGCTTGGCCTCTTCATGCCGCTCGATCTTAGACCCGCTAAGCCAAGCTAACAACAGGTCGAAGAACGGACCCAAAGGGGATACGGCAATGTCGAGGGGCATGCTGGTGCGGGAGCAAGGTCGACTTTCGGATCGAGAGCCGTCACTCATGTTTACGGAGTGAATCGACAGACGGCCACGTCACCGGCACTATAAGTAGATGGATCTCCGCCCGCAGCATCTCAAACGCTACCTCCGCGATATCCTCGGAGATGACCAAGTAGATCTGTTCCGATTCAGCCTAAGCTCCCTGTGCGATCGGGTTGACTACGCTCAGTACCACCTCGATGAGGTGATGAGGTTGATGTCGCCTTATACCTTAGGCGACGGCCCTCAGCCTGGCGATGACCATCTGCCCTTCAAGACGGCCATTACGCAAACTGCCGCTCATGTATTAGGCTGCCTGCAAAGTCTCCATGCCTGCGCAGACATATGCGCGCACGTCGCATACTTCGGTCTCGGTTTAAACCTTGAGCCAAAGCCAATCAAGGAGCGCCTTATTAGCATGCGTACCGTACTCGCGCGGATCACGGACGACACGGTTTCTCAAGCGCTGCGAAGTCTGGTTGAGAACTCTGAGTTCGAATATTTGGAAGCAATAGTTAACCGTTCGAAGCACCGGTCCGTAGTTTACACTGGCTATACCTTCGAGCAGCGGAATTCGGCGGACACCCGATCTTGGCACGGCGTCGTGCTTTGGCGTTTTGAGCGACTAGGGAAGGCATACTCTGTTCGGCGTGCTGAAGAATTTTTGACCACAGAACTTGATCGTCAACGCTCTGCACTCATTGCGGTTTCCGCGGCCCTTGAGGAACACCTGCATGCCGAGTGGAATGAGCAGAAACAGTTCCACAAAGCAAGGGGCGAGCGATGGCCCCCACCAAGGAAAGCGGACGACAATGAAAATTCCTGACCACCAGGCGGGCATTTAGAGATGTCAGCTGTCGGCCATAGGCGGACATGTGCTAGCACACATGCACAAACAGCGAAATCGCTGCGATCTGCGCGAGGCACAGCTGTTAATGCAGTTTCCGTTCAAACTCAGCGACGAACATCGTGAGCGTTGACCCGCAGGCATTGCAGAAGTCCCGCAGCTGGAGGAGATCCATCCGGCGCTCACCTCGCTCGACATCACTCACATAGGACTGTGGGCGGCCCAATGCGGCGCTCAAGCCGACCTGGGTCAGCCCGGCAGCGAGACGAAGCTCACGCAGTTGTCGCAGCAGAATCGCATAGTCCTTCTTGTGGATCGACTTGGTCGGCATGTCTGCAAGCTCTGAAGCCCGCAGCAAAGCTATATCCCCTTTTCAAATATCCGAAAATGGGATATTTTAGAGCGGCGGACAACCCGTCCGCCCACGTCGAGGACGGATGCCATGACGACTTCGCAAGCCAACGCAACCTTCGCCCGGCCGCGCGTCGCGCCCGCGGGTACTTTGGATACGCAGGAAGAGCGCTTCACCTTCGGCGTCACCCTAGAGCAGATGGACCAGTTCCACGCGCTGTTGCGCACCATTACCGCGCAGAGCGACATGGTGGCGGTGTGCAGCGGCGCGCCGCTGGACGACAAGAGCATGTCGATCCTGGGCGAGAGCATTTTCACTGCCGCCCGCGCGGTGCGCGGGATCGTGGACGAGATCCACGAACAGCGGCTGGGCGGCGATGGCCCGACACCGGGGTCGCACGGGGAGCCGCGCCATGCGTAAGCCGCCCTCGCGTCCCGCCGCCACCTCGCGCAAGCGTGCGCCGCGCCAGACAGCGCAATGCCGCGACTGGACCATCGTGGAGCCGACGCTCACGCCGATGCTGACGCCCGAGCAGATCGCCGCCGAACTTGCCGCCGAGGAGGCCCGCGCGCCGCGCGCACCGCGCCGCCGGCGCCCGCCGCAGCGCTGCAAGATGGGCTACGGCTACTACCCGGCCAGCAACCAAGTGGTGCCGTCGCTGCGCCTACGTGGGCGCTGGCTGGAACAGTTGGGCTTTGCCATCGGCAGCACCTTGCGGATCGAAGTGCGCGATGGCGCGTTGGTGGTGCGCATGGCTGGGGAAGAGTGACGCGGGTGCGGCCACGCGCGGGCGTGCGCATGGACGGTTGAACACCGACCCGGCCGGCCGCTGCGGTGTGCTCCGCTGTGCGTCGGGTCGGTCCGATGAGGGCCTGGCGCTGCGGCTGCCGGGTGGGCGCCGCCGTGCTAGCGTGCCGCTGCCGAGGGTCCGGCAGTGCGAAGGGGCAGGCATGCGCATTGAGTCAGTGCCGGTGGAGCGCCGCGTGGTGGCGCCGCGCACCAAGCCAGGCGTGCGCCTGGCCTGGTGGCTGTTGTGGCTGGCCTTGGCGGTGTTCGCCGGGGAGTTCGTGCACTCGGTGTACGAGAAGTACGCGTCGCTGCAGTCGCCGGCCTATGCGATGTTCCTGACCCGCCGCGGCTGGCTGTGGTGCCATCTGGGTGGTGGCGCGGTCGGCCTGTTGCTCGGCGCGCTGCAGTTCGCGACGCAGCGTTGGCGGCGGTGGCCGCGGCTGCACCGCTGGGTGGGGCGGGTCTACTTCGCCGGTATGGTGGTGGCGATGGTCGGGGCGGCCGGCTTGATCGCCACGTCGCCGGCGCCGCTGTCGATCCGGCTGGCGTTTTCCGTGACGGCGCTGGTGTGGCTGGTCACCGCGTCGATGGGGTTGCTGGCGATCTTGCGCGGCCAGGTGCTGCGCCACCAGCGCTGGATGGTGCGCGCCTATCTGGCGACGCTGGCCCCTGTGCTGTTCCGGCTGGCGCTTCCCACGGCGATCGGCTTGGGCATGGCGCCATCGCCCGGCCTGATCGCGCTGTTGCTGTGGGCCAGTTGGATGGTGCCGTTGCTGTTGTATGCGGCTGGTCGTGCGGTGGTGCATGCGCTGCGCGGTGGCATGCAGGCCGCGCCGGTTGCAGGAACTGCCCGCATCGGGGGCGATGCTGGTTGATCGAGGAGCGCGTGCTGGGAGTGCGGTGCTGCGTCGCGCTTGCGCGGAAGGTCCGCGCCTTGTTGGTCCGCTTTCGCGACACGCTGATTCGGCCACACCCGCTAGCCGCGATGCGCGATCGCCGCATTCCGCGCGGCCATTGCCCCGGACGCTGCCGCGCCGATGGTCAGGCGCGGCAGCGTTCGCTCGCTGGCGATCGCAAGGGCATGGGGGAGGGGGCTGCCCCTGCGATCCTCTGCGGCGAAACTCAGCGGCGCTTGTCGAACAGCTGCTGGCGCACGGCGACGGTGCAGGCTTCCTTGGTCAGCAGGTGCTCGAAGGCGCTGTTGTCGCTGGGCTTGCCGCTGCCCAGGTCGAGCACGGACGCCTGGTTGCTGCCGCGGGCCTTGAACGCGGCGACGGCGGTGGTGGCGTTCTTCAGCGGCACGGTGGCGTCGTTGTCCGAGCCGCACAGCAGGGTCGGGGTGCGCGGCGCCCAGTCGAGCAGGTCGTTGCGCTCCAGGTCGCGCAGGAACGGGTCGTTGGCGTTGCTGGCGAAGTCCTTGTAGAAGCCGGGCTGGAAGTACTGGCGGATCTTGTCGACGCCGGGCAGGGTGTCGCCGAGCACCAGGTCGGTCAGGCTGTGCGTGCCGGGGAACAGCGCTTCGACCTGTTTGGCCCACGGATCCTGGAACACCTGCGCCGGGTCGAGGTAGAGGTTGTGGTAGGTGTGTTGCATGCCGACGATGGCGTAGCTGGCCAGCACGATGCCGAAGGTGTTCTCGCCCACGGCGCTGTGGCCGCTCCAGCCGTCGCGGAAGGTCTGGCTGAGCGCGTACGGGCCGGAGATCGGCGCGCTGGCGACCAGGTGGAATTCGTTGGACAGGTGCGCTTCGATCTCGCGCTGGGTGGCCATGGCGGCATGCCCGCCCTGCGAGTAGCCGGTCAGCATGACCTTGCCCGACAGGGGGGTGTTGAGCCGCTGCAGCACCTGGCGCGCGGCGCGCAGGGCGTCGATGCTGGCGCTGGCCTCGGACGCGGCGTGCAGGTAGGGATGGAACGGATAGTTGGACTGGCCGATGCCGAGGTAGTCGCTGCTGACCACCACGTAGCCCTGGGTGGCGAGGTGGGTGACCATGGTGTCGTCGCCCTTGGCGTCGCGGATTTCCTTGGCCTGTTCGGCGCGGCGCAGCGACTCGGTGCCCTGGCTGTAGCTCAGCAGCGGGAACGGCCCGGTGCATTGGCTGCCGCCCGGCACCAGCAGCGCTGCGGAGGCGGTGGCGGGCTCGCCGTCGACGCCGATGGTGGCGTAAGTGAACTCGGCGACGCGCACGTCGCACTTGGCCTGGTCGGTGGACTGGGCGTTAGCCAGCAGGGTTCCGATCGCCTGGTGGGTGTAGCTGGTCAGCACATTGCTCTTGAGCAGCGTGCCGCGCGCCGGTGCGGCCGATGCGGCCAGGGGCAGCAGCGCGCCTGCAACGCCGATGGTGGACAGGACGCGCAGCGCCAGCCGATTCCGCAGTGTGGCCATGAAGAACGTCCTCGCAAGTGAATCCCGGTGGCACGGGACGGTGGGGTGGGGGGCAACCCTACTACGGCGCTTCGACTGTTCTTCTGACAATGCGCGGCAATGTTTATCTGCAGTATGGATTCGCGCGGCAATCGGGCGAATAGCGAGACACACAGCGAAACTAAATCTTGTAGCGCGTCTGTGTGGCAGCGTGCGGAGTGGCACGCCGGTGCAGAAATTCGCCTGAAATCCGCATGCTTTCGCTGGATTTCTGCCTGTTTCGCCAATGGCGAAAAAATCAGATGGCGCCGCGCTTCATTCGAAAATGGATCCTTCAGTATTCGATAATCTCGCGATAAAGGTGATCGCCGCGCATTGAAAGATAATCCGGCATGCAGTGCATGCCGGGTATGGGCGATCGCATCGATTGGGTGGCGCGACGCGGCGAGGCAGCGGCGTCGGGTGGCCGCCTGGCTTCGCCGTAGGTCATGGCGCATGCCGCGCTCCCGGATGCGTCCAGCAGTGCGCGCGGCGTAGAAGACAAAAAAGCCGGCTGCCCCATCAGGGCATGCCGGCCGGGTGTAGCTGCCTGCGCGGCTGCGCAGGCCGGACGAAGCGGATTAGCGCACCTTGTACAGCACCGCAGCACCGGGCTTCGGTTCGAACATGGGCACGGTCTGCTGCTTGAGCGCCTTGCCGTTGGCGTCCCACACCAGGGTCTCGGCGGGGTATTCCTCGTTGCGGGTCATGGCGCCGATCTGCTTGACGATCACCGTGGAGCCGGCCTTCACTTCGGGGTTCCAGGCGAACACGCCGAGCCTGCCGTAGAACACGGCCGGCGCTTCGGCGTCGAGGCGGCGGTCGGGGCACATGACCAAGCCGCGGTCGAGCATCACGCGCAACGCGCCGACGGGCACGGCTTTCACGGTGGGCGCGGTGCGGTCGGTGCTGTGGCCGGGGCAGACATTGGCCGAGCGGAGCAGCATGTCCTCGACCACTTGCCGGTCGGGCTGGGCGAAGGCCGGCAGGGCGGCGGCGGACAGGGCGAGCATTGCGACAGTGGACTTCCAGTGCACGTGACACCTCCTATTGAATGAATTGCTCCAAGCGTCGCGGTCGGCCACGTTGCACAGGTGGGCTGCCGCTTGGGACGCGCGGCGACTTTATCAACAAGGCCAATGGGCAATTGCAAATGAAGTGTGATGGCGCGTGAGGTTGCTCACGCTTCTATTCACGTTGGGTGTGTTGGTTGATGGTGGTGGTGGTGAGGTGTTTGCGCAGTTGCGGTAGGCGCGCGGGGAGCGCGGCTTGTTCTTGCACATTGCATGGCGCGCGCTCACGTGTGGGCATCGCTGCGGAAGGTGAGCGAACATTTCGAGACGCCGCCGCATGCATCGTGGGTGGAAGCGCTGTCTGTGCAGCAACGCCGGATGCAGGGAGGGGCGGAGCCTTGCGCACTCAATTCCGCGAGACGCTTCGCTCCGTACCCTCACCCCAACCCCTCTCCCGGGGGGAGAGGGGCTTTGGCTGTTCCCTTCTCCCATCGGGAGAAGGTGGCCCGCAGGGGCGGATGAGGGTCCGGGCGAAGCCTCGTGCGCCCAACTCCGCGAGCCGCTTCGCGCCGTACCCTCACCCCAACCCCTCTCCCGAGGGGAGAGGGGCTAGTCGGCTGTTCCTTCTCCCGTCGGGAGAAGGTGCCCCGCAGGGGCGGATGAGGGTCCGGGCGAAGCCTCGTGCGCCCAACTCCGCGAGACGCTTTGCGCCGCACCCTCACCCCAACCCCTCTCCCGAGGGGAGAGGGGCTAACGGCTGTTCCTTCTGCCGTCGGGAGAAGGTGCCCCGCAGGGGCGGATGAGGGTACGGGCGCAGCCTCGTGCACCAACTCCGCGAGACGCTTTCGCGCCTTACCCTCACCCCAACCCCTCTCCCGGAGGGAGAGGGGCTTTTGGCCGATCGTGCGGACTCTTATCCCCACCCGTCCCAGGGGAGATGGGCTACTTGTACGGCCCCGGCCCGCGCCAGACCAGTTCGCCCTGCTTGTAGACCTGCAGCATGGTGATGACCTCGCGGGCGTCGCCGATGGCCTTCAGTTCCGTGGAGTCCGGCGGCAGTGCGCGGCATTTGCCGGAGCCGCGCTTCATCGCGATCTCCAGCGGGCAGGCCATGCGGTACTGGGTGCCGGGCAGCAGGATGAAGAATTCCTTCATGCCCTGATCCATCCAGGCGCGCAGCAGGGTTTCGCTGCGCAGGTCGTAATAGACCAGGTAGCCGCCCAGTTCCATGCTGGGGCCGGCGTCGCTGGGATCGCCACGGCGCCCGCCGCGGCCGCCGCCGTCGCGCACCAGGCCCGCTTCGTTGGGGCCCAGGTCCTGGTCGATGGCGCCCGGCGGCCGCCCGGTCCAGGTCTCGCGGCGCTGGGTCGGTTCGGGTTCACTGGCGGCGGCCTGGGCCTGCTGCTGCGCGGCAGGGTCCGGCTGCGGCGGCGCCGGTTGCTCCGCGGGCGTGGGCGCGGGCGGTGCAGGCGTGCTGGCGGTGGCTGCCGGATCGGGCGGCGGCACCGGGTGGTCGGACTGCGCGACCAGCGTGGATTGCACCGGCGAGGTGGCGCGCCGTTTCTTGGCCGCGACCGGCTTCTGCGCGGGGGTGGGCGAGGGCGGCGTCTTGGCCGGATGCACCGGCTGGCGCGTGGCGCCGATGAAGTCCACCTTGGTCCGGCCACCGCTGGCCGCGCCTTGCGGCGTGCTCATGGTGGGCGGGTCGGCCAGCAGCAACAGCAGCAACATCAGCAGGTGCAGCAGGACGCTGACGATCGCGGCAATCCAGGGGTCAAGGCGTTCGACCCAGGATTTGGCCCGGGGGTCCGCGCGATGCGACGCGTTGCTCATGCCGCCGCGGCTGCGTCGGGAGTGCGGGCCTTCATGGGGGGTCTGCAGGGTGCGGCCGTGGGGGCGCCATCGTAACGCGTGCGAGGCTCCGTTCATTTGTCGGGCCGCAGCACGCTTAGGGTCTGTTGCTGTTGGCGGGACAGGGCGCTCCGGCCAAGCCGCGCCTGTGCGCGGTCGGCGCGCGCTGCGTCTGCACACCGCACGGAGGTCCGCGCCCGGCGCCATGCGGCGCTCCAGCGTGGCGATGCGGGGCCCGGCCGCTGCCCGGATCACCCAACGGCACGCAGTGCTATCTTCCGCGCCATGTCCAAGGGCGACGCCACCATTCGCTTCAAGACGACGCTGCTGCGGCCGGCCACGCCGAAGGATGCGGCCTGGACCTTCCTGGTCCTACCTGCTGAAGCCAGCGCCAGGCTGCCGACGCGCAGCATGGTCAGCGTGGACGGCACGCTCGCCGGCCAGCCGTTCCAGGCCACGCTGGAGCCGGACGGGCAGGGCAGCCATTGGTTGAAAGTCGAAGCGGCGCTGCGGGCAGCGGCCGGCGTCGCCGTGGGCGAGACGGTGGCGCTGGAGATCGCGCCGGTGACGGTGGAGCCGGAACCGGCGGTGCCGCCGGACCTGGCCGCCGCGCTCGCCGCGGATCCGGCCGCGCGGGCGACTTGGAACGACCTCACCGCGCTGGCGCGGCGCGACTGGATCTTCTGGATCGTCTCGGGCAAGAAGGCCGAGACGCGGGTCAAGCGCATCGCCAGCGCCTGCGACATGCTCGCCTCGGGCAAGCGCCGCGCCTGCTGCTTCGACCGCTCGGGCATGTACAGCAAGTCGCTCGGTGCGCCGCAGGCGGTGGGATGATGCGCGGCGGCAACGCGCCGCGCGCGCCGCTCGGGCCGGCTGACGCAGTTCGCGACAGCGTCCTCGCAAATCGCCACCTATACTCCGGCGATGTCCAGCTGAAGGGTCTCATCGCATGAGCACACCCGCATCTTCGACCGCCGCCGCGTCCGGCGCCGCGCCCGGCAGCCTTCGCCGCTCGGTGTCCAACACGCTCAAGGGCTCGGCCGGCAACCTGGTCGAGTGGTACGACGTCTACGTCTACTCGGTGTTCGCCACCTACTTCGAATCGCAGTTCTTCTCCAAGGAAGACAAGAACGCCACGATGTTCGTGTGGGCGATCTTCGCGATGACCTTCCTGATGCGCCCGATCGGCGCGTGGTACTTCGGCCGCTTCGCCGACCGCTACGGCCGCCGCCTGGCGCTGACCATTTCGGTGTCGCTGATGGCGCTGTGTTCGTTCGCGATCGCGGTCACGCCGACGGTGGCCACGATCGGCATCGCCGCGCCGATCGTGCTGCTGCTGGCGCGGCTGCTGCAGGGCTTCGCCACCGGCGGCGAGTACGGCACCAGCGCCACCTACATGTCCGAGGCGGCGATCCCGGGCCGGCGCGGCTTCCTGTCCTCGTTCCACTACGTGACCCTGGTCGGCGGGCATGTGCTGGCGCAGACCACGCTGCTGCTGATGCTGCATTTCGCCGACAAGGGCTGGGTGTCCGAATGGGGCTGGCGCCTGGCGTTCGGCCTGGGCGGCATCGGTGCGCTGGTGGTGTTCTGGCTGCGCCGCACGATGGACGAGTCGTTGGGTTCGGACTCCATCGCCGAGGCCAAGAAGGGCGGGGCGCGCTCGGCCGGTTCGCTGCATGAGCTGTTCGTGCACCAGTGGCGGCCGCTGCTGCTGTGCTTCCTGGTCACTGCGGGCGGCACCATCGCCTTCTACACCTATTCGGTCACTGGGCCGAAGATGATCCAGACCGCGTTCGCCGGCGACGACGTGATGGCCGGCACCATCATCAACCTGGTCGCGCTGACCGTGCTGATGCTGATGCAGCCGGTCGGCGGTTGGCTGTCGGACATCATCGGGCGCAAGACCCTGCTGGTGTTCTTCGGCATCGGCGGCGTGCTCTACACCTGGTTCCTGGTGCTGGAACTGCCCAAGCAGAGCGACTGGCTGACCGCGTTCGCGATCCTGACCGGCGGCTTCGTGATCCTGACCGGCTATACCTCGATCAACGCGGTGGTCAAGGCCGAGCTGTTCCCCACCCACATCCGCGCACTGGGCGTGGGTCTGGGCTACGCGCTGGCGAACTCGGCCTTCGGCGGCACCGCGCCGCTGCTGTACCAGGCCTCGCTGAAGACCGGCCACGTGACCACCTTCGTCTGGTACGCCACGGCGGTGATCGCGGTGTCGCTGGTGGTGTACATGTTCTTCCTGACCAACAAGGGCGCGAACTGGCTGGACGACGAGCGCGCGATGCGCGAGCGCAAGGCGGCGAAGGCGGCGGCCGTACGCGGCTGAGGCCGGCGGCGGCACGGGCGCGCCCACCGCGCCCGTGCCGCGGCGAGCGCCGCGATCCCGGCGGCCCATTGGCCTCCGGTTTCGGCGGCACGCGTGCGACTCGGGTACCATGCAGCCCCCCTCACGGGCGTTTTCGCTCATGGCCGATTCCAAGAAGACCCCCGACACCCCTGTGACCCAGGACCAGGCCGAAGCCGCCGTGCGCACCTTGTTGCGCTGGGCCGGCGAGGACCCGGACCGCGAGGGCCTGCTGGACACGCCGCGGCGCGTGGCCGAGGCCTATGGCGACTGGTTCAGCGGCTACAAGGCCGACCCGCGCGAGTACATGCTGCGTACCTTCGAGGAAGTGGCCGGCTACGACGAACTGATCGTGCTGCGCGACATCGAATACGAAAGCCATTGCGAACACCACATGGCGCCGATCATCGGCAAGGTCCATGTCGGCTACCTGCCGCGCGGCAAGGTGGTGGGCATCAGCAAGCTGGCGCGCGTGGTCGAGGCCTATGCGCGGCGCTTCCAGGTGCAGGAGAAGATGACCGCGCAGATCGCGCAGTGCATCCAGGACGTGCTGCAGCCGCTGGGCGTGGGCGTGGTGGTGGAAGGCGCGCACGAGTGCATGACCACCCGCGGCATCCACAAGCGCGGCGTCAGCATGGTCACCTCGAAGATGCTCGGCACCTTCCGCGAGGACGCGCGCACCCGCGCCGAGTTCCTGCGCTTCATCGACGGCGGCGTGCGCTGAGCGTGCCGCATGCGGTGCCGCGCTAGCCTTTCCGCCTGTTCGTCACACCCGTTGCGCCCGGCAGCATCGGCATGAAGCACCGCGCCCGCATCGCCCGCTACCGCGCCATGCGCGAGCAGCCGCTGTGGAAGCTGCTCGCCGCCGACCAGGCGCCGGAAGTGATCGGCCTGCTGCAGTCGCTGTTGCTGGACAGCGAACGCCGGCTGCCGGCGGCGGTGCTGCACGAACGCCTGCAGCGCATGCTCGACGAACTCAATGCCGACCAGCTGTCGCGCGAGTTGCCGCGCACCGCGCAAGCCTATGTCGCGCACTGGCTGGCGCAGGGCTGGCTGGAGCGGCGGCTGCCGGAAGGCGCGCAGCAGGAGGAATACGAACTCTCCACCCAGGCCACGCAGGCGATCCGTTTCGCCGACGGTCTGGAGCATGCGCGCGGCGCGGCCACCGAGAGCCGCCTGGCTTTGGTGATGCAGCAGCTGGCGCAGTTGGCGGCGCTGACCGAGACCAATCCGGATGCGCGGCTGTCGGCCTTGCGCGACGAGCGCGACCGCATCGACGCGGAGATCGCGCGGGTGTCCAAGGGCAAGGTGGCGGCGCTGGACGGCAAGCGCGCGCTGGAACGCGCGCGCCAGGTGATCGCGCTGGCCGACGAACTGACCGAGGATTTCCGCCGCGTCCGCGACGATTTCGAGCAGCTCAACCGCGATTTCCGCGAGCGCATCATCGACGACGAGGGCGAGCGCGGCGAGATCCTGGGCAAGCTGTTCGAAGGCGTGGACGTGATCGGCGACAGCGATGCCGGGCGCAGTTTCCAGGCGTTCTGGGCCTTGCTCAACGATGCCGAGCAGAGCGCGCAGCTGGATGCGGCGCTGGAGACGGTGCTGGCGCGCGGCTTCGCGCGCAAGCTCGACCGGCGCGAACGCGGCTTCCTGCGCGGGCTGACCGGCACCATGCTCGAGCGCGGCGGCCAGGTGCACGACGTGATGCAGCATTTCGCGCGCAGTCTGCGCGGTTTCGTGCAGAGCCGCGGCTATCTGGAGCAGCGCCGGCTCAACCAGCTGCTCAAACAGGCGCAGGCCGAGGCGCTGGCCTTGCGCGACCACATTCCCGCACAGCGCGGCATCGGCCGCGATCTGAACCTGACCACCAGCCGCATGCGTTCGCTGGCGCAATGGCGTCTGCACGACCCGCGCCAGCAGCAGGTCGAGGGCGGCATCCAGCGCAACGAGGCGGCGGCGATTTCGCTGGACAGCGTCGGCGACCTGGTGGCGCAGTCGGAAATCGACTTCCGCAGCCTGCGCCGCGACCTGTTCGACCTGCTCGCCGAGCAGCCGCAACTGTCCATCGCCCAGGTGCTGACGCAGCGTGAGGCCAGCCAGGGCCTGGGCAGCGTGATCGGCTATCTGTCGCTGGGTACCCGCCATGGCGTGGTCGCCGCCGGGCAGCACGAGATCGCGCAATGGCGCGGCGGCGACGGCCAGTGGCGCCGTGCGCGCATTCCGTTGGTGTGGTTCACCCAGGAGAAACGCCATGAACTGGCATGAGCACGAAGTGGATGCCGAGCAGGAACGCCTGCCGGACGCGGCCGACAGCGCGGCGCCCGACGCCGGCACCGGCCTGTTCCCCGGCGACAGCGGGCGCCTGCCGGTGGAGGCGCGGCGCGCGCTGTGCCAGCTGCTCAGCGGCCCCAGCGTGGACGCGCAGCGCCACAGCAAGCTGTGGCCGGCGCTGCTGCGCAGCGAGGCGGCGATCCGCAGCGCCCTGGCCGAGCTGTTCCTGGAACTGGTGCTGGACCGCGAGGCCGGTATCGCCTTCACCCGCCAGGCCGACACCGGCGAACTGGAAGCGCCGGTGCTGCTGCGCTCCTCGCCGCTGACCTTCATCGATTCGGTGCTGCTGCTGTACCTGCGCCAGCAACTGGCCGAAGCCGATGCGCGCGGACTGCGCGCGGTGGTGGAGGACGCGCAGCTGGGCGAAGCGCTGGCGGTGTACGAGAAGAACCTGTCCACCGACCGCGCCGGCTTCCTGCGCCGGGTCGGCAACGCCGTGCAGAAGATGAAGGACAACCACATCCTGACCCGCCTGCGCGGCGAGGACGAACGTTACGAAGTCTCGCCGGCGCTGAAGCTGCTGTTCTCGGCCGAGGACGTCGCCGCGCTGGCGCAGGTGTACCGCCAGCTGCGCGAAGGCCCGGGCAGCAGCGAGGACGACGCCGAAGCTGCGCAGGACGCCTAGGGCGCGCTTTCGCCGGCGCGGACTGCCGCGAAAGCGCCCGCGCCGGCTTGGTTCCGCGCGTCCCCGTCCCTAGACTGTGCGGATGAAATCCTCCGCTTCCACGCCTGGCCTGTTCGCCGGCGATCTGCCCGATCCGCGCCTCCAGCAGTTCCGCATGCGCCGCCTGCAGGTGCACAACTGGGGCACGTTTTCCGGCCTGACTGAGATCCCGATCGCCGCGCGCGGCTTCCTGTTCGTCGGCCGCTCCGGCTCGGGCAAGTCCACCCTGCTCGATGCGATGTCGGCGTTGCTGACGCCGCCGAGCATCGTCGATTTCAACGCCGCCGCGCGCGAGGCCGAGCGCAGCGGCCGCGACCGCAACCTGGTGTCCTACGTGCGCGGCGCCTGGGCCGACCAGCAGGACAGCGAATCGGGCGAGATCGCCACCCAGTACCTGCGCAAGGGTGCGACCTGGACCGCGCTGGTGCTGGAATATCGCAACGGCGAGGACCGCGTGGTCAGCCTGGTGCGGCTGTTCTGGATCGCCGGCAATGGCACCGCCGCCGCCGATGTGCGCAAGCACTACATGGTGGCCGAGCGCGCGTTCGACATCGCCAGCGACCTGGACGGTTTCGACCTGGACCTGCGCAAGCTCAAGCAGCGCCTGCACGACGTGCACCATTTCGACAGCTTCGCCGGCTATGCCGAACGCTTCCGTCACCAGCTCGGCATCGGCAACGAGATGGCGCTGCGGCTGCTGCACAAGACCCAGTCGGCGAAGAACCTCGGCGACCTCAACGCCTTCCTGCGCGGCTTCATGCTCGAGGAGCCGAAGACCTTCGACGCCGCCGAGCGCCTGGTCGGCGACTTCGCCGAGCTCGACGGCGCGCATCAGGCGGTGGTGACCGCGCGCCGCCAGGTCGAGACCCTGCTGCCAGCGCGCGGGCACCACGCCGAGCTGATGGCGGTGCGCCGCCAGCGCAGCGAATTGGACGAACTCAAGCTCGGCATCGACAGCTACCGCGAGCAGCGCCGCCTGGCGTTGCTGGATGCGCGCCTGCAGGAACTGGACACCCAGGACCGCGGCCTGGCCGGCGAGGAAGGGCAACGCCGCGCCGCGCTGGAGAATCACCAGCGGCGCCTGGACGACCTGGAAGCGCAGCGCCGCGCGCAGGGCGGCGAGCGCATCGATGCGCTGGAACGCGAGCGCGGCCAGCAGGAAACCGAGCGCGACCGCCGCGCTGCCAAGCGCAGCCAGGCCGAGCAGGCCTGCCGCCAGTTGGAGCAGGTGCTGGCCGGCAGCGCGCATGGCTTCGCCGAACAGGCCGCACAGGCGCGCGCGGCGCTGGAGGACGGCACGCGCGCGGCCGCCGAACTCGACGAGGCGATCGGCCAGCGCATCGCCGGCAAGGCCGAGGATGCCAGGCGCTTCGCCGAGGTGCGCGCCGAGATCGACGCACTCAAGCGCAACCCGTCCAATATCCCGGCGCCGATGCAGGCGCTGCGCGCGCGCCTGAGCGCCGACACCGGCGTGCCCGAGGCGGCCTTGCCGTTCGTCGGCGAACTGCTGCAGGTGCGCAGCGAGGACGCCGACTGGCGCGGCGCCATCGAACGCGTGCTGCACGGTTTCGCGCAATCGCTGCTGGTGGACGAACGCCATTACGCGGACGTGGCCGACTGGGTCAACCGCACCCATCTGGGCATCCGCCTGGTCTATTACCGTGTGCGCGACAACGAACACGCCCTGCCCGGGCGCGCGCCGACCGCCGGCTCGCTGCTGCACAAGCTGGAACTGCGCGAGCACGCCTTCGCTGGCTGGCTGCGCCGCGAACTGGGCAAGCGCTTCGACTACGACTGCGTGGACAGCGCCAAGGCGTTGCGCCATGCCGAGCGCGCGATCACCCGCGAGGGCCAGGTCAAGCATCCCGGCGAGCGCTACGAGAAGGACGACCGCCACGCGGTGAACGATCGCCGGCGCTGGCTGCTGGGCTTCGACAACCGCGACAAGCTGGCCTTGTTCGAAGAAGAGGGCCTTGCGCTGGCGCAGCGCATCGCCGCCTGCGACGCCGACGTGGCCGCGCTGCGCGCGCGCCGCGAACGCGACGGCGCGCGGCGCCTGGCCCAGCACACCCTGGCCAACCTGGCCTGGGACGAGATCGACGTGGCCACGCCGCTGCAGCGCCTGGACGACATCGCCACGGCGCTGCGCCAGTTGCGCGAGGGCGACGCCAACCTGCGCGCGCTGGGCGAGGCGATCGACCATGCGCGCGCGGACATCAAGCAGGCCGAGCGCACCTTCGAGGGCGTGCGGACGGAGCGGATCGCGCTCGGCGTCGAACGGTCGCGGCTGGAAAAGCAGCGGCTGAACTGCGCTGACGCGGATGCGCGCGTGGTCACGCCGTTGCAGCGGCAGGGGCTGGACGAACGCCTCGCTGGCCTGGGCGTGCTGAGCCTGGACAATCTCGAGGCGCATTTTCGCCAGATCGGCAATGCCCTCGTCGAGCAGACCAGCGCCAGCGACAAGGAACACAACCGCCTGGAGCAACTGCTGCTCGGCTGCTTCCGCCGTTACTGCCAGCAGTGGCCCGAAGACAGCGGCGATTTCACCGTCGGGCTGGGCAGCGCCGAGGATTTCCTTGCGCGCCTGCAGCGCCTGGAACGCGACGGCCTGCCGCAGCACGAGGCGCGCTTCTTCGACCTGCTGCAGAGCCAGAGCAAGAACAACCTGCTGGCCTTGCAGCGGCATACCGCCGAGGCGCGCAAGTCGATCGCCCAGCGGCTGGACGAGGTCAACGCCAGCCTGGAGCAGGTGCCGTTCAACCGCGGCACCTTGCTGACCATCGAGTTGGGCGACCGCCGCCTGCCGGAGGTGATCGAGTTCCACCAGCGCCTGCGCGACGTGCTCGGCCACCACCAGACCGAGCAGCGCGAACTGGCCGAACAACAGTTTGCGGTGCTGCGCGAACTGGTGCGCCGGCTCGGCTCGCAGGACGGCGAGGACAAGCGCTGGCGCGAGCTGGTGCTGGACGTGCGCCTGCATGTGGAGTTCGTCGGCGTCGAGCTGGATGCCGCCACCCGCCAGCAGGTGGAGATCTACCGCAGCGGCGCCGGCAAGTCCGGCGGCCAGCGGCAGAAGCTGGCCACCACCTGCCTGGCGGCGGCGCTGCGCTACCAGCTCGGCGGCGAGGACGGCGAACTGCCGCGTTACTGCGCGGTGGTGCTGGACGAAGCCTTCGACAAGGCCGACAACGAGTTCACCGCGCTGGCGATGAACATCTTCGAGAACTTCGGTTTCCAGATGGTGGTGGCCACGCCGCTGAAATCGGTGATGACCCTGGAGCCGTTCATCGGCGGCGCCTGTTTCGTCGAGATCAGCGGCCGCCACGACTCGGGCGTACTGCTGATCGAATACGACGAGCAGGCGCGCCGGCTCAAGCTGCCCGAGCGCACGCGCGGTGCGAACGCGGTGGATGCCACCGCGGCCGCGGACGAGCAGGAAGCGCCGGAGGCGGAGCAGGCGAAGCCGGCGCCGCAGCGCCTGCGTGCGGGCGCCGTGGCGGTCGTGCGTGGCACTGCGGCTGATCCTGCGCTTGCCGATGCTGCCGCTGCCACGGCAGCCACGTCGCAGCGCACGCCGCCCAAGTCCAAGCCGACGTCCAAGACCAAACCCAAACCCAAACCCAAACCCAAATCCAAGCCGAAGGCCTGACGTGGATGGCGCGCGCTAACGCGATGCTGTTGCCCGACGCCGCGCTGGCCGCGCTGCGCGGGCAATGGCGGCTGCATCGCGGCGCCTGGTTGCTGGGCGAGGCCGCACCGCAACCGGTCGCGCTGCGCATGCCGACCCAGGCCCAGGCCAGCGCCGGATTCGAGGCGTTCGGTGCCTGGCTGCGCGCCTGGCGCACCACGCCGTTGCCGGGGCACGTGGAATGGCGCGATGTGAAATGGCCGCGGCTCGGCCCGCAATGTCTGCCGCAGGCCTGGCAGCCGAACGCCGACGAGGCCGCGCTGGCGCTTGGCGAACACGCGCGCTGGCAGCGCGCACGCCAGCGCTGCGCGGCGCTGGTCGCGCGCTGGCCGCAGGCACTGGGGTTTGCCGCGCGTCTGCGCCGGCAGTTCGACCTGCTCGCCGATGCGCCGGAAGCGGACTTCGTGCGCCTGCTCGCGGTCGTCGAGTGGCTGCACGCGCATCGCGACAGCGGCCTGTTCCTGCGCCAGTTGCCGATCGCCGGCATCGACAGCAAATGGATCGAGCCGCGCCGCGGAATCATCGCCGACTGGCTGGCCGGGCTGCGCGGCATCGCCGAACCGCGCGGCTTCGACAGCCTGTCCGGACTGCGCCACGCGCCCGACCGGGTACGCCTGCGCCTGCTCGATCCGGACCTGCGCGCGCGGCTCGGCGGGCTGGACGACATCCAGGCGCCGATCGCGCAGGTCGCCGCGCTGCAGCTGCCGGTGCGGCAGGTGCTGATCGTGGAGAACCGCGAAACCGGCCTGGCCTGCGAGGACCTGCCCGGCACGCTGCTGCTGATGGCGCGCGGTTACGCGGTGTCCTATGTCGAGCAGATGCCGTGGCTGCAGCAGTGCCCCCTGTACTACTGGGGCGATATCGATACCCATGGCCTGGCCATCCTGGACCGGCTACGTCGACATGCGCGGCATGTCGTCTCGGTGCTGATGGACGAGCCGACCCTGCATGCGACGCCGCGCGAGCTCTGGGGCCACGAGCCCGCACCGCATCCCGCCGAGGCTGGGGAGCTCGCTGCGCTGACGGATGCCGAGCGCGGCTTCTACGCACGCCTGCGCGGCGGCGAGTTCGGCCCTGCCCCGCGCCTGGAGCAGGAGCGCATCGCCTGGAACTACGCATGGCCGCGCCTGCGCGCCGCAATGGCAGGCTAGCGCGACGACCCATCTGCGATCGAGCCGATACGGCCGCGACGCGCCTCAGCGCAGCAGATCCCAGCCCATCTTGCCGATCAGCACCACCACCAGCACCAGGAACAGTTGCCGGATCAGCGGCGTGCCGCCGCGCAGCGCCAGCCGCGTGCCGGCCACCGCGCCGGCGATGTTGGCCACGGCCATCGGCACCGCCACCGCCAGCAGCACCTGCCCGCTGGGTACGAAGAAGCACAGCGCGGCCAGGTTGGTGGCCAGGTTCACCACCTTGGAGGCGGCCGAAGCGCGCAGGAAGTCCAGGCCGAAGAAGCGGATGAACAGGAAGATCAGGAAGCTGCCGGTCCCCGGCCCGAAGAAGCCGTCGTAGAAACCGATCGCCGCGCCCATCGCCAGCGCGATGGCCAGCTCGCGGCGGCCGATGTGGCGCGGCCGGTGCAAGGCGCCGAAGTCCTTCTTGATCAGCGTATAGATCAGCATCGCGATCAGCAGCGCCAGGATCAGCGGCCGCACCGCCTGTTTCGGCAGCAGGCTGACCGCGGTGGCGCCGAGGAAGGAGAACGCGAACGCGGCCGCGGTGGCGTACAGCACCGGCCGCCACGGGAAGCGCACGTTGCGCGCATAGCGCCAGGCCGATGCGCCGGTGCCGGCCATCGCGCTGAACTTGTTGGTGCCCAGCAGCACCGCCGGCGCCTGCTGCGGCAGGGTCGCGAACAGCCCCGGCAACTGGATCAGGCCGCCGCCGCCCACTGCCGCATCCACCAGCCCGGCGACGAAGGCGATGCACAGCAGCCACGGCAGCTCGGTCGGGATCAGTTCCAGCAAGGCGGCGCTCCGTGCGATGGGGGGCGCAAGCATAGCCGGGGGCCGCCGCGCACGGCAGCGCAGGCGTGCGCCGCGGCGCCGCAGCCGGCACAATCGGCGCATGTCTCCGTCCGCCCCGCGCCTTGCCGATCCCTGTCCCTGCGGCCGCCCGCGCGAGTACGCGCAGTGCTGCGGGCTCTACCACGCCGGCGCCGCCGCGCCCGACGCCGAAACGCTGATGCGTTCGCGCTACAGCGCCTACGTGCGCCGCGACGCCGACTATCTGCGCGCCAGCTGGCACCCGTCCACGCGCCCGGCGGAACTGGAGCTGGATACGCACACCATCTGGCTCGGCCTGACCGTGCAGCGGGTCGTCGCCAGCGGCGCCGACCGCGCCGAAGTCGCGTTCCTGGCGCGTTACCGCATCGGCGGCGGCAGCGCCGTGCGCATGACCGAGCACAGCCGTTTCGTGCGCGAGGACGGCCGTTGGTACTACCTGGACGCGCTGGACTGACCCATGGCTGGGCGCGGCATCAGGTTTGCGCGTGGCTGGCCGATGATGTTGCAGTGTCCGCCGTTCCTGCAGCCGTGATGTCTTTCCTGTGTACCGCGCTCTTCGCCCGGTTGCGCCGCTGGCGCAGCCATGGCCGCGCGTTGCTGTGCTGCTGCCTGTTGCTCGCCTGCCACGGTGCCGTGGCGGCGCCCGCGCCCATGCCGGCGCTGGAAGGCGCCTGGCGCCCGGTCGCCGCTGCCGACCGCGGAGTGCCGCCCTCGCGCGCCGATTCCGCCCTGCAGCGTTTCGATCCGAACCGGATGACCCAACTGCACGGCGGCGATGCCGGCGCCTGGGTGCTGCTGTGGCCGGCGCAGGGGCCGTGGCCGCCGGCGCCGTGGGTGCTGGAAGTGCCCAGTCCTGCGTTGCAGCGGGTCACCCTGTTTGCACCGGTCGCCGGCGCGGCGCCGCAGCAGCGCGGGTTGATGCGCGACGACCCGCAGGCGCTGCCCGGCAATGGCCGGCTCGGCTTCCGCATCGACGCCGCGCCGGCCGCCGGACAACCGCTGCGGCTGTGGGTGGACCAGCGCGGGGTCATGGCCGCTTCGCTGCGCTTCCATTTGCGCAGCGAGTCCGACTACCTGCGCCAGGACAGCCGCTGGCTGGTGGTCGCCAGCCTGAGCTTCGCGATCATGCTGAGCATGGCGGCGATGGCGCTGGTGTTCGCCTGGCGCCTGCGCGAGGCGACGTTCCTGTATTACGCCGTCTACGTGCTGAGCTATGGCCTGGTGATGGCGCTGGAAACCGGCTACGTGGTGCATCCGCTGGGGCTGGAGGCGATCGGCCAGGCCGCACGGTTCTGGGGGCGCCTGGGCGTCACCACGTCGATCGTCGCCGCGGTGCTGTTCCTGGAACGCTTCGCCGACCTGGCGCAGTACCTGCCGCGCGCGCGGCGCTGGCTGCGCGGCTATGCGCTGCTGGTGGCGTTGATCGGATTGCCGGCGCTGCTGCCGCTGCCGTGGCTGGACGCGCTTGGCCGGGCGCTGGTCAACCCGCTGCTGATCCTCGGCGGGCCGCTGCTGATCGGCATTGCCGTGGCGGCGGCGTGGCGCGGCTCGCGCTATGCCGGGCTGTTCCTGCTCGGCTGGACGCCGCTGCTGCTGGTCACCGCGCTCAGCAGCCTGCAGGGCTTCGGCATGGCGGCGCACTGGACGTGGAGCGAAGAGGCGGCACTGGCCGCCGGCGCGTTCGAGGCGCTGGTGCTGTCGCTGGGCCTGGCCGAGCGCAGCACCTCGCTGCGCCGCGACCGCGACCAGGCGCGCCAGCTGGCCGACCTGGATCCGCTGACCGGGCTGCTCAACCGCCGCGCCTGGCACGAGCGCCTGACCGCGCTGAAGCAGGTCGCCCGGCGCCGGCGGCGACCGTTGGCGCTGATGTTCCTGGACGTGGACCACTTCAAGCGGCTCAACGACCGCTACGGCCACCGCGCCGGCGACGATGGCCTGCGCGCGCTGGCCCAGGCGCTGCGCGAGGAACTGCGCGGCGACGACCTGATCGGCCGCTACGGCGGCGAGGAATTCGTGATCGCGCTGCCCGGCATCGACGCGGCGCAGGCCACGCCGATCGCCGAACGCATCCGCGAACGCTTCTGCGCGCAAGCCGCGCTGGCCTTTCCCGAGCTGCAGCCGACGGTGAGCATCGGCGTGGTCCAGCTGCGCCCTGGCGACGACGCCAACGGCCTGGTGCAGCGCGCCGACGAGGCGCTGTACGCGGCCAAGAGCGGTGGCCGCAACCGCGTGGTCGCGGTGCACTGAGCCAGCGCGGTCCCCCTGTAGGAGCGGCTTCAGCCGCGACAGGATCTATCGGTGAAGCCCATCGGGGCTGAAGCCGCTCCTACAAAAACGCCGGATTCCCGTGACCCCTCCACCGCACGTGAGCAGCCATTCCCCACGGTTGTTTATGATGTCCGGCCTGCTGGTGGCGAGGAATTCCGATGATGCGTTTCGCCTGGGCCCTGCTGCTGGCCGCGCCCTGCGCCGCCGCGCAGACCCTGCCCGTGCCGCCCGTGGCGCCGGACCCCGCCTTCGTCGGTTGCCTGTCCACGCTGCGCACTGCCGCCGCCAAGACCGGCGTGGCCGCCACCGCGTTCGACCGCTTCACCGCCGGCGTGCAGCCGGACATGAGCGTGCTGCCCTTGCTCGACGCGCAGCCCGAATTCACCACGCCGATCTGGGATTACCTGGCCGGGCTGGTGGACACCCAGCGCGTCGCCGACGGCCGCGCGATGCTGACCACCCACCGCGACCTGATCGCGCGGGTAGCGCAGCAGTACGGCGTGGACGCGGCCACCGTGGTCGCGGTGTGGGGCGTGGAGAGCGACTACGGCCGCGTCTCCGGCAAGCGGCCGCTGCTGGTGTCGCTGCTGACCCTGTCGTGCAACGGCCGCCGCCAGCCGTTCTTCCGCGGCGAACTGTTCGCGCTGCTGAAACTGCTGCAGGCCGGCGACCTGCAGCCCGATGGCCTGAGCGGCTCCTGGGCCGGCGCGTTCGGGCACACCCAGTTCATGCCCAGCACCTATGCCCGCGTCGCCGTGGACGGCGATGGCGACGGCCGCCGCGACCTGGTCGCCAGCATTCCCGATGCGCTGGCCTCCACCGCCAACTACCTGAAGCTGGCCGGCTGGCAGAGCGGACAGCCGTGGGGCATGGAGGTCAAATTGCCGGCCGGGTTCGACCCGGCCCTGGCCGGGCGCACCCAGCGCCGGCCGCTGTCCGACTGGCGCATGCGCGGCGTGACCGCCATCGACGGCAGCGCGCTCGAGTTGCCCACGCTGGCGCCGCAGACGCCGGCTGCGGTGCTGATTCCGGCCGGCACGAAGGGCCCGGCGTTCCTGGTGTTCCGCAACTACGACGCGATCTACGCCTACAACGCCGCCGAAAGCTATGCGCTGGCGATCGCGCTGCTGTCCGACCAGTTGCGCGGCAAGCCCGGCCTGGCCACCGCCTGGCCCACCGACGATCCCGGCCTGGGCCGTCCGGAGCGGCGCGAACTGCAGACCTTGCTGCTGGCGCGCGGCCACGACATCGGCCAGGCCGACGGCATGATCGGCAGCGCCAGCCGCCGCGCGATCCAGGCCGAGCAGCTGCGCCTGGGCCTGCAGCCGGCCGACGGCCGCGCCGGACAACGCATCCTCGACGCGCTGCGTCGTGAGGCGCACGGCGCACCCGCCACTGCGCCTGCCGCACCGACCACGCCAACGCCAGCACCCGCGCCATCCAGGCCGTTCGGCGGCAAGCCCGCCACCGCCTTCCGCGTGCCGGCGCGCTACCCGGCCTTCGTCCAATCCCCCGCGCCACGGAGCATCACCCCCATGTCCGAGATCCCCGGCCTGAGCACAGGCGATTTCCACGGCTACCCCTCGCTGCTGGTGGAGACCCCGCACTCCACCGCCGCGATCAGCCTGTTCGGCGGCCAGCTGCTGTCGTTCGTACCCAAGGGCGGCACCGAAGTGATGTGGCTGTCGCCGAGCGCACAGCCCACGCCTACCCCGATCCGCGGCGGCACCCCGGTGTGCTGGCCGTACTTCGGCCGCCAGGACCAGAGCGTCGACGTGCCGGCGCACGGCTTCGTACGCACCGTGCCATGGCAACTGCAGGACGCGCGCCGCGAGGCCGACGGCAGCATGCTGCTGACCCTGGCGCCGCCGGACTTCGACGACCTGCCGCTGCGCCTGCGCATGCAGCTGCGCATCGGCGCGACCCTGGAGCAGCGCCTGATCACCGACAACGTCGGCCGCGAACCGGCACGCTTCACCCAGGCGCTGCACAACTACTTCCATGTCGCCGACGCCACCCAGGTGCGGGTGCAGGGCCTGGACGGACTCGACTACCTGGACAAGTTCGAAAACTACGCCACGCCGCACCGCCAGCAAGGCGACTGGAGCCTGCAGGACCCGCGCGATCCGGGCCGCAGCGACCGCATCTACACCGGCGCCGGCGGCCGCTACACGCTGCTCGACCCGGGCCTGCAGCGCCGCATCCAGATCGCCACCGCCGGCAGCCGCACCCTGGTGGCCTGGAATCCGGGCGAAGCCGGCGCACAGAAGATGGCCGACGTCGGCGCCCACTGGCGCCAGTTCGTGTGCCTGGAAGCGGCCAACGCCGGCCCCGAGGTGATCGAACTGGCCGCGGGCGCGCAGCACGTGCTGCAGCAGACCATCGCAGTCGCCCCGCTGTGACCGCGCGCGCTGCCGTGAGCGTTCGCGCCGGATAGGCGGTGGCGGCGGTGGCCTCGGGCCATCAGCCGCCACCCCATCATGGACCGGCACCAACGGGAATCGGCCGGCCCCGAGGCCGACCGGCTTCCCTGTGGGAGGGACTTCAGTCCCGACGCGCTGTACCGACAGTGCTTTGGGAACCCCTACGCCGCTGCGCTCGCACCCTTCGCAAAGATGCTCCGCGGGCGGCGCGCCTAGGCAGGGGCCTCGACGGTTTCGGCCATCGACTCCAGCCGCTTTATCGGCCATGCATCAGGCCTCCCCGACCCACCTGTGGGAGGGACTGCAGTCCCGACGCGGTGTACCGACAACGCTTCGGGACCCACCTTCGCCGCCGCGCTCTTACTCTTCGCAAAGATGCTCCTGCGGGCGGCACGTCTAGGCAGGGGCTTCGGCGGCTTCAGCCCATCGGCTCCAAGCGCTCTATCGACCAGGCATCAAGCCGCCTCGGCCCACCTGTGGGAGGGACTTCAGTCCCGACGCGGTCGACCGACAAGGCACTGGACAAGGCGTCGGGAGCGAACCCTCCCGCAGCAATTGCATTCTCGTCCATCTCCCAGTCGCCACCGCCGCCATTCGCGCAGCCACAAATCCAGCCCTACCCCGAAACCCCACGCCTGCCGCTTACACTGCCGCCTCCATCGGGAGACCATGCCGTGCATTCCTCGCCCCCTGCCGCGCGCACGCGCCGCGCTGCCCTGGTCTTCATCTTCATCACCCTGCTGATCGACGTGCTGGCCTTCGGCGTCATCATTCCGGTGCTGCCGGGGCTGGTGCGCGGCTTCACCGGCGGCGATTTCGCTGCCGCGGCGAAGTGGGTCGGCTGGTTCGGCTTCCTGTTCGCCACGCTGCAGTTCGTCAGCTCGCCGCTGCAGGGCGCGCTGTCCGACCGCTACGGCCGGCGCCCGGTGATCCTGGCCTCGTGCCTGGGACTGGGCGTGGATTTCGTGGTGATGGCGCTGGCGCAGAGCCTGCCGCTGCTGCTGCTGGCGCGGGTGGTGTCGGGCGTGTTCTCGGCCAGCTTCACCACCGCCAACGCCTACATCGCCGACATCACCACGCCGGACAAGCGCGCCCAGGCCTACGGCATGATCGGCGCCGCGTTCGGACTCGGCTTCGTGATCGGGCCGCTGCTCGGCGGCTGGCTCGGCAGCTACCACCTGCGCGCGCCGTTCTGGTTCGCCGCGGCGCTGGCGCTGCTCAATTTCCTGTACGGCCTGTGGGTGCTGCCCGAATCGCTGGCGCCGGAGCGGCGCACCCCGCGCCTGGACTGGAAGCACGCCAATCCGTTCGGCGCGCTGCGGCTGCTGCGCAGCTATCCGCAGGTGTTCGCGCTGGCCGCGGTGATCTTCCTGGCCAACCTGGCGCACTACGTGTATCCGAGCATCTTCGTGCTGTTCGCCGAGTACCAGTACCAGTGGGGACCGAAGCAGGTCAGCTGGGTGCTGGCGCTGGTCGGGGTGTGCAGCATCGTGGTCAATGCCTTGCTGGTCGCGCGCGTGGTGCGCCGGCTCGGCGAGCGCGGCGCGCTGCTGTTCGGGCTGGGCTGCGGCGTGGCCGGCTTCGCCATCTACAGCGTCGCCGGCAGCGGCGCGATGTTCCTGCTCGGGGTGCCGGTCAGCGCGCTGTGGGCGGTGGCGTCGCCGTCCGCGCAGGCCATCGTCACCCGCCACGTCGGCGCCGATGCGCAAGGCCGCGTGCAGGGCGCGCTGATGAGCCTGGTGAGCCTGGCCGGGATCGTCGGGCCGCTGCTGTACACCTGGGTGTTCGCGTTGTTCATCGGCAAGCACGCACCGGCACATCTGCCCGGCGCGCCGTGGCTGCTGGCCGCGCTGTTGCTGGCCGCCGGCTGGGTCGTGGCCTGGCGCCGTGCGCGCGTGCCCGCCAGCGCCACCGCCACCGCTTAGCACGCCGAACCGCGCTGCGGTGGACCGTTGCGCGCATGGCCGGCGTGGTGCCGCTGGAAGCGGATGAACTGCTCAGCTTTCAGCCGTCGCGGCGTGCTGCGCGGCCGCCGCAGCGCCGGGTGCGCTGCATCCACGATGCTACGCTGTGCGGCCTCTCCGCCGTCGCGGCCGGTTCGGCTGCTGTAGATCGCACGCCCCCCATGATGTCGCCCCCCGACGGTTCCGCCGTGCCCCTTACCGCCTCGCGCCTGTTGCGCGAAGCCACCGCGCAACAGCATCTGGCGGTCGAACAATTGCCGGCGATGCGCGCGCTGATGCGCGACTCCCTTTCCGTGTCCGACTATGTCCAGGTGCTGCGCCGCCATCACGCCGCGCTGGCCGGCTGGGAGCAGCGCGAGTCGGCTTGGCTGCACGCCAGCGGCGATGCCGCCTGGCGCTACCAGCCGCGCAGTCCGCTGCTGGAACAGGATCTGGCCGCGCTGCAGGCGACCCCGCCGCTGCCGGCGCCCGCGCCGCCAGCGCCCGACGCCGGCAGCCGCTGGGGCATGCTGTACGTGGTCGAAGGCTCGCGCCTGGGCGGGCGCCTGATCGCCCGGCAGCTGCGGCAGAGCCTGCCCGACGCCGCCCCGGCGCTGAGCTATTTCGAACTCGGCCATGCCGATCCGGCCTGCTGGCGGCGTTTCCAGCAACGCCTGGAGCAGGCCCTGCCGACGCCGCAATCGCGGCAGGCTGCGGTTGATGGCGCACGCGCGATGTTTGCGCACTTCCACACCCACTTCGCCCTGGAGACCGTCGCATGAGCGAGACCGCCGCGCCCTTGGACATGGACGCCTGCGCGCGCGAGCCGATCCATATTCCCGGATCGATCCAGCCGCATGGCGCGCTGCTGGTGATCGAACCCGGCGACGGCCGCATCGTGCAGGCCAGCACCAGCGCCGCCGACCTGCTCGGCGTGCCGTTGGCGGAACTGCTCGGACAGCGCTACGACGCGTTGCTGACGCTGCAGGAACCGCGCGTGTCGGCGGACGCCTCCGAGCGCACCCAGCTCGCCTACGTCGACGTCGCTTTCCCGCGCCGCGCCACCGCGCCGCGCCAGCGCTGGGTCGGCGCCTGGCATCTGTACCCGGAGCAATGGCTGCTGGAACTGGAGCCGCGCGATGCGCCGCTCGCCGACGCCACCTTGCGCGAGGCCTTGCCGTTGCTGCGCCGGCTCGAGACCGACAGCAGCATCGACGAAGCCTGCCAGCGTGCGGCCAAGAGCCTGCGCACGCTGATCGGCTACGACCGGGTGATGATCTACCGCTTCGACGACGAGTGGAACGGCGACGTCGTGGCCGAAGCGCGCACGCCCGAGCTGGAGTCCTATCTCGGCCTGCACTATCCGGCCAGCGACATCCCGGCGCAGGCGCGCACCTTGTACCTGCGCAACCGCGTGCGCCAGATCGCCAATGTCGGCTACATCCCCTCGCCGATCCAGCCGACCCTGCATCCGCGGCTGCACGCGCCGGTGGACCTGAGCGACGTCAGCCTGCGCAGCGTCTCCCCGGTGCACCTGGAATACCTGGCCAACATGGGCGTCACCGCCACCCTGGTGGCCTCGATCGTGGTCAACGATGCGCTGTGGGGGCTGATCGCCTGCCACCACTACCGCCCGTACTTCTGCAACCACGAGATGCGCGACGTCACCGACGCGGTCAGCCGCGCCCTGGCCGGGCGCATCGGCGCGCTGACCGCGGTGTCGCGCGCGCGCGTGGAAACGGTGCTGCTGACCGTGCGCGAGAAGCTGATCACCAACTTCAACGAAGCCGAGACGCTGACCGGGGACATGCTCGACGACATGGCCTCGGACCTGCTCGACGTGGTCGATGCCGACGGCGTGGCGGTGTTCCACGGCGACCACGTCACCCGCCACGGCATGGTGCCGAGCGCCGCCGAGCTTGCGCGGATCCGCGAGCAGATCGAAGCCAGCCACCACGAGGCGCTGCGCCACGACGCGGTCGGCGCGCTGCATACCGAGCAGATCGGCGCGACCTTCCCGGAGCTGGCCGACCTGGCGCCGCTGGCCGCCGGCTTCATCTTCGTACCGCTGATGCCGCAGGCGCGCAGCGCGCTGCTGTGGACGCGGCGCGAGCAGGTGCGCACGGTCAACTGGGCCGGCAACCCGCAGCTGTCCAAGCTGCAGGACATTCCCAACTCGCGTCTTTCGCCGCGCAAGAGCTTCGACCTGTGGCAGGAAACCGTGCGCGGCCGCGCGCGGCCATGGTCGCCGCTGAGCCTGGAGTCGGCGCGCAGCCTGCGGGTGCTGATCGAGCTGATGGAGCGCAAGCGCTTCCAGCAGGATTTCGCGCTGCTGGAAGCCTCGCTGTCGCGGCTGCGCGAACCGGTGGCGATCATCGAGCGCGGCAGCGACGGCCGGCCCAGCCGGCTGGCGTTCGTCAACGACGCCTTCGCCGTGCTGTACCAACGCGAGGTCGCCGAACTGATCGGCTGCGAGCTGGACCAGCTGTACGCCACCGACGCCGCGCCGATGGAAACCCAGCGCATCGCCACCCTGCTGCGTCAGGGACGCGCCGCCTACGTGACCTTGCCGCTGCGCATCGAAGCCGCCGCGCCAGTACATCGCCAATTCGATTTCGAACCCTTGCCCAGCCCGTCCGGCGTCTCCACGCACTGGCTGCTGCAGTTGCGCGATCCGCGCTGAGCGAATCCGTGGCGGCGCACGCTCAGCGCGTGCGCCGCCACAGCAGCGACGTCGCCGCACCGGCCAGCAGGCCCCAGAACGCGGCACCGATGCCGAACAGCGACAGCCCCGATGCGGTGACCAGGAAGGTGATCAGCGCCGGTTCGCGTTCGCCCTCGTCCTTCAGCGCCATCGCCAGGCTGTTGCCGATGGTGCCGAACAGCGCGATACCGGCGATCGCCATCACCAGCTCCTTCGGGAACGCGGCGAACAGCGCGGCCACGGTCGCGCCGAACAGGCCGATCAGCAGGTAGAACAGGCCGGCGAACACCGCGGCCATGTAGCGCCGCTGCGGATCTTCCTGCGCCTCGGGGCCCATGCAGATCGCCGCGGTGATCGCCGCCAGGTTCAGTCCGTAGGCCCCGAACGGCGCCAGCAGCGTATTGACCACGCCGATCCAGCCGATCGTCGGCGAGATCGGCACCGCATAGCCGGAGGCGCGGATCACCGCTACCCCAGGCAGGTTCTGCGAGGCCATCGTCACCACGAACAACGGCAAGGCGATGCCGAACAGCGCCTGCCACGACAGCGTCGGCCACACGAACACCGGCCGCGCCAGGCTCAGCTGCGCGGTCTCCAGGTGCAGCGTGCCGCTGCCGGCGGCGATCGCGATGCCCACCGCCAGCGTCGCGATCACCGCGTAGCGCGGGAACGCGCGGCGCCCCAGCAGATAGACCGCGAACATCGCCAGTGCCATGCCCAGCCGGCTCTGCATCGCCACGAACACGTCCAGGCCGAAGCGCAGCAGCACCCCGGCCAGCATCGCCGAGGCCAGTGACACCGGGATGCGCCGGATCATCCGCTCGAAGACGCCGGAGAATCCCGCCGCCGTGCCGAGCAGCGCCGCCACCACGAACGCGCCGATCGCATCGGACAGCGGCAAGCCGCCCCCGCTGCTGATCAGCATCGCCGCGCCGGGCGTGGACCAGGCCGTCACCACCGGCATCCGGTAGCGCAGCGACAGGCCGATGCAGGTGACGCCCATGCCAAGCCCCAGCGCCCACATCCACGATGCGATCTCCGCTTGCGAGGCGCCCAGCGTGCGCGCCGCCTGGAACACGATCACCGCCGAACTGGCGAAGCCGACCAGGACAGTGACGAAGCCGGCGACCAGCGCCGGCAGCGAGGCGTCGCGCCATAGGGAGCGTCCGGCAGTGGAGGGCATTGCGAGATCCTGCGGGGGTGAACCCGCATTCTCGGCCAAGCGCGCCGCCAACGGCAGCAGTGGCGTGAGGCGGCCGCCGCCGCGCGGACGCGGCGCGCGCGCGTTCTACTAATGGGATCGCTGCCGGGAAGCGCCTGCGATGGCCGCAGACACACCGAGCGCAAGAAAGCGGTTGACGTTTTTTCCTGGCCCGGTAGAATGCGCGGCCCGCTACGCAGCTGCCGATCTTCGGCTCGACAGAAGCGACGCGGGGCCGGAAACACTTAGCGAACATCGGGTGTTGACGGCGTGAAAAAAACGGCTAATATGGCCGGCTCGCTTCAACGAAAAGACCTCCGGGTCCTCATCAAGAAGCGGCGTCAACCTCCTGATAAATCAGGGTATTGACGGCAACAAAAAAGCCGCTATGATGGGCGGCTCGGTTCAGCGGAAAGCCTACGGGTTTGAAGCGAAGCCGGCGTCGAAACCTCCGAAACGAGGTGTTGACGGAAAGAAAAAGTCCGCTATAATGGGCGGCTCGCTACGACGGAAACGTCGCAAGCGAAACGGGAAAGGCGCTGAGGCCGGCCCCAAAGTTCTTTGACAGTGTGCGCAGGTAACTTGTGAGGGCGCCTGCAGGTGGAAGTATGTCCATCTTGCAGACGTTCGAATCAAGAGCAACAAATCAATTGCTAAGCAAGCGATACGTAAGCTTGGTTTGAACTCTGCATATTCAAAGTATTGACCTTCGGGTCTGTAATTTTAAGTGAAGAGTTTGATCCTGGCTCAGAGTGAACGCTGGCGGCAGGCCTAACACATGCAAGTCGAACGGCAGCACAGTGGTAGCAATACCATGGGTGGCGAGTGGCGGACGGGTGAGGAATACATCGGAATCTACCTTTTCGTGGGGGATAACGTAGGGAAACTTACGCTAATACCGCATACGACCTTAGGGTGAAAGCGGAGGACCTTCGGGCTTCGCGCGGATAGATGAGCCGATGTCGGATTAGCTAGTTGGCGGGGTAAAGGCCCACCAAGGCGACGATCCGTAGCTGGTCTGAGAGGATGATCAGCCACACTGGAACTGAGACACGGTCCAGACTCCTACGGGAGGCAGCAGTGGGGAATATTGGACAATGGGCGCAAGCCTGATCCAGCCATGCCGCGTGGGTGAAGAAGGCCTTCGGGTTGTAAAGCCCTTTTGTTGGGAAAGAAAAGCAGTCGGTTAATACCCGATTGTTCTGACGGTACCCAAAGAATAAGCACCGGCTAACTTCGTGCCAGCAGCCGCGGTAATACGAAGGGTGCAAGCGTTACTCGGAATTACTGGGCGTAAAGCGTGCGTAGGTGGTTGTTTAAGTCCGTTGTGAAAGCCCTGGGCTCAACCTGGGAATTGCAGTGGATACTGGGCAACTAGAGTGTGGTAGAGGATGGCGGAATTCCCGGTGTAGCAGTGAAATGCGTAGAGATCGGGAGGAACATCTGTGGCGAAGGCGGCCATCTGGACCAACACTGACACTGAGGCACGAAAGCGTGGGGAGCAAACAGGATTAGATACCCTGGTAGTCCACGCCCTAAACGATGCGAACTGGATGTTGGGTGCAACTTGGCACGCAGTATCGAAGCTAACGCGTTAAGTTCGCCGCCTGGGGAGTACGGTCGCAAGACTGAAACTCAAAGGAATTGACGGGGGCCCGCACAAGCGGTGGAGTATGTGGTTTAATTCGATGCAACGCGAAGAACCTTACCTGGTCTTGACATCCACGGAACTTTCCAGAGATGGATTGGTGCCTTCGGGAACCGTGAGACAGGTGCTGCATGGCTGTCGTCAGCTCGTGTCGTGAGATGTTGGGTTAAGTCCCGCAACGAGCGCAACCCTTGTCCTTAGTTGCCAGCACGTAATGGTGGGAACTCTAAGGAGACCGCCGGTGACAAACCGGAGGAAGGTGGGGATGACGTCAAGTCATCATGGCCCTTACGACCAGGGCTACACACGTACTACAATGGTTAGGACAGAGGGCTGCAAACTCGCGAGAGTAAGCCAATCCCAGAAACCTAATCTCAGTCCGGATTGGAGTCTGCAACTCGACTCCATGAAGTCGGAATCGCTAGTAATCGCAGATCAGCATTGCTGCGGTGAATACGTTCCCGGGCCTTGTACACACCGCCCGTCACACCATGGGAGTTTGTTGCACCAGAAGCAGGTAGCTTAACCTTCGGGAGGGCGCTTGCCACGGTGTGGCCGATGACTGGGGTGAAGTCGTAACAAGGTAGCCGTATCGGAAGGTGCGGCTGGATCACCTCCTTTTGAGCAAGACAACTACGCCTACAGGCGTCCTCACAAGTAACCTGCATTCAGAGAGTTCCGCCACAGGGCGGGGCACCCCGATTTCGGGGCCATAGCTCAGCTGGGAGAGCACCTGCTTTGCAAGCAGGGGGTCGTCGGTTCGATCCCGACTGGCTCCACCAGATTTGCAGATCCCTCTGCAAACGCCCGCACATCCATGTGCGGACTGTCTAAGGGAACTGCAAGAGCGCAAGACTTTGGGTCTGTAGCTCAGGTGGTTAGAGCGCACCCCTGATAAGGGTGAGGTCGGTGGTTCGAGTCCTCCCAGACCCACCACTCTGAATGTATAAGCACACTAAGAATTTAAGATGCGCCAGCATTGAGGCTGGGGTATGTTCTTTTAAAATTTGTGACGTAGCGAGCGTTTGAGATCAAACTATCTTGACGTGTCGTTGTGGCTAAGGCGGGGACCTCGAGTCCCTAGAAATTGAGTCGTTATAGTTCGCGTCCGGGCTTTGTACCCCCGGACTCAGCATAGCTTGGAGGCAACTTCAGGTTATATGGTCAAGCGAATAAGCGCACACGGTGGATGCCTTGGCGGTCAGAGGCGATGAAGGACGTGGCAGCCTGCGAAAAGTGTCGGGGAGCTGGCAACAAGCTTTGATCCGGCAATGTCCGAATGGGGAAACCCACTGCTTCGGCAGTATCCTGCAGTGAATACATAGCTGCTGGAAGCGAACCCGGTGAACTGAAATATCTAAGTAACCGGAGGAAAAGAAATCAACCGAGATTCCCTAAGTAGTGACGAGCGAACGGGGACTAGCCCTTAAGCTGGTATGGTTCTAGAAAAACAACCTGGAAAGGTTGGCCATAGAAGGTGATAGCCCTGTATTTAAAAGGGCCATTCCAGTGAAGACGAGTAGGGCGGGGCACGTGAAACCCTGTCTGAATATGGGGGGACCATCCTCCAAGGCTAAATACTCCTGACCGACCGATAGTGAACCAGTACCGTGAGGGAAAGGCGAAAAGAACCCCGGAGAGGGGAGTGAAATAGATCCTGAAACCGTGTGCGTACAAGCAGTAGGAGCTCGCAAGAGTGACTGCGTACCTTTTGTATAATGGGTCAGCGACTTACTGTTCGTGGCAAGCTTAACCGTATAGGGGAGGCGAAGGGAAACCGAGTCTGATAAGGGCGCATAGTCGCGGGCAGTAGACCCGAAACCGGGTGATCTAGTCATGCCCAGGGTGAAGGTCAGGTAACACTGACTGGAGGCCCGAACCCACTCCCGTTGCAAAGGTAGGGGATGAGGTGTGATTAGGAGTGAAAAGCTAATCGAACCCGGAGATAGCTGGTTCTCCTCGAAAGCTATTTAGGTAGCGCCTCGGACGAATACTGCTGGGGGTAGAGCACTGTTATGGCTAGGGGGTCATCGCGACTTACCAAACCATTGCAAACTCCGAATACCAGTACGTACTATCCGGGAGACACACGGCGGGTGCTAACGTCCGTCGTGAAAAGGGAAACAACCCAGACCCACAGCTAAGGTCCCAAATTCACTGCTAAGTGGAAAACGATGTGGAAAGGCACAGACAGCCAGGAGGTTGGCTTAGAAGCAGCCACCCTTTAAAGAAAGCGTAATAGCTCACTGGTCGAGTCGGTCTGCGCGGAAGATTTAACGGGGCTAAGCAGTGAACCGAAGCTTGGGGTGCATCGCGATAAGCGATGCGCGGTAGAGGAGCGTTCCGTAAGCCGTTGAAGGTGGATTGAGAAGTCTGCTGGAGGTATCGGAAGTGCGAATGCTGACATGAGTAACGATAATGCGGGTGAAAAACCCGCACGCCGAAAGCCCAAGGTTTCCTTGCGCAACGTTAATCGGCGCAGGGTGAGTCGGCCCCTAAGGCGAGGGCGAAAGCCGTAGTCGATGGGAAGCAGGTTAATATTCCTGCACCTCGCGTAAGTGCGATGGAGGGACGGAGAAGGTTAGGTGTACCGGGCGTTGGTTGTCCCGGGGAAAGGCGGTAGGTTTGGATCTTTGGCAAATCCGGGATCCTTTAAGACCGAGCACCGAGACGAGTCTTTTAGACGAAGTCACTGATACCACGCTTCCAGGAAAAGCTCCTAAGCTTCAGCTTACGCAGACCGTACCGTAAACCGACACAGGTGGGTAGGATGAGAATTCTCAGGCGCTTGAGAGAACTCGGGTGAAGGAACTAGGCAACATGGCACCGTAACTTCGGGAGAAGGTGCACCCTTTTTGGTGGCTCATGCGAGCTATAGCTGAAGAGGGTCGCAGAAACCAGGCCGCTGCGACTGTTTATCAAAAACACAGCACTCTGCAAACACGAAAGTGGACGTATAGGGTGTGACGCCTGCCCGGTGCTGGAAGGTTAATTGATGGGGTCAGCCGCAAGGCGAAGCTCTTGATCGAAGCCCCAGTAAACGGCGGCCGTAACTATAACGGTCCTAAGGTAGCGAAATTCCTTGTCGGGTAAGTTCCGACCTGCACGAATGGCGTAACGACAGCGGCGCTGTCTCCACCCGAGACTCAGTGAAATTGAAATCGCTGTGAAGATGCAGCGTTCCCGTGGCAAGACGGAAAGACCCCGTGAACCTTTACTATAGCTTTACACTGAACGTTGAGTTCGTCTGTGTAGGATAGGTGGGAGGCTATGAAACTGTGGCGCTAGCTGCAGTGGAGCCATCCTTGAAATACCACCCTGTCGTGCTTGACGTTCTAACCTAGGTCCGTAATCCGGATCGGGGACCGTGTATGGTGGGTAGTTTGACTGGGGCGGTCTCCTCCTAAAGAGTAACGGAGGAGCACGAAGGTACGCTCAGCGCGGTCGGACATCGCGCACTGTGTGCAAAGGCATAAGCGTGCTTGACTGCAAGATCGACGGATCAAGCAGGTACGAAAGTAGGTCTTAGTGATCCGGTGGTTCTGTATGGAAGGGCCATCGCTCAACGGATAAAAGGTACTCCGGGGATAACAGGCTGATACCGCCCAAGAGTTCATATCGACGGCGGTGTTTGGCACCTCGATGTCGGCTCATCACATCCTGGGGCTGTAGTCGGTCCCAAGGGTATGGCTGTTCGCCATTTAAAGTGGTACGCGAGCTGGGTTCAGAACGTCGTGAGACAGTTCGGTCCCTATCTGCCATGGGCGTTGGAAGTTTGAGAGGGGCTGCTCCTAGTACGAGAGGACCGGAGTGGACGAACCTCTGGTGTTCCGGTTGTCACGCCAGTGGCATTGCCGGGTAGCTATGTTCGGAAGCGATAACCGCTGAAAGCATCTAAGCGGGAAGCGCGCCTCAAGATGAGACTTCCCGGGGCACAAGCCCCCTTAAGGAACCATGTAGACTACGTGGTTGATAGGTCAGGTGTGTAAGTGCAGCAATGCATTGAGCTAACTGATACTAATGATCCGTGCGGCTTGACCATATAACCTCAAGTTGCTTCCTCAAGAAGTAACCCTTAGCGCGACAACACGTCGATAGCTATCCAATCGCTCGCTACGTCACACCCTATGAGAGGCTGGCGCCCAATGCCGTCCTTCGACCTAAGCACACATCCGTGCCTTGTTCGAACGACGCATCGCGGCGACACTCCAACCGTCTCCCTGGTGAAATTAGCGCTGTGGAACCACCCGATCCCATCCCGAACTCGGAAGTGAAACGCAGCTGCGCCGATGGTAGTGTGGCTCAAGCCATGCGAGAGTAGGTCATCGCCAGGGGCTTTACCCCAAATCCCCGTCCTCACAAGGACGGGGATTTTTTATTGGGCGCAAAAAAGCAAAACGTCAGTCCCGCTCTGCGCTCACCACGCGCCCGTCCTCCGGGTCCGCGTACACCTCTACCCGCTGGCCCGTCGTACTGTGCGCCTGCGCTTGCCACAAACCGTCGTCGTACTTCACGTCGTGTACCTGCGTGTACCCCGCCGTCGTCAATGCCGCACGCACCTCCGCTTCGCTCAGCTTCGACGGCACGCCTTCCGCGTAAATGCGACCGCCGCGTGCACCGACCCGCACATCGCCGCGCTTGCCGTCGCCGCTGGTGGCTTCGGTCTTCCAGAGGCCGTCTTCGAATTTCAGCTTGTCCAGCTTGGTGTAACCCTGCTCGCTCAGCAGGGCCTTTACCTGCGCCTGGGTCAGTGCGGGGCCGGCCGGCGCCGGTGCTTGCGCATGGGCACTGCCGACGGCCAGCGCGAAGGAAAGCGACATCGCCAGCAGCGGCCGCGACAGGATCTTGTTGGTGTCGTTCATGACGTTCTCCGTTTGACCAGAATCGTCATGCTCCCAACCGGGAGTTCTGCAGCGAGTGAATATGCGGGCGCTGCGTTCAGCTTGCGTCGTAGCGGTCAGCGCCCGGCATCCAGCAGCCAGATCTCGACCCGCTCGTTGCGCGCCTTGGCCGCCGCATCCTCGCCGCCGACCAAGGGGCGTGCCGCGCCCAGTCCGCGTGCGCGTTTGACCACGATGCCGCGCTGGGACAGATAGGCCGCGACCACGTCGGCGCGGTCGTTGCTGGCGATGGTCGGATACAGGCGATTGGCCGTGTCCGGCGTGGCGAAGCCGATGATGCCCAAGGCGCGGCCGCGCATGGCCGGCTGCTGCATGTAGGCGATCAAGCGGTCCAGGTCCTGCGCGCTGCGCGCCTCGAACATCGAGTTCAACGACTGCAGGCTGAAACGCAGGGTCGTGGTCAGGCGCTGCCCGCCGGCGCCGGCCTGCAGGTAAGCATCGGTCTGGCGCGTGTCGGGGCCTGCCTGGGCCGTTTGGGTTGGATCGGGCGCGATGGCCATCGGGATCGGCCCGATCCGGCGCACGACTTGCTGCGCCTGCGCGCCGACCGAATACAGCGCCAGGCTGCGGCCGAGGGCCGACATCATCTGCCCGCCGTACAGGCTGTAGCGCTGTACCAACGGATAGTCTTCGCCACGGATGCTGGCCGGCGTGGGCAGTACGGCGATGCCGCCGTCGGCGATGGCGAGCGCACGCGTGCCGGCCGGTAGCGGCGTGGTCAGCGCGACGATCGCCAGCGCTGCAGGTTGTCCGGCCACGGCCTGTGCCGCTTCGACCAGATTGGGATGGATGTGTTGCGAGGCGGCCCGCGCCGCCGCCGGCAGCGGCAGGCGTTCGCGCAGGAAATCGCCCAATCCGCTGTGCTCCGTGTTGCGCTGCACTTCGATCGGCAGATCGGCGCCACCGAGTTGCGACCAGCGCGTCAGCCGCCCGCTGAGGATGTCGCGCAATTGCGCGACGCTGAGCGAGGCCAGCGGATTGTCGGCGGCGACCAGCACGCGCGCGCCGTCCAGGGCGAGGATGAAGTTCTGGTCCGGCGAGGCCAGGTCGCCAAGCTGCCAGGCGGCATCGCGTTCGCGCGCATCGGGAACCCGCGCCAGCATCGCCAGCTCGGCGTCGCCGCGAACCAGATCGGCGAAGCCGGCGGCCGAACCGGCGCTGCCGATCTCCACCACCAGCGGTGCCTCGTCGCGCAGTGCGGAGATTTCCAGCGTTGCCGCATCGACACGGCGGCGCTGGATCTGCCGATAGCCGATGCTGTGCAACCAGGATTCGACGAGTGCCGGCATCAGCTGCGCGCCGACACTGTTGGAGCCATGCACGCGCAGGCGTTCGGCCTGCTGCGCGGCGGCGGACGGAATGGAGCACAGCACTGCGGCACCCAGCAACAGCAGGTGCAAGATGAAACGCGACATCGGATCCCCCCAGGATCTGGACAGGCGGCAGTGTTGGCGACAGGCGTGACATGGCAGTGACTGTGAGCGCGGTCACGCGATGTGTGCGGGGCACATGAAGTGTGGCGATCGCGAGTGCGTATCTTTTCGCGGCTAAGGCTGACGTTGCCGGCTGCGGCGGCCTAGCGGAGGAACGGAGCATGCAGACGTGTCATCCAGCCTGCGCAGGCCTGCTGCTATCGCGTGTGCTCGAGAGCGAAGCGAGGGGGCACGAAGAGGCTGCCAGGCCAGTGCGATGAAAAGGCGCTTGGATAAGGTCACTTCGAATGGCAGAACCCAGCGCGGCACAGCTGGTCCCTCCTGGAACCGTGCACCCGGCCCAGGCTTGGCGACGTCCGGATACCGCTGGGAGCATTTCGCCTTGGAGACGACACTAGTTGGGAGCGACTCCAGATGGCTTCGCGCCAAAATCGCGATGGGCATGTTTCTCGGTAATGCGCGTCGCGACTGAAGTCGCTCCTACAGGAAGCGAATGGCCTGGAGAAACGCTTGCACCAGCGCTCAGGCCGACGGCAGCGCCCGCTTCGCCGCTGCCTGCGCCCAGCGAGCGGCGACCAGGGGCGAGGTGATGCAGACCGCGCTGTCGGTCACCGTGGTCACCGCGCGCTCCAGCAGCTGGATGTCGGCCTCGTGCTGGCGCGCCACGTGCGGATCCTCGAAGAAGATCGCGCGTTGGCAGCGCCGTTCCAGCACGCGGTCGGCGATCTGCGCATCGCCGCCCATCGGTCCGCTCTGGTAGCGATGTACCCAGTCCTGGCCCTGCGGCCAGCCGCGGCTCCAGGCCAGTTCGTTGAGGCGCTGACCGGTGGTGCCGGTGGCCACGCGCTCGGCGAAGCGCGACAGCAGGTCGAAATGCTCGCTGGCGAAGGCCAGCATCTGCGGCTTCATCGCATCGTGCGCGATCAGCGCCAGGGTGTGCCGCTCCAGCGCGTGTAGGTCGTCGGCACCGGCGTCGGCCGCCAGTCCGGCGTGCACGCGCTCCATCTCGATCCAGTCGCGGGCGCTGGCCACGGTGGAGATGAAGGGCTTGCCGTGGATCACGCATTGGCGCTTGAGCGCGATGGCTTCGGGAAAGATCGACGAGGGATCGACCGGGTCGATGAAATAGATCGCACCGTCGAGGGTGCGTTCGGCGCCTTCCAGGCCTACCACTTCGGCGACCAGCTTCATCAGCCCGCCTTCGCGGCCGAACGGATAGCGCTTGAGTTCCGCGTAGCCGGACAGCCAGCCGGCGCGCGCGATCGCCTCGTGGGTGCGGCCGACCGCGTGCAGGCCGAGCTGCAGTTCGCGGATGCCAGCCTCGCAGGCGCGCAGCCAGCGGAACAGGGCGGCGTCCTTGCCCTGGTGGTGCAGTCGGTTGGCGGCCAGGCCCAGGCGCATACGTCGATCCGTGCTGAAGAGGAACGACAGTCTGCGCCGGATCGCGGTACGGACTCAATCGCCCGCTATCGCCACAGACCTAAGGTTCACGCCGCTGAACCCAGCCGCCCCGCGCTCCACCAATCCCGTCATCCCGAATCCCCAATCCCGGCTACTGCACGATCTCCCGCGCCCGCGCCGACAGCACGCTCATCTGCGGCTTGTCGCTGCCGTCCTGGTTCGGCTGCAGGTTGAACGCGTAATCGGTCTTCCACCACGCGCCGGCGGCCCAGGCGGTCCAGCCCAGCCACACGTCGGCGTTGTCGTGCACGTAGCCGAGCATGTCGTCGAGCGCGGCCATGCAGGTGGCGTTGCCGCTGGCGCCGAATTCGCCGAGGAAGCCCTTGTAGCCGTTGGCGCGCAGCCACTGGGTAAAGCCCTGCAGTTTTTCCGAGCCGATCGTGGCGCTGACGCAGTCGGCGCTGGTGCCGCTGTAGTCCTGGTCCAGGTACTGGTGGACCTCGAACACCAGGTTTTCGACGGGGTCCTCGATCGACACCAGCGATGTCGCGTTGGATACGCCGTACCAGGTGCTGTTCCAGCTGTGCGCCCCGGTGTACGCGGTGCCCGGCACCATGATCAGGTTATAGGCGCCGGCGCCGCGGATCGCATCGATCGCCAGTTGCGCGGCGGCGGTCCAGTCGCCGGAGGAAATGCCGTTGGGCTCGTTCATCAGCCCGAAGATCACCGCGTCGTCGTTGCCGAACACGATCGCCAGGCGCCGCCACAGGTCGGCCAGCACGCTGGCGGGCGTGCCGTCGCTGCCGATCCGCGCGCCGTTGTACTTGGCGTAGTTGTGCAGGTCCAGGATCACGCGCAGGTTGTGGCTTTTGGCGCGGCTCACCGCGGTCTGCAGATAGCCGAGCTGGGCGGCGTCCAGCTCGCCGTTGGCGGTGGGCTGCAGGCGTTCCCACAGAAACGGCAGGCGCACGATGTTCATGCCTTGCGCGGCGACGTAGGCGTAGTCGCTGTCGCGCGGATACAGGTAGTCCTTGAAGACTACGCCTGGTTTCTTGGCCGAATTGAATTCTGCGCCGGCCAGGTTGAGGCCGGCGTAGTGCGCGCCGTTCTGGGCGAGCGCGGTGGACGTACCGGTGGCCAGCAGCAGGCACAGCGCTGCGCGCAGCAGCCAGCGTGAGGGAGTGGGGAGGTTGGGATGGCGTTGCATGGGATTGCCTTCTTCGTGGGGGAAGAGCGAATGGGCGCCGCCGCGTACCAGGTGTGTGGCGCGGGCTGTCCCCATCCGTTGCAATCGGCATGCCAGCGGTGCGCGTGCGTGGCGCCGGCGTGTCGGCAAGACGGCATGCCGTCGCCGACGCTCAGGCCTCGCTCGGCCCGCGCTGCGGAGTTCTCTCTTGCAGGAAACGCGGTGTCAGCGCGCGATGCGCTTCGCCCTGGGCGACAGGATCGACATCTGCGGTTTGTCGCGGCCATCCGCGCCGGGTTGCACGTTGAATGGATAGTCCGCGTTCCACCATGCGCCCCCGGCCCAATAGTTCCAGCCCAGCCACACCGCACGGTGTTGTTCGATGTAGCCGAGCATGCCGTCCAGCGCCTGCCGGCAAGCGGCATTGTCGGCGGCGCCGAACTCGCCCAGGAAACCGATGTGTCCGGTCTTGCGCAGCCAGTCGGTGAAGCCGATCAGGCGTTCGGCACCGATGCTGCCGCTCACGCAGGTGGCGCTGGTGCCGCTGGAATCGATGTCCAGATACTGGTGCACCTCGATGGCGGTGCGCCGCAGCGGGTCGTACAGCGACGCCAGCGCGGTGGCATTGGATTCGCCGCCGACGGTCGAATACCAGCTGTGCGCGCCGCTCCACAGCGCGCCCGGCACCAGGATCAGATTGCGCGCACCGGTGACGCGGATCGCATCGACCGCCGCCTGCGCGGCAGACGCCCACAGCCCGGGCGCGATGTTGTTCGGCTCGTTCATCAGGCCGAAGACCACGGCGTTGTCGTCCTTGAACTCCAGCGCCAGGCGTTGCCACAGATCGCTGAAGGTCTTGATCGGCACGTTCGCGCTGCCGATCTTGTTGCCGTAGTAGCTGGCGTAGTTGTGGATGTCCACGATCAGATGCATGCGCTGCGCCTTGGCCTGCTTCGCCGCGGCCTTGATCAACGCCAGCTGCGCGGGGTCCAGCCGGCCCTGCGGCGTGGGCTGCAGGCGTTCCCACAACACCGGCAGGCGCACGATGTTCATGCCCTTGCCGGCGAAATAGGCGTAATCGGCATCGCGCGGATAGAAGTAGTCGACGTTGACCACGCCGGGCTTCTTGCTGGAGCTGATCTCCGCACCGGACAGATTGACGCCGGCGAATTTCAGCACGCCTTGCGCGTGCAATGGCGGCAGCACGACGAGCAGGGACAACAACAGCGCCAGGCGCAGTGCGCGCAGGCACGGCGACGAATGGACCATGGGGAGCCTCCTTCTGCATCAGCGGGGGGAGACTCGGCCAGGGCGGATCGCGGGCTGGCCGAGCTGATGACAAACGGTGTGCTTGCTCGCACCGTAATGCATTCCCGCTTCCGCCACTACGACCGGCATGCGTGCATGCGCGGATCTGTGCAGGGCTTGGCATGGCCAACACGCACTGGTTCTCTGTCGGCCATCGCCGCCGCAATGCATGCGGCGGCGTACGTACGCGATGCTGTCCGGTAGCTTCTGCGCTTGTTTCGCAACGGCGCGCCGGACGATCGCCCGGCGGCGCCTGCGCGCCTACTTTCCGGTCACTTTGTGCGCGTGCTTGGACAGGATCGACATCTGCGGCTTGTCGCTGCCGTCCTTGTTCGGTTGCACGTTGAACGGGTAGTCGTTCTTCCACCACGCGCCGGCCGCCCACCAGGTCCAGCCGACGATCACGTCGTTGTTCTGCTCGATGTAGCTGAGCAGGCCTTCCAGGGCCTGGTTGCAGACGGGGGTATCGGCGGTGGCGAACTCGCCGATGAAACCGACCTTTTTATTCTCGCGCAGCCAGCTGACGAAGCCGGACAGTTTCTCGGCACCGGCGGTGGCGCTGACGCATTCGCCCTTGGTGCCGCTGTTGTCCTTGTCGAAGTACTGGTGCGCTTCGAAGGCCATGCGGTTGCCCGGATCGGTCAGCGGCTGCAGCGCCACCGCATTGGAGGTGCCGTAGTAGGTGCTGCGCCAGCTGTGCGCGCCGGTGTAGGCGGTGCCGGGGACCAGTATCAGGTTCTTGGCGCCGGCCTTGCGGATGGCGTTGATCGCCGCTTGCGCGGCCGCGGCCCAATCGGTGGAGGACACCGCGTTGGGCTCGTTCATCAGGCCGAAGATCACCGTGTCGTCGTCCTTGAATTCGGTCGCCAGGCGCCGCCACAGGTCGGCGAACACCTCGGCCGGCGCACCGTCGCTGCCGATCAGCGCGCCGTTGTACTTGGCGTAGTTGTGCGGGTCCAGGATCAGATGCAGGTGGCTGGCCTTGGCCTGCGCCACCGCCTTCTTGATCTGCGCCAGCTGCGCCGGATCGAACTCGCCCTTGGAGGTGGGCTGCAGGCGTTCCCACAGGAACGGCAGGCGCACGATGTTCATACCCTTGCCGGCGAAGTAGCTGTAGTCCGCCGGACCCGGATAGGTGTAGTCCTTGTACAGCGTGCCCGGCTTCTTGCCGGAATTGAATTCGGCGCCGGACAGGTTGACGCCGGCGTACTTGAGCACGCTCTTGCCGTCCTGGGCGGACACGCTGAAGGCGGCGACGAGCAGGAACACGGCGGGCGCGACGGGGCGCAACCGCGACGACCAGAGAGAGGAAAGCGACATGGGGGAGCGTCCTTGGGGGAGGGGAGGATGCCGTTTTGCCATCGGGGGAAGCAGCCGGCGGTGCAAGGGTGCGCGGATCGCACCCGCGCGGCCAGCCTAGGCGCTCGTGCGTTAGCGCCTCATTCACTCGCGCGAAAAACGGCGTTGCGCGTGTGGCGATGCAGGGGCGATCGCCGTTCTGTGGCGCATGGGTGGTTGGTGTGGTCCGGGTTGCCTGCGTGAGCGGTCGCAGCCCCACTCACTGGCGCTTTTGTAGGAGGGGCTTCAGCCCCGACAGGTGGCCGAAACCAAGCGGGTTCCGACGCTGCTCGTCGCGACTGAAGTCACACCCACAGGGATCTTCTGGGCCCGGTGAGTGCACTTGTAGAAGGGACTTCAGCCCCGACAGGTAGCCGAAACCACACGGGTTCCGACTCCGCTCGTCGCGACTGAAGTCGCTCCCACAGGGGATCTTCTGCGCCCGGTGAGTGCGCTTGTGTGTGGAAGGGGATTTCAGCCCTGACAATTGCCGAGCGGCATGGTCTTCCGACTTCGCTCGTCGCGGCTGAAGCCGCTCCTACAGGGAGCTGTGGGGCCTGATGGGGCACTTGTGGGAGGGGCTTCAGCCCCGACCCGACTGAGTTCGACGGATGCTGTTCCCATGGGCGAATGCCGCTGTATTGCGGTCAACCCGCAACCCGCAACCCGCTGCCCGGCCGCTCACCGCCGGGCATGCAACGCTATTGCTTAGATGCGGTAGAGCTCGCTCAGGCCGCGGCCTGGGTGGTCACCGGCAGGCGGTTGCCGATCCATTCGGCGATGCTGGCGGCCGCGTCGCGGCCTTCGGCTACCGCGGTCACCACCAGATCCGCGCCGCGCACCGCGTCGCCGCCGGCGAACAGCTTGGGGTTGGTGGTCTGGTACGGCAGGCGGCCGCTGCCATCGGGGTCGCTGCCGCCGGCCAGGATGCGGCCATTTGCGGTGCCTTCCACGCCCTGCGCGGCCAGCCATTCCGGTACGCTCGGCGAGAAGCCGAAGGCGATGATCACCACGTCCGCGTCCAGCAGCGATTCGCTGCCCTCGACCGGCACCGCGGCCTGGCGGCCGCGCGCATCGGGTTCGCCCAGGCGGGTCTGCACCACGCGCACGCCGGCCAGCTTGCCGCTGGCATCGGCTTCCACCGCCAGCGGCTGGCGGTTGAACAGGAAGCGCACGCCTTCCTCGCGCGCATTGGCCACTTCGCGTGCCGAGCCGGGCATGTTGGCCTCGTCGCGGCGATAGGCGCAGGTGACCTTGGCCGCGCCCAGGCGGATCGCGCTGCGCACGCAGTCCATGCCGGTGTCGCCGCCGCCGAGCACCACCACGCGCTTGCCGCTCAGGTCCGGCAGCGCGATCTTGTCTTCCCAGCCGGCGATCGGCCGGCCCCAGGGATCGTTGCCGCTGACGATGCGGCTGTTCTGCACCAGGAACGGCAGCGCCGGCAGCACGCCGGGCAGGTCCTGGCCGGTCAGGCCGCCGTCGGTGTAGCGGTAGGCACCGGTGCCGAGGAACACCGCATCGTATTCGCCGAGCAACTGCTCCAGGCTGACGTCGCGGCCGATCTCCACGCCCAGGCGGAACTCCACGCCCATGCCTTCGAGCACCTCGCGGCGCTTGCCGATCACGCTCTTGTCGAGCTTGAAGCTGGGGATGCCGAACTGCAGCAGCCCGCCGATCTGTTCGTAGCGGTCGTAGACCACGGCATGGATGCCGGCGCGGACCAGGCGATCGGCGCAGCTGAGCCCGGCCGGGCCGGCGCCGATCACCGCCACGCGCTTGCCGGTGGCCTGGACCTGGCTCAGGTCCGGGCGCCAGCCGTTGCTGAGCGCGGTATCGACGATGTACTTCTCCACCGCGCCGATGGTGACCGCGCCGAATTCCTCCAGCGTGCAGCTGCCTTCGCACAGGCGGTCCTGCGGGCACACCCGGCCGCACACTTCCGGCAGCGGATTGGTGCTGTGGCACAGCGCCGCGGCTTCCTCGATGCGGTTCTCCTGCACCAGCTGCAGCCACTGCGGGATCGCGTTGTGCACCGGGCATTTCCAGCTGCAGTACGGATTGCCGCAATCCAGGCAACGCCCGGCCTGGTACTGCGCGTCGGCCTTGTCGAACTTGCCGTACAGCTCGTTCCAGTCGCCGGACGTGCGCAGCTCCACCGGGATGCGCTGCGGCATCTGCCGGGGCAGGTCGAGGAACTGGAAGGCTTGTTTGCGGCTCATAGGGGCAGGGATTCGGGATTGGGGATTTGGGATTCGAGAAAGCGAGGGACTGGCGTCGGATCCGATGCGGGCTTGCTGTTCCCAATCCCGAATCTCGAATCCCCAATCCCTTCGCTGCGACGGGCCGCCATCAGGCGGCTCGGCGCAGCGATTCTGTCAGCGACTCGATGCTCGCCGCCTTCGGCTTGACCAGCCAGAACTTGCCGACGTAGTCGCGGAACTCGTCGAGGATCTGCTGCGCCCAGATGCTGCCGGTCAGTTCGCGATGGCGGCTGATCAGCTTATGCAGGTGCTGGCGGTGGCTTTCGAAGCCTTCGGCGGAGATGCGATGGATGTCGATCAGCTCGTGGTTGTAGCGGTCGACGAAATCGCGGTCCACGTCGAGCACGTAGGCCAGGCCGCCGGTGAAGCCGGCGCCGAAGTTCAGCCCGACCTTGCCCAGCACCAGCACGATGCCGTCGGTCATGTATTCGCAGCAGTGGTCGCCGGCACCTTCGATCACCGCCAGCGCGCCGGAGTTGCGCACGCCGAAGCGCTCGCCGGCGCGGCCGGCGGCGTACAGCTCGCCGCCGGTGGCGCCGTACAGGCAGGTGTTGCCGATGATCGCGGTGCTGCGCGCCTCGAAGCGCGCGCCGCGCGGCGGACGCACCACCAGGCGGCCGCCGGCCATGCCCTTGCCGACGTAGTCGTTGGCCTCGCCTTCCAGTTCCAGCTGCAGGCCGCCGGCGTTGAACGCGCCGAAGCTCTGCCCGGCCGAGCCGCGGAAGCGCAGGGTCAGCGGCGCGTCGTCCATGCCGTGGTTGCCATGCACGCGGGCGATGGCGCCGGACAGGCGCGCGCCGATCGAGCGGTCGGTGTTGTGGATCAGGAAGCGATGGTCGCCGCCGGTCTTGTTGGCGATCGCATCGGCGAGCAGGCCGTCCATCTGCGTGGCCAGGCTGTCCGGCGATTCGTACAGGCGCTGCGCCGCACAGTGGCCGCCGTCGTAGCGCACGTCCTTGAGCAGCCGCGACAGGTCCACGCGCACGCCTTCGCGTGGCGACACGTCCAGCTGCTGCAGCAGCTCGGTGCGGCCGATGATCTCGTCCAGCGAGCGCGCGCCCAGGTACGACAGCCATTGCCGCACTTCTTCGGACAGCAGCTTGAAGAAGTTCTCCACGCGCTCGGGCAGGCCGGTGAAGTAGTTGGCGCGCAGGCGCTCGTCCTGGGTGGCCACACCGGTGGCGCAGTTGTTGAGGTGGCAGATGCGCAGGTACTTGCAGCCGAGCACGATCATCGGGCCGGTGCCGAAGCCGAAGCTGTCGGCGCCCAGGATCGCGGCCTTGATCACGTCCAGGCCGGTCTTCAGCCCGCCGTCGGTCTGCAGGATGGTGCGGTCGCGCAGGTTGTTGGCGACCAGCGCCTGGTGCGACTCGGCCAGGCCCAGTTCCCACGGCACGCCGGCATAGCGGATCGAGCTGACCGGGCTGGCGCCGGTGCCGCCGTCGTGGCCGGACACGGTGATCAGGTCGGCGCCGGCCTTGACCACGCCGGCGGCGATGGTGCCCACGCCGGCATGGCTGACCAGTTTCACCGACACCAATGCGGTCGGATTGACCTGCTTGAGGTCGTAGATCAGCTGCGCCAGGTCCTCGATCGAATAGATGTCGTGGTGCGGCGGCGGCGAGATCAGGCCGATGCCCGGCTTGGCGTAGCGCAGCCGCGCGATCAGTTCGTTGACCTTGTGCCCGGGCAGCTGGCCGCCTTCGCCGGGCTTGGCGCCCTGCGCGACCTTGATCTGCAGCACTTCGGCGTTGACCAGGTACTCGGGGGTGACGCCGAAGCGGCCGGAGGCCACCTGCTTGATCTTGGAGCGCTTCTCGGTGCCGTAGCGCGCCGGGTCTTCGCCGCCTTCGCCGGAGTTGCTGCGTCCGCCGAGGCGGTTCATCGCGATCGCCAGCGCCTCGTGCGCCTCGGGCGACAGCGCGCCCAGGCTGATCGCAGCGGTGTCGAAGCGGCGCAGCAGGTCGGCGGCCGGGGCGACTTCGTCCAGCGGGGTCGGCACCTCGGCGCGCTTGAGCTGCAGCAGGTCGCGCAGCGCCGACGGCGGACGCGAATGCACCGCGTCTGCGTATGCGGCCCAGTCGGCCTGCTCGCCGCTGCGCGTGGCGCGCTGCAGGGTCATGACCACGTCCGGGTTGTACATGTGGTACTCGCCGCCGTGCACGTACTTCAGCAGCCCGCCCACTTCCGGCTTGAGCAGGTCGTTCCAGGCGCGCGCGGTCAGCTGCCGCGCCTCGGTATCCAGCCGCGCCAGGTTCACCCCGCCGATGCGCGAGGCGGTGTCGGGGAAGCACAGCTGCACCACGTCCGGATCCAGCCCGACGATCTCGAACAGCTGCGCGCCGCGGTAGCTGGCGATGGTGCAGATGCCCATCTTGGAAATGATCTTGGACAGGCCCTTGTAGATGCCCTTGCGGTACTTGCGGCCGATCTGCGCCTGTTCGCCGCCCTTCTTCAGCAGCAGGATGCCGCGCCGGCCCAGGTCGAACAGGGTCTGGTAGGCCAAGTACGGATACACCGCGGTGGCGCCGAAACCGAGCAGGCAGGCCATGTGGTGCGGATCGCGCGCGGTGCCGGTCTCGATGATCAGGTTGGCGTCGCAGCGCAGGCCGGCGCGCGACAGATGGTGGTGCACCGCGCCGGTGGCCAGCAGCGCATGCGCCATCGGCCGTTCCGGCACCGGGTAGCGGTCGGTCAGCAGCAGCATGACCTTGCCGTCGCGCACCGCCTGCTCGGCCTGCGCGCAGATCCGTTCCAGGCCGGCCTTGAGGCCTTCCTCGACGCTGTAGGACAGGTCGATCTGCGCGTTGCGGGTCTGGTACTGCTCCATCTTCAGCAGCTGGCGCAGCTTGCGCTGGCTGAGCACCGGCGAATTGAGGATGACGTGGTTCACCGTCTCCGGGCCGGCATGGAAGATGTTGGTCTCCTTGCCGAGCTGGGTGGTCAGCGACATCACGCAGTCTTCCCGCAACGGGTCGATCGGCGGGTTGGTGACCTGCGCGAACGCCTGGCGGAAGTAGTCGTACAGCGGCCGGGTGTGGCGGCTGAGCACCGCCATCGGGGTGTCGTCGCCCATCGAGCCGGTGGCTTCCTGCTCGGTCTCGGCCAGCGGCCGCAGCACCTGCTCCACTTCCTCGGTGCTGAGCTGGAACAGCTTGTGGTAGCTGCGCAGGGTGCTCTCGTCGAACGGCTCCTCGACCAGCGAGGGGTCGATCAGCTCGGTCTGCAGGTAGGTCACGCCCTGCTGCAGCCACTGCTTGTACGGGGCGCGGCCGCGGTTGATGCGGTCGATCGCGTCCGAGTCGAGCAGGTCGCCGCGCTTGAGGTCGATGGCCATCATCTCGCCCGGGCCGAGCTTGCCCTTGCGGGTCACGCGCTCGGCCGGCAGTTCCCACACGCCGGCTTCGGAGGCGACCAGGAAATGGCGGTCGGAGGTCAGCATCCAGCGCGCCGGGCGCAGCCCATTGCGGTCGAGCATGCACGCGGCATAGCGGCCGTCGCAGGCGACGATGCCGGCCGGGCCGTCCCACGGCTCGGTGTTGAGCCCGTAGAACTCGTAGAACGCCGCCAGGTCGGCGTCCTTGAACTCCAGCGACTGGGTCGCCGGCGGCACCAGGATGCGCAGCGCCTGCAGCAGGTCCATGCCGCCGGCGACCAGCAGCTCCAGCATGTTGTCCAGGCTCTGCGAATCGGAGCCGTGCATCGAGATCACCGGGTCGAACTCGGCGATGTCGAAGCGCGGGGTCTTCCACACCTTGCTGCGCGCCTGCGCCCAGTGCCGGTTGCCCTCGATGGTGTTGATCTCGCCGTTGTGCGCGAGCAGCCGGAACGGGTGCGCCAGCGGCCAGCGCGGCAGCGTGTTGGTCGAGAAGCGCTGGTGGAAGACGATGGCGCTGGAGGCCAGGTCGCTGCGCTGCAAATCCGGATAGAAGGTGCTGAGCTTGTCCGGCAGCACCATGCCCTTGTAGCTGATGCCGTTGGGCGAGAGCGTGGTGACGTAGAAGTCGGCGACGTCGCGCAGGCGCTGTTCGGCGCGGCGGCGCGCCAGGAACAGGGCCAGGGCGAAGCCGTCCTCGCTGTGCTCGGCGCCGGCATCGACGAACACCTGCTCGATGTGCGGCAAGGTGTCCTTGGCCAACTGCCCGCATACCGAATCGTCGGTGGGGGTGACCCGCCAGCCGCGCGGCTGGGTGCCGGCGCGGACCAGTTCTTCTTCCAGCACCTGGCGGCAGCGCGCGGCGCCGTCCACGTCGTCGCGCGGCATGAACACCTGGCCGGCGGCGAAGCGCGCGCCCACCGCGATGCCGGCGTCGCGCGCCAGCGCGCGCAGGAACGCATCGGGTTTGCGGATCAGCAGGCCGCAGCCGTCGCCGGTGAGGCCATCGGCGGCGACGCCGCCACGGTGGGTCATCCGCGACAGCGCGGCAATGGCGGTATCGACCAAGGCCCGCGAGGGTTGGTCATCGAGTTGCGCGACCATGCCGAAACCACAGGCATCGCGCTCATCTTGGGGGTCGTAGAGCCCGTGGCGGTTGCGGGGGGCCATGTCTGCCTCTGAAAAGCGATCCGAAGGAACGCGGCGACACTCGCCCCCGCTCTATCCTGGAGCGCATCTTGAGGTCACCGGAACATCGACTAAAGCACATGTTGGTGCGGTGCCGCAATACACGGTTGCAGCTGCAACCGTAGTGGCGGCAACCGCCTTGCCGTCGCAACCATGCGCGGTGCCTGCGCGCGCCGCCGTACGGGCCTCAGCCGCAGCGCACGCCGGTGATCTGGTTCTTGGCATCGACCTCGATGTTGAGCCGTTCGCCGTCGAACTCCATGGTCACCGCCTGGTTCGGCTTGAGCACGCGCACGCTCTTGGCGCCGGTGTCGCTGCGCGCCTGGTCCAGCAAGGCCTGCTCGGCAGCCTGGCCAACCAGGCCCTGCGCCTGCGAGGCGTCGCAGGTGCCCACCGGCGGCGGCTGCGGGGCGCTGGCCGGATCCGGCGTGGCGGCCTGCTGCGCGGCGGCCTGGGCCTTGGCCCCCACCTGTTCCTGCTCGTCCGGCGGCGGCGCGCTACATGCGGCCAATGCCAGCGCCAGGCACGCCGTGCCGAGCAGGCCGGCACGCGCGGACGCACGAGAAGAAAGGAAAGTGCTCATCGAGGCTCCTGGTGGGTGGAGGGAAGACGGGTCCAGCATACGTGCAGAAGAATCGGACAAGTCGCGTTCGCCGCACGTTAACCGGTCGCCGTTGACGCGGCCTAGGCGCCGCGCTGCCGACAATCCGGGCTCCCCAACCGCTGGCGTCCCGATGTCCAACGCGTCCCGCACCACCGCCGCCACCGAGGCGGCCCGCGCGCTGCAGGCCAGGCAGGCCGCCAGCAGCGCCGGCCTGGTCTATGTCAGCGACGAAGAGCCCGGCATCGTCCGCCGCCGCGCCGGCACGGGTTTCAGCTATCGGCTGCCGGACGGCCGCCCGGTGCGCGATGCGCAGACCCTGCAGCGCATCCGCCAACTGGCGATCCCGCCGGCCTATACCGAGGTGTGGATCTGCACCAAGCCCAACGGCCATGTGCAGGCCACCGGCCGCGATGCGCGGCGGCGCAAGCAGTACCGCTACCACGCGGACTGGGCGCAGGTGCGCGGCGACGGCAAGTTCGAACGGATCATGGCCTTCGGCCAAGCCCTGCCGCGGCTGCGCCGGCGCCTGCGCCGCGACCTGGCGCTGCCCGGCTACCCGCGCGACAAGGTGCTGGCGATGGTGGTGGCGCTGATGTCCGAGACCCTGGTCCGCGTCGGCAACGCCGAATACGCGCGCAGCAACCGTTCCTACGGCCTGACCACGCTGCGCAACCGGCACTTGGAATTCGTCAAGGGCGGCCGCGCGCGGCTGAAGTTCCGCGGCAAGGGCGGGCAGGAGCACGACATCGAGATCGACGACGCGCGCCTGGTCAAGCTGATCCGCGGTTGCCAGCAATTGCCCGGGCAGGCGCTGTTCCAGTACCGCGACGACGACGGCCAACTGCAGCCGGTGGATTCGGGCGAGGTCAACGACTACCTGCGCGAGGCGATGGGCGAGAGCTTCACCGCCAAGGATTTCCGCACCTGGGGCGGCACCCGCGCCGCGCTGCAGCGGCTGGCGCAGCTGCCCTTGCCCGACCCCAGCAGCGAGCGTGCGCTGAAGCTGGCGCAGAACGCGGTGATCCGCGAGGTGGCCGACGCGCTGGGCAATACCCCGGCGGTATGCCGCAAGGCCTATATCGACCCTTGCGTGTTCGACGGTTGGCGCGGCGGCGAATTGCACGGCCTGTGCGAGCGCGTGCGCGGCGAGCGGCAGTGGGACCTGGCCACGCTGAAGTACCTGGCGCGGGCGCGCGCGGCGACCCGCAAGGCGGCCAAAGCCTCTGGGGCCAAGAAGACGGGCTCCAAGGCGGCCGGTGCCAAGCCGGCGAAGTCCACGGTGCCGCGTCGCGCCGGCGGCAGTGTTGCGGCCGGGAACGCTGCGCGTTCACGCGGCCGCGCCTGATCGCAGCGTTGGCGCGGCTGCGCCGTCAGCGCAGGTCGCGACGCGGTCGCGACAAGACCGCGTCGCGTCCTTCGCTCAAGCTGCGGCGCGCACCATCAACCGCAATACAGCGTGGTGATGTTGTTGTACGGGCCGACCTCGATGGTCAGGCGATCGCCTCCGCTTTCGCCGGCACCGCGCGACGCGCTGTCCACGCCGCTGGAGGTGGCGCCGCTGTGGCCGACGCTGCTGTTCACCACCTGCACCTTCAGGCTGTCGCTGTCGACGCGGGCGCGTTCGACGGTGGTCTGCGCGGCGGCCAGGCCCGCCGCGCCGCGGACCTTGTCGATGTGGCACTGGCCGGAGATGACGCCGTCGATCGGCTGCACCTCGGCGACCTGGGTGGTGCTGCAGGCGCCGAGCAGCAGGCTGGCGGCGAGGGGAACGGCGAGGGCGAGCGGGTGGCGGATCATGGACGGGTTCCTTGTGCGGATAGCGCGAGCGTGTCGCGGCGGATGTTTGCGCTGCATGAAGAGATCGGCGGCCGGCTTCACCCGACGTGGCCGCGGGCTTGGCCAGACTGTGGCTTCCCAGCCAACCGGAGCCTGACCATGGCCACCTGCGATGTCTGCGGCAACGACTACGACAAAGCCTTTACCCTGACCCAGGGCGCCCGCAGCGGCACCTTCGATTCGTTCGAATGCGCGATCCACGCCTTCGCCCCGCACTGCAGCCACTGCGACTGCCGCATCGTCGGCCACGGCGTGGAAGCCGGCGGCCGCATCTTCTGCTGCGCGCATTGCGCCCAGCATGCCGGCGTCGAAGGCGTCGCCGACCGCGCCTAGCGCGCTCGCGCCCGATCGCCCACGTCTGTCCATTCACCCGATGTGGCGCCCTGCAGCGCCGCGTCCCGTATTCCGGAGCAATGCCGATGGCTTCCAGCAACAAGCGTCCTGCCGCGTCCACCAAGACCGCTTCCTCCAAGCCGGCGTCGTCCCGATCCGGCGCGGCAGCCGCCAAGACCGCACGCCAACAGCGCGTCCTGCAGCGCGCCACCGATACCGACGAGGCGCAGTCGAAAGCCAAGGCCAAGAAGGCCGCACCGACCCAGGCCGGGGTGGGCAAGCAGCCGGAGAAGATGCCCAGGCAGCATTTGCGCAAGCCCGGCAAGGAGCAGGACCTGGCATTGCAACCGCGCTTCGAGGCGCCCGAGTACGTCGGCAGCGGCAAGCTGCGCGGCATGAGCGCGATCGTCACCGGCGCCGACTCGGGCATCGGCCGCGCGGTGGCGGTGCTGTTCGCGCGCGAAGGCGCCGACGTGGCGGTGCTGTACCTGGACGAGCACGAGGACGCGCAGCTGACCCGCGCGCACGTGGAGAAGGAAGGCCGGCGCTGCCTGACCATCGCAGGCGACGTGAAGGATCCCCAGTTCTGCGAAGACGCGGTGGCGCAGACCGTGCGTGCCTTCGGCGGGCTCGACGTGCTGGTCAACAACGCCGCCTTCCAGTTGCATTGCCATGCCCTGGAAGACCTCAGCGAGGAACACCTGCAGGAAACCCTGCAGACCAACATCGGCGGCTACTTCCACATGGCGCGCGCGGCCTTGCCGCATCTCAAGCGCGGTGCGGCGATCATCAACAGCGGCTCGGAGACCGGCCTGTTCGGCAGCAAGTCGCTGCTCGACTACTCGGCCACCAAGGGCGCGATCCACGCCTTCACCATGGCCCTTGCCAGCCAGCTGCAGCCGCGCGGGATTCGCGTCAACGCGGTCGCACCGGGGCCGGTGTGGACCCCACTGAACCCGGCCGACAAATCCGCCGAGGACGTCGCCGAGTTCGGCAAGAGCAGCGCGATGGGCCGCCCGGCGCAGCCGGAGGAACTGTCGCCGGCCTACGTGTTCCTGGCCTCGCCGATCACCGCCAGCTACATCAGCGGCGCGATCCTGCCGGTGATGGGCGGGCCGCAGGGCTGAGGCGCGGTCTGCACAGAAAGTGGGGGGGGCAGTAGGTTCCGGCTGTGCCGATAGCGAAACGCTCCGAACGGTGGCGCTGGCGAAGCCACGCTTGTCGCAATGGAGATTCGCGACTGGGCGCCGCATGCCGGATATGGTGCGCTGACCGCTTCATCGCCCCAACTGCAACGGCAGGCTCTGCCTCGATCTTGAGTAAGCGGCGCACCTGTGGAGCCACGGCTTCCGCCGCGGGCGCCGCACTTCTCTTACAGCGTAGCCAATGACCGACGGCCTATTGACTACACGTGTCGCCACCGGTACGTTGGCGACACGTGTAGTCAATAGGGCGGGCGGATGCGACGCAAATCGATCGGGGACCAGGAGCTGGCCCTGCTGCAATACATTGGCGAACAGGGCGAGGCCAGCGTCGGCGAGGTCGCCGCCGGTTTCGGCGAGACCCGCGGGCTGGCCCGCTCCACCGTGCTGACGATGATGGAGCGGCTGCGCGCCAAGGCCTATCTGCGCCGGCGCCAAGTGCAGGGCGTGTACCGCTACGCCGCCACCAGCGGCCAGGACGACGTGGTGCGCAGCGCGGTCGGCAGCTTCGTCGAGAAGACACTGCAAGGCTCGGTGTCGCCGTTCGTGGCGTGGATGTCGCAGCGCGCCGAGGTCAGCGACGACGAACTGGCCGAACTCGAGGCATTGGTCGCCAAACTGCAATCGCAGCGGCGGGAGGACTGAGGCATGCACACGATCTTCGGCACGACGTTGTTCGAGACCCTGCTGTCGCGGCTGCTGGCGACCAGCGTGCAGGCGGCGATCCTGGTCGCGGCGATCTGGGCGCTGTGCCGCTGGCTGCCGGCATTGCCGGCGGCCACGCGCTGCCGGCTGTGGTGGCTGGTCGGCGCGCAGACCGTGCTCGGCCTGCTGTGGGCCGGTGCGCTGCACCTGCCGGTGTTGCCCGCTGCGCCGGCACAGACCGCCGTTGCCGCGACCGCATTGCCTGCCGCATCGCTGCAGGATGCGGGCGCTGCGACTGCCGCATCGCCGCGTGCTGCCACGCCGCAGGCCGCTGCTGCCGCGCCGCTGTCCTGGGCGCAGGCGCTGGTCGCGCTGTGGGTGGCAGGCGTGCTGCTCGGCGCGCTGCGCAGCGGCCATGCCTACCGCACCAGCCGGCGCCTGGTGCGCGCCAGCACGCCGTGCACCGATGCCGCCTTGCTCGGCGCCTTGCGCCTGGCCGCCGAAGCGCATGGCCTGCGCCAGCCGCCGCAGCTGCGGCTGTCCGCGCAGATCGATTCGCCGCAGCTGATCGGCCCGTGGCGGCCGGTGCTGCTGCTGCCGGCGCGGCGCCTGCCGGCGATGCACGCCGACGATCTGGATATGGCATTGACCCACGAACTGGTGCATCTGCAGCGCCGCGACCTGTGGTGGGGCCTGTTGCCGGCGCTGGCGCAGAACCTGTTCTTCTTCCACCCGCTGGTGCACCTGGCGGTGCGCGAATACGCACTGGCCCGCGAAGCGGCCTGCGATGCGGCGGTGGTCGCCGGGCACCGGCACTGCCGGCACAACTACGCGCGGCTGCTGGTGCAGTTGGGCGTGGCGCCGCGGCCGGCCGCCGGCGTGGCCAGCGCCTCGCCCAGCTTCGTCAGCCTGAAGCGGCGGTTGCTGATGCTGCAGAGCACCGCCTCCTTTTCGCGCCTGGGCGCCGGGTTGATCACCGCCGCGATCGCGCTGGCCGGAGTGATGCCGTTGCGCCTTGTGGCCAAGCCGGCGCCGGCGAACGCGGCAGCGGTGGCTGCGCCGGCCACCGCGCCGGTCGCACCGGCCACACCCGCCGCTGCCGCGCCTGCGGCGCAGGCGACCTCGATCGTGGCCAGCGTGCTGGCACGGCCCGCGCCCGCATCGCCGGCAAGCCCCCCGGAACCGCCGACGGCGCCGGTGCCACCGACCCCACCCGCCGCGCCGCCGGAAGCCGATGCGCCGCTGCTCACCCAGGGTCGCATTTCGCTCTCTCCGCACAACGAGCAGGACGCCTACGTGCTGGTGCAGGACGGGCACAACCTGATGGACGCCTCGCTGGACGACCTGCGCGAAGCGCGTCGCCTGGCCGGCAACGATGGCGAGATCCTGTGGTTGCGCCATGCCGGCCATCGTTACGTGGTCCGCGATCCGGCGGCGCTGGCGCGCTTCCAGGAACTGCACGCGCAGACCCTGGAGCTTGCCGATGCGCAGGCCGAACTGGGCGACCAGCAAGGCGATCTCGGCGAGCGCCAGGGCGACCTGGGCGAACGCATGGCGGAACTGAGCGCGCAGATGGCAGAGAGCGCCGCGCGCCAAGCCGAGGCGGCGGTCGCCGCCAGCCATGGCGCCGCCAGCCAGGCGCAGATCGAGCGCATGGCGGCGCAGCGGGCGACCGAGCAACTGCGCCGGCAGGACCTGGGCAAGAAGATCCAGGAGTTGGCCAGGCAACAGGCGCAACTCGGCCTGCAACAGTCCCGGCTGGGCAAGCAGCAGGCCGATGCCAGCGCACGCGCGCGGCAGCAGGCCGAGCAGCTGATCCGCGAGGCCATCGCGCAAGGGCTGGTCACGCCGATCGACGGCTGAGCGATTCCCCGCAGGCGGCGCCCGCGCGGATAATCGCCGCGGACGCCAACAGGAGGGGGCAAGGACGATGGCCGTTTGCAAGGTGGTGGTGCTGGGAGGCTACGGCCATTTCGGCGCGCGCATCGTGCGCGCGCTGGCGGCAACGCCGACGCTGCAGGTGATCGCGGCCGGACGCCATCCTGGCGCTGCCGCCACCAATCTCGCCGGCGCCGACCTGGGCGGCGTCGCGGTGTGCCGCCTGGACACTGCGGCGGCGGATTTTCCGGCGCAGCTGGCCGCTACCGGCGCGGACATCGTGGTGCACACCGCTGGGCCGTTCCAGGGCCAGGACTACGCAGTCGCGCATGCCTGCCTGCAGGCGGGCATGCACTACATCGACCTGGCCGACGGCCGCGCGTTCATGCGCGACTTTCCCGCCGCGTTGGATGCGCTGGCGCGGCAGGCCGGGCGCACCGCGATCAGCGGCGCCAGCACCTTGCCGGCGCTGTCCAGCGCGGTGGTCGATGCGTTGCGCCCGCGCTTCTCGCAGTTGCACGACATCGACCTGGTCATCGCGCCGGCGCAGGCCACGCCGTTGGGCATGGCCACGGTGCGCGCGGTGCTGTCGTATTGCGGCCTGCCCTTCGACTGGTGGTGCGATGGACGCTGGCAGCGCACGCTGGGCTGGGCCGCACCGCAGCCGGTGACGTTCGCGCGGCTCGCGCCGCGTCTGGCCGCGCCCTGCGACGTGCCCGATCACGACCTGCTGGTAGCGCGCTATCCCGGCGTGCGCAACGTGCGCTTCCGCGCGGCGCTGGAACTGCCGTTCCTGCAGCGCTGCCTGGCCGCGCTCGCGCGCCTGCGCGGACTCGGCGTGCCGCTGCCGATGCGCTCGCTGGCGGCGGTGTTCGCGCGCGCCGGGCGCTGGTTCGATCGCTTCGGTAGCGACCTGGGCGGCATGTCGGTGCAGTTGCGCGGACTGCGCGATGGCCGCCCGCACGCGCTGTGCTGGGAACTGACCGCGCCGACCCTGCACGGCCCGGAAATTCCCTGCCTGGCCGCCATCCTGCTGGTATGCAAGCTGGCCAGCGGCGCGCCGTTGCCGGTAGGCGCGCATGCGTGCGTGGGCCTGCTGAACCTGGCCGAGTTCGAAGGCGAGTTCGCGGCCTGGCGGATCGAGACGGAGGTGCGGGAGAGTTAGGGTTGTTGTCTGGAATCCATCAGCGTTGAGAGGTAGGGCCACAACACATTGCGGCTATTCCCTTCTCCCACCGGGACCATGGCCCCCTTTTCGTGGGAAGGTGGCGCGAAGCGCCGGATGAGGGTACGGGCGCAGCCTCGTGCTCCCAATCGAGCACTGCGCCTGGCGCCGTACCCTCACCCCAACCCCTCTCCCGGGGGGAGAGGGGCTAACGCGCTGCGCTACGGCGCTTCCACGAAGGGCACGACCTCGCGCTCTTCGGCTTCGGCGTCGACCAGGCGCTGCAGCAGCAGCGCCAGCGTCACCACGTCCTGGTGGTTGTGCGCGGCGACGCGGCGCAGGTTGCGCGCGCTGCCGCCACGCAAATAGCTCAGCCATGCGGCCGGCGCTTCGGAGCCGGGCAGGTCGTCCTCGCGCACGATGCGCAGCAGCTGGCGTTCGATCGTGGACAGCTTGCAGTTCTCCCAGGTGCCGCGGTAACGGCGGCGGGTGGGATGCAGCAGGTCCACATGGTCCAGCGCCGACAGCGGATCGGCGCAGCGCGCCAGCCGGTAGCGGGTTTTCAGCAGCGGCGCGTCGTAGCAGCGGCCGTTGTAGCTGGACAGCACCGTGGTCGGCGCCAGCCATGCGCGGAACGCTTCGAGCATGGCCTTTTCCGCGCCCATCGTGGCCATCATCAGCTGGCGGATGCGCAGGCCGGGACCTTCGACGGGATGCAGGTACCAGTCGGCCGCACCGATCATGAAGGCGCGGGTGCCGGTGCCGCCGGCCAGGCCGGTGGTCTCGGTGTCGAAGAACAGCAGGTCCGACGGCTGCACCGCGTCCTCGCGGCGGGCGAAGGCCAGCGACAGCGCGGCGGCGGGGATCGGCTGCGGCAGGAATGCTTCGATCAGGTGCAGGCCGGGCGCGATTTCCACCCCGGGCAGGTGGCGGTCGGCCGCCTGCGGCTTGCGCGCCGCGGCGGCCGGCGCCACCGCGCGCTCGCGCATGCCGAGCAGGCGCCGCAGCGAGGCGACGTCGGCGCCACGCCGGTCGAACGGTTCGATCGCGATCGGCGGCGCCACGGCGACGGCGGTGTCGCCGCTGCGCGCAGGCAACGGCGTGCGCGGTGCAGGCGGGACGTGCGCCGCATCGGTGTCGCGCGGTGGCTTGCGCAGCAGCGTGGATCCGCTGGCGGGCGCGGCTGCCCTTGCAGGCACGGGTGCCGACGCTTTGGTACCTGCGGCGCCGGCAGGGCTGTTTGGCCGCACGCCCGGCGTCGACGGACGCGGCGCGTCCACGCTCGCATCGCCGGCCTGCTTGCGCAGTGCGCGCAGGCGTTCGAGGCTGATGCTCATGCGCGCGACGCCGGCAACGCTGCGGGACCGGCATGGACCGCGATCGATGCGTCGTCCAGTACTCCCCGTTCCAGCAGAAAACGCGATCCGCGCCGACGTTCCAGGCTGCCGCTCATACGCGCGACCCCGGGAACGCGATGGCATCGGTGGATCGGTTCGATGTTGTCGCGCGCCGATCGTTCCGCCAGCAAGCGCAACCTGCACGGATGTCCGAAGCCGACGCTCATGCGCTCCGCTCCGTCGGCGTGTGGAGATCGACGTCGGCTGCGCTCGACGCGCCATCCAGCACCACGTCTTGCGGCAACAGGCGCAACGCCCACGGACGCTCTGGGCCGACGCTCATGCGCTCCACTCCGGCAGTGCATCAAGTTCGCTGTCGATCGTGGTGGTTTCGTCATCCAGTGCCGCGCCGTCCAACAACAGGTGCAGCACGTGCAGGGCAAGCGCCTTCGGCGTGGTCGCGCTGTCCTCTTGCGCGGCCAGCACCGGGCCGACACAGGCCGGGCAGCCGGCCACGCAGTCGCAGCGCTGCACCAGTTCGCGCGCGCGCTGCACCAGTTCGGCCTGGCGCTGCCACAGCGGTTCGCTCAGGCCCACGCCGCCGGGGAAGTTGTCGTACAGGTATACGGAGGGCACGAACTGCTGCAGCTCCACGCCGACCGGTTCGCCGTTGTCGCCGCCGCGCAGCTGGCCGCGGCCCTTGGCGTCGGCCATCGCGAACCAGGCGCCGTCGCCGTCGCCCACCGCTTTCTGCAGGTCGCGCGCGTCGGCCATCACCGCCACCGTGGCCACCACGTGCAGCGCGTAGGCCGCGCCGAGGAACCCGTCCAGCGCGTCCTGTTTGGCGGCGAACGCCTTCAGCAGCGTGGCCTGCGGCAACTGCCACCACACCGCGGTGGTATGCAGTTCCTGGTCGGGCAGGGTGACCGGGCCGTAGCCGATGTTCTCGTGGGTGTAGTAGCGGATCTTCTTGTAGCCGGCCACGCGCCGCACCACGTGCACCTCGCCGTGGTGGCTGTCGCCGCGCCCGGCCGCGCCGCCGTCGAAGCGGTCCAGCACCTTGAGCTTGGTGAAGTCGATGCTGTCGGTGTAGTAGTCCACGTGGGTACGCGTGACATAGGCCTTGCGCCCTTCCCAGTCCAGTTTCTCCACCTGGTACGGGGTGCTCTGCACCATATGGATCGCGCCTTCGTACAGCGTGAGCGCGGCGGCGGAATAATCCACCTCGGCGATGATCTGCTGCTTGCCGTCGGTCTTGTCCACCACCACGAAATTGCCGTCGGCCACCGAACGCAGGCTCACCGCGTTGGCCGGATAGCTGTCGGCGATCCATTCCCAGCGGTCGCCTTCCTGGTGCACCACCTCGCTCTCGGCCAGCGCTTCCAGAAACACCGCCGGATCGACCGGGCCGAACGCTTCGCCGGCGACGAAGGTCAGCTCGAACGCGGCGCAGCGGATGTGGTCGAACAGGATCAGCGGCTGGTCCGGGGCGATGCGCGCATGTTCGGGCGAGGCGTCGGCGAAGAAGTCCGGATGCCGCACCACGTATTGGTCCAGCGGCTGCGAACTGGCCACCAGCACGCCCAGCGACGGCTGCTGGCGGCGCCCGGCACGGCCGAAACGCTGCCAGGTCGCGGCCATGCTGCCGGGGTAGCCGTTGAGCACCACCACGTCCAGCGAGCCGATGTCCACGCCCAGTTCCAGCGCCGAGGTGGAGACGATGCCGTCGATGCTGCCGGCGCGCATCGCGCGTTCGGCCTCGCGGCGTTCGGTGGGCAGGTAGCCGCCGCGGTAGGCGCGGATGCGCGGCGGCTTGCGCGGGTCGTGGTCGAAGATGTCCTTCAGGTACTTGGTCAGCACTTCCACCATCAGCCGGGTCTGTGCGAACACCAGGGTCTTCAGCCCGCTCTTGATCGCGATGCGCGCAATGCGGTTGCTCTGCGAGCGCGCCGACGCGCGCAGGCCCAGGTCGGCGTTGACCACCGGCGGGTTCCACAGCAGCACGTGCTTGTCGCCGGATGGCGCGCCGGACTCGGTGATGGCATGCACGCGCTGCTCGATCAGCGCTTCGGCGTGCGCGCGCGGATTGCCGATGGTGGCCGAGCACAGGATGAACTGCGGGTTCACCCCGTAGAACGCGCAGATGCGCTTGAGCCGGCGCAGCACGTTGGTGACATGGCTGCCGAACACGCCGCGGTAAGTATGGATCTCGTCGATCACCACGTAGCGCAGGTTCTCGAAGAACTGCGCCCACTTGGTGTGATGCGGCAGGATCGCCTGGTGCAGCATGTCCGGATTGCTGACCACGATGTCGCCGTGCAGGCGGATCGCCTGGCGCGCATCGCCCGGGGTGTCGCCGTCGAAGGTGAAGGCCTTTACTCCCAGCTCGCCGGCGCGGTTGAGTTCCAGCAACTCGGCCACCTGGTCCTGCGCCAGCGCCTTGGTCGGGAACAGGTACAGCGCCTTGGCCTGCGCGGTCATCGCCGCGGCCACCACCGGCAGCGTGTAGCACAGCGACTTGCCCGAGGCGGTGGGAGTGACGATGGCCACGTGTTCGCCGCGCTGCGCCGCGTCCCAGGCCTCGGCCTGGTGGCTGTACAGCTGCTCGATGCCGCGCGCCTTCAGCGCCGCGACCAGCGCCGCCGGCACGTCGTCCGGGATCGGCGCGTAGCGGCCTTCGCGCCCGGGGATCATGAAGCTGCCGGTGATGCGGTCGTGGTAGCGCCGCTCCAGCCGCTCGGTCAGCAGCGCGCCGTCGCGCGAAGGCTCGCCGCCGGTGGTGGACAGGGCGCGCTCGGCGTCCTCGGTGCGGCGGGCTAGGGCATGGGCGGGCATCGGGACGGCTCTCAAAGCGGGACAGGGAAGCGGAATGGCGTCTCAGGGTATGAGACAGCAGCCAACCGGGCGAGGGCCGCTGGCTGAGCAGATTCAGCCAGCGCAGCGAAAGACGCGCAGGATCTCCATGACGGGTTGCGTCATATGACGAGCTGCGTTATGGTTGCTGCGTGATCCGGAACTTTGTCGACAAGGAAGCCGAAAAGATCTGGCAGGGCACGCCTTCCCGGCGATTGCCGGCCGACATCCAGGCCGTGGCGCGGCGCAAGCTGCGCATGCTCAACAGCGCGGCCACGCTGGACGATCTGCGTGTTCCGCCGGCCAACCGTCTGGAGGCGTTGAAGGGAAACCGTAAGGGTCAGTGCAGCATCCGGATCAACGATCAATGGCGCGTGTGCTTCCAATGGAAGGACGGCGATGCGCTGGACGTGGAAATCGTCGACTACCACTGACCCATCGAGCCGCCATGAAGACCCTGCCCAACATCCACCCCGGCGAAGTCCTGCTGGAGGAATTCCTGACTCCGCTGGGCATCAGCCAGAACGCGCTGGCGCGCGCCGCCGGCGTGCCGCCGCGCCGCATCAACGAGATCGTGCTGGGCAAGCGCAGCGTCAGTGCCGACAGTGCGATCCGGTTGGCGGCCGCGCTCGGGACCAGCGAGCGCTTCTGGCTTGGCCTGCAGGCCGACTACGACCTGGAACAGGCGCGGCGCGCGCTGGGTGCGCAAGCGCGCAAGATCGAGCGCATCGCCGCGTAACCGCAGCCATGCGCGCGGCCGTTGCCGCCGCGCCGCACGGCGGTAGCGGCCGCCGGCCGAGAAAGCCGACTGATCGTCGCGGCCAGCGCGTATCCTGTGCTCCCCCCTCGCGCAGCGGCGCCGTCCCCCGACGTGCCGAAGACTCGCCTTGTCCGTGCCTGCCCCCGCTCCTGCCGCCCATTACAAAACCGCCGGTGCCCGCCGCGCCGACCTGATCGTGCACGCCGCCGGCCTGCTGCTGTCCATCGTCGGCGGCGCCATGCTGATCTGGCGCCCCCACGCCAACCACGCGCTGCTCCTGGCCACCTGCGTCTACGCACTGGGGATGCTGGTGATGTTCGCTTGCTCGGCGGCCTACAACTTCGCCACGCCGCAGCGCCAGCCGATCCTGCGCAAGCTCGACCACGCCGGCATCTTCGTGATGATCGCCGGCTCCTACACGCCGCTGTTCGTGCTGGCGCTGTCCGGCGCCTGGGTCTGGTCGATGACCCTTGCGGTGTGGGGCGTGGCGCTGTTCGGCGTGTTCGCCAAACTGTTCCTGCCCGGCATCAGCAAGGGCTTCTGGGTGGCGATCTATCTGCTGCTGGGCTGGGCCGGCATCGTCGCGATCAAGCCGCTCATGGCCAGCCTGGACAGCGCCGTGCTGTGGTTCATCGCCGCCGGCGGCATGTTCTACACGGTGGGCGTGGGCTTCTACGTGCGCAAGTCGATGGTCTACAACCGCGCCATCTGGCACGCGCACGTGCTGGGCGGCGCGCTGTCGCACTGGTGCGCCATCTGGTTGTGCCTGCAGCCGTTGCAGACGGCCTGAGCCGACGGGCATAGGCGTGCGCCGCCTGCGGCATGCGTCCTTCCATCGCCGCGGCAATGGCGACGTTCAGCCGCCGACCGTAAGCTCGGCAGTTGCCATGGCGATGCATGGAAAAGGATCGATCTCGATGTGCAATGCCGCGCGTTTCGTCGTTGCCGCCGCGCTGCTTGGCGCGGTCGCGCAGGCGCATGCCCAACAGGTCGACCCCGCGCCCTCCGCGGCCAGCCCGCCGCAGCAGGACATCCAGACCCTCGACGAAGTGCGCGCGCTGCCGCCGGACGTGGAGCAGCCGCTGGACCTGTATCGCTTCAAGAATCCGGTCAGTGCCCAACCCAACCGCTTCGACAAGGATTGGCGGCCACCGCCCTCGGTGGAGCAGGTCAGCCAGGGCGGCGGCTACATCGCGCTCGGCGTCTATTACGTTGCCGGCAAGGTCGCCAAGGGACTGCATACGCTCACTGGCGCGCCGGACCAGGTCCAGGCGGCGGTCGCCCGCCCGCCGCCGTTGAGCGATGCGCAGATCCGCCGCGCCGCGGAGCTCTGCGACGCGCAGAACGCGGACTGCGCTGGGCAGCAGTGAGCGTGTCCCAACTGATGCAGCCAGCTGTCCCAGCCGCTCGCCGGGTGGGGTCGCTCATCCCGTAGAAGATGCGCTGCTGCACTTCGGTATTCGACCAGGCCCGCGCGCGTTGCGCTCACCTGGCATCGAGAAGCCTGCCCCGCGTTCTGCGCCGCTTGCGCAAAACGCGGGCAGGCGCTTGCCGCTTACAGCGAGCAGCGCAGGCGGCGGCCGCGATGGACGAAGGTGTCGGTGCGCGCGTCGTAGCTGCGGTAGCGCTGCTGGCAGGTGCGCACGTGGCGATACCAATCGTCGTGCCGCGCGCGGTGCGCGGGCGGGTTGCCTGGACGCGGGCCCCACTTGGGATCCCAGCGGCCATAGCGCTTGTCGTCCGGGCGGTCGTCCCTGCGGTGGTCGTCGCGGTGGTCGCCGGGCCGATCGTCATGGCGGTTGTCGTGCCGCGCTTCGTCGCGGCGATCCGTGCCCAGTTGGCCCGGCCGCGGCGGGTCGTCGTGGCGCCTGCCGTCGTCGTGACGGTCCTGGGGCGGGACCTGGTCCGCGCCTGCAACGGCAGGAAGGCCGGCGGCCAGGGCGCAAGCGATCACAACTCCAAGCATCTTGTTCATTCGATTCTCCATGGGCGGGTAACGCACTGCGTGCGATCCGGCGCTGACGCTACGCGCACCGGTACGGTGACGCCGTGATGCCGTCCGTCCGTGCAGGCGGCCGGCCGCCTGGCGAACCCGGGCGACCAGCGAATGGAGCGTGGTTGGCGGGTAGCCAGGGTCGAATGGCGGCCGGGATGCCGGATGGAGTTGCCGCCGAAAGGCAGTCGCCGGCCAGGTGTCAGCGGGCGAGGATGGCCTGGGCCAGTTGCAGGTCGCTGGCCTGGCGCGCGCCCGGGTCGCGTTCGCGCAGCGCGCGCAGCGCCGATTCCAGTTGCGCGCCGCGGATGCGGCCGTCGCTGGCGACGAAGCTCGCGGCATCGTCGCGCGCCTGCAACACCACTTTGTCGTCGCCGGAACTGCTGCTGCCGGCCGAGGACGCGCCGGCAGAGCTGCCGGCGAAGCTGGAGGCCTGGGCCAGCATCGGCAGGGACAGGCTCGCCAGCAAAGCGCCGGCCAAGGTGATCTTGTTCATGGATATCGCTCCAGGGTGGGTGCAGCGTGTTGCCGGCGCTCGGCGCCGGACGTTCCGACATCGCCGCAGCGGATGGCCGCAGCGACCATATCATCGCGTCGAATGGCGCTGCGTGCTGCAGCGAACCGGTGCGCGCCGCACTGCCGGCGCTGGCCCGCGCTGCCGATGCTGCGGTGGCGTCGCTCGCGTGCGCGGACGCATGCGCCCGCTACCAACGCCGGCACGTTCAATCGCGCCGACCGCAGCGGACCGAGCGACTGCGCGACAGCATCGCGGCGATCGTGTGCAGGCGCCGGCTCATCCAGCCGGTTGCCGGGCGCGCACGCGCCGAAGGGATCTCCGGAAGGTCGAACAGCGCCTGCTCGCCCGGACGCAATGCGGGCGAAGAAGCGGAAGGAGTGGGATGGTGCGGCTTCATGGGGGAGGCCTGGCGGGAGGTGGCAAAAAGCACTGGGGGGAACGAATGGCCGACACGATGCAGCATTGTTGCTACGCGGTAGCGACGGGTCAGCGCTGCCGTCGTTGCCTGCTCGGAAGGCTATTCCAAATAGCTTGTATAAAAACCAAACTGTACGGTTCTATTATTTGGCGACTGTCTGTTGTTGTCAACACGAAATCCAGCAAGCAGTTCAGCTCGCGGTGTGGCGTTCGGCGACATCGCTGCGGCCATTGGGCGGCACCTGCAGTTGCCGGTGGGCTCGGTGCCGGCCGAGGCAGCGCCGGCGCAGTTCGGCTGGATGTCGCGCTTCGCCAGCCAGGACGTCCCCACCTCCAGCGCATGGACGCGAGCCTACCTGTCCGGGCCTGCTGCAAGACATGGACAGCGCCGGCTATTTCGCCGGTTGAGCCGACCGCGGGTGATGTTTACCCGCGTTGCCGACCTCAGCCGCAGGCCCAGTCGAACTGCATGTCCTTGAAGTCCAGTTGCGCGTTGCCGCCGCCGAAGTTGTAGCCGCCGAAGTCCTCTTCGAACCCGATGTAGTAAGGGCTGAATTCCGGCACGTTCTGCACCGGGCGCATGGTGCCGCCGAGGTGGTTGGCGGCGTGGCCGACGGACCAGTCGTGTTCGCGGTAGTTCTCGGTCGCGATCTCGCCGTCCAGCCAGTAGTGGAAGGGTTGATAGTCGCCATTGCCGGGCGTATCGCCGAAGTATTCCCGCGGCGGCCTGCCGGCGTTGGGATCGTTGGCGCGCGCGCTTAGCTCGAACGGGCGATGGACGATGTGCGGGTCGCGCGCTTCCGGCAGCGGTATCTCCCGCCGCTCCCACGCAGCGAAGCCAGCTGCCGCCCCGGCGCCTAGCCACTGCGGCACGGCCAACACGTGCTGCAGCGGACTATCCACCAGCGCCGGCGGTGGGCACGGCGGGCCATCGGCTTCGTCCTGGCTCAACAGGATCACCGCGTAGGCGCAACCCAGGATGTCGCGCATCCGCCACAGCCTCGGATGCGCCTGCCGCGCGCGTTCCCAGAAGGGCCGCAGTGCCGCGTCGTCCGGCGGCAGCGGGCTTGGCGCATCGATCACGTCCCCCATGCCATCCGGTCCGCCGATCGGGCCGCCGTCGTTGTGATCCAGCGACGTGGCGAAGAACGACAGCGCCACCACGTCGGGACCATGCACGCGATAGTCCTCCGGCAGCCGCAGAGTGAAGCCGTGCAGCATCGGATAGCCGCTGTGCGGATCCAGCGGCCACTGCGCCGGGCGAATCCCGGGCGGCAGGCCGAAGCACCAGCCGTCGCTATGGCGTGATGGTGGGCCGTCGTGCCAGTCGCCCAGGGCGATGTCGTACGCGTGCATATGTCGTCTTCGGTTCGCGGAGCGATGAGATTCGCCGCCGTCGCGTGGAGGATGACAGGGCACTTGCAGGAGCGGCTTCAGCCGCGACAAGAAAGCGCGGTGACGTCACCGGGCATCGGATTCCCGTCGGGGCTTAAGCCCCTCCAGGATTGGGCAAATCGCGAGCCTTGTAGGCGTCACTTCGCCGCGACGGTCCACTTGCCACGCGTGGGCCAGTTCAGCGGGCTGCGCCGAGATATTTCTCCAGTTCGTCGGCGCGCGCGCAGATCCGCCACAGCGCCGCTTCGGCGCGCTGCAGGCTCTCGGCCTGGCTGCCGCCGTAAAGCGAATTGTCCAGATCGCGGGCCTGGGCATTGGATTGCTCCCAGGCGTATTGCGCCTCCATCAGCCGTGCGCGTGCGCTGCCATCGAGTTCGTAGCGCAGCCGGTCATAGACCCGGGCCAGGCGGTCATCCTGCAAGGTCTGCTCGCGCTCGATGCAGCGCTCCTGATCGACCCCGCCACGCGCTTGCTTGCGGCAACTCAGGTAGGTGGCCGACAAGCCCTTGGGTGCACCCGAGTTTTGCGGCTGCTGCTGCTGTTGCAGCTGCTGAATCTGTTGCAGTTGCTGCTGCATCAGCTGTTGCTGCTGCTGCTGCATTTGCACCTGCTGCTGTTGCTGTTGCTGGTCCTGCGCTGCGGCGTCGACGCTGGCGACCGCGGTCAGCAGTACGACCCACAACAGCCAGCGGCGCTTGTGTTCCCTGGTTTCCATGCGTCCTTCCCCTTGTATCGTTTCCATGTGCGAGGACAGCTTTGCAAGTCTGCGGTTAATGTTTCGCAAAGAATACGGTGCGTACAGCGATCCTGGCGATGCCGACCCACAATACGATGCCCGGAACCCTGAAATGGTATGGCCCCCCAAGAGATGGGGAGCACGGATCGCACCGCATGCCGGGGCTATACTCGCGCCGCTTCTTCGTCTCGCGACCTCGATCTGCTTAGGACCACGGATCGGTTCGCGCGCTCTCACTGGACGCGTCCCTGGAGTGCTATGACTTCCAAGCTCTTGCCACTCGTGCTGGCCACCGCGCTGCTGGCCGCTTGCCAGCCCGAACAAGGCTCCGCGGCGCCATCTGCGGCGGCAGCGCCCGCCATCGCCGACCCGATGCCCGCAACGCCGGCAAGTGCAGCGGTGGCGCCGGTGTCGGACGATGCCACGCCTGACCGGGCATCCTCGCTGCGCGCGGCGCTGACGGTCCTTGCGGCCACTCAGCCGCCGTCCTGGGCGCAGGTGAAGGCGATTTCTGGCCTGGGCGCACTGGTGCCGGCAGATGGGGTGCGAATCTACCCGGTGGCTGTTCGCGGCAAGACCACCCTGGCCGGATTCGGCGAAGCGCCGCTGCCGGACGGCAAGGTGGGAGCGGATGCCGGAACGCGCACGGGCAACGAAGGCGAGGCCAGCGTGACCTTCGCTGGCGATGCGGCGACGGCGCTGCTATTGGTGGTGCGCAAGTTCTATCCGAGCACGGACTACGCCAAGGTCTTGCGCGCGCAATTGCGCGCCGGCGACCGGGTGGTGCGCCGCGATGGTGTCTGCGACGACAGCATCCCTTCGCCTGCGCCGGCCGCCATGGAGTATTGGGTCGCGCTGAAGGATGCCGAGCGGCCGCTGGCGGTCACCGCTTCGACGGTGGACGGCGGCAAGAACGGGCCGGGCTATACCGATTTCGAATTCAGGCGCGGCGGCGCCAATGTCACGCTGGCGCAGTGCGATCGCTGAAGTGCTCGCTCTGCGTCAGTTGATCCCGGATTGTGGGATTCATCCAACGGCGGCCTGGGGCCGGTCTTTGCAAGGAGCAGCGAGATGGACGACAAGCGCAGCGAAAATTCGGTCGCGACCGCACGTGCGTGGACGCAAGGCAACATCGCCGGCCTCGACGACAGCATGACCCGGCGGTTGGTGGCATCGACCGTCTACACCGAGAGCAACGGCGGCGATCTGGCGATCACCAATGACCAGGGCTACGTGGGCCGCTATCAGGCCGGTGCCGGGTGGCTGGCCGATGCCGGCCTGGTCGATCAGGACCGCTATCGGCAGGCGCTGAAGGATTCCGGCTATACGCGCGAGTGGGACTGGGCCGTGTCCGGCGGCATGACCCGGTTTCTGAACAACCCGGAAAACTGGAACAACGGCCTGAGCCTCGAGCAGTACAAGGCCTCGGCCGATGTGCAGGACGGCGCCTTCAAGACCATCAGCGATGCGGCCTACCAGCAGGCCATGCGCACCGGCGTGCTGCACGAGGGCGATACGCCCGAACATATCGCCGGCATCTTGAAGGCGCGGCATATCTCCGGCGCCGGCGGCGCGGCGCAGGTGGTGCAGGGCAGTTCGGTCGCCGACTCCAACGGCACCAGCAACGCCGACTACTACAACGATATCGCCATCAACCAGGATCGCCTGGATGCCGGCATGGGACTGGACCCGGCGCGCGAGCGCAGTGTGCTGATCCGCGGCGCATTGCAGGATGGGCAACTGGCGCCCGGCGAAAAGGGCGAGGGCGTGCGCCAGCTGCAGGAAGCACTGGCGGCACAGGGCTATGCGGTGGGGACGCCGGACGGCAAGTTCGGTCCGAACACCGAGCGCTGCGTGCGCGAGTATCAACAGGCTCACGGCATGCCGGTTACCGCGACGGCCGATGCCGCGATGCTGGCGGCGCTCGGCGTGGGCCAGCATATCCGGCAGATGCCCGATGGCGCATTGCGCGACGGCCGGCTGGAGCACGGCGAGAAAGGCGATGCGGTGCGCGCCTTGCAGCAGGCGCTGCGCGACAACGGCGAGCAGGTCGGAGTCGATGGCGATTTCGGATCCGGCACGCAACGCGCGCTCAAGCATTACCAGGAAGGCGCGGGCTTGGCGCCGACCGGTGTGGCCGACCGGGAGACCCTGCAAGCGCTGGAGCTGGGTGCCTTGTTGCAGCAGATTCCGCAGTCGCCCTCCGCCACGGCGACGCCGTCCGCACCAGTCGTGGCCGCGCCGCAACCGTCGGCGCCACTGCCCGGTACCGACGCGACCGCGGTGGCGCCGGTCAGCATGGCCGATCCCGGGCATCCGGATCACCCGATGTACGCCGACGTGGTCGGCAAGTTGGAGGCGCTCGGTGATCGTGCCGCGTTTCAGGGGCGCGAAGCGCTGGAGCGCGCTGCCGGCCAGATCGTGGTCGAGGCCAAGGTCAGCGGCTTGCACAAGGTGGACCACGTGGTGGCGAGCAACAACGGTGGTTTCATCGCCGTGGAAGGCGGATTGCACGATCCTGCGCATCGCCGTGTCTATGTCGATCAGGCGCAGGCCGTGAGCCAGTCGGTCGAGCAGAGTTCGCGCCAGCTGGAAACGTTGAACGCCGACGTGCAGCGCTTGCAGGCACAGGAGCCGGCGCAAAATCAAGCGCGCGGCATGCCGATGTGACCGGTGCCGGCGTTGCCTGCGCAGGGATGTGCAGACCGCCAGCTTGCCCGCCGCACGGGGTTTGCCCGGTCCAGTCGATCAGGCGAAGGTAACGCCCGAGCTGATCGGCCACAGAATATTCGGTGCTGGCCGCGCGCGAACACCTAAGATAGCGCGCTCGTTAGCGTTCAAGCCGATGCGCGCCCCCTCTTCTCACTTGCCTCGCCATGACCCCGACACGCCTGCTGGTCCGCACCCTGTTCGCCCTCGCGCTGCTGTTCGCGGTCACCGCCCATGCCAACGACAGCAGCTTCGGCGATGCCAACGGCACCATCCAGCTGATCCAGCAGCCGGATATCCGCATGAGCAAGGAGGCCTTGTTCATCAGCGAGGACCTGGTGCGGGTGGACTACGTGTTCACCAACACCAGTGCGCGCGACCTGGTGGTGCCGATCGCGTTTCCGATGCCGCCGATGTACTTCGGCATGGCCGACCACAGCAAACTGACCGAGTTCAAGCTGTGGGTGGACGGCAAGCCGGTGCGTACCGAGCGCAAGCTGGTGGCGCAGCTGGAGAATGGGACCGATGTGTCGCGGCAGTGGGCGGCCAGCGGCTGGAGCAGCGACGACCTGGCCAGCTACACCGAATCCGGCGAGACGCCGAAGGGCCGCAAGCCGCTGCCCAAGAGCTGGTTCGACCCGGATGGGCAGCCGCTTTTCACGCTCAGCGAGTATTTCACCTGGGAGCAGCCCTTTGCCGCGGGCAAGGCGGTGTCGATCCGCCACAGCTATGCGCCGAGCCTGGCGAGCGGCGTACCGCAGCCGGCCAGCGAGTTGATCCGCGACTACGCCAAGGACACCTGCATGGATGCCGGCGCGCAGCAGAGCGCGCGCCGCCGCGAGGGCGAGCAAGGCCTGCAATGGAGCAACCTGCGCTACATCCTGTTGACCGGCAACAACTGGAAGGGGCCGATCCAGGACTTCCACCTGACCCTGAAGAAGCGCGCGCCGAGCGACATGCTCAGCCTGTGCTTCGACGGCGCGCTGAAGCGCACCGATCCGCTGACCTTCGAATTCGAGCAGAAGGAGTTCGTGCCGAAGCAGGATCTGAACGTGCTGTTCCTGCACTAGTTGGCTGACGCTGCGCGCGGGCCGAAGCCGACGTCCCGCTGAACGCGAGCCGGACTGCGCCGGCAACCATCGCCGCTTGCGGTAGCGGATACGCAGGGCAATCGGGCAGCATGCGCCAGCGCCGACGGTCGAGGCCGTCGGCGACCCTTTTCGCCGGTGCATGCCCATGCTCGATCCTGTCGCTGCTCGTTCCGATTCCGTCGCGCTGGTGGCCGCGCGCATCGATCGCCTGCCGGCCACGGCGACGCTGTGGCGCCTGGTCGCGCTGCTGGCGCTGGGCGGCTTCTTCGAACTGTACGACCTGTTCCAGACCGCCTACATCAGCCCGGGCCTGCTGCGCGACGGCATCTTCGCCACCGGCGCGGCCGGCGCGTTCGGAATCGCCGACCAGGCGGCGTTCGCGTCGGCCACCTTCCTGGGCCTGTTCCTCGGCGCCAGCCTGCTCAGTCCGTTCGCCGACCGTTTCGGGCGGCGTCCGGTGTTCACCTTCGCGCTGCTCTGGTACACCGCCGCGACCGTGGCTATGGGCCTGCAGAGCACGGCGTTGGGGGTGATCGGGTGGCGCTTCGTGGTCGGCATCGGCCTGGGCATCGAGCTGGTCACCATCGATACCTATCTGTCCGAGCTGATGCCCAGGCACATGCGCGGGGCGGCCTTCGCGTTCGCGTTCTTCGTGCAGTTCCTGGCGGTGCCGGCGGTGGCGGTGAGTGCGTGGGCGCTGGTGCCGCATGCGCCGTTCGGGGTCAGCGGCTGGCGCTGGGTGGTGCTGCTCAGCGGCACGTTCGCGGTGGCGATCTGGTGGCTGCGCCGGAGCCTGCCCGAATCGGCGCGCTGGCTGGCCGCGCAGGGCCGGCATGCCGAAGCCGACGCCGTGCTGCGCCAGCTCGAGGCAGGTTGCACGGCGGACCTGGGCCGCGCACTGGACGCGCCACAGCCCGAACCGCAGCTCGCCACCACCGCGGCGACGCAGGGGCGTTTCGCCGCACTGTGGAAAGTGCCTTACCGGCGCCGCGTGGCGATGCTGGTGGCGTTCCATGTGTTCCAGGCGATCGGCTTCTTCGGCTTCGGCAACTGGTTGCCGGCGCTGTTGTCGGCGCAAGGCGCGGACAGCGTGCACGGGCTGGGCTATGCGTTCGCGATCTCGCTGGCCTATCCGCTGGCGCCGCTGCTGTTGCTGCGTTTCGCCCAGCGCTGGGAGAACAAGTGGCAGGTGGTGTGGTCGGCGCTCGGCGCGGTGCTGTTCGGCGCGCTGTTCGCCTGGCAGACCCAACCGCTGGCGATCATCGCCTGCGGCGCGGCGATCACGTTCTGCAACGCCTGGATGAGCTTCGCCTACCACGGTTACCAGGCCGAACTGTTCCCGACCGCATTGCGCGCCCGCGCGGTGGGCTTCTGCTATTCCTTCAGCCGCCTGTCCACCGCCGGCAGCAGCCTGCTGATCGGGCTGTTGCTGGAGCGCGCCGGCAACCGCGGCGTGCTGGCCTTCATCGTCGCCAGCCTGCTGGCGGTGGCCGGGATCATCGGCTTCTTCGGCCCGCGCACCCGCAACCGCACGCTGGAGCAGATCGCAGGCTAGGGCGTGTCACCGATTCCGGAGTAGGTCGCGTTGGGTCTGTCAGGTCGCCAGCCGGTGCTGCGTGGCGCAGCGCCTGACTGGCGGTCAGGTCAAGCCGCGCGGCGCCGGCTGGCGGCCTGACAGGCCCAACCCGCAGGGCCGCTCTTGTGCGCCCTCGGCGCACGTCATCGCCTGGGTGGAACCACGCACAAGAGTGGCGCGATCTGCTCGGGGATTGATGACGCGCCCTAGGGCGCCGTGTTCCCGGTCTCGTCATCTGCTCTCGACAGCATCGCGGCGGCGGCCGGTGCATGCTGTGCGTTCCCACGCCACGACTCCTGGCCATGACCTCCAATCTCCCCGTTCCCGCCATGGATGCCGCCGACCACCGCGATCTGGCCCAGGCGCACGCGCTGCTCGAACATCCCGGCCTGGCGGCGAAGATCGCCAATACGGTCGGCGCGCCGATCGAGGATCTGCTCAGCAAGCGCCTGCCGAAGGCGCTGTCCTCGCGGATCGACGCGATCAGCCATCGCGCGCTGCGCATCGCCTTGCGCTCGGCGCTGCTGACCCTGCGTACCCAGGCACCGGGTGCGGCGCGGCCGCGCCTGCATGGTGTGGCGGTGGCCGCCACCGGTGCCGCCGGCGGTTTCTTCGGCCTGCCCGGGTTGCTGGTGGAATTGCCGCTGACCACCACGCTGATGCTGCGTTCGATCGCCGACATCGCCCGCGCCGAGGGCGAGCGGTTGGACGATCCGGCGACCACCCTGGCCTGCCTGGAAGTGCTGGCGCACGGCGGCCGCAGCGCGCGCGACGACGGCAGCGAATCGGGCTACTTCGCGGTGCGCACGGCGATGGCGCAGCAACTCAGCGCCGCCGCGCAGTACATCGCCGCGCACGGCATCGGCAGCAAGGGCGCGCCGGCGCTGGTGTCGCTGATGTCGCGGATCGCGGCGAAGTTCTCGATCACGGTCAGCGAGAAGCTGGCCGCGCAGGCGGTGCCGCTGGTCGGCGCGGCCAGCGGCGCGCTGCTCAACACGGTGTTCATGGCCCACTTCCAGGCCATGGCGCGTGGCCACTTCATCGTGCGTCGGCTGGAGCGGCGCTACGGCGAGGCCGCGGTGCGGCAGGCCTACGAGGCGTTGCCGGCGTCGGCATAAGCCAGGGCGACGTGCTTCCTGGTATGGATTGACGACGACCTGAGCGTTGTACGTTTTCCTGCCTGAAGACGGCGGGCGCGCGTTGGCATTGCGCGCAGCGTCGCCTGCGTTCGGCGGGATCGCGCAAAGCCACGCGCGTTCGCCGCCGGTATCCTTTGCGCTCGATCGCCGCCTGGGAGGGCAAGCACGTGACGCGATACCTGCGGAAGACGACACCGGCGCTGTTTGTGCTGCTCGCGAGCCTGGCGGCTCCGGTAGCGATCGCCGCCGAGGTTGCGGCGCACGACGGCATCCGCCACATGCCCGCATTCGACCTTCCGCTGTCGCCGTTCCTCAGCCCGCAAGCGCAGGCGGCGGCGCGCGACGGCATGGCCCATGGCGATCCGTTGGCGAAGATGGACAACGCCACGCTGGCGCGCGAACTGCCGCGCATCCGCGCCGAGACCGAGGCCTGGGCGAAAGGCGTGGTGGAGCCGCTGCGCGAGCGCTATGGCGTGAAAATCACCACGGCGACCTGGAACGGCGTGCCGGTGACGCTGGTGCAGCCGCGCGCTGCGTCGCCGGCGCAGCGCCAGCGGCTGCTGATCGAACTGCACGGCGGTTCCTTCGTGATGGGCAGCGCCGCCTCGTTCGGCATGATGGAGGCGATTCCGGTGGCGGCGATGACCGGCGTCACCGTGGTCAGCGTCGACTACCGGATGGGGCCGGAACACAGGTTCCCCGCGGCCAGCGAGGATGTGGCCACGGTGTACCGCGAAGCGCTCAAACGCTACGCACCGCAGCACATCGGCCTGTTCGGTTGCTCGGCCGGCGGCGTGCTGACCGGCGAGTCGCTGGCCTGGTTCGCCAAGGAGAAGCTGCCGATGCCGGCCGCGGCGGGCATGTTCTGCGCCGGCGGCGATGCGCGTTACCGCGGCGATTCGCGCTATGTGGTGGCGGCAGTGAACGATGCGCCGCTGCCCGATGCGCAGGGCGCGCTGCCGATCATGGAGGACCTGTACTACGGCCCTGACGTGGATTTCCACGATCCGCTGGTGTCGCCGGTGTTTTCCGATGCGGTGCTGGCGCAGTTTCCGCCGCTGCTGTTCATCACCGGCACGCGTGCGGCCGAGCTGAGCAATGTCGCCTACACCCATTCGCGGCTGGTCGATCTGGGCCGCGAAGCGGATCTGCACGTCTGGGACGGCATGGGCCATGCGTTCCATCTCAATGATGCGCTGCCCGAGAGCCAGCAGGCCCTGCGGGTGATCGCTCGCTTCTTCCGCAAGCATCTGGCATTGCCGCCCGCGCCTGCAGCAACGCCCTGACAGCGGGATTGCGTCTGGCGACGCGGCGACCGCCGCCATTCATGGAGACTGGCCGCCGCTGTGCCGGAGTGGCACAGTGGCGCCTGGCGCCGAGCACGCCGGCGTCACCACGCTGCGCTCGGCGCCGCCGCTTTCGTTTCCACGCAGGTCCTTGCCATGAAAACCCGTTCCAGATCCGAGACCGACGACGACCAGCCGCGCCTGGCGGTGCTGATCGATGCCGACAACGCGCAACCGTCGGTGATCGAAGGCTTGCTGGCCGAAGTGGCCAAGTACGGCGTGGCCAGCGTCAAGCGCATCTACGGCGACTTCACCAGCACGCGCATGACCCAGTGGAAGCAGGCGCTGCTGAAGCACTCGATCAGCCCGGTGCAGCAGTTCGCCTACACCAGCGGCAAGAACGCCACCGACAGCTCGCTGATCATCGACGCGATGGACCTGCTGTACACCGGCCGTTTCGACGGCTTCTGCCTGGTCTCCAGCGACAGCGATTTCACCCGCCTGGCGCAGCGCCTGCGCGAGGAGGGGCCGACCGTGTACGGCTTCGGCGAGCGCAAGACCCCGGACGCGTTCGTGCAGGCCTGCGACAAGTTCATCTACACCGAAGTGCTGCGCAGCGAGGCGGCCAGCCCCGAACCGTCCAAGCCGGCAGCGGCGGTCGCCAAACCGGCGCGCAAGGGCCGCAAGACGCCACAAGGTGCGCAGGCTGCGCAGACGGCCAAGCCCGAGGCGACGGCCGTGGCCGCAACCACGGCGGCGCCCGCTGCGCCGGCCGATGCGAAGGCCGCGCCGCTGTCGGCACCGCTGAAACTGCTGCGCCAGGCGATCGAGGAAGCCTCCGACGACCAGGGCTGGGCCGGACTCGGCAGCGTCGGCAGCTATCTCAACAAGGTGCGCCCGGATTTCGATCCGCGCCTGTACGGGCACAAGAAACTCAGCGACCTGCTGCGCAGGCTGTCGGCGCAGTTCGAACTCGAGGAGCGCGGCAACGAAGGCGGCAGCAAGCGCATCTTCGTGCGTTCGCGCAGTTGACCGCGACCCGCCTGCGCGCGGCCGTGGCACGCGCGCAGGCCACACCCAGGCGATGAGCGATGAACGATAGACCCTACGCCCCCTCCTGCGACCGCAATGGCGACCCGATCCTGCAGGTGCTGCAGCGGCATTTCGCCGATCGCCGCCATGTGCTGGAGATCGGCAGCGGCACCGGCCAGCATGCGGTGCATTTCGCCGCCGCCTTGCCGCAGCTGACCTGGCAATGCAGCGAGCGCGCCGAGCACTTGCCCGGCATCGCGCAATGGCTGGATGCGGCGGCATTGCCGAACACGCCGCCGGCCTTGGCCCTGGACGTGCAGCAGGGGCCATGGCCGAGCGCCGGCTACGACGCGGTATTCACCGCCAACACGCTGCACATCATGGGCTGGCCCGCGGTGCAGGCGTTCTTCGCCGGCGTCGGCACGCTGTTGGCCGACCGCGATGACGGCACGCTGGCGGTGTACGGGCCGTTCAATTACGGCGGCACCTTCAGCAGCGACAGCAACCGCGAGTTCGACGCCTGGCTGAAGGCGCGCGACGCCGCCAGCGGGATCCGCGACTTCGAGGCGGTCGCCGCGCTGGCGCAGGCGCAGGGCCTGGTGCTGCAGGAGGATGCGGCGATGCCGGCGAACAATCGCTGCCTGGTGTGGCGGTGCGGCTGAGTCCGCATTATCTCGTAGCGGCGCGTCGGGTCCTGCCGCGGCGCGGCGCCTGCGCAGCGGGCACGGCGGTTCCCCGGTATAGTCGCGCTGCGATTTCAGGGACGCTGCCGTCCCCTCCCGTTCGAGCGCGCAGGCCAGGTCGTCGTGCGCGGCGCGGGCCATGGACGCCTACCGGGACTTGTTCGATGTCGATGCTCATTGCCGCGCGCAGCGCCCTGGTACTGGAGACCAACAACCTGCGTGGCGGGGACGCGGCGGCGGTGCGCGCCGAGGCTAGCCTGCAGCGGGTCATGCGCGCGCTGGCCGCGCAGAGCGTGCCGCTGCATGCGCTGGCGCAACTGATCGTGACCCACGATGGCTTGAGCGAAGCGGCCTGCGCGGCGCTGGTGGCGATCGCCGGGCGCCCGATCGGGTTCGTTCGCATCGACGCGGCGATCGGTTACTACGACGCCAAGAACGCCGGCTTCGCCGCCACCGATCCGCAGCGCTGCGATTATGTGGTGTTCGCCGACGCCGACTGCTTGCCGGATCGCGAATGGCTGGCCGCACTGCTGCAGCCGTTCGCGCAAGCACCCGCGCCGGCGGCGGTGGCCGGGCGCACCAGCTACCGTGCCGACGTGCTCGGCACCGCGCTGACCACGCTGGACTTCATGTACTTCCCCAGTCCGTTGCAGGCGCAGGCGACGCGGAACTTCTATGCCAACAACGTGGCGTTCCGGCGCGAGGTATTCGCCCAGCACGGCTACCAGCCGCTGGACGGCGTGTACCGCGCGCACTGCCAGGTGCTGGGGCTGCGCCTGCAGGCGGCCGGGGTGGCGGTGCACTACGCGGCGCAGGCGCACACCGTGCACCGGTTGCCCGATACCCGTCGCGAGGCGCTGCAGCTGCGCTGGTGGCGCGGCCAGGACACCTTGGGCCTGACGCCGCACCTGGTGCGCGCCTACCTGCCCGGTGCGCTGCAGTGGCTCGGCCGCAGTGGCCCGCTCGGCCCGCTGTGCGTGCTCGCCTCGCGCCTGTGGTTCAGCGTGGCCGCGTTGAACCGGCAGGGCCTGCCGCCGCTGCGCGGCCTGCGTTGGTGCGCTGCGCTGCTGCTGATCGCCGGCTTCTCCGCGGTGGACATGGCCGGCGCGCTGGCGCGCGGGCTGGGCTGGCGCCGTGGCGGCCAGGCCGACGCGCAGGCACTGTCCTATCACCGCGCGTGAGCGGCAGCCGGTGACGGCGCTGCCCGAGGGCGAGGGAGCCACCATCGCCACCCTGCGCGACCTGGAGCCGCCGCCGCTGCACGGCCCGCTGCGCTGGCAGGCTTGGCTGGTCGATCGGATCAAGCGTGCCGCGTTGCGGCAACTGCATGCCAGCGTCGCCGGCGAACGCCTGCTGCTGCGCATGTACCTGATCGGCGAGGAAGCCACCGAACTGGCGTTGCAGCGCGAAGTGCCGGTGCAGCGGCCGGCCTGGCTGGTGCCGCTGATGGACCGGCACCTGCAGGAGGAGCAGTGGCATGCGCAGGCGTTCGCCGCCGCGCTGGCCGCGCGCGGCGATCTGCAGCCCACGCGCCGGCCCGATCGCCTGAGCCGGCGCAAGATCGCGCAGTGGCATCGCCTGGCCGAACGCCATGCCGGCGCCTTCGCGCAGGGGCTGCTGGTGCCGGCGTTCGCGATCGGGCTGTGCGCCGAGCAGATGGCGTCGCGGGTGCTGCAACGGCATTGCGCGACCTTGCCCGCCGAGCATCCGCTGCAACCCTTGCTGAGTCGGGTGCTGGGCGACGAACAGCGGCACGTGCGGCAGTGCCGGCAGATCCTGCAGCGGTTGGTGAGCGCGCAGGAGCAGCCGGCATTGAGTGCGTTGCTGGCGCAGGTGCGGCGGATCGACCGTGCCTTCGGCGTCAGCGGCGCCCTGGGCATGTACCTGGCCGGGCTGGTGTTGCGCGTGCGCGGCACAGTGTGGCGCTGAGCGCGCCGCGGCTGTTGTACCTGGCCACCGCCGATGCACGCGGGCACCTGATGCGTGCGCAATTGCTGACCCACGCGCTGCGCGCGCAGGGGGCGCATGTCGATGTGCTGACCACCTCCGAAGCGGGCGTGCAGTTCCTGCGCCGCTTCGGCATCGAGGCCACGTTGCTGTCGCCGCGCTATGCCGTGCAGTTCGATGCGCGGCAGAACATGCGCGCGGCCGCGACCGATGCCAATGTCGCCGCCTACCTGCTGCACCCGGCACGGATGCTGCGCGACATCCTGCGGCTGCGACGTCGCCTGCGCGGCGTCGACCTGATCCTCAACGATTCGTTCCATCCGGCCTTGCTGGTGATGGGGATGTTGCCGGGCTGGCGGCGCAAGATCGTGCATGTCTATGGCGCCAGCCTGCGCGCGGCGCTGCAGGGGAATTTCGACGGGCGCCTGCCGCGGCCGGTGGCGACGCTGTTCGCGCGGCTGATCGGTTGGCAGATCGACGCGGCGGTGGGGCAACTGGAGCACGATTTCGCGCAACCGCGGCTGCAGGCGTGCGGCCGCCGGTTCCGTCTGCCTACCCCGGTCGCGCTGGCCACGCCCGCGGTGCCAGGCGCGGCACCGCAGACGCCGACTGCCGCGGTTTATCTGAATCCGCACTTCCGCGATCCGGCCTTGGCGCAGGCGCTGGAGCAGGGCCTGCAGCGCGCCGGCTTGCACAGCCACCGGGTTGGCGAAGGCTATGCCGATCGCGCTGGCTGGGTGGGCGAGGATCCGCAGTGGATCGCCTGCGCCGCCGACAGCATGCTGCTGGTCTCGGCGCCGGGCATGGCTGCGCTGTCGGTAGCGCAGGTGTATCGGCGGCCGATCCTGCTGCTGCTCACCGAGCAGCCCGAACAGCGGCGCAATGCGCGCCGCGCTGCGGCCTGCGGGCTGCCGCACCGGACCGTGGTGTGGCGCGGCGATGGCGAAGCGTTCGCGCAGGCTGTGGCAGCGGCCTGCCGTGCGCTGCAGGCAGATCCGCCGCCGCCCGCGCCGGAACCGGCTCCGCTCGATGCGCCCGCGCGGCTGCAGCTATGGGTGCAACTGATCCTGGCGCTGGCGCGTGGGCAATGCGTGTCGAGCGCCGATGCTGCCGTTCCCGCACCCGCACCCGCTCCCGTACCGGTGCGGCAGGAGCAGGGCACATGATCGCAGCCTTGCCTCCGGCATTGCGCCGGCTGAGTCCGTGGCGCAGCGCGCTGGCCTTGGCTTTGGACTGGGCAATGATCGCGCTGTGCTTCGCCGCGGCGATCCGCTATCCGCACCCGCTGGTGTATCTGCTGGCGGCGCTGCTGGTGGCGCGCACCCAGTTGGCGCTGGCGGTGATGATGCATGAGGGCGCGCACGGCCTGCTGGCGCGGCGGCAGACGCACAACGACCTGCTGGCGCAACTGTGCGCGGCCGGGCCGTTGTTCCTGTCGCTGTTCGCCTATCGCCAGGGCCATCTGCAACACCATCGCGCGCCGATGGCCGACGACGATCCGGTGGCGATCGTGTTCGGTATCGCCGATTACCCGGTCTCGCGGCGCCAGTTGGCGGCGCGCTTGCTGCGCGATGTCACCGGCATCGGCTACGTGCTCGCCGTGCGCGATGCGCTGCGGCGGCGTCGCGCGCGTGCCGCCGAGTCCGGCGCGCCGGCGCCGGCCGGCCATCTGCCGTTTGTGCTGGGTTCGATCCTGGTCAGCAACGGCGCGCTGCTGGGGACGCTCGCCGCGCTCGGCCACGCAGGGCTGTACTTGGGCCTGTGGCTACTGCCGGCGCTGACCTTCCTGCAACTGTTCGCGCGCATTCGCGCCATCGCCGAACATGCCGGCTATCCCGCGTGCGCCGATCAGCGCCGCAACGCCCGCAGCATCGTCCGCCGCAGCTGGCAGACGTTCTTCTGCGGGCCGCACGCCATTCACTATCACATCGAACACCACCAGCACGTGCGCGTGCCGTTCTACCGACTGCCGGACGTGCATCGCTGGATGCGCGCGCACGGGCAGTTGCCTGCAGCCAATCTGTATCGCGGCTACGGCGCGGTGCTGCGCGAAGTCAGCCGCGGCCCAGCGGCATGATTTGTGCGACGCGCAGCGTGTGGCGCGCGCATACGACGCGTTGCATACGGTGCAGCGTGCCGATGCGCTCGCCGCAAGCGCCGCCTACAGCGGTTGCGCCGTGCACAACGCACGCATGCTGGCCGAACCCACGGTCTGTCGGTTTACATCGGTAACCAGCACATTGGCGGTAATGTAGCCGCTGGTCCTGGGACAGTAGAAGCTGCAATAGGCCTGGTTGGCGCAGCTCGCCGGATAGATCACGTTCAGCCCGTTGGAGTTGAACGACCAGGCATAGCCGTAGGCGCCGGCTGGCGTCACGTCGGCATAGCAGAGATCGCTGCCGGTGCAGTCGAGGGTGACGCTCTGGGCGCGTGCCGATGGCGCGATGCCCAGAGATGCGGCAGCGACGAACAGCAACGCGGCGAGTGTCGAAACGGCCTTGTTCATATGTATGTCCTGGCTGATGTTCCCCTGCGTCCGCGATGCTGCCAGATCGCCTGGGCGAAGACGCGATGTCCATCACCGTCCATGAAACGCAGCAGATAGACACGTCGCGACGTGGCGCATCTGGGATTGATTTCTCGGCGCATCGGTACGGCGATGGTTGCGCCTGCCGGGCGGCAGCGGGCAATGGATGCACCGCAGCATGGCGTTACCGCGCCGTCGCTCTGCCGAGGCGACGTTGCGGGCACGTGAGGACAGGGGGCGTGCAGCCTCATCGCGCGCTCACCCCGGTGGCACGGGGGATTAACCGGACGTTCGCCACTGTGCGACCACCACGGGCCGATGCAGATGGCCGGTGATTCCATCAACTGCGGAGCGTTCCCAATGAGCAGCAACAACGAAGCACGCGATCTGAATCGCGATCCCATCTCCGGCACGCCGGGCTCGCATCCGGTCGGCGTCGGCATCGGTGGCACCGCGGGTGGCGTTGCCGCCGGTGCGCTGGCCGGTACGGTGTTCGGACCGCTCGGCACGCTGATCGGCGCCGCGGTCGGCGTGGTCGCCGGCGCCGCCGCGGGCAAGGGTGTGGCCGAGCGCATCGACCCGACCGGCGAAGCCGAATACTGGCGCGAGGAATACCGCAACCGCGACTACGTGAAGTCCGACTACGACTACGAGCGCGATTATGCGGCCGCCTACGGCCTTGGCCTGCAGGCGCGCGAGCAGTATCCGACCCGCAGCTGGGAAGAGAACGAAACCGAGTTGTCGCGCGACTGGGGCACGCGCCGCGGTGAATCGCGCCTGGAGTGGGAGGACGCGCGCCTGGCGGCACGCGATTCCTGGCAGCGCGCCGACACCACCTATCGCACCTACGAAGACAGCGACCGCTACTACGCCGAGCGCTTCGACAGGGTGGACTACCGCGATCCCGATGCCGGCTATGACGACTACCGCCCGGCCTACCGCTACGGCATCCAGGCGCGCAGCCGCTACCAGGACCGCGACTGGGACGACCGCCTGGAATCGGATCTGGAAAGCGGCTGGGAACGCGCCAAGGACCGTTCGCGGCTGACCTGGGCGCAGGCCAAGGCGGCGGTGCGCGAGGCCTTCCATTCGGATCGCTACGGTTCGGGCCGCGGCACGCCCACTGACCCGCGGGTTTGATAGCGCAGTGAGGTGAGCATTGCAATCGCGCGGGCGTAGTCGCAATCGCACCCGCTGCGATCAACGCGCTTCGCTCTGTCCTCTAGAACGCTGCCGGCATGATGCCGGCAGCGTTTTTTATGGCAAACCGGATGGTTGGCTGCTGCACTGTAGGAGCGGCTTCAGCCGCGACCGCGTTTGTCCGATCGGCGACGTTGTTGACTAGCCGACACATCAAAGGTCGCAGTTGAAACCGCTCCTACAAGAGCGTGCGGCACAGTGCAGGAAGAGCTTCGGCCCCGGCCGCCGCTGCTGCATCGCGCGCGAGGCCAGAATTCAAGCCGCCTGCACGATATGCAGCGCCTTCGGATTGCGCCAGGTCGCCAGCAGCCGCGCCTCGCGCTGCTTGGCTTCGTGCAGGTGCGCTTCCTTGACGTGGCCGTAGCCGCGGATGTGTTCCGGCACGCTGGCGATCTCCACCGCCAGCGACAGATTGTCCGCCGCCAGCCGTTCCAGCAGCTCGCCCACGGTGCGTTCGTAGTCGGCGATCAGCTGCCGTTCGCCGCGGCGTTCGGCGCTGTAGCCGAACACGTCGAACGCGCCGCCGCGCAGCACGCGCAGCCTGGCCAGCCACTTGAACGCGGTGAACATCCACGGCCCGAACTCGCGCTTCAGCGCGCGGCCTTGCGCGTCCTTCTTGGCCCACAGCGGCGGCGCCAGGTGGAAGCGCAGCGAATAGGCACCGTCGAATTGCTGCTGCAGCTGGCGCTGGAAATCGCCGCTGGTGTACAGCCGCGCCACTTCGTATTCGTCCTTGTAGGCCATCAGCTTGAACGCGTAGCGCGCCACCGCCTCGGTCAAGGCGGTGGAACCGGCGGCGATGCGCTGCTCGGCCTCGCGCACGCGTTCCACCAGCGCGGCGTAGCGTGCGGCGTAGGCGGTGTCCTGGTAATCGACCAGGAACGCGCGACGGCGCGCGACCAGTTCATGCAGCGAGCGCGACAGGCGCGTGTCGTCCAGCGGCGCGTGACCGGTGTCGGCGGCATCGCCGGCGGCGGGCAGTTCCCGTGCCTGGCGTGCGTTGTGCGGATTGCGCGGCGCGGCGCTGGCGCCGCCCTCGTGGCCTTCCCACTCGCCGGGCGGCAGCTGCTGCAGCCGTTGCGCGGCGGGTTCGGCCCCGGCGGCGACGCTGCCGGGCATGCCCGCGGCCTGCTGCACCGCGGCCAGGTCCAGCGCCGCCAGGCGGCCCCAGGCGAAGGCCTGCTGGTTCATCGCCACGGCGGCACCGTTGAGTTCGATCGCGCGCATCAGCGCGTCGTGCGACAACGGCACCAGTCCTTGTTGCCACGCGTAGCCGAGCATGAACAGGTTGCTGGCGATGGCGTCGCCGAGCAGCGCGGTGGCCAGTTGCGTGGCGTCGAGCAGCAGGGGTTCGCGCCCGCCCAAGGCCAGGCGCACGCCGGCGACGATGTCGGCGGCGGGGAACTGCATGTCCGGGTGCGTGGTGAAGGTGCCGGGCATCGCTTCGTAGGTGTTGAGCACCACCTGCGAGCGGTCGCCGCGCACCTTGGACAGCGCCCAGTAGTCGTTGACCACGACCATGTCGCAGCCCAGCACCAGGTCCGCCTCGCCGGCGGCGATGCGCACCGCGTGCAGGTCCTCGGGCTGGCGCGCCAGGCGGATATGGGTGGTGACCGCGCCGCCCTTCTGCGCCAGTCCGGTCTGGTCGAGCACGCTGGCGCCCTTGCCTTCCAGGTGTCCGGCCATGCCCAGCAGCGCGCCGATGGTGACCACGCCGGTGCCGCCGACGCCGGTGATCAGGATGTTCCAGGGCTGCGCCAGGTCGCTGCGGAACACCGGCGGCGGCAGGTCCTGCAGCAGCGTGGCCGCGTCGGCCTTGCGGCCCTTGCGCAGCGCGCCGCCATGCACGGTGACGAAGCTGGGGCAGAAGCCGGAGACGCAGGAGTAGTCCTTGTTGCAGCCGGACTGGTCGATCTGGCGCTTGCGCCCGAATTCAGTTTCCTTCGGCAGCACCGACACGCAGAAGCTCTTCTCGCCGCAATCGCCGCAGCCTTCGCAGACCAGCGAATTGACCAGCACGCGCTTGGCCGGATCGGGCAGCTTGCTGCGCTTGCGCCGGCGCCGCTTCTCGGTGGCGCAGGTCTGGTCGTAGATCAGGATGCTGGTGCCCTTGACCTCGCGCAGGCGCTTTTGCACCGCGTCCAGCTCGCCGCGGTCGTGGAACTCGACGTCGCTGGGGAACTGCTCGCGGCGCCGCGTCCACTTGCCGATGTCGTCGCTGACCAGGGCGATGGTGTGCACGCCTTCGGAACGCATCTGCCGGGCGATGTCGGGCACGCTCAAGGTGCCGTCCACCGGCTGCCCGCCGGTCATCGCCACCGCGTCGTTGTAGAGGATCTTGTAGGTGATGTTGACGCCGGCGGCGATCGATTGGCGGATCGCCAGCGAGCCGCTGTGGAAATAGGTGCCGTCGCCCAGGTTCTGGAACACGTGCGGGGTGTCGGTGAACGGCGCCTGCCCGGCCCAGGTGACGCCTTCGCCGCCCATGTGGGTGAAGGTGTCGGTGGAGCGGTCCATCCACGTCACCATGTAGTGGCAGCCGATCCCGCCGAGCGCGCGCGAACCCTCCGGCACCACGGTGGAGGTGTTGTGCGGGCAGCCGGAGCAGTAGTGCGGCACGCGCGGGAAATTGGCGCGCGGTAGGGCCATCTCCGCTTCCTTGGCCTCCATCCAGCGCAGCCGCTGCTCGATCGACTCGGTGTTGAAGAACCGCTGGATGCGCTTGCCGATCACCGCGGCGATCGTCGCCGGGGTCAGCTCGCCGGTGGACGGCAGGATCCACTCGCCGGCCTCGTCGTACTTGCCGACGATGCTCGGGCGCGGCCCTGCGCTGGCCGGCCAGTTGTAGAACTGCTCCTTCATCTGCCGCTCGATGAAGGCCTTCTTCTCCTCCACCACCACGATGTCGTCCAGGCCCTGCGCGAACGCGGCGATGCCGATCGGCTCCAGCGGCCAGGTCATGCCGACCTTGTATACGCGGATGCCGATGTCGCGGCAGGCGCGTTCGTCCAGGCCCAGGTATTCCAGCGCCTGCAGCACGTCCAGGTAGCTCTTGCCGGTGGTGACGATGCCCAGCCGCGCGTGCGGCGAATCCATCACCGTGCGGTCCACGCCGTTGGCGCGGGCGAAGGCCTGCGCGGCGCGCACCGCGTAGCGGTGCAGGCGCATCTCCTGGTCCAGCGGCGGATCCGGCCAGCGGATGTTGAGCCCGCCCGGCGGCAATGCGAAATCCTCCGGCAGCACGATCTGCCGCGCGAACGGATCCACCTCCACCGAGGCCGAGGATTCCACCGTCTCGGCGATGGTCTTGAAGCCGATCCAGCGCCCGGTGTAGCGGCTCATCGCCCAGCCGAGCAGGCCCATGTCGAGGATGTCCTGCACCCCGGCCGGATTGAGCACCGGCATCATCGCGCTGACGAATTCCTCTTCCGAGCCGTGCGGCAGGGTCGAACTGCGGCAGGCGTGGTCGTCGGCGGCCAGCGCCAGCACGCCCCCGTGGCGCGAGGTGCCGGCGGCGTTGGCATGCTTGAACACGTCGCCGCAGCGGTCCACGCCCGGGCCTTTGCCGTACCACATCGCGTACACGCCATCCACGCGCGCGCCGGGGAACAGGTTGGTCTGCTGCGTGCCCCACACCATGGTCGCGCCCAGGTCCTCGTTGAGGCCGGGCTGGAATTTCACGTTGGCCGCGTCCAGGTGCTTGCGCGCGCGCCACAGCTCCAGGTCGAAGCCGCCCAGCGGGCTGCCACGGTAGCCACTGACGAAGCCGCCGGTGTTCAGTCCGGCGGCGCGGTCGCGCAACTGCTGCATCAACGGCAGGCGCACCAGCGCCTGCACGCCGGACAGATAGATGCGGCCGTCGGTGCGGGTGTACTTGTGCTCCAGGGTGTAGCCGGCGTCGACGCCGGCGGCGGCCGGCACGGCGAGGGAGGACGGCGGACGCGGATCGGCGATGCGGTTCATGGCTTGCCTGGAGATGGAAGGCTGGCGCGCGCGCGGCGCAGGCCGGGCACGATCCCCCGATTGTATCAGCGGCATTTTGTGCGCCCGCCCCTCGCCCCCGGCGGCGGACGCGGTTAGGATGCGGATGGGGGAGGGGACCACCTCCAAGGGGTTGTCAGCAGTGAATGCACATAAATACGCACTGGCCGCGATGCTGGCCTGGGTGGGCATGGCCGCGGTCGATGCGCACGCGCAGGCCTTGCCGGCGCCGAAGGAGTTCTATTTCGACCAGGACCGCAGCACCACGCGGCCGGTGGCGGCGATCGCCGGCAGCGGCGAGGCGCTGGTCGATCGTCTCGCCAGCACCGTGCAGCGCGATCCGAACGCGGTCGAGGCGCGCGCGCAGCTGGCGGCGATCGCCATGGCCGGCGGGCGCCGCGAACTGGGCGAAGAGCTGTACCAGACAGCGCTGCGTGCGCTGAGCGCCGGTGCGCAGCGCCGCCAGATCGAGTGGAACTACGGCTGGGACCTGTTGCGCGCCGGCGACCCGGCGCGCGCACTGGCGCAGTGGAGCGGCCTGGTCAACGGCCGTCCGGCGGCGCCGGACTGGGTGCCGCCGACGCTGGCGCTGGTGCTGTGGCGGCTGGACCGCAAGGACGAGGCGGTGAAGTGGTACGCCGCTGCGGTGCGTACCTGGCCGGACCAGTGGGGCGCCGGCGCCGATTTCGCCAAGCTGCTGCCGGCCTGGCGCGACGACGAACGCGCCACCCTGGCCGACGTGCAGGCCTCCTGGCAGGCCAAGCCGCCCACCTGGCCCTGAGCTGCGCTTGTCTTCGCGCTGTGGCCTGAGTCGCCGCCGCCGCAACAGCTAGCGATGGCGCGGCTGGGCCCTTCAGGAGGGGTTTCGGCCCAGACGCTGTACGCGGTCGTCAGGTGCATCGCTCCGTTCGTCGCGGCTGAAGCCGCTCCTACAGGGGCTTGCGTCAAGCCGGTCGGGTGCACTGTGGGAGGGGCTTCAGCCCCGACGTATGAACGCTGCAAGCACCCGCGCCACCGCGCAGCGTTCCGCCGCATGGTGCATATCCGAAACCGAAGGGGGCATCGCTCCGTTGTCGCGGCTGAAGCCGCTCCTACAGGGGCTTGCGTCAAGCCGGCCGGGTGCACACTGTGGGAGGGGCTTCAGCCCCGACGCGGGAACCGTGCGTGCACCAGCGCCGCCACGCCGCGCGCTGCGCTGCATGTGATCGACCGGCTTGCCTGCATGCGCATGCGATGATGCCGGCGGACCCGCCACATTCCCGTTGTACCGATGGCTTTCGACGCGTTCGCCCTGATCCTGGCCATGTTGGCGCTCGGCATGCTGTTCGCGCGCCTGCGCGTGTTGCCGGCCAACACCACCGAAGTGCTCAACGGCGTGGTGCTGTACCTGTGCCTGCCTGCCTCGGTGCTGATCTACGTGCCGCGCCTGCAGTTGAACCTGTCCCTGCTCGGACTGATGCTGACCCCATGGCTGCTGGCCGGCGTCACCGTGCTGGCGGTGCTGGCGCTGCGCCGGCCGCTGCGCCTGCGCCGCGAGGAGCACGCCGCGTTGCTGCTGTGCGTGGGCCTGAGCAATTCCAGCTTCATCGGCTATCCGATGGTGCGCGCGCTGCTTGGCGAGACGGCGCTGCCGTATGCGGTGGTCTACGACCAGTTCGGCACCTTCGTGCTGCTGTCCAGCTTCGGCCTGTACGTGCTGGCCCGCTACGGCGGCGAGACCCCGCCGTCGCTGCGGCAGACGCTGCTGCGCATGGCCCGCTTCCCGCCGCTGTGGGCGCTGGCGTTCGCGCTGACCCTGATGCCGGCGCAGCCGCCGGCCTGGATCGCCTCGGGCCTTCAGCATCTGGCCGATGCGATGCTGCCGCTGGTGATGCTGGCGGTGGGTTTCTCGATCCAGTTGCGGCTGCCGCGCGAGGAGCTCAAGCCGCTCGCCGCCGGCCTGCTGCTGAAGTTGCTGCTGTTGCCCGCCCTGGCCTGGCCGCTGTCGTGGGCGCTGGGCCTGCGCGGACAGGCATTGCAGGCCAACGTGCTCGAATCGGCGATGCCGACGATGATCACCGCTGCGGCGCTGGCGATTTCGCACCGGCTGGCGCCGCGGCTGGCGGCGGCCTTGGTCGGTTACGGCATCCTGCTGTCGCTGGCCACGCTGCCGGCATGGGCATGGCTGCTGGGGGCGCTGGGCTGACGCTTTCCGTTTCGCGCGATCGCGCATGGGGCGCCGTAGGCGGCGCTAGGAGGGCACTACAGGCAAAACCCGGCTCGAGGGTGAAGCACCCCTCGCAGGGAGACGGAACCTAGCCGGCCACTCAATCCGCCGGCACCGTGCGCTCGCGCGCCCACTCGCGCAGCGCCTGCACCTGCTCGGCCATCATCACCGACAGCGGCCGCGTGCCGCGGAGTTCCTGCATCAGCAGCTCGGTGTCCAGCGGCCGGCTCTCGGCATGCGCCGCGTACAGGCCGGAGACGATGGCCTGCTCGATCTCGGCGCCGGAAAAGCCGTTCGCCGCGGCGGCCAGCGCCGGCAGGGCGAAGTCGTCCTCGCGCAGTTTGCGCCGCGCCAGGTGCAGGCGCAGCAATTCCACCCGCGTGTCGGCATCGGGCAGGTCGACGAAGAAGATCTCGTCGAAGCGGCCCTTGCGCAGCAGTTCGGCCGGCAGTTCGTGCACCTGGTTGGCGGTGGCGACGATGAACACGCCGCCGTCAGCGGCGGTGCCGCCGCGCTCGGCCATCCAGGTCAGCAGGTAGCCGAGCACGCGCCGCGACACGCCGCCGTCCTCGCCGCCGCTGGCCAGGCCCTTCTCGATCTCGTCGATCCACAGCACGCACGGCGCCAGTTGCTCGGCCGCGGCCAGCGCGCCGCGCAGGTTCTTCTCGGTCTCGCCGTGGTACTTGTCGTACAGCGAGCCGAAGTCCAGGCGCAGCAGCGGCACGCCGAAGCCGGCGGCGGTGGCCTTGGCCAGCATCGACTTGCCGCAGCCCTGCACGCCTAGCAGCAGCACGCCCTTGGGCGGGTCCAGCCCGGGCGGGGCGGCGCCGGCGAATACCGCGCGGCGTTGCTCGATCCAGCGCTTGAGCCGGCGCGCGCCGGCCACGTCGGCGAAGCGGGTGGCGTCGTATTCGTAGTGCAGGTGGCCGCTGCGGTTGAGCAGCTCGAACTTGAGCTTGGCCAACTGCGGCAGGTCGGCGGCGTTGAGTGCGCCGTCGGCGTAGATCAGCTGGCGGGCGATGCGGCGCGCGTCGATCAGGCTCAGCCCCTGCAGGTTGCGCACGACCTGCTTGACCGCCTCGCCGTCCACCTCGACCCGGCGCCCGCCGAATTCGCGCGCGTAGCCGGCGGCCTCTTCCTGCACCATCTTCAACAGCGCGTTGGCGTCGGGCAGGCGCGGGTTGAAGCGCGTGGCCAGCGCTTCCAGCTCGGCCGGCAGCTCGATCTTGGCGCCGATCAGCACCAGCACGTGCGGCTGGCAGTGGCGGCGCTCGACGATGTCGCGCAGCAGGCGCTGGTGGCTGGCGTAGCCCAGGTACGGCACCACGTCCAGCAACAGGTAGATGCCGCGCTGGTCGGCCTGCTTGATCGCCTGCAGCACCGCGCTGGCGTCGGGCGGGCCGCTCGGCTCGTCCTCACGGTCCAGGTCGATGCGGCGGAGGCCTTCGGTGATCGACCAGCGGTACAGCGCGCGCCAGACCTGCATCAGCGCCTGCCGGAACAGCGCCACGATGCGCGCCTCCTCCTGGGTCTCGATGACGATCAGGGGGGTGTTGGCGCGGATCAGCGCGGTCAGGTCCTGCAGCTCGCTCATGGGCGATCCGTTGCCGTGGGGCCGCCACGATAGCAACGCGCCGCCCCGCCCGCTACGCGTTGACTACCGGCCAACATGGGGCCGGTGTACGCTGCGGCCTCTTCTTCCGGAAGCGAGGCGCGCATGAAGACGATCCTGGTGGCCGGCTCCAAGGGCGGCGTGGGCAAGACCACGATTGCCACGCACCTGGCCGCGTACTACGCGCTGGCCGGCAAGCGCACGGTGCTGGCCGATGCCGACCCGCAGGGCTCCTCGACCCGCTGGGCCGAGCGCCGCGCCGGCCTGGACAGCGCGGTGCTGCCGATCGACGCCAGCCGCAAACGCAACTGGCGCGCGGCGCTGCCGGACGACACCCAGCGGGTGATCGTCGACGGCGCGGCCGGCGCCATGGCCGAGGATCTGGCCCAGTTCCTGGACGAGGCCGACGCGGTGGTGGTGCCGGTGATGCCGTCGGCGCTGGACATCGAGGCCACCGTCGGCTTCCTCAACACCCTGGCCAAGGTGCCGCGGGTGCACCAGCGCAAGCTGCCGGTGGGGTTGGTGATCAACCGCAGCAAGCCGTGGACCCACGCCGCGCAACAGGCGCTGGAGATGCTCGGCGGCTGGCCGTATCCGGTGCTGGCGCAGCTGCGCGACAGCCAGGCCTATGTGGTGCTGGTCGGCCTCGGCCGCAGCCTGTTCGACTACCGTTCCGCTCAGGTGCGCGATCACCAGCAGGACTGGGAACCCTTGCTCAAGTGGCTCAAGAAGGCCTGACCGATGACCATCGTCCTGCGTGAAGTGATCCTGCTGCGCCATGCCCATGCCGAACCGGCCGACACCGGCCAGGCCGATTTCGACCGTCCGCTGTCGCCGCACGGCATCGCCGAGGCCGAGGCCGCCGGGCGCTGGCTGCTGGAGCAGCGGCTGGTGCCCGACTGCGTGCTGTGCTCGCCCGCGCGGCGCGCGCGCGAGACCCTGGAAGCGGTGCTGGAAGTGACCGGCTATGCCGAGCAGCGCCTGGAGCCGCGGATCTACGAGGCCACCTCCGGCACCCTGGCCGCGCTGATGGACGAGCATCGCGACGTCGAACGGCTGCTGCTGGTCGGTCACAACCCGGGCCTGGAGCAGCTGGCGGCGCTGATGCACAGCGGCCAGTCCGGCGACTACCGCGGCATGCCCACCGCCAGCGTGGTGGTGCTGACGGTGCCGCAGGACGCGGCGATCGAGCCGGGTGTCGCCCGACTGACCGCGTTCTGGTGGCCCTGAACGCACCGCGCCGGCGCCTAAGCCCGGCGCTGTGCACCGCGCTGCTGTCGCTGTGCCTGGTGCCGGGCTGGGGCCGCGCGCAGGCGCCGCCGCTGTCGCCGGGGGAGCATGCCTTCGACCCGGCCCAGTCGCGCTTCGGTTTCGAGATCCGCACCCGCTTCGGGCAGCGCATCGAGGGCTTCTTCCCGCGCTTCGAAGGCACCGTGGAGATGCTGCCCGACGGCCGCCACCAGGTCCGCCTGCGCCTGTTCACCGCCTACGTGCAGATTCCCGGCAAGCCGCGCTACACAGGCTGGATGCGCGGCGAGGATTTCTTCGACGCGGAACGCTTTCCGACCGTGTCCTTCGATTCGCAACCGTTTTCCCCGCAGCTGCTGACCACCGGCGGCGCGCTGGTCGGCACGCTGAGCATCCGCGGGGTCGGCCATACCGAGACCCTGACCATGATGCCGTCGGCCTGCAGCCGTCCAGGCTATGATTGCGATGTGATCAGTCGCGGTACGGTTCTGCGTGGACGTTATGGAATGGACAAGTGGGATCTGGCCTTGAGCGATCGGGTCACCTTCGTGCTGCGTGCACGGCTGACCGGAGCGGACGCCCGGTGACAGCGTGGTTGAGGGTCCTGGTGCTGGCGGCGATGCTGCTCGGCAGCGGTTGCGCGAGCCTGTCGCAGGCCCAGCACGGCCGCGCGGTGGCAATCGCCGAGGCGGCGCGCGATGGCCGCGTCGACTGCACGCAAAGCGACCACTGCGCGCTGGCCTCGCCGCTGCGCGCGCTGGCCGGCAAGGCCTTCGCCGCATCCGGCGACGCCGCGCCGCATCACTACGCCACCATCCTGGACCACGGCGAGGAAGCGCTGGTGGCGCGGGTCAACCTGATCCGCAGCGCCAGCCGCAGCATCGACCTGCAGACCTACATCTTCGACAAGGACGACAGCGCGCGGCTGGTGATGGACGAGCTGCTGGCCGCGGCGCGGCGCGGCGTGCAGGTGCGGGTGCTGATCGACCAGCTGTCGGCGATCTCCGACCTGCAGATCCTCGGCGCGCTGGCCGGCGCCCACCAGAATTTCTCGTTGCGCATCTACAACCCCACCTTCGGCCTGGCCAAGCCCAACTACTTCCACTACGCCGCCAGCGTGGTGTGCTGCTTCCGCCGCTTCAACCAGCGCATGCACAACAAGATGCTGGTGGTGGACGACGCGGTCGGCGTGGTCGGCGGGCGCAACTACCAGGACGACTATTACGACTGGGACGCCGAGTACAACTTCCGCGACCGCGACGTGCTGGTGGCCGGCCCGGTGGCGCGCGAGATGGCGGCCAGCTTCGATGCGTACTGGGCGGCGCGGCGCAGCGTGCCGGTGGCGCGGCTCAACGACGTCGGCAAGCTGCTGCTGCGCGACGGCGTGCCGACGATGCCGCCGGCGCAGTTCCTGCGTCCGGAGCGGGTGCAGCGGGTGAGCGAGGAGGCGGCCGATCCGGCCTTCGTCGAGGATGCCTTCGTGCTGCCGGCGCTGCCGGTGAGCAACGTCAGCTACGTCGCCGATCCGCCGCAGAAGCACCGGCGCGATGCCGCATCCAAGCGGGCGCTGGCGGTGGCCGTGCCCAAGCGGGTCAGCCTGATCACCGGCGCGCAGCGCGAGATCATCCTGCAGACGCCCTACCTGGTGCTGTCCGACCCGGCGCAGGAGATCTTCCGCAACCTGCGCAAGCGGCCCACGCCGCCCAAGATCATCGTCGCCACCAACAGCCTGGCCTCCACCGACAACCCGGTGGTGTACGCGCTGTCGTACAAGTACAAGCGGCGCAACCTGCGCGAACTCGGCTTCGACATCTACGAATACAAGCCGTTCCCGCTGGACGCGCCGGTGAACTACGCCAACCTGCTGCCGTCGCCGTTGCTGCCCGATGCCGACGTGGCCGACGGTGGTGGCCGCAATCCGCTGATCGGCGGCAGCGCCGCCGGCCGTTCCAGCGCGCTCGGCAGCGGCGGCGGCAGCGGTAGCCCGGGCGGCAGCGGACGACGCGCCGACGGCAGCCAGGTCGACCGCCGCGTGCTGCGCACCGAGACGCGCCCGTCGTTCCTCAGCCGTCGGGCGGCCAACCGCCCGCTGCCGGTGACCCGCGAGGGCGCGCGCATGGGCCTGCATGCCAAGTCGCTGGTGGTGGACCGGCACATCGCGGTGATCGGCACCCACAACTTCGATCCGCGCAGCGAGAACTACAACACCGAGGGCGCGGTGATCATCGACGACCCGGCCTTCGCCCAGGCACTGGCCACCAGCATCCTGCGCGACATCGAGCCATCGAACTCGTGGACGGTCGCATCGCGCGCCAAGCCACCGGTGCTGTCGGGGCTGAACTACAGCCTCGGCAAGGCATCGGAGGCGCTGCCGGTGCTGGATTTCTGGCCATGGCGCTACGCCACCAACTACGAATTCCAGCCCGGCCCCGAATGCCCGGCACCGCTGACCCGGCGCGACCCCGGCTTCCACCGCTGCTACACCGCGGTCGGCGACTTCCCCGAGGTCAACGTCGGCCCGAAGTGGCTGCTAGTGCGGATGCTGACGGCATTCGGCTCGGGGCTGGTGCCGATTCTTTGAGTGCCGGGATTGGGGATTCGGGATTGGCAAAAGCGGTAGTACTGTTTGAGGGAGACGCCGCTGGCGAATCCCCAATCCCGAATCTCCAATCCCGGACACTCAATGGCCTTCCGCGACCCCGTCGATCTCGATGCCCTCAACGCCGCCGCCCGCGACACCCTGATCGCGCATCTGGGCATCGTCTTCACCGAGGCCGGGCCGGACTGGCTGCGCGCGACGATGCCGGTCGATGCGCGCACGCTGCAGCCGTACGGGCTGCTGCACGGCGGCGCCTCGGTGGTGCTGGCCGAAACCCTGGGCAGCAGCGCCGGGAATCTGTGCGTGGGGCCGGACCGGATCTGCGTGGGCCTGGAGATCAACGCCAACCACCTGCGCGCGGCCCGCGCCGGCTTGGTCACCGGCACCGCGCGGCCGCTGCACGTGGGCCGCGCCACCCAGGTCTGGGAGATCCGCATCGAGGACACGGCCGGCAAGCCGGTGTGCGTGTCGCGGCTGACCCTGGCGGTGATCGCACGCGATTAGCGTGCACTCAGCCGTAACCGTCTTCATGCTGACACAATAGGGTGCTTCCCTCCCGGCTTCCGGTACCCTGACCAGAATGAGCGAGTTCTCCTCACCCGCCACGCGCCAACACGGCGAGGCGCTGCGCTGGGTCCGTTACGGTTACCGCATTCCGCTGCTGGCGCTGCACGTGTTGCTGTCGTTGCCGTTCCTGCTGGCGTGCATGGCGCTGTCGCCGGGCCGGGCCGGGGTCGAATCGTTCGGCGACCGCGTGGTGTGCTGGTGGTCGACCTGGCTGCTGCGCATCTTCGGCCTGCGCGTGCGCCGGGTCGGCACGCCGCTGCCCAATCCGGTGCTGTTCGTGGCCAACCACGTCAGCTGGATCGACATCGTGATGCTGCACAGCCAGCGCATGATGGGCTTCGTCGCCAAGCGCGAGATCGCCGGCTGGCCGCTGGTCGGCTGGCTGGCCACGCGCGGGCAGACCATCTTCCACCAGCGCGGCAACACCGAATCGCTGGGCGGGGTGCTGCAAGCGATGCTGGAACGGCTGCGCTCGGGGCGCTCGGTCGGCGTGTTCCCGGAAGGGCGCACCCGCGGCGGCCACGATGTCGGCCCGTTCCACGCGCGCATCTTCCAGGCCGCGGTGGAGGCCGAAGTGGCGGTGCAGCCGGTGGCGGTGCGTTACGGCGCCGGCGGCTCGGCGCAGACGGTGATCGCGTTCGGCCCGCACGAGAGCTTCTTCGCCAATTTCCTGCGCCTGCTCGGCGAGCCGGGCCGGGTGGCCGAGGTGCACTTCCTGGAGCCGATCCGGCTGCAGGACGTGGAAGGGCGCCGGGGCATCGCCGAGATCGCGCGCGCACGCATCGTCGCCGCGATGGCGCAACGCTGAATCATGGAACACTGCGGTCCGGACGATTTGACCTATTGCTCCAATCGCCCGGCGCAAGCTCGCTGCCGATGATGAATGCCGCCGACTACCTCCCCCCGCGTTGGCTGCGCAACCCGCACCTGCAATCGGTGCTGGGTTCCAGCGCGCTGCGCGTGCGCCGCGGCGAACAGCTGCTGGCCGCCAGCGGCGCGACCACCACCTCGCACATCCTCGACGGCGGCGACGGCGTGCGCCTGCAGGGCTGGCTCAGCGTGCCGGCCGGCAGCGCCGCGCCGCGCGGCACCGTGCTGCTGCTGCACGGCTGGGAAGGCAGCGCCGACTCCAGCTACATGCGCCTGACCGCCGCGCAACTGCTGGCGCGCGGCTACCAGGTGTTCCGGCTCAACTTCCGCGACCACGGCGGTACCCACCACCTCAACGTGGACCTGTTCCACTCCGATCGCCTGGACGAAGTGGTCAACGCCGCCGGCGACCTGTGGCGGCGCTTTCCGTCACCGACCCTGCTGGCCGCCGGCTATTCGCTGGGCGGCAACTTCGCGTTGCGCCTGGCGCTGCGCGCACCGGCCGCCGGCCTGCCGCTGCAGCACGTGGCCGCGGTGTGTCCGCTGCTGGATCCGGCCACGACCATGCAACGGATCGAGCACGGCCCGCAGTTCTACGACTGGTATTTCCGCCGCAAGTGGCGCGAGTCGCTGCTGCGCAAGCGCGAACTGTTCCCCGAGCGGCACGGCTACGACGACGCCACCCTGGCGCTGGACATGCGCGAGCTGATGGGCTGGCTGGCGCAGCGCCACGCCGGCTTCGCCAGCCTGGACGCTTATTTCGAAAGCTATTCGATCGCCGGCGAGCGCCTGCGCAACCTGAGCGTGCCGGCCGACATCCTGATGGCCGAGGACGACCCGGTGATCCCGCTGGACGATTTCCGCAACCTGCGCCTGCCGGCGCTGGCGCGGCTGGAAATCGCGCGCTGGGGCGGGCACTGCGGCTTCATCGAGAATGCGCGCGGCGACGGTTTCGCCGAGCGCTGGGTGGCCGAACGCCTGACCGACGGCCTGCCCGCCTGAGCCAGGGCATGGCGCCTGTCCAGTGCAGGCCGTGCCGGGCGTGGCCCTGCGCGGGCCTGACAGACCGCCAGGCCGCACCGCATAGCTTGACCCGACCGCCGTCGCGCGACGCAGCACCAATCGACGGCTCGCCAGCCCGACGCGGCCTGCCCGCGAATTGATGACACACCTGGCGCGCCAAGGCGCAGGCCGGCCGGGCGCTCCCGTTACAATGCCGGTTTGCCCAGAGCCGGACCCTCATGCAAGAGCAAATTCTCGACGCCCTGCGCCGCCAGGCCAACGCCGACGCGCTGCGCATCGCCCAGGCCTGGGTGGCCGACGCCGCCGCCGACGCGCAGGCGCACCGTTGGCTGGCGCTGGCGCAACAGCAGAACGGCGACACCGCCGCCGCGCTGGTCAGCATCGACCAGGCCATCGCGCTGGCGCCGGAAGACGCCGGCCTGCACATGCTGCGCGCCGGCATGCTGCTCAGCGCCAACGACCTGGCCCAGGCCGAGGACGCGCTGGCACGCACCGCCGCGCTGGATCCCAACCAGTTCCTGGCCTACGTGATGCGCGCCCATCTGGCGCTGGGCCGCGGCGATCTGGACGAAGTGGAGCGGCTCAGCCGCACCGCCGCGCGGCTGGATCCGGACCATCCGCAACTGCTGGGCCTGGACGGCATGCTGGCGCTGCGCCGCGGCGATGCCGATCGCGCGCTGGCGCTGCTGTCGCGCGCCAGCAAGGCGCTGCCCGACGATCCGCGCTTGCTGTACGCGCTCGGGTTCGCCTACCTGGACAAGCAGCACCTGGCATTCGCCGAGACCGCGTTCCGCCGTGTCGCCACGCTGACCCGCGGCACCAGCGCGCTGATGGCGCTGGTCGCGCAGCTGGCGCACCGCCAGGGCCGCCTCGACGACGCCATCGCCGCGCTGGACGCGGTGCTGGCCGATCCGGTCAGCGATACCGCCGGCATGCGCCGGCTGGCGGGCGAATACGCCCTGCAGGCCGGGCGCCCGGCCGATGCGCTGGAGCACCTGCGGCGCGCGCTGGGCGCTGCCCCGGCCGACCGCCGCACCCTGCATGCGGCGCTGATCGCCTGGCAGCGGCTGGGCGCGGTCGAGGATGCTCGCGCCACCCTGGAAGCGGCGCTGGCCACCACCACCGACGCGCACGACCTGTGGCTGGCGCGGCTGGCGCTGGAGCCGGTCGGCGGCGCCGAGGCGCGCGCGCTGATCGCGCGCTGGCAGGCGGCGATGCCAGGCCATTTGCCGGCGCTGGAAGCGCAGCTGCGGGTGCACGACATGGCCGGCGAACGCGACCAGGGCGAGGCCGTGGCGCAGCGCATCGTGGCGCTTGAGCCGGGCCGCATCAGCGGCGAGGAGCGCCTGGTCGAGGCGCTGCTGGAGCGCGGCGAGCACGACGAGGCCATCGCCCACGTGCGTGGCCTGATGCAGCGCATGCCCGAGAACGAGCAGACCACGCTGCGGCCGTGGCTGGCGGCGGTGCAGGACCGCGCCGGCCATTCGACCGAGGCGCTGGCGACGTGGCTGGCGTTCCAGCAGGAACAGCTGCCGCACCGCCTGCCGCTGCCGCCGCTGGGCCAGGCCACCGCGACGTGGCCGGCGCTGGCCGAGATCGATCCGCAACAGCCTGCGCGGCCGCTGTTCGTATGGGGCGCGCCGGGCAGCGGCGTGGAGCGGGTGATCGCGGTGATGGACGCGACCAGCCAGGTGCTGCGCAGCGACCGCTTCGGCGTGCAGCCGCCGACCGACGGCTTCCAGCGCTACCGCACCGTCCCCGAACTCGACAGCGGCGAACTCGATGGCGCGGCGCTGATCGCCGAGTGGCGCGCGCAGCTGCCGGCACGCGGCATCGACGACGGCAACATCGTCGACTGGCTGCTGTGGTGGGACAACGCGCTGCTGCGCGCGCTGCGTCCGCAGCTGCCGGAAGGACGGCTGCTGATCGCGCTGCGCGACCCGCGCGACATGCTGCTGGACTGGCTGGCCAACGGCGCCCCGGCACCGCTCGGCCTGGCCACCCCGGAGACCGGCGCGCGCTGGCTGGCGGCGGTGCTGGCCCAGGTCGCCGACTTGCACGAGCAGGACCTGTATCCGCACCGCCTGCTGCGCCTGGACGGCATCGAGGCCGATCCGGCCGGCGTCGCCGCAGCGCTGGAACAGGCCTTCGGTATTCCGTTCCCGAGCGTGCCCACGATCGGCCCGCCGCGCCTGCCGTCCGGCCACTGGCGCGCCTATGCCACGCCGCTGGCGGCCGCGTTCGCGCTGCTCACGCCGGTGGCCGTGCGCCTTGGCTACGCTGAAACCTGATCCTCCACAGGAGTTTTCGCATGCGCCTTCGCAGTGACAGCATCCAGCCCGGCCAGCCGATCGCCGCGACCTACGCGATGGGCCAGGCCGACGGCTTCGCCGCCAACCGCAATCCGCACCTGGCCTGGGACGACGTGCCGGCCGGCACTGCGGCGTTCGCGCTGCTGTGCCTCGATCCGGACGTGCCGACCGTGGCCGAGATGGTCGGCCGCGACGACGTGCAGATCCCGGTCGAGCAGCCACGCACCAATTTCGTGCATTGGGCTGCCGTTGAGATTCCGGCCGACCTGCGCGAGATCGCCGAGGGCAGCGCCAGCGACGGGGTCGTGGCCAAGGGCAAGCGGCAACCGCCCGGTTTGCCTGGCGCGCGGCAGGGCCTGAACAGCTATACCGACTGGTTCGCCGGCGATGCGCAGATGGGCGGCGACTACTACGGCTACGACGGCCCGTATCCGCCGGCCAACGACCTGCGCGTGCACCGCTACTTCTTCCGCCTGTTCGCGCTGGACGTGGCCACGCTGGACCTGCCGGCACGCTTCACCGCCGCCGCCGCGCTGCGCGCGATGCAAGGTCATGTGCTGGCCGAGGCCAGCCTGTACGCCACGTACAGCCTGAATCCCAAGCTCGCCTAAAGCCCCTCTCCCGTCGGGAGAGGGGTTGGGGTGAGGGTACGGCGCGAAGCGACTCGCGGAGTTTGGGTGCACGAGGCTGCGCCCGTACCCTCATCCGCCCCTGCGGGGCACCTTCTCCCGAGGGGAGAAGGGAAGAGCCGACTAGCCCCTCTCCCGTCGGGAGAGGGGTTGGGGTGAGGGTCCGGCGCGAAGCGACTCGCGGAGTTTGGGTGCACGAGGCTGCGCCCGTACCCTCATCCGCCCCTGCGGGGCACCTTCTCCCGATGGGAGAAGGAACAGCCGCTTAGCTCCTCTCCCATCGGGAGAGGGGTTGGGGTGAGGGTCCGGCGCGAAAGCGACTCGCGGAGTTGGGGTGCGCGAGGCTCCGCCCGTACCCTCATCCGGCCCTTCGGGCCACCTTCTCCCGAGGGGAGAAGGAACAGCCGCTTAGCCCCTCTCCCACCGGGAGAGGGGTTGGGGTGAGGGTACGGCCGCCAGCCAACCAGCCCTCAAGCCCCCGGCAACCACAGCAACAGCGCCGCACCCAGCACGATGCGATACACCGCGAACGCGGTGAAGCGGTGCGACTTGATGTAGCCCAGCAGCCACTTCACCACGATGAAGCCGGTCACCACCGCGGCGGCGAAGGCGATGGCCACGTCGCCCCAGTCCTCGCTGCCCACCGCGCCGTTCTTGTACAGCTCCAGGAACGAATAGCCGCTGGCCGCGAACATGGTCGGGATGCCGACCAGGAACGCGAAATCGGCCGCGGCCGAGCGTTTGCTCAGGCCCAGCAGCATCGCCAGGAAGATCGTCGCGGCCGAGCGCGAGGTGCCGGGGAACACGCCGGCCACCACCTGCGCCAGGCCCACCGCGATGGCCACCTTCCAGGTCACCAGTTCGCGCTCGGGCATGCGCGCGGCGAAATGCTCGGCCACCAGCATCCACACGCCGCCGATCACCAGCGCCCAGGCCACCGGCTGCACCGATTCCGGCAGCTGCCAGCCGGCCTTGCGCACCGCCAGGCCGACCACCGCGGTGACCAGAAACGCGGTGCCCAGCTTGAGCACGTAGTCGCGGTTGGCGCGGTCGCCCAGGCCGGTGGCCAGCGTCCATAGCTTCTGCCGGAACACCAGGGTGGTGGCCAGGATCGCGCCGGCCTGGATCACGATGTTGAAGAAGTCCGAACGGCGGCCGAGCCATTGCTCGGCGATCAACAGGTGGCCGGTGCTGGAGACCGGCAGGAATTCGGTCAGGCCTTCGAGGATGCCCAGTAGCAGGGCAGAGAACATGTCGCTCATGGGGGAGGTTCGGCTCGTGGGGGAGGAAAAGCCGGGCAAGGATAAAACATTGCCTCGAGCACCATTCTGGTGCTCGCAACCACCATCGAACCATTTTGGTGCGCCGCTTTCGCCCCGTTGGCGTGCTCCCTTCACCAAAATCAAGGACTTGTGAACCGGTCACAGTTGGCACGGCGATTGCTGTTACGGGGCAAGCCATTCACCAACCCGAGGTTTCATCGATGTCTGCGGAAAATATTGAGAAGCTGGTCAAGGACAACAAGGTCGAGTTCGTCGACCTGCGGTTCGTCGATATGCGCGGCGTGCAGCAGCACGTGACCTTCCCCGTGAGCATCATCGAGCCGGCGCTGTTCGAAGAAGGCAAGATGTTCGACGGCAGCTCGATCTCGGGTTGGAAGGGCATCAACGAGTCGGACATGGTCCTGCTGCCCGACGCCGACACCGCGTTCATCGACCCGTTCATGGCCGATCCGACCCTGGTCCTGACCTGCGACATCCTCGATCCGGCCACCATGCAGAGCTACGACCGCGACCCGCGTGGCGTGGCCAAGCGCGCCGAGGCCTACCTGAAGTCCAGCGGCATCGCCGACCAGGCGTTCTTCGGCCCGGAGCCGGAATTCTTCATCTTCGACGGCGTGCGCTTCGGCAACGAGATGGGCCACACCTTCTTCAAGATCGATTCGGAAGAAGCGGCCTGGAGCAGCGGCAGCAAGATCGAAGGCGGCAACAGCGGCTACCGTCCGGCGGTCAAGGGCGGCTACTTCCCGGTGCCGCCGACCGACTCGCTGCAGGACCTGCGCGCTGAAATGTGCAAGACCCTTGAGCAGGTCGGCATCGAAGTCGAGGTGCACCACCACGAAGTGGCTACCGCCGGCCAGTGCGAGATCGGCACCAAGTTCAACTCGCTGGTGAAGAAGGCCGACGAGCTGATGATGATGAAGTACATCATCAAGAACGTCGCCTACCGCAACGGCAAGACCGCGACCTTCATGCCCAAGCCGATCGTCGGCGACAACGGCTCGGGCATGCACGTGCACCAGTCGCTGGCCAAGGGCGGCACCAACCTGTTCTCCGGCGACGGCTACGGCGGCCTGTCGCAGATGGCGCTGTGGTACATCGGCGGCATCTTCAAGCACGCCAAGGCGATCAACGCCTTCACCAACTCCGGCACCAACAGCTACAAGCGCCTGGTCCCGGGCTTCGAGGCTCCGGTGATGCTGGCCTACTCGGCGCGCAACCGCTCGGCCTCGTGCCGCATTCCGTGGGTGTCCAACCCGAAGGCGCGGCGCATCGAGATCCGTTTCCCGGATCCGCTGCAGTCCGGCTACCTGACCTTCGCCGCGCTGATGATGGCCGGCCTGGACGGCATCAAGAACCAGATCGACCCGGGCGCGCCCAGCGACAAGGATCTGTACGACCTGCCGCCGGAAGAAGAGAAGAAGATCCCGCAGGTGTGCTCCAGCCTCGACCAGGCGCTGGAAGCGCTCGACGCCGACCGCGAGTTCCTCAAGGCCGGCGGCGTGTTCAGCGACGACTTCATCGACGGCTACATCGCGCTGAAGATGCAGGAAGTGACCAAGTTCCGCGCCGCAACGCACCCGCTGGAGTACCAGCTGTACTACGCCAACTGAGTTCCACGCGCGGCGATGGCGAAGGTTACCCCTCCCTCCTTCGTCATCGCCGCCACCTACTCGGCTGGGGAGCCGTGCCGGTGGTCCGCGCCCGAATCAGTCGCAACAGCCGGTTTTCCAGGGGATGCACCACGAAAGACAGCGCTTGCGTGCCGTGGGCCACGCTCCCTCCCACGTCGCCGTTGCCGTCGCACTCGCGTGCGCCGCGCCACGGCGTGATCCGCGGGACGCACCGCGCAGCAGGACGGCGCCGTTCGCGGCGCCGATGACATGCAAACCGCCGGCCGGCGTTCGCCGGCCGGCTCCTTCCACCAACGGGGTATGCGCATGAAACTGATCACCGCCATCATCCGGCCATTCAAGCTCGACGAGGTCCGCGAGGCCTTGTCGCAGGCAGGCGTGTCCGGCATCACCGTCACCGAGGTCAAGGGCTTCGGCCGGCAGAAAGGCCACACCGAGCTGTATCGCGGCGCCGAGTACGTGGTCGACTTCCTGCCCAAGATCAAGATCGAGACCGTGGTGACCGACGAGCGTCTGGAAGCCGTGGTCGAGGCGATCCAGACCGCGGCCGGGACCGGCAAGATCGGCGACGGCAAGATCTTCGTCACCGCGATCGAACAGGTCATCCGGATCCGCACCGGCGAGATCGGCGCAGATGCGCTCTAACCCCACCCTGGAGCCCCTCATGAAGACAGGTCTTTTCTCCGGGTGGAAGGCCCGGTTCTACGCGGTATGCATGCTGATGCTGGTCAGCGCGATGGCGGTGGGCGTGCCGGGCACGGCCTTCGCCCAGGCCGAAGTGACCCCGGCGCCGACCCCGGACGTGGTTACCGAACAACTGACGCCGCCGGCGCCGCCGGCCGCGGCCGCCGCGCCCGAAGCCGCCGCACCGGTGGTGGACAAGGGCGACGTCGCCTGGATGCTGACCTCCACGCTGCTGGTGCTGCTGATGGTGGTGCCGGGCCTGGCGCTGTTCTACGGCGGCATGGTGCGCTCCAAGAACGTGCTGTCGGTGCTGATCCAGGTCGGCGTGGTGTTCTCGCTGATCGCGATCCTGTGGGTGCTGTACGGCTACAGCCTGGCCTTCGCCGATGGCGGCCCGTTCGTCGGCACGCTCAACAAGGCGCTGCTGCACGGCGTGGATACCACCACGCTGGCCGATACCTTCTCCAAGGGCTTCAAGCTGCCGGAGTACGTGTTCGTCGCCTTCCAGCTGACCTTCGCCGGCATCACCGGCGCGCTGATCGTCGGCGCCTTCGCCGAGCGCGTGAAGTTCGCCGCGGTGCTGCTGTTCATCGTCATCTGGTTCACCTTCGGCTACCTGCCGCTGGCGCACATGGTGTGGGCGGCCCCGGGCTTCCTGTTCACCAAGGGCGCGCTGGACTTCGCCGGCGGCACCGTGGTGCACATCAACGCCGGTGTCGCCGGCCTGGTCGGTTCCTACTTCGTCGGCAAGCGCCTGGGCTTCGGCCAGACCGCGCTCAAGCCGCACAACGTGACCCTGACCTTCGTCGGCGCCTCGCTGCTGTGGGTGGGTTGGTTCGGCTTCAACGCCGGTTCGGCGCTGGAAGCCAACGCCACTGCGGCGCTGGCCTTCCTCAACACGCTGCTGGCCACCGCCGCCGCGGTGCTGGCCTGGTCGCTGGTCGAGAAGCTGGTCAAGGGCAAGTCCTCGGCGCTGGGCGTGGCCTCGGGCATGGTCGCCGGCCTGGTCGGCATCACCCCGGCCGCCGGTACCGTCGGCCCGTTCGGCGCGATCGTCATCGGCGTGGCCGCCGGCGCGATCTGCGTGTGGGGCGTGACCGGGCTGAAGAAGCTGCTCAACGCCGACGACACCCTGGACGTGTTCGGCGTGCACGGCGTCGGCGGCATCGTCGGCGCGATCCTGACCGGCGTGTTCACCGACAAGGCGCTGGGCGGTTCCGGCTATGCCGAAGGCGTGACCATGGGCCACCAGCTGCTGGTGCAGGCCACCGGCGTCGGCGTGACCGTGGTCTGGATCGGCGTGGTCTCGGTGGTCGGCTTCCTGGTCGCCAAGCTGGTGTTCGGCCTGCGAGTGTCGGAAGAAGCCGAGCGTGAGGGTCTGGACATCACCTCGCACGGCGAAGCCGCCTACGAGTCCTGAGCAAGAGCGGCCCGCGACCTGGCGTCGCGGGCCGCTGCGGCAATCCCGCCTGCGGCCGGTATGCACCGGTCCTGGCGGTCAGTGGCCATCGCCGGCGCTCCATGGGGCGGAACGACGGCAGTTTTCTTAGCGATCTGAGGTATTCCCGCGTGGCCGCTAGCCTCGCCCGACCCCCAATTCTTTTCTTTTCCGTTGCCCGCGGCGCCTCGTGCCCGCTGGTGGCGGTGGCTGCGACAGGCCGCGCCTCGGCGCCAGCCGACGTTGCCGGCCCATTCCGGCACATGGCCCGCCCGGGCAGGCGTTCAGCGCCTTCCGGTAGCCTTTGCACTACATTGGTGCAATGCAGATGACCTCGCCTCCACCCCCGCTCGACGCGCTCGGCACTCCGGTGGTCTGGGCCGATGCCGACGGCCGCCTGCTCGGCGCCAATCCGGCCTTCGCGCGCTGGCTGGGCGTGAGCGTGCGGCGCCTGCTCGACCAGCCGCTGGCCTCGCTGGAAGTGCAGGGCGACGCGCTGGCGCGGTTCCTGCTCAACGACGAGCGCGACGTACTGCGCCTGCACCGCATGGCGCTGGCCATTCCCGGCGAGGCCCCGCGTTTCGCCGAGGGCTGGCTGTCGCGGATGGACAATGGCGGCTGGCTGCTGGAAGCGCACCCGGTCGACGAATTCCCTACCCCGGATCCGGCGCAGGCGCTGCCCAACGCGCTGGGCGCGGCGCTGAAGGGGCTGGCCCACGAACTGCGCAATCCGCTGGCCGGGCTCAAGGGCGCCGCGCAGCTGCTGGCGCGGCGCGCGCAGCACCGCGACGAGGACGAGCGCGAGCTGATCGAGCTGATCGGCGCGGAGATCGAGCGCCTCAACAGCCTGCTCGACCAGTTGCTGTCGCCGGCGCCGGCGCGGCCGCACGCCATGCTCAACATCCACGCGGTGCTGGAACGGGTGCTGCGCCTGGCCGAGAACGAGGGCGGCTGGTCGGTGCGCCTGCAGCGCGACTACGACCCCAGCATTCCCGAATTCCTCGGCGATGCCGACCGCCTGACCCAGGCGGTGTGGAACCTGGTCCGCAACGCGATCCAGGCCGGCGCCGCGCAGGTGACCCTGCGCACCCGCGTCGAGCACGCCCAGCGCATCCGCGACCGCGTGCACGCGCGCGGCGTGCGCCTGGAGATCGTCGACGACGGCCGTGGCGTGCCGGAGGAACTGGCCGAGCACCTGTTCCTGCCGCTGGTCAGCGGCCGCGCCGAAGGCAGCGGCCTGGGCCTGGCGCTGGCGCAGCAGGTGGCGCGCGAGCACGCCGGTTCGCTGACCTTCCGCTCCCGCCCTGGGCATACCGTGTTCACCCTGCTGCTGCCGCAGGCCGCAGCGGACCCCGAATAGGAGCATTCCGATGACCGAATCCCTGGAAGGATCGCAACGCATCTGGGTGGTCGACGACGACCGCTCGGTCCGCTTCGTGCTGTCCACCGCCTTGCGCGATGCCGGCTACAGCGTGGACGGTTTCGACAGCGCCGCCTCGGCGCTGCAGGCGCTGGCGCAGCGTCCGCTGCCGGACCTGCTGTTCACCGACGTGCGCATGCCCGGCGACGACGGCCTGGTGCTGCTGGACAAGCTCAAGGCCGCGCATCCGCAACTGCCGGTGATCGTGATGTCCGCCTATACCGACGTGGCCAGCACCGCCGGCGCGTTCCGCGGCGGCGCGCACGAATTCCTGTCCAAGCCGTTCGACCTGGACGACGCGGTGGCGCTGGCCGCGCGCGCGCTGCCGGAGGCCGGCGGTGTCGCCGAGGTCGCGCTGCCGGTGTCCAGCCAGGGCAGCGCCGAACTGATCGGCGACACCCCGGCGATGCGCGCGCTGTTCCGCGCCATCGGCCGCCTGGCGCAGGCGCCGCTGTCGGTGCTGATCAACGGCGAAACCGGCACCGGCAAGGAACTGGTCGCGCACGCGCTGCACACCGAGTCGCCGCGCGCGCGCAAGCCGTTCGTCGCGCTCAACACCGCGGCGATCCCGGCCGAACTGCTGGAAAGCGAACTGTTCGGCCACGAGGCCGGCGCCTTCACCGGCGCGCAGCGGCGCCACATCGGCCGCTTCGAACAGGCCGACGGCGGCACCCTGTTCCTGGACGAGATCGGCGACATGCCGCTGCCGTTGCAGACGCGGCTGCTGCGCGTGCTGGCCGAAAACGAATTCTTCCGCGTCGGCGGCCGCGAACTGATCCGCGTCGACGTGCGGGTGATCGCCGCCACCCACCAGGACCTGGAAGCGCTGGTCGAACAGGGCCGCTTCCGCGCCGACCTGCTGCACCGGCTGGACGTGGTGCGGCTGCAGCTGCCGCCGCTGCGCGAACGCCGCGCCGACGTGCCGCAGTTGGCCGAGAACTTCCTGGCGATGGCCGCGCGCAAGCTCGACACCCCGCCCAAGCGGCTGTCGCCGGCGGCGCTGGACGCGTTGCGCGGCTACGCCTGGCCGGGCAACGTGCGCGAACTGGAGAACGTGTGCTGGCGGCTGGCCGCGCTGGCGCCGGCCGAGGTCATCGACGCGCACGACGTGGACGGCGCACTGCTGCGCGGCAGCCGCCGCGAGCGCAGCGGCGAGGGCGGCGAATGGGATGCGCAGCTGTCGGCCTGGGCGCAGCAGCGCCTGACCGACGGCGCCGAGGGCCTGCACGCGGAAGCGCGCGACCGTTTCGACAAGGCGCTGCTGGAAGTGGCGCTGCGCTTCACCCAGGGCCGCCGTGCCGAAGCCGCCGCGCGCCTGGGCGTGGGCCGCAACACGGTCACCCGCAAGCTCGGCCCGGGCCGGCGCCGCCTTTGAGTGGCGCCGGGACGCGGGACGCGGGACTGGGAACCCGGAAAAGCACGATGCCTTGTCTGACCGCTCCGCAGACTTCGTAGGGCAAACCCTGCAAAGCTCTGCCGATTCCCGATTCCCGATTCCCGATTCCCGATTCCCGAATCCCGAATCCCGAATCCCGAATCCCGAATCCCGAACCGGCGCGCAGCGCCGGTTTAGACTTGCGCGCCGACGCCGCCTTCATGAGCTGTGAACGGCCATCCCTCTAGTTTTCGCTGCACAAGGAGTCAATGCCGATGCGTTACAGCCTGTATGCCGTCGTGGGAAGCGCGTTGCTGATACTGGCCGGCTGCAGCAGTGCGCCGCCGGTAGCGCCACCGCCGCCGCCGCCGAAAGCGCCGCCGATGCCCACCAGCGGCACCGCGCAGCAGGCGCAGGCGGTGCTCGCCCCGGCCTCCGGCAGCCTGGTCAGCGGCAAGCTGTCGTTGGTCGCCGCGCCCGGCGGCGTGCGCATCACCGGTACCCTCGGCGGCCTGCAGCCCAGCCGCGCGTTCGCGTTCCATGTGCACGAGCGCGGCGATTGCAGCGCGGCCGACGCCAGCAGCGCCGGCGGCCACTTCAATCCGCTCGGCGGTCCGCACGGCCGCGCCGGCAGCGGTCCGCATCACGCCGGCGACATGGACAACCTCAGCGCCAACGCCGACGGCGTCGCCCAGGTCGACGTGCTGCTGCACGGCGTGGTGCTCGGCGGCGGCGCGGCCAACGACATCGCCGGCCGCGCGCTGGTCGCGCATGCCGACGCCGACGACTACCGCAGCCAGCCGGCCGGCAATGCCGGCGCGCGCGTGGCCTGCGGCGTGATCCGCGTGCTGCGCTGACCGATCATCCGCCCGGGGCTTGCTCCGCGGCGAACGTCCGCATTCCGCGGCCCCTCAAGGAGAACCACCATGCGTACGCTTCCCACCGTCCTGTTCCTGGCCACGACCCTCGCGCTCGGCGCCTGCAAGCGCGAAGAGCCGGCCGCTGCCGACGCTCCCGCTGCGGCCGCGACGCCCGCCACCCCGGCACCGGCCGCAGAACCGGCGCCCGCCGCCACGCCCGCCCAGGCCGCCGCCAGCGCCGCGCTGAGCCCGACCCAGGGCAACCAGGTCGCCGGCGAGGTCAAGTTCGATACGGTCGATGGCGTCGTGCACGTCACCGGCACCATCACCGGGCTCAAGCCCAACAGCGAGCACGGCTTCCACATCCACGAGTTCGGCGATTGCAGCGCGCCCGACGGCAGCAGCGCCGGCGGCCACTTCAACCCGGCCAAGTCCGAGCACGGCCAGGTCAGCGCCGACCCGCACCACGGCGGCGACATGCCGAACCTGAAGGCCGACGCCGACGGCAAGGCCATGATCGATGCGTCGGTGTCCAACAACGTCAACATCGGCAAGGGTGACGGCTTCGACATCCTCAACCACGCGGTGATCGTCCACGCCGACGCGGACGACTACAAGACCCAGCCCACCGGCAATGCCGGCGGCCGCCTGGCCTGCGGCGTGATCAAGGGCAACGCGACCGCCGCCGCCCCGGCGGGCGCAGCGGCGGCGCCTTCCGCGCAGTAAGCGGCAGGTCGCCGTAGGCCGATGCAAGCGCGCCGCCGGTGGCTTCGGGCCACCGGCGGCGACGGGTACCGAAGTCGGCAAATCCGATGGCTTCGGAGCGCCGGTCGGGTTGAAACCGCGCCTGCAGCGCCGTTGCAAGCCGCCAGACTCTTGCCTGTGCAGGAGATGCATCCGCTTGTTGTGTAGGAGCGGCTTCAGCCGCGACGAGCGAAGTCGGAAAGTTGGCCGGCTTCGGCGGCAGTCGGGACTGAAGTCCCTCCCACAGTGCACCCAGCCGCGACGAACTCCTGTGTGGGAGCGACTTCAGTCGCGATGAGCGAAGCCGGGAAGTCGGCCGGCTTAGGTGCCTATCTGTGTCGATGGCGCGAGGCGGAATCTGCCGGGAGGCTGCCGGCTTCGGCACAGTTCGGTTTGAAACCCATCTCCAGAGCGCTCAACACTCAGCCGCAACTCCTGTGGGAGCGACTTCAGTCGCGACGCACGAAGCAATGGACACAGGCGGTGTTGCACAGCCTCGGCAACGACGCGCTAATCGCAGGACCATTCGGCCAGATCACCGCAAGTTTGCTTGCGCGCCCCGTCGTCACCGCTAACACCCCTGATCAAACGCGCTTCACGCCGCCAGCAACGCCTGCCTCGCGTCCTCGCCGGCCTCGCAATGCACGTACAGCACCGGCATGCCATGCGCTTCCAGTACCGCGGCCAGTTGCCGCTGCCGGGCCAGGTAGTGTTCGTAGACCCGCTGCAGGCGCTCGCAGTCCTGGCGGTCGTGGGCGTAGTGCGCGCACCAGCTGGCCGGGTCGAACAAGGCCATGCGCACTTCGCCGCCGCGGTAGCGCAGCAGCGGTTCGGGCGGGCTGGCCAGCCATTCCTCCTGGTCCGGCGCCAGTAGCGCGGTCTCGATCAGCGGCCACAGCGGCGCCAGGCCCTGGTTGTCGTACTGCATCGACATCATCGCGGCCAGGTCGTTGACCGTCAGATAGCGCGCGTGTTCGATCTGCGCGCCGAACGCCTGCTGCGCCAGCAGCGCGGTGTCCGGCTGCGCCATGCCCTGCGCCAGCAACACGTCTTCCAGCGCCTCGGCGACCGGTTGCAGCGTCTCGGCCGGACCGCTGAGCAGGAACGGCACCACCCGCAGCGCGCCGCCGAGCAGCGCGGTGTCGGCCTGGAACGGCAGCGGCACCGCGCCGTCGGCATCGGCGCCGAACGCCAGCAGGCGCGGGCCGGCGTCGCGGCCCGGCGCGCGTGCGCGCAGCTCGTCCAGGCGCCGGTGCATCGGCCAGCCCGGGCGCAGCACCTCGGCGGGGTCGAAATGCGCGCCGGCCAGGCTCAATTCCAGTTCGCGCACCGCCGGCACCAGTTGCGCCAGGTCGCGGCCGACCTTCTCGGCCAGCTCCGCGGCCAAGGCGTGCGGCAGCGCCGCGTGGGCCGGGGCGAGTCCGGCGGACAGTTCCAGGGCGATCACGCCGCGGGCATTCATGCTGGCAATGGCTTGGCTCATGGCTTGGCGGTTGGCCCGTCGCGGGCGCAAAGCTACACTCGCTTCATTATGCCTGCGCTAACGTGCAGGTCATGTCCCCGACCCCTCGCGCGAGGTAATCCCATGCCAGTAGCCCGTCCCGTCGCCATTCTCGGCGGCGTCCGTATTCCGTTTTGCCGGCAGAACACGGCGTATGCGGATGTCGGGAACCTCGGCATGTCGGTGCGGACGCTGGGCGCCCTGGTCGAGCGCTATGGCCTGCACGGCCAGCAGCTGGGCGAGGTGGCGATGGGGGCGGTGATCAAGCACTCCAGCGACTGGAACCTGGGCCGCGAGGCCGCGCTGTCGTCCGGCCTGTCGCCGCTGACGCCGGGCATCACCCTGCAGCGCGCCTGCGGCACCAGCCTGGACAGCATCATCACCGTGGCCAACAAGATCGCGCTGGGGCAGATCGAGTCGGGCATCGGCGGCGGTTCGGACACCACCTCGGAAGTGCCGATCGTGTACGGCAAGAAGCTGCGCGCGCGGCTGCTGGCCGCCAACCGCGCCAAGACCACCGGCGACAAGATCCGCGCGCTGACCCGCAGCTTCAAGTTCGCCGAACTCAAGCCGGAGTTTCCCGGCGTGGCCGAGCCGCGCACCGGCAAGAGCATGGGCGACCACTGCGAGGACATGGCCAAGCAGTGGAACATCGCGCGAGACTCGCAGGACGCCTGGGCAGTGTCCTCGCACCACAAGCTGGCCGCAGCCTACGAGCGCGGCTTCTTCGCCGACCTGATCGCACCGTTCCGCGGCGTGGAGCGCGACAACATCCTGCGCGCCGACACCTCGCTGGAGAAGCTCGCCACGCTGAAGCCGGCGTTCGACAAGACCAGTGGTCGCGGCACTCTGACCGCGGCCAACTCCACCCCGCTGACCGACGGCGCCGCCGCGGTGCTGCTGGCCTCGGAGGAATGGGCGCAGGCGCACGGCCATGTGCCGATAGCGTATCTGCGCGATGCGCAGGTCGCGGCGGTGGATTTCGTGCACGGCGAAGGCCTGCTGATGGCGCCGACCATCGCCGTGCCGGACATGCTCAAGCGGCATAACCTGAGCCTGCAGGACTTCGATATCTACGAAATCCACGAGGCCTTCGCCGCGCAGGTGCTGTGCACGCTGCGCGCCTGGGAGAGCGAGGACTACTGCCGCACCCGGCTCGGCCTGGATGCGCCGCTGGGGCAGATCGATCCGGCCAAGATCAATCCGCTGGGGTCCTCGCTGGCCACCGGCCACCCGTTCGCCGCGACCGGCGCGCGCATCGTCGCCACGGTAGCCAAGCAGCTGGTCGAACGCGGCGGCGGGCGTGCGCTGATCTCGATCTGCACCGCCGGCGGCATGGGCGTGGTGGCGATCGTCGAGCGCTGAGCCGCGTCGTGCGGTCCGCGCGCCTGTGTGCGTCGGACCGCGAAGGCGTGCAGGGGATGGCGCCGGGCACGCCGCCAGAGAGGCGGAGCGTGGCTCGACGCGGCCACGCCGACACCATCGTCGTACGCGTCTTCCTGCCATCGCCCGCCAGCAGCGCTTGCCGCTGCGCTACCATGCGCGCCGATCCGCCTGCACCACGCAGGCCGAACGGCGCGCAGGGGGCGCATGCCATGAACCAGCAGGACAGCTTCAATCCGTATCAGGCGCCCGACGCCGCCATCCAGGCCACCACCATGCCGCCGCTGCCGGGCGAGACGCTGTGGCGCGATGGCGACGACTTGCTGTGCCTGCGCGATACGCCGTTCCCGGCGCATTGCGTCAAGTGCGGAGTGGCGTTGCGCAACGACGAACTGAAGAAGCGCACGTTCTACTGGCATGCGCCGGGCTGGTACGTGCTGATCCTGGTGAGCGTGGTGATCTACGCGATCGCGGCGATGATCGCGCGCAAGCGCAGCATCCATGTGCTCGGCATGTGCGCCGAGCATCGGCGCCGACGCAACCGCTTCGTGCTGCTCACGGCGGCGGCGTTCGTGGCCGGGCCGCTGCTGGGGTTCGCCGTCGGCAATGAGGCCGGGATTTGGCTGGGCCTGGGACTGTTCCTGGCCATGCTGGTCGCCGGCCTGCTCGGCGCGCGCATCCTGGTGCCGCGGCGCATGGACGAACGCTATGCGCGCTACAAGGGCGTGGCGCCCGCATTCCTGGCGCGCCTGCCGGCGCTGCCGGCCGCGTTGCGGCGCTGAGCCGATCGGTTCGGCCGGCCGAGCGCTGGATTCGCAATCGTTGAACGAGAAAGCCGGCGCCGGCTGCAGCCGACGCCGGCCCCGGTCAACGGTGCGTCATCCCTGCTACCGCGTTCATTCCTGCAGGCGCGGGAAACCGTGTTCGTCGCGGCGCTCGGCGCTGTCCGGATCCGGATCGATCGGAATCACCACCGGCGCGCTGGCCGCGGGCAGCGGCTGGGCGAGTTCGCCGCGTTGCAGGCGCAGCGCGTTGGCGTAGCAGTGCTGCGCCAGGACCGGGTCGCCGGCCTCGGCATAGCCATCGCCGAACGCCTCCCAGGCTTCGGCGCCGGCGCCCAGCGCCAGTGCGCGGTGCAGGAACTCCTCCGATTGCGGCCATTGCTGCTGCTGACGCGCCAGCCGCGCCAGGGTCAGCAGCAGCCCCGGGCTGTCCGGATGGCTCTGCAGCCAGCGCTGCGCGCTGGCGCGGCGCGAATCGTATTTTTCCACTGGCAGGCGTCCGTACAGCGCCGCCAGGCCTTCGTCCCAGCGCGTTTCCAGTGCCTGTTCCACCGCGCGCAGCGCCGCGTCGTCCCAGTGCAGTGCGGCGGCGCGGGTGGCATAGGCCTCGACCACCGCCGGTTCGCTGCGCTGCGACTTGGGCAGGCTTTCCCAGCGTTCGGCCAGCGCGTTGGCATCGTCCGCCTGCTGCAGCGAGGCGGCGGCCAGACGCGATTCCAACGGACCGATCGCTTCCAGCGGCAAGGCCTGCTGCTGGCGGATCGCACCAAGCTGGCCATAGGCCTCGCCGGCACGGCCAATGCTGGTCAGCGCCTCGGTGCGCAGCAGCAAGCCGCGCGGCGGCAACGGCTGCGCCGCGGCCACGTCCAGCGCATTGATCGCATCGACCGGCCGTTGCTGGGCGAGAAGACGTTCGCCCTGCAGCAGCGCGTGCGCGCCGGCGTCGCGTTCGCTCAGGCGCTGCAGGTAGCGGCTGGTCGCCTCCGCGTCGGCGCGCGCATCGGCCACGCGGACCGCCGCGACCAGGGCGATGGCGCTGACGTCGGGATCTTCCGCAGCGGCATTGAGCTGTTTCTCGGCGCGCGTCCACTGACCGTTGTGCAGCGCGGTCAGGCCTTCGATCAGGCGCGCGCGCGATTGCTTGCGGCGATGCCGGCCCCAGGCGCGGAACGGGAAGCTGAGCAGGTTCCACAGCAGCAACAGCACAAGGAAGGCGATCACCAGCAGCAGCGCCGCCTGCGGCAGCGGCGAGATGTAGTCGTTGCCACCGGCGCGCACGATCACTTCGCCGAGGTCGCCCAGCTTGTCCTGCGCCAGCCACTGCGCGCCGATCACGCCCAGGGCGATCACCACCAGCAACACGATCAGGGAACGGAGGGATTTCATGGTTGGCTCCTTGCGTCGCGCATGCTGCGCAACTGCTGCAGGGTGGTGCCCAGCTCGGGGACGGCCGGACGCAGGGCGGCGTTGCGCAGGGTCTGCAATGTGGCACGGCGTTCGCGCAGTGGCGCCGAATCGGGCCACAGGCGTTGCAGCCAGGTGCCGGCGCGGGTCAGCGCGCCGCGGTAGCCGCGCGCGTCGCCACGCTCCAGCGCGGCGCGCGCCAGGCTCAGGTCCAGCTGCAGCGCGTCGCGCGCGGCGACCCGCTCCGAACGCGCGACCAGCACGCCGCCCTGGGCGGGGCGGATCTTGACCAGCGGCGACAGCAGCCGTTGCCACAGCGGCGCTTGCATGCGCTCGGGCAGTTGCGTGGGCAAGGCCTCCAGGCTGGCGGCGAAGGCGTCCAGCTGCGCCGACAGCCGCGCCTGCGGGCCCTCGCCGAGCGCGTCCAGCGCGGTGCGTTCCTGCAGCAACACCTGGCGCAGGTTGAGATAGCGCGGATCGTCCACGCCTTCCAGCACGCCGCTGGCCACCGCATAGGCGCGGCGGGCGCCCTGGGTGTCGCCAGCCACGTCCAGGCGCTGCTGGCCCTGGCTCAGCAGCAGTTCCACCTCGTCCAGGCGCAGCGCCTGCGCGCCGTGGCGATTGGAGTCGGCGAGCTTGGCGACGTTGTCTTCGAGCAGCGCGCTGCGCTGGCTCAGGCCGAGCATCTCGTCGCGCAGCACGCGGTTGGTACTGGCCGCGTCCTGGACCCGCTGCACGGTGGCGCGCTGGTCGCGGCGCAGCGTTTCCAGATTCTGTTGCAGGGCCTGCACCTGCAGTTGGGTCTCGGATTGCTCGGCCAGCGCGCGCGCATTGCGCGCCTGCCACCACTCCCAGCCGCGCCAACCGGCCAGCGCGAGCGCAACCAGCATGGCCAGTACCAGAAGCAGCCAGATCCAGCGCGTGGAGCGGCGAGGCGGGGACGAGATTTCGGTCATCGGCGGGGGCATCCTTTTAGCCTGCGTCCCGTCGCGACGATGGCGACGGCCGGACCCACGGCACGCGGGAGCATGGCGTGAGCGGCACCGCGCCCGCAAGCCGGGGGACGGCGCGCGTTCAGCGAGGTGGCGAACGCGTTACGACCGCGGCGGCGGCTGTGGCCAGTTGCTGCGGCAGCGGACCGGCGGCGCGCGCGATGTCGGCGAAGCCGAGTTCGGCGGCCAGCGCGGCCAGCCGCGCGCTGGCGGCGACCAGCGGCTGCGCGCGCCAGGCTGCGGCCAGGTCGTCGGGCAGGTGCTCCAGCACCAGCCGCAGCGCCTCGCCGCTGCTCAGCGCCAGCACGCCCGGCGCCGCGGCGCGCAGCCGGGCGATGCACGCCGCGGACAGCGGCAACGGCACCCGGCGGTAGACATCGGCGCGCTGCAGCGGCGTGCCGCGCGCCTGCAGGTGCGCGGCGATCAGGCCGCGTCCGCCGGGCGCGGTGACCAGGCCGACGGCGCCATCGCTGGCCGCCAGCTGCGGCAGCGCCAGCAGGCCGTCGCTGTCCATCCGTTCCGGTACCGCGACCTCGGCGATGCCATGGCGCCGCAGCGAGCGCGCGGTGCCGGCGCCCACCGCCAGCCAGCATTGCCCGGGCGCCGCCGCCAGCGGCTGCAGCGCCGCGGCCGCGCGCACCGCCGCCGGGCTGCTGAAGATCACCCGCGGCGCGGCCAGCGCCAGGGCCAGCGCGCTGCGCGTGGCAGCGTCGTGGCAGGCCTGCAGGCGCCATGGCGAGACCGCCAGCAGCCGCGCGCCGACCCGCGCCGCGGCCCGCCGCAGCGGCGCGTGCTCGCCCTGCGGGCGCAGCGAGATCAGGGTCCAGGCCGCGGCGGCAGCGGTTGCATGTGCGCTCATGCCAGGCATTATGCGAGCCCCCACCGGCAGCACAATCGCACCATGGCAGCGGATCTTCCTTTCGATGCGTTCCTGCAGCAGCTGCAGCGGCAGTTCGACGCGATGCCGCCGGTGGCGGCGCTGCAGGTCGCGCTGCAGGGCTATGCCGAACGGCGCTTGCAGGTGATCGCGCCGCTGGCGGCCAACCTCAACGACAAGGGCAACGCCTTCGGCGGCAGCCTGGGCTCGGTGATGACCCTGGCCGGCTGGGCGCTGGTCACTTGCGAACTGCACCGCGCCGGCCTGCAGGCCGACGTCTACGTCGCCGATACCCAGGTGCGCTACCTGGCGCCGCTGTATGCCGACCTGCACGCGCAGGCCGGCGCCGATGCGCAGGCCGACTGGGACATCTTCGTGCAGACCTTCCGCCAGCGCGGCCGTGCCCGGATCGGCATCCAGGCCCAGGTCGGGCCGGCCGATGCCGCCGCGGCGGCCACGCTGAGCGGGCGTTTCGTCGCCATCGCGAAAGGGTAGGATGCGCGCACCGCTCGCGCCCATCGGAAACCCGCCATGCACTCGACGTTCCGCGCCCTGGCGCTGCTGCTGGTGCTGGGTTTCGCCGGCACCGCGCTGGCCGGCAGCCGCAGCCAGCAGAACAAGCTCGACGACCTGCAGACCGCCTACGGCACCGCGATCCGCTGGAGCGAGTTCGAGTCGGCCTGGGAAGCGGTGGACCCGGCCTACCGGCAGGCGCACCCGCTGACCGATCTGCAACTGGAGCGCTACCGCCAGGTGCAGGTGTCCTCCTACAAGGTCGGGCGGGTCGGCGCGCTGGACGGCGACGCGGTACGCGATATCGAACTGGGCGTGATCAACCGCAATACCCAGGCCGAGCGCATCGTGCGCTACCGCGAGCGCTGGCGCTGGGACGCGCAGGCCAAGACCTGGTGGCTGCTGGACGGGCTGCCGGACTTGTGGAACGGCCAGTAGCGCCGCCGGCCAGCTGTGCGACAATCGGCGCCCGCTTCCAGCCCCCTATTCCTGTGAACTTCGAAGAACTGCTGGCCTTCGCCGGCCGCAACCCGATGCTGGCCCTGGCCCTGGTCGGCCTGACCATCGCCCTGATCGTCACTGAAATCGCGCGCCTGTTCCGCGGCTTCAAGACCCTGCGCCCGGCCGAACTGACCCTGCTGATCAATGCCGGCAACGCGGTCCTGGTCGACCTGTCGGCCGCGGCCGATTTCGAGAAGGGCCATATCGCCGGTAGCCGCAACGCCACGCCGAGCCAGTTCGGTCCCGAGCACAAGCTGGTGGCCAACGCCAAGTCCTCGCCGGTGGTGCTGGTGTGCCGCACCGGCAATACCGCCGATGCCGCCGCCAAGCAGCTGAAGAAGGCCGGCTTCGAGCAGGTCTACGTGCTCGACGGCGGCATCGCCGCCTGGCAGCAGGCCGATCTGCCGCTGGTCAAGGGCCGCTGATCGCGCCTCCCGGCCGGGCGCCGAGCGCCGCAGCCGGCATGTGATAATCCCGAATCTTTCTGTTACCTGAATCCACCGGAGTCAAGAAATGTCCGACGTCACCAACAACGGCGCCACGGCGCCGGCCGAAGCCGCAACCGGCCCCGCTTTCACCATCGAGAAGATCTACGTCAAGGACGTGTCCTTCGAGTCGCCCAACGCGCCGGCGGTGTTCAACGACAACGTGCAGCCGGAGTTGCAGCTCAACCTCAACCAGCGCGTGCAGCGTCTGAACGAGCAGGCCTTCGAAGTGGTGCTCGCGGTGACCCTGACCTGCACCGCCGCCGGCAAGACCGCGTACGTGGCCGAAGTGCAGCAGGCCGGCGTGTTCGGCCTGGTCGGCCTGGACCCGCAGGCGGTGGACGTGCTGCTCGGCACGCAGTGCCCGAACATCCTGTTTCCGTACGTGCGTTCGCTGGTCAGCGACCTGATCCAGGCCGGCGGCTTCCCGCCGTTCTTCCTGCAGCCGATCAACTTCGAAGCGCTGTACGCCGAAACCCTGCGCCAGCGCGCGCAGCAGGGCGAGACCCAGTCGCTCGCCGACTCGGAGCCGGCCGGCAACGCCTGAGCGCGTCCGCCGTTCCACATGCGCGATAACCCCGCGAAGAAGATCGCCGTTCTCGGCGCCGGCTCCTGGGGCACCGCCCTGGCCGCGCTCGTCGCCCGGCACGGTTTCCCGACCGTGCTGTGGGGGCGCGACGCCGTCGTCGCCGAGGCGATCCAGCAGCGCCACGAGAACCCGCGCTACCTGCCGCAGATTCCGCTGCCGGCGACCCTGCAGGCCACCACCGACCTGGCGGCGGCCGTGCACGGCGCCGACTGGATCCTGGTGGTGGTGCCGTCGCACGCGTTCACCGAAACCCTGCACCAGCTGGCGCCGCTGCGCCCGCCGCAGGCCGGCGTGGCCTGGGCGACCAAGGGCTTCGAGCCCGGATCGGGGCGCTTCCTGCACGAGGTAGCGCAGCAGATCCTGGGCGAGGACGTGCCGCTGGCGGTGGTGACCGGTCCGTCGTTCGCCAAGGAAGTGGCGCTGGACCTGCCGACCGCGGTGACCGTGCACGGCGATGCCGCGTTCGCGCAGCAGGTCGCCGACGCGATGCACGGCCCCACCTTCCGCGCCTACACCGGCGACGACATGGTCGGTGCCGAGCTGGGCGGGGCGATGAAGAACGTGCTGGCGGTGGCCACCGGCGTGGCCGACGGCATGGAGCTGGGCCTGAACGCCCGCGCCGGCCTGATCACCCGCGGCCTCAACGAAATGCTGCGGCTGGCCGCGGCGATCGGCGGCAAGCCGGAAACCCTGATGGGCCTGGCCGGACTCGGCGATCTGGTGCTGACCTGCACCGGCGACCTGTCGCGCAACCGGCGCCTGGGCCTGGCCCTGGGCCGCGGGCAGACCCTGCACGATGCGGTTCGCGCGATCGGCCAGGTGGTCGAGTCGGTGCAGACCGCCGACGAGGTGATGCGCCAGGCCGAACGCCATGGCATCGACCTGCCGATCTCCAACGCGGTGCGCGCGGTGCTGCACGGCGAACTGACCCCGGCGGTGGGCCTGCAGCAGTTGCTGGCCCGCGAGCAGAAACCCGAGTATCCGACCACGCTGTTCAGCTGATCGGATCGCTTACCGTTACAGATACGAAAAAGCCCGGCCGAAGCCGGGCTTTTTCGTATCTGTGGTCACTCGGCACGAACGACACGCAAAAAAGAAGCCCGGTCCTGGGACCGGGCTTCGAACCGCGCGCAGCGGGAGAGAGAGACGCGGCGCGCAGTGCTACGCGGTGTCGCTTACCAGCTGAAACGCGGGCCGACGAACCATTCCTTGTCGCCATCGCGGTTCATCTTCAGGTCCGCGCTCAGGCCCCAGTTCTGGTTGAGCTTGGCCTGGGCGCCGAGGCGGCCATAGAACTCGCCGTCCGGGTTGATGCCGTCCTTCTTGGTGTAGTCCTCGTAACCGCCCAGCGCATACACCTCGAGGTACGGGTTGAACGCGGTACGGATGCCCACTTCGGCGCTGTAGCCGTTGAACTTGGTGCCGTATTCCGGGTCGAAGCGGTTGTAGGCCACACGGGTCACGAGGTCGGTGCTGGTCGAGATCTCGTGGTTGTAGCCGGCGCCGATGCGCCACTGGTCGACGTCGACGTCGCCGAAATCGGTCTTCTGGCGGTTGAAGTCGCCGAACACGCTGAAGTTCGGGTTGATCGCGTAGGAGCCCTTGACGGCCCAACCATCCGCGTCGCCGCCGTCGGCGTCGGTCTTGATGTAACCGCCTTCGACGTAGTTGTAGGACAGGCCTTCAGCCGCAGAGGCAGCGAACGGCAGAGTGGCCAGGAGGCCGAGAGCGAGCAGAGAAGTCTTCATGATCGGGATACCCTTGTTATTGGTTTAGTCGGCGCTGAGGCGTGGGCCGTTCGCTGCCGATATGTAAATTATCCGTTAGCCACCCGAACTTCCCCTGAATTTCAAACTGACCGGTATATAAATCAGACGCCCTGTTCAGGAACTTTCGAAGGCATGGTTTCGAGGGCGAATGGGCAGCACGGTCCGCGTTGCTACCGGATCACACGTCGCGGCATTTCCGGCATGCCAACCGCAATCGACTCGTTGCCGATGGGATTGGTGGCGGGCTCTTCTTCGTACTTACCGCTGCGGCCGCGTCCCCGTCTGCTCGTTCAGCGCGCTCCCAACAGCGGCGCGCGCGGTGCGCTTACCAAGTGATCAGCGGCGAACGATGTATCCAGTCGCTGGAGGTCACCTGGTCCAAGACGAACGCCGCGACATCCGAACGCGCGATGGTGCCGCCGTGGAAACCGGTGAGATCGGTGAGCGCGCGGACATCGCCGCGGGCAGGCTTGTCGTTGAGGACGGAGGGGCGGACCAGCACCCAGTCGAGTCCGCTGTCGCGGATCAGCGCTTCCTGCCGATTCTTGTCCGCATACACCTTGCGCAGGAGTAGTGGAAAGATCAGCTTGTCGAAGAGAAAGCCGCCGTGTCCCGCGCTGTCGCCGGCCCCCATGCCGGTAATGCCGACCAGGCGTGCGACCTGCTCCGCCTGCATCGCACTCACCAGCGCCCGCGTCGCGGTGGAGAGCAGTGTGACCTCGCGGCGCGGGCTGGCCGGTGTGCCCAGTGCGCTGATGACCGCGTCGCGGCCGCGCAGCGCCTGGCGCAGGATCGTCTCGTCGCGGGCGTCTCCTACGATGAGTTCGGCCCCGCCGAGATGACGCGCACGGTCGGGCGAACGTACCAGCGCCGCGACGTCGTACCCTCTGGCCACTGCCTGGCCGACGATGAGCCGGCCGGTGCCGCCGGTCGCGCCCAGGACCAGAATCTTCGGTCGGTCAGGCGCGATATTGCCGCTGTCGTGCTGTTGCATGTCGGTTTCCTCGAAGATAGGGACGCCTGCTGTAGGTCGTCCAGGATGGAGGTGACTTTTCGGCCAGGTATCGCTGCTGGCCGAACCGTTGCCAGTTCGTCAAACGGGGCCGAGCGTTGGGGGGCGTCGGCGTGGCGTTCCATACCGCTGCCCGCATGAAACAGCTCCGCGCGGACAGGGAATGGAGGCGGATGCTTGTTCAGAGCCGGCCGTCCGCGAGCAGTTCGCGGGTGCGTTTCAGCGTCGAGTGCAGCGCGGCCTTATAGCCCTTGTCGCTGTCGAACTGCGCCTGCTCGGCCTGCTCCTCGGGGCCGCCCGGCGCCTTGCCGCGCAGGCCCAGATAGCAGTAGAAGCGCAGTTGCAGCGCTCCGGCCGCGTCTTCGAACAGCACGTTGACGATCGCGCCTTCGCGCGGACCGGTGGCCTGGAAGAAGGTGATCTTGCTTTCCGGTTCGAGGGCGATGATCTCGCGCAGGTCGGTGCCGGCGATCGTAGCTTCGCGCACGAAGTGCGTCGCGCTTTCCTCCACGACATCGCAGCGGGTGCACAGGCCTTCGGGCAGGAACAGGCGGGCGTCGCGGGCCTTGAGCAGCAGGCCCTGCCAGGCCTGCGCGCGGGTCAGCGGGAGTTCGCCGGGAGGGTTCACGGCGACGGTGGCGGTCGAATAGATCATGGTGGCGTCCTGGTGGTGTAGGTGCGCAAGCGCTGCGTGTCAGGAGGAGGTCGCGACCCGGGTGGCGAACTCGCGATAGGAGTGGAGCGGACGACCCAGCAGCATGGTCAGGCGTTCGACGTCGCCGGCGGCGGGGATCATGCCGTCGCTGATGAAACGCTCGCTCATCAGGCGCATGTCGTAGGCCATCCAACTCGGCATGAACTGGCGCAGGTTCTGCTCGAATGCGGCGGTGTCCTCGCCCGCATAGGAGATCTGGCGGCCCAGCGCCTCGCTCCAGATCGCGGCGATAGAGGCGCCGGTCAGCGTCTCGGGGCCGACCAGGTTGATGCGCTCCAGCGCCAGCGGCACTGCCGACTGCTCGCGGCGCAGCAGTTCGATAGCCGCGACCTCGCCGATGTCGCGGGTATCGACCATCGCCAGGCCCTTGCTGCCGATCGGCATCGGATAGACGCCGTAGCCGCTCACCACGTCCTTGATCGTGAGGTCGTTGTCGATGAAGTAGGCCGGACGCAGGATGGTGGCGTTCAGGCCCATCTGCTCGATCATGCGTTCCACGCCGTACTTGCCGGCGAAGTGCGGCACGTTGACGTACAGGTCGCTGTGGATCACCGACAGATAGACGAAGCGCTCGATCCCGGCCTGGCGGGCGACGTTCAGTGCGATCAGGGCCTGCGTGTACTCGTCGGCGACCACGGCGTTGAGCAGAAACAGCGTGGAGACCCCGGAGAAGGCGCCGCGCAGCGAGTCGACATCGAGCAGATCGCCCTGGACGACCTCGACGCCTGCCGGCAGATTGGCCTTGGCCGGGTCGCGGACCAGCGCGCGGACATCGGCGCCGCGCTTGACGAGTTGTTCGACGACCTGACGGCCGACATTGCCGGTGGCACCGGTTACGAGAATGGTCATGGTGATTTCCTTGGTTGGGGTTTGGTCTGGGTGTGGGCAAACAATAGGAGGTTCCATATTCAAAACACAGACTCTAAAATGTGGACGCCTCGTATCAAATCTGAGACGCAATGGACCTGAATGCCCTAGAGGATTTCCAACTAGTGGCCGCGCATGGCGGCTTCGGCAGAGCCAGCCGCGCCAGTGGCCGGTCCAAGGCGACCTTGTCGCGCCGGGTCGCCGATCTCGAAGACTCGTTGGGCATACGGCTCATCGAACGAGGCGAGCGCAGCCTGGGCCTGACCGAAGCTGGCCAGATCCTGCTGGCCAGACTTGAGGGGCCGATGCGCGAGGTGGCCGACGCGATCGCGGCGGCGCGGGACGGGCTGGCGGCCCCGCGAGGCCGGCTGCGTGTCGCCGCGCCGCTGCTGTTCTCGCAAGTGGCGCTGGGACGGCTTGCCGCCGCGTTCCAGGCGCTCTATCCGCAAGTGCAGATAGAGGCCGTCTCCGAGGACCGTGTCGCCAACCTCGTCGAGGAGCAGTTCGACGTCGCCATCCGCATCAATCCGCGCAAGGACAGCGTGCTGGTCGGCAGGTGTTTCGCCAAGGACCGGTTGCTGCTTGCGGCGGCTCCTGCCATCGAGAGGCCAAAAGGGCGGAAAGGCGAGACGCCGCGGGTCCCGGCCGTGGTGACGCCGTCCTATCGCGACGGCGAGCTGTGGTCCGTGCAGGGCGGCCAGCTCGTCGTCGAACCACAGCCCGTGCTGCGGCTGTCCTCGCTGCTGACGGTCCGCGACGCGGTCACCGCCGGCGCGGGCGCGGCCATGCTGCCGCAATCGCTGATCGGGCATCTTCTCGACAAGGGCGAACTGGTCGCGTGGGGCGCGGCCGGCGACGAGGTCGAACTGTGGGTGCTGCACACCTCGCGGCGCCTGCAGAGCCCTAAGGTCCGGGCCTTCGTCGAGTTCATCTGCGGCTGCTACCCGAGTGGCGTGTTTGTCGTCGACGCCTGACCTGAGCCAGTCGGCGCACGCCATACGGATGCGCGGATTGCGCACCTGCCCCTGGCTGCCAGGCAGCGCCACGCATCGTCTGGAGCGTCCGCTACCGACCGACCGTGCGAGGAGACGATGCGGCTTGCGAGATAGCTCGGGGGACTCGGCATGGCCGCATCGCTGCGTACCGCTTCACGGATGCAGCGACAGGCGCTTGGTGGCTTTTTCCACGGCCTTCTTCGGCCCGCGCAACCCGATCCCCACGAGGTTCAGATCGCCCGGGTCTTCCGCGGCGAAGGCCTGGCGATTGGCGTCGTCGTGCCCGGTCGCGAACATGGCGAACACATAGGGCAGCACGGTGATCTCGCGTTCCAGTCCCACCCGGTGCGCGGCCTGGAGTCCGGCGAGGTCGGCCTCGAACACCAGCATCGGCTGGCCGAGCATGTTGCCGTAGCGGTGGCCGTTCGCATCGACGTAGGGTTCGCCCATGGCGTCGGGGGCGGCCGCTGCGATGCCGGTCGCGAGGAAGGCAACGACATTCAACCGCTGCCAGGTCGCCAGGTCGTTGCGGACGATGAGAGCCACTTTGGTGTCGAACATGGGGGAACTCCGTTCTCGCTGGACTGTGGCCATGATCGGAGCCGCCCAGGATTCAATCTAGAACGCCTGTGCACTGCCGCTGGTACGCGGCCGGGGTGAGCCGGTAGGCGCGCTTGAACCAGCGGCCCAGATGGCTTTGATCGGCAAAGCCGACCTTGAGCGCCACGTCCGCCGGTTCCTGGCCCGTGGCCAGCAGGGCGCGCGCGACGCGCAACCGCAAGCGGATCAGGTAAGCGTGCGGCGACAGGCCGAACGTGCGCTGGAATTGCCGGGTGAGACGGAACCGGTCCATGTCGGCGTAGCCGGCAAGTTCATCCAGGCCGACGTCGCGTTCCATCTGCGCGTGCAGGAAATCCCTGGCCCGCACCATCCTTGCCGCCGAATCGCGCGCGGGCTGCGCATCCGCAGACAGATGCGAGGACAGCAGCCGCATCATGCGATCCAGGCTCTGATCCCGCGCCAGGCGGCCTTCGCCGTGATGCACGGCGAGGAAGGCCTGGCGTATTGCCGCACTCAGCACGGCGTCGCCGGTCAAGGTGCTCCGAAAAGCCGGTTGAATCGCGGAGATGTCCCACTGGCCGAGCCGTTGCAGCATCTCCGCCACCCAGGACTGGGGGAGGTAGAGCATCGCGTAGGTGAAGCCGTCCTCCTCGGGCGCATGCCCGTCGTGGACCGCCCCGGGCTCGATGAGGATGGCGCGCCCGGGCGTACTGGTATGCAGCGATCGATGGCAGTGGAACCGCTGCACTCCCTGCAAGGTGACGCCGACCAGCACTTCGTCATGATCGTGGGGATCGTAGGCGTGTCCGCGGAAATGCGCGTGCACGCTCTCGATCCCGGTTTCCCGGTCGCGGCGAATCCTGACCCAATCGTCGGTGGTGATCGTTTTTCGGGAGCTGGATGTCATGGCGCTACCCTGCAAGAGCGCGGCGGGCAGCTCGCTCGGATCGACTCAGGCGATGTTCCTGACGGCCGAGTGTAAGAACGAAGCGTTGCCGACTTCAACTGCAAGCAGGGACGCCCGTAATGCACGTTCGCGAGAGGTAGCGGTGTTCCGGCGGAAACCTCGGCGTGCAGCTTTCGTGGCGTTGTCGTGGAGAAGGCGTCATGCCTGCGCCGCCGCCGCCGTGTGTCGAATCGCGCGGCAGTCGTGGTCTATGTTGTTGCGCCGTTCGGCCCAAAGGACGTGTCGCCATCAACCAGTGTCCTGCCGCGCGTTCAATCCGCGCCGGGGAAGCCCAGTTGCCGCCATGCTTCGAACACTACCACCGCCACCGCGTTGGACAGGTTGAGGCTGCGGTTGTGCGGGCGCATCGGCAGGCGCAGGCGTTGCGCGGGCGGAACCTGTTCCAGCACCTCGGCCGGCAGGCCGCGGGTCTCCGGGCCGAACAGGAACGCATCGCCGTCGGCGAAGGCGGGCGCATCGTAGCGGGTGTCGCTGCGGGTACTCAGGGCGAACAGGCGGCGCGGGGCGATGCTTTGCAACGCGGCGTCCAGCGAAGCGTGGACCTGCAGGCGTGCGTACTCGTGGTAATCCAGGCCGGCGCGTTTGAGCTGCTTGTCCTCGAGGTCGAAGCCGAGCGGCTCGATCAGGTGCAGCTGCGCGCCGGTATTCGCGCAAAGGCGGATGGCGTTGCCCGTGTTGGGCGGTATTTCGGGTTGGAACAGCAGGACATGCAGCGTGGGCGTGGCGGTCATTGGCGCAGTTTACGCGCCGGCTCCGGCCTGCGCCGGCGAAGCGTCGCCGGCTCAGCGCGCCAGGCTGGTGGTCAGGTCCTGGCCCAGGTTCTGCAGGCTCGGCTGCAGCTGCAGCATCGCGCTGTCCAGGGCGCCGCTGACCACGCTGCCGATCGCGAAGACGCTCTGGGTGTCGGCGCTCGGACGCACCTGCACTGCGGTCAGGGTAACAACGCGCGGGCTCGTGGCCTGCTCGGTAGCGCGCTGGGCGATCTGCTCGGCGGACGGACGCACCTGCACCGACGCCAGCGTGGCGATGCGGCTGGACAGCTCGGCGTCGCGCTGCGCCAGCTGCTCGGCGGAGGGACGCACCTGCACCGCGGTCAGGGTGGCGATGCCGCTGTTGCGCTCGAAGGTGCGCTGGGCGATCTGCTCGGCGGAGGGGCGGACCTGCACGCTGTCCAGGGTGGCGGTCGGTGCGGCGATGGCCGGCGCGGCGAGCAGGGCGGCGATGGCGAAGGTCAGGGCGAAGGAAGCGGTTTTCATGGCGGGCCTCGTTGGTGTTGTTGAGCAGTGGTGTGGTAGTAAGGTAGAACACCTAATCAGGGTGTGCAAGAACTTTCTTCTGTTTTTTCTACTTATTAAGCTTTCATTCATTATTTGATTTGACGGTGTTTGTTGCGCCCCAGATACAAAGCAGATCCTGTGCCAACTTCAAAGCATTGTTATTCAAGGTTTTTTTGCGGAGCCGTGTGTCCGCAGGCGGACACACGGTCGCTTGCGTACGTCCGTCTTCGGCCTGCCGGTCACCCCTCCGGCAGCGTCGTCCGCCCATCGCGTTCAGGATCGAAGGCGCCAGCGATGCTCAGGAACGGGCCGAAAGGCATACGCGGGCGCGGCATCGGCCCGTTACGATCGAGGCCTGGCTGTCCTTCCATTCATTACTCAAAAGGAACTTGCATGACCGTGTCGATCCGCCCCCGTGGGGCGCTGCTGGCCATCGCCCTGTCCACCGCGCTCGGCGCGCTGAGCTACGCGCCTCCGTCCAGTGCGGCCAGGCAGCCGGCTGCGGCGAAAGTGGACATCGCGTTCGAGCAGTTCACCCTGCCCAATGGCCTGCGCGTGGTGGTGCATACCGATCGCAAGGCGCCGATCGTGGCGGTCAATCTCTGGTACCACGTCGGCGCCAAGGACGAGCCGGCCGGGCGCACCGGTTTCGCGCACCTGTTCGAACACCTGATGTTCCAGGGCAGCGAGAACCACAGCGGCGAATTCTTTGAACCGTTCAAGCAGGTCGGCGCCACCGACCAGAACGGCACCACCAACAGCGACCGCACCAACTATTTCGAGAACGTGCCGACCACCGCGCTGGACATGGCGCTGTGGATGGAGTCCGACCGCATGGGCCACCTCGTCGGCGCCATCGATCAGGCCGCGCTCGACGAGCAGCGCGGCGTGGTCCAGAACGAGAAGCGGCAGGGCGAGAACCAGCCCTACGGCCAGGCCTGGGACAAGCTGAGCCGCGCGCTGTACCCGAAGGGCCACCCGTACCACCACAGCGTGATCGGCTCGATGAACGACCTCAACGCCGCCTCGCTGGCCGACGTGAAGCAGTGGTTCCGCACCTGGTACGGGCCGAACAACGCGGTACTGGTGCTGGCCGGCGACATCGACGTGGCCACCGCCAAAGAGAAGGTCGCCCGTTACTTCGGCGATATTCCGGCCGGGCCGAGCATGGCGCAGCCGCAGGTCGACGTGGCCCAGCACACCCAGTCCACCCGCGAGACGATGACCGACAAGGTGCCGCAGGCGCGCATCTACCGCGTCTGGAACGTGGCCCAGACCGGCACCGAGGACATCGACCGCCTGCAGCTGCTGGCGCAGGTGCTGGGCGGCGCCAAGTCGTCGCGGCTGGACCGGCGCCTGGTGCACGAGGACAAGCTGGTCGACCAGATCAGCGCCGGCGCCTGGCCGTCGCAGCTGGGCTCCAGCTTCGGCATCATCGCCACGGTGAAGCAGGGCGTGGATCCGGCCAAGGTCGAGGCGGTGATCGACGAGGAACTGCGCAAGCTGCTCGACAAGGGGCCGGACAAGGACGAGCTGCTGCGCGCCAAGACCGCGTTCCGCGCCGGCTTCGTGCGCGGCATCGAGCGCATCGGCGGGTTCGGCGGCAAGGCCGATGCGCTGGCCGAGTGCACGGTGTTCACCGGCGATCCGGGCTGCTTCCGCACCTCGTTGGCCACGATCGAGTCCACCCGCGCGCGCGATCTGAAGGCGGTGGGCCGCAAGTGGCTGGGCAAGGGCGACCACACCCTGGTGGTGGAGCCGGGCGAGCGCGTGGCGCTGGCCGAAGAGCCGGCCGTGCAGCCGGCGCCGCTGAATCCGCCGCCGGTCGATCCGAAGTACCGCGCGCTGCCCAGCGTCGTCGATCGCAGCGCCGGCCCGCCCAAGACCACCCAGTTCCCGCAGCTGAAGTTCCCGGCGCTGCAGCGCGCCACGCTGAAGAACGGCACCCGGTTGATCCTGGCCGAGCGCCACGACGTGCCGGTGGTGCAGTTCAGCTACGAATTCCCGGGCGGCTTCAGTGCCGACCAGGGGCGCAAGTCGGGCACCGCCAACTTCACCATGGGCATGCTCGACGAAGGCGCCGGCACCTACGACTCGCTGGGCTTCGCCGATGCCGCCGACACCCTGGGCGCCACGCTCAGCGCCGGCGCCTCGCTGGACGGCAGCAGCGCCTACTTGTCCGCATTGAAAGAGAACCTGGCGCCGTCGCTGGCGCTGTACGCCGACATGCTGCGGCGCCCGCGCTTCGAGCAGAAGGAGATCGAGCGGATCAAGGCGAGCTGGATCGCCGGCATCCGCCAGGAGAAGGCGCAGCCCAACGCGGTGGCGATGCGGGTGCTGCCGCCGCTGCTGTACGGCGCCGGCCATCCGTATGCGATCCCGTTCAGCGGCAGCGGCACCGAGCCGGCGATCGAGGCGCTGGAGCGCACCGACCTGGTGGACTTCCAGCGCGACTGGATCCGTCCCGAACAAGCCACCCTGATCGTGGTCGGCGACACCACCCTGGCCGAGGTGGTGCCGCTGCTGGACGCGCAGTTCGGCGACTGGAAGGGCGAGGGCGCGGCGCCGTCGCTGCAGGCGCCGGCGGCGGTGCCGCGTCCGAGCAAGTCGCGGGTGTACCTGATCGACCAGCCCGGCGCGGTGCAGGCCAACCTGTTCGCCGCCGAACTGGTGCCGCCGACCACCGATGCGTCCTCGATCCGGTTCGACACCGCCAACGGCGTGCTCGGCGGCGACTTCACCTCGCGGCTGAACATGAACCTGCGCGAGAACAAGCACTGGTCGTACGGCGCGCGCAGTTCGGCCTCCAACACCCTTGGCCAGCGCCCGTGGTCGGCCGCCGCGCCGGTGCAGATCGACAAGACCGCGCCGGCGCTGCAGGAGATGCAGAAGGAGATCAGCGTCTTCGCCAGCGGCAAGCTGCCGCCGACGGCGGAGGAAGTGGCGCGGATCCGCAACATCCAGACCCTGAGCCTGCCTGGCGCCTACGAGACCGCCAGTTCGGTGCTCGGTGCGATCGGCGGCATCGTCCGCTACGGGCGCCCCGACGACTACGTGTTCAAGCGCAAGGCCGAGATCGAGGCGATGACCCCGGCGCAGGTGGCGCAGGCCGCCGCGACTCTGGACGCGAACGCGCTGACCTGGGTGGTGGTGGGCGACCTGAAGCAGATCGAGCGCCCGGTACGCGCGCTGAAGCTGGGCGAAGTGACGGTGATCGACGCCGACGGCAAGCCGCAGGGCGCGGCCGCGCCGGTCGCGCCCAAGCGCTGAGGCGGCCTGCGGCGCGGGGGGCGGATGAGGATATGGGCGGCGCCTGTGCGCCCAATTCAGCGCGACGCTTCGCGCCGTACCCTCACCCCAACCCCTCTCCCGATGGGAGAGGGGCTTAGGCTGTTCCCTTCTCCCATCGGGAGAAGGTGCCCCGAAGGGGCGGATGAGGGTCCGGGCGAAGCCCCGCACGAATCGGCTTCCATGCCTGCCAGCCACCAAATCCTCCAGCGTCATTGCCAATTCAGCAATCTGCGGCACAATCCGGGTTCTCTCAACCTGCGGTCCCTCTCCATGCGCCTACTGATCGCGTTGCTCCTGCTCGCCAGTCTCGCTGCCTGCACCTGGGTGCCGATGGCGCCGGAAGGCAAGACCGTGCGCGTGCTGCCGCCAGGGCAGGCGCCGGCCGGCTGCGAGAAGCGGGGCGAGGTGGTGGTGTCGGTGAAGAGCAACGTGGGCTTCTACCAGCGCAACCCGCTGCGGGTGCGCGAGGAACTGGAGACCCTGGCGCGCAACGAGGCCCCCGGCGTCGGCGCGAATACCGTGCAGGCGATGGGCGAACCGGTCGACGGCGACCAACGCTACGCCGCCTATCAGTGCAGCGTTCGCTGAACAGGTTAAGCCATACGCTCTGTTCCAGTTTGTTAAAGATGCGGTAAAACCGGGCAGCCGCTAGAATTGGCGCCCCTTCGCCTTATCCCGGCGTACATCTCGATGCTCTTCAACAATGTCTCCATCGCGGGACTGGCGCATATCGATGCGCCGCACACGCTGACTTCCAAGCAGATCAACGAACGCCTGCAGCCGACCTACGATCGCCTCGGCATCCGCACCGACGTGCTCGGCGACGTCGCCGGCATCCACGCGCGGCGCATGTGGGATGCGGACATGCAGGCATCCGATGCGGCCACCCTGGCGGCCCGCAAGGCGATGACCGACGCCGGCATCACCGCCGGCCAGGTCGGGCTGTTGGTCAATACCTCGGTCAGCCGCGACTACCTGGAACCGTCCACCGCCAGCATCGTCTCCGGCAACCTGGGCGTGGGCGAGGAATGCGTGACCTTCGACGTCGCCAATGCCTGCCTGGCCTTCATCAACGGCATGGACATCGCGGCGCGGATGATCGAGCGCGGCGAAGTCGACTATGCGCTGGTGGTGGATGGCGAGACCGCCAACCTGGTGTACGAGAAGACCCTGGAGCGGATGACCTCCCCGGACGTGACCGCACAGGAATTCCGCGACGAGCTGGCCGCGCTGACCCTGGGCTGCGGCGCCGCGGCGATGGTGATGGCGCGCGCCGAGCTGGTTCCCGACGCCCCGCGCTACCGCGGCGGCGTGACCCGTTCGGCCACCGAGTGGAACACCCTGTGCCGGGGCAACCTGGACCGCATGGTCACCGATACCCGCATGCTGCTGATCGAAGGCCTCAAGCTGGCGCAGAAGACCTTCATCGCCGCCATGCAGGCGCTGGGCTGGGCGGTGGACGAGCTGGACCAGTTCGTGATCCACCAGGTCAGCCTGCCGCACACCCAGGCCTTCATCAAGAACTTCGGCATCGACCCGAAGAAGGTGATGACCATCTTCGGCGAGCACGGCAACATCGGCCCGGCCAGCGTGCCGATCGTGCTGAGCAAGCTGCGCGAACTGGGGCGGCTGAAGAAGGGCGACCGGATCGCGCTGATGGGCATCGGCTCGGGCCTGAACTGTTCGATGGCCGAGGTGGTCTGGTAGGCGGAAGGCGTTTGTTGTGGGGCTCCATTGCGCCGAATAGGCCAATAATTTTCCTTGTCCGGCCCAATCTGGCGCTTTGGGAAAATTATTGGTAGTTTTCTTTCTTAATGGCCGCATTCGGTGGCTGTAAGGAAAGCCCGATGCCTCCCCGCCGTTCCACCGGCCATTATGTTTCCGGTTCGCTGGCCGGGAGTCGTTACCAGGCGTTCGTCCCTGATCCGCTGCCGCCTGTGCCGCCGCTGGATCTGGCCGCGCCGGAATTGATCGCTCGCAAGGAGCGGGCGGACCAGGCCCTGGGACGCCTGGATGGCATCACCTTGATGCTGCCGGATCCGGAACTGTTCCTCTATCAATACGTGCGCAAGGAAGCGCTGCTGTCCTCGCAGATCGAGGGGACGCAGTCGTCGTTGTCGGACTTGTTGCTGTTCGAGTTGGACGAGGCGCCGGGCGTGCCGCTGGACGACGTGGAGGAGGTGTCCAACTACGTCGCCGCGCTGAACCACGGGCTCAAGCGTTTGCGCCAGGACGACTTCCCGCTGTCCTTGCGCTTGATCCGGGAAATGCACGCCTTGCTGTTGCGGGGTGGGCGCGGTGCCGGCAAGCGGCCCGGCGAATTCCGCGCGGGACAGGTATGGATCGGCGGCGCCTCGCCGGCGTTGGCGCACTTCGTGCCGCCGCCGCCCGAAGCCCTGGAGACGGTGCTGGGCGCATTCGAACGCTTCCTGCATGCGCCGGCCAGCGACGTGTCGCCGCTGGTCAAGGCCGCGTTGGCGCATGTGCAGTTCGAGACGATCCATCCTTTCAGCGACGGCAACGGCCGGCTGGGGCGGCTGCTGATCGCGTTGATCCTGTGCAATGAAGGCGTCTTGCGCGAACCAAGTCTGTATCTGAGCCTGTTCTTCAAGCGGCATCGCGCGCAGTACTACGAGCGCCTCAACGGCGTGCGCACCGAGGGTGACTGGGAAGGATGGCTGGGATTCTTCCTCGACGGCGTCGCGGATACGGCGCAGCAAGCGGTCAGCACGGCGCAGCGTTTGCTGGCGCTGTTGGCGCAAGATCGTGCGCGGATTGCCGGCCTGGGCACGCGTGCCGGCAATGTCGGACTGGTGTTCGAGCAGTTCGCGCGCAGGGTGCTGCTGGGCGTGCCGCAGGTGCAGCCGCATCTGGCGCTGAGCGCACCGACGATCCGCGCGGCCATCCGTACCCTGCAGGAACTGGCGATCGTCAACGAACTCACCGGCCAGCAGCGGCATCGCGTCTTCGCCTATCAGGCGTACCTGGACATCCTCAGCGAAGGCGCGCAGCCGCTATGAATGTGCCCGCGCCCACCTGTGCAGACATGCCATCTGCATGCCTTGCCCGCGATGCAGATGCACATGCTTCGCTTCATTTCCCACTTTCAATTGGTCGACCCATATGAACTACCCCGGCTACCCCTTCACCCCGCAGCGTTTCCAGGTCCGTCCGGGGCTGGCGATGTCCTACCTCGACGAAGGCCCGCGCGACGGCGAGGTGATCGTGATGCTGCACGGCAATCCGTCGTGGAGCTATCTATGGCGGCATCTGGTGAGCGGACTGTCGGACCGCTACCGCTGCATCGTGCCCGACCATATCGGCATGGGCCTGTCGGACAAGCCGGACGATGCGCCGGGCGCGCAGCCGGGCTACGACTACACCTTGCAGTCGCGCGTGGACGATCTCGACGCGCTGCTGCGGCACCTGGGCATCGACGGGCCGGTGACGCTGGCGGTGCACGACTGGGGCGGCATGATCGGCTTCGGCTGGGCGCTGTCGCACCACGCGCAGGTCAAGCGGCTGGTGATCACCAACACCGCTGCGTTCCCGTTGCCGGCGGCCAAGCCGATGCCGTGGCAGATCGCGATGGGCCGGCACTGGCGTCCGGGCGAGTGGTTCATCCGCACCTTCAACGCGTTCTCCTCCGGCGCATCGTGGCTGGGCGTGTCGCGGCGCATGCCGGCCGACGTGCGCCGCGCCTACGTGGCGCCGTACGACAGTTGGGCCAACCGCATTTCCACGATCCGCTTCATGCAGGACATCCCGCTGTCGCCGGCCGACAAGGCCTGGTCGCTGCTGGAACGTTCGGCGCAGGCGTTGCCGTCGTTCGCCGACCGCCCGGCGTTCATCGCCTGGGGCCTGCGCGACATCTGCTTCGACCATCACTTCCTGGCCGGTTTCCGCCAGGCGCTGCCGCAGGCTGAGGTGATGACGTTCGAGGACGCCAACCACTACGTGCTCGAAGACAAGCACGAGGTGTTGGTGCCGGCGATCCGCACCTTTCTGGACACGCATCCGCTGGGCTGACGGGCGATTGTCTGTGCGCATCGGCCCGGCAGCGGCGCGCATCGCGCTGAGGCGCGCCGTTGGCCGTGGCGCGCGTCGCAGCGGGAGCCGTCGCCGGCATGTTCGCGGAAACTGCAAACGATTGCCGCTCTGTAATAAACCGGTCCCTGTACAGTGCGGGCGATTCACGCAACCGCACCGGAGACAGACGAAGTGAGAGCGATCGCAATGTCGATGTTGTTGATGTCGATGAGCGCCACTGGCGCGCACGCGGAAGACCTGACGACCTCCCCCGACGGCAAGCGCCTGGCGGTCGGTTTCGGCCAGCCCACCTACAAGCAGGTGCTGCACTACCGGAAGATGTACGACAAGAAGCCGTTTCCGGATGCCGAGCTCTATTACTACAGCAACGGCATGTACAAGCTCATCTCGCAAGGCGAGAACCACTACGGCGTGTATGTGCTGCAAGGCAGTTTCGACGACGAGAGCTATACCATCCGCTTCATTTCCCTGCCTTCCGAGGATTGGGGCAACAAGACCGCCTTCCACCAGTTGACCTTCGTCCGCGGCGAGGACAAGAACATCTTCATCCAGAACGCGATCGTCGACACCGGCGAAGCCATCGCCCAGCAGAACGGCACCTACACCATGGAAAAGAACACCGTGACCAATCCGGTGTCGACCAAGTGGAAGGATCGCTGAAGCGGGTTCGTGCTCGGCCGTGGCGTTGGCAGGCGGACGTCGCCAGCGTTATGGGCGCCCGGCACCGATGAGAGGGTGGTCATCGGACGACGGGATGTAATGCGCGCGGACGGCGTTGCGCCGAGCGCGGCGGCACCGCGCAATCAGGCGTCCGGAAGATTGCGCTCGGTCACGCCATCCCAGTCGTCCGCGGTCAACAATGGCAAACCATGCGCCAGCCGCGACTTGTCGCACTGCGCGCTGCGCTCGCCGAACTCCAGCGAGGCGGGTACCGCGGCGCACACCGAGGGACGCCGGTCGTGGATCGTGCAGCGGCTGTAGCGGCCGATCTCGGCATCCAGCGCCACGCAGCGCGGCTGCGCCTGCGAGGTGCCGCGCATCACCCGTTCGTGGGTGCGCAACGGCTCGGTGAGCGCGAACGGGACCCTGCCGCCCAGCTCGGGATCGGCTTCGCTCCAGTGGAAGCTGACGCGGAAGTAGGCGCAGCAGGCGCCGCAGGTGAGGCAGGGATGTGCCATGGCAGCCGGGCCTTGCGCGGCAAACAACGTTGGGGGGCGCGGCATTCTGACCGAACCGACGCGCGCTGCAAGCGCTGCGGCGTTCAGGTGCATGGCGCCGCCGCGCCGCTGGCGAACCGGGGTGCCAGCTGCCGAACCCACTCCTCGGGTCGCGGCACGTTGGACAAACGCATGCCGGTAAAGGCATGGCCGGCGCCATCGGCGATAATCGACCGATGACTACGACCCCCATCTGCAACATCGCCGCGACGCTGCCGCCGTTGGCGCGCGAGCGCCCCGACCAGATCGCCATCCGCTGCCCCGGCCGCCGCGGCGCCGACGGCCTGGCCGCCTACGACGTGACCCTGAGCTATGCGCAGCTGGATGCGCGCAGCGACGCGATCGCCGCCGGGCTGGGCGGCTACGGCATCGGCCGCGGCACCCGCACGGTGGTGATGGTGCGACCGTCGCCGGAATTCTTCCTGCTGATGTTCGCGCTGTTCAAGGCCGGTGCGGTGCCGGTGCTGGTGGATCCGGGCATCGACAAGCGCGCGCTCAAGCAGTGCCTGGACGAGGCGCAGCCGGAGGCGTTCATCGGCATCCCGCTGGCGCAGCTGGCGCGGCGCTTGCTGGGCTGGGCGCGCTCGGCGCGGCGCATCGTCACCGTGGGCCGGCGCTGGGCCTGGGGCGGCACCACGCTGGCGCAGATCGAGCGTGCCGGCAGTGGCGCCGGTAGCCAACTGGCCGACACCGCGGCCGACGACGTGGCCGCGATCCTGTTCACCAGCGGCTCCACCGGCGTGCCCAAGGGCGTGGTCTACCGGCATCGCCATTTCGTCGGCCAGATCGAGCTGATGCGCAACGCGTTCGGCATGCAGCCCGGCGGCATCGACCTGCCGACCTTCCCGCCGTTCGCCCTGTTCGATCCGGCGCTGGGGCTGACCTCGGTGATCCCGGACATGGACCCGACGCGTCCGGCCAGCGCCGATCCGCGCAAGCTGCACGATGCGATCGACCGCTTCGGGGTGACCCAGCTGTTCGGTTCGCCGGCGCTGATGCGGGTGCTGGCCGACTACGGCCGGCCGTTGCCGAACGTGCGCTGTGCGACCTCGGCCGGCGCGCCGGTGCCGCCGGAAATCGTGGCCAAGATCTGCAGCCTGCTGCCGGAGGACGGCAAGCTGTGGACGCCGTACGGCGCCACCGAGTGCCTGCCGGTGGCGGCGATCGAAGGCCGCGAACTGCAGGACACGCGCGCGGCCACCGAAACCGGCGCCGGCACCTGCGTCGGCGCGGTGGTGGCGCCGAACGTGGTGCGCATCATCGCCATCGACGATGCGGCGATCCCCGAATGGCCCGGCGTGCGCGAGCTGCCGGCGGGCACGGTCGGCGAAATCACCGTGGCCGGGCCGACCACCACCGATACCTATTTCAACCGCGATGCGGCCACGCGCATCGCCAAGATCCGCGAGCGCCTGGACGACGGCAGCGAGCGCATCGTGCACCGCATGGGCGACATCGGCTACTTCGACGCGCAGGGCCGGCTGTGGTTCTGCGGGCGCAAGACCCAGCGCGTGGAGACCGCGCAGGGGCCGCTGTACACCGAGCAGGTCGAGCCGATCTTCAACACCTTGCCGTGGCTGCGCCGCAGCGCGCTGGTCGGGATCGGCGCGGCGGGCGCGCAGCGGCCGGTGCTGTGCTACGAACTGCAGGCGGGCGTGGCGCCGCCGACGCAGCCGGAAGCCGTGCTGCGCGCGCTGGCGCAGACGCATGCGCACACCGCCGGCATCGCCGACTTCCTGCGCCATCCAGGCTTCCCGGTGGATATCCGCCACAACGCCAAGATCGGCCGCGAGAAGCTGGCGCTGTGGGCCAAGGACCGCGTGCGCTGAGGCCGCGGCGATGGGCGAGCGCTACCGGCTGGACGACCTACGCATCGACGTGGCGCGGCAACGGGTCGAGCGCGACGGCGTGGCGCTGGAACTGGGCGGGCTGAGTTTCCGCCTGCTGCATTACCTGCTGCAGCAGGGCCAGCGCGTGGTCGGCTTCGACGAACTGATCGCGCAGGTGTGGGCGCCGGCGCTGGTCAACGAGGAGACCGTGACCCAGCGCGTGCGCCTGTTGCGGCAGGCGTTGGGCGACGCCTCGCGGCAGCCGCGCTACCTGCGCTCGGTGCGCGGCCAGGGCTACCAGCTGTGTGCGCCGGTGCGCAGCGACGAAGACGACGGCGACAGGGAAGACGCACCGGCACCGCGACGCCCGCGTTGGCGTGGCATCGCGATCGCGGCAGTCGTGGTGCTCGGTGTCGGAACGCTGGCGGCGCTGGCGTGGTCGTGGTCCGCGCCGCCGCAGGAAGCGGCGGCGGCACCGCTGCTGCAACGCGCCGAGTATTACGCCGGCATCGGCCAGCGCGACGACAACGAACGCGCGATCGCGCTGTACCGGCAGCGCCTGCAGCAAGTGCCCGACGAGCCGCGTGCGTTGCTCGGGCTCAGTCGCGCCTACAGCGCACGCGTGTGCCAGTACGGCGGCGATGCGCAGTACGTTGCACTCGCACGGCGCCTGGCGGCGCAGGTGATCGCGGCGCAGCCGCAGCTGGCCGCCGCGCATGCCGCGCTCGGCTATGCGCACGATTGCAGCGGCGAGTACGCGGCGGCGCTGGCCGCCTACGAGCGCGCGCTGCAGCTGGATCCGGGCGCCGATGCGGTACGCGGCTCGGCTGCGTATCTGTACGAACGCAAGGGCCAGTTGGCGCAGGCATTGGCCGCCAACCTGCAGGTGCGCGATCCGGCGCGGGTGCGCTTCCTGCCGATCCAGATCGCCAGCAATCTCAACCTGCTCGGCTATGTCAGCGCCGCCGAAGCGCGCTATCGCGACAGCTTCCAGTTGTATCCGGACAGCGCGTTTTCCAACGTGGCCTGGCCGAGCTTCCTGTTCGCGCATGGCCGCACCGCCGAAGCGCAGGCGGCATTGGACGAAGCGCTGGGGCGCGGCACCGACTACGCCGGGCTGTACCTGCTGCAGGCGGAGCTGGCATTGGCGCAGGGCGATGCGGCGCGTGCGCGCCAGGCCAGCCTGCATGCGCTGCGGTTACGTCCCCAGGGTAGCCTGGGGCAGACCGTGTCATGGATGCTGGACGCGCAGCCACGGCCTGCCGCGCCGGCGCTGCGCGCGCGGGCGCAAGACCTGTTGCACAGCCTTGCGCGTGGTGCCGACCCACTGAATGGGCTGGATGCGGCGCTGCTGCTGCAACTGGCCGGCGACCCGGACGCGGCGCTGGATGCGCTGCGCCGCGCGCAGGCCGCCGGCTATCGCGATGCGGCCTACCTGCGGGTGTCGCCGTTGCTGGCGCCGCTGCGCGCACAGGCCGGCTTCGCCGCGTTGCTGGCGCGCAACCAGGCCGACATCGCCGCCCAGCGCGCACAGGTGCGCCAAGCCGGCCTGCTCCCGCAGGAAACCGGCGCGGCTACGGCAACGCCTTGAGCACGTAGTCGGCGAGCAGCGCCTGCGATTGCGGATGCATCTTCGGCGTGTTGTAGGCGCTGCGGGTGATCACCACCACCAGGCGTTCTTCGGGCAGCACGAACACGTAGTTGCCGCCGTTGCCGGACATCGCCCACACCCCGCGTTCCACCCCGCGCACCGGGAAGCGGAAACGCCACAGCAGATAGCCGTAGTCGGCGTCCTCGCGCGCCTGCGCGTGCACCGTGGTCATCGCCCGCACCCAGTCCGCAGGCAGCACCTGCTGGCCGTGCCAGCGGCCCTGGTCGAGCAGCAACTGGCCGAACTTGGCCAGGTCGCGGCTGCGGTAGCGCGTGCCGCCGCCGCCCATGCCCACGCCTTCGGCGGAGCGGCCCCAGTGGACGTCGGTGATGCCCAGTGGCCGTTCCAGCGCCTGCGCGGCGAAGTTTTCCAGGTGCTGGCCGGTGGCTTTCTCCACCAGCGCGCCGAGCAGGAAGCTGCCGGCGGTGCAGTAGGCGAAGGCGCGGCCGTGCGGGCTGTTCTCGGGGCGGCTCATCCATGGTGCGTAGCCCTTGATCGGCAGGTCCAGCGCGAACTGGGTCCAGTCGGCGCTGACGTACATGCGTTCCTCGTTGCCGCTGGAGAACGCGTTCTCGTCGTCGCATTCCAGTTGCGAACTCATCGTCAGCAGGTCCTCGACGGTGAGCGCGCGCTTGCGCGGATCCGGCTGCTGCCAATGACGGTCACCGAAGTAGTCGTAGACCTTGGCCTGCGCGCCGGCTAGGCGGCCGCGCTCGATCGCCGCGCCGACCAGCATCGCGGTGATGCTCTTGGTCGCCGAGCGGGTGTCTTGCAGGGTCTGCCGATCGGCATCGCCGAAGTAGCGTTCGTAGACCAGCGCGCCGTCGCGCACGATCAGCACGCTGCTGGTGTTCGGCGCCTTGCCGTCGGCGATGGCCTGCTCCAGTGCCGCGAGCGTGGCCATGTTCCAGCCCGTGGCCCGGGCGTCGGCGACCTTCCAGCCGTCTTCGAGCGCCGGCGGCGCGGTGGCGGTGGTGCTGCTGGTGGTGGTGGGCGCGGCATGAACGACAGGCGCGGCGAGAACGAACACGGTGCACAGCAGGAACGGAAGGCGCGACATGGTGAAACTCCGGAAGGATGCAGTCCGCGCACTGCGCCAGCACCGTGGATGAAGTGCCTGATGCCACGGTGAAGAATTATGAAGTTCCACAGGATCAACGACTTGGGATGTTCCGTGGCGTCGCCTGCAGCCGCGCGGATCGCCTTCCCCGGCGTCCCCGGCTATCGTGTGCGCCCTGATGCGATCGGTGCGGCGCAATGAAGATAGTGGTGACGGGCGGTGGTGGATTCCTGGGCCAGGCGCTGTGCCGCGGCCTGGTCGCGCGCGGGCACGAGGTGATCAGCTACAACCGCGGCCACTATCCGGAACTGCAGGCGCTGGGCGTGGCCCAGGTGCGCGGCGACCTGGCGGATGCGCAGGCGCTGCACCACGCGGTCGCCGGCGCCGAGGCGGTGTTCCACAACGCGGCCAAGGCCGGTGCCTGGGGCAGCTACGACAGCTACTACCAGCCCAACGTGGTCGGCACCGAGAACGTGCTGGCCGCCTGCCGCGCGCACGGCGTGGGCCGCCTGATCTACACCTCCACGCCAAGCGTGACCCATCGCGCCACGCATCCGGTGGAGGGCTTGGGCGCGGACCAGGTGCCGTATGGCGAGAACTTTCAGGCGCCGTACGCGGCGACCAAGGCGATCGCCGAGCGCGCGGTGCTCGCTGCCAACGACGCGCAACTGGCGGTGGTGGCGCTACGGCCGCGGCTGATCTGGGGGCCGGGCGACAACCAGATCCTGCCCAAGCTGGTCGCGCGCGCGCAGGCCGGGCGCGTGCGCCTGGTCGGCGGCGGCGACAACCGGGTCGATTCAACCTTCATCGACAATGCCGCGCAGGCGCATTTCGACGCGTTCGAGCATCTGCGCGTCGGCGCGGCCTGCGCCGGCAAGGCGTACTTCATTTCCAATGGCGAGCCGCTGCCGATGCGCGAGTTGCTGAACAAGCTGCTGGCCGCGGTCGGCGCGCCGCCGGTGACCAAGACCCTGTCGTTCAAGGCGGCCTATCGCATCGGCGCGGCCTGCGAAACGCTGTGGCCGCTGCTGCGCCTGCGCGGCGAGCCGCCGCTGACCCGCTTCCTGGCCGAGCAGCTGTGCACGCCGCATTGGTACAGCATGGAACCGGCGCGACGCGATTTCGGCTATGTACCGCAGGTTTCGATCGAGCAGGGCCTGCAGCGCCTGGCGTCATCATGGCGCCGCGACACTTCCGTCACTTCCTGACGACCGGCGGTTTCCGAAGATAACTGCGCGCCGATTCGGCACGACAACTTCTGGACCTTGCCATGCTGCATTACGCCATCATCTTTTTCGTCATCGCCATCATCGCGGCCGTGCTGGGTTTCAGCGGCATCGCCGGCGCCGCGACCAACATCGCCTGGATCCTGTTCGTGGTGTTCCTGATCCTGGCCGTGATCTCGATGTTCCGTCGCGGCAAGGTGTAGTCGCCCGCGTAGCATCCCGAACGGCCCGTCGCACCGGAGAACGTCCGGCGCGGCGGGCCGTTCGTTTTTTGCGCGCGCCGCTGGCGCCTGATGCGCGCCAGTGCTTGGCGCTGCGCTATTCGCCGGATTCCAGCAACGCCACCGCGCTAAGCAGCGCTATGTCTTGCCGTGTCGTTGCTTCCGCCATGCCCATACAGGGGCGATAGCATGGGCTCATCGAGGTGCGCTGGGTAAGCTATGCGGCAATGCCTGCAAGGGATGGACGCCAAGCTCGGGGCTTGCCACCATAGGCCTATCAGGGGATGTGGTTGGGGAATCGATGCGACGTTGGACGTTCGTGGCCGGCCTTGCGCTGGCTTCTTGCATGGCATGCGCGCAGGCCGAGCCGCCGCCGCTGGATCTGACCCCGTATCTGAAGCGCGACCAGTTCGAGCGGGTCAAGATCTCGCCGACCGGCGCCTACTATGCCGTTACCCAGCCGATGGAGGACCGCACCGGGCTGGTGGTCGTTCGCCGCAGCGACAAGCAGCTTTCGGCCAGGATCATCGGCGGTGCCGACTCGGTGATCGACGATTTCTGGTGGGCCAACGACGAGCGCATCGTGGTATCGATGGCCGAGCGCTTCGGCACGCGCGACGAACCGGTGGCGATCGGCCAACTGCACGCCATCGATGCCGACGGCAAGAATCCGCGCCTGCTCGCCAGCCCGTATGGAATGAACGATGCGGTCAATGCCACCACGCTCAAGGCGGGCCTGGATCCGTCGGTGTACATGCTCGATACCCTGGCGCAGGATCCGCGCAACGTGCTGGTGTCGGTAGTGGCGCCCAGCAGCGATCCCACGATCCGCATCGACAAGCTCGATATCTACAATCACCGGCGTACGCCAGTGGCGACCGCGCCGGTGTCGCGGGCGGATTTCGTCGCCGACCATAGCGGGCGCGTGCGTTTCGCCAACGGCGCCGATAGCGGCAATTCCAGCAAGCTCTACTACCGCGACGACAACGACACGCCGTGGCGGCTGATCAACGACGAAGCCGCCAGCTTCCATCGCGCCTATCCGCTGGGGTTCTCCAGCGACGACAAGCTCGCCTACCTGCAGGTGGAACAGGCCAGCGGCCCGGATGCGGTAGTGGCCTGGGATCCGGCGACCGACCGCTACTCGCCCTTGCTGCGCGATGAGCAGGTCGACCCGTACCGGGTATTGCGCGACCTGGACGGCAAGACGCCGATCGGCGTGTCATTCATGAGCGACGGGGTGCGCAACCGCTTCTTCGACGACAACGCGCCGACCTCGCGCCTGTATCGATCGCTGGAAAAGGCGTTCAACGGCGATGCGGTGTTCATCACCTCGGCAACGGCCGATCGCCGGCTGGTGTTGCTATACGTCTGGAGCGATCGCAACAACGGCGATTATTTCCTGTACGACACCGTGGACAAGCAGGCCAAGCGCGTGTTCAGCCGGCGCGAATGGTTCCGGCCCGACCAGGTGCCGCCCAGCCGCGAGATCAGCTTCAAGGCCAGGGATGGCCTGCCGCTGCACGGCTATCTCACTCTGCCGCTGCATGCCGAGGCAGGCAAGCCCTTGCCGATGGTGCTGTTGCCGCACGGCGGGCCGTTCGGCGTGTTCGATGCGTGGGATTTCGACGACGACGCGCAGCTGCTGGCCGCGGCGGGCTACGCGGTGCTGCGGGTCAATTACCGCGGTTCGGGCAACTATGGCCGTGCCTTCACCCAGGCCGGGGCGAAGGAGTGGGGCGGCCACATGCAGGACGACCTGACCGATGCCACGCGCTGGGCGGCTGCGCAGGGTATCGCCGATGCCTCGCGCATCTGCCTCTACGGCGCCAGCTACGGCGCCTACGCGGCGTTGATGGGCGCGGCCAGGGAACCGGCCTTGTACCGCTGCGCCGCCGGCTATGTCGGCGTCTACGACCTGGAGACGATGTACCGCGACCAGGCCAGGCGTGCGCGCTGGGCCAAGAACTGGGCCGGCGACTGGCTCGGCGAACGCAGCACCCTGGCCGCGCGCTCGCCGGTCAATCTGGCCGATCGCATCCGCATCCCGGTGTTCCTAGCCGCGGGCGGCAAGGACGAGCGTGCGCCGATCCAGCACACCGAACGCATGGAAAAGGCGCTGAAGAAAGCCGGTGCGCCGGTGGAGTCGCTGTATTTCCCCAACGAGGGCCATGGCTTCTACACCGAGCCGCACCGGCGCGCCTATTACACACAGTTGCTGGCGTTCCTGAGCAAACACCTGGGGGGCGCGCAGGCGCAGTAGCGCGGTGCGCTTCACAGTCTGCCGCGCGCACGGTGCGGCGACGTGTCTGCCGCTAGAATGCGCGGCATGCCTGGATCTCCCTTCGATGCCCTCAAGCCCCTGGCCGGCCGCGCGCTGGAAGCGGCGCTCAACCGCGCGCTGGCGCTGGACCCGGATACCCGCGAGGCGCTGCGCGGCCTCGACGGCCAGCGCGTGGCGCTGACCCTGGAGGCGCCGGCGCTGGCGCTGCAGATCCGGGTGGACGGCACGCGCCTGCAGGTCGGTCCGGTGGACGCGGCGCAGGAACCGGATCTGGCGGTGCGCAGCACCCTCGGCGGGCTGTTCGCGCAACTGCCGTTCCTGGCCCAGGCGCGACGCGGCGCCAGTCCCGGCGGACGGGTGCGGGTGTCCGGCGATGCCGAACTGGCGCGGCGCCTGCAGCAGTTGGCGGGGCGCTTCGATCCCGACTGGCAGCGCCCGTTCACCCAGGTGTTCGGCGACGTGCTCGGCGTGCAGTTCGCCAATGCCGCGCGCGCGGCGCTGCATCAGGCCCAGCGCAGCGCGCAGGACCTGGCGCAGAGCGCGGCCGAATTCGTCACCGAGGAGTCGCGCGACGTGGTCCCGCGCGCCGAGCTGGACGCGTTCTACGACGATGTGGATGCGGTGCGCGACGATGTCGAACGTCTGGCCGCGCGCGTGGCCAGGTTGCAGCCGGGACACGGCGCATGAAGGCGATGTTCCGCGCCAGCCGCATCGGCCGGGTTATCCTGCGCTACCGCCTGGACGATCTGCTCGACGGCACCCCGGCCGAGCGCTGGCTGCGCCTGGCCAAGCCGTTCGTGCCGCGCGCCAGCCCGGACATCGCCGCGCAGTCGCGCGGCGCGCGGTTGCGTTTGGCGCTGCAGGACCTGGGCCCGATCTTCGTCAAGTTCGGGCAGATCCTGTCCACCCGCCGCGACCTGATGCCGCCGGACGTGGCCGAGGAACTGACCCTGCTGCAGGACCGGGTGCGCCCGTTCGATGGCGAGGCCGCGCGGCGTATCGTCGAGCAGGCGCTGGGGCAGCCGATCGGCGTGGCCTTCGCCAGTTTCGACACCACGCCGCTGGCCTCCGCCTCGATCGCGCAAGTGCATGCGGCGACGCTGCACGACGGCCGCGAAGTGGTGGTCAAGGTGCTGCGCCCGGACATCGAGCGGCAGATCGACGCCGACATCGCGCTGTTGAAGTCCGCCGCCGCGCTGGTCGATCGCGCGCACCCGCGCGCCGACAAGATCCGCCCGCGCGAAGTGGTGGCCGAGATCGAGACCACCCTGGCCGCGGAGCTGGACCTGCAGCGCGAAGGCGCCAATGCCAGCGTGCTGCGCCGCTTCTGGCTGCATTCGGACGACATGTACGTGCCGGAGGTGATCTGGAGCCACACTGCCGAGCGCGCGCTGACCCTGGAACGGGTGCGCGGCATCCCTTCCGACGACATCGCCTCGCTCGACGCCGCCGGCATCGACCGCAAGGCGCTGGCCGCCAAGGGCGTGCGCGTGTTCTACACGCAGGTGTTCCGCGACAACTTCTTCCATGCCGATGCGCACGCCGGCAACATCTGGGTCGACAGCGATCCGGCGCGGCGGATCAACCCGCGCTTCATCGCGCTGGACTTCGGCATCATGGGCCAGCTGTCGCAGGAAGATCAGTACTACCTGGCCGAGAATTTCATGGCCATCTTCAACAAGGACTACCGGCGCATGGCCGAGCTGCACGTGGAGGCGGGCTGGATGCCGGCCAACGTGCGCATCGACGAACTGGAAGCGGCGGCGCGCTCGGTGTGCGAACCGTACTTCACACGGCCGCTGTCGCAGATCTCGCTGGCCGAGGTGCTGATCAAGCTGTTCCGCGTCGCCCAGCGCTATGAGCTGACCCTGCAGCCGCAGCTGATCCTGCTGCAGAAGACCCTGCTCAACATCGAAGGCGTGGGCCGCCAGCTGGACCCGGAGCTGGACATCTGGGCGGTGGCGCGGCCGGTGCTCGAGCGCATCCTGGTCGAGCGCTACAGCCCGCAGCGCGCGCTGCAGGAGTTGCGCAAGCGGCTGCCGGAAATCATGACCCATGCGCCGGACATGCCGCGCCTGGTGCACAGCTGGCTGCGCCAGCAGGTGGAAGGCGGCCACGAGCTGTCGATGCGCTCGCGCGATCTGTCCGACCTCAACGTGATCCTGCTGCGCATGCAGCGCCGCGTGGTCACCGCGATCACCGGCGTGGGCCTGCTCACCGTCGCGGCACTGCTGTACGCGCTCGACGCCGGCGGGCCGCAGCTCGGCGGCGTGTCGATCTGGGCATGGGGCGCCGGCGGCATCGGCGCGGTCAGCCTGCTCTCGGCGTGGTGGCGGCGCTAGGCGCTTCGCCGCCGCGATCGAACGCCCGCGCTGTCCGCGTCCTGCGTTTTTCACCTGTCGGGAGCTGCGTATGCCCTGGATCGTCGGCAAGTATCTGATCACCGCCGCGCTGGTGGTGGCGATTTCCGAAGTGGCGCGGCGCAGCGACCGGCTCGGTGGGCTGATCGCCGCCTTGCCGCTGGTGACGGTGCTGACGCTGATCTGGCTGCAACTGGAGCGGCAGCCGCAGGCCAAGATCGCCAACCATGCCTGGTATACGTTCTGGTACGTGCTGCCGACGCTGCCGATGTTCCTGGCGTTTCCGCTGCTGTTGCCGCGGCTGGGCTTCTGGTGGACGCTGGCCGCGTGCGAGCTGCTGACCATCGCCTGCTTCGGCGCGTTGGCGCTGGGCGTGCGCCGCTTCGGGATCCAGTTGCTGTAGGGCGTGTCATCCACCCCTGAGCAGATCGCGCCATGCTTGCGCGTGCCTGGGCAGGAAACGGAAAGACGTGAGCCCACGCGATGCCATGGCAGCGTGCGCGCGCAAACGCGGCGCGACTTACGCGGAAGCGACACGCCATGGCACCGATACGGCTGCCGGTCGCCACGGGCCGAGCGTTGGGCAGTTCCAGCATTTCATCGGGACTCCGCAGCTGTGGGGAGGCCATCGTCGAACCATCGCGCGGCGACGTCGGCGGCCTGGAACCGGACGCTGCGTGACGCGCGCATTGTGGCCGGGGGCGCCGGGCGCGGATAATCCGGCGGTGAGCATTTCTTCCGATTCCCTGCAGATCCTCTATCTGGACCCGTTCCTGGCCGTGGTCGACAAGCCGGCCGGGCTGATGGTCCACGACAGCAAGCTGGCCCGCGGCGAGGACGACTTCCTCGCCGATCGCCTACGCGCGCAACTGGGACGTCCGATCTTCCTGGTGCACCGGCTCGACCGCGCCACCAGCGGTTGCCTGCTGCTGGCCTTCGACCGCGACACCGCCGGCGCGCTGGGCAAGGCGCTGATGGCGGGGGAGGTGGACAAGGATTACCTGGCGATCTGTCGCGGCTGGCCGGCCGAGGAGCGCTTCGACGTCGACCACGACCTCGACGGCGGCCCCGGCAAGCCGTTGAAGAAACCGGCGCAGACCCGTTTCCAGCGCCTGGCCTGCGGCGAGTTGCAGGTGCCGTCGGGCGAGTTCGGCACCTCGCGCTACGCGCTGTTGCGCTGCAGCCCGGTGACCGGGCGTTTCCGCCAGATCCGTCGCCACCTCAAGCATCTGTCGCATCACCTGATCGGCGATACCAGCCACGGTGATGGCCGCCACAACCGCATCTTCCGCATGCAGGGCGTGCACCGCATGCTGCTGCACGCCGAGCGCCTGGCGTTCCCGCATCCGGACGGGCGCCGGATCGAGGTGAACGCACCGCTGGATGCGGAGTTCGTGCGCGCGTTCGGGTTGTTCGGCTGGTCGCCTACGCCGTGGATGCGGAGCGAGGCGGAACGATTGGCAGATGCGCCAGACGAGGTCGCTGGCTAGCGCTTTTCCAGATGGTTCGTGGTGAGCGCTTTGTGTAGGAGCGGCTTCAGCCGCGACCGGAGCTACCGGTAATGCCCGATCGCGACGACGCATGACCTAATAACGCCACCCAAAGTCGTTCCGACGATGCCTTCTGCGCGGCCTGAGCTTCCAGCTGCGGCCGGGACATGTCGATCCAGACCTCTGCCGCAAGCGCAACGCCAGCCGCTTCGCTCGTCGCGGTTGAAACCGCTGCTACAGGAAGCGCAGTGCAGCGCGTCGCACCCAGGGGCGCGGCGCGTTGGCCGCGCCAGGACTACTTCTTCGCCGGCGCCGGAGGCGGCGTGTTGACGGTCTGCTCCAGGTCCTTCTGCAGGTCGGTGAACAGCGGGGTGATCTTCTGCTGGATCGCACCCATCAGGTTTTGCATCAGCTGCGGGGTCTTGTCGAGCATGCTCTGGCCGGCCGGGCTCTCGTAGAACTCGGCCATCGCCAGCACGTCCTGCTTGGAGAACGACTGCTTGTACAGGTTCACGTAGAGCGGGCGCATTTCCTGCCACGATAGCGCCTTGCGCACGGTGGCCTGGGTGCGCTCCTGGATCTGCTGCACCTTCTGCTGCTGTGCCGCGTCGAGCGGGCGCTGCGCGGTCAGTTGCGCGAATTGCTGGCGCTGCATCGCCTCGATCTGCGGCAGCATGCTGTCGAGCATGTTCTGCGCGCGCGAGGCCGACAGCAGGCGGTTGACGTCGCCGTCGCTGGGCGGCTCGGCCAGCGCGGGGCCCGCGGCCAGGGCCAGCAGCGCGGCCAGCAGCAGGCGCTGCGGCCAGCGACGGGAAAGGAGCGGGGTCGGGTTCATCGAGCGTCCTGCAAGGCTATGACCGGCGGCCAGGATACGGGAATCGCCGCGGCCTCGCCGTCTGCGCCGGCCCGCGTGGCCGGCCCAGGTCCGGCGTCGCGCCGCAGTCGCCGGCGCTGCCCGGGTCTTCACGTCGCGGCCGCGGGCCTTGGAAAATCAAGCCGTCTGGCGGATGCCCTACAATTCGCGGATGGGTAATGGGGCCATCCACATCTCGAACAGCCTGGCGATTCCGGAAAGCGAAATCGTCGAGCGCTTCGTGCGCGCCAGCGGCGCCGGCGGGCAGAACGTCAACAAGGTCTCCACCGCGGTGGAGCTGCGTTTCGATCTGGCCGGCTCGCCGTCGCTGCCGGAGCCGCTGCGTGCGCGGCTGCTGGCGCGTCGCGACCGGCGCATCACCGCCGAGGGCGTGCTGGTGATCGATGCGCAACGCTTTCGCACCCAGGACCGCAACCGCGACGATGCGCGGCAGCGCCTGGCCGAGTTCATCGCCGCCGGGCTGTCGGTGCCGAAGCGGCGCATCGCCACCAAACCTTCGAAGGGCGCAAAGCTGCGGCGCCTGGATGACAAGCGCGAGCGCAGCCAGATCAAACGTGGCCGTTCGCCCGGCCGCTGGGAGTGACTTTTGAGCGAACGCGATTTTTCGTTGCCCCCCGCCACCCCCAACATGCCGATGGTCAAGCCCAGCCGCTTCGGCCGCTGGCTCGGCCGCACCGCGCTGCGCCTGACCGGTTGGCGGGTGGTGGGTGAGTTCCCGGACGTGCCGAAGCTGGTGATGATCGTCGCCCCGCATTCGTCCAACTGGGACGGTTTCCTCGGCTTCGCGGTCAAGTTCGCGGTCGGCTTCGAGGTGCGGGTGATGGGCAAGAGCCAGCTGTTCTGGTGGCCGCTGGGGCCATTGCTGCGCAAGCTCGGCGGCATCCCGCTGGACCGCAAGTCGCCGCGCGGCGTGGTCGAGCAGGCGGTGGCGCTGATCCGGCAGGCGCCGCGCATGTGGTACGTGATTACCCCGGAAGGCACGCGCAAGCGGGTGGAGAAGTGGAAGGTCGGTTTCTGGAAGATCGCGCATGGCGCCGAGATCCCGATCTTCCCGGTGTACTTCGACTACCCCAGCCGCACCGTCGGCCTCGGCCCGCTGTTCCACACCAGCGCCGACATGCAGGCCGACATTGCCGCGATCCGCACCTGGTACCGGCCGTGGCGCGGGAAGCATCGCGATACGTTGTGAGGCTGGCCGGCACCTCGATGCGAATGCGATTCCTGTAGGAGCGGCTTCAGCCGCGACCGGGCGTTACCGGTAGCATCCTGTCGCGGCTGAAGCCGCTCCTACAGGATCGCGCCGACCTGCGAACAGTCGAAGAACGCGCCAGTAGCGGTGGCCTTACAACGCGCTGCCGCCGAACTTGTGCGTGTACTGCAGGTACAGGCTGCGGCCCACGGTGTCGAACCAGGACACGTCGTAGTACGGATACGCCGTGTAGGTGCGGTCGCGCGGCGGCATCTTGTCGAACAGGTTGGTCACCGCCAGCGACAGCTGCGCATGGTCGCCGATGCGGTACTGCACCGAGGCGTTGTAGCGGTAGGTGGCGCCGATCCATGGGCTGTCGCCGCTGTCCGGGTCGTAGACCTGATCGTAGGAATCGGAACTGGGCAGGCGCCCCAGGCGCTCGCCGTGCAGCGTCGCCGACCACGCCTTGCGTTCCCACGACACGCTGGCGCTGGCCTTGCTGCGCGGGATGTCGTAGCCGCTGTTGACCGCGAATTCGTCCACCATCGCTTCGCCGGCGTAGACCTGGATGTCGTGGCGGCGCACCCAGGTGTAGCTGCCGCTGAAGCGGAAGGTGCCGATCCCGCTGTCCAGCCGGTAATGGGTGCTCAGGTCGATGCCGCTGGTGCTTTCGCGGGCGATGTTGATCGGGTTGACGTAGACCCCGTACAGGTCGCCGTCGGCGCTGCGGGTGACCCGCGCCAGCGCCTGCTGGCAGGTGGTCGAGGCCGCATCCAGGTTGCCGAGCCGGCATTCGGATTCGTCGCGCAGCACCTGGTCCACGCGCAGGTCCTGCACCTGGTTGCGCATGTCGATGTCGAAGTAGTCCACCGACACGTCCAGCTCCGGACGCGGCGACCAGACGACGCCGGCGGTCCACGAGGTGCTGGTCTCCGGATCCAGTTTGCGGTTGCCGCTGCGGCCGCGGATGATCGCCTCGTCGTTGTAACTGCAGTCCTCGATCGCCACCCCGGGTTCTTCGCTGGCGCAGCGGTAGTAGTCCACTCCGGAGGTCTCGTCGTTGCCGGCGCCGGCGTAGATGTAGTGCAGGTCCGGCGCGCGGAACGCGGTGCCGTAGGAGCTGCGCAGCAGCAGCGTGTCCAGCGGCCGCCATTCCAGCCCGCCGCTGTAGGTGAACTTGCCCAGGGTACGGCCGGAGAAGCGGTACTGGTCGTAGCGTCCGGCCAGGCTCAGCGCCAGCGTCGACAGCACCGGCAGGCGCAGCTCGCTGGCCAGTGCCCAGCGGTTGCGGCTGCCGTGGCCGTCGGAGTCCTTCCAGCTGTAGTAGTAGTACTGGGTGGCCAGCGGATCCGGGCGCAGGTCGTAGCCCTGGTTGCCGAACTCGGCGGTGGCCGACAGCCCGGCGTCGCCGCCGGGCAGCGCGAACAGGCTGGGATTGGTCACGGTGAAGGCGGCGGTGTCGGTGCGCGAGCGCGGCTGGTAGACGCTGCGCTGGGCGATGCTGTCGTATTCGTCGCGGGTCAGCGGCGTGTACAGGCGCTGCGGGTCGGCATTGAAGATCGGCAGGCCGGAATCTTCGTCCACGCCCAGCTGCGGGCCGAGGAACAGCGCGTTGGCGCGCTCGGCGACGATCTGCGGCCAGCTGATCGTGGCCTGGTACTGCGAATGGCTGAGGCTGGCCTCGTAGTCCCAGTCGCTGGCCAGCTTGCCCTTGAAGCCGGTGGTCAGGCTGAAGGTCTTCTGCCGGGTGCGGATGGTGCCGGCGTTGAGTCCGCCCATTTCCTCGGGACTGAACTGGCGGCCCCAGGCCTCGATCTGGTCGCTGGCCTGGTTGTAGAAATAGCCTTCCTCGTTGCCGTCCGGGGCCATGTAGCCCCACTGGGTCACGTCGCGGAACAGCGACAGCTCGTGGTAGCCGAGCTGCAGGTCGGCGAACCACTCGGTGCCGCCATCGAAGGCATAGCTCAGCGAGGCGTAGGCGTTGATGCCGCGGCGCTTGTTGCCGATGGTGCCGTAGCCGATCGCCGCGCTGCTGCCGCAGAACTCGCCGTAGCCCGGGCGCGAGGCGTAGCCGGTGCTGCCGCGGTTGAGGCCGGACAGCGCCTCGCAGGTGGCCGCGCCCGGATCCAGGTAGTTGTCGTCGTAGTCGGTGCGCAGGAAGGTGCGGCGCGGCACCTGCGAACGCTCGGTCGGGCCGTCCAGGGTGCTGTCCTGGCGGCTGCGCTGGTAGGCCCACAGCGGATTCTGGGTCACCGCTTCGGCGCCGAACACCGCATCGAATGCGCCGCGCGAGAAACCGCTGCTGACGCTCAGGTTGAAGCTGTCGCCGCCGCCGCCGCTGGTGTCGCCGAAGCGGTAGTCCAGGGTGGTGCCGTCGGCATGCTTCTTGAGGATGAAGTTGACCACGCCGGAGATCGCGTCCGAGCCGTAGATCGCCGAGGCGCTGCCGGTCAGGATCTCGATGCGGTCGATCATGCCCAGCGGGATGTTGGAGATGTCGGTGAAGTTGCTGCGGCCCTTGAACGGCATCGGGAAGTCGGCGATGCGGCGGCCGTTGACCAGCACCAGGGTGTGGTTGGGGCCGAGCCCGCGCAGGTCCACCTGCTGCGCGCCGGGCGAGAAGTCGGCGCCGCTGGCCGACTGCGGGCTCTGCGTCTCGCCGCCGTTCTGGGTCATCGCGCGCAGCACGTCCGGCACCGAGGTGAAGCCGTTGGCCTTGATCTGTTCGGCACTGATCACGCTGATCGGCGCCGGCCCTTCCAACTGCGCGCGCGGAATGCGCGAGCCGGTGACCTGTAGCGTCTGCAGCTCGGCCACCGGTTCGGCGGGCGCGGCGGCTGGCAGCGCGGCGCGCACCGGTTGCGCGCGCGGCGCCGGGGCCGGCTCCTGGCGCCGCACCAGCCAGGCGCCGGAGGCATCGCGCTGGGCGACGAAGCCGCTGCCGTGCAGCACGCGTTGCAGCGCCTGCGCGGTGTCCAACTGGCCGTGCGCGCCGGCGCTGCGCGCGCCGTCGAGCTGGTCGGCGCGGTAGATCAGCTGCGCGCCGGATTGCCGCGCCAGCGCCTCCAGCGCCGCGCGCAGCGGGCCGGCGGGAATGTTCAGCTGGGTGCCGGCGGCTTGGCCGTCGGCAGCGGATTGCGCCTGCGCCGCGCAGGCGGTCGCGCAGGCCATGCTCAGCAGCAGGACACGCATCGGATATCGCATCGAGTCTTCTCCCCTAAACCAGGCGCAAGGCCACGCCCCCGCTAGACAGGACGAACGAGCTGCGCAAATCCCCCCATACCGACCGCGTTCGCGCTCAGCGGCTGTGCAACAGCACCTGGTCGCCGTGGCGCTCGGCGCGGATCGGGAAACCCTGCTCGAGCAGGCGCACGAACGCCTCGGTGTTGGACCAGCGGAAATTGCCGCCGACGCGCAGCGCGCCGGCAGCGGCGTCGGCCACCTGCAGCTTGACCGTGTTGTAGCGGTTGAACTCGGCCACCGCCGCCTGCAGCGGGGTGTCGTCGAAGGTCAGGTAGCCGTTGCGCCAGTCCAGCGCGCGTTCGGCCTCGGCCAGCGCGACCCGCCGCACCAGCACCCCGTGCGGACCGGCCAGGGCGATGCTACCGGCCGGCAGCAGGGTCGGCGGCGCCTGCGGGGTCGCCGCCGATTCCAGTCGCACCGTGCCTTCGGTGACCACCACGCGCAGCGCGTCGGCGTCGCGGCGCACCGCGAAGCGGGTGCCCACCGCGATCACCCGGCGCGCGCCGCTGGCGACCACGAACGGCCGCGCCGGATCCTTGCTCACTTCGAAGAACGCCTCGCCGCGCTGCAGGTCGATATGCCGCTGCGCGCGCGACAGGGCCACGTCGATGCGGCTGTCGCTGCTCAACGTGGCGTGCGAGCCGTCGGCCAAGGCCAGCGGGCGCAGGCTGCCGGTGGCGCTGGCGTAGGCGACCGCCGGCGGCGTCGCGGACTGGCGCCAGGCCAGGCCCAGCACCGCGCCGAGCAGTAGCGTCGCGGCCAGCGCCAGCGGCCAGCGCCGGCGCGTGCGTGGCGGCGGGCGCGGTGCGAAGCGCAACTGGCCCAGGTCGGTCGGTGCGCCGGACGCGGTGGCGGCCGCCGCGCCGTCGCCAGCCGCCAGCCCGCGCCAGCTGCCGCGCGGCGGAATGCCGCCGTCGCGCTGGCCGGCGCCCAGCGCCTGCAGCCGCCCGCTCTCCTGCCACGCCGCGCGCAGGCGCAGGAACGCCACCCGGTGCGCCGTGGCCGCCGCCAACCACGCCTCCAGTCGCGCCTGCTGCTGCGGCGTCCAGTCGCCGCGGTCGCAGCGCGCCAGCCACGCCGCCGCGCGCAGCTCAATCCGCCTGCTGTCCATCCTGCGCCCGTGCCCGCCGCGGCGCCGCGGGCGCTCGCGCGCCGTCGTCGCCATGAAAATGATCGGCCAGCAGGCGCATGCCCTTGGCCACGTGCTTTTCCACGGTCTTCTCGCTGATGCCCAGACGCACGGCCACCTCCCTTTGCGACAGTTCCTCGACCCGCCGCAGCCAGATCACGCTGCGGCAGCGGTCGGGCAGGCGGTCGAAGGCGGCCGCCAGCCGTCCCAGTACCTGCCGCCCGCCGCACCAGCGTTCCGGCGACAGCTCGTCTACCAGGACGTGCAGCGACTCCAAATCACCCACTGCCTCGATCGACACCACTCGGCTGCGCCGCCGCCGGTCGCTCATCAGGTGCCGCGCGGTGGCGAACAGGAACGACTTGGGCAGGCTCGGCCGCGCCTTGCCGGCGGCCTCGTAGACGCGCACGTAGATTTCCTGGCGCAGGTCGTGCCATTCGTCGGGCTGCGGCCAGCAGCGCCGCAGGTAGCCGCTCAGCGCCTGCTCGTGGACGAGGATCTCGTGGACGAACCAATCGTCGAGGGAGGCGGGCATGCATCCCACATTAGCCGATCGTCCGTCCGCGTGGCAGCGCCCGCACGGCGCCGCGAACCGGTACAACGGCGAGGGGGGAAACCGCGCCGCCGTTCGTCCCCTGTCTGCAACGAACCGCCCGTGCGGTTCCCGTCCGCCCCTCGAGGAGATCCGCATGACCCGTTTCGTCGGCACGTTCCGGCCCTGGATGGTGGCGTTGCTGGGCCTGTGCCTGGCCGCGCCCGCCGCCGCGCGCGATTACCGCCAGTACCTGGTCGGCGACCCGGCCCTGCCCACGCCCGGCCCGGTCGCGCCGGGGCTGCTGCTGATGGGCGGCGGCGACCGCAACTACGACGCGCTGCGCTGGTTCATGGCCAAGGCCGGGCACGGCCACGTGGTGGTGCTGCGCGCCTCGCAGGGCAACGAAGTGGCCGAGGAGTTCTACCGCGACGTCGGCGGCGTGGCCTCGGTGGAGACGTTCGTGTTCAGCGGCCGCGGCGCCTCCAGCGATCCGGCGCTGCTGCGCAGCCTGGCCCGCGCCGACGGCATCTTCATCGCCGGCGGCGACCAGTCGCGCTACGTGCGCTACTGGAAGGGCACGCCGGTGGCGGCCGCGCTGGACGCGCACGTGCGCGCCGGCAAGCCACTCGGCGGCACCAGCGCCGGCCTGGCCATGCTCGGCGAGTACCTGTACGGGGCGATGGACGGCGGCAGCCTGACCAGCGCGCCGGCGCTGGCCGATCCGCTGGGGCCGGCCACCACCATCGAGACCGGCTTCCTGCACCTGGACCTGCTCAAGCGGGTCATCACCGACACCCACTTCAAGGAACGCGACCGGCTCGGCCGGCTGTTCGCGTTCCGCGCCAAGGCGGCGACGCTGGCCCCGGCCGGGCAGCCGCTGATCGGCCTGGGCGTGGACGAGCGCGCGGCGCTGGCGGTGGAGGGCGACGGCAGCGCGCGGGTCTATGCCACCGATCCGCAGGCCGGTGCCACCGTGGTCGCCGGCCCGTTGCAGCCGCCCACGCCGGCCGGGAAGCCGCTGCAGGCAGCGCGCATCGAGACCGTCGGCGTCGGCCCCGGTTCCACCCTGCATCTGCCCGAAGGCCGGGTCGATGCGCCGGTGTTCCACCGCTACTACGCGGTGCGCGATGGGCAGATGCGCGAGATTCCCGCCACCACCCTGGTGATCCACGGCGGCGCCGGGGTCGAGCGCGCCAGCAGCAGTGCCGCCGACCTGGCGCAGGCGCGCGCGGCGATGGAAACCGCCCTGCGCACCGGGCAGGCGCTGCTGGCGCAGGGCAAGCCGGCAGTAGACGCGGTCGCCGCGGCGATCGCGGTGCTGGAGGACTCGCCGCAGTTCAACGCCGGCAAGGGCGCGGTGTTCACCCACGACGGCCGCAACGAACTGGACGCGGCGATCATGGACGGCGCCAGCGGCAAGGCCGGCGCGGTGGCCGGGGTGCACCGGGTGAGGAACCCGATCCAGCTGGCACGCGCGGTGATGGACCAGTCCGAGCACGTGATGCTGGTCGGCGACGGCGCCGAGGTGTTCGCGCGCCAGCACGGCGTGACCCTGGTCGATCCGTCCTACTTCCGCACCGACAAGCGCTGGAAGCAACTGCAGCAGGCGCTGAAGGAAGAGGCGAACAAGCAGGCGCACGCCGACCTGGAGACCGCCAAGCACTTCGGCACGGTCGGTGCGCTGGCGCTGGACACGCAGGGCCGGCTGGCCGCGGGCACCTCCACCGGCGGCATGACCAACAAGCGCTACGGCCGCATCGGCGACTCGCCGATCATCGGCGCCGGCACCTATGCCGACAGCCGCTGCGCGGTGTCCGGCACCGGCTGGGGCGAGTTCTACATCCGCGCGGTGGCGGCCTACGACATCTGCGCGCGGGTCAAATACGCCGGGCAGAGCCTGGCGCAGGCGGCCGAGGCGGTGATCGACCAGCAGATCCCCAAGGCCGGCGGCGACGGCGGCGCGATCGCGCTGGGCGCCGACGGCAGCGTCGCCTTCCCGTTCAACACCGAAGGCATGTACCGCGGCTGGATCGGCGCCGACGGCGTGCCGCACGTGGCCATCTTCAAGGACGAGGCGCTGCCGCTGCCTGGGGCGCCGTAACCGGCTTGAGCAAGTTCCTGTCGCGGCTGAAGCCGCTCCTACAAGGCCGGCTGCGCACGGTAGGAGCGGCTTCAGCCGCGACAGAATCTGTCCGCAAAGCGCCTGCCCAGGCCGCTGCGCCAAGGCGTTCGGCGCCATGCCCACGCCGCGCCCGCCATCCCCAGATCCAATGGCACATGCCGCCCCAGCGCAAACCGCGTAGCGTGCGCGGCTGCCCCGCCACCATGTCCCTGTCAGGAGTTCCACCCCATGTCGCGTACTGTCGTTCTGGCCGCCGCCATCAGCTTGGCGCTGGCCGCCTGTTCCGGTAAGGAGTCCACCCCCGTGCCCGCCGCCCCCGCCGCTTCGCAGTCCCCCGCGCCCGCCGCCGCCAATCCGCTGTTGAGCGCCAGCACGCTGCCGTTCCAGGCGCCGCCGTTCGACAAGATCAAGGACGCCGACTACCAGCCCGCGTTCGAAGAGGGCATGAAGCAGCACCTGGCCGAGATCCGCAAGATCGCCGACAACGCCGAGCCGGCCACCTTCGCCAACACCATCGAGGCGATGGAACGCAGCGGCGAGACCCTGAACCGGGTCCAGCGGATCTTCTTCGGCCTGGTCCAGGCCGACACCAACGACGAACGCCAGAAGATCCAGGAAGCGGTGGCGCCGAAGATGGCCGAGCACCAGGACGAGATCAGCCTGGACCCGAAGCTGTTCGCGCGGATCAAGGCGATCTACGACCAGCGCGACACGCTGAACCTGGAGCCGGAGCAGAAGCGCCTGGTCGAGCGCGACTACGAGGAATTCGTGCGCTCCGGCGCGCAGCTGTCCGATGCCGACAAGGCGACGCTGCGCAAGCTCAACGTCGAGGAAACCACGCTGGCCACGCAGTTCCACACCAAGCTGGTCGCGGCCACCGCCGCCGGTGCGGTGGTAGTGGACGACAAGGCCAAGCTCGACGGCCTGTCCGAGGGCGACATCGCCTCGGCCGCGCAGGACGCCACCGCGCGCAAGCTCGACGGCAAGTACCTGCTGGCCCTGCAGAACACCACCCAGCAGCCGGTGCTGGCCTCGCTGAAGGACCGTGAGCTGCGTACCCAGGTGATGGCCGCCTCGCAGTCGCGCGCCGAGAAGGGCGACGCCAACGACACCCGCCAGACCATCCAGCGCCTGGCCCAGCTGCGCGCGCAGAAGGCCAAGCTGCTCGGCTTCGAGAGCTACGCGGCCTACAGCCTGGGCGACCAGATGGCCAAGACCCCGGCCGCGGCGCTGAAGCTGCTCACCGACACCGTGCCGGCGGCCACCGCCAAGGCACGCAGCGAAGTCGCCGAGATGCAGAAGGTGATCGATGCGCAGAAGGGCGGCTTCAAGCTCGCCGCGTCCGATTGGGACTTCTACGCCGAGCAGGTGCGCAAGGCCAAGTACGACCTGGACGAGTCGCAGATCAAGCCGTATTTCGAGCTGGACAACGTGCTCAAGAACGGCGTGTTCTACGCCGCCACCGAGCTGTACGGCATCACCTTCAAGGAACGCACCGACATTCCGACCTACAACCCGGACATGAAGGTGTACGAAGTGTTCGACCAGGACGGCACCTCGATGGCGCTGTTCTACACCGACTACTACAAGCGCGACAGCAAGTCCGGCGGCGCGTGGATGGACGTGTTCGTCGAGCAGGACGGCCTCACCGGCGCCAAGCCGGTGGTGTACAACGTCTGCAACTTCACCAAGCCCGCGCCCGGCCAGCCGGCGCTGCTCAGCTTCGACGACGTCACCACCATGTTCCACGAGTTCGGCCACGCGCTGCACGGCATGTTCTCCAAGGTGAAGTACCCGTCGATCGCCGGCACCGCGACCTCGCGCGACTTCGTCGAGTTCCCGTCGCAGTTCAACGAGCATTGGGCCTCGGATCCGAAGGTGTTCGCGCACTACGCCAAGCACTACCAGACCGGCGCGGCGATGCCGGCCGAGCTGGTGGAGAAGATCAAGAAGGCGCGCACCTTCAACCAGGGCTACGCGACCACCGAATACCTGTCGGCGGCGCTGCTCGACCTGGCCTGGCACACCCAGCCGGCCGACGCCCCGCTGCAGGACGTGGACAAGTTCGAGGCCGACGCGCTGAAGAAGTTCAAGGTGGACGTGGCCGAAGTGCCGCCGCGTTACCGCACCACCTATTTCGACCACATCTGGGGCGGCGGCTACTCGGCCGGCTACTACGCCTACTTCTGGTCGGAAGTGCTCGACGACGACGCGTTCGAATGGTTCAAGGAGAACGGCGGCCTGTCGCGCAAGAACGGCGACGTCTTCCGCGCCAAGATCCTCTCGCGCGGCAACACCGTCGACCTGGCCACCCTGTACCGCGATTTCCGCGGCAAGGATCCCAGCGTCGAACCGCTGCTGGAAAACCGCGGTCTGAAGAACTGAGTCGCACCTCGCCGCCAGCGGTGATCGAGAACGGGATGGCCCAACGGCCATCCCGTTCTTCGTTGTGGAAGCCGCGAAATGGCCGCGGTAACCCTGTAGGAGGGGCTTCAGCCCCGACAGTCTCCTAAACCGTGCGCACACTCGTTTCGAGCGCCATGGCTTCCGAAGCCGACTGCCGACCGTGTTCCGTGCCGCACCGCTAGCCGACGCGACCTAACGCCGCTCCCACATGAAGAGCATGCACTGCCTGCTTGGGTGCACTGCAGGAGGGGCTTCAGCCCCGACCGCCTCCGTATCCGTGAACCCATCCGAGCCGGCCTCCCGACGGCACAAGCGCCGCCCCATGTCTTCCGTCACTGGTACCCGTGCGGCGACGCGCGCACTGTCGCAATGGCAACCCCGCGATGTCCTCCCACCCGAATCCCACAGGTGTTCCATGACCTCGACCGACCCGCAAGACTCCCGCCTGCACCGCGCCGCGCGCTGGACGCGCAAGGAACTGCTGCCGATCGCGGTGATGCTGCTGTTGCTGACTGCCGCGCGTTCCTCGTTCGCCAACCACTACGTGGTCCCGAGCGGCTCGATGCAGCCGACCCTGCAACCCGGAGACCGCGTTGCCGTGGACATGAGCGCCTACGGGCTGCGTGCGCCGTTCACCGAATGGCGCCTGCTCGAACGCGGCCATCCGCAGCGCGGCGACGTGGCGGTGTTCGATTCGCCGCGCGACGGCACCCGCCTGATCAAGCGCGTGGTAGCGGTGGCCGGCGACCGCGTCGACCTGCGCGACGGCCACCTGTCGATCAACGGCCAGCCGCTGCGGATCGGCAGCGCCGGCGACGAGGAACGGTTCGGCGAACGCATCGCGCACCTGGATCTGGACGCCGGCGGCGGCCCTGACCTGTACGACGTGCGCGTGCCGCCGGGCAAGCTGCTGGCGGTCGGCGACCATCGCGGCAACAGCCTGGACGGCCGTTACTTCGGTTTCGTCGATGCCGACAGCGTCTACGGCAAGGCGCTGGCGGTGTACTACCGCCGTGGCGAAGGCCTGGAGTGGCTGCGCCTGTAATGCCATGCGCGTGTCGGTCGCGTCATGCGGCCAGCGCGTGCAGTCTCCGAAGGATGTGCCGGCGCAGGTCGCGGACCGCGCCGGCATTGGCAACGTTGCTGCTTCAGCGCTTCAACGCGCGGCCGCAGGAACCGCGCCCAACGTGCGCCACCAGCGGTCGCCGGCAACCGGCGCGGTCAGGTCCACGCGCTCGCCCATGCGCGGCGTCGCCAGCGTCACGCCGGCCGCGACCGCCAACGCGACGATGCGCTCGAACGGTTCGTGCCAGGCATGCAGGGCCAGATCGAAGGTGCCGTTATGGATCGGCAGCATGGTGCGTCCGCGCACGTCCAGGTGCGCCTGCAGGCTCTGCTCGGGCTGCATGTGCACGTGCGGCCATTGCGCGTCGTAGGCACCGGTTTCCATCAAGGTCAGGTCGAACGGACCCAGCCGCTGGCCGATCGCCTTGAAGCCGTCGAAGTAGCCGCTGTCGCCGCTGAAGAAGATCTTCAGCGCGTGGTCCTGGATCGCCCACGAGCACCACAGCGCGCGGCCGCTATCGAACAGCCCGCGGCCGGAGAAATGCTGCGACGGCGTCGCGGTCAGCGTCACTCCGTCCACCGTGGTCGATTGCCACCAGTCCAGCTGCCGCACCTTGGCCGGGTCCACGCCCCAGCGCAGCAGCAGGTCGCCCACGCCCAGCGGCGTCACGAACACGCCGACCCGGTCGGCCAGGCGGCGGATGGTGGCGCGGTCCAGATGGTCGTAGTGGTTGTGCGACAGGATCACCCCGGCGATCGGCGGCAGGTCGTCCAGCGCGATCGGCGGCGCATGGAAGCGCTTGGGGCCGGCGAACGCGAACGGCGAGGCGCGCTCGGAGAACACCGGATCGGTCAGCCAGAAACCGCCGTGCAGCTTCATCAGCACCGTGGAGTGGCCGAGCCGGAACAGGCTGTGGTCCGGCGCGGCCAGCAGCTGCGCGCGGGTCAGCGGCAGCACCGGCAGCGGCAGCGACGGCACCGTGTGCGCCGGCTTGTTGAACAGGAAGTCCCACATCAGGCGCAGGGTCGGGAAAAAGCCCAGCGCACTGGTCGCGGTGGGCGCCGCATTGCGGAAACGACCATCGCGGAACTGCGGCGAGGCCGCATGCGGGGACGGCGAACAGCGGGGCATCTGGCGGGCGGAGGCGAGCACGGCGGTATTCCAGAAGGATGTGGAGGGAGGGGGTGTGGCATGAAAATTACACTACACAGTGTAGTTTCCTTGAGAGGAAAGTAAACCGCCCGGTGTAAAATGTCCACATGTCCAGTTCATCCGACCCCGCACCGGCCCCGGTGCGCCTGACCGAGCGCAAGCGCCAGGCCATCCTGGAGGCGGCAATCGCCGAGTTCCGCAGCCAGGGTTTCGACGCCACCAGCATGGACCGCGTCGCCGCCAGCGCCGGCGTATCCAAGCGCACCGTCTACAACCACTTCCCGAGCAAGGACGCGCTGTTCGCCGAGATCCTGCGCCGGCTGTGGCAGCGCAGCGCGGACACGCTCGACGTGCCGTATCGCGCCGACCGGCCGTTGCGCGAGCAACTGCTGCAACTGCTGCAGCAGAAGCTGCGGCTGCTCGACGACCCGGCCTTCATCGACCTGTCGCGCGTGGCCATCGCCCAGGGCGTGCACTCGCCCGAGCGCGCCCGCGAACTGATCGCGCAACTGGGCAGCAAGGAAGAGGGCACCACGGTCTGGATCCGCGCGGCCCTGGCCGACGGCCGCCTGCAGCCGCTGGATCCGGAGTTCGCCTCGCAGCAGCTGCAAGGCCTGGTCAAGGGCTTCGCGTTCTGGCCGCAGATCGCCATGGGCCAGCCCGCGTTGAACGCCGCGCAGCAGGCGCAGGTGGCGGAGTCGGCGGCGGATATGTTCTTGCGGCATTACGCGCGCGGCTGAGTGCGTGCGGCGCGCCATTGCGCCAGTACGCGGTTGCCTATAGGCGGCAGTGCCGCAGACGTACAGCGGCCTCTGCGCCGCAGTCGTCCCCAGCCCTCACCCCTCCGACCACACCGCCAACTCATAGCCGTCGCGATCGGCGAAATGGAAGCGGCGGCCGCCGGGGAATTCGAAGACCGGGCGGACGATGCGGCCGCTGGCGGCTTCGATGCGCGCCTGGGTGTCGGCCAGGTCGTTGGAGTACAGCACCACCAGCGCGCCGCCGGGCTGCGCGGTGCCGTGGAAGAAGCCGCCGCTGAGGCGGCCGTCGCGGAATTCGCAGTAGTCCGGGCCGTAGTCCTGGAAGGTCCAGTCGAAAGCCTGGCCGTAGAAGGCCTTGGCCGCGGCGATCGAGGCGACGGCGAGTTCCAGGTAGTCGATGCGGTGCTGCTGGTCGGCGCGGCTCATGGCGGGCTCCGTGGAAAGGGCGGCCAGTATCCATCGCCGCGCCGCTGCCGGCTTGGCGAAAACGGCCAGCTCAGCGCGCGTGTCGTTGCACCAGGTCGCGCGGGCTGAGGCCGGTCAGCTGGCGGCTGTCGCGGACCAGGTGCGGGGCATCGCCGTAACCGGCTTGCAGCGCGGCCGCGGTCAGCGTGGCGTGACCGGAGGCGATACGCAGGAAGCGCTGCAGGCGCAGGATGCGTTCCAGGGTCTTGGCGCCGTAGCCGAATGCATCCTGGCAGCGGCGCCGCAGCGTGCGTTCGCTGATGCCGAGGCTGCGCGTGAGTTCGGCCATGCGCGGCGCATCGTCGCCGGCCAATTGCGCGAACACCCAGGCCATCGGCCGGTCCGCCACGAGTGGACGGCTGGCGCATAGCGCATGCAGCAACGTCAGCGGTTCGGTGCTGTCTTCGAGCCGTGTTTGCCAGTCGCGACCGCGGCCGTCCCACAACGCCTCCAGCGCGACGCGTTGGTCGGCGATGGCATGCAGCGGCACGCCGAGCAGGCTCGCGCCCGCGCCTGCCGCCAGGCGCACCCCGCTCAGTAAGCTGCCCGGCGCCAGCGTCGCGACGTTGGCTTCGTGGTCCGGTCCGGCCACGAACAGAGCGCGTCCGTCCCAGATCAGGTCCACGCAGCCATCCGGCAGGACCTGCGTCGGCAGCGGATCGGCATCGCCCTGGCGAAAGCGCCAGCTGCAGCGCAGGCGATCGCGCAAGGCTGGCGGCGGGGCGATTTCGGCGTAGCGGGAGGAGGGATTCAAGGCTGTGGCGGTGGGTGGGCGATGTGCGGCTTCACCTTAGCAGGCAGCCGGCATGTCCTGGGTCCGGCGCCGCCGCGAGCCTGCCAGCGCAACCGGACGGCCTGCGGCCACCCGGCGCGGCGCGCGAAGCGGCCGGTTCGCCGGGCCACGGCGCCTCAGCGCTCCGACGGCCCGCTCTCGTCGTAGCCGCGCGGGGTGAACAGGTCCGGCTGGATCAGTTCGATGAAGGCGCGTGTCTGCGGCGACAGGAACTTGCCCTTGCGCACCACCACGCCGTAGCTGCGCGACGGGAAATAGTCGCTCAGCGAGCGCGTGGCCAGCTTTCCACGGTCGGCCTCGGTGACGCAGATCGAGCTGACGATGGAGATGCCCATGCCCATCGCCACGTACTGCTTGATCACCTCCCAGCCGCCCACTTCCAGCGCCACGGTGTACGGCACCCGCGCCTGCTGGAACACCAGGTCGACCAGGCGGTAGGTCACCTGGCGCTTGGGCGGCAGGATCAGCGGATACGGCGACAGGTCGTGCAGGGTCAGCTTGGGCGTGTTCGCCAGCGGGTGGTCGCGCGGGGCGATCAGCAGTTGTTCGAAACGGTACACCGGCGCATAGCTGAGGTCGGCCGGCACGTCGAGCATCGAGCCGACCGCCAGGTCCACTGCGTCCTCGCGCAGCAACTCGGTGCCGTCGGCGCTGATCGCGTTGTGCAGGGTCAGGCGCACGTCCGGGTGGCGCGCGCGGAAGTTCTCCACGATCTTCGGCAGCAGGTACAGGATGGTGGAGCTGTTGGCGGCGATGTTCAGTTCGCCGGCATCCAGCCCGCGCGCCTTCTCGCGGAAATCGGCCTCCAGCCGGTCCAGGCTTTCCACCAGCGGCTGCGCCATTTCGTACAGCAACTGGCCCTCGCGGCTGGGGATCAGGCGTCGTCCGCTGCGCTCCAGCAGCACCACGCCCAGTTCGCGCTCCAGCGCCTGCAATTGCAGGGTCACCGCCGGCTGGCTGACGAACAGCGCCTCGGCCGCCCGTGAGACCGAGCCCAGGCGCACCGTCTGGCAGAACGCGCGCAGCGGCTTCAGCCGGTCGGATTTGTAAGGAAAACGCGGGGTTGCGGTGCCGCGCGTGGCCATGATGTGACAACTATAAGGTGTGCTTATTTAATGCATTGATAAAACTGTATTGTCAAATACTTGCTGCGGAAGCACGGTGACATCCCGGAAACATCGAGGAACCCCACCATGTCCGCCGCCGCCTTCGCCGCTACATCCCCGTCCGCCGACCGCTCCACCCCCGGCATCACCCTGACCGCCTCGCTGGCCGGCCAGGACGCCCTGTTGCCGCCGGCGGCGCTGGCCTTGCTGGTGTCGCTGCACCGGGCGATCGAACCCGAGCGCCAGGCGCGGTTGGCGGCGCGCCGCGAGCGCCAGGCCTATTTCGATGGTGGCGGCCTGCCGGACTTCCGTGCCGACACCCAGGCGATCCGCGCCGGCGACTGGCGCGTGGCGCCGCTGCCGGCCGCCCTGCAGGACCGCCGCGTCGAGATCACCGGTCCGACCGATCCGAAGATGGTCATCAACGCGCTGAACTCCGGCGCCAAGGTGTACATGGCCGACTTCGAGGACTCGACCGCGCCGACCTGGCGCAACCTGGTCGCCGGGCAGCGCGCGCTGGTCGAGGCGGTGGCCGGCACGCTGACCTTCAGCGCGCCGCAGGCGCGCGACGGCAGCGCGGGCAAGCGCTACGCGCTCAAGCCCTTTGAGGAGCAGGCGGTGCTGATCGTGCGCCCGCGCGGCTGGCACCTGGACGAAAAGCATGTGCTGGTCGACGGCCAGCCACTGGCCGGCGGCCTGTTCGACGCGGCGCTGTTCGCCTTCCACAACGGCCGCGCGCTGCTGGCCAAGGACCGCGGCCCGTACCTGTACCTGCCCAAGCTGCAATCGATGGAAGAGGCCGCGCTGTGGGAAGCCGCGCTGTCGCACATCGAGGCGATGCTGGGCCTGCCGCAGGGCCAGATCAAGGTCACCGTGCTGATCGAGACGCTGCCGGCGGTGTTCGAGATGGACGAGATCCTGCATGCGCTGCGCGAGCGCATCGTCGGCCTGAACTGCGGCCGCTGGGACTACATCTTTTCCTACCTGAAGACCTTCCGCCGCCACCCCGACCGGGTGCTGCCCGAGCGCGGCCAGGTGACCATGACCCAGCCGTTCCTGAAGGCGTATTCGGAACTGCTGATCCGCACCTGCCATCGCCGCGGCGCGCATGCGATGGGCGGCATGGCCGCGCAGATCCCGATCGGCCACGACGAGGCGGCCAACGAGCAGGCGATGGCGCGGGTGCGCGCGGACAAGCTGCGCGAAGTCACCGCCGGCCACGACGGCACCTGGGTCGCGCATCCGGCGCTGATCCCGATCGCCCGCGCCATCTTCGACGAGCACATGCGCGCGCCGAACCAGCACGACGTGCGCCGCGAGGACGTGCAGGCCGACCGCGACACGCTGATCGCGCCATCCACCGGCACCATCACCCGCGCCGGCTTCGAGGGCAACATCGAAGTGTGCGTGCGCTACCTGGCCGCATGGCTGGACGGCAACGGCTGCGTGCCGATCCACCACCTGATGGAAGACGCGGCCACTGCCGAGATCAGCCGCAGCCAGCTATGGCAGTGGCTGCACGTGGGCGGCCTGCACCTGGACGACGGCACCGCGATCGACTTCGCGCTGTTCGACGGCTGCATGCGCCAGCTGCCGGCGCGCCTGGGCGAACGCGCGCTGCTGCCCGGCGGCAACCGCCTGGACGACGCCATCGCGCTGTTGGACACGCTGACCCGCAGCGAGGACTTGGCCGAGTTCCTGACCTTGCCGGCTTACCAGATGATCGAGTGATTGGAGCTGGGAGTGGGGAATCGGGAATGGGGAATCGTGAAAGCGACATTCCTGCGCCTGACCTCTTCCGTGCCTTCCATGCTTTTCGTCCGAAACACCGCTCCACCGTTTCATCGCCGTATCCATTCCGAGGAGAACGCAAGATGAGCACCACGTTGCAGACCGCCGAACAGATCCAGCACGCCTGGGACACCGATCCGCGCTGGGCCGGGATCGCCCGCAACTACACCGCCGCCGACGTGGTGCGCCTGCGCGGCACCGTGCACGTGGAGCATTCGCTGGCCCGGCTCGGTGCCGAGAAGCTGTGGAAATACCTGCACGAAAAGGACTTCGTCAACGCGCTGGGCGCGCTGACCGGCAACCAGGCGATGCAGCAGGTCAAGGCCGGGCTCAACGCGATCTACCTGTCCGGCTGGCAGGTCGCCGCCGACGCCAACCTGGCCGGGCAGATGTACCCGGACCAGTCGCTGTACCCGGCCGATTCGGTGCCGGCGGTGGTCAAGCGCATCAACAACACGCTGCTGCGCGCCGACCAGCTGCACCATGCCGAGGGCAAGGACGAGATCGACTTCCTGCAGCCGATCGTGGCCGATGCCGAGGCCGGTTTCGGCGGCGTGCTCAATGCCTTCGAACTGATGAAGGCGATGATCGAGGCCGGCGCGGCCGGCGTGCACTTCGAGGACCAGCTGGCTTCGGTGAAGAAGTGCGGGCACATGGGCGGCAAGGTGCTGGTGCCGACCCGCGAGGCGATCGAGAAGCTCAATGCCGCGCGCCTGGCCGCCGATGTGCTGGGCGTGCCGACGCTGCTGGTCGCGCGCACCGACGCCGAGGCCGCCGACCTGGTGACCAGCGACATCGACCCCAACGACCGCCCGTTCACCACCGGCGAGCGCACCGTCGAAGGCTTCTTCAAGACCAACAAGGGCCTGGACCAGGCGATCAGCCGCGGTCTGGCCTACGCGCCCTACGCCGACCTGATCTGGTGCGAGACCGGCAAGCCGGACCTGGAATTCGCGCGCCGGTTCGCCGAGGCGATCCACGCGAAGTTCCCGGGCAAGCTGCTGGCCTACAACTGCTCGCCGAGCTTCAACTGGAAGAAGAACCTGGACGACGCGACCATCGCCACGTTCCAAAAAGAGATCGCCCGCTATGGCTACAAGTTCCAGTTCATCACCCTGGCCGGCTTCCATGCGCTGAACTACTCGATGTTCAATCTGGCGCACGGCTATGCGCGCCGACAGATGAGCGCCTTCGTCGAGTTGCAGGAAGCCGAGTTCGCCGCCGCCGATCGCGGCTTCACCGCGGTCAAGCACCAGCGCGAGGTCGGTACCGGCTACTTCGACGCGGTGACCCAGGCGATCCAGCAGGGCCAGTCTTCCACCACCGCACTGAAGGGCTCGACGGAAGAAGAGCAGTTCCACGGCGAAAAGGCCGCCTGACCTGCAGCCAGGCGTCCATTGCTTGCCGATCCCCATGGGAGGGGAGAGCCCGGGTTCGCCCGGGCTTTTTTTTGCGTGCGCTGTGGTGTCTGAGCAGGCGACGGTGCGGTGTCTACGAGTTGCGACAGGACTGGGTGCGGCGACGCCGTACCGCTGGACCGACAAGGCCTGATTCCTGGCCCTTTCTCGGTCTCCGCCCTTGCGAGATTGAATGTGATCGCATCAGCGGAGATTCGTTCAGGTGCTATGCTTTGCGCAAGATGGCGGGCGACGCCAAGAGCAGTAGGGGGGCTGGATGAGCTGCGACAGCGCCGCGTCCAATGCACGCGAGACAATTCCGACGGTTGCTGTGGTCGCTCCCAAGCCCAATGAGCTGACGGTGCTGACTGCCGCGGAGCTGCGCCTGTTCTCCGAGTTCGGCCGTTCGCGCACGGTGCGCGCCGGCGACGTGCTGTTCCGGCGCGGCGACGGCGGCAGCGCCATGTTCGTGATCAACAGCGGCGTGATCGACCTGGATTTCGGCGAGGACCTGGTCGTCAAGCATCTCGGACACGGCGAATTCTTCGGCGAGCTCGGCCTGTTGATCGGCAGCCACATGCGCAGCGCCGACGCCATCGCCGCCAGCGACGGCGTGCTGGTGGAACTGGACCACGACGACTTCCAGCGCCTGGTGGAGCGCGATCCGGGCCTGGTCGCCTACTTCCTGCGCCGCACCATCATGCGCGTGGTGATGAACGAGCAGACCTTGATCCGCCAGCTGCGCCGCCGCAACCACGACCTGGAAGCGGCGCTGGACAATCTGTACGCCACCACCCACCAGCTCACCCAGACCGAAGAGCTGGTGCGCACCGACGAACTGACCGGCCTGCACAACCGCCGCGGCCTGATCCTGCGCCTGCAGGAATGCCGCCGCGACGGCCGCTCGCCCGGCCCCGGCCTGCTGCTGATCGACTGCGACCGCTTCAAGCGCATCAACGACGAGCACGGCCATCTGGTCGGCGACCGCGTGCTGCAGAACGTCGCCAACATCCTGCGCTCCGTCGCCGGCCAGGACGACATCGCCTGCCGCCTCGGCGGCGACGAATTCTGCCTGCTGGTGTCCACCGGCAACGCGGACGACCTGCGCCGCATCGGCGAGTTCGTGATCGCCACCGTGCAGAACCTGCTCGGCGTGCCGCACCCGCTGCCGCACATCTGCCCGGTCAGCATCGGCATCAGCCGGGTCGATCCGCAATCCGATTGGAACGACTGGTACGCCAACGCCGACGCCGCGCTGTACGAGGCCAAGCGCCTCGGCGGCAACCGCTTGTATTGGCACGACCTCGCCTCCGGCTCGCGCTGAGCCCATCAACAACCCTCGAGCTGCCCATGAACGACGCCCACCAGCCGCAGCCCGACGCCCCGCAACTGCGAACGCTGCTGCTGACCGACCTGTGCGATTCGATGGCGCTGGTGGAGCGGCTGGGCGACGCCAAGGCCGCCGAACTGTTCAAGCTGCACGATCACCTGGTGCTGGAACTGCAGCAGCGCTGGCGCGGACGCCTGATCGACCGTTCCGACGGCCTGCTGCTGCTGTTCGAGCGGCCGATCGACGGTCTCGGGTTCGCCCTGGACTACAGCCGCGGCCTGCACGAGCTGGGCAAGCAGCGCAAACTGGTACTGAAAGTGCGCGCCGGCCTGCACGTCGGCGAGGTGCTGACCTGGCGCAACAGCGATGCCGCGGTGCAGGTCGGCGCCAAGCCGCTGGAAGTGGAGGGCCTGGCCAAGCCGACCGCGGCGCGGCTGATGACCCTGGCCCGGCCCGGGCAGATCCTGCTGTCGGCGGTGGCCGAGTCGCTGACCCACCGCGCCGCGCGCGAACTGGGCGAGCGCGGCGAACGCCTGCTGTGGAAATCGCACGGCCGCTGGCGCTTCAAGGGCGTGCCGACGGCGCAGGAGATCTACGAAGTCGGCGAGATCGGCAACACCCCGCTGCGCGCGCCGAAGCCGACGCCGAAGGCGTGGCGGGACATCCCGCTGTGGCGGCGGCCGGCGGCGCTGGTAGCGGAGGCTACGCTGACCCTGGGGGCGGTCGCCGCGTTGCTGTTCTTCGGTCGTCCGGAGCCGGCCATCGCATTCGCCGAGCGCGACTGGATCGTGGTCGGTGACCTGCGCAACCTCACTGGCAACGCGACGCTCGACGCTTCGCTCGACCAGGCGTTCCGGATCAGCCTGGAGCAATCGCGCTACGTCAACCTGCTCAGCGACCTCAAGGTGCGTGACACCCTGGGCCGGATGAAGCGTAGCCCGGACAGCAAGATCGACCGCGCGGTTGCCTCGGAGATCGCGCTGCGCGATGGCGCGCGCGCGGTGATCCTGCCGACCGTTGCTGAAATAGGCGGACGGATCCGCGTCACGGTTGAATTGGTCGACCCGGCGACGCAGGCGACCGTACATACCGAGTCGCAGACCGGGCGTGGATTGGAGTCGGTTCTAGCGTCGGTGGACACGGTCAGCGGCCAGTTGCGGCACCAGCTCGGCGAAGCCATCCAATCGGTCGAGCAGGCATCCAAGCCGTTGCCTCAGGTGACGACGTCAAATCTGGATGCTTTGCGTGCGTATGCGCTCGGGATTGACGCCACGGGCCAAGGCAACTGGAAACAGGCCGAACAGAATTTCCGCGTGGCGATCAACCTCGACCCGCAGTTCGCGCTGGCCTATGTCGGTATTGCCCGGGTCATCATGGCAACCTCGGACCGTGGCGCAGCAGTACCGTATCTTCAGAAGGCGCTGACTTATAAAGCGCGTCTGCCGGCGCGCGACCAACTCTATCTCGACGCATACTCGGCCGAACTTGGCGACAGCCCGGCGGCACTGGGCGGGTGGCAGCAGTTGGTGCGCATGTATCCCGACAGCTTCGCCGGACACGGCAACGTATTCTGGCACTTGTTCCAGGCCAACCGGTTCGCCGAGGCATTGCCGCATGCCGTTGCCGCCGATACTTCGCAGGATCCGTATCGATCGATCGCCACCGACGATATAGGCCGCGTCTATCTGGTGCAGGGAAAACTGGAACAGGCCAAGGCCCAGTTCACTCAAGTCTCGCTGCAGGACAAGAGCGGTCCCGGACGGCGTCTGGCTAACGTATTGGCGCTACAAGGCAACTATGCCGAGGCCGAAGCGCGGCTGCGCGCCATTCCCAAGAGCGAGTATGCGAACGACGACATGGTGCCGCGCCTGGACCTGATCGCGCTGAAGGTGGATCAGGGCAAATGGGATGAAGTGGCCACCGAGCTGAGCGACGCGATCAAGGCCGGTCGCTCGACCAACGACTTCACCCAGGCCCAGTTCGGTTTCTTGCAGTTATCGGTCCAGGCCGTGACGTTGCCGTCCAGCAAGGTGCTGCCGCGACTGCGGCAATGGCAAAACGGACAGCTGCAGCGGCAGGAACGGGCGCTTCCGGGCGAGCCATATGCGAATGATCGCGCTGCACTCATTCTCGCCGCCGCCTATCTCGCGCAGCGACTGGGCGATGACGCGTTGTCGGCGCCGGCACTGAAGGTTGCCGGTCCGTGGGCGCAGACGTCGGCGGATCCGACGCTGGGCAAGCTACTGCGTATCGTGCAGGCGGGTCAGCATCGCTTGCGCGGCGAGTACGCGCAAGCACTCGCGTTGCTGGCGCCGCGCGATGACGATCTGCTGCAGTCGCGGGTGGCGCTGTATCTCACCTTGCAAGCCGCCGGGAAGCATCGCCAGGCGTTGGAGCAGGCGGACTGGATCGGCGCGCACCGAGGCCTCGCCTATGGCGAGGCCTCGATATCGCAGTCGTTGCAGACCTTGAATGTCGCCGATACGCGCATGGCCGGTCGCTGGGCGGCGCAAGCCCTGTCGGATCTGGACAGGGTCCCGGATGCGCGGCGGCGAATCGACGCGCTGTTCGCCGTCTGGCCTAGCGCGGCGATGCCTGCTTACTTGAGGGAAACGGTCGAGGCGACCTTGCCGGCTTCGAAACAAAAGACGACGTGATGGTTGCCGTCCACCGTCAGGTGGCTGACCAGCTCCTTGCGCGCCTTGGCGATTTCTTCCTTTGACGCCAGTTCCTGCGTGGTCATGCAGAAGAACGGCGCGCCCTGCGTGGGCGGCGTCGGGTCAGCGGCCAGGGCGTGGTCGGCCGGCTTGTAGCCGAGACTGGCGAGAGCGGCGACCGGATTTTCCTGGAAGCTGGTGCGGAAAGCGTCGTCGGTGCTGAGCAGCTCCAGCAGGCGGTCGGCGATGTCGGCAGGCAACGGATCGTGGGGAGCGGTATTCATAGGAGTGTCATCTCGCAGGGAAGGGTGATGTTCGGCGCGACGCGTAAGGCGCAACCACTATATCTATCGGCATAATCGCCTACCAACTGAATAGGTCTTTCCGCATGCGCGTGCGCCGCTGTTTTCATCTGTTCCTCGAGCCGCGCGAGGTCAGCCGCTTCGATATGGCCTCGCTGTTGGCAGGAGGCAATGGCCTCAAGCGCGAACGGCAATGGGTCGCGCTGGCGCCGCATCTGGACCATGAGGTGGAGGTCGATGCGTTGGAGCGGGAACTGCTGGGCACGCTCAGTGCGGGCGATTGGATCGAGGCGCAGGCATTGCCGCCGGATTGCGCCGCCGCCAGCACGCGCCTGCTCGAGGTCGGCCTGCTATTGAGCGACGCCGACACGGCGCGCGCTGGCTTCGCCGAGCGCGACGCGGCCATGCGCGAAACCTACTGGTGGGGGCCGGCCGCACTGGCGCACCGCTTCGGGCGCTGGCAAGGCAGCGACAGCGTCGTGGCGATGGAGGCCAATGGACTGACCACGGCCGCCGGTCTGTGCGAGAAGCTCGGCCCGCCGCCTGCGGAAGTGGGCGAGCGCGTTGCGGCCGCCATGCGCCTGCCGTTGCCGCGCCAGCAGGAGGATGACTTCGATGCGCTGCTCGCGCGGCGCGCCACCTGCCGCAATTTCGATACCGCGCGGCCCTTGCCGCTGGCTGCGTTCTCGCAGCTGATGCAGCGGGTGTTCGCAGCACGCGCCAGGGTCGAGGCCGACGGTGTCGCTGCATTTCTGAAGAAGAACGCGCCTTCCGCCGGCGGCTTGCATGCCACCGAGGCCTATCTGATCGTGCAGCGCGTCGAGGGGCTGGCCCCGGGCCTGTACCACTACCACCCGGTCGACCATGCTCTGGAGCCGTTGCCTGCCGCGGATGTCGCCCTGGACGTGTTGGCACGTACCGCCGTCGCCGGTCAGCATTGGTTCGCCGACGCGCCGGTACTGGTGGTGATGGCGCCGCGTTACGCGCGCATTTACTGGAAGTATCGCCACCATCCCAAGGCCTACAGGGCGTTGCTGCTGGATATCGGACACCTATCGCAACTGCTTTACCTCTGCGCGACGCACGCGCAGTGGGGTGCGTTCGTGACCTCGGCGATCAACGAAGTGGACATCGAGCAGGCATTCGGCATGGACCCGTTGCGCGAAGGGCCGCTGGTGGTGTGCGGCTTCGGTTGGCGGGCGCCGGCGTTGATCACCGCGGAGTTCGATCCGGCCGGTGCGGTATGGCAGGCCAGCGACTCTCCATCGCCCTGACGAGCGCGTAATGGCGTGAGGCGCTTCCCGTCAGCGCCAGCGAGCATGGCCGCGGCACTGGTGCCGCGCCACTGCAGCTGCGGTGCCGCCCGCAGCTGACCGCTGCCTGCGCTCAGTGCGCCTGGCTGTGCGCCGCTGCCGTTGCGGCCATAGCCGCCTCGTTGGGTGCGGCCGGTTTGGCTGGCTTGTCGCTATGTTCAAGCAGGTCCAAACGCTTGCCGCCAGGCAGCCGGTAGTCCAGTTGCTGCTCCAGCGCATCGAGCGCGGCGACCTGCACGCAGAGCGCGTTGGCCCTGGCTTCCAGCGCCTTGCCGCGCGCGTCCATGCGCCGATCCATGTCCTTCTCCATCGCGTCGGTGCGTTTCTCGATGTCGTCGGCGCGGCCGGTGAACACCGCGAACATCACCCCGCTGGTCAGCGCGCCGGCCATTTCCTCGGCGGCGGCGCTGACGTCGGCTTCGAACGCCTTGTCGAACGGTTCCTTCTGCCATTGGCCTTTGCCGAGGGTGCGTTCGAGGTGGGCGAGGGCGGCGTCGCGGTGGCGCTCGATCTTGCGCGCCTTGCTGCGGCTGCCGGTGATCGCTTCGACCACGCCGCCGAAGGCGTCGAAGGTGATGCCGACCACTTCGCGGGCGATGCCGGCCACTTCGGGCATCAGCGCCTGCGCGCCCTGTTCCATCTGCCGCAAGCGCTGGGCGTCGGCACTGCTCAGCGGCTGCGCGACCCCGTCCACCTGCAGGCGGCCGTCATGCAGGAATACGGTCTTCGGCGTGCCGGCGCTGCGCGTCAGGGCGACGCCGGTGCGGTCGACAATGACGTCGTAGGGCGTGGAAAAGCCGCATTGCTGCGAGGAGAACTGCGGGCCGGCGCTGGCACTGGCGGCGGCACCGAGCAGGGAGAGGGTGCATACGGAAAGCAGCAGGCGCATGGCGGCGGTTCCTTTGACGATGGCAGCAGCATCGCTGCTGGGCCGTGCTCTGTCGTCTGCGGGAAGTCAGGGTGCGGGAAGTCATGCCCGCACCGCGGTGCGCCGGCAGGCCGCGCGGGTCTAGCCCCGGCCCTCAGGCATTTTCCAGTGCTGGAGAAGGGGGCCTTGCGGACCGGCGACGGGATCGCTGGGCGGGAACGGCAACTGGGCGATGCGCTGGATCGTTTCGGCGCTGGGCGCCTGCCGGCAGATGTCCCAGTCCTGCCCGGCGGGATAGGCGCCGACCACCAGGAAGTCGCTGCTGGAATCGATGCAACAATGGCCGGTGCCGGCCGGCAGCAGCAAGGCGTCGCCGGCCGCCAGCGCGGTTTCGGGGCCGCCCGGGCCGCCGATGACCAGCCGCGCGCTGCCGCTGGCCACGCCAAGCACCTCGTGTGCAGTGGAATGGTAGTGGTGGTAATCGTAGATGCCATCGCGCCATTGCGGCGGCCAGCCATGGGCGGCGAAGCGGCGTTCGAAGCCGGCGGCACCGCCATCGCGGTCGGCTTGGCGGTACAGCAGGACCGGCAGGAACGGATGGTTGGGGACCCAGTCGTGCGGCGGCAGCAGCCAGTGTTCCAGATGCATCGGCGAATCCTCGCGGCATGGTGCGGCGGGCAGCTGGGGGCCGCCGTTGCAGACCATGCTAGCCAGGCCGCGTGGTCGTGGCGTCATGGCGCGATGTGGCGCCATCGTCGCAGTGCATTTGCGCGTGCATCGGCCGACAAGGGAGCGCCGAAGCCATCCGCCGATCTGCGACATGGCAGCGAGCGCAGGCGGTACGCCTGCGCTGCCGCTATTCGTTCAATGCAGCGGTGCCGGGTCCGCTTCGGCACGATGGTGCGTGCCCAGATCCCCGACCATGGCGGCGCTGGCGGCGTTCAGTCCGATCACCTGCACCTGCGCGCCATGGCGGCGGAACTTCAGCACCACCTTGTCCAGCGCGCCGATGGCGCTGATGTCCCACAGGTGCGCCTGCGACAGGTCGAGGGTGACCCGCGCCGGCGCGTGCGCATAGTCGAACGCGGCGGCGAAACTGCCGGCCGAGGCGAAGAACAGCTGGCCGCTGATGCGGTAGGTGTGGCCGCCATCGGCGTCCTCGGTCTTGACGATGTCCAGCATGCGCCCGACCTTGCGCGCGAAGAACAGCGCCGACAGCAGCACGCCGGTCAGCACGCCGCGCGCCAGGTCGTGGGTGGCCACGGTCACCGCCACAGTGGCGAGCATCACCACGCTGGAGCTCTTCGGATGCGTGCGCAGCTGCGCCAGCGAGCGCCAGCTGAAGGTGCCGATCGAGACCATGATCATCACCGCCACCAGCGCGGCCATCGGGATCTGCCGCACCCACGGGCCGGCGAACACCACCAGCATCAGCAGCACGCTGCCGGCAACCAACGCCGACAGGCGGCCGCGGCCGCCGGATTTCACGTTGATCACCGACTGCCCGATCATCGCGCAGCCGGCCATGCCGCCGATCAGCCCGCTGGCGATGTTGGCGGTGCCCTGGCCGATGCACTCGCGGTTCTTGCCACTGGGGGTGTCGGTCATGTCGTCGACGATCTGCGCGGTCATCATCGATTCGAGCAGGCCGACCACCGCCATCGTCGCCGACACCGGGAACACGATCTTCAGCGTCTCCAACGTCCACGGCACGTCCGGCAGCAGGAACGTCGGCAGGCTGTCGGGCAACTGGCCCTTGTCGCCGACGGTGGGCACGGCGATGCCGAAGTAAAGCGCCATGCCGGTCAGCAGCACGATCGCCACCAGCGGCGGCGGCAGCGCGAGCGTGCGGGTCCAGCGATGACCGAGCAGCAGGGCCGCGGCACCGGCCGCCGCCACCGCATACAGCGCACGCGCATCGAGGCTGCCCGCGGTCAGCGCGGCGCCGAGCAACAGCAGCCACAGGCCGAGCCCGACAAAGGTGCGCTGCGACAGCCACGGCAGGCCGTAGATCACCAGCAGGCCCAGCGCCACCAGTGGATACACCAGCGCCGGCACGCCGATCAGTTCCGGCAGTTGCGCCATGAAGATCAGGATCGCCAAGGCGTTGACGAAACCGGTGATCACCGAGCGCGACACGAAGCGCATCAGCGCGCCGAGCTTGAGCAGGCCGGCGCCGATCTGCAGCACGCCGGTCAACAGCGTCGCCGCCAGCAGGTATTGCAGGCCGTGGTCCTTGACCAGGCCGACCATCAGCAACGCCATCGCGCCGGTGGCTGCGGAGATCATGCCCGGCCGGCCGCCGACGAAGGCGATCACCACGCAGATGCAAAACGAGGCGTACAGCCCGACCTTGGGATCGACCCCGGCGATGATGGAGAAGGCGATGGCTTCGGGGATCAATGCCAGCGCCACGACCAGGCCGGCGAGCACGTCGCCACGGAGGTTGCCGAACCATTGCTGGCGCAGCGGGGGATAAAGATTCACGAGAAAACGCTCCTGGCGCCGCGCCCGTCGCAGGGCGGCGCTACACGAAATGGAAAGCCAGAACACACCGGGCGTCCCGCAGGGGGACAACGTGGAAAGCGCAGCGCGGGTGTCAGGGTGGCGTCATGTCGTGGCGTGGGGAGCGGAAGCGCGCGCGCGGCGATGCGCTGCGTGCCGCGCCAGTATAGAACAGTCGCGCCGATGCCGGTCTTGCGCTGCTTCCCAGTTGCGCGTGCTGCAGTGGATGCAGCGCTGCATCTGTCGGCATGTGGCCACGCGGCGAGGAACGCGCTGCTGTCCGATACGGCCGTTCGCAGCCGGTGGCCTACTCGCTCAGGTCGAGCCCGCGGAACGCGCCGTCCCATTGCCGCAAAGGCTGCGGCTCACAATCTCCTCACTATTTGCGCGCAAAATGCGTCGATCGGATTGCGCGACGTGGAGCGCCAGCGAATGAACGATTTACGCATCGACCAGATCGACGCTGCCTTGTCCGCCCTGGACCAGGCCGATCCGCAACGCAAGGCGGCGCTGTGGCAGTGGGCATATCTGGAGATGCTGCACGAAACCCTGAGCGCGATGCATCAGCTGTCGCACCGGATCGGCGTGGCCGAGCTGGTCGCCGATGCCTGGCTGGCGCCGGTGGACGTGATCGCACTGGAACACTCGTTTCTCGACCGTGCCACGCTGGCCGACCCGCGCGTGCAGGCCTTCGCGCTGGCGCTGGCCGAAGCATCCTCGCGCCAGTCGCGCGCCGAGCTGTGGCGCAGCGGCTACGCCAGCGCGGTGCAGGCCACGCTGCAGGGCATGCAGGCGCTGGCCGGCAAGCACCGGATCGATACGCAGGTCGCTGCGCCATTGTCGTTCGCCTGAGCGCCGCCTCCGACGCATTCGTGCGGTGTGGATAGCGTCGTTCGTGACGCGCCGGTGGTGTGCGCTTGCAACAGGCAACGTCGTCGGTTGCATCTTCGACATCGAGATTCGACATCCGGATATTCCGCTAACGCGCTCGGCACGCAGCGTTCACCATGGCGCAACGCCGTTGCCGACAGCCTTGGAACCATGGTCAATCCCCACCGCCATTCCTCATCGCAGGCGACGGCCAGGCATCAGGTTCCGCCTACGAACGACGTTCCCGCCGATGCGCCGGGCATCTCGGAAGCCGGCGCCTGGTGGCGGCAATTGCGCGCCGCCGTGCCGCGCTGGCTGCTCGCCGCGGTCGCGCTGCTCGCGTTGGGCCTGCTGCTGTTCTGGTATGCCCGTGCTTGACCTCCTGTCCTGTTCGCCTGGAGAGCCGCGCATGGCGCCATCTGCCGCACACGACCATGTCCGTCGCTGCAGCGTCCGCATGCATCCGCCCGGCGGACACGAGGTCGCCACGCACGCCTGGATCGCCGCCGAAGTGGCGCGGCTGATGCGCCTGCCGTTGCAGGATGCCGGCGCGACACAGAGCGGTTTCCACGTACCGGACGACACCCTGACCGCCGCGCAGGCGCAACAGCTGGGCGTGCGCGCGGCGGCCGATCTGCTCGGTGGCGTGGTGCCGCATGCGTTCGTCGCCACCAAGGCGATCAGCCATCCGCTGGTCGATCCCGGCGCGGCCGCGCCACAGGGCTGGAACCATGCGCTCGGCGGCGCATTGGCCGAGGCGACGGTGCCCGGCTACACCGCGTTCGCGGCGGACGATGCGCGCGTAGCGTATGCGCGCCTGTGTGGCGGCGGCCAGGTGCGCTTGAAGTTGCCGCACGGCATCGCCGGGCAGGGCCAGCTGTTGCTGCACGATGCGCAGGCGTTGGAGACCGCGCTGGACGCGTTGGCAGCCGCGGATCTGGCGCAGCAGGGCGTTGTGCTGGAGCGGCAACTGGATCGCTCGACGACCTTCAGCGTCGGCGAAGTGGACTGCGCCGGCATGACCATCGCCTACTACGGCACGCAATCAGCCACCGACGACGCTGCCGGCCGCGAGACCTACGGCGGCTCGCAGCTGTTCGTGATCCGCGGCACCCTGGACGCGCTGCTCGAACGCACGTTGCCGCCGCAGCAGCGTGAGGCGGTGTTGAAGGCGCGCCATTACGATCGTTGCATCGCCCAGGCCTATCCCGATTTCTACGCATCGCGCCGCAACTACGACGTGATCGAGGGCATCGCCCAGGACGGCACGCGCCTGTGCGGCGTGCTCGAGCAATCCTGGCGCATCGGCGGCGCCACGCCGGCGGAACTGGCCGCGGTCGATGCCTTCCAGCGCGACCCGGCGTTGCACGCGGTAATCGCGGCCACGGTCGAACGCTATGGCGCGCCGGCGCTGCCCGCGGACGCCGAGGTCTACTACATGGGCGAGGATCCGCGCGTGGGCCGCCTGACCAAATACCGTTATGTGAGCGCTGCGGACTGACGATGGAAACCAAGCTCTCCAGCATCGATATCGCGGTGGACGGCGACGCCTTGAGCGGTACCTTGCTGACGCCGACCAATGGCATGCCCGGCGTGCTGTTCGTGCATGGCTGGGGCGGCAACCAGCATCACAACCTGGTGCGTGCGCGCGAAGCGGTCGGCCTGGGCTGCGTGTGCCTGACCTTCGACCTGCGCGGCCACGAAGGCATGGCGTCGATGCGCGAGACGGTGACGCGCGCGCAGAATCTGGACGACATCAAGGCGGCCTACGACCGGCTGGTGGATTCGCCGCAGGTGGATCCGGAGTCGATCGCGGTGGTGGGCCTGAGCTACGGCGGCTACCTGGCCTCGCTGCTGACCCTGGAGCGGCCGGTGGAATGGCTGGCGCTGCGTTCGCCAGCGCTGTACAAGGATGCGCATTGGGACGGGCCGAAGGTGGCATTGAACCGCGATCCGGACTTGATGCCGTATCGGCATCGCGCCGTCGTGCCGGACGACAATATCGCGCTGGCCGCGTGCCAGCGCTTTCGCGGCGACGTGTTGCTGGTCGAGGCCGAGCAGGACGTGATCGTGCCCGGCCAGGTGCTCAAGAACTACGCCGCGGCCTTCTCGAATGCGCGTTCGCTGACCTCGCGGGTGATCAAGGGCGCCGACCACGCGCTGACCCGCAAGGAACATCAGCTCGAATACACCCGCTACCTGGTCGATTGGCTCACCGAGATGGTGGTCGGGCGCCGCGTGGCGCTGGCCAAGAACGTGGTCGAACGGCGCAAGCAGCAACTCAAGAGTACCCAGGGCGATGCGGCAACGTCGCCCGGGCAGGGCTCGAAAGAATTTCACGGCCGCATCGAGGCCAAGGAACGCACCTCCGACGCGCCGCCGTCGCGGTGAAGCGCTGGCGCGACGAAAAAGCTGTCGCGCTGCAGTCTGCAACGCGATAACCATCTCCGGCGCGCTCGCCGCTGCCGTCAGTGGCTGCGCCCGGATTGCTCCAAATGGTGCCAGGCATGGCGGACCAGCCAGCGCGCCTCGTCCCACGGCACCGACAGCGACGGCGCCAGGTGGTGATAGGACTCCTGCAGCACGCGGTACAGCTGCGCTTCGGTGGCGCGCGGATAGGCCAGGTAGACGTCGTAGCCCATCTTCAGCAGCGAGGCATAGTCGGAGAAACCGTGGTGACCGAGGCGGCCATCGGCATGCGCATGCCGCCAGTAGGCCATTTCGGCATCCAGATCGACGGCGCGACGAGCGTGGGCAGGACGAGCGAGAGCGGAAGCGGTCTGCATGGGTAGGACTCCTCTCGAAGCTACCCCCCTGTCGCTCCGATCCTAACGGATAGTTGCCGCGATTTGCGCCTGCAGCGCGATATCGCGCGCGAATCGCTGAACCGATAAGCGAGATGAGCGGGCAGACGCTCTGGAAGCGCTTGCAACGCCGTGCTGGATAGCGCGCCGGTTGCGAGGTCGCATGACGCGTTGTCGTCGTGCCGGCGACGATGCGTTATGCGACAGGATGCCATGCACGCGGCATATGCCTCCTCATGCGGCACATGCCGATCGCCATGGAGGCGACGGCACGCTCACCGATCCAAGGCATGCGGCGCCGCGGCTTCAGTCCCAGTCCGGCGCGATACCGGCCGGGTTCGCCAGCCGTTCGCCGCGGTCCAGTGTGGCGATCTGCGCCATGTCCTCCTTCTCCAGGCGCAGCGACTGCGCGAGCAGATTGCTGGCCAGGTTCTCGCGCTTGGTCGAGGACGGGATCACCGCATAGCCCTGCTGCAGCGCCCAGGCCAACGCCACCTGCGCCGGCGTGGCGGCATGGCGCGCGGCGATCGCGGCGATCGCCGGATCCTGCAGCACCTTGCCGTAGGCCAGGGTCATGTACGAGGTGACGTGGATGCCCTGTTGCTGCAGGTAGCCGATCAGCTTGCGATTCTGCAGATAGGGATGCACTTCGATCTGTTGCGTGGCGATCGCGTCGGCACCGAGGATCGCGATCGCCTGCTCGGTCAACGCGATGGTGAAGTTGGACAGGCCGATCTGCCGGGTCAGGCCTTGCCGCTTGGCGTCGGTCAGGGCGTGCAGATATTCGGCCATCGGCACCGCATCGCGCGGCGAGGGCCAATGCACCAGGGTCAGGTCCACGTAGTCGCTGCGCAGCTTGTCCAGGCTCTGCCGCAGGCTCGGCAGCAGCTTGTCGGTGGACAGGTTGTCGGTCCACACCTTGGTGGTGACGAACAGGTCCGCGCGCGGCACGCCGGAAGCGGCGATGGCCTGGCCGACCTCGGCTTCGTTGCCATAGATCTGCGCGGTGTCGACGGCGCGGTAGCCGAGTTCGAGCGCGTTGCGAACCGAGTCGACGACCACCTGATCCTTGAGCCGGAACGTACCCAGGCCGAAAGCGGGAATGCGCATGCGGTGACTCCTTGCGAGGAAGATAGGGAAGAAGATTGGATTTCAGTATGCGAGCGGCGCGGTCATGTCGGCGTCGCTGCGGCGCCCATCGCATCGGGCTGGCCGATCGGTGCGATGGCGCCTAGGGCGGCGTTCACAGGGCAGAGCAGGGATGGAAGCGGGACCATGACGGCATCCGGGAGAAATAAGCACAGACGCAGTGTGGCCCCATCCCTGGCCAGGAAAAACCCATCGCCAGACCAATCACTTTTGCGTTCTGATCAATAATCGATTCCCGATTCCACCATCCGCTCTGCCATGAAGACGACGCTGGACGAACTGCAGGCCTTCATCGCCGTGGTCGATACGCACTCCATCACCGCGGCCGCCCACGCATTGGGGCAGACCGCCTCCGGGGTCAGCCGCGCGCTGGCGCGGCTGGAGGAAAAGCTGCAGACCACGCTGCTGCGGCGGACCACCCGGCGCCTGGCGCTGACCGAGGAAGGCCAGGCCTTCCTGCAGCGCGCCCGCGAGATCGTGGCTGCGGTCGAGCAGGCCGAAGAGCAGATGGTCGCGCGCCGCCAGCGCCCGGCCGGGCGCCTGCGCGTGGATGCGGCCACGCCGTTCATGCTGCATGCGATCGTGCCGCACGTGGCCGGTTACCGCGCACGCTATCCGGATGTGGAGCTGGAGCTGACCAGCAACGACGGCATCATCGACCTGCTCGAACGCCGCACGGACCTGGCGATCCGCATCGGCGCGCTGCGCGATTCCAGCCTGCATGCGCGCGCGCTGGGCAGCAGCCGGCTGCGGGTGCTGGCCAGTCCCGACTATCTGGCCCGGCGCGGCATGCCGCGCCGCGTGGACGCGCTGGCCCGGCACGACCTGCTCGGCTTCACCCAGCCCGAGTCGCTTAACGAATGGCCGCTGCGTGGCAACGATGGCGCTGCGTTGCACATCCGCCCGACGCTCGCCTGCTCCAGCGGCGAGACCCTGCGCCAGCTGGCGCTGGCCGGCGACGGCATCGCCTGCCTGTCCGACTTCATGACCGCGGCCGATCGCCGCGATGGCCGCCTGGTGCAGCTATTGCCCAAGCTCACGCTGGACGTGCGCCAACCGATCCACGGCGTGTACTACCGCAACACGGCGGTCTCGGCGCGTATCGCCTCGTTCCTGGACCATCTGGCCGACGCGCTGGGGCCGGCGCCGTTCGCTGGGTGAGGCATGTGTGCGCCAAGCGCGCATTGGCGAGCGGGGCGGGGCGTCGCCGAGCGGGGCACGCTGGCAGCGCACGCCATGACGCCGTGAAGATGCGCAGCCGAAACGGGCCGCACATGCACGTCGTGCAGACGATGCCTCCAATAGCCTGCCTGCGTACTAATGACGCGTGTGCCGCGTCCATGTGCGAGACCGCGGCGGCGGTTGCGCCGTCGTTCCGGCCCCCGGGACTGGACACGCATTTGTAAATGTAACTAATATGGTTACATGAAGCGAAACACACAACTTTCCGATGTGCTGCACTTGCTGGTGCACATGGCCCAGCATGGCGAGCCGATGACCTCCGAGCAGATGGCGGCCTGCCTGCAGAGCCATGCGGTGGTGGTGCGGCGCCTGCTGGCGCGGCTGCGCGACGCGCAACTGGTCGAATCCACCCGCGGCCACGGCGGCGGCTGGCAGTTGGCGCGCGCGCCGGAGGCGATCAGCCTGTACGACGTCTATGTCGCCTTGGGCGAGACGCTAGTGCTTGGCCACGGCGTGCGCGGTCCGCATCCGGATTGCGCGATCGAGCGTGCGGTCAACGATGCGCTCGACGACGGCTATCGGCAGGCACAGGCCGCGTTGGCCGCACAGCTGCAGGCGTTGACGCTGCGCAAGCTGGGCCAGCGCGTACAACGCAAACTCAAACAGGAGCAGAAGACCCATGCAACATGATGCCGTGATCGTCGGTGGCAGTTTCTCCGGCCTGTCCGCCGCGCTGATGCTGGCGCGCGGGCATCGCAAGGTCCTGGTGGTCGATGCCGGCCTGCCGCGCAACCGGCATGCCGCGCACTCGCATGGCCTGCTGGCGCTGGACGGCATGCCGGGCAGCGCGGTGCTGGCGCAGGCCAAGGCGCAGCTGCTGGCCTATCCGAGCGTCGAATGGTGGGACGGGCAGGTCGAAGAGGCGACTGCATTGCCCGGCGGCTGGTACGTGGCGCTGGCCGACGGCAGGCGGATACGCACGCGCGGCATGGTGCTGGCGACCGGCGTCGTCGACCAGTTGCCGGACCTGCCGGGCGTGGCCGAGCGCTGGGGACACACGGTCATGCACTGCCCGTACTGCCACGGCTACGAGCTGGGCCGGCAGGCGCGCATCGGCGTGCTCGGCAACGGCACCGCCATGTCGGCGGAACAGGCGCTGATGCTGGCCGACTGGGGCCGGGTGACGTTGTTCGCGCAGGGCATGCCGCTGGACGACGCCGAGCTGATGGCCAAGTTGGCCAGGCGTGGCGTGCAGCTGGAAACGCGGCGGGCAATCGCCTTGGAAGGCGAGGGCACGGCGATCGACGGCATGCGCGTGGACGATGGCGCGCTGGTACAGATCCAGGCGCTGTTCCTGGGCGCGCCGACGCGCATGGCCAGCCCGCTGGCCGAGCGCCTGGGTTGCCGCTTGGAGCAAGGCCCGTTGAGCCCGTATCTGAGCGTGGACGAAAAGAAGCTGACCAGCGTGCCGCGGGTCTATGCGGCCGGCGACGCGGCGCGCATGTTCGGTAACGCCACGCTGGCCTCGGCCGATGGCGTGATCGCCGGCATCGGGCTGCACCACGCGTTGATCGCCGAAGACAGCGAGCAGGATGCTGCGGCTGCGGCATAAAAAAAGGCCATCCGCGGACGGACGGCCTCGCACCGGCACGAGGCCGGCAGCTGCCAAGGCCACACCGCCTCAGCCCTTCACGCACAGCACCTGACGCAGCGTGTGCACCACTTCCACCAGGTCGCTTTGCGCGGCCATCACCGCGTCGATCGACTTGTACGCCGCCGGCGATTCGTCGATCACCGCCGCATCCTTGCGGCACTCCACGTGCGCGGTGGCCTCGCGGTGCTGGGCCAGGGTGATCTGCTGGCGCGCGGCGGTCCGGCTCAACACCCGCCCGGCGCCATGGCTGCAGCTGTGGAAGCTGTCGCCATTGCCCAGGCCGCGCACGATGAAGCTCTTCGCGCCCATGCTGCCGGGGATGATGCCCAGCTCGCCGGCACGCGCGCTGACCGCGCCCTTGCGCGTCACCAGCAGTTCCTCGCCGGCGTGCGTTTCCTTCTGCACGTAGTTGTGATGGCAGTTCACCGCCAGCTTCTCCAACTGGAACTTCGGCAAGCGGTGGCGCATCTCCGCCAGCACCCGCGCCATCATCGCCTCGCGGTTCTCGCGGGCGTAGTCCTGCGCCCAGGACACCGCTTCCACGTAGTCGTCGAACAACGGCTCGCCTTCCATGAAGAACGCCAGGTCCTTGTCCGGCAGGTGGAAGCCGAGCACGCGGTGCGCCAACTGCTCGCGCGCCTGCTCGATGAAGTAGCTGCCGATCAGGTTGCCGGTGCCGCGCGAGCCGCTATGCAGCATCACCCACACCGCGTCGCTCTCGTCCAGGCACACTTCGATGAAGTGGTTGCCGCCGCCGAGCGTGCCGATCTGGCAGTCCAGCTTGTCGGTGCGGATCCGGCGGTGCCTGGCCTTGATCGTGTCCAGGCGCTCGACCAGCCCCGACTGCACGATGCGCGTGGCGATGCTGTCGGGCAGCTTGCGGTGCTCGCCGCCGCGGCCATTGCCGACCGGCACGCTGCGCTCGATGCTGGAGCGCAGTTGCGCCAGGCTGTCGGGCAGATCGGCCGCGCGCAGCGTGGTCCGCACCGCGGCCATGCCGCAACCGATGTCCACGCCGACCGCCGCCGGGATGATCGCGCCGCGGGTCGGGATCACCGAGCCCACGGTCGCGCCCTTGCCCAGGTGCACGTCCGGCATCACCGCTACCCACGGTCCCACGAACGGGATCGCGGCGATGTTGCGCAGCTGCTCGTGGGCCTGCGCTTCCAGCGGCACGCCGCGCACCCAGCCCTTGATCGGCGTGGCACTGCCCTCGGCGTGCAGCAATTCGTAGTTCTGCATGTTCATGTCTTCATTCCTTCGAGGCCCTGCACGGCGCTTCCTTGCGCCGCGCAGGGCAGTCCTACTTCATCGTCACCAACTGCTTCAGCACGCCATCCAGGCCGCCGAACACGGTGAGCTTGTCGATCTTCTCGGTGACCTTCTCCAGCGCCTCCAGCTCCTTCAGCCGCATCAGCACCGGGTTGTCCTCGATCAGCTTGGCGGTGTTGAGCAGCGACCGCGTGGCGTTGGCCTCCTCGCGCCGGCGGATCACGTTGGCCTGCGCCGACTTCTCCGCCTGCACCACCGCGTTGAGGATGTCCTTCATCTCGCCGGGCAGAATCACGTCCTTGACCCCGACGCCCAGCACCTCGATGCCGAAGCCGGCGACCTGCTCGCGCACGTAGCCGAAGATGTCCGCATCCAGCGACGCCTTGTCGCCCAGCAGTTCGTCCAGCGTCTTCGCCGACACCGCACGGCGCAAGCCGTACTGCAGCTCGCGGTACAGCTGGTCGCCGTACTTGGCCACCCGCGTCCGCGCGGCGACCGGATCGGCGACGCGCATGCTGGCGGCCAGGTTGACGCGCAGGCTGACCTTGTCGCGGGTCAACAGCTCCTGCCCGGACACCTCCACCGACTGGATCCGCAGTTCGATCACTTCCGCGACGATGTTCTTGCGGAAGTTCCAGAACGCGTAGTGCCCCGGCGGCAGCGTCTGCTGCAGGCGCCCATCGACGAACACCAGTCCCGCCGACTCGGCCGGAACGTCCAATGCCACCGCAAAACGCGACAGCAGGCCGAGCTGGCGCAGGCGCTGGGCGACATCCGCCGGCACCGCCAGGCTCTCGCCCAGCGGCAGACGCATCACCTCCACCGCGATCAGCCCGCGCCAGTACAGCCGGCGCGTGCCGGGCGCCAGCACGTCTTCGAGCTTGCCCTGCTTGAACACCAGGCCGACCTCGTCGCTGCCCAGGTCGGCCAGCACGAAGACCTCGTGCAGCTGCGCGCCCAGGCGCGCGATCAACGCATCGACATCGGCGCCGGCGTATTCCGGCACGGCGATATTGCAGGTCTTCACTTCGATCCGCTGCGACGGGTCGAACAGGCGGTAGACGCCGGGCGCGAGCACGCGCTCGAAACGCCGGTTGCGATACATCAGGCCGCGCTCGCTATCGCCGATCACGACCCGCTTGGTCCAGAACATGGCACGTTCTCCTTGTGTGGCTCTGGTGATCCGGCCCTGTGGATGAAATCGCCGCGCCGGACCGAGGAGCGCGAGGACGCTGGGTTGCGTATGCCGACGGCACCGCAACGCTGCAGAGAGGTGCAAGTACGCGCACGACGTCGCTGTGGCGGCCGGCGGGCGCTGTCGGTGCGGAGGCTTGCGCGTGGGATCGTCATCGCGTTGCAGTGCGATGCGACCGTCGGCGCAGGCGCGCACGTCCAGGGCGGCGTGGCGGCGGCAGCGGCGCTGCGGTGCATGCCTAACGCAGCGCCGATGGCGATGCGTGCGGCGTGATCCGCGCGGCGCGACTTGCTGGGCTTGCGCCCGGTATTGCACATGACGTGAAAGGTCATGGTTCTCGGAGCGGGAATCGAACCCGCAACATTCGGATTAATTTCCGATGCTCTAACCAATTGAGCTATCCAAAAGCGACGTGCCGGAATCGAACCGGCGACCAGTGGACAAGCCACCGCTCTACCTCTGAGCTAACGTCTGGTGGAAACCGCACGTCCCGGCCGCAGGCATACGCGACGGCAGTGCCGTGCGCACCGGACGGGAATGGCATCCCGTACCGCTAGCAACCATTAAGTGCAGTTTCCCATTGCCGTCTCCTTCGAAACGGCAATTCCTGCGTCGATCCCATTCCCGCCGCCCGCATCCGGCACCTGGACGCAGCGCTTGCGCGCCTCGCGAGCGAAACTTCCCTGTTTCCGGGCATTCCATGCCCGGGTGCCTGGGATGTTGGATCGAAAAAACAAAAAAGCATGCGAACGCGCAAAGCAAAACGCCCCCGGCATGGTGTCCGAGGGCGTTCGCGTTCCTCGGAGATCGATGCAACCGATCTCCGCAACGGGCGATCAGTCGATCAGGTGGTGGGGTCCAGCCGCAGCGCGGTATTGCGCAGCGCACGCAGTGCCGCTGCGCGCGTTTCGCGCTGCAGGCTGGGCAGATGTGCGGTGAAGGGGTGGAAGGTCATGGTCGTCGGAGTCGTCGTTGCCGAACGTGTCGGCTGATGGGCGCGCACATTACCTGCGTTGTTTTCGTTGCGCAAGGGGTTTATCGAATTATTTTTCTCTCACGCCAATGCCTCGATCGCCGCGCTCCGCGTCGGCAGTCGCCGCAAGATTCGGAATTCCCTGGGGCGCGTTTCCAATTCTGGTGTTTTGGTTACTGTGGCCGGCTCCGCAGAGCGGGAAATTTCATCGGCAAATCGCCGGATTTTCTCTGGCGATGGCCGGCCAGGCGCAATGCGCACTGTTAGGCTCGCGATGCGTCCTCCAGCACCAAATCACTTACTTTTCGGTAACTGGATGGCGCCTGCGCTCAAGCCACTTCCCCCAACGGAGCCATCGAAATGAAAATTCGCCTGCATGCGTCTCTGCTCGCATTGCTGCTCGCGTTCCCCGCCGCGTCCGCATTCGCGCAAACCGCGGTCACCGCCAATCCCAACCACCAGCAGCTGCTGCAGGCGTCGGATTGGCGTACCGAGGCGAACAAGCGCCTGGTCTACGACTTCTGGCGCATCGTGTTCGAAGCCGGGCACACCGAGTACGCGCCGATGTACATGGCCAAGGACTATATCCAGCACAATCCGACCGTGGCCAACGGCCGTGACGCGTTCCTGCAGTTCCTCACTGCGTTCGTCAAACCGCAGCCGATCAAGCCGCGCGTGCAGCTGCCGCTGGTGGCGATCCTCGCCGAGGGCGATTACGTGACCCTGGTATCGGTGCGCACGTTGCCCGACCCCAAGGACGCGACCAAGACCTATACGACTACCTGGTTCGACATGTTCCGCATCCAGAACGGCAAGATTCAGGAGCATTGGGATCCGGCGACCAAGTGAGATAGGCCAGGGTCGAGGACGTCGCGGCGATGCGTCGCTGCGGCACGCACGATGTGTGGTGTCGCAGCGACGCGGTGTGTGCGGGCGTGATGCCGTCATCGGACGGATTTCTTTGTTGTCCGGCGCCGGCACAGGGTGGCGAGTTGGATGTCGGCGTGGGCCGCATATGCAGTCGGTCGCGCATGCGCCTCGAGAATGCTGTGCCGGCTTGCAGTTGCGAACATCCGGCGGTGTGCGTTTGGTGCATGCTGGCAAGGCGCGAGAGGGCTAGACTCCGGTAGCGGCCATCGGTCGCGCGCCCTTCCCCCAGCCGACATCGCCGCCATGCCCTTCCTCGAACTTCCGACGCATCGCCTGCATTACCGCATCGACGGCAGCGAAGGCCGTCCATGGCTGACCTTCTGCAATTCGCTCGGCACCGACCTGCACATGTGGGACGCGCAGATCGACGCGCTGGCACCGTACTACCGGGTGCTGCGCTACGACCGTCGCGGCCACGGCGCCTCGAGCGCCGCGCCTGGGCCGTATCGGATCGAGGAACTGGCCGGCGATGTGCTGGCGTTGCTCGATGCGCTGTCGGTGGAGCGCACCCATTTCTGCGGCCTGTCGATCGGCGGGCTGACCGGGCAGTGGCTGGGCATCCACGCCGGCGCGCGGCTGCATACGCTCAGCGTGTGCGCGACCGCGGCCAAGATCGGCACCGAGGATGGCTGGCAGGAACGCATCGCGCAGGTGCAGGCCGATGGACTGGCGCCGCTGCTCGCCGGCACCCGCGAGCGCTGGTTCACTCCGGCCTTCGCCGAGATGCAGCCGGCAACGGTCGAGGCGATCCTTGCGAGCTTCATGGACACCGATGCGCAGGCCTATGCAGCCTGCTGCGAGGCAGTGGCCAGCGCCGACTTCCGTGGCGTCCTGGGCGAGATCGCCACGCCGCTGCTGGCGCTGGCCGGACACGACGATCCGGTCTGCCCGCCGGACGGTCTGCAGGCGATCGCCACGCAGGCGGCGCGCGGCAGCTTCGCCCAGGTGCATGGCCGGCATCTGTGCAATGTGGAATCGCCGCACGCCTTCAACGACGCGCTGCTGCGCTTCCTGTTGCAATAGCCGCGGGCAGGTGCGGCAGAGACAGTCGCCGCGCGATCCCGACCGCGCAGCGCAGGCTGTCCAATCCCGAATCCCTACTCCCGGCTCTCATCCAGCTGCACAACCAGCTTGCCGAAATTGCCGCCGCCGAGCATGTCGATGAAGGCCTGCGGCGCGTTCTCCAGCCCATGCACGACATGCTCGCGGTAGCGCACGCGGCCGTCGGCCAGCCAAGCGCCCATCTCGCGCAGGAACTCGGGATAGAGCTTGACGAAATCGCCGACGATGAAGCCGCGCAAGGTCAGCCGCTGGCGCAGCACCTGGTTCATCAGTGCCGGTAGGCGGTCCGGTCCCGGCGGCAGTTCACCTCGCTTGTTGTAGGTGGCGATGGTGCCGCACACCGGCACCCGCGCGAAATCGTTGAGCAGCGGCAACACCGCATCGAACACATGGCCGCCGACGTTCTCGAAGTACACGTCGATGCCGTCTGGCGCGGCGGCGCGCAGTTGCCCGGCGAAGTCCGCCGCGCGATGGTCCAGCGCCACGTCCAGGCCCAATTCCTCGCGCAGGTAGCGGCATTTCTCGGCGCCACCGGCGATGGCGATCACCTTCGCGCCGCGCAACCTGGCGATCTGCGCCACGCTGGCGCCGACCGGGCCGGTGGCGGCGGCGACCGCCACGGTCTCGCCGCTCTGCGGCTTGCCGATCTCGTGCAGGCCGGCGTACGCAGTGAAGCCAGGCATGCCGTAGACGCCGAGCGCGGTGCTCGGCGGCAACGGCGAGTGCGGATCGAGCTTGCGCCGCAGGCCGGCGCCGTCGGCCACCAGGTGCGTCTGCCAGCCGCCGCTCTGCACCAGTACCAGATCGCCGGGCTTGAAATCGGGGTGGTGCGATTCCAGCACCTCGGCGACGGTGCTGCCGACCATCACTTCGTCCAGTTGCACCGGCGGCGCGTACGAAGGCGCATCGCTCATGCGTCCGCGCATGTACGGATCCAGCGACAGCCAGCGGTTGCGCAGCAGCACCTGGCCGGGACCGGGCACGGCCAGCGGCGCCTGTTCGATACGGAAATTCTGCGCGGTCGGCGCGCCCTGCGGACGCGAGGCGAGGACCACGCGAGTGGTATGGGAAGCGGTGCTCATACGGTTTCCTTGCTGGCGGTATCCAGTTGCGCGATATCGTCGGCCGACAGCGCCAGGCGCGCGGCGGCCAACAACTGCTGCAACTGCTCGATGCTGGTGGCGCTGGCGATCGGCGCGGCGATGCCGGGGCGCGCGATCAGCCACGCCAAGGCGACTTGGGTCGGCGTGGCCGAGTGCTTGCCGGCGATGTCGTCGAGCGCGGCGAGAATGCGCAGGCCGCGTGCGTTGAGGTAGCGGGCGATCACGCTGTCGCCGCGCGCCTGGCTCTTCGCCGCATCGGCGGGACTGCGGTACTTGCCGCTGAGGAAACCGCGGGCCAGCGCGTAGTAGCAGATCGTGCCCAGGCCTTGTTCGCGCACCAGCGGTTCCAGGCCGGCTTCGTAGCCGGCGCGGTCGTACAGGTTGTATTCGGGCTGCAGCGTCTCGTAGCGCGGCAACCCGTATTGCGCCGACACTTTCAGCGCTTCGGCCAGGCGTTCGGCGCTGTAGTTGGAGGCGCCGATCGCGCGCACCTTGCCTTGCTCGATCAGCCGCCCGAATGCGGCCAACGAGGCTTCCAGCGGCACCGACTCGTCGTCCTCGTGCGCCTGGTACAGATCGATCACGTCGGTCTGCAGGCGCTGCAGCGATTCGTCCACCGCCGCGGCGATGTTGTCGGCGGTCAGGCCCGGGCGTTCGGCCCATTTGCCGACCTTGGTCGCGATCAACACCTTGTCGCGCTTGCCGCTGCGCTTGAGCCACTGGCCGATGATGGTTTCCGACTCGCCGCCGCGGTTACCGGGCACCCAGGCCGCGTACGCATCGGCGGTGTCGATCAGGTTGAAGCCCGCTTCGACGAAGGCGTCGAGCAAGGCGAAAGAGGTCTTGGCGTCGGCACTCCAGCCGAACACATTGCCGCCGAAGGCGAGCGGCGCCGCGTGCAGGCCGGAACGGCCGAGTTCGCGCGTGTGCAGCATGGGGAACGCTCCGCTGTGGGGAAGGGCGACAGGATAGTCGTCCAAGGTTTCGGTATCGGGGCGATGGTCGCGAAAACAGCGTTCCGTTTGCGTGATTCGCGCTAACGCGAAGACAACATTCGGGCGTGCGCGCATGCGTGCTAGGCTCGCGTCACACCGACAACGGACGTACGCCATGAGCCTTCGCACCACGCTTGCCTGCGCTTGTACCCTTGCCATTGCCGCGACGCTGGCGATCCCGGCCGCACAGGCGATCAAGCCTGCCGACAGCGCTAGCTTGCCCGCGCCGGATGCGGCCTTGCAGAAGGCCATCGACGGGAGTTGGCGCGATCGCGTCTACGTCGAGCGCGATGCCTATCGCCACCCGGGGCAGACCCTGGCGTTCTTCGGCATCAATCCGACCCAGACGGTGATCGAGATCACCCCGGGCGGCGGCTGGTATTCGGAAATCCTGGCGCCGTACCTGCGCGAGCGCGGCCAGTACATCGCCGCGGTGGTCGATCCGACGGCGGTGCCGGAAGGGCGCGGCCGCGAGTATCAGCAGAAGGCGCGTGCGACGCTGGAGCAGAAGTTCGCCGCCGCGCCGGCGCAGTACGACCACGCCAAGCTGGTGGCGTATTCGCCGACCGCGCCGGTCTTGGGTCCGGCGGGCTCGGCCGATCTGGTGCTGACCTTCCGCAACGTGCACAACTGGCGCATGTCCGGCCAGGCCGAGGGCATGTTCAAGGGCTTCTACCAGGTGCTCAAGCCCGGCGGCGTGCTCGGCGTGGTCGAGCACCGGGCCAAGGCCGATGTGTCGGCCGACGACAAGAGCGGCTACGTCGGCCAGGCGCAGGTGATCGCGATGGCGGAGGCGGCCGGCTTCAAGCTGGTAGGCAAGAGCGAGGTCAACGCCAACCCGCGCGACACCAAGGACTATCCGGGCGGCGTGTGGACGCTGCCGCCGAGCAATAGCCACGATGCCGCCGACGACGCCAAGTACAAGGCGATCGGCGAGAGCGACCGGATGACGCTGAAGTTCGTCAAGCGCTGAGAGCGGCCGGCGCGGGCAGCGGGAAAAGGAAACCGGCGTGGGAGAATTGTCCGCGTCGCGCGCGACGCCGATGCTCGCCAATCCCGAATCCCCACTCTCCAATCCCCGCTTCCATGCTGATCGCGTTCAACAAGCCGTTCAATGTGCTGTGCCAGTTCACCGATCGCAGCGAACCGCCGCGGCGCACGCTGGCCGGGTTCGGCCTGCCCGCCGACGTGTACGCGGCGGGGCGGCTGGACTACGACAGCGAAGGTCTGCTGCTGCTCACCGACGACGGCGCGCTGGCGCACCGCTACACCGACCCGCGCCACAAGCAGCCGAAGACGTACTGGGTGCAGGTGGAAGGCGTGCCGCAGCCCGAACAGCTGCAGCGCCTGCGCGATGGCGTGCTACTGAACGACGGACCGACCGCGCCCGCCCAGGCCAGCGTGCTGGAGACGGCGCCGGACCTGTGGCCGCGCGATCCGCCGGTGCGTTTCCGCAAGACGGTGCCCGATGCCTGGCTGCAGATCGTGCTGCGCGAGGGGCGCAACCGCCAGGTGCGGCGCATGACGGCCGCGGTCGGCTTGCCGACCCTGCGTCTGGTCCGCGCGGCGATCGGCACGCATCGGCTGGACGGGTTGGCGCCGGGCGCGTGGCGGGCGCTGTAGGCCGTCTGGGCAACACCCCTGTAGGAGCGGCTTCAGCCGCGACGCTTTACCGATAGAGTCTGTCGCGGCTGAAGCCGCTCCTACAAGAGCGGGGCTGGCTGGTCGCGAATTACGTATTGGCGCGCGTGCCGCGTGGCGCGTCCGTAGGCGCTCGACGATCGCCGTTGCGGCGGCCGCGTCGCCGCGCCGCGGATCGTCGGCGCATCACGCCCTCCGCCGCCTGCAAACTAAAACAGCGGCCGGATGCATCCGGCCGCTGTTTCGATGGCGCTGCTGTCGTCGCTGTCGCGGCGACGCTCCTGCAAAGCCTTATTCTTCGGTAGCGTCCTGCGCGGCCGCGGCACGGCGCGAGGTACGTGCCGCCGAACGACGGGCACCGGCGTTGCCGCGCTTGCTGGCTTCGATGCGCTGCGAATCGCCTTCGATCGGCGCGGCGTTGTCGCGCTGGCGCTTGCGGTAGATCGCATACCCGAGCAAGCCCACGCCTACCGCCGCGGCGGCGATCGCGATGACCGGATTGCGGCGCACCGCAGTGCGCGCGACCTTGGTGCCGGTCTTCACCGCACCCAGCGCCGCACCGGTCTTGAGCGCGCCCATGGCGGCGCCGGACTGCAACCACTTGTTGGCCTGCGGCCCGATGTGACGGAGGCTGTCGCCGGCATGGCTGGCGAGATCCAGCGCGCGGTCGGTGATGATGGTCAGCTTGCTCATGGGGGCGTCCTTACTGGCAGGAATAAGGGCTGCAGTGTCCCTTGGGCGCCGTATACATGGCGTTAGCGCGCCGGCGTGGAATCGTCTGGCGGCTGAATGCGCAGGGCGGTTCGGATGCGGCGGTCGGTGCGCTTGGTCATCACGCTGGGGATTTCTCGATGGGACGGCGCTGGCGCGATATTGCCGAGGACAAGGCTGGTCGGCGCACGGTTCGCGCATGGTTATTGCCTTCGCCATCCATGGCCGCGGGCGGCGGGTGGCGGTGCTCGCCGGCCTCCGTACCTTGGCGTGCTTGCATCGGACCTTGGCGGAAGCGCGGCAGGCAGGCGGAGCGTCCTAAGCCGCCGTTGCCGCCTCGAATGGCCGCAACCTGCAGCGCGGCAGCCGGGCGGCTTCGCCGAGCCAGACGGCGCAGGTCGTCGAACGCCTGCTGGCGCTCAACACCACCGCGCTGACGCGGCTGGCGATCGCGCCGCGGCTGGCGCAGTCCGGCCACGGCGCGATCATCAGCATCGGCTCGGTTTTGCCTGCCGTCGGCTCAGGTGCCACGCGGCTTTGCGCGATGGCTGGCGGTGGCGGTCCACGGGTCGTCCGGCCAAGGGTGGCGGGGATAGCGGCCCTTCATTTCCTTCTTCACTTCCGGATAGGTGCTGGACCAGAAGTTGCGCAGGTCCTGGGTCACCTGCAGCGGACGCCCACCGGGCGAGAGCAGGTGCAGCAGCAGCGCCACGCGGCCGTCGGCGACGCGCGGGGTGTCGGCCAGGCCGAACAGTTCCTGCAGCTTCACCGCCAGCACCGGCGGTTGCGGTTGGCCGGCGTGGTCGAGCGCGTAGTCGATGCGCCGCTCCATGCCCGAGGGCACGGTGATCCGCGTCGGCGCGTGGCGATCGACGGCCTGCCGCCGGTCCCACGGCAGCAGCGACTTCAGCGCCTCGCCGAGGTCGTCTTCGCCCAGTGCGTCGAGCCGGGTCTTGCCGGCGAAGGCCGGGCGCAGCCAGCCGTCCAGGCCTTCCAGCAATGCCGCGTCGCCGAGATCGGGCAAGCCCAGCTCCGGCATCCAGGTGCGCAGTGCGACCACGCGCGCGCGCCACTGGCTCAGCGGCTCGCTCCACGGCAGCGCCTGCAGGCCGAGTTCGCGCACCGCCTCGGTCAGCGCCGCCGCCGCGTGCGCCGGATCGACGCGGCCGGCGGGGCGGCTGTCGAGCACGATGCGGTCGAAGCGGGTTTCGCGCAGCGCGCTCAGCGCGCGCCGCTCGGCGTCCCAGCGCACCACGTCCTGCTGCACGAAGCGCTGCGGAAAGTCCGCGCGCAGCCGCGCCTCGTCCACCGGCGCGGCGCGCAGCAGCAGCGCGTCCTTGGCTTCGTAGCGCAGTTCGGTGGCGACCAGCCATGGCTCGCCGCGCAGATCGCTGTGCTCGAACAGGCGTGCGCTGCGGCCGTTGGCCAGCAGGTAGCGCAGCGGATCGGCCGGATGCCGGGTGGCGATGCGGTCGGGGAAGGCGTGGGCCAGCAGGTCGCCGAGTTCGTGCGCTTCCACGCTGTCCGGCGCCGCGGCGTCGCTGCGCAGGCGCCGCCGCCATTGCTTGGCGGCCGCATCGATCGCGGCCAGGCCGCCGCGGTTGGCGTCGTGCGGGGCGCGGCCGCGGCGGAACCCGGCCAGTGCGCGCCAGCGCGCCGCCAGCGCATCGCCGCCCTGGCGCAACGGGTCGCGCGCCTCGACCAGCGCGGCCAGGTCGCAGGCCAGCGCCTGCGCCCGCGCATCCGGCGCGGCCAGCAGCATCGCCGCCAGCCGCGGGTGGGTGCCCAGCGCGAGCATGCGCCGGCCGCTGGCGGTGATCGCATGGTTCTCGCTCAAGGCGCCGAGCCGCTGCAGCAGTTCGCGCGCGGCGGCCAGCGCGCCGGCCGGCGGCGGATCGACGAAGCGCAAGGCGTCGCTGCCCCAGGCCGCGAGTTCCAGCGCCAGCCCGGCCAGTTCCACCTGCAGCATTTCCGCGCGGCGCTGCGCCTCCAGGCGCTGCGACTGCGGCCACAGCCGGTAGGCCCAACCGGAGGCGACACGACCGGCGCGACCGGCGCGCTGGTCGGCCGAGGCCTGGGCGATGGCGGTGACGTCCAGCCGCGAGAAACCGCTGTTGGGATCGTAGTGCGGCTCGCGCGCCAGGCCGGCATCGATCACCACGCGCACGCCGGGCAGGGTCACCGAAGATTCGGCCACGTTGGTCGCCAGCACCACGCGGCGGTGGCCGTGCGGATCGGGCTGCAGCACCTTGGCCTGCTGCTCGACCGGCAGCTCGCCATGCAACGGCAAGACATCGACGCCACCGCTCCCTTCTCCCATCGGGAGAAGGTGGCGCGCAGCGCCGGATGAGGGTACGGCCGAGGCGGTGCCTGATGCGGGCACCCCTAACCCCACCCCGGCCGCTTCCAGCGCCGCCTGCACCCGCGCGATCTCGCGCTGCCCTGGCAGGAACACCAGCACGTCGCCGGGATGCTGCTGCAGCGCGTGCTCGATGGCGCGGCGGGTCTGCGCTTCCAGCGCCTCCTCGCGCCGCGCCGGGAAATGCGCGATCTCCACCGGATAGCTGCGGCCGGCACTGGACAGCCGCGGCGCGTCCAGGAACTGCGCGAGGCGTTCGCCGTCCAGCGTCGCCGACATCACCACGATGCGCAGGTCCTCGCGCACCTGCGCCTGCACGTCCAGCGCCAGCGCCAGGCCCAGGTCGGCGGCCAGGTGGCGTTCGTGGAATTCGTCGAACAGCAGCGCGCCGACGCCGTCGAGCATCGGGTCGTCCTGGATCATCCGGGTCAGGATGCCCTCGGTGACCACCTCGATGCGGGTGCGCGCGGATACCTTGTTCTCGAAGCGGATGCGGTAGCCCACGGTCTCGCCCGGCGCCTCGCCACGCTGCCGGGCCATGAACGTGGCGGCGCTGCGCGCGGCGACCCGGCGCGGCTCCAACATCACGATGCGGCGGCCCTGCAGCCACGCCGCGTCCAGCAGCGCCGGCGGCACCTGGGTGGTCTTGCCGGCGCCGGGCGGGGCTTCCAGCACCAGCCGCGGATGCGCGGCGAGGCTGTCGCGGATCTGCGGCAGCAGCGGATCGATCGGAAAAACGGGAGAGGCCATCGGCCAAGGATACGGATCGGCTGCGCCGCTGTAGAGCGCATCCATCTCGCCGATAGCGCCGGCCCCGTACAATCTCCCGCTTTCCTGCCCGGCTTCCTCGGCATCTCCGCATGACTCTGATCGATATCGGCGCCAACCTCACCCACGACTCCTTCGATCGCGACCGCGACGCGGTGCTGCAGCGCGCCCGCGACGCCGGCGTCGCGCAGTTGGTGGTCACCGGCGCCAGCCGCGAGCACTCGCCGCTGGCGCTGCAGCTGGCGCAGCAGCATCCCGGTTTCCTCTACGCCACTGCGGGCGTGCATCCGCATCATGCGCTCGAGTACACCGCCGAGTGCGACGCCGAACTGCGCGCGCTGCATGCGCATGCCGAGGTGGTGGCGGTGGGCGAGTGCGGGCTGGACTACTTCCGCGACCTCGCGCCGCGCCCGGCGCAGCATCGCGCCTTCGAGCGCCAGCTGCAGCTGGCCGCCGACACCGGCAAGCCGCTGTTCCTGCACCAGCGCGACGCGCATGCGGACTTCCTGGCGCTGATGCGCCAATTCGACGGCAAGCTCGGCCCGGCGGTGGTGCATTGCTTCACCGGCACCCGCGAGGAGCTGTTCGACTATCTGGACCGCGACTGGCACATCGGCATCACCGGCTGGCTGTGCGACGAGCGCCGCGGCGCGCACCTGCGCGAGTTGGTCAAGAACATCCCGGCATCGCGGCTGATGATCGAGACCGACGCGCCCTACCTGCTGCCGCGCACGCTCAAGCCGCTGCCGAAGGACCGGCGCAACGAGCCGGCGTTCCTGGCGCACATCGTCGAGGAACTGGCGCGCGACCGCGGCGAGGACGTGGCGACGACCGCGGCGGCGACCACTGCGACCGCGCGTGGGTTCTTCCGCTTGCCGGATGTCGCGTGAGCGGCGTCCGCCGCGCGGCTGTGGCTATCGCTATTGTGCGTGGCGATGCGCGCTTGTCCTGTGCCGGCCGCAGTAGTCGATCGCGGTCGTTTGCGCTGCGAGATCTTGTAGGAGCGGCTTCAGCCGCGACCGGCATTACCGGGAACCCCTGTCGCGGCTGAAGCCGCTCCTACAGGATTGATGGCCTGCCGGTTTTCCGCGGCACGGACGCTCGCTATTCGACCTGCGCGTCCTCGCGCTTGGCCTCGGCCATCGCTTCCGGCTCCAGTTCCTCGGCGCTGCGGTTGAGCTTGACGAACACGCCCCAGGCGATCAACAGCAGCGCCGCGCACAGACCGACCGCGGTGGCGTAGGGCAGCTTGGCCGGGTCGTCGTGCATCAGTTCGAAGATCGACACCAGCGTCTCGATCGCCAGGGCGATGACGATGACCACGAAGAACCGCGACAGGTAGCGGCGCACCCGCGTCGGGCCACTGACCTTGACGTCGCGCTGCACTTCTTCCTCGAAGATGGTCTGGCCCAGTTCCAGCGTCACCAGCGCCACGGTGAGCAGGCCGATCGCCTCCAGCACCACGTTGAAGCGGTCGCGGATCACCAGGTCGCCGCCGGGGGTGAGGCCGTGCCACAGCTCCAGCACCGCCATCGCCACCAGGCCGGCGGCGCACAGCAGGAACAGCAGGATGATGACGAAATGGCCGCCGCGGAATAGCTTTTCCATGAACTTCATCGCCGTTCGCCGTGGTCAGGTCGGCGAGCATAGGCGCGGCGGGCGTCAGCGGCGCGCGAAGGCGTGTGCAGAGGGGGGCGGTGGCAAGCGGCGAATGTCCCGATGCGGGGAATGCGTTCCCGTACGTTATCCGCTGCCGCCATCACAGCAACTATTGGGACGTGCGCCGTGAGCTGACTGGCCCGATGCTGCACAAGAGGTGGGGCGCTGCGTTCGTCTGCCGGAGACACTGTGGGAGGGACTTCAGTCCCGACGCTTGCCGGCCGGCCAATCGCATGGTCCCGCTTGTGGCCGCTGAAGCCGCTCCCACAAAGCGCATTGCGCCTCGCCACGGTGTGCCCGATCCAACATCAGGGAGATTGCGCGCGCGAGGCTGCTGCGGCGGCGCTTCAGCGAATCGCACTGCCGCTGAAGGCGTCGCCACGCTGGTCCGCTTCTATCGTTCCGCCAGCCCCGCCTGGTAGGCCTGCAGGTGGCAGTAAGCGGCCATCAGCCATGGCGCGGCGTGGCCGGCAGCGCGGGCGCGTGCCAGCATGTCGCCGACGATGTGCTGCGCTTCCACCTGCTGCCCGGCTTCCAGGTCGCGCAGCATCGACGCTTTCATCGACGAGCCGGGTTGGGTCAGTAGCTGCAGCGCGTTGGCCTGCGCCGCTTCCGGTACCGCGTCGCCCACGGCAGCGGCGACCGCCGTGCATTCGGCATACAGCCCACGCAGCAGCGCCACGCCGTCGTCGCTGGCGACGATGCGGCCGGTCGGCGCGCGCATCAGGCAGGTGGCCGCGGCCAGCGCGGTCAGGAAGGTGTACTTGATCCACTGTTCCTGCGCGATCCGCGGCGTGGCGACATGGTCGATGCCGGCCTGCGTGCAGGCGGCAGCCAGGTCGCGCACACGTGCGCTGTCGGCGCCGCGCCCGTCGCGCTCGCCGAAGGTCAGCGAGGCCGGCTTGCCCAGGTGCTGGATGCTGCCGTCCGCGTCCAGCGTGGCGCTGATGAAGCACAGCCCGCCGAGCACGCGTTCGGCCCCGAAGCGCGTTTCCAGCACCGAGTAGTGGCGCAGGCCGTTGAGGATCGGCAGCAACGCGGTGTCGCGGCTCATCGCCGGCGCCAGCGCGTCCAGCGCGCTGTCCAGGTCGTAGGCCTTGCAACTGAGGATCGCCAGGTCGAACGGCTGCGCGGCGGCCGTTGCCGGCAACATGTCGGCGGTCAGCGTGGCCACCGCGATGTCGGCATCGCCGCGCGTGCTGCGGATGCGCAAGCCGTCGCGCTGCAGGCGCTCGGCCCGCGCCGGGCGGACCAGGAAGGTGACGTCGGCGCCGGCCTGGGCCAGGCGTCCGCCGAAGTAGCCGCCGGTCGCGCCGGCGCCGAGGATCAGGATGCGCATGCGCCGATGGTAGCAGCGACGCCGGCCTGGTTCAGCGCGGCGGGTCGCGCGTCTGCGGCGTGCGCAAGCCGTCCGGAGGCGCGAAGGCCTCGGCGGGCACGGGCTCGTAGCTGACCGCGTCCACGCGCAGGCTGCGTTCGTCGCGGCGGGTGCCGATACGGCCGCGATAGCCGAGCAGCAGGCCGCTGCTGTCCAGCCAGAGCGTGCCGCTGGTGGTGCCGTCGGGCCCTTGCGTGGCGGATTGATAACGCCAGCCGGCGGCGAGGCGGCCGGCGATGAATTCGCCGGGGACCGGCGCGCAGCGTCCGCCGATCCGTGCGCAGGGATCCTTGGGGTCGTACCAGTAAGGCCCACTGGCGTCGGCGACCGGAAGCCGGTAGTCGCCGGAACGGCTGATCAGCCACGCGCGGCCGCGGGTACCGGGATTGACCAGATAGGCATCGGGCGCATGCGCGCCGACGAAATCGACACGGATCGACTCGCCGCGCAGGCGCACCTCAATCTGTACCGACTCGCCGGCCTGTTTCGGACCCAGCGGACCGAACCCGTACGCGCGTGCCTGCAGCCTGGCCTGGGGCGGTGCTGGTTCACCCGCTGCCGCCGCATCGATGGATTGCGCCCTGGACGGCGCAGCGATGCACAGCGCGCATGCCAGTAGCGCCGTAGCCAGCCGCTCAGCGCGCAAGGTTGCCGCTGTCGTAGATGGGTGACTGCATGCGTACCACCGCGTAGGACTCGATCGGCAGGCGGCGATGGCCGCTGATGGGTTCTTCGATCAGCATCGATACTGGGCGATAGCTCTCGCCGCCGCTGACCAGGTCCGACAGTCCGACGATGACACGATCGACGAACGGCACGATCAGCGGCATGTTGTAGGTGACTTTGATCTTGAGGATGTTGGCATCCTGCACGTTGACCTGGCTGCCGCCGATATTGGCGTTGCGGAATGCCAGGCTATCGTTGGGCAATGCGTAGCGGCCGTCGTACTGGCGCTCGCGGAATTCGTTGAAGGCCGCGCGCGTCGGCGAAATCACTTCGATCTTCGAGAAGATCAGCACCTCGGTCAGCCTTATCTTCTGCTTGGTGATCAGCGCGTTGGCGATGTCCGGCGACTGCACGAACAGCGGCGTCAGGCCGCCGGCAAGCGCATCCTGCATATCACCCTTCTTCACCCCGCTCACCGCGCCGGCCCGTGCGGCCTGGAAGGTGGCGTAGTCCAGCACGGTCTTGGCGCGGTAGATCAGGATGAACTGGAAGATCACCAGGACCAGGAACAGAAAGGTGGGCACCACCACGCAAAATTCGACCAGGGACTGGCCGCGTTGGCGGCGCGGCGCATGGCGCAGCGCGTTCATTGGCTTTCTCCTGCAAGCGCGGCCTGGCGGGCCGCAGGGGAGGGTTCCGCCGGCCACCAGGCCAGGCGCTCGCCGCGGATCGGCTGCAGCGCCTGCAGACTGTCCGCTGCCAGTTCCAGTGTGGTGTGGGCGCGCAGGCAGGCGGCACCGCGCCACGGCCGCACGCGATCGCGCCATTCCAGCACATGGCCGTCGCGGTCGAAGAACAGCAGGTCCAGCGGATAGCTCATCGCGAAGGTATGCACACTTTTGCAGGGCTCGATCAACAGGCCTTGCCCGGGCTGCAGTGGCGTGCGCCCGAGCAGGCCGCGCAAGCGCAGCCACCAGGTGTCGGCCCGCCACACGCTGTGCAGCAGTATGTCGCCATCGCGGCGCAGCGTGCCGCACCTCATAGGATTCCCTGCTGTTTCATCTGCAGGTAGATGAAGTAGGCAAGCACCACGAAGATCAGCGGGAAGAAGAACAGCACCAGCGGCAGCATCATCTTCACCGGCGCTTCCAATGCCAGCTTCTCGGCGCGCAGGAAGCGTTCCTCACGGCGCTGCATGGCCTGCGAGCGCAGCGTTTCGCTGAGGCTGGCGCCGACCCGGTCGGCCTGAATCAAGGCGCTAGTGAAATTGGAGATCTGCGAGATGTCCATGCGGTCGGCCATACGCCGCAGCGCCTCGGCGCGCGGCAAGCCCGCGCGCAGGTCGCGCAGCATCCGTGAAAACTCCTGCGACAGCGGTCCGGGCGGACCCTTCTGCACCGATTGCTCGATCGCGCCGGTGATGTTCAGGCCGGCTTCGACCGCCATAGTGATGAAGTCCAGGAACGTCGGCAGGTCGCGTACGACGTGCTTGCTACGCTGCTTGCGACGTTCGCCCAGCCACAGCGTCGGATACATCCAGCCCAGTGGAATGCCGAACAGCAGGCACATCGACAGCGCGCCCATGCTGAACTTGCCTAGCAGCATCACGATGACGGCGAATACCACGCTGACTACGCAGGCAGCGACGATGCGCGTGCCGTACAGCTCTTCCGGAGTCAATACGAAGTCCTGCCCGGCCGACTGCAGGCTGCGGTGCGCGCGTTCCAACTGCGCAGATTTGAGCCGCGGACCGACCAGATGGGTGGCGGCGGTCACCAATGGCCACAGCAGGCGCAGTGCCGAGGGCAGCGGATCCTGGTAGTTGCGATCGTCCTGCGGCACCGCCTGCAGCAGCCCGCGCAACGCGAACATCACCAGCCCGACTGCAGCCAGCGCCAACAGGGCGACCAGAGCGAGCATCCAGTTCATATGTCGATCGTCATGATCTTGCGGCACATGCGGTAACCCAAGTACTCGAGCACGCACATCAGCGCGATGACGCACCAGCCGAGCAGGGTATGGAACATCGGATTCATGGTTTCCGGGTAGAACAGCACCAGGAAGCCGACCAGGCCGGCCGGCAGCATTGCCATCACGATGCCCTGCAATTTTCCCTGGGCGGTCAGCGCCTTGACCTTGCCTTCCATGATCAATTTGCGGCGCAGGGTCTCGGCCAGGGTCGACAGGCTTTCCGCCAGGTTGCCGCCGACCTCGCGCGAGATGCCTACCGCGGCGACGAACAGCTTGACGTCGGGAATCGGGACGCGCGCGGCGAAATTTTCCAGCGCCTCGTCGGTACGCACGCCCATGTGCTGCTCACGCAGGATCAGCGCCAGCTCCTGCGCCAGCGGCGGTTGACCATCGTGCGCCAGGGCCTCCAGCGCGGGGTTGAAGCCGACACCGGCGCGTAAGCTGCCGGACATCATCAGTAGGCTGTCCGGCAACTGCTGCTGGATCTGGTCCAGCCGCCGCTGCTTCAGCCACAGATAGATCTTGCGCGGCGCCACCGCCAGCACGATCACTGCCACCACCGGCAACAGCAGGTTGCCGCTGATCAGCCACAGTAGCAGCGGGATCAGCGCCAGCATCACGCCGTTGGCCACGAACAGCATCTGCGGATCGACGAACAGGAACATGTCGGCCAGGTTCAGTCGCGCCGTGTCGACAAAGCGCTCGTGGTAGCGCTGCATGAAACTCGCGCTGGCCCGCACCAGCAGCAAGCCGGAGACGGTGACGCAACTGAACGTGAGCAGGGCGACCAGCCAGATGTTATCCATGGCCCTGGCCGCCGTTGCGGAAGATCGACAGGTCCACCGGCACGCCGCGCTCGGCCAACTCCTCGTAGAACTCGGGCACCGCGCCGGTGGCGATGAAATCGCCAGTGACCTTGCCGTCGCGCCCGGCGCTGGACCTGGCCTTGAACAGGAACACGTCCTGCAGCTGGATCGTGCCGCTTTCCACGCCGGTGATCTCGGTGATGTGGCTGACCTTGCGCGAGCCGCAGGGGAAGCGCTTCTGGTGCACGATCAGGTCCACGGCTGAGGAGATCTGTTCGCGCACCACGGTCATCGGCAGCTCCATGCCGGCCATCATCACCATCACTTCCAGGCGCGACAGCGCCTCGCGTGGATTGTTGGCGTGCGCGGTGGTCAGCGAACCCTCGTGGCCGGTGTTCATCGCCTGCAGCATGTCCAGCGCCTCGCCGCCGCGGCACTCGCCCACCACGATGCGGTCGGGGCGCATGCGCAGCGCATTGCGGACCAGGTCGCGGATCGAGATGTGGCCCTTGCCTTCCATGTTCGGCGGGCGTGCCTCCAGCGCGACCAGGTTGGGCTGCACCAGCTTCAGCTCCGCGGCATCCTCGATGGTGACGATGCGGTCGGTGTCGGGAATGAAGTTGGACAGGATGTTGAGCAGCGTGGTCTTGCCGGAGCCGGTGCCGCCGGTGACCACGATGTTGCGCCGCTCGCGCACCGCCATGATCAGGAACTCCAGCATCGGCGCGTTGAGCGAGCCGAAGTCGATCAGATCCTTGCCTTCCAGCTTGCGCTTGGAAAACTTGCGGATGCTGATGCTGGGCCCGCGCAGCGCGATCGGCGGAATGATCGCATTGACGCGCGAGCCGTCTTTCAGGCGCGCATCGACCATCGGCGAACTCTCGTCGATGCGCCGCCCGAGCGGGGTCACGATGCGTTCGATCGCCGACAGCACGGCGCGGTCGCTGGTGAAGCACACCGGTGACTGCTCGATCCGACCGGCGCGCTCGATGAAGATCTGGTCGTAGGCATTGACCATGATCTCGGTCACCGTATTGTCCTCGATCAGGTCTTCCAGCGGTCCCAGGCCGATCGCTTCGTCCAGCACTTCCTTGGCCAGGCGCCGGCGATTGATGGTCTTCGGCAGGTTGGCGAACTCGCGCTCCAGCACGTCGTCGATCAGCGCGATCGTGGCCGTACGCAGGGCGTCGTCGCCCATGCTGCGTACGTCCAGGCGGCGCAGATCCATCTGCTTGACCAGCGAGGCGTGGACCTGGGCGCGATAGACCGCGATATCCGGCGGCAGATCCTGAGGCCGTGCCAGTTGCCGCTGCGCCTGCACGTCGGCCATCGGCTGGTTGGCCGCGGCGGTTGCCGGGTCGGCGAGTGGTGCCGCGGCAGGTGCGTTGAATGTCGCCGGATCGTGGCGCGGCGGGGCCGCTTCCGGCTCGTCACCGACCACCTGCAGACGGTAGTCACCGATCTGTACCAAGTCGCGGCTGCTCAACGGACCGCGGCTGCCAGATACCTTTTCGCCGTTGACCAGCACCGAGGCGCGCCCGCCGAACGCTTCGATGAAGATGCCCGCGTCCTCGCGCTTCAGCGCCGCATGTTGCTGAGCGATGCTCCAGCCTTGCAGCACCACCAGATTGCCGTCACCGCGACCGATGCCGCATTCGCGATGCAGGCAGCGCACATGGCGCTGGTCCCGGTTCGGCGTATCGATGAGGATATTGAACATGGCGTCGTATCTACGGAGAGCGGGGGAAAGGCGAACTACTGGACGTATTCCTTGCTGCGTTTGGGCATGGTTTCCTGGCCACGCTCCTGGATCTTGCGCGCGCGTTCCAGACCGTCGAGATTTTCCTGCGAATCGGGGGTGATGATGCGCGGGGTCACGAACATCACCAGCTCGGTGCGATTGCCGCGAAAGCCGTCGGAGCGGAACAGCTTGCCCAGGATCGGGATCTCGCCCAGCAGCGGGAACTTCTTCGCGTCCTGCTGCGCGCTGGAATCGATCAGGCCGGAGATGACGATGGTTTCGCCCGCCCGCACGTTCAACTCGGACTCGGTTCGCCGAGTGGTGAAGCCGGGCACGCCCTGTACGGTGACGGTCGGGTCGATGCGGCTCACCTCGGCCAGCAGACGCGTGGAGATTTCCTGGTTGCCGTTGACCAGCGGCTCGATATCGAGCTTGATGCCGTACTCCTTGAAATCCACGGTGACCTGGCCGAAGCCCTGCGGGATCGGAATCGGCACCTCGCCGCCGACCAGGAACTTGGCCTGGCCGCCGCTGCGCGCGCTCAGTTGCGGCGAAGCCAGCAGGAATGCCTTGCCCTTGTTCATCAGCAGATTGATCGCCGAGCCGATCTGGGTGGCGATGCCGAAGAAGGCCTGGGTGCCGGGCACGCGATTGGGCAGGACCACGCCGGCAGCCGGGCTGCCTTGCGGGTTGATCCGGTAGTAGTCGTTGGTGGTGAAGTCCTTCAGCAGCCCGCCCACCGGCCCCTGGATCACGTTGTCCCACTGGATGCCGAGCTCTTCCAGCGCATTGCTGTCGAACTCCATGATCTTGACGTCCATCAGCACCATCGGACGCATCCCGACCGGATCGGCGGAGGTGAAGTCGAGCAGGCTCGGATACAGCTTCTGCAGCGCCTCGATACGCTTGGCCACGCCGGGGTTGATGTCCTGGCCGGTGATCACCACGCGGTCGGCCACCGCATGCACGCCCAGGTTGGGCACGTCGGCGAGCAGGGTGCGCACCGTCTCCACCGTCGCCGGCGCGTTGCCTTCCATCACTTCCACCGGCACATCGATCTGGCGCCCGTCCTGCAGCCACAGGTGCACGCTGGTCGCGCCCGGCTTCTGGCCGATGATGACCAGTTCGCGCTTGCCGATATTGGTCACCTGGACCAACTCGCCGTTGCCGACGGCCACGCGCTTGAGCGCCTGCGGCAGGCTGTGCACGGCGGCCTGGCCGGCATAGATGCGTGCGCGCTCGGGTAATGGCGTGACCACCGCGCTGCCGGCGGCGCGGCGATACGCGGGATCCGGAACCGGTGCCGGAAAGCCGCTGCTGCCCATCGGCACCGGTGCCTGGTTGCCGGTGGTCGGCTTCGGGGCTTGGGTCCTGGATTCGGGCGCGATCTGGACCGGCACCGGAACCAGTCCGGTCTGCTGCTGTGCCTGCGCATTGCCGGTCACGGTCATGGTCGCCGCGGCGAGCATGGGAAGGAACGAAACACTCCATGTAGTCCTGCGCATGCGTCAGCCCTTGCCTCCGATGATGAATTCAACGCCACTGCCGTTGCCGCCCGCCTTGGCGGTGCCGAGCAGTTCCTTTTGGGTCAGGCCATTGAGCCCGAACGGATTGCGGTCTTCGACCTGGCGCAACATGACCCGCATCGCCCCGGCCTTGGCCGCCACGGTCAGCCGCTCGGCCTGCTGCGGGTTCAGTTCCAGGGTGATGTTGGAAAACCCTTGCTGGTCTTCCTGCACCGGCGTATCGCCTACGCGATTGCCGGTGGCCAGCACGTTGATGTTCTCCAGCAGCGGGATGACGCGCGACCCCGTGTTTTCCTGCTCCACGGTCAGCAGAATGTCGACATGGTCGCCGGGGGCGATCATCCCCGAGATCGAATTGGTCTCGTCCACCGGCAAGGTATAGCCGACGTTGCCCGGCTTGATCACCCGCGAGAACTGGTCGTACAGCGGCACCAGCGCGCTGGCACCCAGCGGCGCGCCCTGGCGCACCGGTGCGCGCAGGACGCGTCCGCTGAATTGGTCCACGTTTTCCGGGGTCACCGCATCCGCTGGCTGCAGGTCGGCCGGGACCTCGCGCACCGCCAGATCCGATGTGGTGACCACCGTACCCGGTTCCATGTCGGACTTGGGTACCGCCACCGTCACCGTTTCGCCGACCTTGGCGGTGCGTGCGGCGACCGCGCCCTGCACATAGCGCACCGCGACGAATGCTGCCAGCACGCCCAGGCCCAACGCGACCACGATGAACAGCAGATTGCGGTTCGGCTTGAACCCGGCCGCTTTCATAGCCACCCCAGCGACAGCGCGTAGGTGAAGCTGGAATAGGCCTTGCGCAGCGACTCGACCAGTTCCAGGACGATATTGGGCTGGGCCACCAACACGGTCACCGCCAGCAGCGTGACGATGCTGTACTCGATCAGGGCCGCACCGCGTTGGCGCTGGACGGACGACAGGGAAACAGGTCTCAAGGCGTTCATCCTCATTGCTGGAGCTGGTTGACCACGATGGAAGTTCCCTTCTCGCGGCGGTTGAAGGTGAGGGTCATCTGCTGCTTGCCCTTGCTGTAGCTGCTGACGCAGCTGTTGGAAATCATTGAGCAGGCGGTGGCCGAGGACTGCTGGCTCCAGCCTTCGGCCGGCAGCCGATTGCGGTAGAACGCATCGCCCTGATACGGCGAGAGCGGGCTTTCCAGGGCCAGCGTGCGCCCGGGGTTGTCCAAGTACTCGATATCGTTGACCACCGTGGTGCCGGAAGGCTTCAGGAAATCCGCGCCGGGCGCCTTGCGCGGCTTCTCCTTGAGCAGGCGCACGATGCCGACCTGGGCTTCGCTGCCGGCGCCGGCGCCGGTGATCTCGATGGTGACGTAGTGCTCGCCCTCGGCATGGCCGACGATGGTCTTGCTGCCGACCTCGTTGACCACCACCTGGCCGGGCCACTGCTTCCAGTAGAAGGCCACCAACTGCTGCGGCGACTCGTTCGCGGTGTAGCGCGAGGAGCGCATGTGCAGACCGTTGTAGATCATGTGCTTGGATACCCACTCGCCCTTGGCGCCGTCGGGTTCGGGCACTTCGGGCCAGTCGGCAGCGCACGCCAGCGCCGGCGCCAACAGCGCCAGCGCCAACGATAGGCTGCGGTCAGCGCGCCTTGGCATACGGTTCCAGCTTGTCGATCGGAACCACGTCCGGCGCGATATAGCCCGGATCGAACCTGCTGATGGTGCCGACGATGGGAATGATGCTCAGGCCGTCGAACATCTTGGCTGCATCGCTAAGGTGCGAAGTCGGCACCAGCGTGCGCACCTGGCCGACGACAGAACGCTTGGCCGGATTGCTGCCGCTACCCGGTCCGGCGGCATTCCATGGATCGGCCAGCAGCGTGTTGCTGGCCTGCATGCGCAGGCCCAGCTGGTCGAACGGTTCCAGAAACGATGCCGTACCGCCATTAGCGAGTTTCAGGTCTTGGACGCTGACGCTGAGGTTGGAGGTGACCAGGCCCTTGTCGTTTGGCGGGAAATTGCCCGGGATCTTGCTGAGCAGCCCGCCGATGCGGTCGAGAATGCCGGAAGAGCGTTCGTTCTTGTACGCATCCACGCGGATGTCGCCGCGCTCGACCAGCGTCTGGTTGGAGAAGGTATTGAGCAGCGGGTTCTCGACGCGGTCGCGGGCATTGCCGGTACTGGCGCGGCTGACGATCTGCGCATCGGCCTTGCCGAAATGGCGATCCACGGTCAGATCACGCACGCGTGCCGTTGCCGGAAGCGTGTAGTCCTTGGCCACGGTCGCCTCCCAGGCCGCAGCGCGTGCGGCCTGCTGCGTGGTCTGGCGCAGGTGGATGTACTTGCCCATGATCGGGATCAGCAGAAACAGCGGCACCAGCACGACGCACAGCACCGCCGCTTCGGTGAGGCTCTGGCCATCCTGGCGTCCGCGTAGGCGTGGTTGTCGTCGCTGGCGCATGCTCGCTCCTTGCAACTCGCTAGTTGATCTTCCCGCGCGTGCGCGGGGCTTCCAGCGCGGCCCGATCGAACGGCTTGCCGACGCTGATGACCTGGGTGGTGACCGTGTAATCCGGGTCGCTGCCGGGCGTCTGCTCGAGCACGATGAAACCGCGATTGGGGCGGTATTCGTTCAAAGGCTCGGGCGTGAAGCCCCACTTGGCGCCGCCCGACCATACGCATTGGCGCAGGCCAGAAGGCTTGACCCATTCGTTGCACGGCTGGCCGGCGACGGTGCGTTGCGTCGGTCCACTGAATCCGGCGAGCGCGATCGCCTCGCTCTTCTCTGCGGGGTAGCGCGCCAGCGCATCGTCGGGCGCCGCGTCGTCGCTGTGTTCGTCGGTGGCCAGGTCGACCTGCTGGTAACGCTTAGCCGTCGTGGTTTCCTGGGATCCTGCGGTGTCCAGCCGGAACAGGCAGCTGCCGCCGGCACCATCGTTGGCCACTTCCCAGCTGGTCTGGCGCACGACTTCGGTGTCGCGGTCGAACCACAGTTCGTAGCGGGTGGTTCCCAGCAGGGCGACCTCTTCTTCGGGCAGCGGACGGCTCTGCAGTCCCCCTGCCTGACAGTCGCGGATCGCGCCGAGGTAGTTGTCGCGCGCTTCGTTGACGCCGTTGCGGGTCAGCTCCACGGTTTGTCTGACATGGATAGGCGGCATCGAGCTGCGGGTATCCTCCGCAGCGCCGTTGCCCTCGGCCGTCGCGCTGCACCCGCACAGCCACAGTGCCACAGCAGCAGACAGCAACGCATTGCGAAAACGTGTTGCGCTACGGCTCATATTCCGCCGACTCCTGCCACCAGGATCTTGATGCTGTTGGGCGTGTCGACCAGGCGCGCCTGCCAGTACGGGCTGAACAGATTGCCGGATTCCACCTTGTTGTCGCCGCGGCGGAACAGCGCGTAGTTCGGCGGCCGGTTGAAGTAGACCTGTGCCGAGGACAGCGCCGACAGCTTGCCGTTCTGAGCCTTGTCCTCGGTCGCCATCGGCGAGCCGGCCGGTCCGCCGATGCCGTCGATGGTGGAGCTGGTGCGCGCGTTGCGCATGTCGGTCTCGGCATAGACGGTGAACACCGGCCCGGCGTTGTCGTCGAAGATCTCACTGCCGCTGCTCGCATACGGCCGCATCGCTTTGTTCTTCTTGACGTCGTGATAGTCGCGCAAGCCGTTGTAGCCGGTAAAGAACGCCTTCTTGTGTTGGCCGCCGTCCATCGCCACGTTGGCGTCACCATCAACCATGCGTGCCACGAAGCCGTTCTTGCGCAGGCTGTCGCCATAGGGGCGATAGCGGCGCCGGTCCCAGTCCGAATACCAGCCTTGGCCGTTGCCGAAGCCATTGAGGAAGCGCTGGTTCTTGTATCGGTCCACCGCCTGCGCGCCGCCCCAGCCGAGCGGGATATCGATGTCCGGCAGCGGCCACGGAAGATTGATGTCCAGCGCCATCGTGTCCAATGCTGCCCAGCGGTTGTAGTCGACCATGTCGGTGCCGCCGGTGCTCTCGAAGCCGATCAACCCGATCCCGAAGCTGTCGCCGCGATCCTTGCTGAAGCCGTCTCGCGACTGCATTACAACATTGCGAAAACGGTCCGCACCGGCGCGCTGCGCCGCGCTGCCAGCGCCGGCAGTGCGTGGGATACGGTGGGTATCGAGGAATCTGTTTTCCGAGGTCAGCAACTGTTCGCCGAGCACGCCGAGTCCGACCGTTCCGATCTTGGCGTTGGCCGAGTTTCGTTGCACCACGTCCTTCGCGATCAGCATCCCGTCCACTCGCGAAACGCCTTCGATCACGGCGGTGGCGGCGGTGGCGAAGATGCCGTTGAGTTCGTCCAGCGCGGTCACCGCAGCCTGTGCGACTGGGTTGTAGGCCTTGCGTGCGGCCTTCAATATCTTTTCCGCGGCCTTGAATGCGACACCGATGGCTTTGAAGATCGGCCCGACATAGGGAATGGCCGAGAGCACATCCATTGTGGTGCGAATGATGATCGTGGTGCCGTGCAGCTGGTTCATCCACGAATACAGGCTGATCGCCTGCGCGATCGCCACTTCGTTGGCCACGCGACCGCGATTCATGTAGGCGGCGAAATTGAGCGCGCGCGCCTGCTGCACCGCGACGCTGTACGCGGCGGCATCGGCCGCATTGGTGAGTTCGACCTTCTTGTTGACTGCCTGGCCGCTGTCGAACAGCACGATCGCGCCGACGCACAGCACCAGGATCAGCACCAGTCCAAGCACCATGGCTTGTCCGGCCATGCCGCGCTTGCCGTCGAAACGGGGCGGCACGCGCGACTTCGCGATTGCGAACGCTGCACGCATCTGCAATTCCTTTGCCGAATGCACTCCCTACAGCGTCGTCATCGGCACGTCGGAAGATGATTGGGGATATCTGGGCAGCGAAACGCTGCCCAGATACCTGGGTCGGTTACCGCAACAAGGTCGATTACTTGTTGTTGTAAGCGTCCATGCCCTTGGTCTTGTCGGCCTCGGACTGCGCACTGTTGGACTGGTTCTTGGCGCGGTTGATCGACTGCGTGGCGCTCTGGCCCGACAGTTCCTTGGACATACCCGCAACCTGGCTGCGCACGGTGCCACCAAAGAACGTGACGGCAGCGATGGCCGCGATCGCGATCAGTGCGGTGATGATGATGTATTCGGTCATGCCCTGGCCGAGCTGCTTACGGCCAAAACGAATCTGCCTGCGTTGATTGTTCATTGAATCCTCTCCTTGGCTCTGGCGCCCACTGGACCGGCAGCACACTTACGTCCGCGCGGCGCGTGTAGGCGTGTGGGTTGCATAGGTGAAAACATGCACAGATATGAAAATAATCCTTGGCCCGCATTTGACAGTCGATGGCAAATGTATCGCGGACGTAGCCACTCTAGCGTCAACATATTGCTGTTACAAGAAATGTTGCGTTAATGTTTTGGCGCAAACTGGAATGCTTATCCCGTAATTCAGTCAAACTTCGGACGCGGCATTCCATAAATAGATTCACTCTGTGCTGATATTCGAAGTATTGGAGCGGTATCCATCCGAAAGCTGGCTGCTTCAGCCACTGCAGGCGCATTCGCTATTCAGCGAGGTCAAATAGTTGACGTCCACCCTGGCTGAATAGGGCAAGCCCTACATGCGTGCTTGGTCACCAGTTCGGCACTTTGAGATCGAAAAACTGGCGCGGACTCCCGAGGGCGGTGGTAGCCATGGCGGCGGAGTCTTGCGAGTAGCGATCGTGTCGCTATCGGTACTCACTGGGGGCGTAGTGGCGTGTAGCGCCCGTGGCGATTAACCGGTTATCGAACCCGAGCATGCACTTACCACGGATAGTTGCGGTGTGCTCTTGAATCACGGCCACCCATCAAGTGCGGGCCGTCGTCTTGATCGGAAAGGCGGCGTGTTGCGCGATCCGGCCGCTATAGCTTGACCAGTTCCACCCGTCGATTGCGCGCTTTGCCTTCTTCCGTGGTATTCGGCGCGATCGGCTGTTCCTGGCCGAAACCGGCGGCACGCAGGCGATCGGCGGCGATCCCGGCGCCGGTCAGATAGGCGACGACGGCTGCGGCGCGGGACTCGGAAAGGGACTTATTGTGCACGGCATCGCCGCTGTCGTCGGTATGCCCGTTGATCGCCAGGCGCAGCGCCGGGTCGGCCTGCAGCAGCTGCAGTACCTGTTCCAACTGCGGCTTGGAATCGGGCAGGATCTGCGCCGCATCGGAGGCGAAATTGACCTGGATGGCGACCTTGCCTGCGGATGCCAGTTGCTGCTGCAGCGCGTCGGCCGGCAGCAGTTTGGCGGTGGCCTGGAACGGCTTGGTCTCGGCGATCAGCAAGCCACCGCCGGCGCCGCCGCTGCACACGTGGATCCAGATGTTCCGATCCGCACGGTGGATGACGTAGGTGTCCGCCGGCTCGTTGTAGATGTCGCCGATGCCGCCGACGTAGGTCACCGCGGCATTGCTGTCGCCGATCGCCTTGCTCGCTTCGGCAGGCAGCTGGCCGCTGGCGATGCGCTGGCCGCCCAGCGCTTCCACCATGGCCTGGATGTTGCGACTCAGTTCCAGTGGAGAATAGGGCTTGCCGTCGGTGGTGCCGATCGCGGCCGCGTAGATCTTGCCTTCGACCCATTCGACCCGGTCGCCGGTCCAGAACGGCGCGCGATCGAAGTCGTTGCGGACCGGGGCGTCCTTGGCGACGTAGCCGTCGGGAAGGCCGAGATACGGGAAACTGCCAAGCGGGGCATCAGACACCGGCAAGGTGGCTGCGTCGAAGCGGCGTGCACTCTCGGCCGGCGCCGCCGAAGGCGCTGCAGCCGCTGTTGCGGGTTGCGCTTCGGGCTCGGCATGCGCCGCAGGCTGCGGTTCGGAACGTTTGCAGCCGCCCGCGGCGGCAATCAGGATCAGGCAGGCGCTGAGAACGGCGCGGCGCGCCGTGGGGACAATCGCGATCATCGGAATTCTCTGGGGCGGGGACGGGATGCGCTCAGCGCATGTCGTTCAGCAATTGCTTGCAAAGTTCGGCGTCGGGCTTGTAGGTGCCGTCGGCATGCACCTTCTGCATGCCCTGCAGCCCTTGCTTGTAGCCGTTGTCGAAGTCGCCGGAGAAGTCCGCGGCCTGGGCATAGAGGCCCTGCATCGTTTTCTTCTGCTTGGCCTTGTAGGCATCGGCCTGCGCTTGCGTGGCGCCGCAGGCCTTGCCATTGGCGACATTGCCGCCGACGATCTTGCCGAAGTTGACAATGCCCGCGTCCTGAGCGTGAACCCCGCCGCTGGCGCCCGCCAGCAGTGCCGCCGCGATGACTGCCGTGTATCGGTTCATTCCTTGCTCCTCGTGCGGCCCGTTGCGAGCGGGCCGGTAAAACCCCTGTGCGCCGAGGATAGCAATGCCGTGCGCAAGCCCCAACCCTGGCCGCGCCACGCGTCAGGGCAACATTCAACTAGCTGTGCAACCCCACTCCGCGCCGCCGCAGCCACAACGCCCAGCGCGCTGAGCACCGCGACGAAGCCCAGCATCAGCGCGCAGGCCACCTACACCGGTACGTAGCTGCTGCCGAGCAGGCCATAGCGGAAGGCATTGGCCATGTAGAAGATCGGGTTGGCCAGGGTGGCGGCCTCGGCCCAGCCGGGTGGCAGCTTCACCGACGAATACTCCCTGGTCGCGACGGCGCCGAGGATCGGGGTGCGCGTCTGGTGGTGCCCTCCGGCGATGTGGAATCCGCCGGCAGGGCCGCGCTAGCCCTTGGTGTCCTGCTTGGTCAGCGGGCCGATCAGGGTCTCGATCCCGGCGCGTACCTCGGCGCACTGCTCGCGGTAGTGCGCCTGGCGTTGCGCCAGGTCCTGGGCGCTGCCTTGCGCCTCGACGGCGGCCATCAGCTTGCGGAAATCGTCGAAGCCGGCGCGCATCGCAGCGTCGTGGGCGGCCGCATCGAAGGTCACGTTCGCGGCCAGCGCGCGCTCGCGCGCGGCCTGCTGCAGCGCGTCGGCAAGGCGGGACATCTCGGCCGGCGGCAGGTCGCAGTAACGGGCCTGGGCCAGCTGCGTGCCGTCGGCCTCGCCCAGCCGGTACAGCGTCTCGGCACCCGGCGCGGCCGGATCCTGGCCGGCGGCGGGCGCGGTAGCAGGCACCGCGGCGGCGCTGCACAGCAGCCACAATGACAGCGGCCCGATGGCGCGGCGCGCGCTCAACTGCGCAATCCCACTCCACGCTTGAGCAGCCACAGCGCCAGCGCGCTGAGCACCGCGACGAAGCCCAGCATCAGCGCGTAGGCCACCCATACCGGAACGTCGCTGCTGCCGAGCAGGCCGTAGCGGAAGGCGTTGACCATGTAGAAGATCGGGTTGGCGTGGGTGGCGGCCTCGGCCCAGCCGGGCAGCAGCTTCACCGAATAGAACACGCCGCCCAGGTAGGTCAGCGGGGTCAGGATGAAGGTCGGCACGATCGCCACGTCGTCGAACTTCTTCGCGTAGACGGCGTTGATGAAGCCGGCCAGCGAGAAGATCGTCGCGCCCAGCAGCACCGTGGTCAGGGTCACCAGCGGGTGCGGGATGCGTACCGGGGTGAAGAACATGGCGATGATCAGCACCAGCACGCCGACCATCAGCCCGCGCAGCACCGCGCCGGCCACGTAGCCCCATAGGATCACCCAGTTCGGCATCGGGCTGACCAGCAGTTCCTCGACGTGGCGGCCGAACTTGGCGCCGAAGAAACTGGAGCTGATGTTGCCGTAGCTGTTCTGGATCACGCTCATCATCACCAGGCCGGGAACGATGAACTGCATGTAGCTGTAGCCGCCCATGTCGCCCACGCGCGAGCCGATCAGCCCGCCGAAGATCAGGAAGTACAGGGTCATGGTGATCGCCGGCGGCACCAGGGTCTGGCCCCAGATGCGCAGGATGCGCTTGACCTCGCGGCGTACCACGGTGCCCAGCGCGACCCAGTTGCGCTGGGTCGGGGTGGTCTCGGGGAGGAGGGATTGCGGTTTGGCGGTGGTGTTCATTGGCGTCCAGCGAAAGAGGGGTCAGGCGGCGGCGGGCGGCTGCTTCGGCGAGTCTGGGGTCGAGGCCGGGCCGCTGGCGCCGTCCCGGTTGTCGCCGGTGAGGCGCACGAACAACTCCTCCAGGCGGTTGCTCTTGGTGCGCATCGAGCGCACGCGGATGCCGGCGGCGCCGAGCGCGGCGAACACGCGGTTGAGGTCCATCGCCCGCGGCATGTCCAGGTCCAGCGTATGCGCGTCCTGCGCGAGCAGGGTGGTGCCCTCGATCGCCGGCAGCTGCGCCGGCAGTTCGCCGTCGATGTCGAGCAGGAAGCCTTCCACGTCGAGCTTGGCCAGCAATTCGCGCATCGGTCCCTGTTCGACGATGCGGCCGCGGTCGATGATCGCCAAGTTGCGGCACAGGCTCTCCGCTTCCTCCAGGTAGTGCGTGGTCAGGATGATGGTGGTGCCGGCGGCGTTGATCTCGCGCAGCACGCGCCACATGTCGCGGCGGATCTCGATGTCCACGCCGGCGGTGGGTTCGTCCAGGATCAGCAGGCGCGGTTGGGTCATCATCGCGCGGGCGATCATCAGCCGCCGCTTCATGCCGCCGGACAGGGTGCGGCTCATCACCTGCGCCTTTTCCCACAGGTGCGCGCGCTTGAGCTCCACTTCGGCCTGGCGCTCGGCCTGCGCGCGCGGCATGCCGTAGAACCCGGCGTAGTTGACCAGGATGTCGAAGGGCTTCTCGAACAGGTTGAAGTTGATCTCCTGCGGGACCAGGCCGAGCAGGCGCATCGCCGCGCTGCGCTGGGTGCTCAGGTCGGTGCCGAACACCTCGACCTGGCCGGCGCTGAGGTTGACCAGCGAGCTGATGATGCCGATCAGGGTGGATTTGCCGGCGCCGTTGGGGCCGAGCAGGGCGAAGAAATCGCCGGGCAGCACGTCCAGCGATACGCCGTGCAGCGCCTGCACGCCGTTGTCGTAGGTCTTGCGCAGCTCGCGCACGCGCAGCGCGGGCACCGTCGCGGAGGGGGAGAGCGGGGAGGCGATATTCAAGGCGGACCCTTTCGCGCCCTGTAGACGGCGCTGAAGAAATGCAGCCGCTATTATAGGAGACCTCGTGGGCTCGGCCCCGGCCATAGACTGTTGCATCCGCGTGCCTGCCCAATTCCCGTTGAAACTGGTCGACCGCCACATGCTGGCCCCGGCCGTCGGCCACTACCGCTTCGTCCGCGACGACGGCCAACCGCTGCCGTTCGTGCCCGGCCAGTTCGTGCAGGTGCACTTCCACTACGCCGACGGCACCGCGACCAAGCGCAGCTATTCGCTTGCCACCCGCCACGACCCGGCGCAGCCGGCCGATGCGACGGTCGAGATCGCGGTCAGCTTCGTCGCCGGCGGCGCGGCCACGGCATTGTTCGAAGGGCTGGAGATCGGCGGGCAGGTTTGCGCCAGCGGTCCGTACGGCCGCTTCTGCCTGAACCAGGGCGACAGCAACCGCCGCTACCTGCTGATCGCCACCGGCACCGGCGTCACCCCGTACCGCTCGATGTTGCCGCTGCTGGAAGCGGCGATGGCCGAGCGCGGCGTGGAAGTGGTGCTGCTGCTGGGCGCGCGCACGCCGGCCGAGCTGCTGTACGGCGACGAGTTCCGCGCCTTCGCCGACGCGCACCCGGGCTTCCGCTTCGTGCCGTGCTTCTCGCGCGAGCTGCCGCAGGCGCCGCATGCCGACGTGCGCCACGGCTACGTGCAGCAGTTCCTGGGCGAGTTCGCGCCACAGGCCGACGGCGATGTCGCCTACCTGTGCGGCAACCCGAACATGGTCGACGCCTGCTTCGATGCGCTGAAGGAAGCCGGCCTGCCGGTGCAGCATATCCGCCGCGAGAAGTACGTCAGCAGCAAGTAGCGCCTGCGCGTCGCCGCTGGCCATGCACCAGCGCCTGGTTGCTCGCGTCCTGCCCGCGCCGGACGCTGCAGCGTTTGCTTGGCACGGGATCCGCGCCTCGGCTACGCGGCCGAAGTCAGGCGCTGCCGGGTGTGCTTCATGTCCTTGCCCGGCGGCATGCCGAACATGCGGCCGTATTCGCGCGTGAACTGGGGAACGCTTTCGTACCCTACGGCCGAGGCCGCCCAGCCGATCGTTGCGCCTTCCGCCAACAGCAGGCGCCTGGCCTCGATCAGGCGCAGCTGCTTCTGGAACTGCAGCGGGGTCAGCGAGGTGATCGCGCGGAAGTGCACATGGAACGTCGACAGGCTCATTCCCGCCGCGTCCGCCAACTGCTCCACGCGCAACGGCTTGGCGAAGTCCGAGCGGATCCTGGCCACCGCGCGGCCCACCCGCCGGGCATGGCTGTCGGTGACGCCCAGCGCACGCATCGCGCCGCCGTGCCGCCCCGACAGCAGCCAGTAGTGCAACTCGCGCAGCAACTGCGGCCCCAGCACGTGGACCGACGCGGGGCGATCCAGCAGGCGGATGAGCCTGTCCGCGGTGTCGGCGACTTCCGCCTCGGTCGGATCGACGCGTAGCGGCGATCCCATCGCGAAAGGGGCCGTGCCCATCTCGGCCACCAGCGATGCGATCGTGGCCGGATCCAGCTCCACCACGCAGGCGTAGTAAGGCGCGGCGAGCGAGGCATGGGTGATCTGGCTGACCGTGGGCACTTCCGCGGTGACCAGCAGGGACTCGCCGGCACCGAAGTCGTAGCTGCTGCTGCCCATCGTGACCTGCTTCCTGCCCTGCAGCACCAGCGCCACCAGCGGCCTGCAGATGGCGTAGTGCAATGGCGTCGGCCGGGTCTCGCGCAGGATCGCAAGCCCGGGCAAGGGCGTATGCGCGACCCCGTCCTCGTCGACGTTCGCATCGGCGTAGCGACGCGCGGTTTCCAGCAGATTCGCAGGCATGCGCAGACCCTAGCGCGTGGCCGCAATGGGCACAATCGGATTGGATGATTGGGCAAGAAATTCGGAAGAAAAGGCAGGGCGGGGCGAAATTAGCGCAGGAAATTAGTGCTGTTCAAGGTCCGCTGGTGCGAAATCGGGATGAATAGGCAAGAAATGGATGGAATCGGGAAACTGCGCGGGGCCGTTCCGGCCGATCGTCTCTGCACCCCGCAACATCCACCCCGCTGGAGATTCCCATGACGTCCATTTCGCTCATCACCGGTGCCAACCGCGGCCTCGGCCGCAATACCGCCATCAGCATCGCCCGCCGTGGCGGCGATGTCCTGCTGACCTACCGCAACGGCGCCGACCAGGCCAAGGCCGTCGTCGCCGAAATCGAGGCGATGGGCCGCAAGGCGGTGGCCTTGCCGCTGGACGTGAGCGACGTTGCGTCCTTCGGCACCTTCGCCGACGCTGTGCGCAGCGCGCTGTCCGGTACCTGGTCCCGCACCGGCTTCGACCACCTGCTCAACAATGCCGGTCATGGCGAGATGGCCATGCTCGCAGAGACGACCGAAGCCCAGTTCGACGCGCTGTTCGCGACCCACGTCAAGGGCGTGTACTTCCTGACCCAGGCGCTGCTGCCGCTGATCGCCGATGGCGGCCGCATCGTGAACTTCTCCTCCGGCCTGACCCGTGTATCGATGCCGGGCTTCTCGGCCTACGCCGCCGCCAAGGGCGCGGTCGAGATCCTGTCGATCTACATGGCCAAGGAATTCGGCGGCCGCGGCATCGCGGTGAACACCGTGGCCCCGGGCGCGATCGAAACCGACTTCCTGGGCGGCGCCGTGCGCGACCTGCCCGATCTGAACAAGCAGTTCGCCGACATGACCGCCCTGGGGCGGGTGGGCGTGCCCGACGATATCGGCCCGATGGTCGCCAGCCTGCTCGGCCCGGACAACCGCTGGGTCAACGCGCAGCGGATCGAGGTCTCGGGCGGGCAAGCCATCTGACCGACGGTTCCACGAGGTTCGGGAGGGCGTCGGCCTGCTGGCCGGCGCCCTTCGTGCGGCGACGGCAGACCGAGTTGCCCGACGGCATCGCCTGTTGCCAGTGGCTGTAAAGGACGCTTGACAGCTGCTGCCGGCGCGCGCATCCTCCTGTAAAGCGTGCTTGACAGGGGGATGTAATGCGGAACGTCGTAATGGCATTCAATCGGTACCGGCTGTGGCCGGCCAGCGTTGTGGTCGGGGTCCGGCCGTGACCCGCTGCAAGCGCAGTGCGATCGTGGTGTTGAGCGTGAGCGTCGCGTTGCTCGCGGTCACGCCATGGCTGCGGTGGTTGCGCGGCGACGATTACTTTCGCGGGCTGTGGTTCGGTGTGTGCATCGGCGGCGTGTTGCTGGCGCTGATGCTGTGGTGGTCGTCGGGCAGCATGCGCGACAGCGCGGTGCCGGCGCTGGCGCGCCGCTACTACCGTGAACTGGGTCCGCCGATGCTGATCTACGTCGTGGTGATGCTGTGCTGGAAGCGCTTGCTCGACAGCGTGGACGCGGACTGGGCGCGGGTATTGATTGCGCTGCTGCCGGCAGTACTGGTGGCGCTGGTGATCCGTGCGGTGGCGCGCTTCGTGCGCGACTCCGACGAGATGCAGCGGCGCATCGAGCTGGAGTCGATCGCCATCGCCGCCGGACTGGTCGCCGGCGGTTACATGACCGCCGGTTTCCTGCAGGCGGCGGGCACGATCGCGGTGCCGGCAACGGTGGCGATGCTGTGGGTGTTCCCGTTGCTGTGCGCGACCTACGGCATCGCCAAGGGCGTGAATGCGCGCCGCTACCAATGAACAGCCGCGTCCGCGAACTGCGCGAGGCGCGCGGCTGGTCGCAAGGCGAGCTGGGCGAGCGGCTGGGCGTGTCGCGGCAGACCATCAACGCGCTGGAAACCGGCAAGTACGATCCGAGCCTGCCGCTGGCGTTCCGTATCGCGCGGCTGTTCGCGCACAGTATCGAGCAGGTGTTCCTGTTCGACGATTCCGAGTAGTCCTTCCGACCTGCCATCGGTCACCTACGACGCCATGCTCCGGCATGGCATCCTGCAAGCCATGAACTCAAGGATGCGAACCATGCGACACCCATGCAGACCGCTCGCGATCGTCGCGGCGACCTTGCTGCTCGCCGCCTGCCAAGGCGGACACGGACCGGCACCGCAGAATGCGGGGCGCAGCTACGGCACGCTGCGCTTCCATCCCTGCACGTTGACCAGTCCGGTCGCGTCCAACAACGTCGAGGCGCAATGCACGCGCATGCCGGTGCCGGAGAATCCGGCGCTGCCTGGCGGGCGCAAGATCGAGCTCAACATCGCCTGGCTGCCGGTCACCGGCCAGGGCGGCAGCGATCCGGATCCGGTGTTCTTCCTCGCCGGCGGTCCGGGCCAGGCGGCGACCGAGGTGGCCAGCATCGTCGACATGGCTTTGCGCGAAACGCGCAAGCGCCGCGACGTGTTCCTGATCGACCAGCGCGGCACTGGCCAGTCCAATCCGCTGACCTGCCTGGGCGCGGACGGCAAAGAAATGCAGCTGGCCGATCCTGCGCGCGCGCCCACCGCCAACGAGTTGCTCGACTACGCGCGGCGTTGCGCGCAGTCGCTGCAGGGCCGCGCCGATCCGCGCTACTACACCACCACCCAGGCCATTGCCGACCTGGATGCCGTGCGTGTCGCGCTCGGCACGGACAAGCTCAACCTGATCGGCGGTTCCTACGGTACCCGCGTCGCCCAGCAGTATGCGGCGCGCTATGCGGCGCACACCCGCAGCGTGGTGATCGACGGCGTGGCGCCGAACGACCTGGTGGTCGGCGGCGAATTCGCCACCACCTTCGAGGATGCGATCAAGCTGCAATCGGAGCAGTGCCGGGCCACCCCGGCCTGCGCCAAGCGCTTTCCCACCGACACCCGCGCGCAGCTGCGCACGGTGGTGGAACGGCTGCGGCAGGCGCCGGCGGACGTGGACTATCGCGACCCGGCCAGCGGCGAGAGCAAGCACGACCGGGTGACCGCCGACACCGTCACCAGCCTGGCGTTCTCGTTCTCGTATGCGCCGCAGACCGCGTCGTTGTTGCCGCTGGTGCTGGACGAGGCCGCGCACGAGCGCTATGCGCCGCTGATGTCGCTGGCGAAGATGATGGGCAAGCAACTGGACGGGCAGATGAACCGCGGCATGCAGTGGTCGGTGATCTGCGCCGAGGATGCCGACCGTTACCATCCGCCTGCCGCCGGTGGCGAAACCCTGCTCGGCCCGGAGGTGGCGCAGATGTTCTTCGCCGCCTGTCCGGCATGGCCGACCGGGACGCGTCCGGCCGGTTTTACCGCGCCGTTCAAATCCGAACTGCCGGTGCTGCTGACCTCCGGCGAGCTGGATCCGGTGACCCCGCCGCGCTATGCCGCGCGCGTGTTGCAGGGCCTGCCCAACGGCCGCCACCTGGTGGTGCGCGGCCAGGGCCACGGCACCATGACGTTGGGTTGCATGCCCAAGCTGCTGAGCCAGTTCTTCGAGAACGCCGATGCCAAGCAGCTCGACGCCACCTGCCTGGACGCGATGAGCGGCGTGCCGGCCTTCACTTCATTCAACGGATGGGAACCATGAGCCGCGCAGCGTTTCACAGGGGAGAGTGCGCATGATCGTCGCCGACAATCTGCACAAGGCGTTCAAGACCAAGGCCGGCACCGTGCAGGCGGTGCAAGGGGTCAGCTTCGAAGCCGCCGACGGCCAGATCACCGGCCTGCTCGGTCCCAACGGCGCCGGCAAGACCACCACCTTGCGCATGCTGTACACGCTGATGACGCCCGACCAGGGCCAGGTGCGCGTGGATGGCATCGACGTGGGCGCCGATCCGCTGGCGGTGCGCCGCGCGCTGGGCGTGCTGCCCGACGCGCGCGGCGTGTACAAGCGCCTGACCGCGCGCGAGAACATCGCCTACTTCGGCGAACTGCATGGGCTGTCGGCGGCGCGCATCGCCGAGCGCACGCGGCTGCTGTCGGCGGCGCTGGACATGGACGACATTCTCGACCGCCAGACCGAAGGCTTCAGCCAGGGCCAGCGCACCAAGACCGCGATCGCGCGCGCGCTGGTCCACGATCCGCGCAACGTGATCCTCGACGAACCCACCAACGGCCTGGACGTGATGACCACCCGCGCGATGCGCGGCTTCCTGCGCGGGCTGCGCGCCGAAGGGCGTTGCGTGATCTTCTCCAGCCACATCATGCAGGAGGTGGCGGCGCTGTGCGATCGCATCGTCATCGTCGCCAAGGGCACGGTGGTGGCCGCCGGCACGGCCGACGAACTGCGCGCCCTGACCAGCGAAGACAATCTGGAAGACGCCTTCGTCAAGGCGATCGGCAGCGACGAGGGACTGCACGCATGAGCCTGTTTCGAACCGTTTTCACCGTGATGCGCAAGGAATTGCGTGATCTGTCGCGCGACCGCCGGACCCTGGCGCTGGCCCTGCTGCTGGGCCCGCTGCTGTATCCGGCGCTGATCCTGGGCATGGGCGCGCTGGCCGAGAGCCGGGTCAGGACCCAGATCGACAAGCCGCTGGACATCCCGGTGATCGGCCGCGAGCGCGCGCCGAACCTGGTCGCGTTCCTCGCCGCGCAAGGCCTGAACGCGGTCGCGCCGCCCAAGGACCTGACCGCGGCGATCCGCAGCCAGGACGTGGACCTGGCGCTGAAGATCGACGAGGACTACGCCAACGCCTGGCGCGAAGGGCGGCCGGCGCTGGTGGAGATCATCAAGGACAGCACCCGCCGCGACGCCGACATCCCGACCACGCGCGTGCAGACGGCGCTGAGCATGTACAGCCAGCAGGTCGGCGCGCTGCGGCTGTTGGCGCGCGGCGTCGATGCGCAGGTGGCGCGGCCGCTGGACATGGCCGTCCAGGACCTGGCCACGGCCGAAGCCAAGCGCGGCGTGCTGCTGGCGATGCTGCTGCCGGTGCTGCTGAGCATCACTTCGTTCATCGGCGGCGCCTATCTGATCCTCGACGCCACCGCCGGCGAGCGCGAGCGGCAATCGCTGGAGCCGCTGCTGGCCACGCCTGCCTCGCGCGGCGCCATCGTCAGCGGCAAGATCGCCGCCGCGTGCGTGGTCGGGCTGGCCTCGCTGCTGCTGACCCTGCTCGCGTTCAAGCTCAGCGCGCAGGTCGCCAGCGGCATCGGCCGCCAGCTCAACGTCAGCTTCGTGGCGATGTTGCAGATGCTGTTCGTGCTGCTGCCGATGCTGTTCATCGGCACCTCGCTGCTGACCCTGCTGGCCGCGACGGCCAAGAGCATGAAGGAAGCGCAGAGCCACATGACCTGGCTGATGCTGCTGCCGATGCTGCCCGGCTACGCGTTGATGGTGTATCCGCTGAAGACCACGCTGTGGCAGTTCGCGGTGCCGTTCCTGGCGCAGAACCAGATGCTGCTGAAGATCATCCGCCGCGAACCGATCGACCTGCAGATCTGGGCGGTGTACCTGGCCGCCGGTTTCGGCCTGGCCGCGGTACTGTGGCTGGCCGCGGTGCGCCGCTACCGGCAGGAGCGGTTGGCGATATCGGGGTGAAGCCGGGATTGGGGAGTCGGGATTGGGGATTCGTAAAAGCAGCGCAAATGCATGCTGCAGGAACGCCCTTCGCTCTTACGAATCCCCAATCCCGAATCCCCAATCCCAAAAAAAAGCCCGGCAGAGCCGGGCTTTTTTTTCTCAGCCGCCGGGATTGAACGCCAGCGTGCGCCGTGTGGTCACCGGCGCGCTGACCGGCTCGAAGCGCCAGCGCTTGGTCGCGTTCAACGCCTCGCGGTCGAACACCCGTGCCGGGGTGGCGCGCAGCACGCGGGCGCTGGTGACCGAGCCGTCGGTGCCGACGGTGATCTCCACCAGCACTTCGCCGGCGGTGCCCGAGCGTAGCGCTTCGGGCGGGTAGCGCGGCGCCGGGGTGCTGATCGCGCGCAGCGATTGGGTGCTGGCAGTGGCCGTTGCCGCGGGCGCGGCGGCTGGCGGCGCGGCGGTGGGCTGCGCTGCCGGAGCCGCTGCCGGCGCGCTGCGTGCCGCTGCGGCCTGGCGCTCGGCGTCCTGGCGCGCAGTCTCGCGGCGCGCGGCTTCCTGTTGCGCGGCGATCTGCTGCGCAGCCTGCGCCTCGCTGGCCTGCTGTTGCGCCTGCTTCTGCTGCTCGGCCAACAGCTTGGTCTTCTGTTCGGCCTCCTTCTTGACCTTGTCGGTCTCTTCCTGGCTGCGCTGCGCCGCGGACTGCATGCCGTTGCTCACGCCCAGCTTCAGCCGCGGCAATGCCGGCGCCTGGCTGTCGATCTTTTCGATCAGCGCGACCAGCCGCTGCGCCTCCGGGAAGTCCTCGCGGTTGATGCTCTGCTCGGCGGCGATCAACGTGTACGGCATCAGGTCGGTCAGCGCGCTCTTCACCCCGGCGTCGTCCGGCTGTTTGTCGCGCAGCGCCAGGTAGTACTCGACCGCGTTGTTGCCGGCCGGCGCGTACATGCGGTTCTCGCGCAGCGCCTGGCTGGCCGATTCGTGCAGTTGTTCGGTGCCCATCGACTGCACCTTGGCCGAGACCGGCGGCGCGGCTGGCGCGGTTGCCGCGGGCTTGGCCGCCGGCGCAGCGGCCGGGGCGGCGTCTTCCTGCTTGGAACAGGCGGCCAGCGCGGCCAGCAGCAGTACCGGCGCCATGCGGCGCGCCTTTGCTAATGTCGTTACCTGCAACATGCTTCCCCCTAATCCCCGGTGATGGCAATGAATACGCAGCGGTGGTTCTCCCGCGCAGCCGGTCCGGCTCCCCCGTCCCTGCCAGCGCACCCCACCTGCCAATCTAGCATCCGCTCCCGCGGCGTGCTTGACCGCCGCGTGGCGGCGGCCGCAAAAGCGTGAGCCCGCGCACGCGAGGTCAGTGCGCCGGTTTCGGCGGCGCCGACATCAGCCGATCGGTCCAGGCGATGCCGATCGCCGACAGGATGAAGATGCCGTGGATGATGGTCTGCCACAGCACGCCGGTCTGGGTCAGCGTCGCACAGCTCTTCAGGTCTACCGTGGCCGCGGCGCTGGCCAATTGGTCCGGCGAGCACAGCGGCATGCCGCCGAGCGCGCCGACCGCGATGAAGGTCTTGAGCAGGTGGATCGAGGAGATGCCGATGATCGACAGCGCCAGCTTCACCTTCAGCACGCTGGCATTGACGTGGCTCAGCCACTCCGGCTGGTCCGGATGGCCCTCCAGGCCCAGCCGCGAGACGAAGGTCTCGTAGCCGCCGACGATCACCATCACCAGCAGGTTGGAGATCATCACCACGTCGATCAGGCCGAGCACGATCAGCATGATCTGCTGCTCGCCCAGGCTCGGCGCTTCGTGGATCAGGTGCCACAGCTCCTTGCCGAACAGGAACACGTACACGCCCTGGGCCACGATCAGTCCCAGGTACAGCGGCAGCTGCAACCAGCGCGAGGCGAAGATCAGGCTGGACAGCGGATTCAGGCGGGGCGTCGGGCGCGGAGGGCTCATGGCGTGGTATCGAATGCTGCGTTGCAGGAAGGCGCAGGGTACTGGCCCACCGTGATGCTGCCAAGCGCGCGGCGCGGCTACACTGGACGCCCCGTTTCCGGACCGCCGCCATGATCGATCTGTACTACTGGCCCACGCCCAACGGCCACAAGGTCACGTTGTTGCTCGAGGAAGCCGGCCTGGACTACACCATCAAGCCGGTCAACATCGGCGCCGGCGAGCAGTTCGCGCCGGAGTTCCTGGCGATCTCGCCGAACAACAAGATGCCGGCGATCGTGGACCATGCGCCGGCCGACGGCGGCGCGCCGCAGAGCGTGTTCGAATCCGGCGCGATCCTGCTGTACCTGGCCGAGAAGACCGGGCGCTTCCTGCCGGCCGATCCGCGCGGGCGCACCGTCGCGCTGGAGTGGCTGTTCTGGCAGATGGCCGGGCTCGGCCCGATGACCGGCCAGATGGGCCATTTCAATGTCTACGCGCCGGAGAAGATCGGCTACGCGATCGACCGCTACAACGCCGAGGTGCGGCGCCTGCACGGCGTGCTCGACAAGCGCCTGGCGCACAGCGAGTACCTGGCCGGCGCCGAGTACGGCATCGCCGACATGGCCAGCTATCCGTGGATCGAGGTGTACAACGGGCTCACTCCCGACTATGCCGCGTTCCCGCATCTCAAGCGCTGGCACGATGCGATCGGCGCACGCCCGGCCACGCAGCGCGCCTACGCGCTGAAGCAGCAGGTCAATCCGGATGCCGGCAAGCCGCTCAGCGACGCCGAACGCAAGCACCTGTTCGGCAAGCGCTGAGCCGGTCCGCGTCACGCTTCTCAAACCGCCGGCACGCGCGCATCCTTGCGCGCTTAGTGCTACGCCAGGAATCTTCATGCGCTCTGTGTTCGCCGCTCTCGCCCTTATGCTCGCCACTTCCCTCGTTCCCGCGCACGCCGAAAAACTGACCCTGGAGGCCATCACCGGCAGCAAGCCGTTGTCGGGGCCGACCTTGATGAAACCGCAGGTCGCACCCGACGGTTCGCGGGTGACCTTCCTGCGTGGCAAGGACAGCGACCGCAACCAGCTGGACCTGTGGGAATACGACATCGCCAGCGGCCAGACCCGCTTGCTGGTGGACTCGAAGGTGGTGCTGCCCGGCACCGAAACGCTGAGCGACGAGGAAAAGGCGCGGCGCGAGCGCCAGCGCATTTCCGCCTATGCCGGCATCGTCGATTACCAGTGGGCGCCGGATGCGCACGCGCTGCTGTTCCCGCTCGGCGGCGAGCTGTATCTGTACGACCTGCGCAAGACCGGCAGCGCCGCGGTGCGCAAGCTCACCAATGGCGGGGGCTTCGCCACCGATCCGAAGATCTCGCCGAAGGGCGGCTACGTCAGCTTCGTGCGTGCGCGCAACCTGTGGGTGATCGACCTAGCCAGCGGCCAGCAGCATCAGCTGACTCGCGACGGCAGCGACACCATCGGCAACGGCGTGGCCGAGTTCGTCGCCGACGAGGAGATGGACCGCCACACCGGCTACTGGTGGGCACCGGACGACTCGGCGATCGCCTTCGCGCGCATCGACGAATCCGGCGTGCCGGTGCAGAAGCGCCCGGAGGTGTATGCCGACCATACCGAGGTGATCGAGCAGCGCTATCCGCAGGCAGGGCAGCCCAACGTCAGGATCCAGCTGGGCACGATCGCGCCGCGCGCCGACGCGCAGCCGCAGTGGATCGACCTGGGCAAGAATGCGGACATCTACCTGGCGCGGGTGGACTGGCGCGATGCGCAGCGCCTGACCTTCCAGCGCCAGTCGCGCGACCAGAAAAAGCTCGAACTGATCGAGGCGACCCTAGCCGGCGGCAAGCAGCGCGTGCTGGTCACCGAGACCAGCAAGACCTGGGTGCCGCTCAACCACGACCTGCATTTCCTCAAGGACGGGCGCTTCGTCTGGGGCTCGGAGCGCAGCGGCTACGAGCACCTGTACCTGGCCTCGGAAGACGGCCGCAAACTGGTGCCGCTGACCCATGGCGACTGGATCGTGGACGAGTTGCTGGCGGTGGACGAGGGCGCCGGCAAGGTCTACTTCTCCGCGACCAAGGAGTCGCCGACCCAGACCCAGCTCTACACGGTGCCGCTGGCCGGCGGCGCCATCGAGAAGCTGTCCAAGCCCAACGGCACGCATGCGGCCAGCTTCGCCAAGAACGCCAGTGTCTATGTCGACAGCTGGTCCAATACCACCACGCCGCCGCAGATCGAGTTGTTCCGCGCCAATGGCGAAAAGATCGCCACGCTGCTGGTCAACGACCTGGCCGATCCGCAGCATCCCTACGCCAAGTATCGCGACGCGCAGCGGCCGCTCGAGTTCGGTAGTCTGACCGCCGCCGACGGCAAGACGCCGCTGCACTACCGGCTGACCAAGCCGGCCGACTTCGATCCGGCCAAGCGCTATCCGGTGGTGGTCTACGTCTACGGCGGCCCCGCCGCGCAGACCGTGCTCGATGGCTGGCCGGCGCGCGGCGACGCGCTGTTCGACCAGTATCTTGCCCAGCATGGCTACGTCGTGTTCTCGGTCGACAACCGCGGCACGCCGCGCCGCGGCCGCGACTTCGGCGGCGCGCTGTACCAGCGCCAGGGCACGGTGGAAGTGGACGACCAACTGCGCGGCGTGGCCTGGCTGAAGGCGCAGCCGTGGGTGGATGCCGCGCGCATCGGCGTGTACGGCTGGTCCAACGGCGGCTACATGACCCTGATGCTGCTGGCCAAGCACAGCGAGGCCTATGCCTGCGGCGTGGCCGGCGCGCCGGTGACCGATTGGGGGCTGTACGACAGCCACTACACCGAGCGCTACATGAACCTGCCCGCGGCCAATCCGGACGGCTACCGCGACGGCCGCGTGGCCGCGCATCTGGACGGCCTGAATTCGCCGTTGCTGCTGATCCACGGCATGGCCGACGACAACGTGCTATTCACCAATTCCACCTCGCTGATGAGCGAGCTGCAGAAACGCGGCAAGCTGTTCGAGCTGATGACCTATCCCGGCGCCAAGCACGGCCTGTCCGGCAGCAATGCGCTGCACCGCTACCGCACCACCGAAACGTTTCTGGCGCGTTGCCTGAAGCCCTGATCGTCACCCGCACCGTCTTTCGCCGAAAAGGAGTTCTGCATGTCCACGCCGCCACCGCCGCTTCCCAATTCGCCCTCGCCCCCGCCCTCGCTCGATACCGCTGCCGCCGCCACGCCGCCGTTGGCGGTCCGCAGGGGCTGGTGGTCGCGTCACTGGAAATGGGCGGTGCCGTTGCTGGTGATGGTGCTGGGCGCAATGCTGCTGGCCTCGATCGCCGTGTTCGTGCTCGGCATCGCACGCGTCACCAAGTCGTCCGAGCCGTACCGCGTCGGCCTGATGGCCGCGCAGTTCGACCAGCGGGTCATCGATGCTCTGGGCGCGCCGGTCAAGGACGGGATCATGCCCAGCGGCAGCATTTCCACCAGCAACGGCACCGGTAACGCCAATTTCAGCGTCTCGCTGCACGGCGCGCGCGGCAACGGCACCTTGTACATCGAGGCCGAGCGCCATGCCGGCGAATGGCATTACACGACGCTGCAGGTGCTGCCCGACGCCGGTGAGGCGATCCCGTTGCTCGACGATGTCGCACCGGACGAAGAGGACGCCGGCGAAACCGATGCCGAGTCCGATTCCGACGCGGATGCCGCTAGCGAGGTGCAGGCCGAAGCGGATCCGTCTGCGCCGGTCGGGGCGGATAGCACGCAGTAAGCCCATACGCGGCTGCTGCACGCGCCGCGGTTGCGGGCGGGATACAAACAACCGCCCGGACGACTCCGTGAAGCCGCTGCGTTGCGCGGCCAGGGTGGATGCCATGCATCTCGCTATCGCCGTGCTGCGACCGCAGACGGCGCGGCCGTGTGTACGCGTCGCGTGCCTGCAGCGGCCGTCACGCAATTCGGGTCGCTGCCGCAACGCTTCCGTTTCGCGAGCGATCGCCGGCCACCCGGCGCGGCCATGACCTACGGCAGCTTGCCGGCCGCGCGCGCGCCGCGTACGGTCGCCGCATCGTCCCGCTGGAGATCCACCGATGAAGCCACTCGTCCTCGCCATCGCGCTGGCCCTGGCCGCGCCCTTGCCTGTCCTCGCGCAGGCCGCGCCGGCTGCCGCTTCGGCCGAGACCGCCGGCCCGGCATGGGTGAAGCGCAGCAACGACTTCGCGCAGATCCTGCTGCAGGCGCAGGCGCCGTTCCAACCCGAGGAGGTGAGCTTCTTCGGCGTTCCAGGGTATGACGACAAGGTCACCGACCTGGGGCCGGACAATGCCCGCCGCTATCGCGACGCGATCGGCAAGGCCCGGCGCGCGCTGCAGGAAAAGCTGGAAGTCGAGCGCGACCCCAACGTCCGCCAGGACCTGGCGATCATGATCCACGCCGCCGACCAGGCCGCCGAAGGCAGCGCGTTGAACGAGCGCCTGATGCTGCCGTGGCAGGATGCGCCGCAGATGGTGTTCGGCGGCCTCAACAATCTGCTGTCCGAACAGGTGCCGGCGGCGCGCCGGGCCAAGGCGCTGGACCGGCTGCAGCGCTACGTCGGCCTGGCGCCCGGTAGCAGCTCCTCGCTCGTGTTGGCGCGCCAGCGCTACGAGGAAAAGCTGGCCGACGGCGCGCTGCTGCCGCCGACCCGGCGCGAGGTCGAGCAGGCCTTGAGCAACGTGGACACCTACGCCAAGGGCATTCGCGAACTGTTCGCGACCTACAAGATCGACGGCGCCGAACCGGCGCTGGCGGCGATGGACAAACAGTTCAAGGACTACGCCGCCTGGACGCGCAAGGTGGTGTTGCCGAAGGCGCGCGAGGACGCGCGCCTGCCGCCGGAGCTGTATGCCTTCCAGCTCAAGCAGGTCGGCATCGACATCGCGCCGCAATTGTTGATGCAGCGCGCGCAACTTGAATTCATGGAGACCCGCGCGGCGATGCAGCAGCTGGCGCCGCTGGTGGCCAAGGCCAAGGGCCTGAAGGTCGACAATCCCAGTGACTACCGCGCGGTGATCCGCGCGCTCAAGCGCGACACCATCGCCAACGACCAGCTGGAAACCCATTACCGCGACGTCATCGCGCAGATCGATCCGATCATCCGCCAGCAGCGCATCGTCGATGTGCCGCAGCGGCCGATGCAGATGCGGCTGGGGTCGGCGGCCGAGAGCGCGGCGCAACCGGCGCCGCATTTCCGTCCGGCGCCGCTGGTCGGCAATACCGGCGAGCAGGGCACCTTCGTGCTGCCGCTGGGCAATCCGGATACCGCCGGCAAGGGCGAGCACTACGACGACTTCAACTTCGGCTCGGCGGCGTGGACGCTGAGCGCACACGAGGGCCGGCCCGGCCACGAACTGCAGTTCACCGCGATGGTCGAGCGCGGCGTGTCGCTGGCGCGCAGCATGTTCGCGTTCAATTCGGTCAACGTCGAGGGCTGGGCGCTGTATGCCGAGGCCGAAATGGTGCCGTACGAACCGCTGGACGGGCAGCTCATCGCGCTGCAGTTCCGCCTGCTGCGCGCCGCGCGCGCCATGCTCGACCCGATGCTCAACCTGGGCCTGACCGACCGCGAACGCGCGCGCCTGGTGCTGGAGAATGACGTCGGCCTGTCGCCGGCGATGGCGCGGCAGGAACTGGACCGCTACATGATGCGCGCGCCCGGCCAGGCCGGCAGCTACTTCTACGGCTACAGCCGCATCATGGAACTGCGCATGCGCACCGAACTGGCGCTGGGCGCGAAGTTCGACCGGCTCAAGTTCAACAATTTCCTGCTCGACCAGGGCCTGCTGCCGCCGGATCAGCTGGCGACCGCGGTGGACGAGGTATTCGTGCCGACGCAGCGGAAGTGACATGCCGTGCCGCTGCGTCCAGGCGCAGCGGCACGGCCACGTAACTCAGTGCTCGAACGGAACGTTTTCGGGCTGCCGCCCGTCCGTTCCCTTCCAGTTGCCTTCTTTCCGGGCCACAGGGCACACGCTCATGTATTGCCCGACGGCGGTCACCGCGGTTTGTGTCCATGGGAGAAAGCAGACATAGCCGAAGCAGCATGTGCCGGTGGTCGGGTAAGGGCAGTAGCCGGGGGCGGCGATCCAGGTTCCGCTGGTCGCGCTTATCGGAATCCAGTTTTTGTCTTTGCCCTTGCACCCCTGGGTGCAGAACACGAAGGGATCGTCGTCGCGACATGCCAGGGGCACATAAAAGCCTGCAGCTTCGGCGGTAACTTGTAGCCCGAAGAACGCGACCAATATCCATATCCAGCGCTTCATAACGAGTCCTTCTGTCAATGACGGTCCATCCCGGGCGCTAAGACCAATGACGGGTCACTGCCCTCGCGGGTCCGGATCCATCCCCTGCAGTGCCCGAGGGTCAGGGAATACTATAACCCGGCCAATAGCTTACCAAGGGTTCCCGGGTGATGGCCGCGTGTCTTGGCTCGCTGGCGCCAGCCCTGGGACGGCCACGTCGGGGGACAGCACTGGGCCGGCCTTGGCGCCTGGCCGCACCCGGCCTCGGGTCGGTCCGATAGCCGGGGGTGAACAGCGCTCCCAGTGAAAACGGCCGGGTGCACTCTTCCCGGTGGCGCTCAGCGTTCCTGCGGCGGCAATGGCTGTTGGGGCTGCGCCTGTGGCGCTGCCGGCACCTGCGCCCCCGGCGGCACCCAAATGGCCATGCCGGCGGCACGCTTCTGCGTGGTCGGGATGCCGATGCCCAGACCGCCGCCGACGTGGCCGCCGTAGCTGCCGGCGCCGACCGACATGCCGCCGCCCGAGCGCTGCGAGGCCACGCCCATCAGCACCACGCCGTTGGCGCCGAGCTTGGCCGCCTCGCGCTTGAGCCGTGCCATCGCCGCGTCGGTCTGGCCCTGGGTGCCGAAGCCGGCCGCGCTGGACGATTCGAGCTGGGCGATGTCGACCGCGCCGAGCGGCGGGGTCGAATAGATCTGGACCAGGGCCGGGTCGATCGGCGCACGCGGCGCGCCGACCATCACCTTGGAGGAGCTGGCGCAGCCGGCCAGCGCGAACAGCAGCGCCAGCGGCAACAGCGGTCGGACGTTCATGGCATTACCCCCGTGGATCGGATACGAGGCGATGATAGGCGCGACCGGTGAACCGCGCCGCACCCGCCATTGCCGCGCCACCGTGGCACGCCCGCCGTGAGTCCCGTGCCAAGAGTTGGCTTGCGCCGCCATGGCCGCGCGCTATGGTGCGCACTGGCATTCAGCGAAGGGCGGCGGCATGGGCTTGATCAGTCTGTTGTGGGGCATCGTGGCGTTGCTGTGGATGATCCTGGCCTTCATCCCGCTGCTAGGCTGGGGCAACTGGTTCGTGATCCCGTTCGCGGCGGTCGGCGCGATCATCGCCGCGATCGGCCTGCTGTTCACCTCGGCCCCGAACCGCGGCCGCGCCAAGACCGGGCTGATCCTCAACGGCCTGGTGATCGTGGTCGGGGTGATCCGGCTGAGCCTGGGCGGCGGGGTCATCTGACGCACCCGTAGTGCGCCGCGCCGCCGGTCTGCATGGGGCGGCGTGCGTTGGGCCCGCCGTGCGTTTTCGCATGCCGTTGACCTTGCCCTGACGGATGCCGCACCGGCGCTGTGCTCTGCTCGCCTCGACGCAGTCGCGGACAGGAGCGAAGCATGGCGCGCAACGGGGCGGACATCCTGATCGACACGCTGATGGCGTTCGGCGTGGACACGATCTTCGGCATGCCGGGCGACGGCATCAATGCACTGATGGAATCGATCCGGGTGCGCGCACCGCGGGTGCGTTTCGTGCAGATGCGCCACGAGGAATCGGCAGCCTTCGCGGCCACGGCCCACGCCAAGGTCAGCGGCAGGCTCGGTTGCTGCCTGGCCACCACCGGCCCGGGCGGGGTGCATCTGCTGAACGGGCTCTACGACGCCAAGCTCGACCGCGCGCCGGTGATCGCGATCACCGGGTCGCCGTACCACGACCTGGCCGACACCTTCACCCAGCAGGACGTGGACCACAGCAAGCTGTTCATGGACGTGGCGGCGTATTCGGCCCGGGTCATGGGCGCCGGGCAGGTCGAGAACGTCGCCAGCCTGGCCTGCCGGCATGCGCTGGCGCTGCGCGGCGTGGCTCATCTGGCGATGCCGATCGACGTGCAGGACGAGCCGGAAGCGGCCGATGTCGCCTCCAGCCGCAACCTGCCGCACCATGCATCGCTGCTGCCCGCGGCCGGCCACGGCCGCGCCGATGCGGAGGCCATCGAACGCGCCGCAGAACTGCTGAACGATGCCGAGCGGGTGACGATCCTGGCCGGGCAGGGTGCGCTTGGCGCCATCGAAGCGCTGACCGAGACCGCCGAGCTGCTCGGCGCGCCGATCGTCAAGGCGCTGCTCGGCAAGGGCCTGCTGGCCGACGACCATCCGCTCACCACCGGCGGCATCGGCCTGCTCGGCACCCGCCCCAGCCAGGAGGCGATGGAGGGCTGCGATGCCCTGCTGATCGTCGGCTCGACCTTTCCCTACATCGAGTACTACCCCAAGCCCGGGCAGGCGCGCGGCGTGCAACTGGATTGCGATGCCACCCGCGTCGGCCTGCGCTTCCCGGTCGAGGTGGGCCTGGTCGGCGATGCGCGCAGCACGCTGCAGGCGCTCAACGCGCAGTTGCGGCGCAAGCAGGAGCGCGGCTTCCTGCAGCAGGCGCAGGAAGGCTACCGGCAATGGCGGGCCCTGTTGCGCAGCAGCGTCGAGCGGCAGGCGATCCCGATGCCGCCGGGGCGGATCGTGCGCGAGATGGGCGACCGACTGGACGAGGACGCCATCGTGGTGTGGGACTGCGGCCACAATACCGGGCTGATGGCGCGCTACGTGCAGGCGAAGGCGCGGCAGACCTACATCGGTTCCGGCCTGCTGGCGTCGATGGCCTGCGCGGTGCCCTACGCGATCGCCGCGGCGCTGGCGCATCCGGGCCGGCAGGTGGTCGTCTTCACCGGCGACGGCGGCTTGAGCATGCTGCTGGGCGAATTGGTCACCATCGCCCGCTACCGCCTGCCGATCAAGCTGGTGGTGATCAAGAACAACACGCTGGGCCAGATCAAGTGGGAGCAGATGATGTTCCTGGGCAATCCGGAGACGGAATGCGACCTCACTCCCATCGACTTCGCGCAGGTGGCGCAAGCCTGCGGCGTCGCCAGCTGGCGCGTGCAAGATCCGGCGCAGTGCGCCGAGGTGGTGCAGGCGGCGCTGGCCGCGCCCGGCGCGGCGTTGATCGAAGCGAGCGTGGATCCGAACGAACCGTTGCTGCCGCCCAAGCGCGTGGAGCAGTACGCCAGGCACTTGGAGCAGGCCTTGCAGCGCGGCACGCCGGGCGCGCAGGAACTGCGCGAAGCGCTGGCGCGCGAGCCGGCGCGGACCATGCTGCAGGACTGAGTTCGGCGGACCACGCGCTGCGGTTCCGGCACCGGCGTGCAGATCGCGCCAACCCACTGCGCCGCTACCTTGCGTCTGACCATCGCGTGCCGCTCGCGTGGCTGCGCCGACCTGGCCATCCTTGCGACAGGCCGCCGCGTTATCCACGCACTCAGCGTTGCCAGCGACGTCGTGCCATGGCCGGCGATGCGTGTCGAGAGCGGCAGCAGCGCTGTGGCGCGTATGGCCTTGCGGACGCTGCGTCCCGTGTCGGCACCTGGCGGGTGCGGGTGCCGGGCGTAGAATGAGGCCTTGCCGTTGCGGCGCCCGGCATCGCTGAAAGGCGGCGCGGCCGTCCGCTTCCATCTCGGCCTTGGAGCGCGTGCGGCGGTCGCTGGCCGGACGCGCCGCGCCCGTCTCTCTGCACAGGAACCGTTTCATGGCCCATCCCCATTACCGCCCCCGGCGCATGCGCCGCGACGACTTTTCGCGCCGGTTGATGCGCGAGAACACCCTGACCGCCGACGACCTGATCTGGCCGGTGTTCGTGCATGAACTGTCTGGCCGCGCGCCGATCGCCTCGATGCCGGGCGTGGAGCGGCTGTCGATCGACGACCTGCTGAAGGAAGCCGAGACCGCGCTGGAACTGGGCATCCCGGTGATCGACCTGTTTCCGGTCATCGACCCGTCCGGCAAGAGCCTGGACGCGGCCGAGGCCTGGAACGAGAACGGCCTGGCGCAGCGCGCGGTGCGCGCGTTGAAGGCGCGCTTCCCCGAACTGGGGGTGATGACCGATGTGGCGCTGGACCCTTACACCACCCATGGCCAGGACGGCATCATCGACGCGCGCGGCTATGTGCTCAACGACATCACCGTCGATGCGCTGGTCAAGCAGTCGCTGTCGCACGCGCAGGCCGGCGTGGACATCGTCTCGCCCTCGGACATGATGGACGGGCGCATCGGCGCGATCCGCCGCGCGCTGGATGCCGAGGCGCACCTGCACGTGCGCATCATGGCCTATTCGGCCAAGTACGCCTCGGCGTTCTATGGCCCGTTCCGCGACGCGGTCGGCAGCGCCGGCAACCTCGGCAAGGCCGACAAAAGCACCTACCAGATGGACCCGGCCAACGGCGACGAGGCCATGCGCGAGATCGCGCTGGACCTGGAGGAAGGCGCCGACATGGTCATGGTCAAGCCCGGCATGCCGTACCTGGACGTGGTGCGGCGAGTGAAGGACGAGTTCCGTGTGCCGACCTTCGCCTACCAGGTCAGCGGCGAGTACGCGATGCTCAAGGCCGCCGCCGCCAACGGCTGGCTGGACGAACGCAAGTGCGTGCTGGAATCGCTGATGGCGTTCAAGCGCGCCGGTGCCGATGGCGTGCTGACCTATTTCGCGCCGCAGGTGGCGCGCTGGCTGCGCGAGGCGCGTTGAGGCGACGGGGTACTTGCAATGCAGATGATGCCGCTTGTTGTAGGAGCGGCTTCAGCCGCGACAGGACGCTACCGGTAGCATCCTGTCGCGGCTGAAGCCGCTCCTACAACGGCAGGATGCGCAGGGAAAGACCTGCAGGCATAGGCGCTGCATTTATGACGTGGACGCTGGCTGCGCCAGCGGCATGGATGTCGCCGCCGGCAGGCAACCCAACCCTATCAGCGTCGCCTCCACCGCCTCGTCCAGTGGCGTGTGCGGTTCTTCGCCCAGCGTTTGCAGCAGGCGCGCGTTGCGCATGCGCAGCGGATGGCGCCACAGCGGGCGCATCTCGCGCAGTTCGCGCGCCAGCGGCCAGAACGGCATGGCCAGGGTCAGCAGCCACCACGGGAAGCGGCGGGTCTGCGGCGGCGCCATGCCGTGGCGTTGCAGTGCGCGTGCGATCGCCGCCGCCATCTGCGTGCCGTCGGCGTCCCAGTGGCCGTCCATGTGCAGCCGCGCGAACGCCGGCAGCGCATCGCGCTGCTGCAGCAGGCGCAGCATGGTCCGCGCCACGTCCGGTACGTACGCCCATTGATGGCCGACGCCAGGATCGCCCGGCAGCGTCACGCTGGCGATCGGCTGCCCTGGTTTCACCAGGCCCTGCGCGAACCAGCTGTTGCCCACGCGCGGGCCGAAGAAGTCGCCGGCGCGCACCACGATGACCCGCGCACCGTGCGCGGTCGCGGCCTGCAGGCGCCGCTCCAGCTCGACCCGGATCGCGCCCTTGCGTGTGGCCGGGGCCTGCGCCGCGTCTTCGTCCGGCGCCGGGTAGGCATCCAGGCCGTAGTTGTAGACCGTGCCCGGCAGCACGATGGTCGCGCCTTCGGCGCAGGCCGCGGCGATCGTGTTGTCGATCATCGGAAGCACCAGCTCGGCCCAGCGCCGGTAGCCCGGCGGATTGACCGCATGCACGATCGCCGCGCAGCCGCGCGCGGCCTGCAGCACGTCCTCGCGGCACATCGCGTCGCCGCGCAGCCAGTGGATGCCGTCGCGGGTTTCGCTGGCGGCCGCGAGTCCGCGCTGCAGGGCGCGTACCTGCCAGCCGGCGTCGCGCAGTTGGCGCGCCAGTTCGCCGCCGATGCCGCCGGTGGCCCCCAGGACCAGGGCGGTGGATGTCGTTGCCATGCGGATGCTCCGTTTGCGGGGAAGGCGATCAGTGTGGTCGCCGCCGCAGTTCAAAGGAATTGGCGAACATAGGCCATCGGCTATACATTTATGTATGGACAACGCAATCGGTTGGGAGCTCTATCGGTCATTCCTCGCGGTGCTGGAGGAGGGCTCGCTGTCGGCGGCGGCGCGTGCGCTGGATCTGACCCAGCCCACGGTCGGCCGGCATGTGGCGGCGCTGGAGAAGGCGCTGGCGGTGCCGTTGTTCGTGCGCTCGCAGAGTGGGTTGCTGCCGACCGACGCGGCCCTGGCGCTGCGCGGCCATGCGCAGGCCATGGGCAGCATCGCCGCGTCGCTGCAGCGCGCGGCCGGCCGCCACGGCGAGGCGGTGCAGGGCACGGTGCGGATCTCCGCCAGCGAGGTGATCGGCGCGGAAGTGTTGCCGCCGGTATTGGCCGGCTTGCGCCGCACGCATCCGCAGTTGCGACTGGAACTGGTGCTGAGCAACCGCGTGCAGGACCTGCTGCACCGCGAGGCCGATGTGGCGGTGCGCATGACCCGGCCGCAACAGGATCTGCTCATCGCCCGCCGCATCGGCGAGATCGCGCTGGGCCTGTATGCCGATCGCGACTACCTGGCACAGCACGGCACGCCGCAAGACCTGGAGGAACTCGCACAGCACGCGCTGGTGGGTTTCGATGCGGAGACGCCGTTCCTGCGTGCCGCGCGCGCGGCGCTGCCGCAGTGGCGGCGCGAGGCGTTCGCACTACGTGCCGACAGCGACCTGGCGCAGCTGGCCTTGATCCGCGCTGGCTGCGGTATCGGCTTCTTCCAGGCGGCCCTGGCCCGGCGCACGCCGAGCCTGCTGCCGGTACTGCCGCAGCAGGTGCACCTGGGCCTGGAGACCTGGATCACCATGCACCAGGACCTGCGCGGCAGCGCGGCCTGCAGCGCCGTGTTCGCGGCGCTGGCGGAAGCAATGACCGCGCACGTGGCCTGAGCCACGTGCACGGCGATTGCCTGGTGATGCGATGGGGCGAGCCGCCTGTCTGCGGAAATGCGGTCTGCTGGTGCAAATGCATCTGCAGACCGCTTTCTTAGCTCCATATGCTTACGGTATCGACACAGCCTCAGCAGGCGACGCGCCTACGAATCCCCAATCCCGAATCCCCAATCCCGGCCTTCAAGGCATCGTCAACGCGATCGGCGTCGATTTCATCGCCGCGGAGATCGACGGGAACGGATCGACGCTGGCCATGGTGATCACGTCGTCGATCGACACCACGTCGCAGGTGATGCTGTCGTCGTTCACGCACAGGTAGGCGGCCGCGCCGACGCCCGGCTCGTACACTGCCTTCCAGACGTAGTCCGCCACTTCCACCTTGTCGGTGCCGATGGTCGTCACCTTGTCGTCGAAGGCCGGGCCGGTCACCACGTAGATCTCGCCGCGCTGCTTGGCCAGCTGCCGCACCTGCTCTTCGATGCGCGCCCATTCGCCGGTGTTGAGCTTGTGGTCCTGCGGGACCACGTTGGCCATCGAGAAGGTCTCCTTCTCCGTGCTCTCGGTCGAGGCGTCGCCGGCCGGAGTCATGTGGCCGCGGTCGAACCCGGTGTTGGTGTAGTCCGAGCTCTTGGAGCGGTCGGCGGCGGGAATGGCGGTTTCCTCGTGGAACGAACCGACCCGGCCGATCGCCTCGGCACCGGCGACCTGCTGGTCGGTCAGGTGCTCGGCGGAGTACAGCGGGCCCTTGGTCACGCCCGAGGCCAGGATCGCGTATTCGGTGTGGCAGACCTCGGTGGTGCGCGCGGTCAGCGAGGCGTCCACGCTCGGCGGTTTGCCGCCTGCGTACAGCGTGGCGCAACTGGTGGCGGCCATCGCCGTTTGGGCCGTGAACAACGCAAGCAGAACCAGACAACCGCGCAGGGAGAAGGACATCGCGTACCTCGCTAGCCAAGGGGGAGTGAAGAAACTGGCGAGGGGCGATGTCGCTACGGTGACCGCTGGATGTGCCGCGCATGGCAAAGGTGTTGCCAGTCACGTTTGCGGGTAGACGAGGCGGCTCGGCCCGACGCAGATCCGATAAGCGTTCTCATTTACAATGCGCGGCCGCCTTCCGAACCCGTCCTGCGCCGTGACCAAGAAGCTGTTGTTCCAGCTGCACTGGCTGTTCGGCATCAGTGCCGGGCTGGTGCTGTCGGTGATGGGCCTGAGCGGGGCCACGCTGGCGTTCGAGGACGAGATCGTGCGTTGGGCCAACCCGCCGCTGGCCGAGGTGGCCGCGCGCCATGCGGCCGGTGAGTCGCCGTTGCCGCTGGCCGAGCTGGCGCGGCGTCTGGACCTGGGCGGCACGCACCGCACCACGCGCATGCTGATCGACCCCACCGGCACGCGTCCGTCCAATGTGCGCCTGACCGGCCGCGACGGCGGACGCCTGTATTTCGATCCCTATACCGGCCACACGCTGCCGCAGCCGCGGCTGAGCGGCTTCTTCGAATTCGTCGAGGACCTGCATCGGCGCCTGGCCGCCGGCGAACGCGGCAAGGCGGTCACCGGCGCCTGTGCGATCGCGCTGCTGTTCTTCTGCCTGTCCGGGCTGTACCTGCGCTGGCCGCGGCAGTGGTGGAGCTGGCGCGCATGGTGGGTGGTGGAATGGAAGCGGCAGGGCCGCAGTTTCCTGTGGAGCCTGCATTCGGTGATCGGCACCTGGTGCCTGGCGATCTATCTGTCGATCGCGCTGACCGGGCTGTACTGGTCCTACGACTGGTACCGGCAGGGACTGGTGGCGGTGCTCGGCGGCGAGCGCGCGGAAAACGAGGGCGGCGGCCGCGGCGGCAAACCGCCGGCGGTGGACTATGCGCGGCTGCAGGCCACGCTCGATGCGCTGCCGGACGTGCGCCGCGCCTATCTGGACCTGCGCCTGCCCGGCCGCCCCGGGCAGCCGCTGATCGCGCGCTATCTGGCCGCCGATCCGGTGCACAGCCGGGCCTTCGACGGCCTGGAGATCGATCCGCGCAGCGGCCGCATCCTGCGCCGCCTGGACTATCGGCAGCAGCCGCTGGGGCGGCAGCTGTTGAGCAGCGTGTTCGCCCTGCACACCGGCAGCTTCTTCGGCCTGGCCGGGCGCGTGGTGGTGATGCTGGCCAGCCTGTGCATGTCCTTGTTCTTCGTCACCGGCTGGTTGTTGTACCTGGACCGGCGGCGCAAGAAGCGCGCGTTGCACACCGCGCGGCGCGATCTGGCCTCGCCCGCGCAGGACGCCGCCGAGCCGTGGCTGGTGGGCTTCGCCAGCCAGAGCGGATTCGCCGAACGCCTGGCCTGGCAGGCCGCCGGCCAGCTGCAGGCGGCCGGCATGCCGGTGCAGGTGCAGTCGCTGGCGCAACTGGATGCGGTGCAGTTGCGCAGCGCGCGGCGCGCGCTGTTCGTGGTCAGCACCTTCGGCGACGGCGAGGCGCCGGATCCGGCGCGCGCTTTCGAGAAGAAGGTGCTGCGCCAGGCGCAGGCCCTGCCCGAGCTCGGCTATGCGCTGCTGGCGCTGGGCGATCGCCAGTACGCGCGTTTCTGCGGGTTTTCGCGGCGGCTGGAGCAGTGGCTGGCCGCGCAGGGCGCGCAGGCGCTGTTCCCGGCGGTGGAGGTGGACAACGCCGATCCGCAGGCGCTGGCGCAATGGCAGCGGCAGCTGTCCGCGGTCACCGGCGTGGCGGAAGCGGCGCCGGCTCTGCAGGCGCCGCCGGCGCTGGAGTGGCGCCTGGCCGGACGCACCCTGCTCAACCCCGGCAGTGCCGGTGCGCCGGTGTGGCGCATCGATCTGGCGTTACCGGCACAGGCGCAGTGGCAGGCGGGCGACATCCTGGAAGTGCAGCCGTGTCATGCGGAGGATGCCGTGCGCGCCTGGCTGTCCACGCATGGCCTGGCAGCGGACACGCCGCTGCGCGCCGGTGGCGTGTCGCTGCCGTTGCAGGCGGCGCTGGCCGATCGCGCACTGGCGCCGCCCGGAGACGCGCACGATCTGCAGGCCTGGTTCGATGCGTTGCCGCAGTTGCCGCTGCGCGAATACTCGATCGCCTCGGTGCCGGCCGACGGCCTGCTGCAACTGGTGGTGCGCCTGACCCGGCGCGACGACGGCAGCGCCGGCCTGGGCTCGGGTTGGTTGTGCCTGCATGCGCCGCTCGGTGCCGCGGTGCAGGCGCGGGTGCGCGCCAACCCCGGTTTCCGCCGACACGGTGATGCGCCCTTGCTGCTGATCGGCAACGGCACCGGCATTGCCGGCCTGCGCAGCCTGCTGCGCGAAGCCGAGCAGGCCGGTGTGCATGGGCATTGGCTGCTGTTCGGCGAGCGCAATGCCGCGCACGACGCGCTGTTCGGCACGGAATTGCAGGCCTGGCGGGACAGCGGCCACCTGCAGCGGCTGGACCTGGCGTTCTCGCGCGACCAGCCGGACAAGGTCTACGTGCAGGATCGCCTGCGCGATGCGGCCGACGAAGTGCGCGCCTGGCTCGCCCGCGGCGCCACGCTGCACGTCTGCGGCAGCCTGGACAGCATGGCCCGCGGCGTGGATGCGGCCTTGCGCGAGATTCTGGGCGAGGACGCGTTGGATGAACTCAGCGCAGCCGGGCGTTATCGGCGCGATGTGTATTGAGGTCTGAGGCAGGTGGAGCGATTCGGGGAGAGTTCTCGGCTCCGGATCGAATTCGATGGCGTTGTCTTCACTGCTGCGTCTGTCGCGGCTGAAGCCGCTCCTACAAAAAGCGAGGCGCGCCTGCTGCCTTTGTAGGAGCGGCTTCAGCCGCGACCAACTGCATCAGCGATCGCGTGGAAGCGAAGATGCAGCAACCAGCCTGCGGGCAAGCGCACATTTCGCCAGCGAAGCCGTCGCCGTCAGCGCGCACCCGCACAATCGCTGCTGCCGCTCGCAGCCGGCGCCTTCATCCGGTACACGTCGCGCTTGCCGGCCTTCGGCGCCCGCGCGCTGCCGACCACAAGCAGTTCGCTCGGCTTGGAGGCGTCCAGCACCGCGCCGCGGGTGTCGCCGTCGGCGCCGTTGAACGACAGCGCCAGCGGCTGTGCCTGCACGTAGTGCCCGCCGGCGCACTGCGCGAGCAACAGCTGCGCGCCTTGCGGCTTGCGCGCCCGCGCGAACACCAGCGCGCGGCCGTCGCCCAGCCAGGCGGCGTCGGTTTCGTCGTCGGCACTGTTGATGCCGTCCAGCGCCTGCAGTTGGACGAAGACCTGGCCTTGCAGCCGCGCCACGAACAGGTCCATGCCGCCGGCACCGCCGTGGCCGTCGCTGGCGAACAGCAGCCGGGTGCCGTCCAGCGACAGGATCGGGGCGCGCTCGTCGCCGCGCGAGTTCACTGCCGCGCCCAGGTTCTGCGGCGGGCCGTAGCGGCCGTTGGCCAGCAGCGGCGCGCGGTACAGGTCGCTGCCGCCCTGGCCGCCGGCGCGGTCGGAGGCGAAGTACAGCCAATGCCCGTCGGCGCTGAAGAACGGGTCGCCATCGGCAGCGGGCGAGTTCAGTGGCGCCGGCAACGGCTGCGGCTCGACCCAGCGCCCGTCGCGCAGCGTGGCCTGCCACAGGTCGCCGCCGCCGGGCGCGCCGGCGCGGTCGGGGCTGGCCCAGACGATGCGTTGTCCGTCGGGCGAAACGCTGGCACGGGTCTCGTCGGCCTTGGTCGAGACCACACCCATGCCCTCGATGCCGAACTCGGAAAGCGCGAACGCCGACGGCGCGCAGAGTAAACTCGCGGCCAGCGCGAGCGGCAGGGCGGGGGTCCGCATGTCGGATTCCTTCGGATGTCGCGACCAGTCTAAAACAACCAACGAGCGTTCCATGCCCACATCCCGCTATGCCGTGTTCGGCCATCCCGTCACCCATTCGCTGTCGCCGCGCATCCATGCCGACTTCGCCAAGCAGACCGGCATCGCCCTGCAGTACGACGCGATCGACGCCTTGCCGGACGGCTTCGCGGCGGCACTGGCGGCCTTTGCCGCGGAAGGCGGCGTGGGCGCCAACGTGACCCTGCCGTTGAAGGAAGCCGCGTATGCGCTGAGCGTGATCCACAGCGAGCGCGCGCAGCGCGCCGGGGCGGTCAACACGCTCAGCTTCCGCGACGGGCAGTGGCACGGCGACAACACCGACGGCGCCGGCCTGGTGCGCGACCTGACCGGGCGCAACGGCCTGGACCTGCGCGGCCGCCGCGCGCTGCTGATCGGTGCCGGCGGCGCCGCGCGCGGCGTGGCGCCGGCGCTGCTGGAGGCCGGCGTGCAGCAGCTGCTGATCGTCAACCGTTCGCCCGAGCGCGCTGATGCGCTGGTCGATGCGCTGGGCGAACCGGCGCGCGCCATTTCCCGCTACTGGGAAGACCTGCGCGAACTGGGCGACTTCGAACTGATCGTCAATGCCACCGCCGCCGGCCGCGACGACAGCGCGGGGTTCTCGCTGCCGCTGTCGCTGGTCAACAGCATGACCCTGGCGGTGGACCTGAACTATGGCGAGGTCGCGATCCCGTTCCTGGCCTGGGCGCGTGCGGCCAACTGCCGCGATACCGTGGACGGCCTGGGCATGCTGGTCGAACAGGCGGCCGAGAGCTTCGAGCGCTGGCATGGCGTGCGCCCGGACACCGACCCGGTCTACGCCGCGCTGCGCGCGCGCGACGCGGTGCTGGTCAGCGCCGACTGACCTTTTTTGCGCCCCGGCGCTTGTTTCGTAGCTAAACGGAGATTCCGATGGACGATGGATTCGTGATGCAGCTGTTGACCACGGTAGGCTTCCAGCTGCCGATCCTGATCGTGCTCGGCACCGGCCTGGTGCTGCTGGCCACGCGCCGCCCCGGCCGCGCCCGCACGCTGGGCCTGTGGGGCTTGAGCCTGCTGCTGCTCGGTGGGTTGTGCGGCACGGTGACCTCGCTGCTGCCGATGTGGATCATCGCGCAGGGCGGGACCTACTCCAGCTACGCGGTCTGGTTCGGCATCCTGCAGGCGGTGTTCACCCTGCTGCATGCGGTGGCGATGCTGCTGGTGGTGCTGGCGCTGCGCCTGGCGTTGCCGCGCTGACAGGCTGCGCGCGGCATCGGCGGCTAGCCGTTCACCTTTCCCCGGCACGCGGCGGCCAGACCTGGGAAAATAGCCGGCCGATCCCCGGCACGAGCAGACAGGCGGCATGGAAAAGGCAGCACCCACGCGGCAGTTGACCGACGAGATGAAGGCCGGCATCCGCGACGCCTACACCAAGCTGCAGGCCAACACGCCCGGCTTCATGGTGCGCCGCGCGCAGAGCCAGATGATCGGGGTGGTGTCGCGCGCGCTGGGCACCTCCGGCGGCGTCGGTGTGGCCGAGGCGCCGACCGGCGTCGGCAAGAGCCTGGGCTACCTCACCGCCGGGGTGCCGATCGCGCTGGCCAGCAAGAAGAAGCTGGTGATCAGCACCGGCACCGTGGCATTGCAGTCGCAGCTGGTGGAACGCGATATCCCCGCCTTCCTCAAGGCCACCGGCATCGAGGCGACGGTGGCGCTGGCCAAGGGCCGCACCCGCTACCTGTGCGCGCGCAACGTCGCCGAACTGCATGGCGAAGCAGCGCAGAACAGCATGTTCGAGGACGAGGCGCCGCTGTACGACCGCCCGCTGAGCCCGGCCGAGGCCGAACAGGCGCGCGCGCTGGCCAAGGCCTACGCCGACAAGACCTGGAACGGCGATCTGGACACCGCGCCGGAGCCGATCCCGGCGTCGTTGCGCGCGCGCATCACCACCAACGCCGCCGGCTGCGCCGGGCGCCGCTGCTCGTTCGCGGTGCAATGCCCGGTGCTGAAGGCGCGCAGCGACGTGCGCGATGCGCAGATCGTGGTCACCAACCATGCGCTGCTGCTGTCGGCGCTGGCGTTGGGCGACAGCGACAACGGCCAGCCGCTGATCGCGCCGCCGGCGGACATGCTGCTGGTGCTCGACGAGGGCCACCACATCGCCGGCGTCGCCATCGACCAGGGCGCCGCAAACCTGGCGCTGGACGACATGGCGCGGCGCACCGGCCGCCTGCAGGCGCTGGTCGGCGCCGCCTATCGGCTGGCCGACAAGGACACCATCGGCAACCAGCTGCCGAACGAAGCGATCGAACTGGCGACCCAGGTCAGCAAGGGGCTGAAAACCTTCCGCGCCGAGATCGAACGCGCCTGGGTGCCGGAGCCAGGCCAGGAAGAGCCGATGTGGCGCGCGCCCAACGGGCGCCTGCCCGAGGACTGGAAACCCTTCATCGATGCGCAGGCGCAGGACACCGCCGCGCTGCTCAACTGGGTGCAGGCCGCGCATCAACTGGTGGCCAAGTCCAAGCAGGAAGACGCGGCCAAGGAGCGCCTGCAGCGCAGCCTGGGCATGGCCCTGGAGATGGTCGAGCAGCAATACGCGCTGTGGCTGGGCTGGCGCCGCGAGGACCAGGACGGACAAGCGCCGATGGCGCGCTGGATCACCCTGTCGCGCGATGCCGACCTCGTCTGCCATTGCTCGCCGGTCTCGGCTGCGCAGGTGCTGCGCGCGCTGTTGTGGAGCGAAGTGGACTCGGCGGTGCTGACCTCGGCCACGCTGACCGGCGGCGGCGATTTCCAGGCGCTGGCGATCGACAACGGCCTGCCCGCGCATGCGGAGATGGTGTCGCTGTCCTCGCCGTTCGACCTGCCCAACCAGGCCGAGCTGATCGTGCCGAAATTCCCGGTGGCGCCGGACGACCGCGAAGGCCATCCGCGCGAGGTCGCGCGCTACCTGGTCAAGGAACTGGACTGGGGCAAGGGCTCGATCGTGCTGTTCACCTCGCGCTGGAAGATGCTCAAGGTCGCCGACCTGTTGCCGATCGCGCAGCGCAACCGCGTGCTGGTGCAGGGCGATGGTTCCAAGTCGCAGATGATCGGCGAACACATGCGCCGCATCGGTGCCGGCGAAGGCTCGGTGCTGTTCGGTTTGAATTCCTTCGGCGAAGGCCTGGACCTGCCCGGCGAGGCCTGCACCACCGTGGTCATCACCCAGGTGCCGTTCGCGGTGCCGACCGACCCGCAGACCGCCACCCTCGGCGAGTGGTTCGAAAGCCGCGGCCTCAACGCCTTCAACCTGATCGCAGTGCCGCACGCGCTGCGCACGCTGACCCAGTTCGCCGGTCGCCTGATCCGCAGTTCCAGCGACCACGGCCGCGTCATCATTCTCGATTCGCGCTTGCTGACCAAGCGCTACGGCAAGCGCATCATCGATGCGCTGCCGCCGTTCAAGCGGGTGATCGGCTAGCGTCGCGCGCTGTCTACATTTTGCTGTCGCTTGCCTCGCATCGCGCCGCTTGTGCGATGCGCACATGCCACGAAGTGCAAAGCGCAACGCACATGGGCGAGTACCGCAGTCACAACAGCAGGCACGCATGCATCGTGCCTATCGCAGTCATAGCAACTAACGAATTCTCAGCCTGCAGTGCCGCCGCCATGCTTCAGCTCCCTCAACACGAGCTGACGCCATGCGCCCTGGAACACTGTTGGTGCTCGCCCTGCTGTCGCAGACCCTGATCGTTCCCGCCGGGTTCGCGCAGTCCACGCTCACCCGCGACAACGGTGCGCCGGTCGGCGACAACCAGAACTCGCAGACCGCCGGCGCCACCGGCCCGACCCTGCTGCAGGACGTGCAGCTGATCCAGAAGCTGCAGCGCTTCGACCGCGAGCGCATCCCCGAGCGCGTGGTGCATGCGCGCGGCACCGGCGTGCATGGCGAGTTCACCGCCAGCGCCGACATCTCCGACCTGACCAAAGCCAAGGTGTTCGCTGCCGGCGCGAAGACCCCGGTGTTCGTGCGCTTTTCCTCGGTGGTGCACGGCAACCATTCGCCGGAGACGCTGCGCGATCCGCACGGCTTCGCCACCAAGTTCTATACCAGCGAAGGCAACTGGGACCTGGTCGGCAACAACTTCCCGACCTTCTTCATCCGCGATGCGATCAAGTTCCCGGACATGGTGCATGCATTCAAGCCGGATCCGCGCAGCAACCTGGACGACGATTCACGCCGCTTCGATTTCTTCTCGCACGTGCCCGAAGCCACGCGCACGCTGACACTGTTGTACTCCAACGAAGGCACGCCGGCCGGCTACCGCTTCATGGACGGCAACGGCGTGCACGCCTACAAGCTGGTCAACGCGCAGGGCGAGGTGCACTACGTCAAGTTCCATTGGAAGTCGCTGCAAGGCCTGAAGAACCTGGATCCGAAGCAGGTGGCGCAGGTGCAGGGCAAGGACTACAGCCACCTGACCAACGACCTGGTCGGCGCGATCAAGCAGGGCGACTATCCGAAGTGGGATCTGTACATCCAGGTGCTGAAGCCGGAAGACCTGGCCAAGTTCGACTTCGATCCGCTGGATGCGACCAAGATCTGGCCGGACGTGCCCGAGCGCAAGATCGGGCAGATGGTGCTGAACAAGAACGTGGACAACTTCTTCCAGGAGACCGAGCAGGTGGCGATGGCGCCGGCCAACCTGGTGCCGGGCATCGAGCCGTCGGAAGACCGCCTGCTGCAGGGGCGCATCTTCTCCTATGCCGATACCCAGCTATACCGCGTCGGCACCAATGGCCTGAGTCTGCCGGTGAACCGGCCACTGGTGGCGGTCAACAACGGCAATCAGGACGGGTCGATGAACTACGGCGCCACCGCGAGCGGCGTCAACTACGAGCCGAGCCGGCTCGCCCCGCGCCCCCAGGATCCGAACGCGCGCTACAGCCAGCTGCCGCTGTCGGGCAGCACCCAGCAGGCCAGGATCGCCCGCGAGCAGAACTTCAAGCAGGCCGGCGAACTGTTCCGCAGCTATAGCAAGAAGGAACAGCAGGACCTGATCCAGAGCTTCGGTGAATCGCTGGCCGGCACCGACGATGCAAGCAAGCACATCATGCTGTCGTTCCTGTACAAGGCCGATCCGGCCTACGGCAGCGGCGTCGCCCGCGTCGCCAAGGGCGATCTGGCGCGGGTCAAGCAGCTGGCCGCGCAACTGCAGGATTGACCGTTCACTGCGTAGTGCGGCGGCGCCTCCCCCACGCCGCGCTGCGCCTTCTTTGCCGGAGACCGAGCATGCGTCGCTTCCTTCTTCTCGCCCTGAGCCTGGTCGCCGTCTCGGCGACCGCCGCGCCCGCACCCGCCGACCCGGCCAAGATCCAGGCGCAACTGCGCGACTACTTCTTCGATGCCGCGCGCGAAGGCCGCCAGGACATGCTGGCCGAGTTCATCCAGGCGCACTACGACCTCGATACCCGCGACGACAAGGGCTATACCGCGCTGATCCTGGCCGCCTACCACGGCCAGCAGCCGGCGGTGGAGCAATTGCTGCGCGCCGGCGCCGATCCGTGCGCGCAGGACAAGCGCGGCAACACCGCACTGATGGGCGCGATCTTCAAGGGCGAACTGGCCATCGCCAAGCGGCTGATGCAGGCCGATTGCGCGCCCGACCAGCGCAACAACGCCGGCCAGACCGCAGCGATGTACGCGGCGCTGTTCCAGCGCACCGAAGTGCTGAAAGATCTCGCCGCCAAGGGCGCCGACCTGCAGGCAAAGGACGCACAGGGCAACGACGTGGCCAAACTGCAGCGTGGCGAGTTCGCGCAGGCACCGCTGCGCTGAGCCACGCAGGAGAAGCGCGGTGCGCCTAGGCATGGCCGGCGCGCTGCAGGCGAGCACGGTGGTTCAGCCGCCGACCATGGCGCCGAAGCCCCGGGATCGGCGAAAATACCCGCCCTGCCGGGCAACTACGGCTTCCTGAAACACGCTTCGCGCTGCCGCTGCCCGTTCGCTGCAAGGACTGGCTACGCCGCATCGCCGGCGCGCCCGCCGCGCTGTCGTGCCTTCGCTTCTTCCTGGATCCGTCTTGAACACCACCGCCTCGCCCCCTGCCGCCGACGACCTGCCCCTGACCGAGCGCCTGCGCGTCGCCCTGGACCTGCTCGAAGCCATCGATGCCGACCGCAGCGTGCTCGACGCGCTGCCCGAGGCCGACCGCGTGCGCCTGCACCAGGTCGTCGCCAAGGTCTATCACCCTGAGCCCAAGGCGCGCCGGCAACTGCTCAAGCAGCAGGCGCGCGAACGCCACCAGGAGAAGGTGCGCAAGGCCGAAGCGCTGCTCGAGCAGACCGGCATCCGCGCGCTGCGGCGCAAGCCGGTGTTCAGCACGCCGAACTACTTCCCGCCGCATGCCGCCGGCCTGCACGACGCCAGCAATGCCGCGGCCGCCGAACCCGCGGCGGCGCAGTCGCCCGAGCTGCGCCACTGCTACGTGTGCAAGCAGAAATTCACCCAGCTGCACCATTTCTACGACCAGATGTGCCCGGCCTGCGCCGAACTGAACTACTTCAAGCGCACCGAGAGCGCGGACCTGCGCGGGCGCGTGGCGCTACTGACCGGCGGTCGGGTCAAGATCGGTTACCAGGCCGGGCTGAAGTTGCTGCGCGCCGGTGCCGAGCTGATCGTGACCACGCGCTTCCCGCGCGATTCGGCCGCACGCTACGCGCAGGAACCGGATTTCGCCGAGTGGGGCCATCGCCTGCAGGTGTTCGGCCTGGACCTGCGCCACACACCCAGCGTCGAAGCGTTCTGCAGCCAGCTGCTGGCCACGCGCGAGCGGCTGGACTTCATCGTCAACAACGCCTGCCAGACCGTGCGCCGGCCGCCGCAGTTCTACGCGCACATGATGGCCGGCGAGACCGCCGCGCTGCACGAATTGCCCGAGCACGTGCGCCGCCTGGTTGGTCATTACGAAGGCCTGCGCAGCCCGGAACTGCTGCCGGCGGCGTCGGCGACCACGCTGCCGGCGGGCCAGGGCCACGGCATCAGCGGCGCCGACGGGCTGACCCGTGCTGCCGAACTGTCGCAGGTGCCGTTGCTGGCCGACGAACTGCTCGGCCAGCAGCACCTGTTTCCCGAAGGGCGTCTGGACCAGGACCTGCAGCAGGTGGACCTGCGCGGGCGCAACTCGTGGCGCCTGCTGATGGCCGAAGTACCGTCGGTGGAATTGCTGGAGACGCAGCTGGTCAACGCCATCGCCCCGTTCATCATCAACGCGCGGCTCAAGCCGCTGATGCTGCGCACGCCCGAGCGCGACAAGCACATCGTCAACGTGTCGGCGATGGAAGGGCAGTTCTACCGCAACTTCAAGACCACCCGGCATCCGCACACCAACATGGCCAAGGCCGCGTTGAACATGATGACCCGGACCTCGGCAGCCGATTACCAGAACGACGGCATCCACATGAACAGCGTGGATACCGGCTGGGTCACCGACGAAGATCCGGCCGAGATCGCCGCGCGCAAGGTGCAGGAAGAACGCTTCCACCCGCCGCTGGACATCGTCGACGGCGCCGCGCGCATCGTCGATCCGATCATCCACGGCTGCAACACCGGCGAGCACGTGTGGGGTCAGTTCCTGAAGGACTACGCGCCGACGGATTGGTGAGTGGGCGGGGAGGCCATGCGTCGCCGGCCTCCCGGAAACCGCTGCGCGATTCAGCCCGGTTGGCGCAGCCGGTGCGCCTTGAACAGGGTTCCCAGCCAGTTACCCAGCCGGCCGGTCATCCAGCGCAGGCCGAGAAACCAGAGACAGGCAGGCCATACCAGCAAGGCGATGCCGAGCGTCAACAGCTCGAGGTCGAATGCCGTCATCGTGCCGGCCACGTAGCAATCTCCGCGAGGCGGGCAGCCCAGCTCCGCGTACAGGCGTTCGATCCTGTCGGAGAGCGCCAGCGGAACGTAGGCGAGCGCGAGCCACCACAAGGATTGGATGATGCGCTTGAGCAGGACCACCTGCTCCTCAACCTGATTGATCGGAGCCGGCCGTGGAGGCGGCCTGGTCGTTTTCGCGGCCCCAGAACTCCACCAGGATGGTCATGGCGGTCCACACGATCAGCGTTGGCTGGACCTTGCCGGGGATGACGTCATTCGCTCTGAGCACCAGGTCGGCCATCCTGGGGAAGCTCAGCACCAGCACGGTCGTATAGATCGCATAGGCGACCCTGTGCCGGCTGTTGGAGATGAAGAGGATGGAAATGACGATGCCGGACAGCAGGGTCAGCACGACGCCGAACTGCCAGTTGTTGAGCGTTTCGGTACCGGTGAGGACGAACCCCAGCACGGCGCCGAAGAACATGTTCATGCCGTTGAGGTTTGCCTGATATTCGTCACTGGACATTTTCCCCAGGCCGGTCTTGCCGAAGACACCGCCGAACTTCTTCCACATGAGACATCCCCTTTGTCTGCGACGCGATCTAGATCGCCCATTTCCCGCTGCATCGAGCGTTCGGCAACGCCTGCGCCCCCGCGCGGCATCCACCATGTTCCCCGTTCCCGGCCCCGGCCGGTCGGCCCTGCGGCCAGCAGCCAACTCTAGCGGAGATTGGCGATGGCCACAGCACGACCGCTGCAGGGATCGCCGCACTCGCGGTGCGGGAAGAGCGCTTCTATCCAAGGTGGGGCAGCCTCGACGGCGCCATGCGCATCGTCGATGCGGATCATCCACGGCTGCAAAGCCGGGGAGTCGGCGTGCGGACATGGGCGTATCGCTTGGCCAAGGACGCTTTCCGATGCGCGGCGCATTCCGGCGCTTGCGCTTTGCCGGCCGCGATGCAGAATCCGGCATCGACCCAAGCGCAGAGCGACGACATGGCCTCCGATGCCAGCTACGTGGATTACGTCATGGAACAGGCGGCGCTCGGCGCCGCGCTGACCTGCAAGAAGATGTTCGGCGAATACGCGCTGTATCTGGACGGCAAGGTGGTGGCGTTCGTCTGCGACAACCAGGTCTTCGTCAAACCGACCGCCGCCGGGCGCGCGCTGCTCGACGACGTGATCGAACAGGCGCCGTATCCTGGCGGCAAGCCGCACTACCTGATCGACGAGGGGCTGGAGGATCGGAGCCTGTTGCAGCGCCTGCTGCGCGCCACCGCACAGGCATTGCCCGCTCCCAAACCGGCCAAGGCGGCCAAGGTCGGCAAACGCGCAAGCCGGCCGCCGGCGCCGCGCTAGGTCGCGCGTCGTTTCCCGGAATCCTGCAGCGACGCTTCAGGTCAGCGCGTGCAACTCGCCGCGGACGCCGCCTGCCTGCAGATGCAGATAGCCCACTCCGATCGGCAGGCTGAAACGGCGCGGTCCGGCACTGCCGGGATTGACGTACAGCACGCCGTCACGGGTCTGCAGCAGCGGCTTGTGCGAATGCCCGCTGACCACCACGTCCACGGATGCGGGGTCGCGCGCCAGCGTCTTCAGATCGTGCAGCACGTGTAGGCGGATGCCGGCGATGTCGAGGTCCAGCGTGTCGGGCAGCGCCTGCGCCCATGGCGCGGTATCGATGTTGCCGCGGATCGCATGCAGCGGCGCCAGCGCACGCAGCGCATCGAGGATCTCCGGCTTGCCGATGTCGCCGGCATGCACGATGGCCATGCAATCGCGCATCGCCGCCAACGCCTGTGGCCGCAACAGGCCGTGGGTGTCGGAGATCAGGCCGATTCGCAGCGGCGGGACGGAAGGCATCGGCAGGGCTTGGCAACGGGACGGAGTGCTAGCCTAAACCCCACGTTCGCAAGGCCGCGTGCCGGTCTGAGCGAAAGACTCCTTTCACCACGTCGCGAGAACCACATGCCTGCAGCGCTCGATCGGGAACCAGCGGCCTACGTGGAAAAGGCCGACGCCGCCGCGATCCAGGTCCGGGCGATGCGTGGCGAACACGATGCGGCGCTGCGTGCGCTCGGTTTCGCATGCACCGGCGAGGCCGGCGTCCATGCCATGGTGGTGCACGACGACGCGGAAAAGGCCGAGGCCTTCCACGCGCTGCGCGAACTCGGCCTGGCCTTTGCCGCCGGAAGGGAATGGTGCCCGGCAGAGGTCTTCTGCTATCTGCGCGACAAGGGACTGCTGAGCGGACCGTTCCTGTGCATCGCCTGGACCCAGCCGGGCCGTTATCGAGTGGAGGAGGCGTGATCGCGTGCCACGCGGACCGGCTGCTCGCGACCGCCGCATCCTGGCCGAGTCGTCACGCGCATTGGCGCGCGTGGTCGCTACGTCATGGTGACGCGATCGCGCATTGCCGCCTGCGGCCGCAGCAGGTCGCGGATGTCGGAGATCGGAGCCGATTCGCAGTGGCGCGACCGAAGGCATCTGCGGCGGCCTGACGGGAGGCCGATAGCCTACCGCTCAGGCGTCCACGTTCGCCCAGGCTCAGGCGAAGTGCAGCGCGGCGGTCAGGTCGCCCGGGCGCACCCCACTGGCGGCCTGCATGGCGCGCTCCCGTTCGGCCAGGCCCGGCAGCGTCTCCAGCCCGAAGCGGCGGGTGATGAAGCGCAGGATCGAGCCGGTGTCGTAGACGTTGTGATCGACATGGCCGCGCCTGGCGTGCGGCGATACCACCAGCGCCGGGATACGCGAGCCGGGCCCCCAGCGATCGGCCTTGGGTGGGGCCACGTGGTCCCACCAGCCGCCGTTCTCGTCGAAGGTGATGAACACCACCGTCTTGTCCCACAGCGGACCGTTGCGCAGCGCGTCCACCACCATGGCGATATGGCGGTCGCCGGCGGCCACGTCGGAATAGCCGGCGTGCATGTTGAGGTTGCCCTGCGGCTTGTAGAACGCCACCGGCGGCAGCGTGCCGGCCTGCACGTCGGCGATGAAGCGGTTGTCCGGGGCGCTGTCGCCCAGCCCGCCGTCGCGCAGGCGTCGCGCGCGCGCGGCCGTGCCGGGAGCGAGATTGGCGAAATAGTTGAACGGCTGGTGGTGGATCTGGAAATTGGGGCTGGTCGGGAACTCGGGGGTGTCGCCGGTGTCGCCCTTGCCCTGCACCGCCAGGCCCCAGCCGCCGGCATACCACGCCCAGTCCACGCCCTTGGCATCGAGCGCGTCGCCGATGTGGCGGTGGCTCTGCGCCGGCAAGACGTCGGGGCTGTCGGGGGCGGCGTAGTCGGGGCGCGCCGGGTCCTGGCTGGTGCTGGGCTGGAACGGCGGGCTCAGGGTGTTGACCGCCCAGAAATCCGGGGTCAGCGCGCCGCCGCGCACGAAGCGCGGCTTGCCGTTGAGCGCGGTGTCCGGCGAATCCTCCTGCACCGCCAGGCGGATCTCGTCGGGCCGATCGCTGGCCATGGCGCTGATCTGCAGCCGCGCCGGGCCGGTGTCCGCATGCGGGTAGTACGGCGCCTGCGCGGCGACCAGGTATTGGTGGTTGAGGAACGAGCCGCCGAATGCGCCCATGAAGAAGTTGTCGCACAGCGTGTACTCGCGCGCCAGGCTCCACAGCCGCAGCGTGGCCGGGGCATCGGCGTAATGGCCCATCACCAGCCCGCCGGCATCGCTCCAGGCGGCAAAGCCGTCGTTGCGGCCGCCATTGATCTGCATCTGGTTCTCGTAGAAGCGGTGCACCAGATCGCGGGTGACCACGCCGTGCGGCAGCGGTTTGCCGTCGGCCGTGCGCAGCGCGAACGGCGCATTGGGCAGCGGGCCGATCGCATCCTCGCCGATCTTGTAGCGGCGGTGGTCCACCACCTGCTCGTCCGGCGCCAGCCCACCCCAGATCGGCGGCAGGATGTCGAGCACGCTGCCGTCGCGATCGACCTGCCGCGCCTGCGCCGGCGTCACCGCCGACAGCGGCCGCTGCAGCCCGGGAAACTCCGGGAACAGATTGTTGAAACTGCGATTCTCGGCGTAGATCACCACCACGTGCAGGATCTTCTCGCGCAGTTGCTTGTCCAGGTCGCCGGCCGACAGCGGGCCTTGCGGCGCGCGCTTGGCGGCCTCGGCGAGCGCCTCGGTGGGGCCGATGGCCAGCGCGCCGCCGGCCAGCGCCAGGCCGCCGAGCAGGCGACGACGCTGTGGGTTTTCGGGGGTGGCATCGGTGTCGGTGGACACGGGGTCCTGGGGCGGCTTCTTCACGGTGTCATGGGCGTTGATAGAAAGGCATCGGCCAGTGTGAGCCGCGCAAATGACAAGTCAAAGCGGACGCGACGGCTGGCCGGCACGGCGTTCAGCGGCCGTATCGCAGACCGCTGCCTTGCCCTGCTGCGATTGGACAGGAATGGTGCGCCGACCAGCCGATCCAGCGGTGTTTGACGGCGGAGATTTTCCACAAGGCCTTGCGTTGCGGGCAGCGCCTCACGCGATCGGTCGACGGCATGGCCGGCGCTTACGCCATTGGCAATCGGAGCGCAGGGCAAACGCCCGCCAACCGCCGCGGTGTCGCCGCGCCTACGGCGCCCGATTGATGACGGCTTCGATGTGGTGGCCATCCGTATCCACGACGAACGCCGCGTAGTAATCGGGGCCGTAGTCCGGGCGCAGGCCGGCGGCGCCGTTGCTGCGGCCGCCATGCTGCAACGCCACTTCGTGGAACGCGGCGACCGCATCCCGGCTGGGTGCGGCGAAGGCGAGGTGGAAGCCGGGACCGGGCGCGCGGGCGCCGGCGCCGCGCAGCTTGATCGCCAGCTTGTCGCCGCCGCCGGGCAGTCCATAGCCAACGGCCTGGTCGTCGTCCCCGGGACTCAGGTCTTCCCACACCCGGACATAGCCGAGCGCACCCAGCACGGCATCGTAGAAGCGCGCGGCGCGTTCGATGTCTGCGACGCCGAGAGAGACGTGATGGAGCATGCTGTGGAGTTCCTGATCGAGTGGACCGGCTCCGCCCTTGCGGGAGCGAAGTGCCATGTGTGTGGGACCGATCCGGATCGGACGATTTGACGCTTGGTTCGACGCGAGTGGCAGCTTACCAACGCCAGCCGTACTTCTTCATTCGCTTACCGTCGTGGCCTCGGTCGAATGCATCGTCAGGAAACCTTGCCGCCTGCAGCCAGGACCCGGGCGCGGATGAACTCGGCGGCTTCCGGAGAAAGGTCGGCGAGAGGCAAGGTGACAAATTGAGACTTCGAAAGCAGCAGCAACCAATAGGATTCGAATCGCCACACTTCGGAAACGGCCGACCAGGGCAGTGTCGTGATGCCGGCACCCGAGGAAAGCGACAGCGAGGCTTCGGATGCTTCGAGCGTGCCGAGGGGAGCGCCCATCGCATCGAGCCTGACCAGCGAGTGGCGATAGTGGATGGCGTAGAGCGCTACGGGAAAGACAACGCCGAGCGCCAGTACGCCAGCCAGTACGCCGACCCACCAGGAGGCGTTGCCACCGCGAACGAGGAAGGCAAGGGGTCCCGCCACCAAGACCAGGGCTACGAGATACCGCAGCCCAACAACGCGCCAGCAGAAGCTCGCCACGGCTTGCCGGATCAGCGTTCTGTCGTAGCTCAGAGTGGCGCGATGCATCGGATAACGTCCGAATTGGGTGCCGCTGTATGGCGGCGTCGGTCATGAAGATCCGGAGTCTACGCGTTACGCGGCTGGATCAATCCGCCGGTACGGCATCGTCTGCGTCGTCCAGGGCATGGTGGACGTACAGGTGCTTGACCAGCACGTAGATCACCACGGTCAGCGGCGCCGCCAGCACCACGCCCATCGGTCCGAACAGCACGCCGATGCCGAACAGCGAGAACAGCAGCAAGGCCGGCGGCAGGTCCACCGCACGCGCCTGGATCAGCGGTTGCAGCACATGGCCCTCGATCTGCTGCAGAACCACGAACACCAGCAGCGCGCCCAGCGCCACCTGCGGACTGACGGTGAAGCCGAGCAGCACCGCCGGAACCGCCGCCACAATCGGGCCGACGATCGGGATGAAGTCCAGCAGCGCGGTCAACAGGCCAATGCCGAGCGCCACCGGAACGCCCAGCAGCCACAGCCCCAGACCGGTCAGGCTGCCGATCACCAGCATCGCCAGGAACTGACCGCCCAGCCACGCGCGCAACACCTGGCCGCTGGCGGCCAAGGCCTCGTCGGCGACATCGCGACGGTCGCGCGGCAGCAGCCGCAGCAGCCCGCGCCGATACAGCTTGGGCTGCGCGGCCAGGTAGACGCCGCCGACGATCATCAGCACCGCGTCGGTGATGCCGCCACCGGCCGACAGCACGATCGCGCCGGCATGCGTGGCCAGCGTCGAAGCGCCGTCGCGCAACTGGTCGGGAATGCTTTCGATCTGCGGCCCGAGCGGGCCGGACTGCAACCACGCATGGAACTTGTTCCAGGCCGCCGGCAGCGTGGTCCGGAAGGCGTCGATCTGGGCGGCGACTTCCGCGCCGAACAGCAACACGATCGACGACAGGATCAGCACCAGCAGCAGGATCACCAGGCCCAGTGCCGCCCATTCCGGGACCGGCAACCACTTGCGCAACGCCGACGCCAGCCCGTGCAGCAGCACGCCCACCACCACCGCGCCGAACACGACCAGCAGCAGTTCGGAGAGCTGCCAGGCCAGCAGCGCCAGGCCGACCAGCGCCATGACGACCAGCACGCGCGCCGCGAAAGGCCGCAGCGGGGACGGAGAACTTGGGGCGGAGGAAAGCATGTGGCACATCCCGGCAAACGGCAGTGTGCGGACGATACGGTCAGCGCAGTGCAAGGCGAGCGAAGAGCGCAAGGCGCTGCCGTTGCCTGAACCGTCCCGGCGCATGACGCGGGCTCGGCGCGAATGACCCGCCCGGGCGCATTCCTAGCACGTAAAGAAGAAGTACACGAACGCCAATCCCAGGCCGCCCACCCACACGGCGATCATCCCGCAAAACCCGAGGACGATGACGGCAGAGCGAGAGAACCAGCGCATGCCGCGCGAACGTCGGACAAGGTAAGCGAACAGCAGACTGCCGACGACGATGCCCATGGCGACGACGAGCCAGCCCAGCAGATTGACGATCGGATTCTTCGGGCCGAACTCGGGCGGGCATTGGCTCGTTGCGTATGCGGGGAAGGAGAACGCCAGCAGCGCAAAGAGCGTGCTGCCCGCCGAATGCCGCCACTCAGTCTTCATGTGTGTTCGCTGGCGCAGGTCGCCGCAAAGAACGGGATACGCCAGGCTTCAAATGGTAGATACATGTAGGGTGGACAGCAGTCGAGTGGATGCACGATAGCGGGTTCGCGACTGCTGTTCGAGCATCGTGCGAAGCGGCTCATAGGTTCGACCGATCTGAGGTTCGACCCGAATGCACCGCTGGCTACCGTCAGTAGAACTGGCAAGACCATGACCATTGCCCTTCGGGCGAGCGAAAGAAGTAGCCGAATCCATTGTCCGACCACATCCAGCCCACTTTTTCCTCCGACGCGACTTGGAAGACGAAGTCCTTCAAGCCGACCCCATGCTGGATCTCGGTGGGGTAACCGCCGAACTTGGTACAGGCGTGGCGGGCGAAGTCATCGAAGAAGGCCTTGGATGTCGTGGCGTCGTCGTTCACCGCAGTCAGATCGACGCAATCCCAGGCGTCTTCCCAGCCTGGAGCGTCGTCGTCCACTTCGCTCCATCGGATCGGGAAAGGCCGAAACGGGTGCGCAACCTGGGGAAGCGGCTCCAGGCCGTCCAGCGACCTGTACACGCGGACCAGCCAGCCATCGCCGTGTGGGCGATCGAATGGGTGGCGCTGCAGGTTCTGGAACAGTACCAAAAACGCGATGCCTTCCAACTGCGGGGAACGACGGGCAGCGCGTCGATGCGGACCTGCAACAGCGGAAACATTGGCTCGCCATTCCACGAGGGAAACCCTTCGTTCGGCAGGCCGACTGCGCGGCAGAACCATGACGTCATTGGGTCTTCGGGTGGGCGGAAGCCTCCTGCCGTGGCGACGGAAGCACGGCGTAGCTTGGTACGCAGCAGGTTCAGTACTTCGAGTGCGGCAGGCGTCATCAGGTCGCATCAATTGTCGGCGGCGCAACGTGGTCTGCAGCTTTCCTAGCGGCCGTCGCGCACCTGCATGAGGGCGAAGCCGAGGAGGTTGAGGCCAGGCCAGAGGTTCGGGTTGCTTGCCCTCCCGTCATCATGGGCCAGACCGATGCCCCAGATGGAGTCGACGGGACTCGCCTCGACGAGAATACGAGAGCCCGTTTGCTTGAGGAATAGGCCCAACTCCGTGTTCTGAGCAAACTTGGCCTCGTTGGCACGGATGACGACGGAGAACCGGTTCTCCAGCCACGCTGCCTCGTCGAAGCCATATACCTGCCGGCCTAACGCTTTTGCTGCTCCAGGAGTGGGCGCCTGAAGCACCAATGCCCTTGTTGCATGATCTCCGAATAGCGCGGCCTTCTCCGCCATCATGAAGTGCTCGGCTGTTGGATAGTGCTGCCCTTCAACGACGAACGGAGCTTCGTACCACTGGCTGAAGCAGGATGCGGTCACTTTGCCTTTGCTGGTCCGATGCCCCCAGAAGAAGAGGTACTTCAGCTGCTCGCCAGCGTCGAAACGGGAGCGAAGGACTTCCAGAGGTTGAGAGTCATGCATTATGCAATCTAGTGCCTGGGCTAAGTCGCGCCGCGAAGCGGGTTCTGCTTGAATGAACCATTAGGACTGTACGGCAGCATTGCCGGGCTCTGAGAAGGTACCGAGTAGAGTTTGCTCGAAGCCGACTATGCTCACAGTCTTGTAGTCGATCATTCGGATGCGGGAGACGGCAAGCTCGACAAGCGATGGGTCCGCATTGGCCAGACGGTCCTTGACGCCGAGATTGAGGTCCAAGAGCGGAAAGGTCCAACGGGGATCGCCCACCTCCAGGAAGTCGTGAAGAGGCAGCTCGCTTGGGCACTCGTAAACGGTGATCCAGTAGGATCGGAAGTCCCCGACCTCACGAAGCTCCAACCCGCAGTGGCTGCAATATCTGGACATCGACCTAACGTATGGGTTGAGCCGAGCCGCGAGCGACTTAGGCTTGAAGGAATTGTTGGCGTCCGCCTACGGTTGCATAGAGACGATGCTTTCAATCCACTCGCTGTAATGACTCAGGCGAACATTGCAGGTGATTTGACCATATCTCCCGGGCGTTCTGACAGCGCTTTGAGGATCTGACCAGGAAGTCAGTCCGGCTACTAGCCAATTCTTGTCTGCCTGGAGAAGGACTGGTCCACCACTGTCACCACTTCCCGACCCGCCTTCAAGGGGAAGGGCGTCCGACGGCTTATCGAACATATAGCAGAGCCAGCGGCCATCGGCGCTGGTGACCTTGTTGTACGCACGACGAAGCTGCGTGCGGTGGGCGCTGCTGAATTCGTATCCAGTGACCCCGTTGCCCGTAGCGCCTTTCCCTATGATCCTGACGATATGGCCGAACTCATCGCTACTCTTGTTGATTGCGGCTGGAGTGATATCGGTAACGGGCTGTGCCAATTTGAGAAGTGCGATGTCATCGGAGGAGGAGAGCACAACCCTGAACAGTGTCCAATCCCAGGTGGCCAGCGCTTGATCAAGTAGCGCTTGCGGAGGCTTTTTGTACCCGGGATGTATCACGAGACGTTCAACGTCCCTGGATATCCCATTGATAGTGACTTGCTTGATTTCGGATTGCCAGGTGACCGCATGAGCAGCGGTAACAATCCATTGTGGCGCAATCAGCACGCCGTGTCCCTCGCCAGGCATGTCAACCAAGGCAGGAAACTCAGATGCCGGAACTCGATACTTCGAGTCGTCAACGTCATCCCGAATGACGATTGCGCCCGCACTGAAGGGCACAACAAGCAGTGCGAGCAGCAAGAGCCGGGCCATATGCGATTCCTTTGGAATTCTCTTAGAGTGGCTAACGCTAAAATTGAGCCAAGCCACGAGACGGCTTCTGCTTGAGCAAAATACTAAGCCGCCGCTGCGTGCCCCGGCCGCCAGCCAAGGAAGCGGGCAGGCAGGAGCAGGATGGCGTGCAGGAGCGCGAACACGGCAGAGAACGTGATCCCCACAAGCCGGAAGGGCAGGGTCAGTAGCCAAACGATTGGCCACAGGACCAAGGCCAGCAGGGCCAGTGGCCAGCACAGAACGAGGAGAAGGCACCACGCAACTGTCGCAATTAGCGCTTTCACGATGCGGCTCCTTTGGCCGGTGGGGAGAACCGGAAGGATTGCAGCTGCATGGCAACGTGGCGACTGGCGTGCGACGAACGAGCCAAAGCACCCGATAAAACGCCAAATAGGGCGACGAACTCTCCCAGCGGGCTAACGCCTGAGTCAAGCCGATCTGCGAGGTGAGTTCGGCCGCAATGGTCGGGCAGCATTCACGCCGCCGCCCGAGCCATGGCTTGATGTTACTGAGGTCAAGGGCGTTGACGCTCCGAGTGGCTATAGACCTCCAAGCCCGAAAGATGCTTGCCCAGCACCCAAGCGACTAGGCCAAGTGCTCAGCCTGGAGTGCACCACACTCTTGTCGGCGCTTGAGTTCTACCCTCATCCGCCGCCCTCCAGGGGCACTACTTCGGCGTGAGCCGGTACAGGCCACCGGGTTGCGCATCTTCCAATACCCACAACGCGCCATCCGGCGCCTCTTCGATATCGCGGATGCGTTTGTCCAGGCTCCAGCGCTGGACCGCGGTGGCGCCGCCCTTGCGGTCAACGGTGACGCGAATGATTCCCCCGCTGACAAGGCCACTGATCAAGGCGCTGCCCCTCCACTGCGGGAACATGCTGCCCTTGTAGAACATGATGTTGCCTGGTGCGATCACCGGTACCCAATAGATCACGGGCTTGACGAGATCGGGCCGCGTGTCCGGGCTGGGGATGGGCACGCCGTTATAGTTCATGCCATACGAAACCAGCGGCCAGCCGTAGTTCTTGCCGCGCTGGATCAGGTTCAGTTCGTCGCCGCCTTGAGGGCCGTGCTCAAGCTCCCATAGTCGACCGTCAGGCGCGAAGGCAAGGCCATAAGGCGTGCGGTGGCCGGTGGACCAGGTTTCGGCCGGCGTGAGGTTGCGGCTGGGGAAAGTATAGGTGCTGACAACCGGAGCCGTCTTGGCGGCTTCGGTATCGGCCGCCGGATCGATCAGCGGAATGGTGGCGGCACCGACCTTGCCTGCCCACGGATTGCCGGGCGCGGGTTTGCCGTCCAGCGTCAGCCGCAGGATCTTGCCAGCCGGTTGATCGGGATCCTGGGCCGGCGTGAAGCGCTGGCGGTCGCCCACGGTGAGGAAGAGGTATTTGCCGTCCGGTGAGAAGGCGATCTGTGCGCCGGCTTGGCCACCCTTGCCCGTGGGCATCTGGCGCCACAGGACCTGGAAGTTGTGCAGCCGGGCCTGATTGCCCTCCAGAACGAGCTGGCCTCGGCCCATCGCCAGGCCACCGCCATAGTCGCCGGGCGCGACATAGGTAAGGTACACACTGTGGTCAATGGCGTAGTGGGGCGAAAGGAACACGCCCAGCATGCCGTTCTGGCCTTCGACATAGCTGGCCGGCACGCCCTTGATCTCGGTCTTGGCGCCACCCGGCGTGACAAGCTGGAGGCGGCCGACTTTCTCGGTCACGAGCATTCGGCCATCGGGCAGGAAGGCAATGCGCCAGGGCAGGTCGAAGCTGGCGACCTTGGTGACCTTGAAGGGGAGGTCGGGATCGGGTTTCTGATTGCCTGCGTTGGTCTGTGCGTGGGCGGCGTTTGTGAGCAGAGCGCCAACCAGGAACCCGCTTGCCAGCTTCATCATGTGCGTGTTTCCTTGCGGCCAAGTGACCTGGGAGATCCTAATGTCTGGAATGCCGTTTGGGTGTGACGGTTTGTTCAATCCTGGCGTGAAGTCGGAATGAAAGTCCTGATTTCGAATTTCCAGTTGAAAAAGAATTGTTGGGAGTGCCGCGAAATGTCCCTAGGTCTAACGCTGAATTAAGCTTGCCCGCTAAGCGGCTTCGGCCTGAATGGATTGTTAGGCCGCATCCGCGCCGCCGCCCGAGCCATAGCTTGATATTGTTGCCACCACTGGCAAGGACGCTGGGCGATCCGAGTAGCTATAGATCTCCAAGCCCGAAAGATGGTTGTCCAGCGCCCAAACGATCAAGCCTAGGTGCTCACCGCCCGGAGCATTAGCCACGGCGTCAGCGACGATACGTGCGACTTGGCCCTGAGCCGGAACACGAAAGTCCACCGACGCGCAGCCTCACCCGCAACGGCCAACCACCTGCAGGGAGCGAACAAGTCCAATCAGATCCTGAGTGGACTCATCGGTTGCCGCAACGGCAAGCGCATGCTCAATGACCGCCACCTCTGAATCGGAGATTGATCGAACAGTTACCAGAGGTCTGGACATGCTACCTAAAACCTGAATTAAGCCGGCCCATCATGGATCGGTTTCGAAGCCGATTCGTCTTGAATGAATTGTTAGATGCCAAGCCGGACTCCGCCGGGAAGATTGACACCAATTGGGAAGGACGACAGGAAGCGGGGGAGCAGCCAAAACCAAAATAGTAGAGCGGCAACTAACGCACACGAGAGAACCAATAGATTTAGGAATCGACGGCCGATGCGGACACGTCCTATGAGTCCGCGTTGCGAAATATTGACGAACGACACCGGCAAGATCCAGGTCGCAAGCAAGACTGGTGGCAAAACAGCAGGGGGTGGATTAAGGAGAACGTATCCGTATGCAAGCGCGGGCAGGAGCACAAAGTAGGAAGCGCAGCCAAGAACCAACGCGCGCCGTGGAGACCGCGGAGAGCGACCTCTGACAACGGCGCCGGGCGGCGCATGTATGTTTCCCGTGCTTTTCCTGAAATCTTCCATTGGCACCTAACGCCTGAACTAAGCCGAGCGGCGAAGCGGCTTCGGCTTGAATGAATTGTTAGGCCCCTAAGAGGCCTCCCAAAGGGAAGTATCCCAGAGGACGAAGCTATCTGTCTCAGGGGAACGCAAGTGGACCAGCGGCGTTGGGTCAACGTGCCAGCGGCGAAATACGATTAGTAGCTGCCGTACGGAGTCCGTACTGATCGGATGCGCCAGCTCCAAGTCTAAGGTGGGGCCTCTGCCACGAATGTCCTTGTACTCAGGTAGCGAGTATAGCCACCCAAAGAACTGATTCTCGTCTTCAGCAGCAAAGAATGTTGGACCTTTGAAGGAGATGATCATGGGGGCGTAACGCTTGAATTAAGCCGTGACGCGACGCGGCATCGGCTTGAAGAATTGTTAGGTCCCACCCGCCTAGACACCCATGGCCACCGAAAGAAATCCTGAGCCAAGCCAGATGAGAAAGCAAAGGCCGGCACAAGGCAGTAAAAGTGGGCGGAAGCAAGTGCCAACAATTGCAAGAGCCGCAATGGCCAAAGTCGAGCCCCAGAACATGGAGCGTGCACTAGGACCCCAGACAAGCCAATGAGGCGGGCCAACGAGTGAAGCTTGAAGGATGGCCCTGCTAGGCAGCCAATCAGGTCGTTGTAATACGACCAGGCAAAAAACTACGTAAGCAAGAATCAACAAAAGCAGAGATGCCGCTGCGACTACCGGGGCCAAGCGACTGTCTGAAATTTTGGAAGATTTTTCCATCTGAGATGCCACGTGCGGGGTCTGACGCTGGAGTTAAGCGGCGGCAAAGCCGTCCGCTTTGAACGAATTGTTAGCCCGCTTGCGCAGACTCACTTATTGCGACAATGAACGCTGGCGAGTTGTCGTACTGACGCAGTGTGTCCGATAGATGCATATGATCAAAGCTCTCCCTCATGCGATCCATGGTCTCCGCGGCATGAAGCAAAAAGCTTGCGATTTCCCTCAGCTCTTCCGGACTTGCCTGCAGCGTCGCCTCTGAAAGCTCAAAAGGAGCGTGTTGCTCTGAGTCTGATGCCAAGTAACCGAAAAGCTTCATGCCAGAAAATCTCCGAAAGGGCTAACGCCTGAATTAAGCCGCGCCGCGAAGCGGCTTCGGCTTGAATGATTTGTTATACGTCCTTGCGAACACCAACTCCGCGACGAACAGATTTGGAACCCAGCAAAGCCAGGCAATGACGGGATAGGCAAGCTCAAATGGAATGCCAGCGACCATTGAGGAGGGCAAGTAGATACGCAAGGTAACGGCAGCAAGTGTGAGCGAGACATTGCGGACGACCCACTTGCGGTGCTCCTGTACAGCGCCTCTCCGGATTGCTTGGAAAGCACGCAGGCCGGTAAATAGCCAGCAAACAGCAAGGCAGGCAAAGCCTAGCTTTGCGACCAGGCCGCCGAACGCAAGTACCGACATGTACAAGCCGGACAGACCGCCTAGAGCAACACCAACACCGAGGTAAGTGCGGCCAATGATACGGTGCAGCCGTGGGCGAGTGCTTCGAAGCCAGTTTGAGAACTGAAACGGGCTAAGCGACAGAGCAACAAGAGACGCAAACACATGCGTATAGATGCCTGCCTTATGAGCAAGGAAGTTGAGCTTCATGTCCGGGTGAACCAGAGACCCCAATGGCATAAAGCCATGAGCGAAGACAGCGTAGGCGGCGACGCCGAGAGCGAGAAAGTAGAACCAGATCGTGCCGAATAGCTTCATGGACGTATAACGCCTGAGTTAAGCCGCGCCGCGAAGCGGCGTCGGCTTGAATTGTTGGGAAGTGAGTGGCCGAACTGGTTGGGACAAAAACCGTGCCCTCAGCACTGCCGTCTGCGCCGAGTGTGCCACAGCTTGCGGGACGAAGATTGCTCCGCCATGCCAGCGGACGTGATAACCGAAGCCCGGCCCAATGAGCGCAGTGCGGCAATGACATGAGGCGGCGAAGTTGCGGATCGTGCGACGCGGGGGAAACGACTATCCGGAGCCGACCGCGTGAGCGCTAGGGAACTGGCCGAAGGTACGAGCACCGATGCTGTTGCTCCACCACGGCCTAACGCCTGAGTTAAGGCGAGCCGCGAAGCGGCTTCGCCTTGAACGAATTGTTAGGCCGCGAGCAAGGAAATCCCATTAGCTGCGATTCTTTATTCATCGGTGGAGCTGGTAATCGAAAGCCCAAGGGCATTGTCGTTGATGTCTACGAAGAGCCGGCTGCCATCCTTGAATCTGATCCCTACCTCGCTTGGTTGGTGGCGCCAGACAGTCTCGACCATTTTTCCACTTAGCAGCTCAGTGGCCCGTTTGGCTTCCTCTTCAAGCGTCATGAACTTTTCCCTTGCGGCCTAACGCCTTGGCTCAGTTGCCGCCGGAGCAGCCGAAGGCAGCCGAAGCGCGGAGCGCTTTGGGCAGTCAACTGCAGCGATTTGTCGGGCACCCAAGGCAACCTCCGCAAACTGTTCAAGTCGCCATGAAGTTGTGAAACATGCCAAAAAATAGAATCATTTATCCAAGGACGGCGGTTGCATGAGTTCAAGTGCTGTTCCTGACGGACCTACGATATACATCACATGAGTGCCAGTACGCGAGCCTTCTTCGATCTTCTGGGGTTTACCTTGAGCTTTCCAGCCATAATAACCGACCTTCTCGATCACTGCCTCAATGTCGCTTACTTGAATGGCCAAGTGAAATATCCCGGCACTGTAAGGCCTGGAGGGAGCCTCCGTGCGCTTTGTAACATCGTCGTACTCTAGCAATTCGATTTTTTGGCCAGCGAGCTCAACTATTGCCATTTTTACGGTTGCATTCTTGGCGCCGGTCACCTGCGCAAGGAAGTCGCCAGCCATTTCCCCGGTGCGGATAAGTTCAGCGCCCAAGGCTTCGGTCCAAAACAGTATGGCATCGTCGAGAGATGGCACTGAAATGCCTACGTGATCAGAACGGTAGACCTCAAAATTTCGTGACGATGTCATTACTCACCTTGAAATTACGAAAGTTAATGATTGACTGAATTTCCGCACTAAACGACCGCGCCTAACGCCTGAATTAAGCCGACCCGCGAAGCGGGTTCGGCTTGAATGAATTGTTAGGCGCCAACCTGCAGGTTGAGGCCGCCCGCTTTGCTGCATACAACGATATAGTCACGAAGTGTTGGAAACTCCTGCCAGCTCCGCTCAAGATAGGTGACGACAAGGGGCTGCCAATCTCCAATCTGACCCAGGCCGATATGCGAAATCAGGTTGGCTGCCAAAGCTGCATCCTCCATCGCCTGCGATACGATAATCTCGCGCAGCAAGATCGCTTTCCGGGCGCTATCCAGCCGGTCGATGATCATAGACGCGCAAGATTTCCAATCGGCTCCTTGCATCGACCATAGGGCCGCCGTCGCCTCCCAGGTCTCAAGCGGAGCTTCGGCGATCTGTCCTGCAATGTCGTCGAGATGATAGACAAGCTCGTCAACTGGGGGAGCTAGCAGCGCGATGATCTCTTCTGAGGCATTCATTGAAAGTGTCATTGGTGCCTAACGTTTTAGATAACCGGCGTCTCCCTGCTTGCCGGGTGACGTCCGGTTGATCGAAGGGTTAGGCGTCATCAGCCGTGGCAGTAGAGCAAAACACCGAAGTGGCCTGGAAACGATCTGAAGATGCTTAGAGCTTTAGGCCCCCATCGTGGGTCTTCTTCGGTGTAGGTTGCCTTGCTTCGGTGCCAATCGCCACTTGGAGTGATGATCGATTCCGTCACGCTTTCTGGCTGAAGTTGATCAACAGCGAAGACGATTGGCGCCTGCTCGCTTGATGCGCTTGGATAGGCTGAATAGTCAAGGCGACTCTCATTCATCCATTCCTTCGTGCAGCACCAGTAGTAGTCCCAGTGACCGTCTTCTACCGGAGTGTAATCCTCCCACATCTTGAACTTCCGCATCAGGACCGAGGCGCAGTGCTCTACAGATTTCGCATCGGCCGGGTCGATATCTCTCGGAAGAATTAAGACGGCGAAGAATTTCATGACGCCTAACGCTTGAGTTAAGCCGCGTTGCGAAGCAGCGTCGGCTTGAATGAGTTGTTAGGCAGTGAGTAGCCGAAACGGTTGAGATCGCAATCGTGCTCCCCAGCACTGCCCGCCTGAGCCGAGTGTGCCACAGCTTGCGGGATGAAGCTTGCGCTGCCAATGCCACGGGCCTGTTGGCTCCGAAGCCAGGCGCAATGAGTGCCGCGCGGCAGTGACACGAAATGACGAAGCGGCGGACTGTCCGATGCCAGTTACGGTGAGAACCACTGTCCGGAGCCGACCGCGTGCGCGCCAGTGAACTGGTCGAAGATGCGAGCACCGATGCTGTTGCTCCACCACGGCCTAACGTTAAGCCGACCCGCGAAGCGGGTTCGGCTTGAATGAATTGTTAGGCGGTGAGCTCAGTGAAGAAGGTGAGCCTGTTGCCGTCTGGATCAGCTACTAAGATTTCGCGAGTTTTCCATGCGGTGTTGCGCGGCGAGCCAGATTGAAGAAGCCCCGCTGCTTGGAACGCCTGATGGCACTCGTCTACATCTGGAACAGCAAAGTAGACGGCGCCACCGACCTGACAGTCGTCTGCGTGCTCTGTTAGGAAAATCGATTGGTCCCCGCGAGTAAGCTGTGCAAAGACCGGAAAATCTGGCTCGTGCCGATACTCCCAATCGACGGTGAATCCAAGGCCCTGAACGTAGAACGGGAAACTGGCGGAAGCGCTGGTTACCCGAAGGACGGGGGTCACTGTCTGAGTCACGATGATCTCTCCTTGCTGCCTAACGCGTGAATTAAGCCGAGCCGCGAAGCGGGTTCGGCTTGAATGAATTGTTAGCGCCCATTGACCATAAGGCATAGTTCCGCGCCTTTGCTCCTTGGCGAATCGGCTCCGATGGACATGAGGTCATCCGAGATCTGATTGTCGGGGTGCCATAGACCGACAACAAACTCACGATCAGTCTGCTGTGAGAGCTCAGTAAGAAATGACGCCAGCTCATTAGCGACGGTCTCGCTGAGATTGGAAGTAGAGAAATTGAATCCAAGATTCCAGTCTGGCAAGTCTTCTGGGCCTAGATCAGGAGTGCGTGGATACTTGTCATTAATGACCTTTGAGTCGAGGCCGGATTTGGTCGCGAACTCTGAGAAGGCCCGTGTCAGTGCTGCCTCGCACTGGTCGAGGTCAGTCCCATCAACGTAAACGTAGAAATTGAGCATGGGCGCTAACGATTGAGTTAAGCCGCGCCACGAAGTGGCGTCGGCTTGAACGAATGGTTAGGACTCACGCTCCGCAAGCCGGGACCACAGCAGGCGCGGGACTCATGTAGGTCACTTGCCCGTTGCAGATCCTGTATGCAAACGACGTACTTGCCAGACTCCGATCAGGCACGGTGGCCGCGTGCATGATTTGGCCGGCGGCCGAGAACAGACGAATGCGTGCCCCGTCCGGGCTGGCTTGGCCGCCTGGGGTGGTCAGCTCCAGCGCTGAGCCATCCGCTAGCTTCAGGGTAGCGCTTTGTTTGGATGGCAGGTGGAGGTCGAAGGTGACCGGCGTCAGGTCGTCTTGCTGAATGGAGCCAACGAACTGGACCTGCTCCGGCATCGCGGCAAACGCCGCGAGAGAAGAACTCAGCAGTACTGTTGCAGCGATGAAAGTTCTCATTGCATACCTCCATGTTGCGTGAATGGTGCCAGTGAGGCCTAACGCTGGAGTTAAGCGGCGCCGGAGGCGTCCGCCTTGAACGAGATGTTAGGCGCGCTACTCGTAGCCACGCCCGGCCCACAAGAAGGTAGCAAAGAGTTTCCAGGGATTGGTGGGTTTGGGGCCAGGACGAACACCAAACTCGGAGTCCGTGGCCCATGCCGACGCCGCCCGCAAAAAGTCGGCGATGGATTGGTTGGCCCAAGCGCCTTGAAATCCGTCGTGAGTGACTGACAAGGACTCAGATAACTTCCGGTCAGCCGCGAGCAACTCGACAAATTGAATGAACGACGTTTCGTCGTCCACAGTCGAAAAAGCATTGAGCAGTTCGTCGTTTGCCATGTGAGCCTAACGCCGGAATTAAGCCGACCCGCGAAGCGGGTTCGGCTTGAATGAATTGTTAGGGGGCAACACGAGTAAGGGACAGTCGGGATTTTCCATGCCTGTCAGTCGCCTTGAGCATGATGCCCCCCTGGTCTGCCCTGAATTCTACAAGAATGCTGGGCTCACTCCGAGGCATGGGTGCTATGCCAGAGATTTGAAAGGTGCCGAGAGAGTGGGTGGACTTTGCTAGTGCCGCCTCCCCACGGAAGAGGTGGATGAGGATATGGCCTTGGCCATCCTCGGCGGTGCTAAAGGTCTGTGAGACCGCGCAAGGCAACTTGCAGCCCTTTACCAGCAGGGGAGTGAATACTCCGCCTAGCGTTTCGATCCCAACCGGGTCGCGCAACGTTCCGTCCGGAGAGATTGCCTCGGAGCGCGGCTCGACTAGGAGCGAGTCACCGCCTGTATTGGCACAGCTAGCCAGAAGGAGAGCTATTACGCCGTACGCGAATCTCACTATTGCCCCCTAACGCCTGAATTAAGCCGCGTTGCGAAGCAACGTCGGCTTGAATGAGTTGTTAGGCAGTGAGTGGCCGAAATGGTTGAGACCGCAACCATGCTCCCCAGCACTGCCGCCTGGACTGAGTGTGCCACAGCTTGCGGGATGAAGCTTGCACCACAATGCCACGGGGCCTGTTGGCTCCGAAGTTAGGCGCAATGCGTGCCGCACGGCAGTGACACGAAATGACGAAGCGGCGGACTGTCCGATGCCAGCTACGGTGAGAACCACTGTCCGGAGCCGACCGCGTGCGCGCCAGTGAACTGGTCGAAGATGCGAGCACCGATGCTGTTGCTCCACCACGGCCTAACGCCTGAATTAAGCCGACCCGCGAAGCGGGTTCGGCTTGAATGAATTCTTAGAGGGCGCACCGATGACCCTGGGATGATGCTCGGATAGGACCGATACGCAGTCATTTGTGCCAACGACAAGGTACTCGTGTAGCTGGTAAAGGCGACCTGACGTGAAGTGAGGACGGCTTAGCTCCAAGTCTAACCACCCGCCGGCCTGAACCTCGAACAGCCAACCGTCCTTAAGCGTTACCTTGGACCAGAACTCCGTGAGATCCAACTCCGTCAGGACACGGAAGCCCCAAGCCGAGTCGAAGACAACCTGAGCACGCCATGGCTCGGATCTCATCGTGATGCAGAGACCGTCGGAGTTCCACTGAATGGAATCGACCGCGACGGTCAGATCCGGATCTTGCCCGGTATCGATTCGAGTCGCTCTTGGCTCGACTGGTGCAAATTCTGTCATCAGCCCTCTAACGTCCGAGATAAGCCGACTGGCGAAGCCAGTTCGGCTTGATTGAGTTGTTAGGCAAGGATCGCCCAACGCAACTCGCCGGCGTTGCCGACAAGCCAGCCAACCAATTGTCACGCAATGCGTCCGATGCCGAGCTTGCCAAGTGACATCTCCGATCAAGCGACCAACCGAGTGTCAGGCAGGTGCCATGCCTGAAGCAAGCCAGCAAAACCAACCAAAAAAATGGAGCACGCCTAACGCCTGAATTAAGCCGACCCGCGAAGAGGGTTCGGCTTGAATGAATTGTTAGGCCCCCAGCGTTAATGCCGGGAGCCACCTATTAGGCTTACTGATCGTCTACCCCTCGTCTATCGCTCTGCTCGCTGCGGTACGACACGCTTTGCGGAGTCAAGAAAATCATACTTCCCTGGTGGGGAAGTGCTGTAATCGAGAGGTCGGGATTGCAGCAATGCACCGACCTCCGAAAGATGAAGATAAAGCTCATATTCTCGACCATCAACCTCAGAGATGAGATCTCGCCTTAGCGTGCTCTCCATTCCGTAGCGCCCCTCAAGATCTTTAGGCTGAAGAACTTGATAGAGAATTGCATAGTACCCACCCTGCAACAACTTATGCTCAACAACGCGCACAGTCACCTTTGTTGATTCGAGCCCGCATCCGCCCAGAACCAGAAACGCGATGAGACCTGCAAGTATCGGAACAGTCTTCATGGGGCCTAACGCCTGAATTAAGCCGACTGGCGAAGCCAGTTCGGCTTGAATGAATTCTTAGGCAGCGGACAAGGAGTGCCGACGCCCGAGCCACAAATACCACAAGAACGCATATATTAGCCAAGCAAGAGCTATGGAAGCCAGAACCGGCCAAGGGTTCTCCGGCGAGCCCGATGTGACCGGAGCGCCGGGCGGAAGTAAGCGGGTAAGCGCGAAGGTTGGCCATGCGAGTGCAACGACCGCGGAATGAAGTTGCGCGGCCGCACAAGCCAGTGCGGCGCCGTAAGTGATCGCAGTTGTAGCTAGTCCCCAAAAAATAGCAACGACGAACGGTCGCCGCGGACATTCTGGTGTTGTGCCCTGACCATCCATGAGCTTCATCCGCCGCCTAACGCTTGAATTAAGCCGCGTTGCGAAGCAACGTCGGCTTGAATGAGTTGTTAGGCAGTGAGTGGCCGAAACGGCTGAGACCGCAACCGTGCTCCCCAGCACTGCCCGCCTGAGCCGAGTGTGCCACAGCTTGCGGGATGAAGCTTGCACCGCCAATGCCACGGGCCTGTTGGCTCCGAAGCCAGGCGCAATGAGTGCCGCGCGGCAGTGACACGAAATGACGAAGCGGCGGACTGTCCGATGCCAGTTCCGGTGAGAACCACTGTCCGGAGCCGACCGCGTGCGCGCCAGTGAACTGGTCGAGGATGCGAGCACCGATGCTGTTGCTCCACCACGGCCTAACGCCAGAATTAAGCCGAGCCACGAAGCGGCGTCGGCTTGAATGAAATGTTAGGGGCGGAGTCTCTCCGAAGCCCGCTCATTTGTGTTTGCTCCCAGCGCTTGCGATGGATCTACGGAGTGCGCGCTTTGCCGCGTGATGGCCGGCGAAGCGTAGAAGTCCGAAGTATGCAACTGCTATAGCGACCAGCCATGGCCCGCTAAGCGCGGGCTTAAGAAAGGCATAGGCGACACCAAAGACTATTGCGCCTGCGATGTAGATGACGCCTTCCATATCGAAAGCCCTTAGCGCCTAACGCCTGAATTAAGCAGGCCCGCCCGACCAACTGTCCGCTCATTGCCGTAACGATGCGGGCTCGGCTTGAATGAATTGTTAGGGGGCTGGCCAATGCCGCTCAATTGGAAAGTCTAATGGCTGAAGCCACCTTGCGCGATATACCGCGTCTCGCACGACTTTGCGTTGACGGTCGCGAATCTTGGTGATGTGCAAAGTATCACCGTCTTTAAACTCTATGAAGCCCGTCTCCGATCTAGCCCCATCCCAGAAGAAGATGCGCTGTAAATAAAGGTTGTTGAGCGAACCGTGCCACACAAGGAAGTGCCATGATCGTCCATCATGGCCTTGTAGTGGACCTTCAAGGTTTTGATCACGCCACCAACTCACACAGCCCCCTAACGCTTGAATTAAGCCGCGTTGCGAAGCAGCGTCGGCTTGAATGAGTTGTTAGGCAGTGAGTGGCCGCAAAGGTTGGATGGTGCAACCATGTTCCCCAGCACTGCCGCCTGGACCGAGTGTGCCACAGCTTGCGGGATGAAGCTCGCGCCACAATGCCACCGGGCTTGTTGGCTCCGAAGCCAGGCGCAATGAGTGCCGCGCGGCAGTGACACGAAATGACGAAGCGGCGGACTGTCCGATGCCAGTTCCGGTGAGAACCACTGTCCGGAGCCGACCGCATGCGCGCCAGTGAACTGGTCGAAGATGCGAGCACCGATGCTGTTGCTCCACCACGGCCTAACGTCCGAATTAAGCCGGCCCGCCACGGGGCGGTTCCGAAGCCGATGATAACTACAAACAAACAAACCTAGCCAACCTGATGCGGGCTCGGCTTGAATGAATTGTTAGGCAGAATACTCAGTAACCGTCCGCCGTGACTTTGAGAACCATACCGCCCACCTGAGTATCCTCTGCAAACTCAAGACTAACGTGAGCACCGCGTTCATCGTTGCCGTAGCTAACGGAGATGGTGGCCTCAGATACAGACAGGCCCGAATCAAGCCGTGTCTTAGAGGAAAGGCACATTACCGCACGCTTGAAGTTATTGTCTGAGAACTCAATTGACCCGTGCTCCATCAAGTATGCACACAGCGGTTGAGCCGGATCGTAACCAAAGTGGTTGCAGCGCTTGGCAAAGATCGCAGGCTCCGCAGAGTCCTTGAAGTTACCACCCCATGAGGTGTGAAACTCGAAGCTCTTGCTCTCATCAGGTTTGACAGACTGCACAAAGGCGCGGAGCGGTGCGCATAGCGGGTCTGTCTTGGCGATGGCGGTCTGAGCAGGCAGCCAAGCTAAAGCAAACACGATTGAGAGCAAGCGAACTTTCATATGCTGCCTAACGCCAGAATTAAGCCGAGCCGCGAAGCGGCGTCGGCTTGAATGAAATGTTAGGCGCGGAGTCTCTCCGAAGCCCGCTCATTTGTGTTTGCTCCCAGCGCTTGCGATGGATCTACGGAGTGCGCGCGTTGCCGCGTGATGGCCGGCGAAGCGTAGAAGTCCGAAGTATGCAACTGCTATAGCGACCAGCCATGGCCCGCTAAGCGCGTGCTTAAGAAAGGCATAGGCGACACCAAAGACTATTGCGCCTGCGATGTAGATGATGCCTTCCATATCGAAAGCCCTTAGCGCCTAACGCTTGAGTTAAGCGGCGGCGAAGCCGTCCGCCTTGAACGAAATGTTAGGGAACGTCGTCGTTGATCGCCTTGCGCCAAAGCGACCAAGCGGCCGGATCACCGGGCATACCGTTGTCCCAAGTGCCCGTGGCCAAATCTCCTAAGATGCTAGCGACCGCACGCTCTGGATCAACGCGGAAATAGTATTGAAGGACACGCAGCATTGCGCGATAAGCGTCGGCTGCGGAGATTTGCGATTGAGCGGATGGCAAAATGTTTAATGAGTCCATGGGGCCTAACGCCTGAATTAAGCCGAGCCGCGAAGCGGTTTCGGCTTGAATGAATTGTTAGGCAGCGAGCTCAGTGAAGAAGGTGAGCCTGTTGCCGTCTGGATCAGTTACTAAGATTTCGCGAGTTTTCCATGCGGTGTTGTTCGGCGCGCCAGATTGAACAAGTCCTGCTGCTTGGAACGCCTGATGGCACTCGTCTACATCTGGAACAGCAAAGTAGATGGCGCCACCGACCTGACAGTCGTCTGCGTGCTCTGTTAGGAAAATGGATTGGTCCCCGCGAGTGAGCTGCGCAAAGACCGGAAGATCTGGCTCGTGCCGATACTCCCAATCGACGGTGAATCCAAGCCCCTGAACGTAGAACGGGAAACTGGCGGAAGCACTGGTTATCCGAAGGACGGGGGTCACTGTCTGAGTCACGATGATCTCTCCTTGCTGCCTAACACCTGAGTTAAGCCGCGCCACGAAGTGGCGTCGGCTTGGATGAATTGTTAGGCCTTAGCCGGCCACTTGGCGGATAGGATCTCGTCTAGCCTTTGGTCATTGAGGCCGATTTCACTTCTGTCGGGTCGAGTCCCACGATTCCAATTAACAATCGTGATTGCAGCGGAATCAGGGAAGTCTTCGCACTCTTTTAAAAGAAGGGCAATCAGCTCAAGGTTTGAATTAACCTTCCCTGCATCGAAAAGCGAACGAAAGGCCATCGAGTGAGAACGGTGTGATGCGATAAGAGATTTTACGTCCATCATGCGCTCACCGAAGACCTAACTACTATTGGACCGCCTAAAAGCGGTGTTGTACCAAGTATCGACGAACGCCAGAAGTCTGGGAAGGGGGGAATTCCTACTTCGTAACAATGACTTGCCGGATGGCAATCGACGGTCTTGGCGTCGATGCTGGTTGCGTTATCCGACGTTTGAGCAGGCGTATGAGTTACACCCGTGACGATGCAGGCGTAACGGAGCGCCTTGCCCCCAAGCTGCTGGATCAGGTCCGTGGTCGGCTGCGGCTTCGCCACTACAGCCTGCGCACCGAGCAGGCGTATGTGGGCTGGATACGGCGCTTCATTCTGGCCAACGGCAAGCGGCATCCGGTGCAGATGGGGCGGGCAGAGGTCGAGGCGTTTCTGACCGAACTGGCGACGCGGGGCCAGGTGTTGGCCGGAACGCAGAATCAGGCGCTGGCGGCGCTGCTGTTGCTCTATCGCGACGTTCTGGGCGTGGAGTTGCCCTGGATGGAGAATCTGGTGCGCGCAAGCGGCCGCGGCGGATTCCGGTGGTGCTCTCGACTGAGGAGGTCGCGCGCTTGCTGACGATGCTGGAGGGGTCCTGTCGGCTGATGGCGGGCTGCTGTACGGCAGCGGGATGCGGTTGCTGGAATGCCTGCGGTTGCGGATCAAGGATGTGGACATGGTTCGCGGCGAGATCGTGGTGCGCGACGGCAAAGGCGGCAAGGATCGGCGGGTGCCGCTACCGCGGAGCCTGCGCGGGGAATTGATGCAGCAACGCGAGCGGGCGCTGCTGCTGCACGCCGCGGATCTCGCCGAGGGGGCAGGAAGGGTGTTCCTGCCACATGCGCTGGCGCGCAAGTATCCCAATGCCGATGTCGAGGCCGGCTGGCAGTATCTGTTCCCCGCCGCGCGTCGATCGGTGGATCCGCGCAGTGGCCGAGTGGGCCGGCATCACGTGTCGGAGGAAACGCTGCAGCGTGTAGTGCAGGCGGCACGGCGCCGTGCAGGCATCGCCAGCCGGCGACCTGCCACACCCTGCGGCATTCGTTTGCCACGCACCTGCTGGAAGCCGGCCACGATATCCGCACCGTGCAGGAGCTGCTAGGCCACAAGGATGTGGCCACCACGCAGATCTACACGCATGTGCTTGGGCGCGGGGCCTCGGCGGTGCGCAGCCCGCTGGATGGGCTGGGCGTCGGCGGCGAGTGACGTGCCGCAAGAGGCAGCCGAACTGTAGGCGATTGCAGTCACGCGTCGGGACTGATGGCCCGAGGCCACCCAGAGTCCCTCCCACAGTGCAACGCCTGGACACCATGAAGACTGCGGAAGTCCGCGGTCTTCATGGCAACGCCTCAACCGTCCAGCATCGCCTTGTCGCGCACCGCGCCCTTGTCGGCGCTGGTCGCCAGCAGCGCGTACGCCTTCAGCGCGGTGGTGACCTTGCGTGGGCGTACTTCGACCGGCTTCCAGCCTTGCGCGTCCTGTGCGGCGCGGCGGGCGGCCAGTTCGGCGTCGTCGACCAGCAGGTTGATGCTGCGGTTGGGGATGTCGATCAGGATCTTGTCGCCGTCGCGGACCAGGCCGATGGCGCCGCCGGCCGCCGCTTCCGGCGAGGCGTGGCCGATTGACAGGCCGGAGGTGCCGCCGGAGAAGCGGCCGTCGGTGAGCAGGGCGCATTGCTTGCCCAGGCCCTTGGATTTCAGGTACGAGGTGGGGTACAGCATCTCCTGCATGCCGGGGCCGCCCTTGGGGCCTTCGTAGCGGATCACCACCACGTCGCCGGCCTTCACTTCGTCGGCGAGGATGCCCTTGACCGCCGAATCCTGGCTCTCGAACACCTTGGCGTTGCCTTCGAACACGTGGATCGATTCGTCCACGCCGGCGGTCTTGACCACGCAGCCGTCGAGCGCGATGTTGCCGTACAGCACCGCCAGTCCGCCTTCCTGCGAGTAGGCATGGGCGACGTCGCGGATGCAGCCGGCTTCGCGGTCGGCGTCCAGCGTCGGCCAGCGCGTGGCCTGGCTGAAGGCGATCTGGGTCGGGATGCCGGCCGGGCCGGCCTTGTAGAAGGTGTGCACGGCGTCGGCGTCGGTCTGGGTGATGTCCCATTGCGCGATGGCGTCGGCGAGGGTGCGGCTGTGCACGGTGGGCTGGTCGGTATGCAGCAGGCCGCCGCGCGCCAGTTCGCCGAGTATGGCGACGATGCCGCCGGCGCGGTGCACGTCCTCGATGTGGTACTTCTGGATGTTCGGCGCGACCTTGCACAGCTGCGGCACGTGCCGCGACAGGCGGTCGATGTCGCGCAGGGTGAACGGCACTTCGCCTTCCTGCGCGGCGGCGAGCAGGTGCAGGATGGTGTTGGTGGAGCCGCCCATCGCGATGTCCAGGGTCATCGCGTTCTCGAACGCTTCGAACGTGGCGATGCCGCGCGGCAGGGCGGTCGGATCCTCGGCGCCGTACCAGCGGTGGCACAGTTCGACCGCGGTGCGCCCGGCCTTCAGGAACAGTTGCTCGCGGTCGGCATGGGTGGCGACCACGGTGCCGTTGCCGGGCAGGGCCAGGCCCAGCGCTTCGGTCAGGCAGTTCATCGAGTTGGCGGTGAACATGCCCGAGCACGAGCCGCAGGTGGGGCAGGCGCTGCGCTCGAAGGCGGCAACCTTTTCGTCGGAGGCATTGGGATCGGCGGCGATCACCATCGCATCGATCAGGTCCAGGTTGTGGTCGGCGAGCTTGGTCTTGCCCGCTTCCATCGGCCCGCCGGACACGAACACGGTGGGGATGTTGAGGCGCAGCGCGGCCATCAGCATGCCGGGGGTGATCTTGTCGCAGTTGGAGATGCACACCAGCGCGTCGGCGCAGTGCGCGTTGACCATGTACTCCACCGAGTCGGCGATGATCTCGCGGCTGGGCAGCGAATACAGCATGCCGTCGTGGCCCATGGCGATGCCGTCGTCCACGGCGATGGTGTCGAATTCCTTGGCCACGCCGCCGACGCGCTCGATCTCGCGGGCGACCAGCTGGCCGAGATCCTTCAGGTGCACGTGGCCGGGCACGAACTGGGTGAAGGAGTTGGCGATGGCGATGATCGGTTTGTGGAAGTCGGCATCCTGCATGCCGGTGGCGCGCCACAGCGCGCGCGCGCCGGCCATGTTGCGGCCGTGGGTGGAGGTCTTGGAGCGATAGTCGGGCATGGGGGGGGTCGTGCGGTCGGAAGGCGGGCGGAGTGCTGGCGAAGCGGGCGGCCCCGGCGAGGCCCGCAAAGGGTTGCATTCGCAACCTTTTCGCGCGCCGTACAGGGCCATTGGCCACGTTATCACGCGACCTGCGCCGCTGCCCTTGCCGGCGATGAACCGGTGCGATGCGCATGGCGCCTGGCAGGCGCCACGGTGCCGGCGATTTCCGTCCCTGGCCGGAACCAGGCATCATCTGGGTCTGTGGTCCGGGAGGGAACCGATGAAGCGATCCAAGAAGGCCGCACTGTTGCTGATGGGCAGTGCGCCGCTGCTGTTCACGGCCTGCGCGCCCGAAGCCAAGCACCAGGAGGGGCTGTACACCTCGGTGGAAGCCTGCGCGGCGCAGACCCACGACATCACCACCTGCCGCGAGGCGTTCAAGCAGGCGCAGCAGCAGTCGGCCGAGCAGGGGCCCAAGTACGCCAACCGCGAGCAGTGCGCGCAGGAGTATTCGGCCGAGCGCTGCGTGGAGCAGCGCGACAGCCACGGGCATTCGTTCATCGGCCCGCTGATGACCGGTTTCTTCCTGTCGCAGATGCTCAACGGCAATCGCATGGCCGGCTTCAATGCCGCGCCGGCGTTCCAGGACCGGCGGAGCCAGTGGCAGCGGCCCGCTGCCGCCGGGGCCGGCGCCACCACCGCCACCACCACCAGCCTGCGCGGCAACCAGACCATGACCCATATCGGCGCCACGCCGAACCGTGCGGTCACGGTGAGCCGTGGCGGCTTCGGCAGCTCCAGCGGCGCGCGCGGCAGCTTCGGCGGCTGATTGCCGCACCTCTTTACGCCGCATCCAACCAAGGCAAGTACATGCAACGCATCGCGATCGTCGAACGCGGCGACTGGCGCGCGCAGGCCGCCGAGTGCGGCTTCCGTTTCCATACCATCGGCGGTGAACGCTACTGGGACGAACGCGCGTACTACGCGTTCACCTTGCGCCAGATCGAACGCGATCTTGAGGATCCCAGCGCCGAGCTGCACCAGATGGCGATGGGGCTGGTGGACGAGATCGTCGCCAGCGAGGAGTTGATGCAGCGCCTGGCGATTCCGCCGGCGTTCCGCGACTGGATCGCCGAGAGCTGGCGGCGCCGCGATCCGCACTTGTACGGGCGCCTGGACCTGGCCTACGACGGCACCGGCCCGGCCAAGCTGTACGAACTGAACTACGACACGCCGACCTCGCTGTTCGAGTCGTCGTTCTTCCAGTGGCAGTGGCTGGAAGACCAGCGTGCGCAGGGCCGTCTGGCGCAAGACGCCGACCAGTTCAACTCGATCCACGAGACGCTGGTGGAGCGCTTCGCCGAACTGGCGGCGCAGTTGCCGCCGCCGCTGTACTTCGCCGCGGTGCGCGAGTCGGAAGAGGACCAGGGCACGGTCGCCTATCTGCGCGATTGCGCGGCGCAGGCCGGGCTGTTCGGCGAGGCGATCGCGATCGAGGACATCGGCTTGTCCGAGGACGGGCGCTATACCGATCTGAACGACGTGGTGATCGGCGCCATGTTCAAGCTGTATCCGTTGGAAGACCTGTTCGCCGAGCGCTTCGGCCAGGCCCTGCCGGGATCGGGCCTGCGCCTGCTGGAGCCGCCGTGGAAGGCGGTGCTGAGCAACAAGGGCATCCTGCCGCTGCTGTGGTCGCGCCATCGCGGCCATCCCAACCTGCTGCCGGCCGCGTTCGACGACGGCGCCGCGCTGCCGCCGGGTTGGGTGCGCAAGCCGCTGCATTCGCGCGAAGGCGCCAATATCGCCTTGCACCTGGCCGACGGGCGCATGCTGGAGAGCGACGGCCCGTACCAGGGGCCGTGCATCGTGCAGCAGGCGCATCCGTTACCGGCATTCGATGGCCGCTATCCGATGGTCGGCAGCTGGATCGTCGGCGATACCGCGTGCGGCATCGGCATCCGCGAGGACGACGGCCCGATCACCCGCGACAGTGCGCGCTTCGTGCCGCATGCGATCGTCGAAGCGGGGCAGCCGGGCGTGCTGTATGCCTGAGCCGGCGTGAGGCCGCTTGTCGGCTAGTGCCGAATGATCCAGGCGTGGCGATGGCGATTGTGTGCCGTTGCCGCCGCCGTGCAGGAGCCGGTCACGCTGGTTTACTGTAGCGGTCCCATCCACGCAGGTGTCACGCCATGGATCGCAATTCGATCGCGCAACGATTGCAGCATTTGAAGGACGAGCGCCGCGCGGGCGATGCGCAGCTGCAACAGCTGGATACGCGCAGGAATGATCTGCAGCAGACGCTGACGCGGATCGATGGCGCGATTCAGGTGCTGGAGGAGCTTCTGGGCGATCAGCAGGAGCCGCCGGCTTCGGCGTAGAGGTCTTCGGCGCGGTCGCGCCGTGAGTGGTGCCGATCTCGCCCGGCGAAGCCTGCGGCGCTGTTTGCATGCGTGCGACGGCAGCGGGTTTCGGGGTGAACGCGGTCGCGATGCGCGGATCGCATCGCACCGTGTCCATCGCTGCGCTGAATGCAGCGTCCAGACAACAGAAACCGGCGGGCATCGCTGCCCGCCGGTCGCATGACTGACGCTAAGCGCTAGCGTTTACTGCACGCAGGTGTTGACGGTGTTCTGCGCCGAGGCGGTGACGCCGCCCAGGTAGGCGAAGCCCTGCGGCAAGGCCGGGCGGGTGCTGGTGTTGTAGAAGATGTTGAACAGGTCCTTGACCGCCTGCACGTGCGCGGCGCTGCCGTTGCCGCTGGTGAAGCCGGCCAGGTAGGTGATCGCCGCGATCGGGTAGGTGTTGGTGATGGCGGCGGTCGGATTGACCAGGCGCACGCAGTTCTTCACCGCGGTGGTGCCGCTGCCCGGCACGGCGTTGACGGTGGAGCCGTCGAGCACGCGACCCGTCAGCAGCGCAGCGGCGGCCAGGGTGACCGGAACCTGATTGCCGCTGGAATCCCTGCCGAAGTTCTGCGGGTCGAAGCCGGCCACGGTGACGTACTTGGCCGACTGCAGCAGCACTTCGCCGATGTCGGCATAGCCCAGCGCGTTGCTGTTGGTGACGCGTACCGAGGTCACCACGCCGTTGTTGCCGCTGGCGCCGATCGCGCGCGAGCCGTACACGCCGCTGGTGCCGCCCGGCAGGGCCGAGTTGAAGGTCTGGTTCGGGCTGAACACGAAGCCCGACGGCACGTTGGCGGTGCCGTTGCAGGTGCGCGCCAGGTAGCTGGTGAAGGCGAAGGTGGTGCCGCTGCCGTCGGTGCGGTAGACGATCTTGATCGGACCGGTGGTGCCGCTGCCGGACACGCTGCTCCAGTCGCTGACCAGGCCCGAGTAGACCTGGCAGACCTGGGCGGCGCTCAGGTTGAAGCTGGCGGTCGGGGTGCTCTGCGGCAACGCGATGGCGCCGGCCAGGGTCGGGACCTGGACGATACCCACTTTGCTGGCGGCATTGCCGCCACCCAGGAACGCGTTGTAGTCGGCGGTGCTGTACGGCGCGTCGGTGCCGATGAAGTCCGGTGCGGCAGCGGCGCCGCTGAGGCCCAGCGGCGAAACGCTGAAGTCCTGGCAGGCCTGGTTGGCGGCGGTGCTGCCGGTCACCGTGTTCTTGCCGAAGCCGCTGCCGGTCTGGCAATACGACACCTTGTTGGTGCTGTTGGTGCTGTAGGTCAGGAACACCGAACCGGTGCCCAGGGTCGCGGTGGTGAAGCCGCTACCGGCGGTGTTGCCGGCATTGGTCGACAGGCGCGCGTTCGGGGTCACGCCGGTATAGGTGTTGCCGACATACGGCTGCGCCGGGAAGGTGGCGCCGCCGCCGTAGAGGTTCTCGGCCGCCATGGCCGAACCGGTGGACAGGGTCGCGATCGCAATGGCGATCGCGCTGAGACGGGGGAAATTAAGATTAAGCACTTGCCTCTCTCCTTGGTGAGAAAACGACGGAATGGATCCGGGGGAATTCTTTACCTGTAGCGTGCTGGCGCCATGGACTGGCGCCAAGAAAGGTTGCGCTCGGCAGATGATAATGCGGCGACATTCGTCGGAATGTTTCTTTACCTGTGATGCGCAGTCTGAAATGGCCTGATTTTCATGGAGATGAAATAATGAATTGATCGGAAACTAACGATTAACTCGATTATTTTAAGAGGCGCGAATTGGCGTCTACAAAATGCCCCATTTTCTGCTTGCCGCGGCGACGCCAGAACGCCGCCGCGGCCCGTGTCGCGGCACTGTCATGGACCGGGCTGGCAGCGCGGATCGTCCACCTTGCAGTCGCCGAAGCCGACCACCTGCACGGTGATCACCGAGGGCGCTTCGCGTGGCGTGGAGGTGCCGCGCGCCGCCAGATCGCCGACCGCATCGGTCACCGCCGCGGCGGCGTTGGAGGCGGCGCTCAATGCGCCGCCGTCGACGTTGCGTGCGGTGCCGACGCCGACCGCATCGCCCTGCACCTGGATGTTGTCGGCATTGGCGACGAACTGCGCGGCCACGATCAGGTTGCCGCTGGCGCGAATGCCGGCATCGCCGGCATCGACGGTGCCGCGCGGGGCGACCAGCACCGCGTTGCCGCGCGGATCGTCCGTGTTCAGGCGCAGCGTGGCGATGCCGGCGCCGCTGACCTGGCCGCTGGCATCGAGGATGCAGTACTGATCCTGGTCGCACAGGTAGCGCGCACGTGCGCGCTCGGCGCTGGTCTTGCTGCCCTTGCCGGCGTTGATGTCGCCGTTGGAACTCCACAACATCAGGTCGCCGCCGCGTTGGGTGAAGATGCGGCTCTGCGCGAGCAGCACGCTGGCGTCGGTGAACACGCCGATGTCGCCTTGCCCCACGGCCAGGATGCCTTGCTGCGCCGGACCGATCAGCACGTTGCCCTGCGCATCGGTGACCACCGGCGGCGCCAGCACGCTGCCGACCTGCAGCCCGCCGCCGGGGCCGAGGATGCGGATGTCGCCGCCGGCCTGGGTCTGCAGGGTGGAGCCGCGCATGTCCAGGGTGCCGGTGACGCTGCGGGTCGCCGCGCCGTTGGCGCCGCCTTCCAGATTGTTGCGGGTGTAGCCCAGCCGTGCCGGGAACAGCGCTTCGATCGCGGCATAGCCGCGCGTGTATTTCTGGAAGTCCGGGCTGGCCCGATCCGCGTAGCCTTCGCCGACCTGTTTGAGCACGTCCAGGAACACGCGTTCGCTCAGCAGGCGCCGGGTCGCGCTCGGCAGCTGGGCGAACTGGCGCCAGGCCTCGACGGGCGTCGGCGTGTCCTGCGCGGTCGCGGCTTGCTGCGCGAGCGGCGTCGAGGCCGGTGCGGACGCGTCCTGCGCATGTTGGCGCACGAAGTCGAGTAGCCATTGCCGGTAGGTGTCGGTGTTCTGCTGGCTGCCCGGATCCAGATACAGCGCGGCCAGCGCGTCGGCATCCTCGCCGTTGGCCACACCGTAGCGCACCACCAGGTCGGCGCCGGAGGCGGTGCGGATGCCGCCCGCATTGCGGTCGACAAGGCCGATGCGCAGGCCCTTCATCGCCTCTTCGGCTGAGGTCAGCGGACCGAGATTGCGTCCGGCCTCCACCTCGAACGTCCCTGGGCCGGCGAGCGACATCCAGCCCCAGCGCACGGCCTGGTCGCCAAGCGGGCCGCCGAGGATCGAGGTGTAGCGGATGTCGCGCCCGGCCTGCACCCGAGTCACGTCCGAGGCCCGGTAGTTCTGCGCTCGCAGATCCAGGTTGACGATGTCGCGGCCGGCACGGATGTCGGCCGGTTTCGGCAATTGCAGGGTCAGCGGATTGAGCATGAAGCCGTCGGCCGCATAGCCGCTCGCCACGTCGCCGTCGCGGCTGTAGAGGCGCACCGGTTGCGCGTCGTCCCGATGCAGGCCGAGTTGCGCGCCGCTGCCGGCGGCATTGTCGTTGCCGTCGTAGTTGCCGGTTTCGTCGAGCATCGCCAGTTGCAACCTGCTCTTGCCGGCGACCAGGGTGTCGTTGAACAGGCGGATATCGCCCTGCGCCATCGCCTCGAGCTGCCCTTGCGCCGACGGATACAGGCGGCCGCTGGTCTCGAACTGCAGGTTGCCGGCGTGGGCAACCGCTTCCACCCGGGCCGGCAGCACGTTGTCGAACACGCCGTCGTTCAAAATGAGACTGTCGGTGCCGCGGCTCGCATCGCGCGCGCCGTTGCCGAACAGCGTCGCCGGCAGCTTGAGCGTGCCGAGGCGGATATCGCCGTTCAAGGTGTCGATGGCGATCGCCGAGGCGCTGCCGTAGTCGGTGCCGGCGCGGGTGCTGTCGCTCATCAAGGCGGCGACGCCGCCGGAGGACAGCACGTAGCTGGGATTGACGATGGCGCCGAGCGCGGCGTCGCCGCCGGCGTGGATCGTCCATTGTCCGTCCTGCAGCGCGAACACCGGATCGACCGCGCTGCTCACCTGCAGCAGCGTCCCCGAGGCGTCGTAGCCCTGGCCGCTCAGCGTGAATGCGCTGCCCAGGTTGCCGCCGGCGTCCAGGCGGCCTTGTCCGCGCGCGACGAAGTAGTCGCCGCCGAGCACATCGCGTCCGGCCTGCACCTGCAGGTCGCCGCCGCCATAGGTCTGGCGGCCCTGCGCGGTCAACCGGTAGCTGGTCGGCAGCGACACTGACAGTTCGCGGATGTCGCGTCCGGCCTGTACCGCGACGTCGCCGCCGCTGCTGAGCACGCCCTGGGCGAAGCCGCCGTAGTTGATCAGCCCGGCGCTGGGGGTCACGCCATCGGCGCCAACCGGATTGCCGACCTGCAGCCACGGCCACCAGTACTGACCGACGTAGTTGCCGACCACGCCGGTGCGGCTGCCGTCGCGATCGAACACCTGGCGGTTGCCGAGGATGTCGCGCCCGGCCTGCAGCAGCAGGTCGCCGGCGGCTTCGGCATTGGCCTGCGCGCTGACCACCTGGTCTGCGCTGTGGCTGGCGGCGTCGCCGCGCACGATGCGGATGTCGTTGTCGGCCTCGCTGCCGGCGGCGGGCTGGCCGGCGCTGTAGATGCTGGCCGGCGCGTCGGCGTCGGCGAACTGCAGGTCGCGCGCGGCGGCGATCTGGATGCTGCCGGTGCCGGTGCGCACCACGGTCGGCAGCAGCACGTCCTTCTTGCCGCTTTCCTGGTAACGCTGGTGGCCGTCGAGCACCACGTCGGCGTCGCTGCCGGCGCGCAGCGCGTCGGGGCGGATGCTGGCGAAATCGGCGCCGGCGACGATGCGGTAGCGGCTGCTGTCGCCGCCGATCAGGCTGGTGGTGGCGAGCGGCAGTGGATTGCTGGCGTTGGCCTGCAGCGACGGGGTGTTGTGGGTGGCGGCCGGCAGCAGCGGGCCGAGCACCGGTGCGGCGGGCAGGGCCAGGGTGGCCAAGCCGAACACGCCCGAGTTGGACAGCTCGGTGTTGTAGGCGAACAGGTCGAGCAGATAGCTCTGGTAGCCGGCCAGGTAGGTGGAATAGTCGGCGGGCGAAGTCGGCGCGCGCGGCGCCTGCGGCTGGTCGGGGTAGTCCTGGACCGGGTAGCCGTTGTCCGGCGAGTAGCTGTAGATCACCCCTTCCAGCAGGCTCATCGGCAGCCCGCCCAGGTCGTGCGGTTGCTGCAGCATGTCCAGCAATTGCAGGTATTGCCCGTAGTACTGCGCGGCCTGGTCGGGATCGCCGAGGTCGGACGGCGGCGCCGGGAGCAGGCCGTCGATGCTGATGAAGGCATTGTTGAAGGCGTTGTCGAGCAGCGCCTGGTAGGCGTTGGCCGCGCCGCTGTAGGTGCCCTGCGGGCCGCCGCCGCCGAACGGATTGCGCAGCTGGTAGAAGCCGTCGCTGAGGCTGGCCTTGATGGTCACGCCGCCCTCGGCGCGCAGGGTCAGCACTGGCGCGTTGCCGTTGTAGCGGAAGTCCAACTGGTCGCGGTTGGCGCCGGCGCCGAGGTTCCAGTTGCTCATCACCCGGATCTCGCCGCCGTTGATGGCCGGATCCGGATTGCGCAGCTCGATGCCGGGGCGCGCGCGCAGGTTGGGCAGGTTGCTTAGCCGCGGTTCGAACGCGAAGCCGGGGCGTTGCACGAAGCCCATCAGCGTGCCGGGCGTGCCGGCGCTGTCGTCGGCATAGCCGTAGAACTGGCGATGCGCGGCGTTGGCGCTGTCCGGGGTGAATGCGTAGCGGCTGAGGTAATCGGCGATCTGCGCCGGCGTGGTGGGCGCCGCCACCGCGTTGCCGGCCAGGTCCGTCCAACTGCCGGCCAGCAGCGCGCCCTGCGCGTCGTACCAGCCGGCCGGATCGACGATGCCGTCGAAGTGTTTGACCGGATCGGTGCTGGCGTCGGTGGTGCTCCACACCGCGTAGGCTTCCAGGCCCACTTCGCGCGCGCCGCGCACGCTGGCGCCGTTGGCCACGGTCACGTTGACCTCGCCGTCGGCGAGCAGCGGCGTGCGGATCTCGACGTTGCCGCCGGACAGGCCGCCGGCGCTGCCGCCGGACACATCCAGCACCGCGCCGGCACCGAGCGCGATGCTGCCGGCCGCGCCGGCCTGCACGTTCTGGTAGCCGTAGTCGGTGTTGAGGGTGCCGTCGTCGCGGCCGCTGCTGCCCAGCGTGATGGTGCCGCCGCGCTTGTCGGCGGCGCTGCCGCGGGCCAGCAGCTGGCCGTCGATCGCCACGCCGTGACGGCCCCACAGCGCGATGCTGCCGCCCTGGGTGCCGGACGCATCGATGCTGCCGGCGATGCCGATGTTTCCGTTCGCCGCATCGCGGCCGATGGCATCGGCGCCGCCGTCGGCGGTCAGGGTCACCGCGTCGGCGCGCAGCGTGTTGCCGGCCGACAGCAGCAGGTTGCCGCTGCGCGCGTGCAGGTCGATGGCACCGTCGAAGCCGCCGCCGGCCAGCTGCGCGGCCAGCGGATCCAGCGCGATCGCGCTGCCCGAATCGAGCAGGAAGCGGCCGCCGCGGCCCTGCGCGGCGTGGCCGTCGAGGGTGCCGGGCAAGCTCACCCGGCCTTGCGCCGCCGACAGGTTGACGCTGCCGGCGTCGGCATTGCCCACAGCCGACACGTCGATGCGGGTGGTGGCATCGGCCAGCACATCGCCGGCCGTGGCCTGCAGCGTGACCGTGCCGCCTTGGGTCGGCTTGGTGGTGTCGAAGAACGTGCTGGCCACGCCGGACGCATCCAGCGTGGCGCCATCGTGCAGGCGCAGCGCGCCGTCGCTGCTGCGCAGGACGATGCCGCCGGAATTGGCGCGGATCAGCCCGTTGCTGTCGATGCTGGCGCCGACCAGCGTCACCCGCCCGCCCAGCGGTTGCGCCGTGTTGACGCTGGCGCCGCTGCCTTGCAGGCGCAGTGCGCCGCCGGTGCGCAGAGTCTGGTCGGCGCCGGCGTCGGCCAGCAGCAGCGGGGTGCGCAGGTCCACGTCGCGCGTGCCGAAATCGAACTGGCCGCGGTCGCGCACGTACAACGTCTGCGCCGCATCCACCGCGACCGCGCCGAACCCGGTCAGTTGCTTGTCGCCGCCGGCGAAGGCGACTTCGCGTCCCTGCAGGTGCAGCAGGCCGCCGCCGGCCACGGTGTCGGCCGGTGCCGCGCTGGCGCCCTGGTTGGACAGGGTCAGCTGATCGGCGCTCAGGCTGACGTCGCGGCCGTCGCCGACGAAGCGGCCGGCACTGAGCGTGAGCGCATTGCTCACGCGCAGGTCAAGGCCGCCGGCGAAGTCCATGTCGCCGTAGCTGTGCAGGTTGACCTGTTTCGCCTGCGCGAACTGGGCCAGGCTGCCGGCGCCCAGCACCAGGCCGTCGGCATCGCCGCTGGCCGCCTGCGCGTCCAGCCGCACGTGGCCGGCGCTGGCGTAGATGCGCTGGCTGCGTAGCAGCGCGCCGGCATCGATCGCGCTGTCGCCGGTGGAATCCAGGCTCAGTGCCGCGGCGCCGTCGAGCAGCGCGCCGGCGCCGATCTGCAGCCGTGCGCGCGCCTGCGCCGCCTCGGGCACGTTCGCCCGTTCGATGGTGGCCGCGCCGAGGCTGGACAGGCGCAACAGCGCGCCGTCGCCGCTGCTGCCGCCGTCCTCGCCGATCAGTAGCGTCGTGGCCGCGCGATCGCCGCTGCCGCCCTGCGCGCGCAACACGCTGCCGGCATCCACGCGCAGGCCGCCGTCGGCAGCGTCGCTGGCGGCGGTCGCCAACAGCAGTTCCGGCGCTTGCAGCGCGCTGCCGGCGTCGTTGCTGATCCGCAACTGTTGCGAGGTGACATGCAGGCGCGTGCCGTCGGCGCTCTGCTCGCGGGTGCCGCCGAGCAGCAGGCTGCCGGCGTTCATCGCGTTGAGCGCGCTCGCCTCCACGCCGACGTAGCCGGATGCGGCGCTCTGGCCGGCGCCGAGCACCTGCAGCGCGCGCGCGGCGATATCGATCTGCGCGGCGTTGCCGCCGCTGGCCGCGGCGGTGGACAGGCTGGCGCCCAGGCGCAATGCCTCGCCCGCGGCCAGGATCAGCTGGCCGCCATCGCGCGGCAGCTGCGGCGTCGCGGTGCCGGCGCTGGCCGCCTGCGCGGCGAAGAACGCGTTGGCGCCGGTGCGGGTGTATTCCGAGTACTGGCCCCAGGTCGCCGCCGACTGCACTTCGAACAGCTGGCTGCGCGCGCTGCGGGTGCCGCTCAGGGTATCGACCAGATAGCCGGCGACCACCGCGGTGCCGTCGGCCGCGACCAGGTTCTGCGCGGCGGTGGCGTCGGTGCTGGCGCTGCGCGCGACCACCCGGTAGGCGCCGGGCAGGGTGGCGTACTTGGCCGGCAGCAGCGTGTAGTCGCCGTCCGCCAGGCCGGGCACGCCGCTCAGATGCACGGCGCTTCCGAGCGCGGGCGTGCCGCCCTTCTGTTCGAACGCCGCGTCGCTGGCGGCGATCGGGGTCTGCACGCCGGGCACGATCGCGTAGACCGTACGGCCGTCCGCGTACAGCGGCACCTGGGTGGCGTTGCCGCTGGCATAGCTGGTGTTGGTCGAAGACAGCAAGTCGCGGCTGCCGCCGGTGCCGGGCACCCACTCGCTGGCCTGCAGGTCGCCGCCGCCGGACAGGTCCACGCGCGCGCCGGGCGCCAGCGCGACGCTGTCGGCGTCCAGCCGGATCTGCTTCTGCGGCGGCGCGGTCAGCGCGGTGTTGCTGCCTTGTGCGCTGCCGTCGTAACGCCACTGCGAACCGTCCACGGTGCTGCCGTACGGCAAGGTCGCGCCTTCCAGCGACACCGAGGTGAGGCTGCCGGCACCGAGGCTGACCTCCAGCGTCGGCGTCAACGTGCGAGTGCCGAACACCGCGCGGGTGGCGTCGTCGTCGAGCGCGCCGACCCCGAGCAGCAGCCGCCCGCTCGGCGCGCGCAGGCGTCCGTCCTGGGCGATGCGCGTGGCATCCAGCGCCAGGGTGCCACCGGCCGACAGCGGCAGCGCCGGCGTGTCGCCCTGTGCCTGGATGCGGATGCTGGTCTCGGCGCGGCTGCCGTCGCTGCCGAGCGCGCCGAGCGCGCGCACCAGGAAGGTTTCGCCGCTGGCCGGATACAACTGCGCGGCGCTGAAGCTCAGATTGCCGGCGGTCAGCAGTTCGCCGGCTCGCGGCGTGGCGATGCCGTTGGCGTCGAGCAGGTAGGCATAGGCGGCGGGCGTGTGGAAACGCACTGCGCCGCTGCTGGACAGGAGTGCCTCGCCGACCCCGTCCAGCGCGAACTGGCCGCCGAGATCGATCTGCGCGGCGTTCACCGTCAGCGTGGTCGCGCCGGGCGCCTGCGGTTCGGCCAACACGGCGGCCGGGCTGTTCGGCGACTGCCAACCGTTGAGGCCGACGTAGGCGGCGCTCAGGCTGACCTGGCCGCTGTCGGCTAGCCTGCCAAAACCGGTCGCGTCGTCCGCCAGCAGTGCATAGCGCGGCGCATTGAACACCAGCGCGCGCGCCAGCGACAGGTCGACGTCGCCAGCGAAGCCGACCGCTACCTGCGGGCGCAACGTGTTGGTCGGCGACTGGTCGCCGACCAGCAGGGTGTCGATGCCGCTGCCGTCCAGGCGATCGGCGGCGAAGTACAGCGGACCGGGCGTGGCGCTGGCGTTCGGCAACGGGGCGCCGGGCTGCGCGCCCTGCGGCAGGCGGCTGTCGTGCTGGGTGAAGATCACGCCGCTGGGGCCGGGCAGCACCTGATTGCTGCCGTCGACCAGTTTCAGCGGCAGCAAGGCCAGGGTGCCGCCGCGGTCCTGCGTGCTGCCGCCGCCGGCGTGGATGCTGCCGTCGAAGTACAGGCCGGTGCTGGCGGCCAGGTCCAGGCGCCCGCCGGCGCTGCCCACGCTCTGCGCCTGCAGCGTGTCGCCGCCGCCGATGATGGGGTTGCCGGTGGGCAGGTCCAGCACCGCGGTGGTGCCGGACAGGTCCAGCTGCGCGCCGGCGGCGACCACGATCGCGCCGCTGTCGTTGCTGAGGGTGATGTGGCCGCCGTCGAGCACGCGCCCGCTGCGCGGCCGCACCAGGCCGCTGGCGCCGGGCTGCAGCGCGGCCTGCGGATCGAGCAGGGCGATGCCGGAGACGTCCAGGCGGCTGTTGGCGCCCAGCCACAGCGCCTTGCCCGGTGCCGCATAGGCCGGGCCGCGGTCCACGTCGGGCGCCGCGGACAGGCCCGAGTCGCGCGAGGTGTCGCCGGAGATGGCGATGCTGCCGCCGTGCGCCTGGATGCTGCCCAGCACCTCGACCTGGCCACGCCCGCCGATGCGTACGTTGGCGCCCGGATCCAGCAGCAGCTGCGCGCCTTCGTCGAGCAGCACGCGGCCGCTGGCGCCGCTCAGGCTGGGATTGCCGGCGACGCGGCCGAGGAAATCGCCACCGCGCAGCGCGAAATCGGTGGCGGGACGATAGAACGGATCCAGCTGGCCGAGCGTGGCGTAGCCATTGCCGCCGGCCTGCGCCGCACCGGCGACCACGTCGCTGCCGCTGGCGGCGCCGCGCAGCGCCTGCAGGTTCGGGAGCAGATTGCGCTGGCTCACCCGCAACTGGGTGCCGGCGACGACGGTAGCGTCCTGCTCGGCGGCCAGGTCGTAGCTGCCGAAGCTGTTGTCGGCGAAGAAACCGGCATCCAGGTGCAGTACGCGCGCATCGCTCGGTGCGCTGCCGCCGATCTGCACGCCGAAGGCGCGCAGGCTCAGCGTGCCGCCGCCGGCGAAGTTGTCGGCGCGCAGATTGGCCGGGTCGAATTGAAGCAGCCCGGCGCCGTCGGCGACCGGGGCGTTAGCGGTGTAGGTGGGCGAGCCGGCACTCTCGTTGGACGGGCGCACGTAGGTGTGTAGCGCGATGTCGCCGCCATGGCCGAGCAGCCGCCCGTCGCGCATCGCCAGCGCGCCGTTGCCGTCGACATAGCCGCCGCTGGAGGCGTCGAGCAGCGCGCCGGGCGCGATCAGCAGCGATGCGCTCTGGTCGATGTTGTTGCCCGTGGCCGTGTCGGTGACGGAGGCCTGCAGCGCATCGAGGGCGATGCTGCCGCCATCGACGAAGGCACTGCCCTGCGGAGCGTTGCCGAAGCGGCGGTCGTCGTTGATCCAGCGCCCGCTCACGTCCAGTCGCGCACCGGCGCCCAGCAGCAGGTCGCCGTGGCCGAGCGACTGCTGCGTGTTGCCGATTTGCCGTGGATCCTGCACGTAGGCGAAGCCGCCGCTGCTCTGCAGCGCGATCTTGCCGGCGTGTGCGGTCAGCGTGCCGTCGATCTGCAGGCGCTGCGCCTGCAGCGAAATCGCGCCGCCATCGGCGACCTGCAGCGCCGCGTCGGCGGCGACCTCGATCACCGGCGCGTTGCCGATGGTCAGCGTCTGCAATCCGCTGCCGTTGACCATGCGCGTGGACAGCTGCGACCAGAACAGCGGATTGTCGCGGTCCTGCGCCGAGGCTGCGCTGCCCGGCAACGCATCGGCGCGCGTCCCGAGCATCAGCCCCTGCGGCATCGCCGTGGCGTCGTCGACGATGCGCCAGCTGCGTTGCTCGCGGCTGATGTCGCCGTTGACCGACAGGCCGATCGTTGCGTTGTACAGGCCCACATCGCTGTCGATGCGCAGCACGCCGCCTTGCGGCAAGGTGCCGCTGGCAACTTGGTAACGCCCGGCGAGCGCCTGCGCGGAAAGATCGCCGGCGAGCAGCGCCACACCCGGTTGCGCTCCGCTGCCGCTGTTGTGGCGGCCGAGTTCGATGTTCAGCGCACCGGCGTCGCCGCCCTGCAGATAGTCGCTCTCGTAGTAGCGGCGGCTGCCCAGCAATGGATTGCTGAACTGTTCGCTCACGCCCCAGCGCGTGTGCGCGACGGTCTGCGTGCCGGCCACGCCCAGGTAGCGCATGGACGGGTCGGCGCTGGCCAGGTCGTACAGGCGGCCGTCGGCACCGAGCAGGCGCGGCGTTTCGACCATGCCGCCGAGCATGTGCACGTAGCCGCCGTCCATGTTCACCTGCGCGCCGGGCGCGATCACCAGGTCGCGCGCGCCGATGTTGATGGTGCCGCCGTCGAGCAGCATTTCGTCGATGGTGCGCGGCACCTGGTCGACATAGCCCTGCGCGTTGAGCAGCGGGCTGCCGACCCAGGCCTGGCCATCGGCGCGCACGCCGCTGGCGCGGCGATCGAATTGCAGCGACTGGCGGAACAGCGCGCCGTCGCGTTGCAGCGGCGCGTCGGCCAGTTCGTTCTGGCCCACGCGCGGGATCTGGATCAGGTTGCTGCGCATCGCCTGCTGCACGTCGGCGATGCCGGACACATTGAGCTGCGCGCCGCTATCGATCATCAGCCGATTGTTGAGCGGGGTGCGACCCTGCAGCCGGACGGTCTCGCTGCCCAGGCCGATCAGGTTCACGGTGCCGCCCGGGGCGAAGGTGAGCGACTGCTCGCGCAACTGTACCTGGGCGCCCGCCAGGATCATCTGCGGACCGAGGAAGGCCAGATCGGCGGCGCTGCTGGAGGTGGTGGTTTCGCCATCGTGCTCGGGCAAGGTGGCGGTGACCGAACCGGGCGCCAGTTCCAGCGCACCGCCCCTGTAGTTGGCCAGCGCATCGCCGCCGGAGGTGCTGTCCTGGTTGATCGCCAGCAGCATCACGCTGCCCGGGCGGCTGATGCTGGTGCTGGCCTGGACCAGGCCGCGCTGCTGCACGCTGTAGCCGACCAGCGTCGCGTTGCCGCGGGTCGCCGCGATCGTGCCGCTGTTGACCAGCGAACCGATTGCGGAGCTGTCGCTGCCGGCCGGCGAGAAAAAGCCGCTGAAGCCCAGCGGCATGGTGGTGCCACTGCTGGCGCCGAGCAGCGTCTGCAACTCCTGCGACTGCCGCAGGCCCAACACCGCCGCCAGCATCGCCTGCCCGTCCTGCGCGGTCACGGTACCGGCGTTGCTGACGTTCGGCGCGGCGATCAGGGTGTAGCCCTGGCTGCCGCTGGCGATGCGCGCGCCGCTGTCGATCTGGATGTCGCCCGGGGTCTGCCCGGCGGCCATGCTGTCCAGTCCGGTCAGCACCGTGCCGCTTTGCCCGGTGCTGCCGAACAGGCCGCGGGCGAGGAAGGTCTGGTCGCTGGTGGCGCGGTTGGCGTCGAACAGATCCAGCGACGACACCAACAGCGAATGCACGTTGACCTGGCTGGCGCCGCCGAACAGCACGCCGTTACGGTTGAGCAGGTAGACCTGGCCCGGCGCCTGGATGCGGCCCAGGATTCTGCTCGGCGCCGCGCTCGGGTCGTTGACCCGGTTCAGCGCGATCCACTGCGCCGCGTCGCTGCCGCCGGCGGACTGGTCGAACTGCAGCACGGTGCGGCTGCCGACGTTGAACGTCTCCCAGTTGAGGATCGCCTTCTTCTGGGTCTGCTGGATGGTGACCTGGGTGTCGCCGCCGACCGTCTGCTGGGTCGGCGCACGCGCGCCCAGCCAGACGTTGCGCTGGCCCAGGCGCGGATCGTCGCTGCGCACCGCGCCCGGATCGATGATCGCGCCGTCGGGCAGTTGCAGGCCGCCCTTGCCCAGGCCATCGGGGACCATGCCGGCTTGCGCTGCCTGCGCCGCGGCGCGCGCGGCGGCCTGCGTCGCGTCCAGCGCCTGGCGCGCCTGCGCGGCGCGCTGGAACGCCTGCAGCGAGGTCTGCGCCAACTTGCTGGCCGCCGCCGATTGCAGGCCCTGCTGCTGCGCCGCGGCCGCGGCCTGCGCGCCCGGGTCGGCGCCACGGCGCACGAACGGGCTGCTCTGCGCCTGGCTGCGGCCGACCAGGGCGGCCGAGATCGCCAGGCTCAGCACCAGCAGGCGAAGGGGACGGCGGAGGCGGTTGCGGCGGCGGCGACGGTTGCGGGGCATGGCGGCGATCTCGGTGGCGGCGCGTCAGCGCGCCGGAGCGAACGGAGTAGGGAGGTAATGCGGCTGCGGCCGCTGCGGAACCAGCGAGCGGCCGTAGGCATCGCCGTAGCGCTGGCGCAGCGCCGCCGGCGTGGGTTGCCCGCGCTGCAGCGGATCGAGCGTGGTCGCGGCGGCGGCCAGCGGCGAGGCGCCGGGGCGGGCGCTGGCGGCCGCGGCGCGCAGCGTCTGGTTGAGGCAGTCCAGGTGGCCGGCGACGTCCTCGCCGATCCGCACCTGCACGCAAGGCGCAGTCGCCGCGGGTGTGGCCGGTGCGGCGTGCGCGTGCAGTGCCAGCGCGGCCAGCGCGAGCGATGCCAGCGCGGCGCCGCGGCGCTTCATTGCACGCTGTCCTGCATCGCCGTGGCCGTCGCCGTGGCCGCGATGGCGCCGGCGCAGGCCTGGGTCTGCGCGTGCTGCTCGGCCAGGCGGTCTTCCAGCGCGCGCACGCGGTTCTCGCGGGTCACCCTGGCCATGCCGAACATCTCGCGGCCGTGGCTACGCACGAAGCGCACGAAGGCCGGGTCGCGATACAGCGCGGCCAGTTCGCGCGCGGTGGCGTACAAGGCCTCGCTGCCGCTCGCGCACTGCGCCATCCGCGCGCGCTGGCGCTGCAGTTCCGCATCCAGCGTCGCCTGCGTCTGCGCCTGTTGCGCGGCGGCCTGCGCGCTCTTGGCGTGCACTTGCTGCTGTTCGCGCTGTTGCGCCAGCGCCGCGTCGCGTTCGCGCTGCGCCTGTTGCAGTTGCCGCTGCAGCGCGGCCTCGCGGCCCGGATCGGCGCGTGGCGCCGGCGCCGGCGTTGGCGCGGCGCGCAGCGCATCGCGCTCGCGTTCGGCGGCGGCGGTGGCCAGTTGCTGCTGCACCAGGTCCGCTTCGGCCTTGCGCAATCGCGTGCTGGTCTCGCGCAGCGCTTCGCGCAATCGCGTCTCGTTGCTGTCCTGGGCGTGCAGCGGGGCGGCGGCGAGCAGCGTCGCCGCCAGCATGCCGCAGGCCAGGTAGGAGGGAAGGCGGAGCATGCTCAGAACTCCGTGCCGAGGTCGAGCTGCAGCAGGTCCACCGCGAACGGGGGGCCGGAGATCTCGTTGGCGCTGAGCCAGCGCAGGCCGACCCAGGTATTGCGCGCCAGCGCATAGTTGCCGCCGACGATCAGCCCGCGCGCATTGGTGCCGCCCAGGTGGAAGTCCGAATCGGTGAAGCCGTCCGGCACCGCGTCCGATTCCAGATACTTGTAGCCGATGCTGAAGTTCCAGTCGCCCGGCTTGACCGGCTTGGGCTGGCCGACGGTGAAGTTGAGGTAGTAGCCCATGTCGCCGCCATCGAACACGCCCTGGTCGCCGAGGTTGTTGACCGGGCCGAGCGAGCGCACGCGTGCGGCGTTGTAGCGGGTGTTCTTGACCACGTCGGCCTCGACCAGCACCGCGACCGGGGCGAACTGGTCCAGTTGCAGCTGCGCGTGCAGGTCGGCCACGCCGAACTTGCTGGCATAGCCGTAGTACTGCAGTTGCGGTCCGTTGGGGTTGGCGGGATCGGCGACGATGTCGCGCAGCGCGACCAAGGTGTTGCCGAACTGCTGGAACTGCGGCCGCGAACCGTCGGTGTCGCAGCTGTCGGCCGAGGTCGGCGCCAGGCACGGCGACGAACGCTTGCCCTCGAACTGGTCGTACTGGAAGTAGCCCAGGCCCACGCGCAGCGCCATGGCGTCGGCGAAGCGCCACTGCATGCCCAGCTGCGCGCCGTACATCCACTTGTCGCGGCTGCGGGTCTTGCTGGTGCTGGTGGAGCCGAAATCGAACTCGGTGTTGTAGACCGGGAACAGGCCGGCGCTGATCCACGGCGCGAACTCCGCGTCGGCGTCGGCCAGGTCGTAGCGTGCGGCCACGCCGTCGAAGTTGAGGTCGTTGTCGAACACCAGTTCGCTGCTCCAGAACGGATTGGCGAAGCGGCCGAACGACAGGGCCAACCCGTCGATGGGCGTGAGCTGCAGCGCGGCGCGGTCCAGCCACAGCGAATACTTGGACAGGTTGCCGTTGCCGCCCAGGGTCTGGTTGGTGGACACCGGGCTGCGGTCGCTGCCGGTGGCCAGGCGCAGGTCGGCCTGCACCCAGTCGGCGATCTGCGCGCTCACCCCGAGCCGCGCCCGCACGCGCATGCGGCTGCGGTTCTGGGTGGTGTTGAGGAACGGGGCGTTGGTGCTGCCCACCGTATCGAAGCCGGAGCCGGCGTTGATGGCGCCGAAGTTGGGGAAGGCCGCGTAGTTGTCGTCGGCGTTGAACACGCCTTCGCCGCGCACGCGCAGGTCGCCGTACACGCGCACGCGCTGGGTCCATTCCGGCAGCGCGCCGGGCGCGGCCCAGCCTTCGGACTTGGCCTGCGCGGTGACTTCGGCGCGCAGTTCGTCCTTGATCTGCTGGCGCACCGGCTCGGGCACGTACGGCACCACCACCGCGCCGGGCTGGGTCTTGTACGCCGCGGCGCCGGCCAGCGCCGGTGCGGGCGCTGGCGCCGCGGTGGCGGAGGCTTCGCGGATCAGGTCGTCGGCCTGGGCGCGGGTCATCACGCCCTTGGCGACCAGCAGGTCGATCAAGCGCAGCGTGACCTGCGGGTTGATCTGCGCCGGATCGATCGCGGGCGCCGCGGACTGGGCCATGGCCGCGACCGGCGCCAGCAGCAATGCCAGCAGCGCCAGGCGCAGCCGGGACGGACGGTGGAGAGGAGACGAAGTGGTCATGCGGGAGTCCTTGATGCGAAACGCGGCGTCAGCCCGGCGCCAGGGCGCCGATGCGCAACTGGATGGGTTGGGGAAGGGAGGCGGGCGGCGGTTGCGGCAGCGGCTGGTCCTGCAGCGCGCGCACGATCGCCGCGTCCAGTTCCGGCTTGCCCGCCGAGGTGAGGATCTGCAGGCGGCCGATGCTGCCGTCCGGGTTCAGCCACAGCGCCACGGTGGCGCTGTAGCGGCCCTTGCGGGTGCGTTCGTCGCGCTGCAGCAGCTGCTGCACCGCGCGCTGCACGCTGGCCGCATAGCTGCCGAACGGACTGCCGCCGCCGCCCTTGCCGCCGATGCGGGTGCCGCCGCCGTCGCCGGCCTGCAGGCCGAAGGCGTTGTCGCCCGGACCGGCCGGCGCGGTCAGCGGATCGCCCGGCGGGGTCGGCTCGGCGTCCGGCTTGGGTTGCGGCGTCGGCTCGGCCGCCTGCAAGGGCTGCGGGCGTTCCTGCGGCTTGGGCGGCTGCGGATCGGGTTTGGGCGGCGGCGGAGGCGGCGGGGGCGGCAGCATCACCTGGGTGATGCGCGGCGGTTGCGCGCGCGCCGGCGTCGCCTGCTGCGGGCGCAGCAGCGTGGAGACCAGCCAGCCGAGCAGCAGCAGCGCCAGCAACGCCGCGCCGACTTTCAGCCAGCGCCGCGGCGGCTCGGTGTACTGCAGCGGATCGATCGTGTTCACTCAGCCGGCCGCCGGGCGTTGCGTGGCCAGGCCGATCGAGGCGATGCCGAGCCGGCTGCATAGGTCCAGCACCGCCATCACCTTCTCGTATTGCACGGTGCGATCGCCGCGCAGCATCACCGGCAACTCGGCATCGCTGGCCAGCGCGTTGCGCAGCTGCTGTTCCAGTTCGCTCATGCTCACCGGCACCGCGTCCAGGCTGACCTGGCCGTTGTTGTCGATCGCGATGACCTTGGTCTTGGGTTCGGACAGCGGCTTGGCCGCGCTGGCCTTGGGCAATTCCACCTTGATGCCCTGCACCGCGGCGGTGGTCATGATGATGAAGATCACCAGCAGCACGTACGCCAGGTCCAGCATCGGCGTGATGTTGATGTCGTCGTAGGGCTTCTTGCCTTGGACCTTCATCGGCTCAGCCTCCGCCCGCGCGGACCGGCGCGTCGCCGGCATAGTCTTCGGCGATGCGTTTTTCCAGTTCGTCGACGAACACCTGCATGTCCGCCGAGACCGCTTCGGCCTGGCTGAGCAGGTAGTTGTAGCCGAACAGCGCGGGGATCGCGACGGCCAGGCCGGCCACCGTGGCCAGCAGCGCGGCGGCGATGCCGGGGGCGATCGCGTTGATGTTGACGTCGCCGGCCGCGGCCACCGCGGCGAAGGTGATCATGACCCCGACCACGGTGCCGAGCAGGCCCAGGAACGGGCCGCCGGAAATGGCGATGGTCAGCAACACCATGCTCTTGTGGATGCGCTGGCCTTCGCGCACCGCGGCCGCGTCCAGCGCCGAGCGGATCGCGGCAATCGACTGCGGACGCACCACGTTGGTCCCGCTGGCCTGCAGGCGTTCGCGCAGCTCCTGCTGGCCGACCTGCAGCAGCCGCGCCAGGTTGGAGCGCACGCCGGCGGCCGTGCCGAGTTGCTGCCAGTGCGGCGCGTGCAGCGGATGCGCAGTCACCTGCTGGCGGTAGGCGGTGAGGAAGCGCGCGTTGGCGCCGGCGGTGGCGTTGAGGTACAGGCCCTTGCGCACCATCACCCACCAGCTGATCAGCGCCATCACCCCCAGGATCCCGATCACCGCCCACGCATCCGGGGTCAGCGCGGCGATCAGGATGCCGAAGTAGTTGTGGCCGCCATCGCCGGAATGCTGTTCGACCGGATCGAAACGCAGCAGCCGCGCGTCCACGCCCTGGCTGCGCGCCGCCGCTTCGATCGCGCCGATCGCGCGCGCGTTCTTGGACACTTCGATCTCGTCGAGCAAGCCGATGAAGTTCGGCCGTGCCGCGCCGGGTTCGCCGCCGAGCAACAGGCCGCCACTGCTGGCCGGCAAGGCCACCGCGGTCTCGCCGGCGGGCTGGCCGTTGACGAACAGGGTCGCGGTCTTGCCGTCGCTGCGCAGCGCCACATGCGCCCAGGCATCGGCCGGCAGCGCGGTGGTGGCGGCGATCTGCGCGGTCGCGCCGAACTCGGCCAGCACGCGGCCTTCGTCCAGACGGAGGGTGAGTACGCCGGGCAGCGCCAGCAGCACGCCCGAGGCATTTGCGCTGGCCGGCTTGGCCCACAGCGACATGGTCGCCGGCTGCGCCGCCGGCCAGTTCAACGAGGCCGAGGCCGGCACCGTCACCGGCGCGCGCCCGTCCAGGCGCAGTCCGGCGCCGATCAGCGCGGTGTCGGCCAGGGCCGGCGCGGTGGCGGCGTTGTTGGCGTAGGCGGTGCTGTCGGCGCCGGCGGCTTGCGCGCTGGCGAAGTGATAGACCGCCACGGTGTCGGCGTCGTAGCTGCCCTTGGCGTCGCTGCCGCCGCTGGCCTCGGGATTGCCGAAGTAGACGTACAACGGCGTGCTCGCGTTGGCCGGCAGGTCGGGCAGATCGACCCATGCCAGCGCCACCTGGTCGACCAGGCCGTCGTATTTCTCGAAGTGGTACTTCAGCGGCGTGCGGTCGTCGCCGGCGACGAAACGCACGTCGCTGCCATCGGCCTTGGCATCGGCGAAATTGAAGTTGCCCGCATGCAGGCGAACCAGCACCTGGGTGCGCCCGGACGGCTGGCTCAGCGCCGCACCGGTGGACGTGGTGTCCAGGGTGAGCTTAGCCCGATAGTTCCACTTGCCGTCCCACCATGTCGCGGCCATCGCCGGCAACGCGAGCAGCAACAACCCCAGCAGCACGAACATACGCAGTCTGATCACGATCTACCCCAATTGATGTTTGAACGACGCCGGCGTCAGAACTCGCTCCACAGCCGGAACAGCACGTTGATGTCTTTCTGCTTGTGCCCGCCGGGGCTGGACAGCGGCGCCGCCACTTCCAGCGCACCGTTGAGATGCGCGAACGCCTTGAAGGCCGCGCCCAGTCCGGTCGACACCAGGGTTTCGCTGACCGACTGCTCGGGCAGCGGGTCGTGGATGCGCGCATAGCCGGCGTCCACGAACGCATGCACACGCGCGTCCTGCACCATGCGCCCGGCCGCGGAGGCGAACGAGGGACTGCGCAGTTCGAACTGGCCGGCGGCGCCGTAATCGCCCAGCGCCTGGCTTTCGGCATAGCCGCGCACGCTGTCCATGCCGCCGATGCTGAATTGCTCGTTGCTGATCAGCGGCTCGGACGCCAGCTGGGTCTGCAGCCGCGCATACCACTGGTAGTCGCTGCCGAAGCTGCGCGTGCGCGAGGCGTCCGTGCGCAGGTGGAAGAAGTTGGAGCGCGCCTTGTAGCGCTTGATGTCGAAGCGCGCGCTGTCGTCGCCGACGCCGCGCACGTTCATCGTCGCGGTCAGCTCCAGCGTGTCGGTGCCGCGCAGCTGGCTCCATGTGGCGTTGTAGGCGGCGCTGAGCGGCAGGTAACGGATCGGCGCGGAGCTGCGGTCGCCGCCGAACAGTGTGTCTTCCTTGAAGTCCTTGTAGTCGGCGCCGACGCTCAGGCTGTGGAAGAAGCCCGCCTCGGCCGGCAGCGCGCGGATCAGGCGCAGGCCGGACAAGCTGCCGTTGCCGATCACGTTGAAGCCGCCGATCGCGGCGACCTCGCTGTCGCTGCGCACCGTGTAGCCGAGCAGCGACCACGGCGATGCGCCGAAACGCGCCAGGTACGAAGCGGAAAACACCCGCGCATCGGACGGCTGTTGCGGCGCGGTCTGCGCCGAGAAGGTCAGGCTGTGGCCGCGTTGCCACAGATTGTCGTAGCGCACCGACCCGCTCAGCCGCAGTTCCGAGGTATTGGCGCTGTTGCGGTTGTTGAGCTCCAGGCTGCCGTGCAGCGGCAGCGTGTCCTCCACGTTCAAGTCCACGTCCACCGTGTTCGGCTGCGCGCCCGGCTTGACGTCGGGGGTGACGCGGCGGTCCGGCCACTGGTTCAGCGCGACGATGTCGCGCTGCACGGCGTTGAAGTCGGGTACGGTGCCTTCCTGCAGCGACGGCGCGCCGTCGGCGATGGCGTCGGGAGAAAAATAATCCGCGCCATTGACCCGCAAGCGGCCGATGCGCTGCTCGCTGACCTGCAAGGTGACGAGACCATTGCCCGCATCCTGCTCGGGAATGCTCACCGCCACCGTGGCCAGGCCCTTGCCCGCGTACAGCGTCTGCAACGCGGCGCGCGCCGCTTCCACATCGGCCTCGCTGCGCTGTGGGCCGAGAAACGGATACACCGCGCGCTCGATCTCCGTTGCGCTCAATTCGCTGTTGCCGACCACCTGGTAGGCCATCACGTCGAAACGCGCGGTCGGCGCGTCTGCGGCGAAGGCGCACGGCACGCCGCACACGGCCATGCCGAGCGCTGCGAAGATTCGCAACTCCATCTGAAAATATCCCCTGAACTTCGGCGCGCGGCGCGATGCCGCTATGAAGACCGCTGCAATGCGGCGAGGACCATAGGAGCGCTAAATGACCATCCGCGAACGCTTTTATGACGGCGCGTGTAAGGTTTTTGCCATAGACGGCAAAAACGTGCCGAGCACTGAAATATGAATTCGCAGTGCAGCAACATCATCCGCGGCTAGCGCCAGGCGGCGTATAGCGAAGCGCGGGATTACCGCGCGATGACGCGCCCAGACGCGCACGCAGCAGCGCAGCGACACCGTCGCGACTTGTCTACGAGATCGTCCGCACCGCGGCCGCGCGACGACAGGGATCGCTCGCGCTAAATGCGAGGTAACGTTCACCAGCGCAGCCCGGCTGCTTCTCGCCGGTGGCCGGGAGTCGCGGCGCAGCGCTTGGCCGCCAGCTTATCGGCCGTGGCCTGCTACAACTTGATAAAGGAGAAGGCGCCGTCCGGCGTTTCGGCATCCGAACTGGACAGGTTGCTGCAACGCTGCGAATGAACGCCGTCCTGGCATCTGGGAGTCACTTGCGTGCGCGGACGCTGCAGCGATGCGCGCGCCGTTTCGCCGGCAACGCTGTTCCGCGAGCTGCGCGCTGCCGCTACAACAACCCGTCGCGTTTGACCGCGAGATAGCGTTCCACCAGCGCGCCCGGCAGTTCCTCGCCGGTGACGTCGAGCACCATCACGCCGTGGCTGCGCAGTGCGTCGTGTGCGTCGCCGCGTTGCTGCAGATAGCGCGCCACCGCGCCGGCCTGCACCGCCTGCTGCAGGTCGTGCACGTCCTGGCTCAGCGCCTGGTCCAGCGCGTGCTCGCGCAGGCTGGCCACGCACACCAGGTGCCGGCGTTGCAGCAGCCGCACCGCGGCGAGCAGGTCTTCGATGTCTTCGTCGCGCACGTTGCTGATCAGCATCACCAGCGAACGGCGGCGCTGGCGCAGCGACAGTTCGGTCGCCGCCGCCAGGTAATCGGTGGCCACCGCCTGCGGCTGCAGGTCGTAGCTGGCGCGCAGCAGCGCATCGACCGTGCCCATGCCGCGCTGCGGCGCGACCCAGCGCGCGTCGCCGCCGCTGGCCATCAGGCCGACCGCATCGCCCTGGCGCAGCGCCAGGTACGACACCACCAGCGCGGCATTGAGCACGTTGTCGAAATGCGACAGGCCGCTCTCGCTGGCCATCATCCGCCGCCCGGTGTCGATCAGCATCAGCAGCTGCTGGTTCTTCTCGTCCTGGTACTCGCGCGAGATCAGCTTGCGCGCGCGCGAGGTGGCCTTCCAGTCGATCTGGCGCAGGCTGTCGCCGACGCGGTATTCGCGCATCTGGTGGAAGTCGGTGCCTTCGCCGCGGCGCCGCTTCAGGTGCGCGCCGACCAGCCGCGAGGCCTGTTCGGCACTGAACAGGGCGAAGCGGGTCAGCGGCGCGAAGTTCGGATACACGCGCACGGTCTGCGCCGCGCCGGCCACGCGCCGCTGCCGCCACAGGCGCCAGGCCGAATGCAGGCGCAGATGGGTGCCGGGAAACTCGAAACGGCCGCGCGCGGTCGGGCGCAGCCGGTAGGTGAGGTGGGTTTCGCTGGCCGCGCGCAGGGTCACGCGCCGCGGCAGGCCCTGCATCCACCAGCCGCTAGGCACCAGATCGAACACGTCCAACGTCTGCCGCTGCGCGCTGTCGATGCGCAGCCCGGCCTCGCGCTCCACGCCCAGCGGCAAGGCCTCGGGCAGTTCGCGGCGCAACTGCGGGGTGGGGCTGCGCCACAGCCGCCACGCATCGACCGCGGCGACCACGCCGATCGCCGCACCCAGCGCTTGCCACGGCCACAGCGACAGGAACTCCAGCGCCGTGGCCAGGCCGCACAGCGCCCATAGGCCGAGCAGGGCGAGCAGTGGCGGAGCAGGTCTCATGGATGAGTGGCCGGGATTGGGGATTCGGGAATGGGGAATCGCAACAGCGCGGCGCGTGCACCCAAGGCCGCACTGGCAGCAGTTCGGACTCGATCAGGGAATGCCGGCATCGCCGCCGGTGCGGGCTCTGCCGAATCCCCAATCCCCAATCCCGACTCCCGGCTCATTTCCGCGGCGCCTCCACCTTCGCCAGCAGCGCGCCCAGCGCGTCGTCGGCGCTCTGGCCTTCGATCTGCAGTTCCGGGGCCAGCGCGATGCGGTGGCGCAGCGCCGGCTTGGCGATGTCGCGGATGTCGTCGGGGGTGACGAAGTCGCGGCCGGACAGCACAGCCTGCGCGCGCGCGGCGCGGATCAGCGCGATGCTGCCGCGCGGGCCGGCGCCGAGCGCGATGCCCGGCCAGCTGCGGGTGGCGGCGACGATGCGCACCGCGTAGTCGATCACCTGCGGGTCCACCACGATCGCGGCGGTGCCCAACTGCATCGCCACCACGTCGTCGGCGCTGAGCACGCGCGGCACCTGCGACAGGTCGAAGTCGCCGGCGCTGCGCCCGGTGGTGACCGCTTCCACCATGCGCTTTTCGTCTTCGAGCTGCGGATAGTCGATCAGGATCTTCAGCAGGAAGCGGTCCAGCTGCGCTTCGGGCAGCGGATAGGTGCCTTCCTGCTCGACCGGGTTCTGCGTGGCCAGGGCCAGGAACGGCGGCGCCAGCGGAAACGCTTTGCCCTCGATGGTGACCTGGCCTTCCTGCATCACTTCCAGCAGCGCCGACTGGGTCTTGGCCGGGGCGCGGTTGATCTCGTCGGCCAGCAGCAGGTGGGTGAACACCGGGCCGCGGCGGATCTTGAAGCTCTCGGTCTTGGGGTCGTACACGGCGTGGCCGCTGACGTCGCTGGGCATCAGGTCGGGGGTGAACTGCACGCGCGCGTAGTTCAGTTCCAGCGCCTGCGCCAGCGCGCGCACCAGCAGGGTCTTGCCCAGCCCGGGCACGCCTTCGATCAGCACGTGGCCGCCGGCCAGCAGCGCGATCAGGATCTGCTCGAGCACCTCCGGCTGGCCGATGAAGGCCTGGCCGACCGCCTCGCGGATGGCCTCGACGCGTTCGATCAGGGCGGGGCCGGTGAGGGGGGCGACGGATTCGGCGGGGGCGGTGGTCATAACTGGTTTCTCATCTGGACGAGGAGGCGAATGCGATCGCGGAAGGCGGCGTGTTGTTTGGGCGCTGGCGCCTGCAGCGCCTGTTCGACCTGCGCCGGCGACAGGTTCAGGCGTTCGGCGATGGCCGCGGCCTGCGCGGGACCCTGCAGCGCGGCGGCGAGCGGCGCGCGGCGCCGCAGCCGGGTCAGGAACGCCTGGCGCATCGCCGCGTACAGCAGCGCGGACTTGCCGTAGCGAAACAGGTGCTCGCCGCTGGCGCGCACGTGTTCCAGCAGCGAGCGGCGGTCGCCGGCCGGCGAGGCGCGCAGCGGACCGAAGCGCTGCGTGCGCGACCACAGCCAGGCCAGCAGCATCAGCAGCGCCGGCAGCCAGGCCGGCCAGCCGCGGGTGAACAGCGTGCGCCACAGCGACGGCAGTTCGGCGGAGTAGATCAGGTAGATGGTGCCGTCGCCGTAGTTGGGCGCCAGGATCTGCCGCGCCAGCAGGCGGTGCGGCACGTCGCGCAGGCCGCCGCTCGGCGGGGCGGGCGGCGCATCCAGCGCGTCGTCGCGCAAGCGGTTGCCGCCGTTGCTGCCGTTCTGCAGGAAATCCATTTCCGCCAGCAGGTCCACGGTGCCATCGCCGTACGGCAGGCGCGCGTAGGCGTAGTCCGCGTCGCTGCCCCAAAAGTTGCTCGCCGCATCCTCGTCGATCTGGAAACGCCGGCCATTGCAGAACTCGCTGTGCTCGGGCTGTCCGGGAATGGCCAGTTTCAGGCAGTGGTCCGGCTTGCCGTCCTCAAGCTCGACATCGAGCGCATCGAAGATCGGCAGCTTGGCCGTGTCGTCGTCCTCGTTGGCCGCCGGTGTGCGCAGGATCAGGTGGCCGCCGCGCTCGACCCAGGCCAGCAGTGCATCGCTGTCGGGCTTGCTCAGCGCGCGCGGGTCGCCGAACAGCAGCACGCTGTCGTGCGGCTGCAGCCGCATCGCCGCCAGGTCCAGGCGTTGCCGCGATTCGGCGTGCACGCCGTCGGCGCGCAGGGTCTGGCGCAACGCATACAGCGGGTTGTACGCGGCCTCGCCGCGCGGCGGCAGCGCCAGTTCGCGTTCGGCGCGTTCGTAGCGGCCCAGGAACCAGGCCGCCAGCACGCTGGTCACCAGCAGCCCGAGCACGAAGATCAGCGCATTGCGGGTGCCGCTGTTCATGCGCGCCACCGGTATTGCTGCTGCAGTTCGTCGAGCAAACCGGCAAAGGTGTCGTCGTCGGGCAGGCGCGCGGCGTAGGCGGCGTATTGCCAGGTGCGCACCATGCGCGCGAACAGGCTGCGGTCGGCGTCGTCCGGCAGGCGCCTGGAAGCGCGCAGGCATTGCGCTTCGGTGGCGCCCGGCGGCAGCACCAGGTTTGCCCGTTCGCACACGGTCGCCACGCTGGCGCGATATAGCAGCGCCAGCGCGTCGCGCTGCCTGCCCTCGCGCCATAGCCGGCGCGCGATGGTGGCGACGTCGTCCGGCAGCGGCTCGGCGCTCAGCACCGGCGCATGCACCACCGGCGTTTCGACCGGGGCACGCTTGCGCACGCTGCCGCGCATCCACGGTAGCCAGTGCTTGGCGGTCAGCAGCAGGACCAGCACCAGCATGCCGGCCAGCAACCACATGCCCCATTCGCCGACGAACGCGAACGCGGCCGCCACGCTCGCCAGCAAGCCCTTGCCGAAGCGCGGATCGAGCTTGTCCGGATCGGGCTTCTTCTCGTCGTCGTCGTTGCGGTCGCGCTTCTTCCAGTAGCCGATGCTGCGCTTGCCCGACAGCAGCGGATCTTCATAGGCCCGGTCGGCGGCGCGGTCGAAGCGCGCGTCGGCGGCGGGGACGGTATTGAAGATGTCGTCGAGCGCGGCCGGCTCGGCAGCGTCTTCGTCTTCGTCATCTCCATCGTCCTGAGCCTTGTGCGGATCGCCCATCGCGGTGCCGTCGTCCGCGGCGTTGGCGGCGTCGTGCGGCGCTTCCGTCGCCGGAGCGGGGGACAGCGCATGCGGGTCGGTCGCGACCGGGACTTCGCTGCCCGGCGCAGCGCTTTGCGCGCGCAGCGCAGCGCCCGGGACGCCGAGCAGGACCAGCGCCAGCAGCAGCGGCGCGGCCCCACCCAGCCGATCGCGCAGCCGGCGCAGCGCCATTTCCACGTCCCAGGCTTCGATCTCGGTGCGGCGGTTGAGGTACAGGCCGAAGCCGGCGCCGACGAAGAACGGTTCGATCAGCGTCGTCGCCAACCAGCCGAAGGCGTTCAGGCCGACGTCGGCCCACACCGGGTTCTCATCGCCGATCAGCGCCCACGCCGCGCGCGCGGTTTCCGGCAGCAGGTCCACCGGTACGAACATCGCGATCGCGGCGATGCAGGCCAGCAGCAGCATCGCCTCGAAATGCCAGCACACGCTGGCCAGCAGCAGCGCATGCCCGTACACCGCGCCACCCAGGGTGCGGCGGCGCTGCCGCTGCTGTTCGGCGCTGGCCCCTTCCAGCAACTCCAGCGGCAGGAACACCGTGCGCGCCGGGCTCAGCCGGCGCCAGGTCAGGTAGCCGAACATCGGGCGCCAGCCCCAGCGCAGCTGCGCGCGCAGCGTGTCGCGCACGCTGGGCACGTCGCCGAACACGCCGCGCGAGATCACGAACAGCGGGATCCGGTCCAGCACCGGTTTCAGCCACCACAGCGCCAGGCTGGCCAGCCAGAGTTGGTCGATCGCCCAGGCGCCGAGATTGAGCAACGCGAACAGCGGCAGGGTGACCAGCAGCCACGGTTTCCAGATCGCGCCGGCATGGCGGCGCACCAGCGCGCTGCCCAGCTCCATCGCCTCCCAGGCCGAGCGCGCGCGCAGCACCACGTCCAGGCGTTCAATCCGCATCGCCGGCCTCCGCCATGCCGCGTCCGCCGCGCCACAGCCACACCAGCACCAGCGTCCACAGCAGGCCGGACACGCCGTACTTCACCGCCGCCGGCAGCGAGCCGATCGAGGACCAGAACGCCTCGATGAAGGCGGCGACCAGCAGCATGAATGCCACGCCCAGGCACAGCTTGGCGCCGATCGTGCCGCCTTCGACCAGTGCGTCGATGCGCCGGCGCCGCCCCGGCGCCAGCAGCTTCAGCCCCAGTTGCAGGCCGGCGCCGCCGGCGATCACGATCGCGGTCAGTTCGAACGGCGCATGCCCGGCGACGAAGCGCCAGAACGTCACGCCGTAACCGATCTGGTGCAGGTGCCCGGCCACCGCACCGATGGTGACGCCGTTGAACAGCAGCACCAGCACCGTGCCGAGTCCGGCCAGCAGGCCGCTGGCGAAGGTGCGCAGGCCGATGCTGATGTTGTTCATGATGTAGTGGCCGAACATCTGCCAGTCGTCGCCGCTGTCGCGGCCGAGCTTGTGCGCGGCGCTGGCCGGGTCGTACATCCGTTCCATCTGCGCGACCTGCATCGGATCCATCAGCCCGTGGATCAGTTCCGGCCGGTACTGCAGCAGCACGAAGATGGTGACCAGCGGCACCACGAACAGCGCGGTGGCCGCGGCCATGCAGCCGGCCTGGCTGCGCACCAGCTGCGGGAAATCGGCGAACAGGAACTCGGCCGCGCGCCGCCAGCGCGGCCGCGGCGGCCGGTACAGCTCGGTGTGGCCCTGCTGCATCAACTGCTGCAGGCGCGCGGTGACCAGCGGGCTGTAGCCGCGATTGCGCGCCAGCGCCAGCTGCTGGCAGAGCCGCCGGTAGCGGGCCGGCATGTCTTCGTCGGCCAGGCGCCATGCGTCCGCGGCGCTGTCGGGCGCGCTCGCGTCCGCGCTGGCGGGGCGCTTGCGTCCGCGCGTGTGCAGCCAGGTCTCGAAGGCCTCCCACTCGCGCTGATGGCGGGCGATGAACTGCTCCTGCCTCATCGCCGCCCCAACAGCCAGTTGGCCATCGCATACAGGCGCAGCACGCCGGCCTGGCCCGGCGTCTGCGTCAACGGCAGCGCCAGCGTGGCCAGTTCCAGCTGCCGCGCCGGTGCCAGCCGCGGCGCGCGCTCGGCGAAGGCGATCAACGCCGCCTGCTCGGCCGGCAGCAACGCCAGCGGCGGCGGCGCCGCGCTGGCGATCGGCGGCAGTCCGGTCTCGTGGCGCGGCGGCTGGTGGATCACCAGGGTGCCGGCGACCATGTCGCCCAGGCGCCGCGCATGCACGTCGAACAGGCAGGCGATCAGGCCGACGGCATAGCCGAACGGCAGCATGTCCACGGTGCGCAACAGGTTGCGGGTGATCGCCGCCGTCCAGCCGGCCGGCGCTCCGTCGCGCGAGACCACGCGCAGGCCCAGCGCCTTCTTGCCCAGGGTCTGCCCGAACCAGCCTTCGAGCACGATCGGATAGGCCCAGAACACCAGGAACATCGCCACCAGGTACAGGCCCTGGCCGAAGCCGCCGAGCGCGCCGAGCAGCAGGCCCATCAGGGTCAGCACGCCGAAGCGCACCGCCAGGTCGATCAGCCAGGCCAGCGCGCGCGGCACCGCGCCGGCGGCCGGCAGATGCAACGGCACGCCTTCGGGCGTGATCACTTCACGGTAGGTATCGAGCATGCCGCTCACCGCCGGAGTGCGGCGTGGCGCGCATGCGTGCCTGCGATGTAGGGAGGCCGTCCTTCCGTCCGGCCGGCTGCCTGTGGCGGCATGCGTGATCTCGACTGCGTCCTGCTCCGAACCGCGACTTTAGCCGGCGCGGCGCCAATTGCCCAGCCGCACGCCGTTGCCGGCGCCGGAAGGTCCTCACGCGATGACGACGACGGCGCGGCAAGCGTGCCGCGCAGGCCGCTCAACGCACCGTGCCGCCGTCGCGCTTGCGCCCGGAGAACAGCTTGCCGATCCCGCCGGCCAGCGCCATCAGCCCCAGCGCCACCAGCTTCCAGGCCTTGGCCAGGATCAGGCCGAGCTTGGCGAACAGGCCGGCCTTGGCCGCCAGGCCGCCGCCGATCAGCGTGGCCAGGCCGTAGCTGGCGATCTTGTCGGTGGACGGGTTGTGGTCGGCGTAGCGCGCGCCGCTGTCGAATTCGGCCATCGGCAGCAGCTGCTGCATGCCGGCGCGCACCTGCGGCAGCTCGTCCATGCCGGCGATCGCGTTGAGGCTCAGGTAGCCGTGGCGGCCGAGCACGCGGATGTCGTAGTTGAGGGTATGGCCGTCGTTGCCCTGGAACGCCAGTTCGCGCGCCCAGTACAGCTTCTTGCTCGCGGCGTCGTAGCGCGGCGGCACCGCCCAGCCGACCAGGTCCACGCTCTCGTAGCCGGCTTCCTTGCGCTGCGTGTTCTCCTCGCGGGTTTCCTTCTGCATGTCCGCGAGCATGTCCTGGTAGTCGATCTTGCTGGCGTCCTCGTCGGACACGTAGCCGTCGTCGGCGTAGGTGACCACCACCGCCCAGCTGCCCTGCTCGTTCAGCGCGGGCTGGCGCGGCACGATCAGGCCCAGCACGGTGTCGTCCGGCGGATTGCCCCAGTACGTTTCCAGCACCTGCCGCGCATCGTCCTTGCCGAGATAGCGGAAGTCGTGGTTCAGCTCGAAATGCACCTTGGCCTGCGGCACTTCGATGTGCCCATCCTGGAAATGCAGCGAGGCGACGAACTGCTCGGCGCTCATGCCGTCCTGGCCATGCTCTTCTTGGGCGTGCTCTTCCTGAGCATGCTCTTCTTCGGCCACGGCCGATCCGGCAGTGGCGCCCAGCGCAAGCAGGAAAGCGGCCAGCAGGCCGCGCAACGGAAGTGTCTTGGTCATCGCGAATCCATTCGGTGGCGTCCCCACGCCAGAGGCGCGCAGTGTCGCGCAAAGCGCCACGCCGCGCCAGTCGCTGCGGCTTACTGCGGCGCCGGCGACGCCATGTCCAGGTAGCGATCCTTCAGCCGCACGTAGTGCTGCGCGGAGTAGTGCAGGCTTTCGACCTCCTTGTCGCTGAGCGTGCGCGCCAGCCGCGCCGGATTGCCCAGCCACAGTTCGCGCTCGCCGACGGTCTTGCCTGGCCCGACCACCGCGCCGGCGCCGACGAAGCCGTATTTCTTCACCGTGGCGCCGTCGAGGATGCACGCGCCCATGCCGATCAGGCACAGGTCCTCGATGGTGCAAGCGTGGATGATGCAGCCGTGGCCCACGGTCACGTCGGCGCCGATCAGGGTCGAATAGCCGGCCTTGTTGAACGGGCTGTGGTGGCTGACGTGGATGATGCTGCCGTCCTGGATGTTGCTGCGCGCGCCGATGCGCACGTGGTTGACGTCGCCGCGGATCACCGTGCCCGGCCAGACCGACACGTCCTCGTCCAGCACCACGTCGCCGATGAGGGTGCAGGCCGGGTCCACGTAGACGCGTGCGCCGAGCTGCGGCGTCTTGTCCAGGAACGGGCGGATCGGGTTCACGGCATTCTCCGGCGGAAGGGGCGGGGACATGCGCCGGGTTGCGGCGCGCCTGTCGATGATAGCGCCTGGCCGCAAAGCGCTTCTGGCACATGGCTGGGGGGCGGGGAGATGCCGGCAACGGCGCGGTCGCTGGCGCGATCGATCGTGAAGGTCCGTGCGGCCCTGGGCAATTGCGACCGCCAGGTCAGGCCCATGGCCAGCAGCGTGCAGCTGGCCAGCGTCCGCAGCAGGTGCACCCAGGCGCAGCCTGCGGCCCTGGGCCGAGACATCTGTAGTCGCAGAGGCTACCGACCGGGATGCGCCAGGCACGGCGCAGCGACCGGCGAACGACGGCATCGCCGGACATGGACAGCACGAGGGAGGTTGCGCTTAGCCAGGCATGCGCGAACCGCGGCATCTGCGCGCGGGCGGGCTGGTGAAGGAGGGGCGAATCGTCGTGGGCGTAGGCGCGGCACGGTTGCCCACGTGCCGGGAGCGCAGCGGATGCCAGGCTGATGCTGTGCCGTCGGGCCGGGCCAGGATGCCGCGCGCCGCCTCTGCGGTCGCAGTCCGGCGAGCCCGTCGCGCGAGCTCGCCGGAGGGGCTTGCTACTTCTTCTTTTCTTTCTTGGCCGCGCGCTTTTCCTTCAGCGTCTTGGTCGGCTGCTTCTTGTCGCTCTTCTTCTGATCCATGCCCTTGCTCATGACACCCTCTGGACGATTGCACTGTGGATTGCCGGCTGCGGCCGCCGTGGCGGCGATCGCGGCTGCCACTTTACTCCGCTGGCGGCCGCCCATGCCGCAGTTGTCGCCCGGCATGCACGCAAGGTTGGGTCATAATCCGGTTTTCCCCTTCAAGGTCCCCCGCGTCCGATGAAAACCCCCCAGGGCCTGCAGCCGCTGATCGAGGACGGCGTCATCGACAGCGTGCTGCGCCCGCTCAAGAGTGGCAAGGAGGCCGCCGTGTACGTGGTCCAGGCCGGTGCCGAGGTGCTGTGCGCCAAGGTCTACAAGGACATGGCGCAGCGCAGCTTCCAGGCGCGGGTGCAGTACCAGGAGGGCCGCAAGGTGCGCGGCAGCCGCCAGGCGCGGGCGATGGGCAAGGCGACCAAGTTCGGCCGCCGCGAGCAGGAAGCCGCGTGGAAGGACACCGAGGCCAACACCCTGTACCAGCTGGTGGACGCCGGCGTGCACGTGCCGCAGCCGCGCGGCTACTTCCACGGCGTGCTGCTGATGGACCTGGTCACCGATGCCGACGGGCAGAGCGCGCCGCGGCTGGGCGAGGTGGAACTGGAGCCGGAGCAGGCGCGCGCGTTCCACATGCAATTGATCGGCGACGTGGTGAAGATGCTGTGCCTGGGCCTGGTGCACGGCGACCTGTCCGAATACAACGTGCTGGTCGCCGCCGAGGGCCCGGTGGTGATCGACTTCCCGCAGGTGGTCAGCGCCGCCGGCAACAATGCCGCGCGCGACATGCTGCTGCGCGACGTGCACAACCTGCGCGATTGCCTCGGCCGCTTCGCCCCCGAGCTCAACGAAACCCATTACGGCGAAGAAATGTGGGCGCTGTACGAGAAGGGCGAACTGCGCCCGGACAGCACGCTCAGCGGCCGCTTCGTATTCGACACCCGTCGCGCCGACGTGCGCGCGGTACGCGACTCGATCGAAGACGCGCGGCAGGAAGCGATCATCCGCCAGCAGGGCCGCGAGGCCGCGGCGGACGAGGACTGAGCGCACGCGGCGGTGCGCCGTGACAGGGCGCGCTGCAGAAAACGTGTTCTTGCCGAAGTGTGCCGCTCGCCATTGCGCGCTGCGCGGCGCAGCGGCCGACCAAGTGCTGCGACTCCGCCGCTGCGTTCGTCGTAGCTGAAGTCGCTTCCACAAGGCTTGCGGCAACGCGTTGGGTGCGCTGCGTGAGGGGCTTCAGCCCCGACGCGCTCCGGTTGCCGCAAGTGCGCCACTTTATTTGTCGCGGCTGAAGCCGCTCCTACAGGGGCTTGCGGCCAACTTATCGGGTGCCCTGTGAGAAGGGTCTCAGTCCCGGCGCAGCATGATCGTGGCTGACAGCGGACCCCAGTGACCGCAACATGAGACGACGCCGGCACGCGCTCGGCAGCCGTTCGCGAGCGCAGCGCACAGCGCAATTTTCGTATGCGATGCGATACCAACGTATCGCCGAAAAGATCAATCTTTCTCCAGGCTTTCTGCGCGCGCAGAAAAATTGAAGTGGCAGCTGACTGCCGTTTTCGTGCGGGTATAAAGCGGGAATACATTTCGTGTAGCGTTGCGCGCTTCGATCTCCCACCCCCTCGATTTCGACGCTCATGTTCGACGCCTTCGCCGCGCCTCGTTGTTTGATTTTCTGTGGATCCATTTTGTTTCTGGCGATGGCGACGGGGTGTTCGTCCACTGCGCAACCGCCGCCGCCGATCAAGGTCGGCACGCTCGCGCTGACCCCGCACAGCCTGCCGGTGGAGCAGTCGCTGCCCGGGCGCACCGTGGCCTACGAAGTCTCCGACGTGCGACCGCAGGTCAACGGCCTGCTGCGGCAACGGCTGTTCGCCGAGGGCCAGGACGTCCAGGCCGGGCAGGTGCTGTACCAGATCGATCCTGCGCCGTACCAGGCCGCCTACGACACCGCGCGCGGGCAGCTCGCGCAGGCCCAGGCTGCCGTGCTCGCGGCGCGTCCCAAGGCCGCGCGCTACCGCACCCTGGTCGAGCAGGACGCGGCCAGCAAGCAGGATGCCGACGACGCGCAGGCCGCCTTGCAGGAAGCCGAAGCCAACGTGGTGGCGGCGCAGGCGTCGTTGCAGGCGGCGCGCATCAATCTCGGCTACACCCGGGTGACGGCGCCGATCTCCGGCACCATCGGCAGCTCGGCCTATACCGCCGGCGCGCTGGTGACCGCGCAGCAGGATGCGGCGCTGGCCAGGATCCAGCGGCTGGACCCGATCTACCTGGACGTGAGCCAGTCCAGCACGCAGATGCTGGCCTTGCGTGAGCGGCTCGATGCCGGCCAGATCAAGGCCGCCGACGGCAAGATCGCGGTGCGGGTACGCCTGGAGGACGGCCGCTTCTATCCGCATCCGGGCACGCTGGAGTTCGTCGGCAGCTCGGTCGATCCCGGCACCGGCGGGGTCACCCTGCGTGTGGTCGTGCCCAATCCGCAGCATCTGCTGCTGCCCGGCATGTACCTGCGCGCGCTGCTGCCGCTGGCCAGCGATCCGAGCGCGATCCTGGTGCCGCAACAGGCGGTGACCCGCGATGCCAAAGGCGAGCCGCTGGTGAAGCTGCTCGGCGCGCACAACCGGGTCGAGGAGCGGCGGATCCGCACCGGCGACACGGTCGGCCACGATTGGGTGGTGGAAGCCGGGCTCAAGCCGGGCGAACGGCTGATCGTGGTCAACGGCAGCCGCGCCGAGATCGGCAAACCCGTCGTGCCGTATACGGTCAGCGCCGCGCAGCTCGAGGCCGCGCCCGCGGTGCCGGGCGACGCCCAGGCCGACTGAGGAGCTGCCATGTCGCGTTTCTTCGTCAACCACCCGGTGGTGGCCTGGGTCATGGCCATCGTCGTCGTCCTGGTCGGCATGCTGGCCATCCACGCGCTGCCGATCGAGCGCTATCCGCAGATGGCGCCGCCGACCATCACCGTGCGCGCCGCCTATACCGGCGCCTCGGCGCAGACCGTGGAGAACACCGTCACCCAGCTGATCGAGCAGTCGCAGCAGAGCCTGGACCACCTGCTGTACATGACCTCGACCAGCGCCTCGGACGGCACCGCGCAGGTGAATCTGGTGTTCGAGACCGGCACCAATGCCGACACCGCGCAGGTGCAGGTGCAGAACCAGCTGCAGTCGGTGATGTCGGTGCTGCCGCAGGCGGTGCAGCAGAACGGCCTGGTCATCACCAAGTCCAGCGGCTCGCTGTTCGAGGTGGTGGCGTTCACTTCCGACGACGGCAGCATGGACAACTTCGATGTCGCCAACTACATGGAATCGAACATCGACGACCAGATCAGCCGGGTCAGCGGCGTGGGCAACATCCAGCCGATGGGCTCGGAATACGCCATGCGCATCTGGCTGGATCCGGAGAAGCTGCGCAAGTACGCGCTGATGCCCTCGGACGTGGAGAACGCGCTGCAGGCGCAGAACACCGACGTGTCGGCCGGCGAGATCGGCGGCCAGCCGGCGCCGCGCGGGCAACGCCTGGATGCCACCGTGACCACGCGCAGCCGCCTGCACACGCCTGCGCAGTTCGGCGCGATCGTGCTCAAGAGCGGTCCCGGCGGCGCGGCGGTGCATCTGTCCGACGTGGCCAGGATCGGCCTGGGCCCGGAAACCTACGACAGCATCACCCGCTTCAACGGCAAGCCGTCGGCCTCGCTCGGCATCGAGTTGAACGCCGACGCCAATGCGGTGGAAACGTCCAAGGCGATCGACGCGCGCCTGCAGGAGCTCAAACAGTACTGGCCGCACGGCTACAGCTACCACATCGCCTTCAGCACCACGCCGTTCGTGACCACCTCGATCAAGGAAGTGGTCATCACCCTGATCGAAGCGGTGTTGCTGGTGGTGGCGGTGATGTATCTGTTCCTGCAGAACTGGCGCGCCACGTTGGTCCCGACCATCGCGGTGCCGGTGGTGCTGATGGGCACCTTCGGCGTGCTGGCCGCATTCGGTTACTCGATCAACACCTTGAGCATGTTCGCGATGGTGCTGGCGATCGGCCTGCTGGTGGACGACGCCATCGTGGTGGTGGAGAACGTGGAGCGGGTCATGAGCCAGGAAGGGCTGCCGCCGAAGGAGGCGACGCTGCGCTCGATGCAGCAGATCGGCGGCGCGCTGGTCGGCATCGTGCTGGTGCTGACCGCGGTGTTCGTGCCGATGGCCTTCTTCAACGGCGTCACCGGGGTCATCTACCGGCAGTTCTCGATCACCATCGCCGCCTCGATGATCCTGTCGGTGCTGGTGGCGATGACTCTGACCCCGGCGCTGTGCGTGACCATCCTCAAGCCGCTGCACCAGGGCGAGGCGCCGATCGGCTCGCACGGCCGCCTCGGCCGGTTCTTCGTCTGGTTCAACACGCGCTTCGGCCAGCTGTCCGAGCGCTACCGCGCGCTGGTCGAGCGCGTGCTGGGCCGGCGCGCGCTGAGCCTGCTCGCCTACGCGCTGCTGCTGGTCGTCACCGGCGTGCTGCTGTGGCGCCTGCCCGGCGCGTTCCTGCCCGACGAGGACGAGGGCATGCTCAACGTGCTGGTCAAGCTGCCGGCTGACTCCACCCTGGAGCAGACCTTGGCGGTGACCGACCGCTTGACCAAGGCCGCGCTGCACGAGCCGGGCGTGCGCTCGGTGCTGTCCTCGGCCGGCTTCAGCGTCACCGGCGCCGGCCAGAACGTCGGCATGGCCTTCGTCCGCCTCAAGGACTGGGACGACCGCGAAGACGATGCCGACACCATCGCCGCGCATCTCAACCAGGCCCTGGCCGACGTGCCCGATGCGGAGCTGTTCGTGACCTCGCCGCCGGCCATCAGTGGCCTCGGCGACGCCTCCGGCTTCACCTTCGAACTGATGGACTACGAAGGCGCCGGCCATGCCGCCCTGGTGAACGCGCGCGACAAGCTGCTGCGCCTGGCCAGGCACGATCCCAAGCTGCGCGACGTGCGCTACGCCAGCCTGGAGGACGCGCCGGTCTACGCGGTCAAGATCGACGACGACAAGGCCCAGGCGCAGGGCGTGGACCCGGGCGACATCAACGCCACGCTCAACAGCGCGCTCGGCGGCGACTTCGTCAACAACTTCATCTACAAGGGCCGGATCAAGAAGGTGTTCGTGCAGGGCGACGCCGAGGCGCGCATGGCGCCGCAGGATCTGCAGCGCTGGACGGTGCGCAACGCCAGCGGCGACATGGTGCCGATGTCCGCCTTCACCACCTCGCACTGGACCAGCGCGCCGGCCGCGCTGGAGCGCTACAACGGCGTGTCGGCGATGGAACTCACCGGCCAGGCGGTGGCCGGGGTCAGCTCCGGCGCGGCGATGGACGCCATGGCCGAACTGAGCAAGCAGCTGCCGCATGGCTTCGGCTATGCGTGGTCGGACATGGCCTACCAGGAGAAGCTGTCGGCCAACCAGGCGCCGGCGCTGTACGCGATCTCGCTGCTGTTCGTGTTCCTGTGCCTGGTGGCGCTGTACGAAAGCTGGACGATCCCGTTCGCGGTGATGCTGGCGGTGCCGGTGGGCGTGTTCGGCGCGGCGCTGCTGATGACCGTGCGCGGCCTGCAGAACGACGTGTATTTCCAGGTCGGCCTGCTGACCACGGTCGGCCTGGCGGCCAAGAACGGCATCCTGATCGTGGAGTTCGCGCGCGAGCTGGAGCGCCGCGGCGAACCCCTGCTGGCCGCCACCTTGCACGCGGTGCAGATGCGTCTGCGGCCGATCCTGATGACCTCGTTAGCGTTCCTGCTTGGCGTGCTGCCGCTAGTGTTCAGTCACGGCGCCGGCTCGGCGGCGCGCCACTCGCTCGGCACCGGCGTCACCGGCGGCACCCTGGCCTCGATCACCCTGGGCCTGTTCTTCGTGCCCTTGTTCTACGTCATCGTGCGCAGCGTGGTTCCCGGCAGCAAGCATCCACCGCTGGAGGCTACGCCATGAACGCCCGGTCGTTACGCTTGCTGGCCGTGGCCTGCTGCGCGGCGCTGGCCGCGTGCAGCATGGCCCCGCACTACGCGCGCCCGGCCGCGCCGGTGCCGCTGCAGTTCGACACCGCGGGCACTGCCCCGCCCGCGGCCGGCGCCGCGCTGGCGATGCCGGACTGGCGCGACGTGTTCCTCGATCCGCGGCTGCGCCAGGTCATCGCGCTGGGCCTGGACAACAACCGCGACCTGCGCGTGGCCATGCTCAACATCGACAAGGCGCGCGCGCAGTACCGGATCCAGCGCGCCGCGCTGGCGCCGTCGCTGGATGCCAATGCCAGCAGCAGCCGTCAGCGGACCAGCGCCAGCGCCAGCGACACCGGGCACGCGCAGATCGACAGCAGCGACGCGCTGCAGGTCGGCATCAGCAGCTGGGAACTGGACCTGTTCGGTCGCGTGCGCAGCCTGAAGGACGAAGCCATGGAAACCTGGCTGGCCAGCGCCGAAACGCAACGCAGCGTGCGCCTGAGCCTGATTGGCCAGATCGCCGACGACTGGCTCGCGGTCGGCGCCGACCAGCAACTGCTGGCGCTGGCGCAGCAGACCCTGGATAGCCAGGAGCAGACGCTCAAGCGCAGCCGCGCCCAGCACGACAACGGCATCGGCTCCGGGCTGGACCTGGCGCAGATCCAGAGCAGCGTGGAAGCGGCCCGCGTCGATGTGGCGCGCGATGCCACCCAGCTCGCCCAGGCCCGCGACGCGCTGCAACTGGTGGTCGGCGCGCCGGTGGACCCAGCGCTGCTCGCCGGCACCGATGCGTTCGACGGCAGCGTGGCCCTGGCGCCGCTGCCGGCGGGACTGAATGCCACGGTGCTGCTGCAACGTCCCGACGTGCTCGCCGCCGAGCATGCGCTGAAGGCGGCCAATGCCGACATCGGCGCCGCGCGCGCGGCATTCTTTCCGACCGTCTCGCTGACCGCCTCCACCGGGCGCAGCAGCGATGCCCTGTCCACGCTGTTCGCGGCGGGTTCGCGGACCTGGTCGTTCGTGCCCAGCATCGCGTTGCCGATCTTCCAAGCCGGCGCGCTGAAGGCCTCTCTGGACGTCTCCAAGATCGGCAAGAACATCGCCGTGGCGCAATACGAAAAAGCCATCCAGAGCGCCTTCGGCGATGTCGCCTATGCGTTGGCGCAACGCGATCACCTCGACGCGCAGCTGAGCGCGCAACAGGCGCTGGTGGACGCGGTGCGGCGCAGCCACACGCTGGCCGAAGCGCGTTACCGCGCCGGCGTGGACGACTACCTGCAGGTGCTGGACGCGCAACGCTCGCTGTACGCCGCGCAGCAGGATCTGATCGCCCTGCGCCTGCAGGACGACAGCAACCGGGTCGCGCTGTACACGGTGCTGGGCGGCGGCGCGGATGCCACGGCGGCGGGGCGGTGAACGCATCGCTCGGGCTGTTGCCTCCTGTAGGAGCGGCTTCAGCCGCGACAGGCATTACCGGTAACGCCTGTCGCGGCTGAAGCCGCTCCTACAGGGGCATGCGCGATGCACATGATGCTAAGCGGAGGCATCGGTACGGATCAGTTGGCGGAACAGCGCATCCAGCGCCCGCGGATCGCCGCTGCCGGCGGCTAGGCGCGGCGCGGCGGCGCCCATGCGCGCCAGTTCGGCGTCCAGGAAGTCGCTGATCGCCGGGACCCGCGGACCGTCCTCGATTTCCGCGGCGGCGCGTTTCTTCTCCAGCAAGGCATCGATCGCCTCACGCAGCGGTCCCGACGGCAGCAGCGCCTCCAGCAGCAGCTCGAACGCCATCGGCGGCATCCCCTGCTCGCGTTCGATCCACTGGCAGGCCAGCACCGGGCGCAGCACGTACAGGTATTTCTTGGTGCGGATGCGTTCGCCGCGCAGATAACCGCGGTAGTTGCTCTTGGCCATGTTGAAGTAATGCCACCAGGTGCCCAGCGGCGAGTAGAACGCGTGCGCCATCTGCAGCAGTCCGGAGACGGCGGTGGGATCCTGGCGGTAGACCAGCGGCGACTGCAGCCATTCCAGCAGCGTTGGATTGGACTTGGATACCAGACGCAGCGCCTTGCGCAGGTCCCAGCCGCTGACGTCCAGGTCGTCGGCGATCGGCAGTTCGATCACGTCGCGCTGCGGCTCGCCCGGCCCGGTGCGTTCGTTGACGGTCAGATACCACTCCGGCCGATGCATATAGACGAAGCGCGCGTCGTAGTCGCTGTCGGGCGAGGAAAATCCCCAGCCGCGGCTGCCGGACTCGCAGGCCAGCAGGATGCGCACATCGTGGCTGCGTTCGATGTCGCCGAGCGCGTCCAGCACGGCGACGCGCTTGTCCGGCGCGAGCGGGTGGATCTCCATGGCCTGTCGTCCTTGTAGCGGCGGGACAGGATGCCGCGCAGCCGCCGCTTACGCCACCCGGCTGCGCCGCGCGCGCTCCAGGTGCACCAGCAGCAGCGAGATCGCCGCCGGGGTCATGCCGGGAATGCGCTGCGCCTGGCCCACGCTCTGTGGGCGCACGCGCTGCAGTTTCTGCTGCACTTCGGCCGACAGCCCGCGCACCTGCGCGTAGTCGAACGCCTCGGGAATCGGCGTGTCCTCGTGGCGCTGCTGGCGCGCGATCTCGTCGCGCTGGCGATCAAGATAGCCGGCGTACTTGATGCCGATCTCGACCTGCTCGGCGACCTGCGCGTCGTCCACGCCCGGGCCCAGCGACGGCACCCGCATCAACGCGGCGTAGTTCAGCTCCGGGCGTTTGATCAGGTCGAGCACGGTGGTCTCGCGGCTCACCGCCACGCCCAGCGTCGCGGCGACCTCGCGGCCCAGCGCATTGCCCGGCGTGGCCCACAGCGCGCTCAGCCGTTCGTTCTCCCGCGCCACCGCCTCCTGCTTGGCCTGGAAGCGCGCCCAGCGCGCCTCGCCGACCAGGCCCAGTTCGTGGCCGATGCTGGTCAGGCGCGCGTCGGCGTTGTCCTCGCGCAGCTGCAGCCGGTATTCGGCGCGGCTGGTGAACATGCGGTACGGCTCGGTGGTGCCGTGGGTGATCAGGTCGTCGATCAGTACGCCGATGTAGGCCTGGTCGCGGCGCGGCGACCACGGCTCCAGCCCACGCACCTGGCGCGCCGCATTGAGTCCGGCGATCAGTCCCTGCGCGGCCGCTTCCTCGTAGCCGGTGGTGCCGTTGATCTGGCCGGCGAAGAACAGCCCCGGCATGGCCTTGGTCTCCAGCGAGGCCTTGAGCCCGCGCGGGTCGAAGAAGTCGTATTCGATCGCGTAGCCGGGGCGGGTGATGTGGGCGCGCTCGAAGCCGCGGATCGAACGCACCAGCTCCAGCTGCACGTCGAACGGCAGCGAGGTGGAGATGCCGTTGGGATAGATCTCGGCCACGTCCAGGCCTTCGGGCTCGACGAAGATCTGATGGCTGGCCTTGTCGGCGAAGCGCACCACCTTGTCCTCGATCGACGGGCAGTAGCGCGGGCCGATGCCCTCGATCTGGCCGGTGTACAGCGGCGAGCGGTCCAGCGCGCCGCGGATGATGTCGTGGGTGCGCTCGGTGGTATGGGTGATCCAGCACGAGACCTGGCGCGGATGCTGGGCGAGTTCGCCCATGAACGACATCACCGGCAGCGGATCGTCGCCGGGCTGCTCTTCCATCGCCGCGTAGTCGAGGCTGCGCCCGTCGATGCGCGGCGGGGTGCCGGTCTTGAGCCGGTCCACGCCGAAGCGGCCGTCGCGCAGCGTCTGCGCCAGCGCGGTGGCCGGCGGGTCGCCGGCGCGGCCGCCGGCATACTGGGTCTGGCCGATGTGGATCTTGCCGGCCAGGAAGGTGCCGGCGGTCAGCACCACCGCCGCCGCCTCGAAGCGCAGGCCGGTCTGGGTGATGGCGCCGCGCACGCGCTCGCCTTCCACGATCAGCGCGTCGACCGCGGCCTGGAACAGGGTCAGGTTCGGCTGAGTCTCGACCAGGCGCCGGATCGCGCCGCGGTACAGGTTGCGGTCGGCCTGGCAGCGGGTGGCGCGCACCGCCGGGCCCTTGGACGCGTTGAGCGTGCGCCACTGGATGCCGGCCAGGTCGGCGGCATGCGCCATCGCCCCGCCCAGCGCATCGATTTCCTTGACCAGATGGCCCTTGCCGATGCCGCCGATGGCCGGGTTGCAGCTCATCGCGCCCACCGTCTCCACGTTGTGGGTCAGCAGCAGGGTGCGTGCGCCGGCGCGCGCGGCGGCCAGCGCGGCCTCGGTGCCCGCGTGGCCGCCGCCGATCACGATGACGTCGTAGCGGTAGAAGGAATGGCTCATCGGGTACTCGTCCGCCCGGTCGCGGGGACCGGGATGGGGGCGTTCGCGGGGTGGCGCACGCCGGAAAACGGAAATTTTGGAGTTCTCATCACAGTTTACGGATTCGCCCCTAAAGTTGGCACGCCATCTGCAGATATCCCTACTGCACCCAACGTGGCATTGCGTCAGGGGCGTACGACTGGAATTGGAACAGGGGCCAGTCACGCGCACGTTGGGGGAGCTGGGGGCCGGTAGTCGGGGGACTGCCGGCCCTTTTTTATGCCTGCGATTCGGGTCCGATGCCAACAACAGCAAGGCCCGAACGCGAAAAGCCCCGGCGAACCGGGGCTTTTCGTTTTAGGCGCCGACGCCCGACAGGGCCGGAACAGGGGGGATCCAGATTTCCCTGTCGGACATCGACATAGACAGTGGGGCGATCCCTTCGGGTCATAAAGCGACGCAGGCGGTCACCCCGTACGACGTAGAGTGCGTCTTGTGCCTGCGTGAAATCAAGCCTTTTCTTAGGGCTCTAGTGTGCGCTTCGTCCCATTGCTACGACCCAGATTGCCAGGCCGGGGTGCGGCCGGACGCGGCTGGGCGGCCGGCCGCGGCGCGCTGGCCGGACGTGGCTGCATCGACTGCGGCCGCGGCTGCATCGACTGGGGGCGTGGGCCGGCGTTGGCGGCATCGGGACGGCGCAGCCGGTCCAGGTCGCGCCACGGCGCCTTGCCCCGGCCGCCGCCGCCACCGATGACCGGCGGCGGCCGGTCCGGCGGGCGGCCGTTGTCGTCGGGCCGCGGACGCGGCGGCGGACGGTGCCGCGGCGGACCGTAGTAGTCGCGGTAGTAGTACGGGCCGCCATAGCCGTAGTAGCCATAGCCGTAATAGCCGGCGCCATAACCGTAGGGCACCGCGCCGTACGGCGCGTAATAGCCGTCGGAGTAGCCGTCCGGATAGCGGTATTCGACCGATGGGGCACCGCGGTAATAACCGCCGCCGCCGTTGTCGGCGTAGTCGTAGGTGGCGCAGCCGCTCAGCGTGGCCAGCAATCCAGCGGCCCAGATCAGGCGCATGTTCATGGCGAATCCTCTCCCTGAGGCTGACCGACAGGTTCGGCGTGTTGCATTGAATGCCCCCTTAACTCGCTTCGTCGTTGATTGAACGCTTAAGTCGCGTGCAACCGCCGTGTTGCCCCGGCAGCCCGCGACACCGCGAACTTGGGACGATACGCTAACCTTTCACGCATGTTCTCATCTTCACTGCCCGTTTTCGCCGATGTGACCGCCGCCGCGGCGCGGATCGCGCCGCATGCCCAGGTCACCCCGGTCCTGCGCTCGCGGGCGCTGGACGCGGCGACTGGCGCGACCCTGCTGTTCAAGGCCGAGCACCTGCAGCGCGGCGGCGCGTTCAAGTTCCGCGGCGCCTGCAATGCGGTGTGGGCGCTGAGCGAGGCGCAGGCCGCGCACGGCGTGGTCACCCATTCCTCGGGCAATCACGGTGCGGCCCTGGCGCAGGCCGCGCGTAGCCGCGGCATCGGTTGCCACGTGGTGGTGCCGGAGGGCGCGGTGGCGGCCAAGCTGGCCAATATCGCCCGCGACGGCGCCACCCTGTGGCGCTGCGAGGCCGGCATCGCCGCGCGCGAGGCGATGTGCGCGCAGGTGCAGCAGCAGACCGGCGCAACCCTGGTGCATCCGTACACCGATCCGGCGGTGATCGCCGGCCAGGGCACCGCGGCCCTGGAACTGCTCGGCGCCAGCGGCCCGCTCGACCTGCTGGTGGTGCCGGTCGGCGGCGGCGGCCTGGCCGCCGGCAGCCGCCTGGCGCTGTCGGCGCTGGCGCCGCAGGCGCGCCTGCTGCTGGCCGAGCCGGCCGGCGCCGCCGACACCGCGCGCTCGCTGGCGGCCGGCGCGCTGCGCGTGGACTTCGTTCCGGACACGATCTGCGACGGCTTGCGCGGCACCCTCGGTGCGTCCAACTTCGCGCTGCTGCACGGCCAGGCCGAGACGATCGTGGTCGAGGACGCCGCCACCGTGGCGGCGATGCGGCTGCTGTGGCAGGTGCTCAAGCAGGTGGTGGAACCCTCGTCGGCGATCGCGCTGGCGGCGGTGCTGGCGCAGCCCGAGCGCTTCGCCGGGCGCCGGGTCGGGCTGATCCTGTCCGGCGGCAACGTCGATCTCGACGCCCTGCCGTGGGGCACGGCGTGAAGCCGCGGCGACGACGCGGCTGGCTGGGCTGGCTCGGTCGGCTGACCGCGGTGCTGGGGCTGTGGCTGCTGGGCGTGGCGATCTACATCGTCTGGGTCGGCGACCGCGACCAGGCGGCGCCGGCCGACGCGATCATCGTGCTCGGGGCGGCCGCCTACGACGCCAAGCCCTCGCCGGTGTTCGAAGAGCGCATCCGCCACGGCCTGGACCTCTACCAGCGCGGCTATGCGCCGACCCTGATCTTCACCGGCGGCTTCGGCGGCAATGGCGCGCGCTTTGCCGAGTCACAGGTGGCGCGCCGCTACGCGCTGCGCCACGACGTGCCGGCCGACGCGATCCTGATCGAGACCGTCTCGCGCACCACCCGCCAGAACCTGCTGGAGGCGCGCGGGCTGATGCGCAGCCACGGCCTGCACCGGGCGATCGTGGTCAGCGATCCGCTGCACATGGCGCGGGCGCTGCGCCTGTGCCGCGAGCTGCAGATCGACGCGCTGGCGTCCTCGACCCCGAGCACCCGCTTCCGCAGCTTCCAGACCCGCTGGCGCTTCCTGCTGCAGGAGGTCTACTTCTTCCACCGCGACCTGCTGGTGCCGGGCGCCTGAGCGGGCCCGAGCGCCGTATCATGGGCGCCCGCATGGCATGAGGTGGTGGCGATGAAGATCGACGGAACCCGCGAGCAAGACCGCGCCATCGAGCTGGTGCTGTCCTATTACGACGCGTTCAACCGCGGCGACTGGACGGCGATGCTCGACAAGCTGACCGACGACGTCGCGCACGATCTCAACCAGGGCGCGCGCGAGACCGGCAAGGACACCTTCGCCGCGTTCCTGCAGCGGATGAACGCCAGCTACCGCGAGCAGCTGCGCGATATCGTGGTGCTGGGCGGGCAGGACGGCCGCCGCGCCGCCGCCGAATACGTGGTGCACGGCGAATACCACCACACCGACGAAGGCCTGCCGCCGGCGCGCGGACAGACCTACGTGCTGCCGGGCGGGGCGTTCTTCGACATCCGCGACGGCAAGATCGCCCGGGTCAGCAACTACTACAACCTGCAGGACTGGATCGACCAGGTGTCGGCCTGAGCGAGCGCAAGCAGGAACGCGTGTACGGCCGCCTGGCTGTCGTGTAGGAGCGGCTTCAGCCGCGACAGGTTCTACCCGTAGACTCGGTCGCGGCTGAAGCCGCTCCTACAGGTGGTGCATCCGGTTCTGGGCTGTCCCGAGTCCCGAGTCCCGTAACGAAACGCGTCGCCTCAATCGCCGCGGCGGCGGATCGGGATCGCCGACACCGGCACCGCGGCGATCTCGTTGCCGCCCTCGCGGATCGGCGCGCCCGGCGGCGGCGCCCAAGCGTGCGCATAGATCACTTCCCAACTGCTCGGCAGCTTGCCGTCGGCGTTGCGCAGCGGCTCGTAGGCGGCGCTGGCGGCGGCGAAACGGCCGCGCCCGGTCAGCGTGTGGCGGCGCGCGTGCAGCGCGTTGGTCGCGCCGATCGCGCGCAGTTCGCGCATCAGCGCGGCCAGGTCGGGATAGGTGAGGGTGAACAGGTCGCGGTCCAGCACCGGGTCGCGGAAACCGGACAGCATCAAGGCATCGCCGAACTGCGCGATCGGCGCGAAGCGGCTCACGTGCGGCGCTTCGCGGTCGGCCTGGGCGAACGCCTCGCGCAGTTCGACCAGCGTGTCCGGGCCGAAGCTGGAGCACAGCAGCAGGCCGCCGGGCTTGAGCACGCGGCGGAAGCCGGCGAACACCGCCGGCAGGTCTTCGACCCACTGCAGGCACAGGTTGCTGAAGATCACATCGACGCTGTGCTCGGCCAGCGGCAGCGCGCGCGCATCGGCGCAGACGCGGCCGAACGGCTTCCACCAGCCGGCCTGGCGCTTGGCCTGCTGCAGCATCGGCAGCGCCTGGTCGAGCGCGATCACCTGCGCGCGCGGCCAGCGCTTCTTCATCGTCGCGGCGGCGTGCGCCGGGCCGCTGCCCACGTCCAGCACCACCTGCGGCACGCGGTCGCCGAGGTAGTCCAGCGATTCCAGCAGGCGCTTCTCGACCTCGTGTTGCAGGGCGGCGGCGGCATCGTAGCTGGCGGCGGCGCGCGAGAACGCGCGGCGGATGTGGTGGGCGTCGAACGAAGAGGAATCCATCGGCGCATTATCGCCGGCCGCGGCGCGCAGCGGCCAGCGAAAAGCCGGGAATGGGGAATCGGGAGTGGGGAATCGAAACGGCTGCGGCGGCGAGGCGGTCGCCTGGCTTGCCCATTCCCGCCTCTCAATTCCCATCGCCATCGCGCATCAGTCCGAGCGCATCAGCGGACACCGCGCGGACCGCACGCAGCCATTCACTCCGTCTCGAACCCTGTCCCTTTCCAGGATGGGCCGCGCACCGAGCAACAGGATCTGCCCACTGACGCAATGGCCTGTGCATTGCACGCAGGCGCGCAGGCCGCACCGAGCTCATCCGCAATACAAATGTCAAACATCGGAAGCGACCGCGCGCAGTCCCCCCATCCCCAATCCCGAATCCCCAATCCCGGCCTTCAGAACGTCCCCGGATAAGCACCGCCGTCGAGCAGCAGGTTCTGGCCGCTGAGGTAGCCGGCCTGCGCGCTGCACAGGAACGCGCAGGCCGCGCCGAATTCCTCCGCCGTGCCGAAACGCCCGGCCGGAATCTGCTCGCGCTTCTGCGCCGCCACGGTGTCCACGTCGGTGCCGCTGCGCTGCGCGGCATGGGTGAAGTTGCTGCGCAGCCGGTCGGTGTCGAACTGGCCGGGCAGCAGGTTGTTGATGGTGACGTTGTGTGCGACGGTGCGCCGCGCCAGCCCGGCGACGAAACCGGTCAGGCCGGCACGCGCGCCGTTGGACAGGCCCAGGCTGTCGATCGGCGCCTTCACCGCCGCCGAGGTGATGTTGACGATGCGGCCGAAGCCGCGCGCCTGCATCGCGTCGACGGTGGCGCGGATCAACGCGATCGGCGTCAGCATGTTGGCGTCCAGCGCGCGCAGCCAGTCCTCGCGATCCCAGTCGCGGAAGTCGCCCGGCGGCGGGCCGCCGGCGTTGTTGACCAGGATGTCGACCTGCGGGCAGGCCGCCAGTGCGGCGGCGCGTCCGGCCTCGGTCGTGATGTCGGCGGCGACCGCGATCACCACGCCGGCGCCGGGCAGCGCGCGCAGGCCATCCGCCGCCGCGTCCAGCGCGGCCTGGCCGCGCGCCACGATCACCACGTTGACGCCTTCGCCGGCCAGCGCCCGCGCGCAGCCCAGGCCCAGGCCCTTGCTCGCGGCGCAGACCAGCGCCCATTTGCCGGCGATGCCCAGGTCCATGCAGATGCTCCGATCGAAGGAACCACGATGATCGGGCATCGGCGTGGCGGCGGCCAGCGCGGTGGTGCGCCTGGCCGCGTCCTGCTTTTCTGTAGGAGGGGCTTCAACCCCGACGCTTTTGCCGGTAAGGCGTCGGGGCTGAAGCCCCTCCCACAAGGGCATCACTGCAAGTCGGAGAGGAATTTGCGCAGTGCGTCCCTCCAGCTCATCGGCATGGCCGAGGAATGGCATGTGGCCGCTGCCGGCTGCGCGGACGGTTTCTCTTGTGGGAGGGACTTCAGTCCCGACGCTTTTACCGCTTAGGCGTCGGGGCTAAGCCCCTTCTGCAAAGAGCATCACTGCAGGCCGCAGAGAAATCCCCGCAACGCCTCCGCCACCGCATCGGCATGGCCGAGAAACGGCGCATGGCCGCCGCCGGCGATGCTCAGCGTCTGCGCATGCGGCGCCAGCGCTGCGGCGTCGTCCATTCCGGCGGGCGATACGAGCCGGTCGCGCTGGCCGCTGATCCACAGGCTGGGTACGCGCAGGCCGGGCAATGCGCGGCGCAGGTCGCTGCGCTCCAGCAGGGTCAGCCCATCCTGCAGTGCCTGCGCATCGGGTTCGCCGCGTGCACTCAGGGTCTCGCGCAGCGTGCGCAATTCGGTGCGGGCATGCGCCGAGCCCAGCGTGTCCAGCGCCAGGAAACGGTCCAGGGTGCCGCGGTAGTCGTCGGCCAGGTCGCGGCCGAACTGCGCGAACACCTGCGGTTCCACCGCATGCGGCCAGTCGCTGCCGCGCACGAACCGCGGCGTCGCCGCGAGCATCGCCAGGCCGCGCACCTGTGGCTGGGTCGCCGCGGCATGCAGTGCGAACAGCCCGCCCAGCGACCAACCCAGCCACGCCGCCGGCGGCGTCGCCGCGGCGATCGCGCTGACCACGTGCGGCAGCGCCAGCGGGGTGTCGTCGCCGCGGCTGTGGCCATGCCCGGGCAGGTCCACCAGGTGCATGCGGAACTGCGCCGACAGGCGCTCGACCAAGGGCGCGAAGATGCCGCCGTGCAGCGCCCAGCCGTGGATCAGGACCAGATCGGGGCCGTGCCCCAGGGTTTCGATGTGCATCGTCGATCGTGTGCCGAATGGAAAGGAAGAACCGTGTAGCGCCGCGCTCAGTCTTGCGCGCGCAAGGCCAGCAGTTGCGGCAGCAGCAAGCGCCATTGTTCGCGCGGGTAGGCGCGGGTGCGCCAGGCCGGCCAGCGCTGCACGCCTTCGCCGCGCTGGATCGCCGCACTCAGCCAGGCGTGGTCGAAGCCTTGCCAGACCCCGGCCACGCTCAGCAGGTTCGGCGCCAGGCGCGGATGCACGTCGTGCAGCAGCATGCGCCGCAGCGTCTCCGCTGCGTACGGCGAGGCCGCGAGCACGGCGGCGATATGCGCATGCCGCGCGGCGACGTCGTCGTCCAGGTACAGCTCGGACAGCGCGGCCCATACCTCGCGGCGCGCCGCGAGGTCGCCGTCGTTCACGGCGAGCCGCTCACATCGGCGCGCTCATGCCGGCAGGCCGACCGGATGCGCGGCCAGGCGGTCGCGCGCCAGCGCCAGCGCGTCCAGCAGCGCCTGCACCTGCGCCGGCGTGTGCAATGCCGACAGCGTGACCCGCAGCCGCGACTTGCCTTCGGGCACGGTCGGCGGGCGGATTGCGGAGACCAGGAAGCCGGCCTGCTCGAGCGCCGCCGACAGCGCCAGCGCGCTGGCCTCGTCGCCGCACAGCAGCGGCTGGATCGGCGTGTCCGAGGCCATCAGTTCCAGGCCATGGCGGCGCGCGCCGCCGCGGAACGCGGCGATGGTCTCGGCCAGGCGCTCGCGCCGCCACTGGTCGCGCCGCGCCAGTTTCACCGCGGCCAGCGAGGCGGCGGCCTGCGCCGGCGGCAGCGCGGTGGTGTACAGGTAGGGGCGCGCGGTTTCGGCCAGATGCCGGATCAGCGCCTCGTCGCCGACCACCAGCGCGCCGTAGCCGCCCAGCGCCTTGCCCAGGGTCACCAGTTGCAGCGGCACATCGTCCACGCCAAGCCCGGCCTCGGCCACGCAGCCGCGGCCATGCGGGCCGACCACGCCGACGCCGTGCGCGTCGTCCACGTACATCAGCGCCTGCTGCATGCGCGCCACCAGGGTCAGCGAGCGCAGCGGGGCGATGTCGCCATCCATGCTGAACACGCCATCGGTGGCCAGCATCGCCGCGCCGTCGGCGGCGTGCTTGAGCTGGCGCATCGCGCCTTCGGTATCCAGGTGCGGATAGCGGCGCAGGCGGCAACCGGCCAGGCGGGTGGCGTCGAGCAGGCTGGCGTGGTTGAGCCGGTCCTGCACGCACACGTCTTCTTCTTCGCTCAGCAGCGCCTGCTGCACCGCCAGGTTGGCGAGGAAGCCGCTGCCGAACAGCAGTGCGCGCGGATAGCCGAGCCAGTCGGCGACCTCGCGTTCCAGGCTTTCGTGCAGCGCGTGATGGCCGCAGACCAGGTGCGAGGCGGTGGCGCCGACGCCCTCGCGCGCGGCCGCGTCCTGCAGTGCGGCGAGCACTTCGAACTGCTGCGCCAGGCCCAGGTAGTCGTTGCTGCAGAAGCCGGTCAGCCAGCGCCCGTCCAGCTCCAGGCGCACGCCGTCGCGGCGGCCCACGCTGCGGCGCACGCGGATGCGGCCCTGCGCCTCGCGCAGCTTGCGCAAGGACTGGATGCGGTCGTGCAGGTCGGGACGGGCCATGGGCGGCGGGGCATGGGGCGGCTGGCTAGCGTAGCGCGTCCCCGGCCGCGCCGGGCGCCGCCGGCGATGGACGGCCGGATCGGCGGATGGACGTGCGCGCGCCGGCGCGGCGCGCTGGGGTCAGACCAGTGCCGCGGCGATCGCCGGCCTGTCCGCTGCCGGTGCCGGCGCGGTGATGTCCGCATGCACGGTGCCGGGATGGTCGTGCGCATCGGCGTCCACCTGCACCTGCATCGGCTTCAGCCCCAGGCGCGCGAACAGCGCCTGGTCGCGTGCGGTGTCCGGGTTGCCGGTGGTCAGCAGTTTTTCGCCGTAGAAGATCGAGTTGGCGCCGGCGCAGAAGCACAGCGCCTGCAGTTCGTCGCTCATGCTCTCGCGGCCGGCCGACAGCCGCACCATCGCCTGCGGCATCGCGATGCGGGCCACGGCGATGGTGCGCACGAACTCGAACGGGTCCAGCTCGACCGTGCCGTGCAGCGGGGTGCCGGCGACCTGCACCAGGCGGTTGATCGGCACCGAGTCCGGATGCACCGGCAGGTTGGCCAGCGCCTGCAGCAGGCCGGCGCGCTGCTCGCGCGATTCGCCCATGCCGACGATGCCGCCGCAGCAGGTCTTCATGCCGGCATCGCGCACGTGGGCCAGCGTGTCCAGGCGATCCTGGTACTGGCGGGTGTGGATGATCGTGTCGTAGAAGTCCGGCGCGGTGTCCAGATTGTGGTTGTAGTAGTCCAGCCCGGCCGACTTCAGCGCCTGCGCCTGGCGCCCGTCGAGCATGCCCAGGGTGGCGCAGGTCTCCAGGCCCAGCGCCTTCACCTCGCGGATCATCGCCGCGACCTTGGGGATGTCGCGGTCCTTCGGCGAGCGCCACGCCGCGCCCATGCAGAACCGCGACGCGCCGGCGGCCTTGGCCTGGCGCGCTTTCTCCAGCACCGCCTCGGTGCTCATCAGCTTCTGCGCGTCCACCCCGGTGTCGTAGCGCTGCGCCTGCGGGCAGTACGCGCAGTCTTCCGGGCAACCGCCGGTCTTCACCGACAGCAGCGTGGAGACCTGCACCTGCGCCGGATCGAAGTGTTCGCGATGCACCGCGGCGGCGCGGTGCAGCAGCTCCGGGAACGGCAGATCGAACAGGGCGAGCAATTCCTGGCGTTGCCAGTCGTGTCGGACGACAGCGGACATGGTGGTTTCCTGACGGTAAGCGGCTGGGAAAGCGGGCAGTCTGGTGAGCATGGATATCCCTGTCAACTTCAGCGGGGTGGGTCGGGTTGACGGCTACTGGCGGCGGCTGCAGCGTTGGGTACTGCCGGAGCGCTGCCTGGTCTGTACCGAGCCCGGCGCCGCCGGCCTGGACCTGTGCCCGGCCTGCCGCGACGCGCTGCCCTGGAATGCCAGCGCCTGCCAGGGGTGCGCGCTGCCGCTGCCCGCGCTGGACGCGGACCAGTTGTGCGGCAGCTGCCAACGCAAACCGCCGCCGCTGGCCCTGGTCGCCAGCGCCTGCGTCTACGCTGCGCCGGTGGATGGATTGCTGCGCCGCTTCAAGTTCCATCAGGACCTGGCCGCCGGGCGCCTGCTGGCGGCATTGCTGCAGGCGCGCTGCGCCGGTTTGCCGCGGCCGCAGGCACTGCTGCCGGTGCCGCTGCATTGCGCACGGCTGCGCCAGCGCGGCTACGACCAGGCGCTGGAACTGGCGCGGCCGCTGGCGCGCGCGCTGCGCCTGCCGCTGTGCGCCGGCCTGCAGCGCGTGCGCGCCACGGCGCCGCAGTCCGAACTCGATGCGCAGGCGCGGCGTCGCAACCTGCGCCATGCGTTCGTGGTGCAGGCGCCGCTGCCGCCGCACGTGGCGCTGATCGACGACGTGATGACCACCGGCGCGACCCTGCATGCCGCGGCACAGGCGCTGCGCCGCGCCGGCGTGGCGCGGGTCGATGCGTGGGTGGTGGCGCGGGTGCCGTGAGGCCGTGAGTGCGCTGGTGGCTTGCATGCCGCGGCGGCGATTGGCCCTGCGATGGCAAGGGTGGCGGGTCATGTGGACCTGCGTGTCTGGCGCTGGCCGTGGTCGCGTGATCCGTCATGCATGCGGGGAGCGATCGCTGTTTGGTTGCCTGGACCACGCAACGGCAGCGAGGGCGTTTTCTGATTGGGGGGCGAGCTTTACGCTTCGTCGTGCCACGCAGGCGCCACGACCCGACGCAATCGGCCGCTGTCGGACGGGTTCCGCAGCACGGTGCATGGCACGTTCTTCTGCGTGACATGGGTGGGCACCTGTCTGCGACAGGCCACAACAGCCGGTTCTTCTATGATGTCGCCAAACGAACTGCGGGAGATGGCGATGCGCTTGAGAACTCTGGGACTGTCGTTGGCGTTGTGCGTGTTCGGGGTCAGCGGGTGCAGCTACGCCCCGTCGCCCGATGGCGCCGACACCAGCGCGAGCGCGAGTGCGGTGAAGGCGAAGATCGAATGGCGCCTGGCCAGCTATGCGCCGAGCGCCGGCTATACCGAGGCCGTGTACCAGGGACGGCCGGTGTATCTGGCGCCGCAGCAGTTATTGGCCGTCGATGGCGCCGCGACGGTGGCGCGCGTGGACGGCGACGATGGCAAGCCGGCACTCGATCTGAGTTTCTCGGGGAACGACGATCGCCTGACCCGGGCGACGGAGCAGAACATCGGCAAGCCGATCGCGCTGCTGGCCGATGGTCAGGTGCTCACCGTGGCGACGGTCATGGCGCCGCTCCCCGGCGACCGACTGCGTATCAGCGGTCTGCAGGATGCGCAGGAACAACAGCGGGTGTTCGCGCTGCTGACGCATGCGTCGACGGCGCACGCGAAGCCTTAGTGCTGGCTGATGCGATCCGGATGGGGCACCGTGTTCGTGATGGCGGTCCTGCGCCGCAGCGCGCGCCTGTTCGAGCCGCGGGCTGCTGTCTTGTGCCGGCAGCGTAGCGCGATGCCGCTGCTTCGAAGCGGAGTGCGCTGACGCTCTCTTCGATTGCACCGTCGGGCCAGGTCGGGGACGGAGACATGCCGATTCAGCATGTGGGATGCGGATTTTGCCGGTCATGCTTGTCGTGATCGAAGTCGCTCCCGCCACCGGCGATGGAAAAGGCGTCGCGGCTGAAGCCGCTCCTACAGGAGTCGATCGACGGTTTTTGTGGGAGGGACTTCAGTCCCGACGTTTTACCGGCAACGATCGGACGAAGTGTGCCCCGGCGGCATTGCCGTCGGCGGCCAAGCGAGCCGACTGTACCGACGATATCCTTGTGCGCAGCCGCCACTGCGCGGCTTCTCCGCTTCGGTCTACCCCGCGCGCAGCGCCAACGCCGCGACGATGCCGGCGAAGATCGCCAGGCCGACCCAGTTGTTGTGCATGAAGGCACGGAAGCAGGGCGCGCGTTCGCGGGTTCGCGCGATGCGGAATTCGTAGGCGACCAGCAACGCGGCCACGCCCAAACCCGCCCAGTACCAGATCCCCAGCGCGCCGCGGGTGCCGACGAAGCCCAGCGCGACGAACATCAGCGCATACAGGATGCCCTGCGCAACCAGGTCCAGGTCGCCGAACAGGATCGCGGTGGACTTGGAGCCGGCGCGCAGATCGTCCTCGCGGTCCACCATCGCGTACCAGGTGTCGTAGGCGGTGGCCCACAGGATGTTGGCCGCGTACAGCAGCCAGCCCAGCGCCGGCACCTCACCGCGGATCGCCGCGAACGCCATCGGGATGCCCCAGCCGAAGGCCATGCCGAGGTAGACCTGCGGCAGGTAGGTGTAGCGCTTCAGGTAGGGGTAGCTGGCGGCCAGGAACAGCCCGACCACGCTCAGGCCGATGGTCAGCGCGTTCATCGTCAGCACCAGCGCGAAGGCGGCGAGCATCAGCAGCGCGAACACCGCCAGCGCCTCGCGGCCGCTGACCGCGCCGGTGGCCAGCGGCCGGCCGCGGGTGCGCTCGACCTGCGGGTCCAGCCAGCGGTCGGCGTAGTCGTTGATCACGCAGCCAGCCGAGCGGGTCAGCCAGACCCCGGCGGTGAACACGAACAGCGTCCACAGCGGCGGTAGCCCGTCGGCGGCCAGCCACAGCGCCCACCAAGTCGGCCACAGCAGCAGCAGCGCGCCGATCGGACGGTCGCCGCGCAGCAGTTTCCAGTACTGGCCCAGGCGCGCGCGCGGCGGCAACGCGTCGGACGTTTCGTAGCGTTCGTAACCCATCGTGCAAGGGTAGCAGCCGGGCTCGCTCGGCGGCAGCACGGCACGGGCGGTGGCCGCTGCGACGGCGACGGTCTGTGCATCCGTATCCAGTTACAGACCCAGGCGTAGGAGCCGGTTGTACGCAGGCGATGCGCCGTCACCGGGCTCCGGCCGCTTGCGGAAACCGCGCCGCTCCGGCGCCGGGTACGGCTACCGCCGGGTCGGCCCTGGCGGCAATCGGACATGGGGGAGACGCGGCGCGCGGTTTGCCGTTAGAATGCGCGTCCGTTGCGCCCGTAGCTCAGCCGGATAGAGTAGTGGCTTCCGAAGCCATTGGTCGGGGGTTCGAATCCCTCCGGGCGCACCACATCATTCCCAGCCTGCATGGCCTCTTCGACCGCGAATCCTGCCGGTGGTGGACACCGCCTTCGGCGCTGCGGCGATCGACGGCCTGTGGCGCATGACACCGTTGCCCGTAATCATGCTGCTCGGGATGCCGAGCTGGCGCCCTCTGCGTTGAAAGGCTGGCGCGTACCGCGTGTCTCCCCGAGCGCGCCGCATCATCGTCGATCGTGCTTGGAATTCCTTCCGCAGCTGGCCTGCGTCGCCTTTGGCGTTGCGGCGGCGACCGGCGGTCTGGGGCGCGTGGCGCCGCCGTCGCTCCCTGGGATGCCGCGCTGGATTTCGCTGGGCTGCATCGCCAGCGCGTACGGCGCGCATGGCAAGGCGACCTCCGCCATGCCCGCGCCGCCGCCAGGACGCTTGCGGCCGTCGTATCTGCGCTCTCGGTGGTCCAGTGCCTGGCAACTCCTTTCGCATCCTCTCCGTTGTCGTGTCAGCGCGGGCGCCATGAGTAGCGCGGTGCGGGCTCCTTTGCAGCGCCTTGCCAGAGGCCACCGGTGATCGGTCCGCGCACCCCGCTCGGCAAGCCCGCGGTCCACTTGCTGGGCGACGACGATGCGCTGGCCTACCTGCGGCTCGGCGCCGGCGCCCCGGTGGTGCTGGTGCACGGCGCGCTGTGCGACTACCGCTATTGGGCGCCGCAACTGCGCGGCCTGTCCGAGCGTTTCGAGGTCGCTGCGCTGAGCCTGGGCCAGTATTTCCCGCAGCTGCCATCGTCGCTGCGGCATCGCTTCGGCTGGCGTTGGCATGCGCAGCAGGTGGCCGGGTTCCTCGCTAGCTACGGACAACCGGTGCATCTGGTCGGCCACTCGCGCGGCGCCGCGGTGGCCTGGCAGGTCGCGCTGCAGCAGCCTGGCGCGATCGCCAGCCTGAGCCTGTTCGATCCGGGCGGGCCGCAGCCGCAGGGCCTGCCCGAAGACGTGGTGGCGATCCGCGCACGGGCGATCGAATTGCTGCGCGATGGACAGGTCGAGGCCGGCCTGGAGTGCTTCGTCGATTCGGTCAGCCAGCCCGGCGCCTGGGCGCGCAGCAGCGCGACGTTCCGGCAGATGGTGCGCAATAACGCGCAGACCCTGGTGCCGCAGATCGGCGATGCGCTGCCGTCTTACGACAATGAGCAGGCCGTGGCGCTGGCGGTGCCGGTACTGCTGGTCAGCGGCGAACTGAGCCCGGCGCAGTACCGCGACAACGCTTCCGCGCTGGCCGAGTGGTTGCCCGATGCGCGCCACCACGTCCTCGCCGGCGCCTCGCACGGGATGACCTTCACCCATGCGCGGCGCTGCAATGCCTTGCTGGCCGAGTTCGTGACGTCGGTAGCAGTGGGTTGAAGCCACGCGTGCATTTGGGGTGGTGGGATTGCCATCCGTCGCGCAGGGATGATCCGGTAGGGGCGCTGGCCGGCGTGGCCGCGATGTGCGGCCGGCAACCGGTGTCCGTGGCGGATGGCGGCGATGGCGCGATCACATTGCGCCAAGCGTGCCGTCGTCGCCGTATCCGAGTGCGCTAGGCGAGGCCGCCGCGCGGTTCCGTGCGATGCGTGCATGCACACCAGTAGTCCCACTTCTGCTTGCCGTATTCGCCGACCACGGCCAGGCCCGCGTCGCCGCCGGGGAGGGCGAACAGCTTGGCGTTAGGCTGCTGCCGCGCCGGCGTGGTCAGCGCGCTATCTTGCCGCGTGCCGGGCTGCGCCTGCGCGCGCGAAGACGTCTGCTTGCGACGCTGCGGACTCGCCGCGATCCAGTTGCCGATAGCCGATCGCCTCGGTCAGGTGCGCGGTGGCGATCGCATCGCTTTCGGCCAAGTCGGCAATGGTGCGCGCCACGCGCAGGATGCGGTGCAAGGAGCGCGCCGACAGGCGCAGGCGGTCGATGGCGTGTTCCAGCAGCGCTTCGTCGCGCGGTTGCAGGCGGCAGTCGCGCAAGGTCTCGCTGTGGCCGAGCTGGCCGTTGGGGCAGCTGGCGCGCGCCAGCTGGCGTTGCCGCGCCTGCTCCACCCGGGCGCGCACGGCGGCGCTGCTTTCGCCGGGGGCGGCATCGGCGCGCAGCGCCTGTGGCGGCAGGCGCGGTACGTCCACGTGCAGGTCGATGCGGTCCAGCAACGGACCGGAGATGCGCGCGCGGTAGCGGCGGATGCTGTCGTCGCTGCAGCGGCAACGGCCGCTGGTATCGCCGGCCCAGCCGCAAGGGCAGGGGTTCATCGCTGCGACCAGCTGGAACCGGGCCGGGAACTCGGCGCTGCGCGCGGCCCGCGAGACGGTGACCGTGCCCGATTCCAGCGGCTCGCGCAGCACTTCCAGCGCATGCCGGTTCCATTCGGGCAATTCGTCGAGGAACAAAACGCCGCGATGCGCCAGCGAGATCTCGCCAGGGCGTGGATGGGTGCCGCCGCCGACCAGCGACACCGCGCTGGCGGTGTGGTGCGGGGATCGGTAGGGGCGTTGCCGCCAGCGCGATGGATCCAGGCCGCGGCCGCTGACCGAGGCGATCGCCGCCGCTTCCAGCGCCTCGGCCTCGCTGGTCTCGGGCAGGATGCCGGGCAAACGCGAGGCCAGCAAGGTCTTGCCGCAGCCCGGGCTGCCGATCAACAACAGATGGTGATGACCGGCCGCCGCGATCTCCAGCGCCCGCCGCGCCTGGGCTTGCCCGCGCACGTCGCTCAGGTCGGGAAACGGCGTGGCTGCGGCCGGCAGGGCTTCGGCGGCGGGCAAGGTCTTGGTACCGTTCAACAGCGCGCAGACTTCGAGCAGGGTACGCGCGGTGAACGCCTGCACGTGCTGCGCCAGCGCTGCTTCGGGACCGTTGCCGGCCGGCACGATCAGCGTGCGCCCGGCCTGGGCGGCGGCCAGCGCCGCCGGCAGCACGCCGTCCACGGCACGCAGCTCGCCGGTCAAGGCCAATTCGCCGAGGAATTCGTAGTTGCCCAGCGCCTGTGGGTCGAGTTGCCCGGCGGCGGCGAGGATGCCCAGCGCGATCGGCAGGTCGAAGCGGCCGCCTTCCTTGGGCAGGTCGGCCGGGGCCAGGTTGACGGTGATGCGCCGCGCCGGAAATTCGTATTGCGCGCATAGGATGGCGGCACGCACGCGATCGCGCGATTCGCGTACCGCGGCCTCGGGCAGGCCGACGATCTGCGTCGCCGGCAGGCCGCCGGACAGATGGACCTCGACCCGAACCGGAGGCGCAAGCACCCCCGCGCGGGCACGGCTGTGCACCAGCGCCAGGCTCATGGCGGCGGGTGGATCAGGCTTGCGTGGAAGGCGCGTCGCCGCTGCGCGCGGCTTCCAGCGCGGCGACGCTGCGTTCCAGCGCTTCCAGCTTCTCGCGGGTGCGCAGCAGCACCGCGCGCTGCACGTCGAATTCCTCGCGGGTGACCAGGTCGAGCTTGCCCAGGCTGGCCTGCAGCGCGCTCTTGAAGGTGCTCTGCAGTTCGTCGCGGGATTCGCGCAGGCCTGGCGGTACCAAGTCGCTGAGGCGGCGGGCGAGGTCGTCGAGGTGATTGAGGTCGATCATGGCGATGCTCCGGCAGGGAGCGCCAGACTGCGGCACCCTGCGGTTCGGGGCCATCGGTATCGGGCGCGGCGCGCTGTCGGAAAATTCCGGCGATGGGGCGCGCGATCATTTGAACCCGGCGGCCGGGCATCGCGCAACCGCGCTATCCTGACGCCATTGTGATTGGAGAAAGCCGCATGAAGATGATCATGGCCGTCATCAAGCCGTTCAAGCTCGACGACGTGCGCGAAGCGCTCGCCGCGCAGGGCGTGGCCGGCATCACCGTCACCGAGGTCAAGGGCTTCGGCCGGCAGAAGGGCCACACCGAGCTGTACCGCGGCGCCGAGTACGTGGTCGATTTCCTGCCCAAGGTGAAGCTGGAAGTGGCGGTCACCGAGGACCAGGTCGAACGCGTGCTCGAGGCGATCGTCAAGGCGGCCGGCACCGGCAAGATCGGCGACGGCAAGGTGTTCGTGTACGACCTGGGCACGGTGGTGCGGATCCGCACCGGCGAACTGGATGCGGACGCGCTGTAAGGTCTCGGCGCGCGCGCTGGGCGCCCGGCGACAGGGCTGCATCGCGAGAATTCCAATGGTGATGTGAGTGGCAGTGCGATCGCATCGCGGATCGAGGTGCGTGTAGTCGGTGTTTCGACGTCGCACTGCATCGCCCGGCACGTCGCCGCTCTACATAGACAAAGCTCTCGGTAGAACTCGGCCCATGCTGTTCTCTGCGCCGCGATAGAACTGCTTTCACTCCGCAACATTCGTCCGCCGTAGGGCCACTGCGCCTGCGCGCAACGCAGATGGCTGCATTGGCTTCGCTGACCGCATACTCCTCCACGTTATCGCGCTCCGCGCCGTTGAACGAACGGAGTCCGGTACTGCGCCGGCTTCGGTGAGTGTCGGGGCTGAAGCCCCTCCTACAGGTGCACCAGACGAGCATCGAGGCTCCCTGTGGGACTTCAGTCGCGACGCGCGAAGCGGTGATTTTTCGGCTGCGGATGCAGTCGGGACTGAAGTCCCTCCCACAGTGCACCCAGCCGCTTGCCGCAAGGTTCCTGTAGGAGCGGCTTCAGCCGCGACAAACGAGCCGGAACTGCGCCCGCTTCGGCGAATATCCGGGCTGAAGCCCTTCTCGGTCTATAGCCGGGCAGTGATTGGTCAGGGCGATTTGCTCACCTACGCTCATACCATTTAAATACCGAATTGGGCGTGCTGGCCTGCTCCGCCTTTTGGTCTTACGCGAGCCAAGCCGAATTCGGCAATGCAGCAGAAAATTCCAGCCACGGCCGCGCAGCTTGTCGCGGCCCAGCGACTTGCCTACTCTGTGCCGTAATACCATTCCAATACCGGAGATCCGGAATGACGCGACGCGCTACACGGGCGGGCCTGAGTCTGCTCTCGATGACGGTGGCGCTGGGCCTCGCGCTGGCAGCCCCGGCCACGGCGCAACCGGTCACGCGGCCGGCGCTGTTTCCGAGTCCGGTGTCGATCCGGCTCGAGGCCGGCACCGTCGCGCTCGGCCGGAAGGTCGTGCTGGTCGCCGCGCCGGGCGCTGACCAGGCTTCGGTCGCGTTAGTCCGCCGCATTCTGGTGTCGGCGGGCGTCGAGCACATCGCCACCGCATCGCGCCTGCCGGCCACGTTCGAACAAACGTACATCGTCGTCGGCACCGGCGAGGCGGCGGTCGTCCGCGAGGCGCTGACGCGCAGCAAGGCCGTGCAGGAGACGCGCAAGGAGGGCTACACCCTCGCCAGCGTCGCTACCGGCAAGGGCAGCCTGATCACGCTTGCGGGCCACGACGCCGACGGCCTGTTCCATGCCGCGCAGACCTTGCGTCAGCTTGCCGAACGCCCGGCCATCCCGACGCTGGTCATCCAGGATTATCCGGCGATGGCCATCCGCGGCACGATCGAGGGATTCTACGGGGCGCCATGGTCGATGGCCGATCGCGCCAAGCACATCGATTTCCTCGCCCGCACCAAGGCCAACACCTACATCTACAGCCCGAAGGACGACCCCTATGCGCGCGACCGCTGGCGCGAGGCCTATCCGGCGGCCACGCTGAAGGCGCTGGGCCGCTTGGCGGCGACGGCCAGGCGCAACCATGTCGATTTCGTCTACGCGATCTCGCCGGGGCCGTCGGTCTGCTTCTCCGATCCTGCCGATGCCAAGGCGCTGCTCCGCAAGTTCGACGCGTTTCGCGCGCTGGGCGTGCGCAGCTTCTACGTCGCGCTCGACGATATCGAATACACCAAGTGGAATTGCGAGCGCGACAAGACCGCCTTCGGCCCGTCGGGCGCGGAAGCGGCGGGCATCGCGCAGTCGCACCTGCTCAACCTGGTGCAGGCGGACCTGGTCGCCCGGCACGCTGCGGCGTCGGAACTGATCATGGTGCCGACCGAGTATTACGACGCCAAGGAAAGCCCGTACAAGGCCGCGTTGCGCCAGCATCTGGATCCGAAGATCGTCGTGCAATGGACCGGCACCGACGTCGTGCCGCCGGCCATTTCCATCCCCGATGCGCGCGCGGCGACCAAGGCGTTCGGGCGCAGGACGCTGCTGTGGGACAACTACCCGGTCAACGACTACGAAACCTCGGCAGGCCGCTTGTTGCTGGCGCCGTACACGCGGCGCGAAGCCGGCCTGTCCGCCGAGTTGGCCGGCATCGTCGCGAACCCGATGAACCAGGAAGCGCCGAGCCGGGTCGCGGTGATGGGGCTGACCGCGTTCGCATGGAACGACAAGGACTACGACGCCGAGCGCACCTGGCATGCGGCGGCGCGCGAGCTGGCGGCGGGCGATGCGCGGGTGACCGCGGCGCTGCTCACCTTCTTCGATACCCAGCACCTGGCGCCGACCTTCGGCAGCCAGCCGTGGCAGGAGCAGGCGCCGCGGCTGAAGGCCGTGCTCGACCGGGTTCGCGAAGCGCTTGCCGGTGGCGACGCCGACGCGCGCGGCCAGGCGCTCGCCGAACTTGCGCGCAGCGCGGACGAGATCGCGGCCGCGCCCGCCGTCATCCGCGCAGGGGTGGCCGACCCCGGCTTCGCCGAACAGTCGCGCCCCTGGCTGGATGCGATGCAGGGTTGGGGGCGTGCGCTGCAGGCGACGGCAGCCGGGCTGCAGGCCGCCGACCGAGGCGACGCCGCGGCGTCGGGCTTGTTCGCCGATGCGAACCGGATCGCCGCCGAGGCCGCGGCGGTCCAGTCGATCCCCGGCGCGACGCGCTTCGGCGGGCCGGTCAAGATTGCCGATGGCGTGCTCGATCGCTTCGTGGCCGACGCCCCGACGCTGATCGCGCTGGAAGTACCCGCGGACTCCGCTTCGACGGCCGCGCGCTGACGGTTCGGCGCGCGCCTGCATGGCGCGCGCAGCCCTGCGTGGGCGATGCGGCCGTTTTCAGCGTTGCGTAAACGTCTTGTTGAACAGGCCTTCGGCTGCAGGATCGGCGCCCAGCAAGCGCCGACGCAAGTAGGCCGACCATGCCAGTCAGGCCACGCGTTGTCGTCGGCATGCGCGACCTCGACCAGACGTTTTCAAGCCGCGGTATAGCCGCGTCCAAGGGTCAGCCAGAAGGCGAGCACGGCTGGCGCGCCGATGAACATGACGGTCCGGCTGGATGGCGGAGGCAAGACACGGGACGGGCGCCGGGAGAACGCAACGAAGAGCAGGCCCAGCGGTGCGAGCAGGCTTTCTTGCGCCGCTTCCTTGAGAGCGGGCAACACCGCGCCTGGATAGAACAACACGCTGATGCAAGCCACGCCGCCGGCCACGCAATATGCGGCGAGCAGTGGCATGCCGTTCGGCAGGCAGGGGGCGACGCTGCGCACGACGAGGCGGTAGAGCCACAGGCCGGCCAGTCCCATGCCCAGGCGCCATGCCCATGCTGGCCGCAGGACGAGATCGCGCACGACGAAGGCGAGGTCGCCGGTGTCGGTGACCGCGGAGAAGATCAGGTAGCCCGCGCCCCACAGGCCGTTGAACGCGGCGACCAGCCCGAACGCGGTGCGCGCGGTGGCGTGCCGGCTGCGGTGTGCGGCGAGGGCGAATAGCGCGGCGACGCAGAGATTGCTCAGCGGCCCGGCGGCATCGACCAGCGGATGGCCCGGCTGGCAGTGGAAGTACACGGAGCTGAGCACGCTGACGGTGCCGCCCGTGCCCAGGCAGGTCAGGCCGTGGCCGATCGCCTCGTGCGCGATGCACGCGGCGACGAAGGCCATCGCCGCCAACGCGCACAGGGTCCAGAGGCGGGAGAGCTCGGCAGGCATGCGCGACGCTGCAAGGGAGCGGGCCGACAGTATGCCGGCGTCGCGGCTTGCCGGCCGTCCGCACGGCAATGCCGCGGCCGGCGGCGTGCGCCGCCGTTGCCGAGCGGCCACAACGCCCCCGGTCCGCGCGACGTGGCCGGCGCCAACTTCGTCGGCGCCGGCCCGGTGATTAGCCGCCCAGCGCCTCGGCCACGAACGGCGGCAGCACCTGGGTGCCGGTGTGCAGGTGCGCGCTGTAGTAGCGGGTGGCGAACGGCTTGGCCGCCGCATCGGCTTCGCGGAAGTCGAAGCCGCCGGACTTGCGCGCCAAGGTCACGCTCCACCAGCCGGTCGGGTAGCACGGCTGCGGGAACGGCACGGTGTGGAAGCTGGCGAAGCCGGCCTTGCCCATCTCCGCGCGCATTTCCTTGATCAGGTCCAGCAGCGCCAGCGGCGATTCGGACTGCTGCACCAGAATGCCGTCGTCCTTCAGCGCCTTGAAGCAGCTGGCGTAGAACGCCTTGTTGAACAGGCCTTCGGCCGGGCCGACCGGGTCGGTGGAATCGACGATGACGATGTCCACGCTGCCGGCCGGGCAGTTGGCCATGTAGGCGATGCCGTCGTCGAACAGCAACTCGGCGCGCGGGTCGGCGTTGGACTCGCACAGTTCCGGGAAGTACTTCTCGGCCATGCGCGTGACCTGCTCGTCGATGTCGCACTGGGTGGCGCTCTCCACGCCCTGGTGCTTGAGCACTTCGCGCAGGGTGCCGCAGTCGCCGCCGCCGATGATCACCACGCGCTTGGGCGCGGCGTGGGTGAACAGCGCCGGGTGGCTGATCATCTCGTGGTAGAAGAAGTTGTCGCGCGTGGTCAGCATCACCGCGCCGTCGATCACCATCAGCTTGCCCCAATCGGTGGTGTCGTAGATCTCGATCTTCTGGAACGGCGACTGCACCTCGTCCAGCTTGCCGGTGATGCGATAGCCGATGGCCGAGCCGGTGGGCTGGAAGTGTTCGATGTACCAGTTGTCGTTTGCGCTCATGCAGGGGATTCCTAGGAAAGCAAGAAAGAAGATGGACTCATCCTTCTCCCACCGGGAGAAGGCGGCGCGAAGCGCCGGATGAGGGTGGGGCGTAGCCACGTGCAGTCAGACCACACGCTGCCAGACCCAAATCCTTCGCCGGATGCGGGTCCGGCGCAGCCTCGCGTCCCCGAACCACGCCACGCAGCGCCCGAACCCACCCCGCTCCACCGGGAGAGGAGCGTCAGGTCGGCGCGGATTGTAACGGAGCCCACGCGTAGCAGGCGTTACAATCCACGCCCCTTTTCCCCGCCGAGCCGCCACGATGAGCGATTGGTCCCTCGACCAAGCCCGCAAGACCTATTCGATCCCACATTGGGCCGATGGGTATTTCGACGTGGACGCGGCCGGGCGGGTGGTGGTGCGCCCGCAAGGCGCCGGCGGCGTGGCGATCGCGCTGCCCGAGGTGGTGGACGCGGCGCGCGCGGCCGGCGCCAAGCTGCCGATGCTGGTGCGCTTCCCGGACATCCTGGGCGAGCGCCTGGGCAAGCTGCAGTCGGCCTTCGCCCAGGCCCAGGCCGACTGGGACTACGCCGGCGGCTACACCGCGGTGTACCCGATCAAGGTCAACCAGCATCGCGGCGTGGCCGGCACCCTGGCCAGCCACCACGGCGAGGGCTTCGGCCTGGAAGCGGGCAGCAAGCCGGAACTGATGGCGGTGCTGGCGCTGTCGCGGCCGGGCGGGCTGATCGTCTGCAACGGCTACAAGGACCGCGAATACATCCGCCTGGCGCTGATCGGGCGCAAGCTCGGCTTGCAGACCTTCATCGTCATCGAGAAGCCGTCGGAGCTGAAGCTGGTGCTGGAGGAAGCGCGTGCGCTGGACGTCAAGCCGGGCCTGGGCGTGCGCATGCGCCTGGCCTCGCTGGGCGCGGGGAAGTGGCAGAACAGCGGCGGCGACAAGGCCAAGTTCGGGCTGTCGCCGCGGCAGGTGCTGGACCTGTGGAAGGCGCTGCGCGACACCGAGTACGCCGACTCGCTGAACCTGCTGCACTTCCACATGGGCTCGCAGATCTCCAACGTGCGCGACATCGCCAACGGCATGCGCGAGGCCACCCGCTATTTCGTCGAGCTGTCCAAGCTGGGCGCCAAGATCAGCCACGTCGACGTCGGCGGCGGCCTGGGCATCGATTACGAAGGCACCCGTTCGCGCAGCTACTGCTCGATCAACTACGGCCTGCATTCCTACGCCAGCAACATCGTGCAGCCGCTGGCCAATGCCTGCGAAGAACACGGCCTGCCGCCGCCGCGCATCGTCACCGAGTGCGGCCGCGCGATGACCGCGCACCACGCGGTGCTGATCGCCAACGTTTCGGAAGTGGAGCAGGCACCGGAAGGGCGCGTGCCCGACGCGCACGCCGACGAGCCGGCGGCGATCCGCCACCTGCGCGAGATCCACGACGAACTGGACGTGCGCCCGGCGGTGGAGCTGTTCCAGGAAGCGCAGCATTTCCATGCCGAAGGCCTGTCCAGCTACGCGCTGGGCCAGATCGACCTGCCGCAGCGCGCGCGCATCGACGACCTGTTCTACGCCATCGCGCACGGCGTGCGCGCGCGCCTGAGCCATGAGGAAAAGAGCCACCGCCCGGTGCTGGACGAGCTCAACGAGCGGCTGGTGGACAAGTATTTCGTCAACTTCAGCGTGTTCGAGTCGATCCCCGACGTGTGGGCGATCGACCAGGTGTTCCCGATCGTGCCGATCGAACGCCTGAACGAAGCGCCGGCGCGGCGCGGGGTGATCTGCGACATGACCTGCGACTCCGACGGCATGGTCAAGACCTACGTCGAGAACGAGAGCCTGGACAGCTCGCTGCCCCTGCACGAACTGCGCCCGGGCGAGAGCTACCGGCTCGGCTTCTTCCTGGTCGGCGCCTACCAGGAGATCCTCGGCGACATCCACAACCTGTTCGGCGACACCGATGCGATCGAGGTCAGCGCCGATGGCGACGGCTACCGCATCGCCCAGCAGCGCCGCGGCGACACCACCGACGTGATGCTGGATTACGTGGGCTATGCACTGGCCGACCTGCGCGCGGCCTACGCCGAGCGCGTGGCTGCCGCGCAGCTGCCGGCCGAGCAGGCGCAGGCCTTGTCGGCGGCGCTGGAAGCGGGACTGACCGGTTACACCTACCTGTCGGACGAACCGCTGGGCTGAGTGCTAGCATGCGCTCCCTCGCCAGTGGGCGAGGAGCGCGCGCCCCGGTTGGTGTCGCGCGGCGTTGTCGAACGCATGCAGGAAGGGATCGAACGCGACCTGTGCTCCAGCGCATCCCGTGCAGACGCCACGCGCCTTTTTTCATCGCGGCACCTCTCGCGTTCGCCACGGCAGATGGACGCGCGCTGGCACCGGCCCATAAGCTGAGCGCCCCTGCCACCACTCTCCCGACGCGATGCGCTACCCCGGACTGGATTTGCTGCGCGCGCTGGCGATCGTGTGGGTGATGCTGTTCCACTCGTTCGTGGTCGGCGGCCTCGGGCCGGACTGGGCCTGGCTGTCGCGCTATGGCTGGATGGGCGTGGACCTGTTCTTCGTGCTCAGCGGCTTGCTGATCGGCGGCCAGGTGCTGGCGCCGTTGGCGCGCGGCGAACCGCTGCGTTATGGCGATTTCTACCTGCGCCGCGCGTTCCGCATCCTGCCGGCCTTCATCGTGGTGCTGGCGCTGTACCTGGCCTGGCCCGGTTTCCGCGAAGCGCCAGGCATCGCGCCGTGGTGGATGTTCGCCAGCTTCACCTTGAACCTGGGCATCGACTACGCCAGCCAGCAGGCGTTCTCGCATGCCTGGTCGCTGTGCGTGGAGGAGCATTTCTATCTGGTGTTCCCGCTGCTGGCGGCGCTGTCGCTGCGGCGGCCGTCGGCGCCGCGTTTCGTTGCGGTGTGCGCTGCGGTGGTACTGGCCGGCATCGCGTTGCGCACGGCGACCTGGCTGCACGACAGCGCGCTCGAGCGCATCGGCGACGGGCTGCAACGCAACTGGTTCATCGAGGACATCTACTACCCGACCTGGAACCGGCTCGACGGCTTGCTGGCCGGCGTGGTGCTGGCCGCGATCAAGGTGTTCCGGCCGCAGCGCTGGCAGTGGCTGCAGGCGCGCGCCAACGCACTGCTGCTGGCCGGGTTGGCGGTGTGCGCGCTGGCGATGTGGCTGTTCCGCGAACGGACTGGCCTGCTCGGCAACGCGATCGGCTGGCCGGTGTTGTCGCTGGGACTGGCGCTGCTGGCGATCGCCGGCGCCTCCACGCGCAGTTGGATCGGCCGGCGCGCGTTGCCTGGGGCGGGGTGGTTGGCGGCGGTCTCCTACAGCCTGTATCTGTCGCACAAGGCCGTGTTCCATCTCACCCAGAGCTGGTTCGGCGCCGCGCTCGACGGACGCGGTCCGCTCGCGTTCGCGATCTATGCGGCGATGGCGTTGCTGGTCGCCGCGCTGCTGCACTACGCGGTGGAACGGCCGTTCCTGCGCCTGCGCGAACGCCTGCGGCGCCCGCCCGCCGAAGTGCCGATGGCCGCCTAGGCCGGCATTGCCGGAGCGCATTGGCGCGGCGAGCCGGTCGTGCGCGGTGCTGCACGTGGCCGCCTCACTCCGGATCGGCGTATGCCAAGCGTGCCTCGTGCAGGCGCTGCTGCAGGATCTCCGCCAGGCGCGCCACTGCCGGCGCCGGTTCCGCGTCGGCACGATGCAGGTTCAAGCCCAGCGCCGGCAGCGTCGGCAGGCCGCCGACCCCTGGCGGCAGCAGCGCCAGCGCGTCGGGCAGGCCGGCCGGCGTGCGCAGGGTCAGGCCCAGGCCGGCGCGGACCGCGGCCCAGACGCCGCCCAGGCTGGCGCTGGTGAAGGCGATGCGCCATGGGATGCCGGCACGGTCCAGCGCTGTGGTCGCCGCAGTGCGCAGCAGGCAGGGCGCTTCCAGCATCACCAGTGGCAATGGCGTATCGCTGCTCCAGCCGCTCGGGTCCGGAAGCGGCCCCTGGGCTGCGGCGATCCAGCGCATCGGCCAGGCCGCCTGCGGTGCGCGATGCGCCGTCGCGGTCCCGGCGTCCCAGACCAGCGCCAGGTCCAACTGGCCCGCTTCGACCCGCGCCAGCAGTTCCTGATGGCGCGCGATGCGCGCTTCGATGCGCACCTTGGGATGGGCGCGGGCGAAGCGGCCCAGCACGTCGGGCAGCATGTGCTCGCCGAAATCCTCCTGCAGTCCAAGCCGTACCCAGCCCTGCAGGGTGGGCCCGTGCAGCGCACCGGCGGCCTCGTCGTTGAGGTCCAGCAGGCGCCTTGCGTAAGCCAGCAACACCTCGCCCGCGTCGGTCAGCGCCAGTCCGCGGCCACTGCGGCGCAGCAGCGCGTGGCCGGCCTGCGCTTCCAGCTTCTTCAGCTGCGCGCTGATCGCCGACGTGGAACGCCCGTGCCGGTCCGCCGCCTTGGCGAAGCTGCCCAGTTCGACGCCGGCGACGAAGCTGCGCAGCGCATCCAGATCGAAGGTGACACGACGCATGCTATCGATCCTGTTTTATCGAAGATTTGATACTGAATTTCCCGATTTTCAGGAACATATTCGGTGGCTAGGCTGTGCGCAGTCAATCTCCAGCGCGAGCCGCCAATGTCCGACCTGTCCCAGCCTGCTGCATCCTTGTTCGGCGATATCGCTCCGAAATTCGCGCAACTGACCGAAGAAGTGCTGTTTGCCGACCTGTGGCAGCGCCCGGCGCTGTCGCCGCGCGAGCGCAGCCTGGTCACGGTGGCGGCGCTGGTCGCGCTGTACCGGCCGCAGCAACTGCCGTTCCACCTGAGCCGCGCGCTGGACAACGGCCTGGGCCGCGACGAACTGGCCGAAGCGATCACCCATCTGGCGTTCTACGCCGGCTGGCCATGTGCCGCCTCGGCGCTGCCGCTGCTGCGCGACGCCACCGCGTCGGCCGCCTGATTTCCCAAGGAGACATCCCATGCCCTACGCCCGTATCTCGCTGCATCGCGGCGCCACCCCCGACTATCTGCGCGCCTTGTCCGCCAGCGTCTACCAGGCCATGCATGAGGCCTTCGAGGTGCCGGCCGGCGATTGCTTCCAGGTCATCCACCAGCACGATCCGGGAGAACTGGTGTTCGACCGCCACTATCTCGGCGGACCGCGCTCGGACGCCTTCGTGCTGATCGCGATCACCGCCGGGCGGCCGCGCAGCGAGGCCTGCAAGCGCGCGTTCTACCGGCGCCTGGTGGAGCTGCTGGCGATCGCGCCGGGCATCGCGCCGGAAGACGTGATGGTGAACATCGTCACCACGCAGGCGCAGGACTGGTCCTTCGGCGGCGGCCGCGCCGGGATCGTGGCAGCGGAGACCGACGCATGATCGCCATGCAGTACAGCATCGTGCTGCCGGCCGACTACGACATGGCCATCATCCAGCGCCGCATCGCCGACAAGGGGCCGTTGCTGGACGATCTGCCGGGACTGGTGTTCAAGGCCTATCTGAGCGCCGATCGCGGCGATCCCGCACTGTCCAGCCGGACCAATCTGTATGCGCCGTTCTATCTGTGGCGCGATGCCGACGCGATGCGCGATTTCCTCGCCGGTGCCGCCTTCCGCGCGCTGACCGCGTCGTTCGGACGGCCGGCGGTGCAACTGTGGACGGTGTGCGCGGCGCACCTGAGCGCGGACTTGCGCGGCGCCCGCTACGCCCGGCGCGAGATCGCCGCGATCCCCGAGGCCGACGCGCCCGAAACGCTGGGCGCACGCGAGGCCGAGCGGGCGAGGGACGATCTTGCCGCAGGCGTGCTGGCCACGGTGAGCGCCTACGAGCCGCACGGCTGGAACCTGCTGCGTCTGCGACTTTGGCGCGATCCGCCACCGCCACCGCCACCGCCACCGCCGTCGCCGGACGTCGGCCAGGCCTATGCCGTGGGCCACGTGTCCATGCCGGCAAGCGGCGCTTGAGGCAACAGCACCCCGGCGTTGCCTGTTTGCTTTTACCATTCCCGATTCCCCCACTCCCCATTCCCGGCCTCTCAATGACCCAGACCGCCCTGATCACCGGCGCCACCTCCGGTTTCGGCGCCGCCGCCGTGCGCCGCTTCGTCAACGCCGGCTGGCGCGTGATCGCCACCGGCCGCCGTGCCGAGCGGCTGCAGCCGCTGCTGGCCGAGTTCGGTGCCGAGCGCGTGCACGTGGCCGCGTTCGACATCCGCGACGAAGCCGCGCTCGATGCGATGCTGGCGGAGCTGCCGGACGCGTTCCGCGGCATCGACCTGTTGGTCAACAACGCCGGCCTGGCGCAGGGCACCGCACCGGCGCAGGCCGCGTCGCTGGACGACTGGCGCACGATGATCGACACCAACATCACCGCGCTGGTGACCCTGACCCATCGCCTGCTGCCCACGCTGATCCAGCGTCGTGGCGCGATCGTCAACATCAGTTCGGTGGCCGCGCTGTATCCGTATCCGGGCGGCAATGCCTACGGCGGCACCAAGGCCTTCGTCAGCCAGTTCTCGCTGGGCCTGCGCTCGGACCTGCACGGCACCGGCGTGCGCGTGACCGCGATCGAGCCGGGCATGGCCGAGACCGAGTTCACCCTGGTGCGTACCCACGGCGACCAGGGCGCGTCGGACAAGCTCTACCACGGCGCGCAGCCGATGACCGCCGAGGATATCGCCGAGCAGATCTTCTGGGTCGCCACGCTGCCGCCGCATCTGAACATCAATCGGCTGGAAATCATGCCGGTGACGCAGTCCTTCGCCGGCTTCCAGGTGGCTAGGAGCCGGGATTAGAGATTAGAGATTAGGGATTAGGGATTAGGGATTAGAAAAAGCGAAAGCGGCGCCGATGCGTTGCGCCTGCCGACGGCCGTCGCAGCCAGGCGGACCGTCAGTCGCGCTCGCGACCGGCGAGGCAATTCAACGCATGTGGTAGCCCACGGGTCGCAGGGGATGCGGGAGCCGTTAGCTTCTCCCGAATCCCCAATCCCGAATGCCCAATCCCAGCCTCACTGCGCCTTGATCGCGATCGCCGGCAGCCCGCTGCCGGTCAGCTTCTGCTTGGCCGCGGCCAGTTCGCTGGCGGTGCCGTATGGCCCCATGCGCACGCGGTACACGGTCTTGCCGCTGATCTGCGCCGATTCCACGCGCGCCGACAGGCCCAGCATCGCCAGCTTGGCCTTGGTCGATTCGGCATCGCCGGAGGCGCCGAACGAGCCTGCCTGCAGGATGTAGCGGGCGTTGTCCGCTGCTGCCGCAGCGGCCGTGGCAGCGGCAGGCGTGGCCGCCGCCGCGGTCGGCTTGGCCGCCGTGTTGGCGGGTGCGCTCGCTGTTGCCGTTTCCGGCAGCGGGGTCGGGTTGGACACTGCCGCCGTCGTTGCCGGAGCGGTAGTGGCCGTGGTCGCCGTGGCCGTCGCCGGCGTGGCGGCGGCCGGCTGCGGCGCGCGCGCCTGGCGCGCGGCCTCGGCGCGTGCGCTGGCGGCCAGTTCGGCATCGGACATCTGCACTTCCTTGCCGGGCAGCAAGGTGTAGAAGTCGTACTGGGTCTGCGGGTCCTTCTTGGCGTCGGGCTTGGTGCTGCCGGCCGCCGCTGCCGCCGGTTTGGGCAGTTCCGGCGCCGCGTCCACATCGGCATCGGCCACCGGCGCCGGTTGCGCATCCGGATTGGCGCGCGGGCCGCCCACGCGCAGGAAGCCGTCGCCGTCCTTCTTGAACAGGCCTGGCGCCGCCAGGAACACCACTGCCGCGATCGCCACGCCGGCGATCAGCCACACCCATCCGGGCGTGCCGTTGCCGCTGTTGCGCCGCGCCTGCGTCTTACCGCGTCGTGCTGCCATCTACCGCTTCTCCACTCACATTTTTTCCGGGGCGGAAACGCCCAGGAGGTTCAGGCCGTTCGCCAGCACTCGCTGCGCCGCCACGGCCAGGGTCAACTTGGCGTTGCGCTCGCTCGCATCGTCCACCAGCACCGGGGTGCCGTGGTACCAGGTGTGGAACGCGGTCGCCAGTTCGCGCAGGTACTGCGCGATCAGGTGCGGCTCCAGCACATGCCCCGCATTCTCCACCACTTCCGGGTAGCGCGAGAGTTCCAGCATCAGTTCCAGCGAGGTCGCATCGTTCAGCCGGTTCAGCTGGCCCAGGCCGTCGGCCTGGTCGTAGTCCAGCTTCTTCTCCTGCGCCTGGCGCAGCAGGCTGCACACCCGGGCATGCGCGTACTGCACGTAGAACACCGGATTGTCGTTGCTCTGCTGGCGCGCCAGGTCGATGTCGAAGGTCAGCTGCGAATCGGGCTTGCGCGCGATCAGGAACCAGCGCGTGGCATCGCGGCCGGCTTCCTCGATCAGGTCGCGCAGGGTCAGGTAGCTGCCGGCGCGCTTGGACAGCTTCACTTCCTCGCCGCCACGCATCACCGTGACCATCTGGTGCAGCACGTACTCGGGCCAGCCCTTGGGAATGCCCAGGTCCATCGCCTGCAGGCCAGCACGGACCCGCGCCAGCGAACCGTGGTGGTCGGCCCCCAGTTCGGTGATCGCGCGCACGTAGCCGCGCTGCCACTTGCTCAGGTGATAGGCCACGTCCGGCACGAAATAGGTGTAGCTGCCGTCGGACTTGCGCATCACGCGGTCCTTGTCGTCGCCGAAATCGGTCGATTTCAGCCACAGCGCGCCGCCTTCCTCGTAGGTGTGGCCGGAGGCGACCAGCTTCTGCACCGCTTCTTCGACCTTGCCGTCGCGGTACAGCGAGCTTTCCAGGAAGTAGATGTCGAAGTCCACGCCGAACGCGGCCAGGTCGTGGTTCTGCTCGTTGCGCAGGTAGGCCACGGCGAAGCGGCGGATCGCTTCCAGGTCGTTCGGATCCTTGGAACCGGTGACCAGGTTGCCCTCCAGGTCCACCGAGTCGCCGGCCAGGTAGGCATTGGCCACGTCCTGGATATAGTCGCCGCGGTAGCCTTCTTCCGGCCAGTCGGGGCTGTCGGGGGTCTTGCCCTGCGCGCGCGCCTGCACCGAGCGCGCCAGGTTCTCGATCTGGCCGCCGCCGTCGTTGTAGTAGAACTCGCGCTTGGCGTTCCAGCCGTTGGCCTCGAGCAGCCGCGCCAGGCAGTCGCCGATCGCCGCGGCGCGGCCGTGGCCTACGTGCAGCGGGCCGGTCGGATTGGCCGAGACGTATTCCACGCCCACGGTGCGGCCATTGCCGACCAGGCTGCGGCCGTAGTCCTCGCCCTGCTTGAGCACCGCCAGCACCTCGCGCTGGTAGGCGCTGGGGCTGAGGTGGAAGTTGATGAAGCCGGGGCCAGCGATCTCGACCCGGGTCACTTCGTCGCTGGCCGGCAGCGCGGCGACCAGCTGCTGCGCCAGCGCGCGCGGATTGCCGCGCGCGGCCTTGGCCAGCAGCATCGCGGCATTGGTGGCGAAGTCGCCGTGCTCGCGGGTCTTGGGCCGTTCGACCACGAAGTCCGGCGGCAGGGTGTCGGCCGGCAGGGTGCCGTTGGCGCGCAAGGCTTCGATGCCTTGACCGATCAGGGCGCGGAGTTGGGATTTCACGTGATCTCTGCTTGAAGCGCGGAACCGGCGATTTTACCCGACCCGCCGCCTCCCGGCCCGTGCCGGGTTCAGCCCGACCTCAGGCCGTCCGACGATGGCGGGTCGGGGAGTGCGCATTCGGGATGTGTCGCGCCGCCGCCGTGCTGCCCGGTTCCCAATTCCGGCTCAGGCCCAGCCGCGCGCCGCCATCGATACCGGTGCCCCGTCGCCGACGATGAAATGGTCCAGCAAACGGATGTCCACCAAGCCCAGCGCCTGCTTCAGGCGGTGGGTAACGGCGCGGTCGGCGGGCGAGGGCTCCGAGTTTCCCGATGGATGGTTGTGGCCGATGATCACCGCAGCCGCGTTGTGCGCCAGCGCGCGCCGCACCACTTCGCGCGGATGCACCTCGGCGCCGTCCAGGGTGCCATGGGACAGTTCTTCGAATGCCAGCGAGCGGTGCTTGGTGTCCAGGAACAGCACCGCGAACACCTCGTGCGGCCATGCCCGCAGCCGTTGCGCGAAGTAGCGGCCGGCCGCCCCCGGATCGGTCAGGGTGGTGCCGCGTTCGAGTTCGGCGGCCAGGTGGCGCTTGGCCAGCTCCAGCGCCGCCGACAGCTTGCAGGCCCGTGCCGGGCCCAGTCCCGGCAGGCGCACCAGCTCGCGTGGCGGGCGGTCCAGCAGCATGCGCAGCGGCCCGTGCAGATGCAGCAGGTCGCGCGAGGTTCGCACTGCGTCACTGCCGGGCAGGCCGGAGCCGAGGAAGATCGCCAGCAGTTCGGCGTCGGAGAGGGCGCCGGGGCCGCGTTCCAGCAGCTTTTCCCGGGGACGTTCGGCGTCGGGCCAGTCGTTGATGTGCATATCGCCAGATTGGCGGGCGATATGGCGCAACGGTATCAGGGCCGCAAAGGGCCATCGGGTAAGCTAATCGTTCTTGCATGGGTAGGACATTCCCGACGTGACCGGTACTTTCGAGGGGCCCCTGCAGGGGCGGCGTGTGCTGTTGTGCGTGGGCGGCGGCATCGCTGCCTACAAGGCGCTTGAGCTGGTGCGGCGGCTGCGCGAGGCGGGTGCCGAGGTGCAGGTGGCGATGACCGCCGGCGCGCAGCAGTTCGTCACGCCGCTGAGCTTCCAGGCGCTGTCCGCGCACCCGACCCGCACCAGCCTGTGGGACAGCGCCGCCGAGCAGGCGATGGGCCATCTGGAACTGGCCCGCTGGGCCGATCGCGTGGTGGTGGCGCCGGCCACCGCCGACCTGCTGGCGCGGCTCGCCCACGGTCTGGCCGACGATCTGGTGACCACGCTGTGCCTTGCCACCACCGCGCCGCTGACCGTGTGCCCGGCGATGAACCACCGCATGTGGCTGCACCCCGCCACCCAGGCCAATGTCGCCACGCTGCGCCAACGCGGTGCCAGCGTGGTCGGGCCGAACGACGGCCCATTGGCCGAGGGCGAGTCCGGTCCCGGACGCCTGGCCGAGCCGGAAGAGATCGTCGCCGCGCTGGCCAGTGGCCACGCCGCGACCGCGGCGACCCTGGCGGCGCCCGCGCCGGTCGCGGCCAGTAGCGGTGGCGGCGCGCTGCACGGCCTGCGCCTGCTGATCAGCGCCGGGCCGACCTACGAAGACCTGGACCCGGTGCGCTATCTCGGCAACCGCAGCAGCGGCAAGATGGGCTATGCCCTGGCCGCCGCGGCGGCGCGGCAGGGCGCGTCGGTGGTGCTGGTCAGCGGCCCGGTGCACCTGCCCACGCCCGACGGCGTGCAGCGCATCGACGTGCGCTCGGCGGCGCAGATGCGCGCCGCGGTGCTCGGCGCGTTGCCGGCCGACATCTACATCGGCACCGCCGCGGTCGCCGACTACACGCCCAAGCAGGTCGCCGCGCAGAAGATCAAGAAGAGCGGCGAGGTGCTGACCCTGGAACTGGTGCGCACCCCGGACATCCTGGCCGAGGTCGCCGCACAGACCCAGGCGCTGAAACTGGTGGTCGGCTTCGCCGCCGAGACCCACGACATCGAACGCTACGCGCGTGGCAAACTCAACGACAAGCACCTGGACCTGATCATCGCCAACCAGGTGGGGGTGGCCGGCAACGGCTTCGAGAGCGACCAGAATGCCGCCACCGCCTACTGGCAACAGGGCGCGCGCAGCTTCCCGGCCGTGTCCAAGGCGCAACTGGCCGAACAATTGCTGGCCCTGATCGCGGAGCGACTGCACGCATGACCATCCCCACGCCATACCCGCTGCAGGTCAAACTGCTCGACCCGCGCTTCGGCGACAGCTGGCCGCTGCCGGACTACGCTACCGAGGCCAGCGCCGGGCTGGATCTGCGCGCGGCCACAGAGGCGCCGCTGACCCTGGCGCCGGGCGATACCGCGCTGATCCCCAGCGGGCTGTCCATCTACATCGCCGATCCGCAGCTGTGCGCGGTGGTCTTGCCGCGCTCCGGGCTGGGCCATCGCCACGGCATCGTGCTCGGCAACGGCACCGGCCTGATCGATGCCGACTACCAGGGACCGCTGCTGATCAGCGTCTGGAACCGCGGCCGCGAGCCGTTCACCATCGCCCCCGGCGACCGCATCGCGCAACTGGTGGTGATGCCGGTCGTGCGCGTTGCCCTGCAGGTGGTGGATACTTTCGCCGACAGCGCCAGGGGAACGGGTGGATTCGGCCATACCGGAGTGCGCTGACAGGGGATCGTCTGCATGAGCGAGGCAACACAACGGCCGCCGGCGCATGAGGGTTTGCGCAAGGCGGCGCCGCTGCTGGCGCTGCTGCTGGCCGTACTGGCCGGCTGGTTCGGCTGGAGCGGCGCGCAGCAATGGCGCTACGAACACAGCGCCACGGACCTGCAGCAGGCGCGCGACACGGCGGTGGCGCAGACCTCGCAGGCGCTGGCGGCGGTCGCCAAGCGCTTCGCCGCGCAATTGCAGCAGCCCGCGGTGCAGGCCGCCCTGGCGCGCGGCGACGCGACGGCGGCGGCGCAAGCCTTGCGCGAGGGCTGGAAGGGCGCGGAAGACGCACAAGTGCTGCCCGGTGACCTGAGCGCCGGCTACGCCGACGCGGGCAGCTTCGGCTATGGCCGCCTGGCGCTGCTGGAAAAGGCGTTGCTGACCGACGCGGTCGCCAGCGCGGTGGTGCGCGACGGCGGCGGCGCGCGACTGGGGCTGGCCGCGCCGGTGACCCTGGACACGGGCGCCGGCGTCGCCTACCTGCGCCTGCCGCTGCGCGTGCTGACCGCACCGCTGGCGCAGGCTGCGGTCCCGGCCAGCGGCTATCTGGCGCTGCGCCAGGGCAGCTACGACGTGATCGGCGCCGGCGATGCCGGCCTGGCCGACCATGGCGACGCCTTGTCGCGGCCGATCGGCAAGACCGGGCTGCGGGTGGTCGCGGCATTGCCCGACGCCGAGGTCGGACCGCTCGGCCTGGACGCGCTGCCCTGCCTGATCGTCGCCGGCCTGCTCGGCTTTTTGGCTCTGGCGGTGCTGCTGGCCGCGCGCGGCCGCCTGCCGCAGCCGCGCCGCGCCAAGGCCGCCGCCGCGGCGGCCGAGCAGGAACCCACCCTGCGGCAGAGCCTGCAGCACCGCGAGCCGCCACCGGCGCCACCGGTGCCGGAGGGCGAGACCGCGCCGGCCAGGACGGTTCCGGCACTGACCGTGCCGGCCGCCATCTTCCGCGCCTACGACATCCGCGGCGTGGTCGGCCGCGATCTCAGCCCGCAGGTCGCCGCCTTGATCGGCCAGGCGATCGGCGCGGTGATGCAGGAGCAGGGCTTGAGCGAGGTGGTGGTCGGCCGCGACGGCCGCCTGTCCGGCCCGGAACTGTCGGCGGCGCTGATCGAAGGCCTGCGCCGCGCCGGCTGCCACGTCACCGATATCGGCCTGGCGCCGACCCCGGTGGTGTATTTCGCCAGCTTCCACCTGCGCGCGGGCAGCTGCGTGGCGGTGACCGGCAGCCACAACCCGCCGGACTACAACGGTTTCAAGATCGTGGTTGGCGGCGAAACGCTGTCCGGCGCGGCGATTACCGACCTGTATGCGCGGATCAGTGAAGGCCGCCTGCCGACCGCCGCCGAACCCGGGCGGCTGGAGCAGCGCGACGTCGGCGACGACTACATCAAGCGCATCGCCGACGACGTGCAGCTGGATCGCCCGCTCAAGGTGGTGGCCGATGCCGGCAACGGCGTGGGCGGCGAACTGGCGCCGCGGCTGCTGGAGGCGATCGGCGCGGAGGTCATCCCGCTGTATTGCGACGTCGACGGCACCTTCCCCAACCATCACCCCGATCCCAGCGAGCCGCACAACCTGGAGGACCTGATCCAGACCGTGAAGCGCTTCGACGCCGACCTGGGCATCGCCTTCGACGGCGATGCCGACCGGCTCGGCGTGGTCACCAAGGAAGGCACGGTGATCTATGCCGATCGCTTGCTGATGCTGTTCGCCGCCGACGTGCTGCAACGCAACCCCGGCGCGCTGGTGATCTACGACGTCAAGTGCACCGGCAAGCTGTCGGACTACGTGCTGCGCAACGGCGGCAGCCCGATGGTGTGGAAGACCGGGCATTCGCTGATCAAGGCGAAGATGCGCGAGACCGACGCCGAACTGGCGGGCGAGATGAGCGGCCACTTCTTCTTCAAGGAGCGCTGGTACGGCTTCGACGACGGCCTGTACGCGGCGGCGCGGTTGCTGGAGATCCTGGCGCAGCGCGAGGAGAGCCCGTCCGAGGTGCTGGCCGAGCTGCCCGACAGCGTGTCCACGCCGGAGATCAAGCTGCCGCTGGCCGACGGACAGGACGCGCATGCGCTGGTCGCGCAGCTGGTCGCTGTCGCGCAGCAGGAAGGTTCGGCGTTCGCCGGTGCGCGGCTGCTCACCATCGATGGCCTGCGCGCGGACTTCGCCGACGGCTGGGGCCTGGTGCGCGCGTCCAACACCACGCCGGTGCTGGTGCTGCGCTTCGAGGCCGACACCAGCGCCGCGCTGGAGCGGATCAAGGACCTGTTCCGCAGCCAGCTGCAAGCGCTGTTGCCGTCGCTGGCGGCGGGATTCTGAGGCGCATGGTGTGTGCGCCCGGCGCAGTGCCGGGCGAGGCGACGTAGCGCCGCCGGCATGCGGAGTGCTGGGGGAGCGGCTTCGTCCCGCGACAGGATGGCCGAGAGCGCAGCGATTCCGGGCTGCGCTCGTCGCGGTTGAAACCGCTCCTACAGGAAGCTCGGCCAACTCACCGGCGCACTGTAGGAGGGGCTTCAGCCCCGACAGCATCCGAAACCGCCGAGCATCCGGACTTCTCTCGTCGCGACTGAAGTCGCTCCTACAAGGGACTCGCGGCCTACTCGCTGGGTGCACTGTAGGAGGGACTTCAGTCCCCGACATCCCTGTCGCGGCGACCTGGCTACTGACGCTGGCCGCGCGCCGCGCTCAACCGCTGTTCGCCGTCGCAGCCGGCGCCGTGCCGGTCCCGGGCCGCTTCGCCGCACGGTAGCGTTGCAGCGCGTCGTCGATTTCCTGGTTCAGGCCGAGCCGCTGCTGTTCGAAGTTCTTCTGCATGCGCAGCTGCCACAGCAGCGCGCGATGCCGCTGCTGCACGTCCTCGACGATCTTGCCGGTCACTTTCTGCCCGGCCAATTCGCGCGCGCCTGCATTGGCCAGCAGGCCGACCAGGCCTTCGCGCAGGCTGTTGACGTTGTAGCGCGCAGTGTTGATGTTGTTGTCGACGATGCCGATGCGCTCGGAGAACACCCGGCGCAACTCCTCTTCGGTCTGGAACGACAGCAGCATCGCCTGGTCGGTGCGCTTGCGCGTCTCCAGCGCCGCCTGGTCGGCGCGCTGCTGTGCGGCATCGGCGGCGGCCGCTGCGCGCTCCTCGGCATTCAGCGCGCGGCCGACCGCGCCGCTGCGCATCCCGCTCTTGGCGTTGAATTCGTCGCGCGCCTGGTTCACCGCTTCCGGCGGCAGCGCATCGCTGCACACGCGCTGCCCGCCCTGGTTCCAGCAGTACAGCTTCTTGGATGGCGCCGGCTGCGCTGCGGCCGGCAATGCAATCAGCGCGAGCAGGACCGGCAACGCGGCCCGGCCCCATGGTCGTTGGATCGGCATCATGGCAGCCCCCTGCTGTCAGCCTGACGGATCGCAGCCGTAGCGTGCCCGGTAGGCCAGCAGCGGTTCGCGGAAGCCGACAAGGTCCGCGTTTCCATCGATGAATGCAAGCAGATCGCCCAGGTGCGCGACCGACACCACAGGAACGCCGGCCTCCGCCGCCACCGCCTGCGCCGCCGAGCGCCGGTCGTGCTCGCCGGCGATCTCCTGGCGGTCCAGCGCGACCAGGATCGCCGCCGGGAGGCCGCCGGCCTCGCGGATGATCGCCAGCGCCTCGCGGATCGCGGTGCCGGCGGTGATCACGTCGTCCACGATCAGCACCCGGCGCCCGGCCAGCGGCGCGCCGATCAGGCTGCCGCCTTCGCCATGGGTCTTGGCTTCCTTGCGGTTGAACGCCAGCGGCAGGTTGCGGTCGCGCTGCGCGTACTCGCAGGCCAGCGCGGTCGCCAGCGGGATGCCCTTGTAGGCCGGGCCGAACAGCAGGTCGAAGTCGAGCCCGGCGGCATCGGCCGCATCGGCGTAGCACGCCGCCAGGCGCGCCACCGTGCTCCCGGAATCGAAGCGCCCGGCATTGAAGAAATAGGGACTGATGCGCCCGGACTTCAGCGTGAACTCGCCGAAGCGCAGCGCCTGCGCATCCAGGGCCAATTGCAGGAAACGTTGCCGGTAGTCGGTCATTGGGAGGCCGGGATTCGGGATTGGGGATGACGGGATTGGTGAAAGCATAGCTGGTCGCGGCCATACAGCGTCCACGCATGGGGTACGCTTTCACGAATCCCCAATCCCCCCATCCCGAATCCCGGCTCTTCATTCATGCGCATCATCAGCTTCAACGCCAACGGCCTGCGTTCGGCCGCCACCAAGGGCTTCTTCGAGTGGTTTTCCAGCCAGCACGCCGATGTGCTGTGCGTGCAGGAGACCAAGGCGCAGGAGCATCAACTGGCCGGGCCGGCGTTCCTGCCGGACGGCTACCGCGTCTGGTTCCGCGATGCCAGCACCAAGAAGGGCTACAGCGGCGTGGCCATCTACAGCAAGCGTGAGCCCGACGAAGTGCGCACCGCGCTGGGCTGGCCCGAGTTCGACGAAGAGGGCCGCTACCTGGAAGCGCGCTTCGGCAACCTGAGCGTGGTCTCGTTCTACATCCCCTCCGGCTCGTCGGGCGAGCTGCGCCAGGGCTACAAGTTCCAGGTCATGGACTGGCTGCGGCCGATCCTGGACGAATGGCTGGCCAGCGGCCGCGACTACGTGCTGTGCGGCGACTGGAACATCGTGCGCTCGGCGCTGGACATCAAGAACTGGAAGTCCAACCAGAAGAATTCCGGCTGCCTGCCGGCCGAGCGCGACTGGCTCAACGGCCTGTGCGCCGATCGCGCCGAAGACGCCGACGCGGCCAGCGGCCGCGGCTGGGTCGACGCCTACCGCGCGCTGCACCCGGAAGGCCAGGACTACACCTGGTGGAGCAATCGCGGCGCCGCGCGCGCCAACGACGTGGGTTGGCGCATCGACTACCAGTTCGTCACTCCCTCGCTGCGCGAGCGCCTGCAGGGCTGCGCGATCTACACCGCGCAGCGCTTCTCCGACCATGCGCCGTTCGTGGTGGATTACCGCGAATGAGCGGCACCGCATCCGCGCCGGGGTCCTACAAGGGCTGGGCCGGGATCAAGCGCGCCTTCGCCACGCCGTCGGCGGCGACGATGGCCCTGCTCGGCTTCGGCAGCGGCCTGCCGTTCCTGTTGATCGCTTCGCAGACCCTGTCCACGCGCCTGCGCGACGTCGGCCTGGACCTGGGCAGCATCGGCCTGATCAGCCTGGCCAGCTTCTTCTACCTGCTCAAGTTCCTGTGGGCGCCGCTGCTGGACCGCTATCCGTTCCCGCTGGTCGCGTTCCTGGGCCGGCGCCGCTCGTGGCTGCTGGTGTCGCAGCTGGGGGTCACGATCGGCCTGGCGGCGCTGGCGCTGATGCGCCCGGAGTTGAGCGTCGGCGGGCTGGTGCTGTGGGTGCTGATCGCCTCCTTCGCCGGCGCCACCCAGGATTCGGTGGTCGATGCGTACCGGATCGAGATCGCCCCGGCCTCGGCGCAGGCCGCGCTCGCCGCGACCTATACCTTCGGCTACCGCATCGGCCTGATCCTGTCCGGCGCCGGCGCGCTGTACCTGGCCCAGTTCGGCGACTGGACCCTGGCCTATCTGGTGATGGCCGGGCTGATGCTGCTGCCGATCGCCACCACCTTGCTGTGCCGCGAACCGGAGGTGCCGGTGGCCACGGTGGTGCGCAAGATCGACGTGGTCGGCGCGTTCTGGCAGCCGATCTCCAGCTTCTTCACCAGCAACGGCCTGGCGCTGGGCCTGGGGCTGCTGCTGTTCGTGGGCCTGTTCAAGTTCCCCGACCAGGTGATCGGGGTGATGTCCGGGCCGTTCTACCTGGACTCGGGCTTCAGCAAGGCCGACATCGCCACCGTCTCCAAGCTGTTCGGGGTGTGGATGGGCATCGCCGGCGCCTTCGCCGGCGGCCTGGCGGTGGCGGCGTTCGGCTTCCGGCGCATGCTGTTCGTGGCCGCGCTGGGCGTGGCGCTGTCGAATCTGGCGTTCCTGCTGATGGCCCAGCATCCCGGGCAGCTGTGGTCGTTCTACGCCGCGCTCAGTGCCGACAACCTGTTCCAGGGCTTCGCCGGCACCGTGCTGGTCGCCTTCATGTCGTCGCTGACCGACCGCAATTTCACCGCCACCCAGTACGCGCTGCTGGTGTCGCTGGCCAACCTGCCCGGCAAGTTCGTCGGCGGCGCCTCCGGTTATATCGTTGAGGCCACCTCCTACAGCACCTTCTTCGTGCTCAGCGCGTTCACGGTGATCCCGACTCTGCTGCTGCTGGCCTGGCTGTGGCCGCGGATCCGCGAACAATCGGCGCCCGCCGCGCCGCAGGCGGATTGAAAGCCCGCCCGGACTTGCGGATGATGCATGGCGGCGCCTGGGGCGCGCCGCCGTCCGCTCGGGAGTCCGCATGACCGATCTGCTGTTGCGCGACATCGACCCCATCCTGGTCGATCGGATCCGCCGCATCGCCGTGGCCCGCGGCTGGACCCAGCACCAGACCGTGCTGAACCTGATCGAACAGGGTTTGTTCGCCAGCGAGCACGAGGTGCGCAGCGGCTTCGAGAATCCGGAGGTGGATGCCTTGTCCGACGCGATCGCCGCGTTGCGCGAACTGCCGGCCGGTGCCGGCTTCTGAGTCGCGTGTCGGCGCGCATGGCGCCGAGCGGTGCCGTCTTCGTCAGGCCAGGTGGATCGCGCCGAGGATGCGCGGCCCGCGTGCGCCGCTGACCGAAGGCAGGTTACCGGGCAAGCCGGCCAGGGTCTGCCGCGCCAGCCAGGCGAAGCCCATCGCTTCCACGTAGTCCGGATCCAGGCCCAGCGCCTGCGTGGACAGCACCTGCACGCCCGGCAGCCGCGCCTGCAGCCGCGCCAGCAACAGCGGGTTGTGCACGCCGCCGCCGCAGACCAGCAATTGCCGGGTCGCCGGCTGCTGCGCCAGCAGCGCGTTGGCCACGGTGGCCGCGGTCAGTTCCAGCAGGGTCGCCTGCACCGCCGCGGCCGGATGCGCGGCCGGCTCCAGCAGCGCGTCCACCCAGCGCAGGTGGAACTGCTCGCGCCCGGTGCTCTTGGGCGGGGCCAGTGCGAACCAGGGATCGGCCAGCAAGCGCTGCAGCAGGCCGTCGTCGACCTGGCCGCTGGCGGCGAAGGCGCCGCCGGCATCGTAGGGCTGGCCCAGATGGCGCTGGCACCAGGCATCGAGCAGCGCGTTGGCCGGGCCGGTGTCGAACCCGCGTACGCTGCCGTGCGCCGGCAGCAGGGTCAGGTTGCCGATCCCGCCCAGGTTCAGCACCGCGCGGTCCTCGTGCGCCGCGCCCAGCATCGCCGCGTGGAAGGCCGGCATCAGCGGCGCGCCATGGCCGCCGGCGGCGACATCGCGGCGACGGAAGTCGCACACCGTGGCGATGCCGGTCAGCTCGGCGATGCGGTTGCCGTCGCCCAGTTGCCAGGTGAAGGCGGGATTGGCCAGCGGCCGGTGGCGCACGGTCTGTCCGTGCGAACCGATCGCGCGGACTTCGGCAGGCGCGACGCCGGCTTCCTCCAGCAGGCGCATCGCGGCCTCGGCGAAGGCGATCGCCACTTCCGCATCGAGCCGGCCCAGCGTATCCAGCGAATCGATGTCGCCGCCTTCGCCCAGTGCGATCAACGCCTCGCGCTGGCGCGGCGCCCAGGCAGAGGTGCGGCCCAGGCGCAGCTGCGCCTGGCCATCGGCGCCGAAGCGCACCAGCGCGGCGTCGATGCCATCGGCGCTGGTGCCGGACATCAGGCCGAGGAACAGGGCCTCGTCATCGAGTGCGATCGGATCAGGCATTGCAAGGCACCAGGCAGCGTCAGCGCCGCAGCGTGGGCGAGCGGCGGCGGCGCGTCAATCCGCGCCGCCGTGGCGAGGCAGGTACGCGGCTCAGCCGGCGTCGCTGGACTGCGCCGACTTGGCCGAGGCGACAGTCTTCTTCTTCTTCGCCGGGGCATCGCCCTTCGCCGGTGCGGCGTCGGCGTAGATCAGCTTCTCCACGCGCTGGATGCGCGCCAGCGCGGGCGAGGTCTGCGCACGGAACGCGGCCAGCTCGGTGCCGGCCAGCGGCGTCGGCGGCGGCATCGTCACCGACGCCGGATTGCGTTGCACCCCGTCCACGCGGAATTCGTAGTGCAGGTGCGGGCCGGTGGCCATGCCGGTCATGCCGACGAAGCCGATCACCGTGCCCTGGTTGATGCGCTGGCCGGCCTTGATCCCGCCGAAGCGCGACATGTGCCCGTACAGCGTGCTGTAGCCCTTGCCGTGATCCAGGATCACCACGTTGCCGTAGCCGCGCTGGGTGCCGACGAACTGCACCCGCGCATCGCCGGCGGCCATGATCGGCGTGCCCGACGGCGCCGCGTAGTCGATGCCCTTGTGCATGCGCATGGTGCCCAGCACCGGATGCTTGCGCGCGCCGAAGGTCGAGCTGATCCGGCTGTAGGACACCGGCATGCGGATGAAGCTCTTCTTCAGCGGCCGCCCGCTGACGTCGAAGTACTCGGCCGGCTTGCCGTCGCGCTCGAAGCGGAAACCGCTGTAGGTCTTGCCGCGGGTGGTGAAGGTCGCCGCCAGGATCTTGCTGGTGTCGATCCGCTCGCCTTCGCGCCAGGTTTCGTCCATCACCACGCTGAAGCGGTCGCCCGGCTGCAGGTCCTTGTCGAAGTCGATGTCGTACTTGAAGATCTCGTCGGTCATCGTCGCGATCGCCGACGGCGACAGCCCGGCCTTGCGCGCGGCCACGTACAGCGAGCTGGTGATTTCGCCGCTGATGACCGCGGTGCGGGTGCTGGTCTCGCGCTCGGTCACCTTCTCGCGGATGTCGTCGCCGAGCAGCGACAGTTCCACGCGGTGGGTGGCGTCGCGGTCGAAGCGGATCCCGCGCAGGCTGCCGGCCACCGGCAGGTCGAAGCCGATCTCGGCGCCGGGGCGCAGCTTGGTCAGCGCCTCGCGCGTGCCGGGGTGGTCCAGCACCTGGTGCATCACCGTGGCCGGGATGTCGAGCTGTTCGAACACCGCGCCCAGGGTCTGCCCGGGCTGGATCCGCACCACCTGCCAGCTGTCGCCGGCCACGCCCTGCTGCTGGGCCAGCGAGATCGGCGGCAACGGCAGCGCCAGCGTCGCGTGCGTGGTCTGCAGCGGCACGTCGATCGCATTGGAGAAGCCGGGCACGATCGTGGCCACCAGCGCGCCGATGGTGGCGAACAGGCTGGCGTGGATCCAGTGGCGGCGGGTCCAGCGGCCGGCGGGGAAGTGCTGCGTCAGCTGCCGATGCAGTGCGGTGTCGTGAAGCACATGGAGACGTTGCTGGAAGCGCTGCTTGCGCGCGCGTTCCTGTTCGGTTTCGCTGTTCTGCATCAAGGCTTCCTCATGAGCCCGAAGCGCGAGCTCAAAACTCGGCTACCATAAACACCGATCAACAGCGCGTCAAACCATTGAACCGGCTCAGGTTTTCGCCGGATGCGCAGTTAACTCGCACTTAACGTCATTCATGTTGCCTGGCGGCAACCCGTCGGAGTTCCGTTTTGTCCACGATTGAAGAGTCTCTTGCCCTGATCGGCCGCGGTGCCGACGAAATCCTCAAACGCGAAGAACTGGAAGCGCGGCTGCGTACCGGCCGCCCGTTGCGCGTGAAAGCCGGTTTCGACCCGACCGCGCCCGACCTGCACATCGGCCATACCGTGTTGCTGAACAAGATGCGTCAGTTCCAGCAACTGGGCCACCAGGTGATTTTCCTGATCGGCGACTTCACCGGCATGATCGGCGACCCCACCGGCAAGAACGTCACCCGCAAGCCGCTGACCCGCGAGGACGTGCTCGCCAACGCGCGCACCTACGAGGAGCAGGTGTTCAAGGTGCTGGACCGCGAGCGCACCGAAGTGCGCTTCAACTCGGAGTGGTTCGGGCAGATGAGCGCGGCCGACATGATCCGCCTGGCCGGCCAGCATACGGTGGCGCGCATGCTTGAGCGCGACGACTTCGCCAAGCGCTATGCCGCGCAGCAGTCCATCGCCATCCACGAATTCCTGTATCCGCTGGTGCAGGGCTACGATTCGGTGGCCTTGAAGGCCGACGTCGAACTGGGCGGCACCGATCAGAAGTTCAACCTGCTGATGGGGCGTGGCCTGCAGGAGCATTACGGGCAGCCGGCGCAGATCGTGCTGACCATGCCGCTGCTGGAGGGCCTGGACGGGGTCAACAAGATGTCCAAGTCGCTGGGCAACTACATCGGCATCAGCGAGCCGGCGATCGACATCGTCACCAAGACCATGAAGATCGGCGACGAGCTGATGTGGCGCTGGATCGAGCTGCTGTCCTTCGATATAAGCCTGAGCGAAGCGCAGGAACTGAAGCGGCAGGTGCAGGCCGGCGCATTGCACCCGCGCGAAGTGAAGCTGCGCCTGGCCCGCGAGCTGACCACGCGCTTTCACGACGCCGCGGCGGCCGAGCAGGCCATCGTCGGCTGGCATGCGGTGGTGACCGGGCAGGGCGACACCAGCGCATTGCCGCTGCAGGACGTGGCGGTGCCGGCGGAAGGCCTGCGCATCGCCGCGCTGCTGACCGCCGCCGGGCTGACCGCCAGCAACTCCGAGGCCAGCCGCAAGCTCAAGGAGCGCGCGGTACGCGTGGAAGGCGAGGTGGTGGAAGACCCGCAGCACAGCTTCGTGCCCGGATTCGAAGGCGTGTTGCAGGTCGGCAAGCGCACCTTTGCGCGGGTGCGCCTGGTCTTGGCCTGAGCGCGATGGCGGCCGAGCGCCGCCATCGCCTGCGGTGACAGCCTTAAGTAGTAGTAGAGCCTGGGCTGCGAGCTGCGTCCTTATTAGTGATGTGCATCGCATGGGCGCGTACTGCGACGGTGCAGTGAAAAAATCTTTCACACCCCCTTCCCAAGCGGCGGGTTTGCAGCCATACTTTCCCTCCCCCGACGCAACGCCTTGCGGCAACGCAACAGCAACGCGGCGGGGTCGTCAAAAACCTCCTCAAAAAGGTATTGACGGCAACAAAAAAGCCGCTATGATGGGCGGCTAGGTTCAGCGGAAAGCCTTCGGGTTTGAAGCGGGGCTAACGTCAAAACCTCCGAAACGAGGTGTTGACGGAAAGAAAAAGTCCGCTATAATGGGCGGCTCGCTACGACGGAAACGTCGCAAGCGAAACGGGAAAGGCGCTGAGGCCGGCCCCAAAGTTCTTTGACAGTGTGCGCAGGTAACTTGTGAGGGCGCCTGCAGGTGGAAGTATGTCCATCTTGCAGACGTTCGAATCAAGAGCAACAAATCAATTGCTAAGCAAGCGATACGTAAGCTTGGTTTGAACTCTGCATATTCAAAGTATTGACCTTCGGGTCTGTAATTTTAAGTGAAGAGTTTGATCCTGGCTCAGAGTGAACGCTGGCGGCAGGCCTAACACATGCAAGTCGAACGGCAGCACAGTGGTAGCAATACCATGGGTGGCGAGTGGCGGACGGGTGAGGAATACATCGGAATCTACCTTTTCGTGGGGGATAACGTAGGGAAACTTACGCTAATACCGCATACGACCTTAGGGTGAAAGCGGAGGACCTTCGGGCTTCGCGCGGATAGATGAGCCGATGTCGGATTAGCTAGTTGGCGGGGTAAAGGCCCACCAAGGCGACGATCCGTAGCTGGTCTGAGAGGATGATCAGCCACACTGGAACTGAGACACGGTCCAGACTCCTACGGGAGGCAGCAGTGGGGAATATTGGACAATGGGCGCAAGCCTGATCCAGCCATGCCGCGTGGGTGAAGAAGGCCTTCGGGTTGTAAAGCCCTTTTGTTGGGAAAGAAAAGCAGTCGGTTAATACCCGATTGTTCTGACGGTACCCAAAGAATAAGCACCGGCTAACTTCGTGCCAGCAGCCGCGGTAATACGAAGGGTGCAAGCGTTACTCGGAATTACTGGGCGTAAAGCGTGCGTAGGTGGTTGTTTAAGTCCGTTGTGAAAGCCCTGGGCTCAACCTGGGAATTGCAGTGGATACTGGGCAACTAGAGTGTGGTAGAGGATGGCGGAATTCCCGGTGTAGCAGTGAAATGCGTAGAGATCGGGAGGAACATCTGTGGCGAAGGCGGCCATCTGGACCAACACTGACACTGAGGCACGAAAGCGTGGGGAGCAAACAGGATTAGATACCCTGGTAGTCCACGCCCTAAACGATGCGAACTGGATGTTGGGTGCAACTTGGCACGCAGTATCGAAGCTAACGCGTTAAGTTCGCCGCCTGGGGAGTACGGTCGCAAGACTGAAACTCAAAGGAATTGACGGGGGCCCGCACAAGCGGTGGAGTATGTGGTTTAATTCGATGCAACGCGAAGAACCTTACCTGGTCTTGACATCCACGGAACTTTCCAGAGATGGATTGGTGCCTTCGGGAACCGTGAGACAGGTGCTGCATGGCTGTCGTCAGCTCGTGTCGTGAGATGTTGGGTTAAGTCCCGCAACGAGCGCAACCCTTGTCCTTAGTTGCCAGCACGTAATGGTGGGAACTCTAAGGAGACCGCCGGTGACAAACCGGAGGAAGGTGGGGATGACGTCAAGTCATCATGGCCCTTACGACCAGGGCTACACACGTACTACAATGGTTAGGACAGAGGGCTGCAAACTCGCGAGAGTAAGCCAATCCCAGAAACCTAATCTCAGTCCGGATTGGAGTCTGCAACTCGACTCCATGAAGTCGGAATCGCTAGTAATCGCAGATCAGCATTGCTGCGGTGAATACGTTCCCGGGCCTTGTACACACCGCCCGTCACACCATGGGAGTTTGTTGCACCAGAAGCAGGTAGCTTAACCTTCGGGAGGGCGCTTGCCACGGTGTGGCCGATGACTGGGGTGAAGTCGTAACAAGGTAGCCGTATCGGAAGGTGCGGCTGGATCACCTCCTTTTGAGCAAGACAACTACGCCTACAGGCGTCCTCACAAGTAACCTGCATTCAGAGAGTTCCGCCACAGGGCGGGGCACCCCGATTTCGGGGCCATAGCTCAGCTGGGAGAGCACCTGCTTTGCAAGCAGGGGGTCGTCGGTTCGATCCCGACTGGCTCCACCAGATTTGCAGATCCCTCTGCAAACGCCCGCACATCCATGTGCGGACTGTCTAAGGGAACTGCAAGAGCGCAAGACTTTGGGTCTGTAGCTCAGGTGGTTAGAGCGCACCCCTGATAAGGGTGAGGTCGGTGGTTCGAGTCCTCCCAGACCCACCACTCTGAATGTATAAGCACACTAAGAATTTAAGATGCGCCAGCATTGAGGCTGGGGTATGTTCTTTTAAAATTTGTGACGTAGCGAGCGTTTGAGATCAAACTATCTTGACGTGTCGTTGTGGCTAAGGCGGGGACCTCGAGTCCCTAGAAATTGAGTCGTTATAGTTCGCGTCCGGGCTTTGTACCCCCGGACTCAGCATAGCTTGGAGGCAACTTCAGGTTATATGGTCAAGCGAATAAGCGCACACGGTGGATGCCTTGGCGGTCAGAGGCGATGAAGGACGTGGCAGCCTGCGAAAAGTGTCGGGGAGCTGGCAACAAGCTTTGATCCGGCAATGTCCGAATGGGGAAACCCACTGCTTCGGCAGTATCCTGCAGTGAATACATAGCTGCTGGAAGCGAACCCGGTGAACTGAAATATCTAAGTAACCGGAGGAAAAGAAATCAACCGAGATTCCCTAAGTAGTGACGAGCGAACGGGGACTAGCCCTTAAGCTGGTATGGTTCTAGAAAAACAACCTGGAAAGGTTGGCCATAGAAGGTGATAGCCCTGTATTTAAAAGGGCCATTCCAGTGAAGACGAGTAGGGCGGGGCACGTGAAACCCTGTCTGAATATGGGGGGACCATCCTCCAAGGCTAAATACTCCTGACCGACCGATAGTGAACCAGTACCGTGAGGGAAAGGCGAAAAGAACCCCGGAGAGGGGAGTGAAATAGATCCTGAAACCGTGTGCGTACAAGCAGTAGGAGCTCGCAAGAGTGACTGCGTACCTTTTGTATAATGGGTCAGCGACTTACTGTTCGTGGCAAGCTTAACCGTATAGGGGAGGCGAAGGGAAACCGAGTCTGATAAGGGCGCATAGTCGCGGGCAGTAGACCCGAAACCGGGTGATCTAGTCATGCCCAGGGTGAAGGTCAGGTAACACTGACTGGAGGCCCGAACCCACTCCCGTTGCAAAGGTAGGGGATGAGGTGTGATTAGGAGTGAAAAGCTAATCGAACCCGGAGATAGCTGGTTCTCCTCGAAAGCTATTTAGGTAGCGCCTCGGACGAATACTGCTGGGGGTAGAGCACTGTTATGGCTAGGGGGTCATCGCGACTTACCAAACCATTGCAAACTCCGAATACCAGTACGTACTATCCGGGAGACACACGGCGGGTGCTAACGTCCGTCGTGAAAAGGGAAACAACCCAGACCCACAGCTAAGGTCCCAAATTCACTGCTAAGTGGAAAACGATGTGGAAAGGCACAGACAGCCAGGAGGTTGGCTTAGAAGCAGCCACCCTTTAAAGAAAGCGTAATAGCTCACTGGTCGAGTCGGTCTGCGCGGAAGATTTAACGGGGCTAAGCAGTGAACCGAAGCTTGGGGTGCATCGCGATAAGCGATGCGCGGTAGAGGAGCGTTCCGTAAGCCGTTGAAGGTGGATTGAGAAGTCTGCTGGAGGTATCGGAAGTGCGAATGCTGACATGAGTAACGATAATGCGGGTGAAAAACCCGCACGCCGAAAGCCCAAGGTTTCCTTGCGCAACGTTAATCGGCGCAGGGTGAGTCGGCCCCTAAGGCGAGGGCGAAAGCCGTAGTCGATGGGAAGCAGGTTAATATTCCTGCACCTCGCGTAAGTGCGATGGAGGGACGGAGAAGGTTAGGTGTACCGGGCGTTGGTTGTCCCGGGGAAAGGCGGTAGGTTTGGATCTTTGGCAAATCCGGGATCCTTTAAGACCGAGCACCGAGACGAGTCTTTTAGACGAAGTCACTGATACCACGCTTCCAGGAAAAGCTCCTAAGCTTCAGCTTACGCAGACCGTACCGTAAACCGACACAGGTGGGTAGGATGAGAATTCTCAGGCGCTTGAGAGAACTCGGGTGAAGGAACTAGGCAACATGGCACCGTAACTTCGGGAGAAGGTGCACCCTTTTTGGTGGCTCATGCGAGCTATAGCTGAAGAGGGTCGCAGAAACCAGGCCGCTGCGACTGTTTATCAAAAACACAGCACTCTGCAAACACGAAAGTGGACGTATAGGGTGTGACGCCTGCCCGGTGCTGGAAGGTTAATTGATGGGGTCAGCCGCAAGGCGAAGCTCTTGATCGAAGCCCCAGTAAACGGCGGCCGTAACTATAACGGTCCTAAGGTAGCGAAATTCCTTGTCGGGTAAGTTCCGACCTGCACGAATGGCGTAACGACAGCGGCGCTGTCTCCACCCGAGACTCAGTGAAATTGAAATCGCTGTGAAGATGCAGCGTTCCCGTGGCAAGACGGAAAGACCCCGTGAACCTTTACTATAGCTTTACACTGAACGTTGAGTTCGTCTGTGTAGGATAGGTGGGAGGCTATGAAACTGTGGCGCTAGCTGCAGTGGAGCCATCCTTGAAATACCACCCTGTCGTGCTTGACGTTCTAACCTAGGTCCGTAATCCGGATCGGGGACCGTGTATGGTGGGTAGTTTGACTGGGGCGGTCTCCTCCTAAAGAGTAACGGAGGAGCACGAAGGTACGCTCAGCGCGGTCGGACATCGCGCACTGTGTGCAAAGGCATAAGCGTGCTTGACTGCAAGATCGACGGATCAAGCAGGTACGAAAGTAGGTCTTAGTGATCCGGTGGTTCTGTATGGAAGGGCCATCGCTCAACGGATAAAAGGTACTCCGGGGATAACAGGCTGATACCGCCCAAGAGTTCATATCGACGGCGGTGTTTGGCACCTCGATGTCGGCTCATCACATCCTGGGGCTGTAGTCGGTCCCAAGGGTATGGCTGTTCGCCATTTAAAGTGGTACGCGAGCTGGGTTCAGAACGTCGTGAGACAGTTCGGTCCCTATCTGCCATGGGCGTTGGAAGTTTGAGAGGGGCTGCTCCTAGTACGAGAGGACCGGAGTGGACGAACCTCTGGTGTTCCGGTTGTCACGCCAGTGGCATTGCCGGGTAGCTATGTTCGGAAGCGATAACCGCTGAAAGCATCTAAGCGGGAAGCGCGCCTCAAGATGAGACTTCCCGGGGCACAAGCCCCCTTAAGGAACCATGTAGACTACGTGGTTGATAGGTCAGGTGTGTAAGTGCAGCAATGCATTGAGCTAACTGATACTAATGATCCGTGCGGCTTGACCATATAACCTCAAGTTGCTTCCTCAAAAAGCAACCCTTAGCGCGACAACACGTCGATAGCTATCCAAATGCTCGCTACGTCACACCCTATGAGAGGCTGGCGCCCAATGCCGTCCTTCGACTCCGCACACATCCGTGCCTTGTTCGAATGACGCATCGCGGCGACACTCCAACCGTCTCCCTGGTGAAATTAGCGCTGTGGAACCACCCGATCCCATCCCGAACTCGGAAGTGAAACGCAGCTGCGCCGATGGTAGTGTGGCTCAAGCCATGCGAGAGTAGGTCATCGCCAGGGGCTTTACCCCAAATCCCCGTCCCACAAGGACGGGGATTTTTTATTGGGCGCAAAAAAAGCCGCAATACCTCAGTAAACCAATACCTCAGTCCCGCTCCGCGCTCACCACGCTCCCGTCCACAGGGTCCGCGTATACCTCCACCCGCTGGCCCGTCGCGCTGTGCGCCTGCGCTTGCCACAAACCGTCGTCGTACTTCACGTCGTGTACCTGCGTGTACCCCGCCGTCGTCAATGCCGCACGCACCTCTGCTTCGCTCAGCTTCGACGGCACTCCTTCCGCGTAAATACGACCCCCGCGTGCGCCGATCGCGCTGGCCGACCTGAGGCATCTGCAGCGCCATGTTCGGAATCGGATGCCGGAGACCTGTGCTTGCAGGGGCCGGACGCCAACTCGGCGCTACGCCGAATCTCCGTTTCCATTGTTTCGTGCTTCTTAATCGTGGCAGGCCGGTTTCAGCGGTGCTCTCGTTTCTGCGTTGCGTACGCTTCCAGCTCCAACGGCATGGATAAGTACGCATTACGCTTCCATCCTCGGCTTGGGGCTTCGGTCTTCCATTGCCGTTGTGTGCGCCAGATCGATATGGTCCTCGCGCTCGAAGCTTGCCCTTGAGACCGATCCGAGCGATCCGGCGACGGCGCCCCCGGTTCGCTAGCCTGCCCGCCACGATGGTTCGCTCCGTTCCATCAGCGATGCGCGCTTTTAATGCACCGCGGCTTAGACTTTTCGACTGCTGCGCCAGCCGGCTTTGACCTGCGCTGTCGGCTCCGACGACATCGGAGCGCCGCTATCCCTTCCCCCGTCACGAGAGAACTCTCCCATGAGCCAAGCCAATGGATACGCCGCACTGGCGTCCGATCAGCCGCTGACCCCTTACGCGTTCGAGCGCCGTGCGACCGGGCCGCAGGACGTCAGCATCGAGATCCTCTACTGCGGCGTTTGCCATTCCGACCTGCATACGGCACGCAACGAATGGCAGAACACCCAATACCCGTCCGTGCCAGGACACGAAATCGTCGGCCGCGTGACCGCGGTCGGCGACCAGGTCGAGGCCTTCAAGGTCGGCGACCTGGCCGGCGTCGGTTGCATGGTCGATAGCTGCCGGCATTGCGCGTCCTGCGCGGACGGCGAAGAGCAGTATTGCGAAAACGGCTTCGTCGGCACCTACAACGGTCCGATGTTCGGTGGCGAGAACACCTATGGCGGTTACTCCGACCATATCGTGGTCGACCAGAAGTACGTGCTGCAGATCCGCCATGCCGAAAAGGACCTGGCCGCGGTGGCGCCGCTGCTGTGCGCCGGTATCACCACCTATTCGCCGCTGAACCACTGGAAGGTGGGGCCGGGCAAGAAGGTCGGCATCGTCGGCCTGGGCGGTCTCGGCCATATGGGCGTGAAGATCGCGCACGCGATGGGAGCGCATGTGGTGCTGTTCACGACCTCGGCGAACAAGAAGGAGGATGCGCTGCGTCTGGGCGCCGACGAAGTGGTGGTGTCCAAGCTGCCGGAGGAGATGGCGGCGCACACCAACAGCTTCGACTTCATCCTCAATACCGTCGCTGCCTCGCATGACCTGGATGCCTTCCTGACCTTGCTCAAGCGCGACGGCACGATGACGCTGGTCGGCGCGCCCGCCGAGCCGCATCCGTCGCCGACGGTGTTCAACCTGATCATGAAGCGCCGGCAGTTGGCCGGCTCGCTGATCGGCGGCATCCGCGAGACCCAGGAAATGCTCGATTTCTGCGCGAAGCACGGCATCGTGTCGGACATCGAGACGATCGAGATGGCGCAGATCAACGAGGCCTACGAGCGCATGCTCAAGGGCGACGTGAAGTATCGTTTCGTCATCGACATGGCCAGCCTGGAGAACGCCAAGCAGGCCGCTTGATGCGGCGTGGCCGGCCGCGCGAGGATGCGGTCGGCCATGCGCGATCGATGGGCAATGTTCGACGATACGCCTGGGCACGCGAGTGCCCAGGCGTTTTTTTATGCGCGTCGTGTGTGATGACCTTGCGTTGGAGCGCCTTGCTTTTCCATGGTTACAAGGCAACGAAACGTGTAGGGCAACGCTGGGAGAGACCAAGGCCCCATCCGTTGCGACAGGCCACACCGGTAAATGCCTGTCGCGGCTGAAGCCGCTCCTACAGGGAAGCGGAGCGTCGGGCATCAGCGGCGATGGTCGAAGCCATGCGGAATGGGATGAAACGACAACGGCGCCGCAGCGCCGTTGTCGTGACATCGCAAGAACGCGTCAGCCGATCATTTGCCAGGCGTGGCCGGCGCCTGCTTGGCATTGCCCATCATGCTGTCGCGGGCGGCCTTGAACGGATTGTCCTGATACCAGTTGGGCCACGCGTCGCCCGCGGCCAATCCCTTGCCGACGCCGTAGACGGCCTGCAGGTCGTCCATCACCCCGTCGAGCTTCCAGGTCGCCGGATCGTACTGGTCGGCGGGCGTGTGGTAGCGGTGCTTGCCGTAGTCCTCGGCAGCGCGCTTGCCGGCATCGATGCCACCGTCGACCAGATCTTCGCCGCCATCGATGTACAGCGCCGGCACGCCGGCCTTGGCGAAGTTGAAGTGATCGGAGCGGAAGTAGAAGCCGCTCTGCGGCGAGGACTCGGCATGCAGCACGCGGCCCTGCGCGGCGGCGATCGGCTTGAGCAGGTCCTCCAGTTCGGAGCTGCCGAAACCGTTGACCACCAGATCCTTGGCGCGGCCGGCGACCGGCATCGCATCGAGGTTGATGACGCCGGCGATCTTGTTCAACGGGAAGGTCGGGTGGGCGACGTAGTACTTGGAACCGAGCAGGCCCGACTCCTCCAGCGTCACTGCGAGGAACACCACCGAGCGTTCCGGCTTCGGTTGCTGGTGCACGAACGCGTCGGCGATTTCGAGGATGCCAGCGACGCCGGTCGCGTTGTCGACCGCACCGTTGTAGATGTTGTCGCCGCTCTCGCCCTCGTGCTTGCCCAGGTGGTCCCAGTGCGCCATGTACAGCACCGCTTCATCGGCGCGGCTGCCGCCGGGCAGCACGCCGACCACGTTGCGCGATTTCTTTTCGGAAATCGTGCTCTTCAGGTCCACCGACAGCTTGGCCTTCAGCGGCACCGGCTTGAAGCCGCGCTTGCTCGCGTCCTTGTAGGCCTGGTCCAGATCCAGTCCGGCGTCGGCGAACAACTGCTTGGCGGCCTGCGCGGTGATCCAGCCCTGTGCCGGGATGCGCGGTTCCGGGTCGTCCTTGGCCGGCAGGTCGTACTGCGCGCCGGACCAGGAGTTCTTCACCACGTCCCAGCCGTAGCTGGCGCCGGGAGTGTCGTGCACGATCAGCGCGGCGGCCGCGCCCTTGCGCGCGGCTTCCTCGAACTTGTAGGTCCAGCGCCCGTAGTAGGTCATGCGCTTGCCTTCGAACAGCGCGCCGTCCTCGGTGTGGAAGCCGGGGTCGTTGACGAACATCACCACCGTCTTGCCCTTCCAATCCTGGTCGGCGTAGTCGTTCCACTTCTGCTCGGGCGCGTCCACGCCGTAGCCGACGAACACCATATCGCTGGCGTCGATCTTGACCTCGGTCTGGCCGGTGCGGGTGCCGATCACCATGTCGGTGCCGAACTTCAGTTCGCGCGGCTTGCCGTTCTGCTCGAGCTTCAGCGTGGTGTTCGGGTCGGCCGTGGTCTCGGTCATCGCCACGTCCTGGAACCAACTGTCGCCGTTGCCCGGCTGCAGGCCGATGCGCTGCATCTGGTCGCGGATATACGAAACCGTCTTCTCTTCGCCCGCCGTGCCGGGGCCGCGGCCTTCGAACGTGTCCGAGGACAGGGTCTTGACCAGTTCGCCGAAGTCGGCCGGCGTGATGTCGGGAGAAAAGGCGTGGCCCGCGGCGGCCACCGGAGCGGGCGCGGGCGGCGCGGCATCGGCGGCCGGGGCCGGCGTCTCGCGCTTGCACGCGGTCAGCGCGGCCGCGGCGGCCAGGCACAGCACAAGCTTGCGGGACATGGGGGCTCCTGGGGTGTGAGGAATCCCGATTCTATAGGCAAGTCCCGCGCGCGCGCCGCCGGCAGTGCGGGCGGCGCGGCCGGATCAATTCTCCGGCGCGGTGTCGCCGTCGAACGGCTGCGCGGTGGCGCCGCTGATCGGGCCGGTCTTCGCGCTGCGGTGCACGTACAGGGTCACGTCGCGCTCGAAATGCAGCGGTCCGTCGATCACCGCGCGCGGGCCGATGATGATGCGCGGCTTGCGCGTCGGCTTGAACGAGATGCTGAAGCTCGGCTTCTTGATCTCGATGCCGCCGCCGAGGTGCGAGTCGTGTCCGACGGTGATGTCGCCGTTGACCGTCTCGATGCCGCCTTCCAGTTGCGTGGCGACCAGGCCGATGCTGCCGTTGACGCTCTCCACGCTGCCGCCGATGCGGCCGCCGCGGTCGACGAAGATGCCGCCGTTGACCGTCTCGATGGACTTGGAAATCTGCACCTGCGAGCCCACGCGGATGCCGCCGTTGACTGTGGACAGGCCGCCGGTCTGCGCGTTGTCCGCGATCTTGAGGCCGCCGTTGACGGTTTCCACGTCGCCGACGCTGGCGCCGGATTCGACGGTGATGCCGCCGTTCACGGTTTCCAGGTCGCCGTACTGCTTGCCGGATTCGGCGGTGATGCTGCCGTTGACCTTGCTGATGCCTTCTGCGGCCAGGGCCGGGCCGGCGGCCAGGGCCAGCGCCAACAGGACCGATACATGCGTACGCTTCATCACCCACCTCCGGACGCCAGCCAGTCGCGGCACCTACTTGTGCGGCGATCACAACACGCTTCGCTACAATCCGCACCTGCCTGAAGTCATTGGACCAGCCCTTGCCCGCAACCGCCTCCGCTTCGTTGCGCCCCGCCTCGCCTACCGCGTCGGGGCGGCGCCTGCGCGCGCCCCGGCACGCGGCAACGAGGTGGCTGGCGGGGTCGGTATTGCTGCTGATCGCGACTCTGGCGCTGGCGCAGAACCCGCGCGAGGCCGAGCGCCGTCTGGAGAAGGTGCGCGGCGAGCTGAAGAGCGTGGCCGAGGAGCGGCGCGAACTGGAAGGCAAGCGCGGCGATGCCGCGCGCCAGCTGCGCGATGCCGACGAGAAGGTGGCCACCACCGGGCGCAGCCTGGCGCAGACCCAGCAGGCGCTGCAGCAGCACCAGCAGACCCTGGCCGAACTGGAGCGCAAGCGCGACACGCTGCGCAACGGCCTGGTGCGGCAGCGTGCCGAACTGGCGCAACTGCTGCGCGCGGCTTATGCGATCGGCGGCAATGCGCCATTGAAGCTGCTGTTGGCGCAGGACCGGGTGGCCGACGCCAACCGCTTGCTGGCCTATCACCGCTATCTGCAGCGCGAACGCGCGCAGCGCATCGCGTCGCTGACCCATGAGCTGCAGGCGCTGGAACAGGTGCAGCGCGAGGTCGCGGCAAAGCGGCAACAGCTCAGCGCGGCGCAGCGCCAGCAGCAGGAACAGGCGGCAGCGCTGCAGCGCGACCGCAAGCAGCGCGCCAGCCTGGTGTCCGAACTGGACGAGCGCTACCAGGACCGCAGCGAGCGCGAGAAGGCGCTGGGCCAGGACGCCAAGGCGCTGGAAACGTTGCTGGCCAATCTGCGTGCGGCGGCGGCGCGGGCCGAGGCCGAGCGGCGTGCCGCCGCCAAGCGCGCGGCGGCCGAGCAGGCCGCGCAGGCCAAGGCCGCGGCGAAGAATCCGTCGCGCGGCGGCAGCAAGGTGCCGCCCAAGGTGGTGGCCTCGGCGCCCGCGCTGAAGGTCGGCGGCCTGGGCTGGCCGTTGTCCGGCGATCTGATCGCGCGCTACGGCGGCAAGCTGCCCGACGGACGCACCAGCAACGGCGTGCTGATCGCCGCGCCGGCCGGCAGCACGATCACCGCCGTGGCCGACGGCACGGTGGTGTTCTCCGACTGGATGACCGGTTACGGCATGATCCTGATCGTGGACCACGGCAACGGCTACATGAGCCTGTACGCGCACAACGACACGCTGTTGCGCGATCCCGGCGCGCGGGTCAAGCGCGGCGATGCGGTGGCCAAGGTCGGCAATTCCGGCGGCCAGGGGCGCCCGGCGCTGTATTTCGAATTGCGCCGCAACGGCCAGCCGGTGGATCCGTCGTCGTGGCTGCAACGGCGCTGAAGGCCGCCGCGGCGGGGCATTCAACGCGAATTTAGCCTGGCTTCGCGCATAATCCGGACAGCTGCGCCGTGCACGGCGCAGGCCATCCCCTAATCGGAGTGCTTCATGCGCGTAGTTCTGTCCGCTGCCCTGTTGCTTGCTCTGGCGCCGCTGCCGTCGATGGCGCAGAGCGCCGGCGAACAGACGCCCTCGGCCCCCACCGCCAGCGCCGACGATCCGGATGCCACCGAATCGGCCACCTCGCGCGTGCCGTTGGACGAGATCCGCCGCTACGTGGCGGTGTACAACGCGGTGAAGGAAGCCTACGTCGATCCGGTCGACGACAAGAAACTCATGCAGTCGGCGATCCGCGGCCTGCTGCTCGACCTGGATCCGCACAGCACCTATTTCAGCAAGGAAGACGCCGAGGCCTTCGACGAACAGGCCACCGGCGCCTACGACGGCATCGGCGTGGAACTGCTGCAGCTGCCGGACAACACGCTGAAGGTGGTGTCGCCGATCGACGACACGCCGGCCGCGCGCGCCGGTGTGCGCTCGGGCGACATCATCGTCGCCATCGACGGCAAGCCGATCAGCGCGGTCAAGGCGATGGAGCCGTTGCGCGGCGAATCGGGCAGCAAGGTGGTGCTGACCATCGTCCGCGAGAAGCTGGACAAGCCGTTCGACGTGACCTTGACCCGGCAGACCATCCGCGTGGCCAGCGTGCGCAGCCGCATGCTCGAGCCGGGTTACGGCTACATCCGCATCAGCACCTTCCAGGCCGATACCGGCGCGGACTTCCACAAGCAGCTGCAGCAGTTGCAGGCGCAGTCCGGCGGCAAGCTGCGCGGCCTGGTGCTGGACCTGCGCAGCAATCCCGGCGGCCTGTTGACCTCGGCGGTGCAGGTGGCCGACGACCTGCTCGACAAGGGCACCATCGTGACCACGCGCGGGCGCATCTCGGTCAGCGATTCCAAGTTCGACGCCACGCCCGGCGACCTGCTCAACGGCGCGCCGATGGTCGCGCTGGTCGATGCCGGATCGGCCAGCGCCTCGGAAGTGCTGGCCGGTGCGCTGCGCGACAACAAGCGCGCGCGCATCGTCGGCAGCCGCACCTTCGGCAAGGGCTCGGTGCAGACCGTGCTGCCGCTGGACAACGGCGATTCGGTCAAGCTGACCACAGCGCGCTACTACACGCCCAGCGGCAAGTCGATCCAGGCCAGCGGCATCGTGCCGGAGGTGGTGCTGCGTCCGGAAGAGAGCAAGCAGGACGCGGACAAGCCGGCGGTGCTGGCCGACTACAGCGAAGCGACGCTGCCCGGCCACCTGCACGGCGACGACGAAGGCGCCGAGGGCTATAGCGCCGGCGACGTGCTGCCCGGCGACGCGCCGATCGCACAGGCGCTGGCCGAACTGAAGCAGCCCGGCGCGGTGGCCAGGGCCGCTGCGGCCAAGCAGGCCAAGGCGAAGCCGAAGGCGGCTGCGCCGACTGCGGCGAAGCCGGCGACGCTCGCGCCCAAGAGCGTGGCACCGAAGACCGAAGCGCCGAAGGCCGACATGCCGGCCGCAGAGACGCCGAAGGCCGATCCGCCCAAGACCGACACGCCGACGCCGCCTTCGGGCGACTGACGCGGCGGCGGCGGTCGCACCACGCCGCGCAGTTCGATCCGGACGCTATCCACTGTAGGAGCGGCTTCAGCCGCGACCGGGCGTTACCGGTAACGTCCGGTCGCGGCTGAAGCCGCTCCTACAAAATCACTGGGCGCCGATAGCGGCGCGGCGCTGACCGGCACTCTCACCCGTATGCGCTCAGCGCGGTTTGCCCGGCATCGGGAACGGGGTGATCACCTTTTCGCCGGTGGCCGCGTCGCGGATCGCGGACTGGCCCTTCTTTTCTACTTCCTCGATACGCACGATGCTCTGCATCGGCAGGTGCAGCATCTTGGTGTCGCCGAACTCCTCGCGCAGGCGTTCTTCGGTGGGATCGACCACCAGGCCGTCGTGCAGGTCGAACACCAGCCCGCCGATCTCGCTGAAGCCCCACAGGTGACTGCTGCCCACGTGCTGCGCGTACAGCTCGTACACCTTGCCGTGGTTGAGGAACGTCACTTTGTACAGGGACTTGGCCATGCGCGAAGTATAGAGCGCGCCCGCGCCGCGGCGTGGCGGGTCAAAAGCCCTTGCGCTTGCGCAGGCGCCGCGCGATCGCCGCGCGCACGTACAGCCCGTACCCCATGCCCAGGGTGAAGCCGGTCAGGTGCGCGGACCAGGCGACCATGCCGAAGGCCGGGCCGATATAGGCGAACACCACCTGCAGCGCCGCCCAGGTGCCGATCAGCAGCGAGGCCGGCGCGCGCACGAATTCCAGGAACAGCCCCAGCGGCAGCACCACGCCGAGCTTGGCGCGCGGGAACAGCGCCAGGTAGGTGCCGATCAGCGCCGAAACCGCGCCGCTGGCGCCGATGATGACCCGGTCCGGGGTACCGATCGCGAACACCGCGGCCAGGTTGGAGAGGGCGCCGCCGCCCAGGAACAGCAGCAGGAAGCGCCACGGCCCGAGCACGCGCTCGGCGGGCAGGCCGAAGATCAGCAGGAACACCAGGTTGCCGAGCAGGTGCGACCAGTCCGCATGCAGGAACAGGGCGGTGAACAGCCGCAGCACGCTGCCGTCCTGCACCGTCGCCAGCCAGTCGCGCGGGCTGGCGACGCCGGCCGACAGCGCGCCCCAGTCCAGCCACAGCGTGGCGCGGGCCTGGTTGGGGCGGCTGATCGACCACAGGAACGCCAGCCACATCGCCGCGAACAGCAGCGGCGTGGCCCAGCGCAGCGTGGTCCGGTCGCGGGAGGGAATGGAGACGAACATGCCAGTACCGGGGAACGTGGCCCGTAACGATACCGGCTCCCTCCGGCTGAACGCACGCCTACTCTGGGCAAAACTGAACGGGCGGTATTGTTATTGTTCGGTTAACGCAGCGGGGTATACTGCATACGGCGTCGTATGTCGGGAGGGGACTCCGGCGCGCATTTCCGGCTTGCTCAGCTGGGATGCGCAGACGCGAACACAGACATTTTCGTCTTCCGGAGAGTAACAAGCCATGCAAAACGCAACCCAGTTCGTCCGCTTCACCGCCCTGGCCGTCGGCATCGTCGGCGCCCTGACCATCGGTCAGGCGCACGGCGCCGCATTCCAGCTCAAGGAAAACAGCGCCAAGGGCCTGGGCCGCGCCTTCGCCGGCTCCGGCAGCGCCCCCGGCGACGCCTCGATCATCGCCAACAACCCGGCCGGCATGCGCCAGCTCGACGGCAAGGTGTTCCAGGCCGACGTCAGCGCGATCCAGTTCGCGGCCAAGTACGACGGCACCGGCACCTACGCCACCGGCTCGGCGATCTCCGGCGGCAACGGCGGCGATGCCGGCACGATCGCGCCGGTCCCGGCGGTGTACTTCCACCTGCCGTTCGGCGAAAACAACAACATGCACTTCGGCACCTCGCTGACCGTGCCGTACGGCTTCAAGACCGAATACGACCGCGACTGGGTCGGCCGCTACAACGGCGTCAAGACCGAGCTGCAGGCGATCGACCTCAACCTCGCCTTCTCCTACGACGTGAACCCGTACGTGTCGTTCGGCGCGTCGGTGTTCGCCGAGCGCCTGGACATCGACCTGTCCAACGCGATCGATCTGGGCAGCGTGCTGGCCGCGCGCCGCGTGCCGGGCTTCGCGCCGGGCAGCGCCGATGGCTACTCGCGCATCAAGGGCGACAGCACCGATTTCGGCTACACCCTGGGCGGCCTGTTCAGCATCGACGAGAACACCCACATCGGTTTCAGCTACCGGTCGAAGGTCGAGCACAAGATCACCGACGGCACCGCCGACTTCACCACCCCGGCCAACGCCGCCACCGTGCTGGCCGTCGCCGCGCCGGGCACCTTCGTCGACACCAAGGGCCGCGCCACGGTCACGCTGCCGGCCAGCGCGACCGCCAGCTTCACCCACAACATCAACGAGCAGTGGACGGTGATGGCCGACGTCAGCCGCACCGCCTGGAGCAAGTTCGACCAGGTGACGGTGGACTTCGCGAACAACCAGCCGAACAGCGTGCTGAACTTCGCCTACAACGACACCACCTTCGTCTCGATCGGTGCCGACTACCGCATGAGCGACACGCTGACCCTGCGTGGCGGCCTGGCCTACGACGAAACCCCGACCAGCAACGAGCACCGCGACGTGCGCGTGCCCGACGCGAGCCGCAAGTGGGTCTCGCTGGGTCTGAGCTGGCGTCCGTCCGAGCAGGCCGAGTACAGCTTCGGCTATACCCACCTGTTCACCAGCGATCCGAGCATCAACTCGACCACCGCGACCGGCAACACGCTCATCGGCAGCTACGACGTGAGCGGCAACGTGCTGGCGGCGTCGGTCAACTACAAGTTCTGATCGATCGCTTGCGCGACAGTGTCGCGGCGCAAGCCGCGCGCAAGGAGAGCCCCGCTTCGGCGGGGCTTTTTTATGCGCGTTTCCCTGCTGCGAATGCGGCTTCGCGCATACCGCCGCGAATGCTTGACAGCCATCCCACCCGGGCGTAGAAGGTTTGTGAAGCCGATGGGGATGTGACATCGGCACGCGGCCACGGCAGTCATGCCGTCGCCATCCGGCCTGCGGTCGACGAATGGGAGAGGTTGGCAATGCACCACCGCGAATCGACCCCTTCGTCCTGCGCTGCAACGCCGCGCTTTTCCTGTACTGCGCCTTCGGCACTGGCTGCCGTGCGCGTTTCCCAAGGCGTGCCGGCATGACCGTTCGCCACAAGCTGAGTGCCCTGCGCTCACGCGACAAGTGCGTCGCCGGCTACTCGCCGCCTCGACGCTAATCGTGCATCGCGGTCTGATCTGACCGACGCACTCGCGTTTGTTTCCCGTGTCCCGTTGCCCGTGCGCGCCCGTTTCTGCGCGCAGCGTTGCAGCGTGCGCGCCATGCATTCGCCGTGCGTCCGGTCGGTACCAACGACATCCGGGTCGCCGACATGCGTCGCGCCCGGTGCATGGCACTTTTGGCGAGGGGAAGCATCATGTGCAGTGGCAAGCGTTCGAACGGCAAGATCCTGGTTGAGGCGATTCTGGCGGTGCTGGGAGCGAGCGCCGCATTGACGGCGGTGGCGGGAACGGTGACCGGCCAGGTCAGCGTGCAAGGCAGCGGCAAACCTGCCGCGAACGCGCGGGTCGGCATCGCCGGGACCGCGTATGGCGCGGTGACCGATGCCAATGGACATTTCGTCATCGCCGACGTGCCAGCAGGGCAGTACGCGCTGGAGTCGAGCTACCCAGGTTTCAGCGCGGCGCAGACCAGTTTCGAAGTGAGCGACACCGGGACCACCGCGCTCAGCGTCGCGCTGGACGAGGTCAAGCAGCTGAAGAACATCACCGTCGTCGCCAATCGCTACGACGCCAGCAACCTGAAGATGAATGCCGTGAACACGGTGGACGTGCTGTCCGCCAACGACCTGCAGCACACCGCGGTGCACAACGTCGCCGAGGCGTTGGGGCTGATCTCGGGCATCAATATCACCACCACCGGTTCGGGCTATTTCGGCGGCGTGGATGGCGCGGCGCGCGGCGAGGGCATGTTCGCCTCGGTGCGCGGCCTGCCGTCGGAGTACAACGTCAACCTGATCGACGGCGTCACCGTCGCGCAAGGCATGCCGTACAGCCGCAGCGTGCAGCTCAGCCTGCTGCCGCCGTCGGGGCTGCAGACCATCGTGGTCAACAAGACCTCCACCGCCGACATGGACGGCGACGCGATCGGCGGCACCATCGACTTCCGCACGCCGACCGCGTTCGACTACAAGCAGGCCACCAGCGGCAGCGTGACCGGCAGCGGTCGCCTGGAGAGCCGCGCGCGCGACTACGGCGGCGACGGCCTGGGCGGCGGCCTGGCCGGCGAGTTCCAGCACAAGTTCGGCGACGAACAGCAGTTCGGTTTCTACGCCAGCGCCTACTACGACTACCGCACCTCGACCAACAGCGAGGTGGCAGCGGCGACTAGCGCGCTCAACGACCATTCGTGGGCGTTCCTGCATGCCGATGCCGACGGCGGCAACGCCGCCGGCTACGATCCGCAGCACAACCTGACCAGCACCGGCATGAATGTCGGCGTGGTCGCCGGCTGGGAACGCCGCTATGGCGGCAACGCCTCGTTCGACTGGCAGGTCGACGACAGCCTGTCGCTGTATGCGCGCGCTACCTATGCCTACGCCAAGACCGACCAGGGCACCACCTTCGTGCAGTTGCTGCCGCAGGACGTGACCTATGTGCCGACCGCGACCGCAGGCGTGTATGCGCCCAACATCGGCCGCATCGCCTCGCGCTTCTGGTACGAGACCAACCCGGAGATCGCCGACCTGGCGACGTTCCAGATCGGCGCGCGCAAGACCTCCGGCGGCTGGACCTTCATGCCGAACCTGTTCTACAGCTTCGGCGACAACGACCGTCCCAACCACGTCGAGATCGACGGCCGCGAGGACAAGTTCTCGCAGGCCAACTACGCCTACTCCGGCAGCAGCCTGGTCAGCTACGGCAGCGGCGCCTTCCCGTATCCGCAACTGACCCCGGCGTTGCTGGCGCAGGTCAACAATATCCCGTCGCTGTACGCCAGCAGCTACGGCGAACTGACCAAGATCTATTCCGGGCAGAAGAAGGGCGGCGCCAAGTTCGACGTGCGCTACGATTTCGAGGACGGCGCGCTGTCGGCGCTGCAGTTCGGAGTGAAGTACAGCAAGAGCTCGCGCAATTTCAGCAACCGCGACTGGTGGACCGGCGGCGTCGACGACACCAGCACGCTCGGCGATCTGGGCATCTTCAACGGCAACTACAGCGCGATCTTCCCCGGCAAGTATCCCTGGGTCACGCCCAAGGTCAGCGAGACCGCGGTCAGCAACGTCATCTACAGCCATCTGCGCGACGACGACCTGGACAGCTGCGGCAAGGCGTATTACGTCAACAACTGGAACTGCAACACGATGCGCGGCACCGAGGCGGTCGCCGCGGCCTATGCGATGGCGACCTTCTCGCTCGGCAACCTGGAAATCGTGCCGGGCGTGCGCTTCGAGCACAGCAGCATCCACAACACGTTCTGGGTGACGCCGTCCGACGCCGACGGCAACGAAACAGTCGGTTATTTCGACAGCAACCACACGTCCTACGACGAACCGTTGCCGAGCGTGTTCCTGACCTATCGCCCCGATGCCCGCACCGCCTACCGCGCCTCGCTGTGGACCAGCTATACCCGGCCCGCGTTCGTGCAGTTGGGCGGCGGATCCAACATCAGCATCTCCAACAGTGTCCCCGCCGTCACCACCATCACCCAGGGCAACCCGGACCTGAAGCCGATCGAATCCACCAACCTGGATCTGTCCGGCGAATGGTCGACCGAACATGGCGGATTCTTCTCGGTGGCCGGCTTCTACAAGCGCCTGCGCAACTACATCTACGACGCCGGCTCCGGCCAGGCCAATCCTGGTTCCAGCGGCAGCGGCACGGTGTTCTATTCGATGCCGACCAACGGCGGCGACGGCCGCGTCTACGGCCTGGAGGTCAGCGCGCGCCAACGCTTCCAGGACCTGCCCGAACCGCTGAACGGCTTGGGCGTGAGCTTCAACGCGACCCGCCAGCATGCGCGCGCCGACCTGGGCATGGACGGCTTCGAGAACGAGCACATGCAGTCGGCGCCCAATGCCATGGCCAACGTCGAGCTGTTCTACGAACGCGAGCGTTTCTCGGTGAACCTGAGCTACCACTTCAGCAGCTCGTACCTGCTCGGTTACGACTATCTGCACCAGGGCGCGACCTGGGACGACCTGTGGGCGCGCCCGACCCGGCGCGTGGACCTGCATGCCGGCTACCACTTCGACAACGGCCTGAGCCTGGATCTGTCGATCTCCAACCTGACCAAGGAGTACAGCTACTGGGCGCACGTAGGCCGCAGCGATCTGGCGGTCTCGGACATCGTCGATGCCGGCATGACCACGTTGCTGACCGCCAAGTACGCGTTCTAGCCCGCTCTCCGCAGGATCGGGGCGGTGCGCGTTTGCACCGCCCCCTTGCGCGCGCCGCCTTCGGAGACCTCGATGAAACGTCGCAATTTTTGCCTGCTCAGCGTGCTCGCGCCGCTCGGAATGGCGGCCGCGCCAGCACGTGCGATCGCCACGACTGCCGCGCCCGAGCCGGATGGGCGTCCGCACACGTTCGGTTTTGCGCAAGGGCAGTTCGTGCTCGACGGCCAGCCGTGGCAGATCCGCAGCGGCGAGATGCATCCGCTGCGCATTCCGCGCGAGTACTGGCTGCACAGGATCCGCATGGCCAAGGCGATGGGACTGAACACCATTGCCCTGTACCTGATGTGGAATGCATTGGAAGCCGAACCCGGCGTGTTCGACCTGGACAGCGATCGCCGCGATTTCGCCGCCTTCATCCGCCTGTGTGCGCAGGAAGGCATGTGGGTCTATCTGCGGCCCGGCCCCTACGTCTGCGCCGAGTGGACGCTCGGCGGCCTGCCCGCCTATCTGTTGCGCGAGCCGGGCATGCGCCTGCGCGATGCCGGCGATGCGCGCTACATGGCGGCGGTGCGGCGCTACATCGCCGCGGTGGCGCCGCGGATCGCGCCGCTGATGGCGGCGGCCGGCGGGCCGGTGCTGATGCTGCAGATCGAGAACGAGTATTCGATGTTCGGCGACGACGTCGGTTACCTGCAGGCGCTGCGTGCGCTGTGGCAGGAACACGGCATCGACGGGCCGTTCGCGGTCGCCGACGGCATGAAGGACTTGCGCCGGCGCAAGGCGTACCTGCCCGGCGCGGCGCTGGGCCTGGACGGTGCCGACCTGGCCGACCTGCAGCACGGTCGCGCCTTCGCCGGCGATGCGCCGGTGTGGGTGGCCGAGGGCTATCCGGGCTGGCTGACGCACTGGGGCGAGGCCGACTTCGCGCGCCGCGACTACCTGCCGACGCTGCGCCGGCTGCTGGCGCACGGCCATTCGTTCAACCTGTACGTGGTGCATGGCGGCAGCAACTTCGGCCTGAGCGCCGGCGCCAATGCCGACGACGACGGCTCCAACTTCCAGCCGGCGTTGACCAGTTACGACTACGGCGCGCCGATCGACGAGCGCGGCGCGGCGACGCCGGCGTATTTCGCGATGCGCGCCGCGATCGCCGCGTCTGTGCCGCAGCGCTTGCCGCAGCCGCCGGCGCCGCCGCCACGCACGACCTTCGCGTCGACCCTGGCGCTTCCCTACGCGTCCCTGTGGGACAACCTGCCCGCGGCGCCGGTCGCGACCGTGGCGCCGGCCGGCAACGAGATCCTGTTTGGCCAGGACCAGGGACTGGTGCTGTATCGCCGCCGCATCGGCGCCGGCGCGCAGTTGCGCGTGGACGGCGTGCACGACTACGCGGTGGTGCAGGTGGATGGCGAGGAAGTGGGGCACGTGTCGCGGGTGCGCCACCACGCATTGCACTCTTCGCCGCAGCTGGCGCTGCCACGGGCGCAGCAGGCGCAGCGCACGCTGGAGATCCTGGTCGACAGCTTCGGCCACGTGAACTTCGGTCCGGCGCTGGGCGATGCCAAGGGGCTGGTCGGCGAGGTGCAGTTGCAAGGCGCGCCGCTGCAGGACTGGCAGGCGTATCCGATCGCGCTGGACGACGCCTGGATCCGGACGCTGCAGCCGCTGCGCGCGGCGTCGTCGCGGCCGGGGCTGTTCTTCCGTGCGGAGATCGCGGTCGAGTCGCCCGGCGATGTTTACCTGGACATGCGCGAGTGGGACAAGGGTTATCTGTGGGTCAACGGCCAGTTGCTCGGCCGCTACTGGCGCATCGGGCCGCAGCAAGGCCTGTACTGCCCGGGACCGTGGCTGCGGCCAGGCCATAACGAGGTGCTGGTGCTCGATCTGCACCGCACCCGCGCCGCCGCGATCCATTGCGCGAACGCGTTGCAAGGAGCGCGTGCATGAGCCTGCGCCGCGCATACACCGACAGTCTCCATCCCACCCATTGCGTCGCGCCGGCGACAAGGGAGTCCGCATGCTGCTGACCACGCCCGATGCCTCTGCGCGCCACGATGCCGAGCACGCGCCGCCGCGCGCGATCGGATTCTGGGGTGGGCTGTCCGCGAACCTGCTGAACATGGTCGGCATCGGCCCGTTCATCACCATCCCGCTGGCGTTGTCGGCGTTGGCCGGACCGATGGTGCTGCTGGGCTGGGTGGCCGGCGCGCTGCTGTGTCTGTGCGACGGCCTGGTCTGGGCCGAACTGGGCTCGGCGATTCCCAAATCCGGCGGGCCGTACCACTACCTGCGCGAGGCCTATGGCCGCGACGGCTTGGGCAGCCTGTTCGGTTTTCTGTACCTGTGGCAGACGCTGCTGACTGCGCCGTTGTCGATCGGCGCGGCGGCGGTCGGCTTCACCCAATACCTGGCGTTTCTGGCGCCGGGCCTGGCGCCATGGCAGCTGACCGCGATCGCCGCGGCGCTGTGCCTGTTCAACACCGCCCTGCTGTATCGCGAAGTGCGCTCGGTGCAGGTGCTGTCGCTGCTGGTCACCGCCGCGGTGGTGGCGGCGGTGGTGTGGATCGTGGCCAGCGGCCTGCTGCATTTCGACATGGCGATCGCGCAGCGTTTCCTGCACGCCGGTGCGGTCTCGCCGCACGGTTTCTGGCTCGGCTTCGGCGCGGTGGCGCTGATCGCGGTGTACGACTATGGCGGCTACAACAACGTGTGCATGCTCGGCGGCGAGATCCGCCAGCCGCGCCGCAACATCCCGCTGGCGGTGCTGTGTTCGATCCCGATCGTGGCGGCGCTGTACCTGGGCTTGAACGTGGCGATCCTCGGCGTGCTGCCGTGGCAGCAGGCGGCGCAGTCCAAGGCGGTGGTGGCCGACTTCATGCAGGCGATCTACGGGCATGTCGGCAGCACCATCGCGGTCGCGCTGATCATGCTGGCCAGCTGGGGCTCAGCGCTGGTGGTATTGCTGGGCTACTCGCGGGTGCCATACGCGGCGGCGGCCGAGGGGCAGTTCTTCCGGGTGTTCGCGCGGCTGCATCCGCGCGGCCGTTTCCCGACCGTGTCGCTGCTGTTCGTCGGCGCGACCTCGGCGCTGGCCTGCCTGCTGTCGCTGGACGATTTGATCGCCACGCTGATGGTCATCCAGATCATGTTCCAGTTCATGGCGCAGTGCCTGGCGGTGGTGTTGCTGCGGCGGCAAGCGCAGCGTCCGCGCGATGCGTTCTCGATGCCGTTGTATCCGTGGCCGCTATGGGTGAGCGTGGCCGGCTGGCTGTACATCCTGGCCACCAGCCAGGGCCGCCACCTGCTCGCGGCGGTGGTGGCGCTTGGGGTGGGCACGGCGTTGTTCTTGATGCAAGCCAGGAGGCAGGGCACATGGCCTTGGACAGCGCGATGAGCGCGTGCGACGTCGCGGTGGTCGGCGAGATCTATGCCGATCACATCCTCAGCGGTTTCCAGCGCTGGCCGCAGCCGGGCGAGGAAGCCCTGGCCAGCGCCTATCTGCGCGAGCTCGGCGGCGGTACCGTCAACACCGCCTGCGGGCTGGCGCGGTTGGGGCGCAGCACGCGGCTGATCGGCCTGATCGGCGAGAGCGACCGGCCCTGGTTCGCGCAGCGCCTGGGCCAGTTCCAGGTGCGCAGCGACGGCTTGCGCAGCGACCCGGCCGGCACCGGGATCACGGTCAGCGTGTCGATGCCCGACGACCGTGCGTTCTTCACCTACCTGGGCGCCAACGCGCAGCTCGATGCGCTGCTCGCACGCGCCGAGGTGCTGGACGAACTGTGCGCGGCGCGCCACGTGCATTTCGCGATGCCGCTGTCGCGCGCGCTGGCGCAGACGCTGCTGCCGGCGCTGGCCGCGGCCGGCTGCACGACCTCGCTGGACGTGGGCTTCAGCCCGGACTGGCTGGCCGCGCCGCACAACCTCGCCACCTGCCGCGAGGTGGACTATTTCCTGCCCAACCAGAAAGAGGCCGCGCTGCTCGGCTGCGGCGACGGCGCCGAGGCGTGCCGCCAGTGGGCGCAGACGCTGGGCTTGCGCCATGCGGCGATCAAGCTCGGCGGCGCTGGCGCGATGGCGGTCGATGGGGCCGGCGCGCGCCGCGTGGCCGCGCCCGCGGTGCAGGTGCGCGACACAACCGGCGCCGGCGACGCTTTCGATGCGGGCTTCATCGATGCGCTGCTCGACGGCGCAGGACTCGACGACTGCCTGCGCCGCGCCTGCTTCTGCGGCGCGTCCTGCTGCGCCGCGCTCGGCGCGCTGGACGGCCTCCCCGATTTCGACCAACTGAGGAACTTCAATGACAGCAACGAATCGTAAGATCGCCTTGATCGGCGGCGGCGGGGTGCGCTCGCCACTGGTCGTGTATGGGGTCAACGAGGCGGCCGCGGCACTGGGCGTGGAGGAGATGGTGCTGTACGACCCGGATCCGGAGCGCGTGCAGCTGATGGTGGCGATGGGCCGCGCGGTGGTGACCGAGTTCGGCGGCGACTTGCGCCTGCGCGCCGCCGATTCGCTGGAGGATGCGATCGAAGGCGCGGACTTCGTGCTCAACAGCATCCGCATCGGCGGCATCGCGCAGCGCGCCGCCGACGAGCGGGTGAGCATCGATCAGGGCTATCCGGGGCAGGAGACCACCGGCCCGGCCGGCGTGGCCATGGCCTTGCGCACGGTGCCGGTGTCGATCGCGCAGGCGCGGTTGGTGGAACAGCTGAGCCCGGATGCGTGGCTGGTCAACTTCACCAATCCGGCGGGGCTGATCACCCAGGCGGTGACCACGCATACCCGCGCCAAGATCGTCGGCATCTGCGATACCCCGACCGAACTGTTCCACAACATCGCGCATGCGCTGGGCGCGCACCACGCCGCGGTGGAATGCGATTACGTCGGCCTCAACCATCTGGGTTGGGTACGCGGCGTGCGCCTGCACGGCGAGGAAGTCATCGACCGGCTGCTGCAGGACGACGCACTGCTGCGCCAGTTGTACCTGGCGCCGCTGTTCGACTTCGACATGATCCGCGAGTTGCGGCTGATCCCGACCGAGTACCTGTTCTTCTACTACGAGCGGCGCCGCGCGCTGGCCAACCAGCGCACCCAGGGCGGTAGCCGCGGTGCCGAGATCGAGACCTTGAACCACGCCTTGATCGCCACGCTCGGAAGCCGCCTGCAGGCCGGCGACGGCCACGGTGCGGTGCAGACGTATGCGGCGTATCTGAACCAGCGTTCGGGTTCGTACATGAAGCTGGAGGCCGAAGGCGGTTCGGCGTTCGATGCCGGGGTCAGCCTGCAGGCCGATCCGTTCCGGGTCAGCACCGGCTATCACCGCATCGCCATCGACGTGATGAGCGCGCTGACCGGCGCGGTGCCGGCCAAAATCGTGGTCAACGTGCGCAACCAGGGCGCGATCGCCGATCTGCCCGACGACGACATCGTGGAGATTTCCTCGCACATCGACCGCGATCGCATCGTGCCGTGCCCGACCGCGCCGCTGCCGGATGCGGTGCATGGCCTGATCCGTGCAGTGAAGGCCTATGAGCGCGCGGCGATCGAGGCGGTGCTGTCGGGCAGCCGCCTGACCGCGCGCAAGGCGATGCTGATCCATCCGGCGATCGGCGAATGGACGCCGTCGCACGATCTGTTGGAAAGCCTGTTCGGCCATCTCAGCGACGACGGCCAGTGCCTGTGCCAGGGGCCGATGCATTGGCATGGTTGATCGACACGCATGCGCGGCGACGGAGATGGATCCGCCGCCGCGTGTGCCGAGTTTCTGTGTGTGTTTTCTGTAGGAGCGGCTTCAGCCGCGACATGGCCTCACCGGAGAGTGCCTGTCGCGGCTGAAGCCGCTCCTATAGAGGTGCCGGCGAACTATTTCGCCGATCAGTCGCCCAGCGTCAGCAACGACGCATTGCCGCCGGCCGCGGTGGTGTTGACCGTCACCACCTTCTCGGTGGCGAAGCGCAGCAGGTAGTGCGGGCCGCCGGCCTTGGGGCCGGTGCCGGACAGGCCCTGGCCGCCGAACGGCTGCACGCCGACCACCGCGCCGATCTGGTTGCGGTTGACGTAGACGTTGCCGACCTGCACGCGTGCGGCGATGCGCTCGATGGTCTCGTCGATGCGCGAATGCACGCCCAGGGTCAGGCCGAAGCCGGTGGCGTTGATCTGCTCGATCACCGCGTCGAGCTGGTCGGCCTTCCAGCGGATCACGTGCAGCACCGGGCCGAAGATCTCGCGCTGCAGTTGCGCCAGCGACTGCAGTTCGTAGGCGCGCGGGGCGAAGAAGCTGCCGTGGGCGGTGCCGTCGTCGCTGGTGGCCACCGCGATCAGGCGCGCTTCGCGGTCCATGCGCGCGGCGTGGTCGGTAAGGATCTGCAGCGCGTCGGCGTCGATCACCGGGCCGACGTCGGTGGACAGCAGGCCCGGGTCGCCGATCTTCAGTTCGGCCATCGCGCCGGCGAGCATGGTCATCACCTTGTCGGCGATGTCGTCCTGCACGAACAGCACGCGCGCGGCCGAGCAGCGCTGGCCGGCGGAGATGAAGGCACTGGAGATCGCGTCCTTGACCACTGCTTCGGGCAGCGACGAGGAGTCGGCGATGAACGCGTTCTGGCCGCCGGTCTCGGCGATCAGCACGCCGATCGCGGCGTCGCGCGCGGCCAGCGCGCGGTTGATCGCGCGCGCGGTCTCGGTGGAGCCGGTGAAGGCGACGCCGGCCACGCGCGGATCGCGGGTCAGCGCAGCGCCGACGGTGGCGCCGTCGCCGGGCAGGAACTGCACCGCCGCCTCCGGCACGCCGGCGTCGTGCAGCAGCTTCACCGCGGCATGGCCGACCAGGTTGGTCTGCTCGGCCGGCTTGGCGATGACGGCGTTGCCGGCGGCCAGCGCCGCGGCGACCTGGCCGAGGAAGATCGCCAGCGGGAAATTCCACGGGCTGATGCACACGAACACGCCACGGCCGTGCAGCTGCAGTTCGTTGGACTCGCCGGTCGGCCCGGGCAGGCGCTCGGGCGCGCCGAACTGGGCGCGCGCCTGGCCGGCGTAGTAGCGCAGGAAATCCACCGCTTCGCGCACTTCGGCGACGCCGTCGGGCAGGGTCTTGCCGGCTTCCTTGACGCACAGCGCGATGAACTCGGGCATGCTCGCTTCCAGCAGGTCGGCGGCGTGCTCGAGGATGGTGGCGCGGCTGGCGGCCGGGGTGCGGTTCCAGCCCGGCTGCGCGGCGACCGCGTTGGCCAGCGCCTTCTCCACGGTGGCGGCGTCGGCCGGTTGCCAGCGGCCCACCACCTGGCGGCGGTCGGCGGGGTTGGTCACGTCCAGCGGCGCGCTGGCGTTCAGCGCGCCCGGCACCAGCGGCGCGGCCTGCCAGGGCTTGATCGCGGCGTTGAGCTGGTCGGCCAGCGCGCGCAGGTCGTTGTCGTTGGCGAGGTTGGCGCCCATGGAATTCTTCCTGTTGTGGTTCTGGCTGCGCAGCAGGTCGGCCGGCAGCGGAATCTTCGGATGCGGGATGGAAGCGAACGCGGACACGGCCTCGACCGGATCGCGGATCAGGTCCTCGATGGCCACGTCCTCGTCGGTGATGCGGTTGACGAAGCTGGAGTTGGCGCCGTTTTCGAGCAGGCGCCGCACCAGGTACGGCAGCAGGTCCTCGTGCGAGCCGACCGGCGCGTACACGCGGCATGGCACGCCCAGGCGGTCGGCGGGGATCACCTCGGCGTACAGGTCGTCGCCCATGCCGTGCAGCTTCTGGTGTTCGTAGTCCTTGCTGCCGGCGATGGCGCGCACCGCGGCGATGGTCTGCGCGTTGTGGGTGGCGAACATCGGGTACAGCGCGTCGCTGTGCGCGAACATGCGCTTGGCGCAGGCCAGGTAGGACACGTCGGTGTTCTGCTTGCGGGTGAACACCGGATAGCCCGGATGGCCCTCGACCTGCGCGCGCTTGATCTCCGCGTCCCAGTACGCGCCCTTGACCAGGCGCACCGGAATGCGGCGGCCGACGCGGCGCGCCAGGTCGGCGAGGAAGTCGATCGTGTACGGAGTGCGCTTCTGGTACGCCTGCACCGCCAGGCCGTAGCCTTCCCAGCCGTCCAGCGACGGATCGGAGAAGGTGGCTTCGATGATATCCAGCGACAGCTCCAGGCGGTCGGCCTCTTCGGCGTCCACGGTGTAGCCGATGCCGTAGGACCGGGCCAGCTGCGCCAGCTCCAGCACGCCAGGCACCAGCTCGGCCATCACCCGCGCGCGCTTGGCGTGCTCGTAGCGCGGGTACAGCGCCGACAGCTTGATCGAGATGCTGGGCGCGGCGAACACGTCGCTGCCCTGGTACGAGCCGTTGGGACCGCTGCGGCCGATCGCGTGGATCGCCTGGCGGTAGGCGTCGAGGTAGCGGTGCGCGTCCTTCATCGTCAGCGCGCCTTCGCCGAGCATGTCGAACGAATAGCGGTAGTGCGCGTTGTCGCCCTTCTTGGAGCGCGACAGCGCCTCGCCGATGGTACGGCCCATCACGAACTGGTGGCCCATGATCTTCATCGCCTGGCGCACCGCCAGGCGGATCACCGGCTCGCCGACGCGGCCGATCAGGCGCTTGAACGCGCCGGCCACGTCGGCGCGGGTCAGGTCGTTGATCTGCACCAGCTTGCCGGTGAGCATCAGCCCCCAGGTGGAGGCGTTGACCAGCACCGAGTCGCTTTCGCCCATGTGCTTCTTCCAGTCCGCGTCGCCGAGCTTGTCGCGGATCAGCTTGTCGGCGGTTTCCTGGTCGGGGATGCGCAGCAGCGCCTCGGCCACGCACATCAGCAGCACGCCTTCCTCGCTGCCCAGGTCGTACTGGCGCATGAAGGCCTCGATCGCGCCCTGGTTCTGGGCGCGGGCGCGCACCCGGGTGACCAGGTCGGCGGCCAGCGCCTGCACCTTGGCCTGGTCGGCGGCGGGCAGGCGCGCCTGCTCGAGCAGTTCGCGCACGTGGTCGGCCTCGTCCTTCAGCCACGCGGCGGTGATCGCGGCGCGCAGTGCGTGGGAGGCGGGGGGCAGTTCGGGGGTAAGCAACGGCGAGGGAGACGCGGACGGCATCGCCGGTGCGGAACCGGCGCCAGACAGAGCGTTCATGCAGGGAGGACCAGGGAAGATGCGCGCATTTTATGCCAGCGCCCGCTCGCGCAGCGCGTCGGCGCGGTGCCCAGTTGCCGGCGCCGGGCACCGATGGCTGAACGTCTGCGGAGAGAATTTGGTTGCAATGCAGCATTTTTTATGATGAACGCGCGCTTGCCGGCGCGCAGGCCCGGGGCTACCATCGAATCGTTGCTCGCGGCTGGGACAGCGCGGCGGCTCGGAAGCGCGGTTCGACATGATCGAAATGTGTCCGTTTTCTGCGGAGGGAGCGGGTACGCAGCTGCGGCTGCGGCCGCCGCGGGCGCTCAGTGCCCGGCAATTCGTGATGTTGTTCGCGGCGCTGGCCGGGGCGATGTGGGCGGTGGCGGTGCTGGGGTGGTTGGCCGGCAACGTGTTCGCGCCGGCGTTCGCCTTGCTGCACAGCATCGTGGTGGCGCTCGCGCTGCGCTGGTCATGGCGCAGCGGCGATCGCGAAGAGGACATCCGGGTGGGTCCGGGCTGCGTGGAAGTGACCCGCACGAATGCAGGAACGCCGGCGTTCCGCGCCCACCCGCATTGGGTGCGGTTGCGGATCGAAGGCGACGACAGGGTGGTGCTGGCGTGCAGCGGCAAGCAGGTCCGGGTCGGCGAGTTTCTCGGCCCGGGCGAGCGCCGCGAGCTGGCGCAGACCCTGGAAGGCTTGCTGGCGGCCGCGACCGGCCGCAACCGATGACGCTCCAAGGGGTCTAGGCAATGAAGCAATGCGGCATGTGGAAGCAACAGGCGGTCAGGGGCGGGATGGCATTGGCGGCGGCGCTGGCCGCACCCATGGCGTGGGCCCAATCGGCCGATCCGAAACCCTGGCAGTTGAACATGGGCCGCGGCGTCACCCAGAGCGCGCGCAACGCCTACGATTCGAACATGCTGTCGCTGTGGATCTGCGCGGCCATCGGCGTGCTGGTGTTCGGCGCGATGGGCTATGCGATGTTCAAGTTCCGCAAGTCCAAGGGCGCGGTCGCGGCGCAGTTCAGCCACAACACCAAGGCCGAGGTGATCTGGACGGTGATCCCGGTGCTGATCCTGATTGCGATGGCGTGGCCGGCCACGGCCAAGCTGATCGCCATGTACGACACCCGCGACGCCGAGCTGACCGTCAAGGTCACCGGCTACCAGTGGATGTGGCGCTACGAATACCTGGGCGAGAACGTCTCCTTCACCAGCCGCCTGGCGCGCGACTCCGATCGCATGCGCCAGAGCGGTAAGGTGCCGACCCTGGAGAGCAATCCGCACTACCTGCTCGACGTGGACAACCGGCTGGTACTGCCGGTGAACACCAAGGTGCGCTTCGTCATCACCTCCGACGACGTGATCCACGCCTGGTGGGTGCCGGCGCTGGGCTGGAAGCAGGACGCCATCCCCGGGATCATCAACGAAGCCTGGACCGACATCGACACCCCCGGCGTGTACCGCGGCCAGTGTGCCGAACTGTGCGGCAAGGACCACGGCTTCATGCCGATCGTGGTCGAGGCGGTGTCCAAGCAGGACTTCCAGAAGTGGCTGGCGGCGCGCAAGCCGGCACCGGCGGCGGCCCCGGCCGCGCCGGCCGCCGCACCTGCCGAGGCGCCCGCCGCGCCGGCGGCTCCGGATGCGCCCGCACCCGAGGCCACCGCGCCGGCCGCGCCGCCGCAGGCCCTGCTGCTCCGTCTTCGTTCCGGCTCGCACCTGACCGTGCAAGCCGCCTGATCTCCTGCATTCTTTTTTGAGGTAGCCGCCATGGCCCATTCCGCAGTCGATCACCACGACGAGCACGGGCATCAGCAGAGCTTCGTGGAACGGTGGTTGTTCTCCACCAACCACAAGGACATCGGCACGCTGTACCTGCTTTTCAGCTTCACGATGTTCATCGTCGGGGCGGCGATGAGCGTGATGATCCGTCTTGAACTCGCGCAGCCGGGGTTGCAGTACATCAAGCCCGAGCAGTTCAACCAGATGACCACCGTGCACGCGCTGGTGATGATCTTCGGCGGTGTGATGCCGGCCTTCGTCGGCCTGGCCAACTGGATGATACCGCTGCAGATCGGCGCGCCGGACATGGCCCTGCCGCGCATGAACAACTGGTCGTTCTGGCTGCTGCCGGTGGCCTTCACCCTGCTGCTGCTGACCTTCTTCCTGCCCGGCGGCGCGCCGGCCGGCGGCTGGACCCTGTACCCGCCGCTGTCGCTGCAGGGCGGCTACAACGTCGCCTTCAGCGTGTTCGCGATCCACGTCGCCGGCATCAGTTCGATCATGGGCGCGATCAACATCATCGCCACCGTGCTGAACATGCGCGCGCCCGGCATCGACCTGCTGAAGATGCCGATCTTCTGCTGGGCCTGGCTGATCACCGCGTTCCTGCTGATCGCGGTGATGCCGGTGCTGGCCGGCGCGGTGACCATGCTGCTGACCGACAAGTTCTTCGGCACCAGCTTCTTCAATGCGGCCGGCGGCGGCGACCCGGTGATGTACCAGCACATCTTCTGGTTCTTCGGGCATCCGGAGGTCTACATCATGATCCTGCCGGCGTTCGGCGTGGTCAGCGAGATCATCCCGACCTTCAGCCGCAAGCCGCTGTTCGGCTATCAGGCGATGGTGTACGCGATCGCCGCGATCGCGTTCCTGAGCTTCATCGTCTGGGCGCACCACATGTTCACCGTGGGCATGCCGCTGGGCGGCGAGATCTACTTCATGTTCGCCACCATGCTGATCTCCATCCCCACCGGGGTGAAGGTGTTCAACTGGGTCAGCACCATGTGGCAGGGCTCGCTGACCTTCGAGGCGCCGATGCTGTGGGCGGTGTCGTTCGTCATCCTGTTCACCATCGGCGGCTTCTCCGGGCTGATGCTGGCGATCGTGCCGGCCGACTTCCAGTACCACGACACCTATTTCGTGGTCGCGCACTTCCATTACGTGCTGGTCACCGGCGCGGTGTTCGGGCTGATCGCCGCGGTCTACTACTGGTGGCCGAAGTGGACCGGGCGCATGTACAGCGAGGCCTGGGGCAAGTTCCACTTCTGGTGGACGATGCTGTTCGTCAACCTGCTGTTCTTCCCGCAGCACTTCCTCGGCCTGGCCGGCATGCCGCGGCGCATTCCCGACTACAACGTGGTGTTTGCCGACTGGAACCTGGTCAGCTCGATCGGCGCGTTCGGCATGTTCGTCACCCCGTTCCTGATGGCCGGCATCCTGCTGGCGTCGCTGCGCAACGGCGCGCGCGCCGAGGCGCGGGCCTGGGAAGGCGCGCGCGGCCTGGAATGGACCGTGCCGTCGCCGGCGCCGGCGCACACCTTCACCTTCCCGCCGGTGCTCAAGCCCGGCGACCTGGCCCACGACGACATCAGCCACTGATGACCACGCAGACGCCGCTCGACGATCTGGCCCTGCGCCGCAAGCGCGCCGTGCGTACCGCGCTGGTGGTGGGCGCGGTCGCGGTGCTGATCTATGCCGGCTTCATCCTGTCCGGGGTGATCGGCCGATGAGCGCGCCGGCGCCGCGCGTGCACAGCAGCGCCGGGCTGTTCAAGCTGGTCGGCGTGGCGCTGGCGGTGTTCGTGCTGACCTTCTCGCTGGTGCCGCTGTACCGCATCGCCTGCGAAAAAGTGTTCGGCGTGCGCCTGGAGCGCGGCCCGGGCGAAGGCCCGCAGGCGGGCAAGCCGCTGCTCGGCAAGCGCACGGTCAAGGTCGAGTTCGACGGCGGGGTGAATTCCAAGCTGCCGTGGTCGTTCCATCCCGAGCAGCTGACCATGCAGGTGGTGCCCGGCGAACTCAACGAGGCGCTGTACTACGCGCGCAACGACGGCGAACGCGCCATCGTCGGCAGCGCGGTACCGTCGGTGGCGCCGGCGCGCGCCTCCGGCTACTTCACCAAGACCGAGTGCTTCTGCTTCACCGCGCAGACCCTGCAGGCCGGCGAGAAGCGCGACATGCCGGTGCGCTTCATCGTCGACCCGAACCTGCCCGGCGACGTCACCACCATCACCCTGTCGTACACCTTCTACAAGAACGATGCGCTGAGCGCGGAACTGGGATCGCCGAAACTGGCCGGTTCCGTGCGCGCGGCCCCTTGACCTCACCCGGAATGCCCGCCATGGCCCAGCCCAGCACCGACGCCACTGCCTATTACGTGCCCAGCCAGAGCCGCTGGCCGTTCATCGGCTCGATCGCGATGTTCGTGACCATGATCGGCGTGGCCAGTTGGCTCAACGACGCGGACTGGGGCAAGTGGACCTTCTTCACCGGCATCGCGATGCTGGTGGCGACCTTGTTCATGTGGTTCGGCGACGTGATCCGCGAATCGATCGCCGGCCATTACAACCGCCAGGTCGACGTGTCGTTCCGCATGGGCATGGTCTGGTTCATCTTTTCCGAAGTGATGTTCTTCGGCGCGTTCTTCGGCGCGCTGTTCTACACCCGCACCTTCATCCTGCCGTGGCTGGGTGGCGCCGGCGACGGGGTGATGACCAACGCGCTGCTGTGGGACGGCTATTCGGCGGCCTGGCCGACCAACGGCCCGGGCGCGATCGGCGGCCAGTTCCAGACCATCCCGGCGTGGGGCCTGCCGCTGATCAACACGCTGATCCTGCTCAGCTCCGGCGTGACCCTGACCATCGCCCATCACGCGCTGAAAGCCGGCCATCGCACGCGCCTGCTGGTGTTCCAGGGGCTGACCGTGCTGCTGGGCTGCGCCTTCCTGTACTTCCAGGCCGAGGAATACATCCACGCCTACAAGGAGCTCAACCTGACCTTGGGCTCGGGCATCTACGGCTCGACCTTCTTCATGCTCACCGGCTTCCACGGCGTGCACGTGCTGCTGGGCACGGTCATGCTGCTGGTGATGTGGCTGCGCTCGGCGCGCGGCCATTTCAGCCGCGACAACCACTTCGCCTTCGAAGCGGCGGCGTGGTACTGGCACTTCGTCGACGTGGTGTGGCTGGCGTTGTTCTTGTTCGTCTATGTACTTTGACGGCTGGGATTAGGGATTCGAGATTGGGGATTCGGCAGAGCAGGGGCGCTGCTCTAGCAATTCCCTATTCCCGATTCTCCATTCCCGGCTTCTCAGCGACCTAGCCCGTGCGGCTTGATCACGCCGGTGTAGATGCCCAGGATCACCAGCAGGATCAGGCACACCGATAGGCCGATGCGCCAGGTCAGTGCGTTCACCGTGCGCTTGCTCTGGCCGCGGTCCACCAACAGGTAGTACAGGCCGGCGCCGAGGTTCCACAGAATGACCAGCAGGAACGCGACGATCAGCAGGGTTTTCAGCGAGTCGTTCATGGGCGTCTCGGTGCACGGTATCGCCGCATTATGACCCTCGCCGCGTCTTCGCGCGTCGCCACGCGCGCGCGCATGCCGCTGTGGCTGGGCTGGAGCATCGCGCTGGCGGTGGCGCTGGGATTCTGCGCGCTGGGCCGCTGGCAATTGCTGCGCATGCACGAGAAACAGGCGTTGCTCGCGCAGGCCGCGCACATCCGCGACCGTCCGCAGGCCTTGGCCGCTGCGCTGCGCACGGCGTCGCCGACGCAACTGGCCTGGGTGCACGGCGCCGGCCGTTTCCTGCCCGGGCAGATCCTGCTCGACAACCAGCTGCGCGAAGGCCGCAGCGGGGTCAAGGTCTATCAGCCGTTCCTGGCCGATGACGCATCGGCGCCGCTGCTGGTCGAACTGGGTTGGCTGCCGCTGCCGGCCGACCGCGCATTGCCCAGGCCGATACCGTTGCAAGGGCGCTACACGCTGGTCGGCCTGCTCGGGCCGGCGCCTTCGCACGGGCTGACCCTGGGGCCGGCGCTGGTCGCCGCGCCGGCGCCGCAGCTGTGGCTGGCGATGCGCATCGAGCCGGCGGCGATCGGCCAGGCGCTCGGCCGCCGCGACATTTTGTCGCAGGTGCTGCGCCTGGATCCGGCCCTGCCGCTGGGCTATCCGCGCGACCTGGACATGCTGCCGAACACGCTGCCACCCGAGCGCCACTTGGGTTACGCGGTGCAATGGTTCGGCCTGGCGCTGGCCGTGCTGATCACCGCGGGCCTGCTCAGCTTGCCCGCGCGCAAGGGGCGGGGCGGGCGCTGAGCGCGCGCGCATGAGAAAATCCCCGGCATGAATGCCTCCCCCTCGGCTCCACGCCAGGCGACCGCGCGCGGCCGCTGGACGTTGATCGCGCTGTTCGCCCTGTTCTTCGGCTCGATGCTGGTCGCCGGCGCGCTGCGTTTTTCCGGCTGGCAACCGCCCGGCAGCCGCAACCACGGCGAGTTGCTGAAGCCGCCGGCCGACCTGCGCGCGCTGCAACCGCGGCTCGACGACGGCAGCGTCTACGCCTGGCAGCCGCAGCAGCGGCTGTGGCGCATCGCGCTGGCCCCGCCGCGCGACTGCACTACCGCCTGCGAGGCGCTGGCGCGCGATCTGGACAAGGTCTGGCAGCTGTTCGGCCACGACGCCGACCATGTGCAGATTCTGTGGATCGGCACGCCGCCGCCGGCGGTGCGCGCGCTGCCGCAGGTGCGCGTGCTGCGTGCCGACGCGGCGTTGCTGGATGGCCTGCCGCGCGTGCACGACGCGGCCGGGGTGCCGGTCTACGTGATCGATCCGAACGGCTTCGTGGTGCTGCGCTACGCGCCGGGCTTCGACCCGGCCGGGCTGCGCGCGGACCTGGCGAAGCTGCTGAAACTCCTGTGAGCCGTCCCCTATGAACCTGTTCGCGCCACCGGCGCTGTTTCGGCACTTCCACCGCATGGCCTGGCTGGCGGCGCTATTCACCGCCAGCACGATCATGTTCGGTTCGTTCGTGCGCCTGTCCGATGCGGGCATGAGTTGCCCGGACTGGCCGACCTGCTATGGCCGGGTGACCTGGCCGCAGAGCAGCGACGAGGCCAACGCGCACGCGGCCAGCAAGATCCGTCCGCTGGAGACGCACAAGGCCTGGCGCGAGCAGGTGCACCGCTTCCTGGCCGGGGCGCTGGGCGTGGAAGTGCTGGTGCTGTCGCTGCTGGCCGCGCGCCGGCGGCGCCTGGGCATCGCGCAGATCGTCGGCGCCGCTGTGCTGGTGGCGCTGTCGATCCCGCTGTACATGTCCGGCTGGCCGTCGCTGGCGATGGCGCTGGCCGCTGCCGGCGAAGCGATCCTGCTGCTGGCGGCGCTGCGCTGGTCCAACAGCGACCTGGCGCGCGCGGCGGTGCTGACCCTGGCGGTGGTGATCTTCCAGGCGCTGCTCGGCATGTGGACGGTGACCCTGCTGCTCAAGCCGATCGTGGTGATGGGGCATCTGCTCGGCGGCCTGCTGATGTTCTCGCTGCTGGTGTGGATGGCCTGGCGCGCCACCCATCTGCCGATCACCTTGGCCGACGCGTCGCGGCTGAAGTGGCTGCTGCGCCTGGGCGTGGCGCTGCTGGCACTGCAGATCGCGCTCGGCGGCTGGGTCAGCGCCAACTACGCGGCGCTGGCCTGCGGCGGCGGCAGTTGGTCGGCCGACAACTTCCCGCGCTGCGTCAGCCAGTGGTGGCCGCCGCACGATTTCCGCGAAGGCTTCACCCTGTGGCGCGGCATCGGCGTGGACTACGAAGGCGGCGTGCTCGACGGCGCGGCGCGCATCGCGATCCAGATGGCGCACCGGATGATGGCGCTGCTGGTGGCGGCCTACCTGCTGTGGCTGGGCTGGCGGCTGAGCCGCTCGCCGGGCATGCGCGGCTGGGCGGCGGCGCTGGCGCTGCTGCTGGTGGCGCAGGTCAGCCTGGGCATCCTCAACGTCAAGCTGGCGCTGCCGCTGCCGGTGGCGGTGCTGCACAACGCCGGCGCGGTGGCGCTGCTGTTCGTGCTGGTGTCGCTGCTGGCGCGGCTGCGGGCGCCGCAATGAGCGCCAAGGGCATCCACTGGCGCGACTACTGGGACCTGACCAAGCCCAAGGTGGTGGCGCTGATCGTGTTCACCGCACTGGTCGGCATGTGCCTGGCGGTTCCCGGTGTGCCGACCTGGGCGCAGGTGCGCACCGGCGTGATCGGCTTCTTCGGCATCTGGCTGGCGGCATCGGCCGCGGCGGCGATCAATCAGTTGCTGGATGCGCGCATCGACGCGCAGATGGCGCGCACCTCGTGGCGGCCGCTGGTGGTGGGCAAGGTGCTGCCGTGGCAGGTGCTGCTGTTCGCCACGGCGCTGACCGCGTTGTCGATGGCGATCCTGGTGATCTGGGTCAACACCATCACCGCGGTGCTGACCTTCGCCTCGCTGATCGGCTATGCGGTGATCTACACCGTGTTCCTCAAGCGCACCACGCCGCAGAACATCGTCATCGGCGGCCTGGCCGGCGCGGCGCCGCCGCTGCTGGGCTGGGCCGCGATCACCGGCATGCAGGGGCAGTGGGACTGGGCCTACGCCTCGCTGCTGGTGCTGATCATCTTCGTGTGGACGCCGCCGCACTTCTGGGCGCTGGCGATCTTCCGCCGCGCCGACTACGCCAAGGCATCGGTGCCGATGCTGCCGGTCACCCACGGCGTGGCGCATACGCGCAAGCAGATCCTGGTGTACACGCTGCTGCTGGTGGTGGCGACGCTGCTGCCGGCGGCGGTGGGCATGAGCGGCGTGTTCTATCTCGGCGGCGCGCTGGTGCTGAACGCGGTGTTCGTCTGGTACGCCTGGCGCATGCTCGACCCGCCGGACGAGATGTTCTCGATGCGCATGTTCGGCTATTCGATCGTGTACCTGATGGCGCTGTTCGCGTTCCTGCTGGTCGATCACTGGCTGCTGCCGGCACTGCCGATGGCGATGCCGACGCCGATGCCGACCGGCGCGTGAGCCGGCTGCGCCACGCCGGACTGCTGGCGCTGACGCTGGCGGCGCTGCCGTTTCCGGCGTTGGCGTGGGACACGCCGGAACAGGCGATCGACGCCTACCTGGCCTTCGAGCTGGACGGCGGGCGGCTGCAGGCATGGCCGTTCGCGCGCTACATCGTGGCGCCGCGCGGCTACGACGAACCGGGCTGGGACGTGCTGCATGCGGTGCGCGGCTGGCAGCGCGGCGCGGTGCGCTGCGACGACCCCGCGCGTTGCGAGGTCGTGGTGCTGTTCGAATACGCCGACACGCTGGCCCTGCCGGCGGCATGGCAACTGATGCCGCACCCGCATGGCGGCAGCGAGCGGGTGCGCTATGCGCTGCAGCGGCAGCCCGCGCCGGACGGCTGGCGCGTGGCCTCCACGCTCGGCCCGCCGCGGGTCAGGCTGAAGGTGGTGGCGACGCTGTGGCCGGACGCTGCCGCCGACTGAGCCGCGCCGATCCACCACGGCGCGCTGGCGCTGGCGCCGCAGCCGGTGGGGCCGGAGCGGCTACGATCCTTCGTTCGATGGCTTCCGGCGCGGCGCGCGCTCCCTGGCAGGCGCGTGCGCCAGCACGGACGCGTGCCGCGATGACCAGGGCGCTCAGCTCAGCCAGTGCTGGCAGCTGTCGCGGTCCTGGCTGCCGCAGCTTTGCTGCATCTTGTGCTGCAGGCGTGCGAGCACGGCGCTGCCGCCATGGCCCTTGCTCCAGCCCTGCAAGGTCTTGGCCAGGGTGTCGAAGCGCTGCCTGGTGCGCTGGTGGTAGCCGCCGGGCTGCCCGGCCAGTTCGCCGATGACCTGGCCGGCGGCGGCCTCGATCGCAGCCGCGTTGTCCGGCTGCAGCCGGATCAGGCCATCGACATAGAGCACGCCCCACTGCACCCGGGTGGCGGGGCCTTCGGCGCTCTCGTAGGCCTTCTTCAGCCAGTACAGCGCGGTCTGCTTGTCGCCGCGCGCCTCGGCCAGGCCGGCCAGTTCCGGCATGTAGTAGTACGGCGTCTTGCTGCGCCCCAGCTCTGCCAGCAGCAGCTGTTCGGCGCCGGCGCTGTCGCCGGCGTCGTCGAGCAGGCCGGCGGCATTGCTGATCGTGGACTGGCGTTCGTAGTCGGTCTTGGCCGCCTGTTCGGCCCACTGCACGCGCTGTTGCACCTTGGCGACCACCGCGGCCGGCAGCGGCGGATGCGGCGCGTCGCCGGCGTCGGCCGGCTGGCCCTGCGCCAGCCGCGCCAGCTGGATGTCGGCGTACGCGGTATCCAGGCGGTCGCTGATCGGCAGGCTGCTGTCGGCATAGACCTTGTCCAGCGCGCCGGTCAGCGCGTTGGACAGCGTGGCCCGTTCGCCGGCATCGGCGGCCGCGGCCTGCACCAGCTCGCGCGCCGAATAGGTCAGGGTGCTGCGGTTGGCGCGCACCTCGGCCGGATCGGCCAGCACCGCCTGCAGCAGGCTGCGATCGGCGGCACGGCGCTTGGCGTCGGTGGTGCCGGCCTTGTCCGGATCCCGCGCGGCCAGCGCCAGCAGCGCGAAGCGGCGCTGCAGCGCCGGCTGCGGCGCGGCGGCGGCCAGTTGCGCGAGCACGCCGGCGGCCTGCTCCGGCTTGACCAGTTGGCTGGCATCCACCGCCCAGCCGTATTCGCCGAGCAGGGTCCAATCGTCGGCGCTGAGCGTGGTCGGCGCCTGCAACGCCTTCTGCAGCAGCTGTGCCGACGTGGTGGTGCGGGTCGCGGCCACGCGCAAGGCCTCGGCCAGACGCCCGGTGTCGCTGTCGCCGGCCAGGCGGGTGACCTCGCTGCGATCCGGGCGCAGCACGATGATGGTCGGATAGCCCTTGATGCCGAAGCGTTCGCCCCAGGCCTGCGCGCCTTCCGAATCGCCGTCCAGATGCACCGCGACGAAGGCGCGGGTGCGGGCGATGAAGGCCGGGTCCTTGAACAGCGTGGCCTTGAGCCGGTTGCACGGCGGGCACCAGGCCGCGCCCCAGTACAGCAGCACCGGCTTGTTCTGTTCGCGCGCTTCGGCGAAGGCGTCGTCGACATCGCCCTCGCGCCAGGCGATGCCGGCGCTGTCGGGCGCCTTGGCCGGCGCGGCGACCTGCGGCTTGGCGGGAGCGGGCGGCTTGTCGCAGCCGCCCAGCGCCAGCACTGCGGCAAGGCTGGCGGACGTCATCACGGAAAGGCGGAGCGTACGGCGCATACGTCGGTCACCGGGCGAAGAGGGGAGGGCGGCAACGGCGGATGCCGTGCAGGCCATGGCGCCAACCGTGCACTCTACCTAGCCGATCGTGCCGGGGGTACCGGGCGGACATGTCGGTTGCGCATTTGCATATGCCGCGATTCAGCGGTGGCGGCCGGTGCGCGTTTGCGGCACGGCACGGACGATGGCGCGTGTGGCGGGGGGGCAGCTACCGCGCAGCGTTCCGCTTTCGCCACAGTGGATCGCGTAGATCGGCGTGTTGCGCACGCAGGCGGCGGCCGCGCCTTCTCGGGAAGACGGCGGCGATCCATCGCTGCCGCGCGGTCGCTAGTCCTGTGCCGCCGTCTTCGTCTCGCGGGCATAACGCTGCGCGACGAAGGCGCAGACGATCAGCTGGATCTGGTGATAGATCATCACCGGCAGCACGATCGCGCCCAGGCTGCCGCTGGCGAACAGCACCTTGGCCATCGGCACGCCGGTGGCCAGGCTCTTCTTCGAACCACAGAACACGATCGGGATCTCGTCGTGGCGGCCGAAGCCCACCCGTCGCGTGGCGAAGGTGATCAGCCCCATCGCCAGCGCCAGCAGCAGCGCGGCGACCAGCGCCACGCCGAGCAGCGCCGGTAACGGCGTCTTGCGCCACAGGCCCTCGATCACCGCGGCGCTGAAGGCGGTGTAGACCACCAGCAGGATCACGCCCTGGTCGGTGTAGCGCAGCACCGCGCGGCGCCGTTCGACCCAGGCGCCGATCCAGGGCCGCAGCAGGTGGCCGGCCACGAACGGCACCAGCAACTGCAGCATGATCTTGCCCATCGCCTCCAGCGGGTTGGCCATCGCGCTCTGCGCGCCGGCCAGCAGGCCCATCAGCAGCGGGGTCAGGAACACCCCGAGCAGGCTCGACAGCGACGCGCTGCACACCGCCGCCGGCACGTTGCCGCCGGCCATCGAGGTGAACGCGATCGACGACTGCACGGTGGACGGCAGCGCGCACAGGAACAGCACGCCGATGTACAGCTCCGGGGTCAGCAGCCAGTGCGACAGCGGCTTGAGCAGCAGCCCCAGCAGCGGGAACAGCACGAAGGTGGCGGCGAGGATGGTCAGGTGCAGGCGCCAGTGCAGCGCACCGGCGACGATCGCCTCGCGCGACAGGCGTGCGCCGTGCAGGAAGAACAACGCGGCGATGGCGATGTCGGTGACGTCGTCCATGATCGCCGCGGCCTGTCCGCGCACCGGCAGCAGCGAGGCCAGCAGCACGGTGCCGAGCAGGGCCAGTGTGAAGGGTTCGATGCGGAGTTTTTTCAGCAGGCTCATCGGCGGTGGAATCTCGGCGAAGGGGGCCGTCGGCAGGGGCGGCACGGGAAGCGCGATCGCGATGCTGCGTGCGCAACTGCGCCGTGGTGCGGATGGCGCGGGATCTCGGCGACAACGCAGGACGCGGTTGCGCCGTCTGTGGACCATCGTAGACCACGGTCGGCGGCGAGGGCCACGTGCGAGCGCGAGCGCGCTGCGGATCGCATGCGCCGCGCCCGGTGCCGGTCGACCACGCGCGCAAACTGCATCCGCACTCCGCGCATCGTAGCCGCAGGCAGACGCATCAGGTCAGCGCGCACCGGGCCGCAGCCGCAGCAGTTCGCGCAGTTCGTACTTGTCGGTCTCGTCCAGGCCTTGCGCGCGCTGCTTGGCCTGCAGTTCCTCCAGCCGTTGCTGCAGGGTCTGCCGTTCCAGCTGCACCACCACGTCGTGCAGTTCCTGGCGCCAGCTGGCGGTTTCGCCGGGAATCTCCTGCACCGCCAGTTTCTGCAGCGCGGGCAGTTCCTCGCGTTCGTGGAAATGCTCGAGCAGGGCGCCGGTGGAGATGTCCGGGCGCGTGTGCACGATCTCCAGCAGTTCGATCATCAGTTCGATGCCGGGCAGGCGCAGGCCGGCGAACGGGTAGGGCGGGGGCAGGTCCAGCGCCAGCGCCGGCGTGTGCAGCAGGCGTACGATCGCCTCGCGCACCAGGCTGCGCTTTTGCGTCGGCCGTAGCGCCGCGCGCGGCGGCGGCTTGGCCAGCTGCGCGGCGGCGGGCGCCGGGCCGCCGATGCCGGTGATCTCGGCCAGGCGCTGGCGCATCAGGTCGCCGAAGGCGCCATCGGGAATCTGCGCCAGCATCGGCCGCGCGCGCTCGGCCAGCCGCGCCTTGCCGTCGAGCGTGGCCAGGTTGACCTCGCGCGAGAGTTCGTCGAAGAAGAACTGCGACAGCGGCGTGGCCTGCTGCAGGCGCGCGGCGAAGCCGTCGGCGCCTTCCTTGCGCACGATGCTGTCCGGGTCCTCGCCGTCGGGCAGGAACAGGAAGAACGCCTGGCGCCCGTCCTTCATCCGCGGCAGCACCGATTCCAGCGCCTTCCAGCCGGCGCGGCGGCCGGCGGCGTCGCCGTCGAAGCAGAAGAACACGTCCGGCGCGTTGCGGAACAGCAGCTCGGCGTGGTCGGAGGTGGTCGCGGTGCCCAGCGTCGCCACCGCCTGGGTGACGCCGAACTGGAACAGCGAGACCACGTCCATGTAGCCCTCGACCACGATCAGCCGTTCGATCTTCTGGTTGGCCTGGCGCACCTGCCACAGGCCGTACAGCTCGCGGCCCTTGTGGAACAGCGCGGTCTCCGGCGAGTTCAGGTACTTGGGGCCGTCGTCCTTGTCCATGACCCGGCCGCCGAAGGCGATGACCCGGCCGCGGCGGTCGAAGATCGGGAACATGACCCGGTCGCGGAACTTGTCGTAGACGTGGCCGCGCTCGTTCTTGGAGAACAGCCCGGCGCGCTCGAGCAGCTTGTGGCGGCGCTCGTCGGTACCCAGTGCGTCCTTCAGCGCGCTGAAGCCGTCCGGCGCGTAGCCGATTTGGAAGCGCGCGCGGTTGTCGGCGTCCACGCCGCGGCCGTCGAGGTAGCTGCGCGCCTTGTCGCTGGTGTCGAGCTGGCGCTGGAAGAACTTGGTCGCCGCGTCCAGCGCCGAGTACAGGTCGCGATGGTCGTCGCCGGCGGCCTGCGCGGCGCCGCGTTGTTGCGCATCGCGCGGCACTTCCATGCCGGCGCGCTTGGCCAGTTCGTCGACCGCGTCGAGGAACTCGAGGCGGTCGTAGTTCATCAGGAAGCTGATCGCGGTACCGTGCGCGCCGCAGCCGAAGCAGTGGTAGAACTGCTTGGTCGGCGACACCGTGAACGAGGCCGAGCGCTCGTCGTGGAACGGGCAGCGCGCCGCGTACTCCTTGCCCTGGCGCTTAAGCGGCACGCGCGTGCCGACCACCTCGACGATGTCGGTGCGGGCGAGCAGGTCGTCGATGAACGCGTCGGGGATGCGGGCCATGGGCGATAGGATGCCATGCGTCCGCGCCGCGGCCACGGATCGGGCCGCAAACCCCGGCGTTGCGGTGCTACAGCTGCGGCGGAATCGCGGTGATCGCGCTGGCGTCGATCCCGGCCGCGGCGAGCTTGCGCCGCGAGCGCAGGCGCTCGTCGATCACCGCGGTGATCAGCGCGCCGACGAAGAACACCACGGTGGCGTAGTAGATCCACACCAGCAGGATCACCAGCGCGCCCATCGAGCCGTAGGCGCTGCCCGGCGCGGCGGTGGCGATGTACACGCCGATCGCATAGCGGCCGGCCACGAACAGGCAGGCGGTGATGGCGCCGCCGATGAACGCCTGGCGCCATTCCACGCGCCGGTCCGGCAGGTAGTGGTAGAGCACGGCGAAGGCCAGGATGTAGATCGCCAGCGTGGAGGCATAGCCCACCGCCGGCAGCAGCGAGGGCATGCGCGCGAACAGCACCTGCACCACGGTGGTCAGGATCATCGAGATCAGCAGCAGAAAGCCCAGCCCCAGCACCACGCCAAAGGAGAACACGCGCTTCTTCAGCCACGCCAACAGTCCTTCCAGGCGCTGCTTGTCGGTGCGGAAGATCAGGTTCAGCGCGTTCTGCAGTTGCGCGAACACCGCGGTGGCGCCGACGAACAGCAGCAGCGTGCTCCACAGCCCGGCCAGCGAACCGATGCTGGGCTGGTTCTTGGCGTTGTCGATGATGGTCTGCGCCACTTCGCGCGCGCCGTGCCCGGCCAGTTGCCCGATCTGCTCGATGAAGGCCTGCTGCGCCTGCGGGTACAGCGAGGCGGTCAGCCACAGCAGCAGCACCAGCAGCGGCGCCAGCGACAGCAGCGCGTAGAACGACAGCGAGGCGGCCTGGGTCATCACGTCGATCTCGACGAAACGCCGCAGCAATGCCGCCGGCAGGCTCTGCTGCAGGCGTTCCAGGTGTTTTTGCAGGCGGGCGGGCGACAGCGACAGGGACATGGGAGCGGGGAGCAGCCTTGCGACGGGCGCGGCATCGTGCGATGCCGGGCCCGCGTGTGCGCTGAAGGTGTCGCAGGCTCGCCGGCGTTGTAGCAGCCTGCGGCCGAAAGGCGGGTGAAACCCGCCGCCGGATCAGCCGGCCAGCTGCTGCTTGACCAGCACCGAGACCAGGCCCATGTCGGCCTTGCCGGCCAGCGCCGGCTTCAGCACGGCCATCAGCTTGCCCATGTCGGCCGCGCTGCTGGCGCCGGTCTGCGCGATCGCGGCCTGGATCGCGGCGACGATCTCCGCCTCGCCGAGCTTGGCCGGCAGGTAGCGCTCGATCACCACGATCTCCTCGCGCTCGATCGACGCCAGGTCCTCGCGCCCGGCCGCGGCGTACTGGCTCACCGAGTCCTTGCGCTGCTTGACCATCTTGTCCATCAGCGCCAGCACCGCGGCGTCGTCCACGTCCTTGCGCTCGTCCACTTCCTTCTGCTTGATCGCGGCGTTGATCAGCCGGATCACGCCCAGGCTGTGCGTGTCGCGGGCCTTCATCGCGGCCTTCATGTCGTCGATGAGCTGCTGCTTGAGGGTCATGAGGGGCTCCAGGGGAAAGGGAAGAAGGGGATGGGCATTCTAGGCGCTGTGCCGTGCCAGTCCCGGCTGGGCCAGGGCGGGTGCGGGGCAAGCGCAAGGGGGGCGCGGGAATCGGTCCCGGTGCGGGGCAGACCGGCGGGTTGGGCCTCGGCGGGGCGCCACGGGGCAGTGGCCGCAGATCTGGACCTTAATCCAAGGCCACACAAAAAGCCGGCGACGCTTGCGCGTGCCGGCTTCGTGGGCTTACCGTAGCGGATGCCGAAACCGGCACAACCCGCTACCGCAAACCGCGATCCTCAGTACAGACGCTGGCGCTTGGTGACGTCGCGAGACGTACGGCGCAGCTGGCGCTTCACCGCGGCTGCGGCCTTGCGCTTGCGTTCCTGGGTCGGCTTTTCGTAGAACTCGCGCTTGCGGGTTTCGGCCAGCACGCCGGCCTTTTCGCAGGTGCGCTTGAAGCGACGGAGCGCAAACTCGAAGGGCTCGTTCTCGCGGACTTTGACGCTGGGCATGGAATCTCCGGGGACACAATGGTGACCGGGTCACGCCCGGCGAGCCGCACATTATAGCGACTGATTTCCTGGCTGCAAGCGGGACGTTTGCCTGCCGCCGATTCGGCCCCACAATGGCAGCCATGAGAGTCCTCGGCATCGAATCCAGCTGCGACGAAACCGGCGTCGCCGTCTACGACACCGCCCTGTCCGGCGCGGCCGCGCTGCGTGCGCACGGGCTGTACAGCCAGATCGCGCTGCACGCCGAATACGGCGGCGTGGTGCCGGAACTGGCCAGCCGCGACCACGTGCGCAAGCTGCTGCCGCTGATCCGCCAGACCCTGGCCGAGGCCGGGCTGCAGGTGCGCGACATCGACGGGGTCGCCTATACCGCCGGCCCGGGCCTGGTCGGCGCCCTGCTGGTCGGCGCCGGCGTCGCCCGCGCGCTGGCCTGGGCGCTGGAGGTGCCGGCGATCGGCGTCCACCATATGGAAGGCCACCTGCTGGCGCCGCTGATGGAGGACCCCGACCCGGTGCACGGCGTGCCGGCGCCGCCGTTCGTGGCGCTGCTGGTGTCCGGCGGACATACCCAGCTGATCGCGGTGGAGGCGATCGGCCAGTACCGGCTGCTCGGCGAGACCCTGGACGACGCCGCCGGCGAGGCCTTCGACAAGACCGCCAAGATGATGGGCCTGCCGTATCCGGGCGGCCCGCAGCTGGCCGCGCTGGCCGCGCAGGGCACGCCGGGCCGGTACCGCTTCGCGCGGCCGATGACCGACCGGCCCGGGCTGGATTTCAGTTTCTCCGGACTCAAGACCCAGGTGCTGCTGGCCTGGCGCGGCAGCGACCAGAGCGAGAGCACCCGCGCCGACATCGCCCGCGGCTTCGAGGATGCGGTGGTGGACACCCTGGCGATCAAGTGCGAGCGCGCGCTGCAGGCGGCGGGCAGCGACACCATCGTGGTCGCCGGCGGCGTCGGCGCCAATCTGCGCCTGCGCGCCAAACTGCAGGCGATGGCGCAGGCGCGCGGCGGCCGCGCCTGTTTCCCGCGCCCGGCGCTATGCACCGACAACGGCGCGATGATCGCCTTCGCCGGCGCGCTGCGCCTGCAGGCCGGCCAATCCAGCGACGCGGCGGTGCGGGTGACGCCGCGCTGGGACATGGCGGCGCTGCCGCCGTTGGCGGCGGCAGCGGGGGAATCGGGAATGGGGAATCGGGAATCGTAAAAGCGGGCTCCGTGCGGTTTTTGCCTTTGCCTCTGCTTTTGCGTTTGCTCTTACCATTCCCCATTCTCGACTCCCCATTCCCAGCCCCCCATGGATAAAGTTTTCATCGAAGGTCTAGAAATCGACGCGCTGATCGGCATCTACGATTGGGAGCGGCGGATCCGGCAGACCTTGCGCTTCGATCTGGAGATGGGCTTCGACAACCGGGTGCCGGCGGCCAGCGACGACATCGCCGATACGCTCAACTACAAGGCGGTCAGCAAGCGCCTGGTGGAGCTGGTCGAGCAGTCCGACTACGGCCTGGTGGAGACGCTGGCCGAGCGCTGCGCGGCCGCAGTGCTGGAAGAGTTCGAGGTGCGCTGGCTGCGGCTGAAGTTGAGCAAGCCGGGGGCGGTGCGCGGCGCGCAGGCGGTGGGCGTGATCATCGAACGCAGCCGCGACGCCGGCTGAGCGCGCGCCGGCGCGGCATCGCCGCGGGCGCTTGACGCTCATTCCGGTTCCGGGCATGTTGCTGTGCAACGCAACACTCGGCCGCTCGCGCCCGGTGGCGTACACCGACGGGGCACGATGGACTGGAGCAAGTACCGCACGGCCACCTACGACGAGCTGATCCAGGCAGATGGTCAGCCGCGTCCCGCCGCCCGCCGGGTCATCGAATACCTGTCCAGCCTGTCCGGCCGCGAATTGTCCGAGCGCCAGCTCGCCGCCGATGTCGCCGCACGGGTCATGGGCATCACCTTCACCGTCTATTCCGATGGCCGCAACGTCGATCGCACGCTGCCGTTCGACCTGATCCCGCGGGTGATCCCGCTGCGCGAGTGGCAACGCACCGAGGCCGGGCTGAAGCAGCGCATGCGTGCGCTCAACCTGTTCATCGGCGATGTCTACGGCGCGCAGCGCATCGTCAAGGACAAGGTGTTCCCGGCGATGCTGCTGGAGCATTCGGTGAACTTCCGTCCGCAGTGCGTGGGCATCACCCCGGCGCTGGGCGTGTGGGCGCATATCTGCGGTTCGGACCTGGTGCGCGACGCCGACGGCACGCTGTACGCGCTGGAAGACAACCTGCGCATTCCCAGCGGCGTGTCGTACATGCTGGAAAACCGCATGGTCGCCAAGCGCGTGTTTCCCGAACTGTTCGAGACCAGCGCGATCCTGCCGGTGGACGAATATCCGGCGCAGCTGTACGACACCCTGGCCGCGCTGTCGCCACGCCCAGGCGACCAACCGGTGATCGCGCTGCTGACCCCGGGCATCTTCAACAGCGCGTATTTCGAGCACGCCTACCTGGCGCAGGCGATGGGCATCGAGCTGGTCGAGGGCGACGACCTGTTCGTCGCCGACGACGACTGCACCTATATGCGCACCATCTACGGGCCGCGCCGGGTCGATGTGATCTATCGCCGGGTCGACGACCTGTTCATCGATCCGGAAGTGTTCCACCCCGATTCGGTACTCGGCGTGCCCGGGCTGATCCGCAGCTGGCGCGCCGGCAAGGTGGCGCTGGCCAACGCGCCCGGCGCCGGCGTGGCCGACGACAAGGTGGTGTTCGCCTACGTGCCGAAGATGATCCGCTACTACCTGGACGAAGAGCCGATCCTGCCCAACGTGCCCAGTTACCTGTGCCACGACGACAAGGACCGCAAGTACGTGCTCGAGCACCTCGACGAACTGGTGGTGAAGCCGGCCAACGAATCCGGCGGCTACGGCATGCTGATCGGGCCACGCTCGACCAAGCGCCAGCGCGACGAGTTCCGCAAGCTGATCCAGGCCGATCCGCGCAACTACATGGCGCAGCCGACGCTGGGCCTGTCCACCGCGCCGATCGTGACCGAGGTCGGCCCGTCGGCGCGGCATCTGGACCTGCGCCCGTTCATCCTGTCGCGCGAGGACGTCTACGTCACCACCGGCGGGCTGACCCGGGTGGCGATGGAAGAGGGCTCGCTGGTGGTCAATTCCTCGCAGGGCGGCGGCGCCAAGGACACCTGGGTGGTGGACCTGGACGAGGAGACGGACTGATGCTGTCGCGGGTCGCCGACAACCTCTACTGGTTCAGCCGCTACGTGCGCCGCGCCGAGACCACCGCGCGGCTGGTCGGCGTGGGCAGCCTGCTGCAGCTGGACCTGCCGCGCTCGGTGCGTTTCGCCTGGCGGCCGATGATCGACACGGTCGGCGCCGGCGAGATCTTCAACGTCTGGTTCCCGAACGCCGGCGACGATGTCGGCGATGCCGACGTGGTGCGCTTCCTGCTGCTGGACGAGCGCAATCCGTCCTCGCTGCGCAGTTCGGCGCGGCAGGCGCGCGAACTGCTGCGCGGCATCCGCGACACGCTGCCGCAGGAAGTATGGGAGGCGGTCAACGACCTGCACCTGTACATCGACGCCAACGGCGAGCGCAGCGTCGGTCGCCGCTACCGGATGGAATTCCTCGGCCACGTCACCGACGCCTGCCTGAAAGTGTCCGGCCTGCTCACCGCCAACGTCAGCCGCGACATCGGCTTCCAGTTCCTGCGCCTGGGCACGGCGATCGAACAGGCCGACATGACCACGCGCATCATCGATGCCGGCGCCTCGGGCCTGATCACCCCGCGCAAGGCCGACGATCTGGAGGCCTACCAGAACATGCAGTGGATGAGCGTGCTGCGCTCGCTGGCCGCCTACCAGATGTACCGGCGCCACGTGCGCCAGCGCGTCACCGGCGAGCATGCGCTGCGCTTCCTGCTGCAGAACAACGATTTCCCGCGCAGCGTGCATTTCTGCCTGACTCGCGCCCAGCACATCCTGCCGACCATGCCGCCGCGACCGAACGTGGAGCGGGCGCTGATGCGGATCAACGGGCTGGTGCGCAATGCCGACCCGTCTTACCTGGCGCGGCACAATCCGGCCGAGTTCATGGACGAGATCCAGACCCACCTGGGCTACCTGCACAGCGCTATCGCTGAGGCCTACTTCAGCTCGTGAGCAGTGGCCGGCGCGGTGCCGGTCGCCTCTCATTGCCGCCCGGGCTGCGCGGCCAGCGCGTCGCAAGGCGGTTGAGACGCAATCCGGCATGGGCCGAGGGGGCTGAGCCGCTACGATCGCAGCCGCGCCCGCCGGGCGCGAGGCGCCTGCGCAAGCCAGTGCGGATGCGACGCGCGCGCCGCAAAACGGTTCAGCAGCGGGATGCGGGGGCGTATGGCGGCGTTGGCTGCCGGCGGCGGGGCAACCGTAGACAGTTCCCTGAATAGGCGGATCCGGCGCCGGGATTTGCTCTTTCGTCTGGCCGGAGAGCTAGAATTGACGGCTATGTAAACGTTTTCTCAAAGGACCCCATGGCTTCGGATCGTATCGAATCGCTCATCGCCCGCATGACCGTCGAAGAGAAGGTCGGCCAGCTCGGCGTCTTCGCCGACATGGTGCGCCCGTTCGCGCCGGACGTGAATCCGGAAGCGAACGTCAGCAATGCCGACGAGGTGCTGCAGCAGGTGCGCGCGGGCCTGGTCGGCTCGCTGTTCAACGGCGTGGGCGCCGAACTGGGGCGGCGGATCCAGCAGACCGCGCTGGAAGAGAGCCGCCTGGGCATTCCGGTGATCCTGGCCGCGGACGTGATCCATGGCATGCGTACCGTGTTCCCGATCCCGCTGGGCGAGGCCGCCAGCTTCGAGCCGGAGCTGGCCGAGCGCACCGCGCGCGCCACCGCGATCGAGGCCACCGCCGCCGGCATCCACTGGACCTATGCGCCGGCGGTGGACATCGCCCGCGACCAGCGCTGGGGCCGCGGCGCCGAGGGCGCCGGCGAGGACGTGGTGCTGGGCTGCGCGTTCGCCGCCGCGCGCGTGCGCGGCTTCCAGGGCCCGGACCTGCGCGCGCACGACGCGCTGCTGGCCACGCCCAAGCATTTCGCCGCCTACGGCGCGGTCGCCGCAGGCATGGAATACAACAGCGTGGACATCGCTCCGCAGACCCTGCGCGATGTGCACCTGCCGCCGTTCCAGGCCGCGTTCGGCGCCGGCGCGCTGAGCGTGATGACCTCGTTCAACGACATCAACGGCGTGCCGGCCAGCGCCAACCACGAACTGCTGACAGAGATCCTGCGCGGCGAATGGAAGTTCCCCGGCGTGGTGATCTCCGACTACACCGCCGACATGGAACTGATCGCGCACGGCTATGCGGCCGACGAGCGCGACGCGACCAAGAAGGCGTTCCTGGCCGGCATGGACATGAGCATGCAGAGCGGCTTCTACGCCGCGCATCTGCCGTCGCTGGTGGCCGACGGCGAAGTGCCGATGGCCGCGCTGGACGAAGCGGTGCGGCGGGTGCTGGCGCTGAAGGAAAGCATCGGCCTGTTCGACGATCCGTACCGCTCGCTGGACCCGCAGCGCGAGGCCGACCAGTCGCACATCGCCGCGCACGACGCGCTGTCGCGCGAGGCGGCGCGGCGCTCCATCGTGCTGTTGAAGAACGATGGCGACGTGCTGCCGCTGCGCAAGCGCGGACAGACCATCGCGCTGATCGGGCCGTTCGTGCAGGACCGCGAGAACATCGAGGGCTGCTGGACGCTGTTCGGCGACAAGACCCGCTATGTGACCCTGGAAGCCGGCGTGCGCGCCGCGCTGGACGATGGCGATGCGCTGAACGTGGTGCCGGGCTGCGAACTGGAAGCGCCGCTGGACGGTGGCATCGACGCGGCGGTGGCCGCGGCGCGTGCCGCCGACGTGGTGGTGCTGGCGCTGGGCGAGCCGCAGCGCTACAGCGGCGAGGCGCAGTCGCGCACGCAGATCGTGTTGCCGCCGGCGCAGCAGGCGCTGGCCGAAGCGGTCGCCGCCACCGGCACGCCGCTGGTGGTGCTGCTGCGCAACGGCCGCGCGCTGGCGCTGCAGGGCGCGGTGCGCGACGCGGCGGCGATCGCGGTGACCTGGTACCTGGGCACGCAGACCGGCCCGGCGGTGGCCGACGTGCTGTTCGGCGACTACAACCCCTCCGCGCGATTGCCGGTCAGCTTCCCGCTCGACCCGGGCCAGCAGCCGTACTTCTACAACCACGCGCGCACCGGCCGGCCGGAACTGCCGACGATGAGCGAGTTCAAGGCGCGCTGGCGCGAGATCCCGAACGCGCCGCTGTATCCGTTCGGCCACGGCATCGGCTACACCCGCTTCGCCTACGGCGCGCCGCAGCTGGATCGCGTGCAGCTGGGCTGGGACGACACCCTGACCGTGACCACCCGCATCGACAACGTCGGCGAGCGCGACGGCGAGGAAGTGGTGCAGCTGTACGTGCACGACCGCGTCGCCAGCCGGGTGCGCCCGGTGCGCGAACTGAAGGGCTTCCGCAAGGTGCGGCTGGCGCCGGGGCAGGGCATGGACGTGGTGTTCACCCTGGACCGCCGCTGCCTGGCTTTCAGTGGCCGCGACGGCCGGTTCGAGGCCGAGCCGGGGCTGTTCGACCTGTGGGTCTGCGCGTCGTCGGCCAGCGGCGAGCCGGTCGGCTTCGAGCTGCTGCCGCAGGCCTGACCGCCGCGCGCAGGCGGCCGCGTCATGGTCGTCTGCGCGCGCGTTTACCTTGCCCACCGCCGCGTCGCGCGCAGGCCGCTGTCTACGCGCGCGAACGCTGCGCGTGACCGCGGCCACGGCTTGGCCATTGCATGCTTGCCGTCCACATTTGCTTTGCTAGGTTCGGCCTTCGACCCCATTCGATAGGTGCGCGGCATGCAACGTTCTTCTCTGGGTTTGGCCTGTGCGTTGGTGATGAGCCTGGTCGTGTCCGCCGCGCATGCGGCGCCGGCCTCCAACAGTGCCGAACGGCGCGGCGACTGGCCGTTCTCGGCGACGCCGTTGGCCACCTTCAACGAACCGTGGGCGATGAGCTTCCTGCCCGACGGCACTGCGCTGATCAGCGAGAAGCGCGGCACGCTCAAGCGCTTCGACCCGGCCAGCGGCCGCACCGGCACGGTCAGCGGCGTGCCCGCGGTCGCCTATGGCGGCCAGGGCGGGTTCGGCGACGTGCTGCCGCATCCGGGCTTCGCGCAGAACGGCTGGGTGTATCTGAGCTATGCCGAGGCGGGCAGCGGCGATACCCGCGGCGCCGCGGTGGCGCGTGCCAAGCTGACCCTGGACGACACTGGCGGCGGCGCGCTGTCGCAGCTGAAGGTGATCTGGCGGCAGCAGCCCAAGGTGTCCGGCGAGGGCCATTACGGCCACCGCCTGGCGTTCGGGCCGGACGGCAAGCTGTGGATCAGTTCCAGCGAGCGGCAGAAGTTCGATCCGGCGCAGGACATGAGCGGCAACCTGGGCAAGATCGTGCGCCTCAACGACGACGGCAGCGTGCCGGCCGACAACCCGTTCGCGCGCCGCGGCGGGGTCGCCGCGCAGGTGTGGTCGCTCGGCCACCGCAACGTGCTCGGCCTGGCCTTCGACGGCAACGGCCAGCTGTGGGAACACGAGATGGGCCCGGCCGGCGGCGACGAACTGAACCTGATCCAGCGCGGCGCCAACTACGGCTATCCGATCGTCTCCAATGGCGACCATTACGACGGCCGGCCGATCCCCGACCATTCCACGCGCCCGGAATTCGCCGCGCCCAAGGTCAGCTGGACGCCGGTGATCTCGCCGGCCGGTTTCGTCATCTACAGCGGCAGCACCTTCCCGCAGTGGCGCGGCAACGGCTTCATCGGCGGGCTGTCCTCGCAGTCGCTGGTACGGATCGAGTTCAACGGCGAAAACGCGCGCGAAGCGGCGCGCTACGACATGGGCAAGCGCATCCGCGAAGTGGAGCAGGGCCCGGACGGCGCGCTGTGGCTGCTGGAAGACGGCAGCGGCGGACGTTTGTTGAAGCTGCAGCCGGTGGAGAGCTGAGCCACCCCATAGCAGCGCCAATAGAAGCAGAGCCAATAGATAATCTGTTGCTGCGCCGCTCAGAGCGGCGTGGCGAGGTCTGTGGCAGTGGCCGATATGCTTGGGAAATGGTTTGCATTGCGGCAGTAATCGGGCGTTCGGTCGCGGCTGAAGCCGCTCCTACAAGGTGGGCTGCGCGGCTCGTGTAGGAGCGGCTTCAGCCGCGACCAAAACTGTCCGCATGAGACGCTTACCGAAACGCACAGGCTCATCGTAAATCGCACGCAAACCGAACCCGCGCCACGTCGATAACTGCGACACGATTCGGAAAAGCCACCGACACACCCCCAACGGCAGCCCTTCCAGCCGCGATCACCCAATCAATCCTGACCCGCCCGCTCCCAGGCACGGCGCACTGCATGGCGGGCCTTGCTCCAGCTCAGGGTCTGCGAGCCCTTGGTGCTGTCCCAGTTGCGGTGCAGTTCGGCCTCGACCTGTTCGTAGGCCAGGTTGAAATTGCGTATGCGTGCCTCGTGTCCGGCGTGGTAGGCCGGCTCGTAGTCCTCGAAGCGTTCGCCGTCGCTGTAGTACGGCTCCTCGGCGAAACGCTCGCGCCAGTATTGCGACACCAGGCTGCGATCGTCGTCGTTGGGCGCGCGGCCGGGAATCTGATACGGAACGCTCATCGTCGTCTCCTGTGCAGTGTGGCTTCCGACGTTAGCGACGGCGCCGTTAATGCGATTCCAGCATCGCGTGATCGAGGCATGAAGCGTGCGGGCGCGGTCGATTCCACTCGCCGCACTGGCGCCGGCTACGCGGCGGGCCGCGGATGGATTACGATCCGGCAACTTCGCTTTGCCTGCCGCAGGATTCCATGGCCGCCACCGGTATCGCCTTGCTCACCCCGTACCTGGCCAGTGCCGGCATCGGCTGGATGTACTACCGGCGCATCCGCCGCTATTTCGGCCGCCAGCCATGGCAGCCGCGGCGGACCGTGGCACGGATGCTGCTGCTGTCGCTGGCGGCGGCAGGACTGACCTACCTGGCGACGGTAGTGCCGCCGGTCCGTCTCGGCATGGCGCTGGGGGTCCTGGCCGGCGCAGCGTTGGGGGCCTTCGCCCTGCATCACACCCGCATCGACGTGATCGAAGGCCGGCGCTATTACACGCCCAATCCCTGGATCGGTGCCGGACTCAGCGTGCTGCTGATCGGACGCCTGGCATGGCGTTGGGCCAGCGGTGCGTTTTCCGGCGGCAGCGCGCAGTCGCTGCAGAACGCCAGCCCGCTGACCCTGGCGATCGCCTCGATGCTGATCGCCTATTCGTTGGTGCACACCGGCGGTTTGCTGCTGCGCATGCGCGCGCTGGCGCCGACGCAAGCGTCCTAGCGGCGCGAATGTGGCGCCGCCTGCAACGCGCAGGATGGCGTCATTGCGCAGCAGCGGCGGACTCGTAGGGCAGCGCGATCGTGCCGGCGCCACGCAGTGCGGCATCGGCGGCATCGAGTTGCGATGCTTCGCCCTCGACCACCACCAGGATGCGGCCGGCCTCGATTTCCTCCTCGAAGTTGCGCCGCACCGGATCCGGCACGGTGGCGCCGACCAGTGCCGAGGACCAGCTGCCGACCAGTGCGCCGGCGATGGCCATCACCCCGGCGCCGGCCAGGGTGATGCCCAGCGGCGGCACCGCGATCGCCACCAGTCCGGCGAGCAGCCCGGCCGCGCCGCCGCCCAGCGCGCCGCGTGCGGCCGCGGGCAAGGTGTCGGTCTTGACGTCCTTGCGTTCGTCGGGGATCGCGTCCAGTTCGATGTCGCTACGCGCGATCAACGACAGGTCGTCGTTGTCGATGCCGGCGCCGCGCGCCGCCTGCAGGGCACGGGTGGCGGTGGCCAGATCGGGGGCGCTGTAGACGTGGCGTAGTTTCATCGCGGACTCCATCGCTGAGGCTGGCGCCCAGAGTCGAAGCGATGCGGTTACCCGCACGTGACAGCAGCGCAAGGCCGCGTGAAGGCCCTACGCCGCCACCTTGCGCGGGAAGCGGTAGAACAGCGCGCCGACCAGCAGCGCCATGCCGGCCGCGGCCAGGTTCTGCCAGCTGGCGCTGAGCAGCAGGGCCAGCGCCAGCAGCAACGCGGCCAGCGGGATCAGCGGGCCGCCCGGCAGGTGCAGCGCACCCGGCCGGTCGCGGTAGCGCCGTGCCAGTACCAGCACCGCCGCGGCGGTGCCGATGTAGGCGAACAGGCGGGTGACCATCGACAGCAGCGCCAACTGCACGAACGAGCCGGACAACGCCAGCGCCAGCGACAGCACGCCCTGCAGCAGGATCGCCGCGGCCGGCGTGCGGAATCGCGGATGCACCCGCGCCAGGAACGCCGGGCCGTAGCCGTCCTGCGCAAGCGCGAACAGGAAGCGCGGCCCCAGCATCACCGTGTTGCTGGTGGTGCCGAGGATGGAGATGGTGGCGCCGACGGTGAGGATCAGCGCCAGCATCTCGCCGCCGAAGCCGCTGGCGGCATCGGCCAACGGCGTCGCCGACTGCGCCACGTTCGCCAGCGTGCCCTGCGCGACGACCTGCACCGCGGCGTAGATCAGGGTGACGGTGACGATCATCGTGATCAGCGCGAACGGCACGTCGCGGCGCGGATTGCGGTATTCGCCGGCGGCGGCGGGGATGTTCTCGAAACCAGCGTAGGCGAACAGCAACAGCAGCGCCGCTTCGCCCATGTTGCCGAAGTCGCGCGGGTCCGGCGCCTTGCCGGAGAACGCCCACGACCAGTCCACGTAGAACAGGCCGATGGCCACGAACAGCAGCAGCGGCACCAGCTTGCCGATCACCAGCGCCACGCCGGTGCGCGCGGCCGATTTCACTCCGATCACGTTGATCGCGGTGAGCAGGCCGAGCGAGCCGACCACGATCGCCAGGCGCGCGCCGCCGCCGGCCGCGGCCGGCCAGAAGCGCACCACCGCATCGGCCAGGCCGTTGCCGAGCGCCGCCGCAGAACTGATCCGGGTCAGCCAGATCATCCAGCCGATCTCGAAGCCGGCGAAGCGGCCGAATGCCTCGCGCGCATACAGGTAGCTGCCGCCGGGTTCGTCGAAATAGCTGGCCGCCTGCGCGTAGCACAGCACCAGCAATCCCACCGCCAGCCCGGCCAGCAGCACCGCCCACAGGCTCATCGGCCCGAGCAGCGAGGCGGTGGCGGCGGGCAGCAGGTAGATGCCGCTGCCGATGACGTCGTTGATCGACAGGCCGACGATCTGCCAGCGGCTGACCGCGCGGACCAGGCTCGGTTCGGGTGCGTTGCTCATGGTGCCGGCTCCACGGCCGGCAGTGCCCAGGCGCCGCGCAGGCGTTCGTAGTCGTTGCGCGGCAGCAGCACGAACAGCGGCGCGGCATCCGGCCGCAGCCAGGCCAGCAGACGCTGCATGTCGGCCGGCTCCATCGCGGTGCAGCCGGCGGTGGCCTCGCCTGCGGCACGCCACAGGTGGGCGAAGATGCAGCTGCCGGCGCCGGGCCGCGCCTGCGGATTGTGGCCGATCACGAAGCCTTCTTCGTAGCGGCGATCGCCGTCATGGTGCAGGTCCAGGCGCATCGGCTCGGTCGAGCCGGCCACGGCGTCGGCGCCGACCCGGTCAGCGTCGACGATGCGGTTGTACAGCGGCGAATCGGGCACGTCGATGCAATAGCTGCTCTGCTGCATCGGCTGGTACGGCAGCGCGCTGTCGATACGTTGCGCATACCCGAACGCCTCGCCGATGGTGAAGATGCCGGCTGGGCTGCGGCCGTCGCCTTCGCGCTTCTGCGGACCGTCGGCCTGCGCCGGATGCAGGCCCAGCCCCCAGGCGCTGCCGTTGCGGCCGAGCGCGACATCGAAGCGCTGGCCATGCGCGCGCCAACCCTGCGCGGTGCGTTCGAACGCCTGCAGTTGCCCGCGCGGGCTGTCCCAGTCCGGCGCCACGACCAGCACCAACTGGCGTGCCTGCCGCAGTGCCGGCGGCATAGTGTCGCCGGTGGCGGCCAGGCAGGTGCCGGTCACGGCGATGCACAGTAGTGCCATGGCGGCCAGACAGCTGCGTCGGACGCTGCCGGTCTGCGTCAGGGCGGACAACCATGGGAATTTCGGCATGCGCATCTCCGGTCGCGATCGGGCATCGGGCGGGTGCTGGACCCGCTGCAGGTTCACCGCCAGCTGCCGCCTGCGGTCGGGGTGGGTTTGGTGCGTCGGCCCGACCGTGAAGTCGGGCAGATGCCGCAATGCTGCAAGGTACAACAGTTGTTCGATGTGCGGCGCGGGATCATGCACTTAGACCGTCCGTGCGGTGTCGGTAGACGCGGTGGATCGGTGCGCCGATGGTGTGGTGCGTTGGAAGTGCATCACGCAGCAGGCTTGGCCGGCTTGCTGCATAGCTTGATCGTGTGTCGTGGAGTGGCGTGGCGTGGTGCGGCTGCCGTTGCTGTTGCCGTCGCTGTTGCTTTTTTGCTTTTGATCTTGATTTACCGGGTCCCTTACGCAGCGGCGAATAGGGCGGGAAAAACCCCGAAGGGGCGGCGCACAGGGATGTGCGCCGTTCGCGGCAGGGGCAGGATGCCCCTTCCGCGAATCCCGTCCTATTCGCGGACCCGGAGCGCGCAGCGCGGAGGGCGCGGAGGAGGGTGTGCTTTCTTTTGGTTACTTTTCTTTGCACAAGCAAAGAAAAGTAACTCGCCGCAGGCGAAAGCTTTTTGCCCTTGCCCTTGCCCTTGCCCTTTCCCTTGCCTTTGCCTTTGCGATGGCGATGGCGATGGGGATGGGGGAATCATTGTAGGAGCGGCTTCAGCCGCGACTGAGTCTGTCAGGAAGGTGTCGCGGCTGAAGCCGCTCCTACAAAAGCAAATGCCCAAGCAAACACCAAAGCAAAGGCTTCCGCCCTTGGCGGGTCACTTTTCTTTGCTCGTGCAAAGAAAAGTAACCAAAAGAAAGCACGCCCTGCCTTGCGCCCTCCGCGCTGCGCGCTACGGGTCCGCGGATGCACCGGGGATTCGCGGAAGGGGCATCCTGCCCCTGCCGCGAACGGCGCACATCCCTGTGCGCCGCCCTTCGGGTTTTTCCCCGGTCCATCCGCCGCTGCGGAAGGGAACCCGGTAAAAGCAACAGCAGAAGCAACAGCAGAGCAGAAGCACAGCAGAAGCACAGCAGAAGCACAGCAGAAGCACAGCAGAAGCACAGCAGAGCCAAGCCCAACCCCAAGCTCAAGCTCAAGCCAAGAGGAGCATGGCAAAGCAGAACAAGGGCGAAGCAGAACAAGGTGGCAACTGGGGTCGGCTTGGCGTTCCAGGTGACGCGTGCAGACGTCACGGTGGTCGTCAGCACCCATGCACACCGGAGTCGACCGCCATACGTAGTGATGGCAAGCGCGATCGCGGTGGAAGCTGTGGCATGCGACAGCCGTGCGCACCGCAGCGAATGCGCCAACGCGCCCAGATCACCCGCGCGGCGGCAGCAGTTCCAGGCCGCGGATCTCGCGGATGCCCAGGCCCGGCGCGTCGCTGATCGTGATCTGCGACTCGTTGAACAGCACCCCGCCCTGCACCGGGTCGAACAGGCCCAGCGATGGGCCGTCCAGGTCCACCTTGGTGATGATGTCGGCCTTGGCTACCGCCAGGTGCACCGCCGCCGCCACGCTGATGCTCGACTCCAGCATGCAGCCGATCATGCACTCCACCCCATACAACGCCGCGATGTCGGCGATGCGGATCGCGTTGGACAGCCCACCGGTCTTCATCAGCTTGATGTTGACGATGTCCGCGGCGCGGCGCTGGATCAGGTCGAGCACCTGCGCCGGCCCGAACACGCTCTCGTCCGCCATCACCGGCGTGTTCACGCGCTCGGTCACGTACTTCAGCCCGTCGATGTCCCAGGCCTTGACCGGCTGCTCCAGCAGCTCCAGCGCCACCCCGGCGTCTTCCAGCGTGCGCATCGCGTACACCGCCTGCTTCGGCGTCCAACCCTGGTTGGCGTCCAGCCGCAGCGAGGCGCGGCCTTCGACCGCGGCGTGGATCGCCTTGACCCGCGCGATGTCCACGTCGATGTCCTTGCCGACCTTGATCTTCAGCGCCGCGAAGCCGCGCGCGAGCGCCGACAGCGCATCGGCCACCATCTTGTCGATGGCGTCCACGCTGATGGTGATGTCGGTGGTGATGGCCGGCGTACCGCCGCCGAGCATCTTGTACAGCGGCGCGCCGTACAGCTGCGCCCACAGGTCGTAGACCGCGATCTCCACCGCGGCCTTGGCGCTGCTGTTGCGCTCCAGCGCGCCCTGGATCCGCCCGGTGATCCGGTTGAGGTCGGCCACGTCCTCGCCGATCAGGCGCGGTGCGATGAAGCGGTCGATCGCCGCGATGATCGAACCATGGGTGTCGCCGGTGATCGGCGCCGTGGCCGGCGCTTCGCCATAGCCGATGTGGCCGCTGTCGGTGTGCACCAGCACCACCACGTCTTCGACCGTCTCCACGGTCCGCAACGCGGTTTTGAACGGGGTCTTCAGCGGCACGCACAGCATGCCCAGTTGGATGTCGGTGATCTTCATTCGGGGGCGATCGGGCGAACGCGTTGGATGCGGGTGATGCGGTCGATGAAGGGCGTGCCGTCGCCCAGCAGCATCGGCTCCAGCGGCGTCACCGAGACGCCGTTGAGGCGCGCGCGCTGCAACTGTCCGGACGCGTCGCGGTAGCCGGCACCGGCCACGTCGTGGATCACCCAGGTGTGGCCGCTGTCGTGGCCGATCACCATCATCACGTGGCCGGGGATGTACACCAGATCGCCGACCTGCAGCCGCGCCAGTGTGCGCTGCCGTTGCGCCAGCGGCGCGGCAGCGACGTAGGACACGCTGGCGAGAGTGGGGCTGCGCGCCTGGTCGCCGGTATTGCGCGGCAAGGCGATGCCCAGGCTGCGGTAGACGTCGGAGACGAAGCCGCTGCAATCGCGCGCGTCGTAGTCGTTGCCCCAGCCGTAGCGTTCCCCGAGAAACTTGAAGGCCTGCCGCAGCAGGTTGCGTTGCGTCGCCGCCAGCGGCGTGGCGGCGACGTCGGCACCGCGCGGCATCAGCGCGGGCGCCAGCCGCAGGCGGCCATCGTCGTCGCGCAAGGGCAGTTGCACCACGTAGGCCGCCAGCGGCGACTGGCCGTTGACCGCCTGTTGCGCAGGCCAGTCCTGCAGCAGCGGCAGGCTGCTGCCCATGTCCAGCGACAGGTGCGATGCCGCGGGCAGTTCCGGGGTGAACGCGGTCAGCGCGCGCGCGCCGGTCACCACCAGCCGCGGCGTGCGCTGCGCGTAGTCCAGCACCGTGGCGCGTTCGCCTTCGGCCACACGTTCGCGTTCGATCCACGCTGCGTAGTTCGGCGCCAGCACGAACAGCCACTGGCCGTCGCGGCTGGCATGCAGGATCGCCACCGCGGTGCCGGGATACAGCGCCGATTCCTGGAAACGATCGATGTCGTGGTCGTCGCGGGTGCTGAAAACGCGCTGCCGGGTCGGGAAGGTGCGCAGATCGGCGCGGCGCACCACCAGCGCGTAACGCGGCGCGATCTGCGCGGGAATCGTGTCCAGGGCGAGCGTGGACTGCAGGGCGGTCAGCTGCGCGGCAGCGAGCTTGGTGCCACTCGCGTCATAGAGCGTGCGCGTCGGCGGCGCCGACAGTGCCAGCACTTGCGCGCGTACCTGCGCTGCGCTGTAGCGCTCGGGCAGCGCCTGCAGGTCGTGCATCGAGGCATCGTGCTGCAGCAGGTGCGCGTTGAACGCCTGCACTTGCGCCGTGTCGAGCAGCGGGCGCGGCGCCTCGGGCAGGCGCGTGATCCAGTACTCCGCCTGCAGTTGGCTGGCCTGGAACTGGAACGGCGCCTCGCCGGCGACGCTGGCCGCGGCGATGGGCGCGCTGAATGCGGCGGCCAGTAACAGACACAGGCCACGCATCGTATTCATCGGACCCCGGGCGGTGGAAGGAGTGCCGGACCGCTGCGCGCCGGCTTCCGAATAGTCTTTTTCTCGATGATGCTTGTCAAGAATGCGCGATTGACATGCGATTTCGCACCGTGCTACACCAAAAACGCAGGGGCGAGGAAGCGGTGGCGACAGGCGCCGTTCCCGTCAGCAGCGAGGCGCTAGCCTGGGGATCACGGGCCACGTCGCAGGGGGCGCTGTTGGGCATCCGCACCTGGGGAAAGTAGCGATTACAGAGAACGGCGCCGTGCCTCGGCCATGCGCCATGTTGTCCGCGTGGGTGCCCAGGGAAGGCGGCCGGTTGCCGGCCTGCGTCGACTTGGGGCGCCGTCGTCAGCGTCCGTCGTCGATCGCAGGAGAGAGCCGCATGCCCACCCAAGCCCAGCATTCCCATTGCCATTTCCGACCGTCCCGCCTCGCGCTCGCGCTGCTGGCCGGATGCGCACTGCCGCCGCTCGCCGCGGCGCAGGACACCGCCATCGCCACGCGCGACCTGGACAAGGTCACCGTCACCGGTTCGCGCATCGCGCGTTCGCAGGTGGAAGGGCCGGCGCCGGTGACCGTCATCACCGCGCAGGACATCCAGAAGCAGGGCTTCAGCACGGTGTGGGAATCGCTCGGCACGCTGACCCAGTTCAGCGGCAGCGCCTTCAACGAAAGCGACCAGACCGGCAGTTCGCCCAACGGCCAATACCTCAACCTGCGCGGCCTGGGGCCCGGCTACCAGTTGATCCTGCTCAACGGCAAGCGCATGGCCGACTACCCGCAGTCCTACAACGCCAACGGCACCGCGGTCAGCCTGGGCAGCATTCCCGCGGCGGCGGTGGAGCGCATCGAGGTGATGAGCGGCGGCGCTTCGGCGATCTATGGTTCCGACGCGGTGGCCGGCGTGGTCAACATCATCACCAAGCGCAATTTCAGCGGCGACACGCTGCGCCTGCGCGGCGGCACCACCACGCGCGGCGGCGGCGACAGCGGCCAGCTGCAATGGAGCGGCGGGCGTACCGGCGATCGTTGGAGCCTGACCTACGCGTTCGAACGGCTGGACCGCGAAGCCATCGTCGCCAGCCAGCGCGACTTCCTGGATTCGTACGACGACCATCCCGGCAACAAGGCCGATCCGGCCAGCCCCAATGCCTCGATTTCCGGCGTCTACCTGCGCCGCGGCAACACCTATCTGTGGCCCAGCGGCGGCGCGCTGTCCACCTCGACCGGCGCGCTGGACGCGGCGTGTGCGGCGACCAATCCGGCATTCAGGCCGTACAAGACCGCCGACAGCCTGGCCGCGGCCAACCGTTGCGGCGCGTTCGGCTACTACGAAGGCCGCTCGGTGCAGAACGGCTACGGCAAGACCTCCGCGTATCTGTCCGGCAGCTTCGATTTCAACGACACCGTCACCGGCTATGCGCAGGTGCTGGCCAACCGCTCCAAGGACGAAAGCTCCAGCCAGACCCACTACTACATCGGCGAGGGCGCGTTCACCGTCTACGATCCGGACCTGGGCCTGGTCACCGCGCAGCGCATCTTCCTGCCGTCGGAAGTCGGCGGGATCAAGAACATCGAGTACGACGAGAAATCCTGGAACCTCAACGCTGGCGTGCGCGGCAAGCTGTTCGACGGCCGCTTCGACTGGGATGCGAGCGTGTCGATGTCGCGCTACGACATCACCACACGGCGCCCGCGCTTCCTCACCAACGCGGTGCGCGACTACTACATGGGGCCGGTGCTCGGCTATCGGCCCGACGGCACCGAGATCCGCGAGTTCTACGCCGACAAGCTGTTCGCGCCGGGCAGCGCGGCGCTGTACGACCAGCTCACCACCGAGGTGGTGAGCCGCGGCGAATCCAGCACAGACCAGGCCCAGTTCGTGTTCAGCGGCGACCTGTTCGCGCTGCCGGCCGGCATGGTGCAGATTGCCACCGTGCTGGAGGCGGCGCGACAGAAGTACGACCTCGCGCCGGATCCGCGCACCACCGTGGACTACACCGGCAGCGAGCGCATCTACAACCTGACCCAGACCCCGGGCGGCGGCCCGCGCGACCGCTACGCCGCGGGCCTGGAACTGCGCGTGCCGATCTTCAACCGGCTCAGCGCGACGCTGGCCGCGCGCTACGACAAGTACGACGACATCACCGCGGTCGACGATGCCGCCACCTGGCAGGCGGGATTGGAATGGCGGCCGTTCGACAGCCTGCTGTTGCGTGGCAGCCACGCCACCAGTTTCCGCGCGCCGGACCTGCTGTGGATCTACGCCGGCACCAGCGCCAACAATCCCACCGTCACCGACGAATACCTGTGCCGCCGCGACGGCCTGGATCCGTTGTCCGATGCCTGCTCGGCCGCGCACGAGTACCAGACCTTCTCCACCCAGTCGTCCAATCCGCTGCTGGAAGAGGAAAAGGGCAAGTCGACCACGCTGGGTTTCGTGTGGGACGTGCTGCCGACCCTTTCGCTGAGCGCGGACTACTACCGCATCGAACTGGAAGGCCGGGTCGAGTCGATCTCCAGCGAGACCTTGCTGGAGAACAACGCCAATTGCCTGCTCGGCAGCGACCGCGCCGGCAATGCGGTCGATACCGCATCGGCGGCCTGCCAGTTCTACATCCAGTCGGTGACCCGCAGCCCCGGGACCGACCTCACCGCCGAAGGCCAGATCACCGCGTTCGAGACCTTCCCGATCAACCAGTCGTTGATGCGCACCGACGGCGTGGACGCCAACCTGCGCTACAGCTTCGACCTTGGCGACTGGGGCGCGTTCGGGCTGCAGGCCGGCTATACCCGTGTGCTGAAGATGGAAGTGGCGCAGTTCGCCGGGGCCAAGCCGGTGGACGTGATGAACGACGTCGATTACCTGGCATTTCGCACCCGCACCAACTGGCGTGCGAACTGGAGCATCGGCGACTGGTCGACCAGCCTGTACGGCTACCGCTACGGCTCGCGTCCCAACTACGCCGAGAGCGGACGCGTGGCGCCGTACGTGATCTGGAACGCGGACATCGCCAAGCGGATCACCGACAAGGCCACGCTCGGCATCAGCGTGCTCAACGTGTTCGACAAGATCCATCCGCGCGACGACACCTACACCGCCTGGCCGTACTTCCCGCGCGTGTACAGTGCGATCGGGCGGCAGCTGTACGCCAACTTCACCTACACCTTTTGAGGATGCGCGTGCGAGGCGACACAGCCACGCTGGAGACGACGAGACCGGGGACGCCATCGCGCAACGCAGCAATCGCGGGGCGAATGCGCAGGTACTTGCTTGCCGTCTGCTTCGTATGGCCGGCAGTCGCGGCGGCCGCGCCCGGCGCTGCGGACGCACCGCCGCCGCGTGCCGAGCTCGACCGCCTGTTCGAGCAGGCCATGACGCGCTACCGGTTGTCGGGGCTGGCGGTCGGCGTGATCGACAACGGCGAGGTGGTCTACGCGCGCAGTGCCGGCGAACTGCGCGCCGGCAGCGGCGAGCGCATCGATGGGCAGACGCTGTTCAAGATCGCCTCCAACAGCAAGGCGATGACCACTGCCTTGCTGGCGCGGCTGGTCGATGCCGGCAAGCTGCGCTGGGACGATCCGGTGACCAGGTACCTGCCGGAGTTTCGCATGTACGATCCGTGGGTCACGCACAACATCCAGGTACGCGACCTGCTGATCCACAACAGCGGCCTGGGCCTGGGCGCCGGCGATCTGATGCTGTGGCCGGAACCCAACGCGTTCAGTCGCGCCGATATCATCGCCGGGCTGGCCTACCTTAAGCCGACCCACAGCTTCCGCGCGCACTACGCCTACGACAACCTGCTGTATGTGGTCGCCGGCGAAGTGGCCGCGCGCGCCGGCGGCAAGTCCTACGAGCAGCTGCTGCGCGAGCAGGTGTTCGCACCGCTGGGCATGGGCCGCTGCCAGGTCGGCGCCTGGGACCGCGATGCGGTCGGCAACGTCGCTCAGCCGCATATGCGCCAGGGCGAGGCCAACGTGGTGGTGCGCGCGGACCCGGCGCGAATCGCGGATACGCCGTCGATGGCGGCCGGCGGCGTGCGCTGCAGTCTCGACGACATGCTGGCCTGGATGCGTGCCTGGCTGTCGCCCGACACCGATGCTGCGCCCTGGCTGTCGCCGGCGCAGCGCCAGGCGCTGTGGACGCTGCACACGCCGATGCCGATCTCCGCGCAGATGCGCGACTGGGACGGCACGCGCCTGTACGGCTATGGCTACGGCTGGCGCCTCTCCGATGTGGACGGGCAGTGGCAGGTCGCGCATACCGGCACCCTGATGGGCATGTATTCGGCGCTGGTGCTGCTGCCGGATCGGCGCAGCGGCTTCGTCATTCTCAGTAACGGCGAGGGCGGCGATATGCGTACCGTGTTGAGCGAGGCGCTGCTCAAGCATTTCACCCGTCCCGGCGAACGTACGCTGGATGTGGAGCACTACGCCACGCTGCTCGAGCGCGCGCGTGCGCAGGCCGGCAAGGCGGCGCCTGCCGCGGTGGATACGTCTGCGCGCGTGCCGGTCGCCAGCGCCGCGTCGCGCGATCGGCAAGGCGTGTGGCGCGATCCATGGTTCGGCGAAGTCGTGCTATGCCCGCAGCAGGACGTGTTGCGCTTCCAGGCGCGCAAGTCGCCACTGCTTCGCGGCCGGGTCATGCAGGCCGGCGCGCGCTGGCTGGTGGACTGGGACGACGCCAGCGTCGATGCCGAGGCTTGGCTGGAGTTCGCTACCGGTGCCGACGGCGCGCAACGGATGAAACTGGCGCATGTCGATCCGGATGCGGATTTCAGCTACGACTATGCCGACCTGGAGTTCGTGCGGGTGGGGGCCTGTCCTGCAAACAGTGGTGTCCCTGTAGGAGGGGCTTCAGCCCCGACGCTTTGGCGATAAGGCGTCGGGGCTGAAGCCCCTCCTACAGGAGTGACAAGTCCTTCGATTTCCAGATGCCGTTTTTCGCGCGATTGCAGCCAACTTCCCAGGTATCCAAGATGGTCCCCATGACCCGACCCTTCTCCACACCCGCATCGCCCCGCATCCGCTGGCTGGCACCGCTGGCGCTGGTCGCCCTGCTCGGTGCCTGCGCGCACGCGCCGCAGCGCAATCCGCTGGCCGAGTGGGTGCCGTCGCCGAACCAGGATCTGCGCCGGCCGATCCTGATCGTGATCCATTACACCGACCAGGACTCGGTGCAGCGCAGCCTGAACACGTTGCGTTCGCACAACAGCAAGGGCAAGGTCAGCGCGCATTACCTGATCGGTCGCGACGGCAAGCGCTACCAGCTGGTCAGCGACGAACGCCGCGCCTGGCATGGCGGCGCGGGGCGCTGGGGCACGATCACCGACATCAATTCCGCCTCGATCGGCATCGAACTGGACAACGACGGCAAGACCCCGTTCGCGCCCGCACAGATCGACAGCCTGCTGCTGTTGCTGGAGGATCTGTGCACGCGGCTGCGCATCCCGCGCACGCAGGTGGTCGGGCACGAGGACTTCGCGCCCACGCGCAAGGTCGATCCGGGCCCGCTGTTTCCATGGAAGCGTCTGGCCGAAGCTGGTTTCGGCCGCTGGCCCGCCGCGGACACGCCGCCGGCGCCGCCCGGCTTCGACCCGTGGCAGGCGCTGGCGCTGATCGGCTATCCGCTCGACGACCGCGCGGCCACGCTGCGCGCCTTCCACCACCACTACCGCGGCAACGACGCCACCGCGTTCGATGCCGAGGACTTGCGCATCCTCCATGCCTTGACCCAGCCGGCGCAGGCGCGACCGCAGCCACAGCCGACCCCGGCGCTGGAACAGGACGTGCCGTAGCGCTGCCGGGTCGTCCGCCACCGCATGCGGGCGACCACGCCTGTGCCGCCGCGTCGAGCTGGCGCGGGGCGTCCATTGGATGCAACGCGTTCTTGGTAGCATGAGCGCGCCAAGAACTCCAAAGGACGCAGCGATGAGGCTAGCAAAGACAGCCCTGTGGGCGGCAACGCTCCTGTTGATCGGCGGTTGCACGGACAAGCAACCCGCCGCCGCCCCGTCCGCCGCGCAGGCGGGCACTGCAGCGAGCGCGCCGGCCGCACCCGCCGCCGCGCAATCCGATCCGGTCGCGGTCGAGGTGCCGGCACCTGGTCGCGTGCTCGACGACATCTATGGAGAGAAGGGCGACGGCTCGGCGTCCTACACGATCGACAACAACGCCCTGGCCAGCTTCTGGTACGGCTATCGCTTCGACCTCGGCGGCAAGCACTACTACACCGGCTTCGCCAATGTGGGTCCGGAGAAATACGGCAAGTCCGAGGAAGAGAACACGCCGGATCCCGCCGTCGGCGTGAGCATCAGCCAGGCCACCTATGTGCTCGACAGCGTGGACGGCAAGCCGACCTGGACGTTGTTCCATGCACAGCGCTGGGCCGGCGATTTCGGCGCTTCTGAGAAGGCCGATACGCTGGACCAGAAGCGCAAGCCGCAGAGCACCGAGACCAAGGACGGCCACCTGCTGCTGGCGCTGCCGACCACGCACTTCGCCGACGGCATCACCAGCTCCGGCTTCGCCGTGTTCACCTTCGACCCGAACAAGAACGACCTTGGCGACTACAAGGGCTGGGTCTACCTGGGCACCGTGGCTACTGGCGAGGACAACGGCGCGGCCTGCGACGACCAGGGCACCATGAAGTGCGCGGCCAGCACCGGCACGCTGAGCTTCGAACCCGGCACCGGGCCGCTGCCGGGCCTGCATGTGGCCATGAGCGGCACCGCCATCGCCGGCCCCGGCAAGGTCCGCACGCTCGGCCCCGCCGACGTGGCGACCTATACGTACGACCAGGGCAAGGGCCAGTACACGCCGTCGCTGGATCGCTGAACAGCCGCCGACCGGCCCGCGCCAGGGCCGGCCGGAGGTGGGCGCGGAGGGGCGTTGCCCGCTGGTCGCCGGCAATGGAACTGGGTAAGATGCCGGCACGGGGCCTGATGATCAGGCGAGTCATTCGCGAGCGGCAATGGATGCTGCACTCGCCCGAAATGCCGGAGTGGAACGCCGGCTTGCGGTTCGCCATGCGCGAATCGCCATCACCGCCCCTGCTTTGGGGCCGGATTGCAATCCACCGTTCTCTGTCCGAAGCCGCGCCTGCGAGGAGTTCTTCATCCACGTAGGTCGCGCTGTGTCTGCGATGCGCAAGCGGGCGGCATCCGGATACGGCGGCGTGGCGTGTCGGGATTTTCAGGAGTGTTTTTCGGCTTCTTCAACGAATACAGGATGTTCTGCACATGTCCAATGACAACAAGCTTGCCGTCGCCACCGAAGCGCCGCCCTATCCGGGCAGCGTGCTGTATCTGATCTACGGGATCGACGGCGATGGCGCCCTCTCGTACGAAATCGACAACGGCGCCGTGGCCAGCTTCTGGTGCGGCCAGCATTTCGATCTGGGCGGCAAGCACTACTACACCGGTTTCGCCTATGCAACGCGCGGCAGGTACGGCAACGATGACGAGGAAACCTTTCCCGGTCCGGACGAAAGCGTTTCGCTCAGCCAGGCCACCTTCGTCCTGACCAACCCCGGCAGCGAGCGGCCATGGATGGTCTTCCACGCACAGCGCTATGTCGGTGCCTTCGGCAGTTACGAGCGCACCGATGCGGTCGACGAGACGCGCAAGCCGCAGCAGCATGTGCTGGACAACGGCCACCTGCTGCTGGCGGTGCCGACGTCGAGCTTCGACAATGGCGTCACCAGTGCCGGCTTCGCGCTATTCACCTTCGACCCGAACAAGAATGAGCTGGGCGATTACCAGGGCTGGGTGTATCGGGGAACGGTCGCGGCCGGCGAGGACAACGAGGCCAGCAGCGACGAAGAGGGCGTCGTCCCCCACGTTTCCAGCGTCGGCACACTGAGCTTCAAACCGGTGCCGGGCGAACCGATGCCAGACGTGCAGGTGGTGCTGAGCGGTACCGCGATCGCCGGCCCCGGCCGGGCGCGCATGCTCGATGCTTCCGATGCGGTGCTCTATGCGTACGACCAGGCGAGCGCACAGTACCTGCCCACGAATAACGCATGAACCCGCCAGCGCGCCGATCTGTGGATGGGCGCGCTGGCAGCAGCAACACAGCAGCACACGTAGTACCCGAACAGTTTTGTTGACCGCGCACTAACAAGCTCACGGACGAGCTCGGTTGACCTTGTCGGCGCACGCCGCCGTATATCAACCTCAAGGAGTAACACGAGATGGCACGCGATTACACGAAGGCCGAGAACCTCGACATCATCGAGCGTGAGGCCAAGGAACGCCACATTCCGGTCGACGATTTCATGCGTTTCGCCTATATCGAAACCGGCGGCAAGTTCAACGAGCAGGCCAGCCGCGGCCAGAACGGCGCCAAGGGCCTGTTCCAGTTCACCCCCGGTACTGCAGCGGCCTACGGCATCAGCGGCCGCGAACTGGATGCGGTCGCCAATACCGACGCCGCGGCGCGCCTGTACCAGGACAACCAGCATGCGCTGACCCGGCAGCACGACAAGGACCACCGTCCGTACCTGTCCGGCAAGCCGCAGCCAGATGGCCTGGACATGTACATGGCGCACCAGCAGGGTGCCGGCGGCTACCGCTCGATCCAGGCCGCGGTCGCCACCGGCAGCTTCGCGCGCGAAGACACGCGGCCGAACATCCTCAACAACGTGCCGCGCGAAAAGGATGCGGGCGGCGCCAAGCAGTTCGAGGCTTACACCGGGTCTTCGCTGGCCGAGTTCAAGAAGATGTCCGACCAGGACATGGCCAAGACCTTCCTGAAGTACTGGGACACCAAGTTCGACCACATCGCGATTCCGGAAAAGGGCATCAAGCCGGTTACCGAGGGCCATGCCCCGCAGCCGGTCCCGCCGGGTCGCATGCAGCCGCATCCGCCCGTGCATCCAGCCGCACATCCGGCCACGACTGCCGCGACTGCCAAGCAGGACGGCCACGACGGGATCAAGCTCACCGCCGCGTATGAGATGGGCATCAAGTACGACGACGTGAAGTACGCGATCAACATCAAGGGCCACAGGCTTTCCCACCCCGGCGTGGACGGCAAGCATCTCGAGCAGGGCTACATCGATTGCTCCGGCTGGGTGACCGAACTGCAGAACAAGACGATGCTGGAGATCAACAAGAAAGCTGGCCACGAGGTGTTCGGCCAAAAGGATCTGTTGACGCAAGGCATGGTCGGCTCCGGCGACATCGTCAAAAAGGCTTCGCTCAGTTCCGGCGTGCTGCTGCAGGGCCAGGACGTGTTCAAGCCCGGCGCGCTGAAGGAAGGCATGGTCATCGGCGTCGATGCCAGCCACAAATCGGGGCATGACTACTGGAACGGCATCGACCACATCATGATGGTGGTGCGCGACCCGAAGAACGGCGAGCTGCTTGTCAGCCAATCCACCGGCAGCAAGGGCGTGAACACCATGCCGCTGGACGATTACCTGGCCGGCCACAAGAACGCCAAGCTGTTCGCGTCCGACCCGCTGGCCAAGGCGCGCGACCTGCTGCAGGACCGGCAGCAGACGCAGTCGCAGAATCACAGCCAAGGCCATGACGCGCGCACCTCGCTGAAGCCGGGCGAGCAGGGCCCCGACGTGAAGGCGATGCAGCAGAGCCTGATCGAGCACGGCATCAAGGACAACAGCGGCAAGTTGCTGACCGGCACAGGCTACTACGGCGACAAGACCAAGGAAGTGGTGGCCAACCTGCAGCGCGAGAAAGGCATCGAGCCGACCGGCATCGCCGACAAGGTCACCCTCGATGCGCTGAGCAAGCTGCAGACGCAGAGCAAGGCCGAGGCCAAGGCCAACCCGGCCGCCGCCGAAGCGCAGCGTGCCGACAATCCGCTGTTCACCCAGGCGCTGGAGAAGCTGCAGAAGCAGGGGCCGAACGGCGGTTTCAACAGCCGCGAGGAAATGCAGCGTGCGGCCGGGCAGGTGGCGTTCGAGGCCAAGGTCGGCGGCATGTCGCGTATCGACGATGTGGTCCACAGCACCGACGGCAAGGGCCTGATCGCGGTGGAGCGCAACCCGAACAACCCGCACGACGTGAACCGCGCCTACGTGGACAAGCAGCATGCCGCGACGGTGCCGCTGGAACAGAGCCAGCAGCAGCTGGTAGCGGAAACCCAGCGGCAGGCGCAGGAGCAGACCCAGGATCAGCGCACCCAGACGCAGTCGCAGACACCGACGCGCTGATGCGTGCTGCCAGCATCGGCTGCCGCCGTCACGCGGATGGCAGCCGATGCCGGTTCGATCATCGATCGGGCTGGCGTCCACGCGCGCTCGCGGCTGCATGACGTTCCTGCTTGGCGACGCACGCGGCATCGAGTGGATGCCGCGTGCGAAGCGATCGATCGTGCCCGTGAAGTGGACGTTGCGCATGCAAGGCGCTTTGCGGCTCGTCGAGACGTTGTCGGCAGCCTGTCTGCGTTGTTTGAACGGCCGTGTAGCGGTGGCGTCGCAATCCGACGATCCGATGGACATGGTTTCGACGATCGTTTAGAACTGCCCTCCCTTACACGCATCACCACAAGGCGAATTCCAAAGTGGCCACCGTCAAGGTTCTTCCTGTTTCCTGCCTGCTCGTGCTCTGCGGTCTGACCGCGGCGTGCAACGGCGGGTCTTCCGCGCCGGCGCCGGCTGCGCAATCCGCCACCGCTGCGCCAGCGACCGCGCCGGCATCGCCCGCGAGCGACGCGCCTGCGTCGAATCCGCAAACGCCGAGCGCGCCGTCCACCGAGGCGGATGCCGCCGCCGCGCCATCGAAACCTTCAGGAGAAAACGTCGTGCTGCGACCTTCCTATGACGCCTGCATCAGCGCCGCCGCCGGCGTGACCCCGACGATGCAGGACTGCATCGGCACCGAATACGAATACCAGGATGGCCGCCTGAACACGGTCTACAAGGCGCTGATGGCCAAGCTGGGCGACGCGGAAAAGAACGCGCTGCGCGAGCAGCAACGCAAGTGGATCGCCGATCGCGACGAGCAGTGTTTCTACGATCCCGACAGCGGGCAGGCGGGGCGTGTGGATGCCGCCGAATGCCGTCTCGACATGACCGCCAAGCGTGCGGACGAACTGGAAGCGCGCTGATTCCTGCTGTGGTTTTTGCGATGAACTTTTTTAGACAAGGAGATGGACGATGAGCGACAAGGATTGGGAACTGGGTCAGACCTCGAAGCATTACGAAACCGGCGGACGCGGCGCGAGCACGGTGTCCTCCGGCATCGACGATCCGGGTGGCGTGTCATACGGTTCCTACCAGATGACCTCGCAGGTCAAGACCAAGGAAGGCACGGTCATCGTGGGCGGGACGGTCGCGGCTTTCGTGAAGGACAGCAAGTACGCCGACGACTTCGCCGGCCTGAAGCCCGGCTCGGCCGACTTCAGTGCGAAGTGGAAGGAGCTGGCCAGGACCGACGACAGCTTCGCGCAGGAGCAGCACGACTACATCAAGCGCACGCACTACGACAAGCTGGTCGACCGGTTGCAGGACAAGGGCGTGGACCTGTCCGACCGCGGTCCGGCGGTGCAGGATGCGCTGTGGAGCACGGCGGTGCAGTACGGCCCCGGCAGCGACAAGAAGCCGGGCGGCTCGGGCGTGTTCCTGAATGGACTGGAAGAGAAGTTCGGCAAGGACTACGACCTGTCCAAGCTCTCCGACAAGGACATCGTCGGCGCGGTGCAGGATTACAAGGCCGACCACGTCAAGGGACTGTTCCCGCGGGTGGAGAAGCAGAGGACCCTGGATTCGCTGCAGAACCGCGCCGAGAACGAGAAGGCCGACCTGCTCAAGCTGGCCGACCAGGACAAGACGGTCACCCGGACCGGCGAGCAGCCGGCCAAGCATGAGCGGACGCCGCAGCCGGACAAGTCCCACGGCGGCAACGGCCCGCACGCCGACAACGGCGACGGCGTGCTCAAGCGCAACGAGCAGGGCGCCGCGGTGAAGGACATGCAGGAGAAGCTGTCCAAGCTCGGTTACCTGGACGCGAAGGACGCCATCGGCACCTACGGTCCGAAGACCGAAGCGGCGGTGGAGAAATTCCAGCAGGACAACCGGCTCAAGGGCGTGGACGGCAAGGCCGGCCCGGAGACGCTCGCCTCCATCGACAAGAACCTGCAGCGGGAGCAGGGCGTGGAGCAGTTGCGCCGCGACAATCCGATGTTCGACCAGGCGGTCAAGCAACTGGAGAAGCAGGGGCCGAACGGCGGCTTCGGCAGCCGCGAAGAAATGCAGCGCGCGGCCGGCCAGGTCGCGTTCGAGGCCAAGGTCAACGGCATGTCGCGCATCGACGATCTGGTGCACAGCACCGACGGCAAGGGCATGATCGCGGTGGAGCGCAACCCGAACAACCCGCACGACGTGAACCGCGCCTACGTGGACCGGCAGCAGGCCGCGGCGGTGCCGCTGGAGCAGAGCCAGCAACAGCTGGCGGCCGAAACCCAGCGCCAGACGCAGGCGCAGGAGCAGACCCAGGACCAGCAGCGTACCCAGTCGCAATCGGCGCCGTCACAAGGGCGTTGATCCCTAATGGCGCCGGCGGTTGTCGCCGGCGTCAACTGCACCGCAACAGGCCACGGCCCGGTTTAACTGGGCTGGCGGCTAACGTTTCGAGTGCAGAGGGAACGGACGCGACGCAGTCGCTCGTGTTCGCGCCGGCATTCGATTTCGCTTGTCCCGCCATGCAGCGCCGCGTATCGGCAGGGCTGCATATTCGAGGCGTTTGCGATGCGGAAGCCGTGTCGTCGTCTGCCTGATGCCCGAAAAAAACATAACGTTCGGACGCCAACGCCAACGCCAACGCCAACGCCAACGCTGACGCTGACGCAAGCGCCAGGGATGCTCCAGCTCATCGCCCCGGCTGTTCGCCGCGCGTGCCCAGGCTGGCCGAGAGATGGTCGATCCACACGCGTAGTTTGGGCAACACGTGGCGGTGCGAAGGCCACAGCATCCAGAACGTGCCTTCGACGACGTTGTAGTGCTCCAGCGCCGTCTGCAGCAGGCCCTGCTGCAGGGCGTCTTCCACTGCGAAATCGGGCAGGTAGGCGATGCCTATGCCGCCGATGGCCGCGCTCAGCGTGGCTTCGATGCTGCCCAGGGTCATGGTGGTCGGCACGCGCAGTTCGGCCGGGTCGGCACCCGCTTCGCTCAGGCGCCACTCCTGCAGCTTGCCGCTCGACGGATACTTGAAGCGCAGGCAGCGATGAGCCGCCAGGTCCTGCGGGTGCGCGGGCATGCCGTGGTGGGCGAAGTACCGCGGCGAGCCGCACAGCTTGAAGCGGAAGGGACACAGGCCGCGCGCCGACAGCCGCGAGTCCGCCAGCGTGCCGCTGCGGATCGCCATGTCGAAGCCTTCGTCGACGACATCGACCAACCGGTCGCTGAAATCGATGTCCAGCTCCACCTCCGGATACGCCTGGACGAAGGCCGGCAACACCGGCATCAGCAGCCGGTGCCCCGCGGCGGGCACGCTGATGCGCAGGCGTCCGCGCGGCACGGTCGCGTTCTTGCCGAGCGCGGCCTGCGCATCTTCCAGATCTTCCAGGATCCGGCGGCAGCGCTCGAAGAACTGCATGCCTTCCTCGGTGAGGGCGATGCTGCGCGTGCTGCGATGGAACAGGCGCACGCCGAGCTTGGCCTCGAGCCGCGCGATGCTCTTGCCGATGGCCGAGGGCGACAGCCCCAACACTCTGGACGCGGCGACGTAGCTGCGCGTCTCGGCTGCACGGACGAACGCGGTCAGCCCGCTCACATGGTCCATTGTCTCGGCCTTTGCGAAGATGAAATTGACGACAATTTGTCGTTTCTGTCGGGAATCGCGGCTTGTTCCAAGCCGATTGGAGCCATCCTATCTTTTGTCGATCCATTTTGTGGATGCGCCCGACAAAGGATCCGACATGCATTTCCCTAATCCCACGCACGCTGCCAAAGCGAAGAAATGGCTGCTTCTCGGCGCGGTACTGCTCGCTGCCTTGTCCATGCCGCTGAGCTTCACCGGTCCGGCGGTGGCGCTGCCCGCCATCGGGCAAAGCCTGGGGGGTAGTCCCGTCGCCCTGAACTGGGTGACCAACGCCTTCATGCTGGGCTTCGGTGGTTGTCTGATGGCGGCCGGCGCGCTCGCCGACCAGTTCGGCCGCCGCCGCCTGTTCGTTCTCGGCGTGGGCGGTTTCGCCGCCGCCTCGTTGGCCCTGGTCTTCGTGCCGGACATCGTCTGGCTCGATGCGCTACGTGCCGTGCAGGGCGTGGCCGGTGCGGCGGCCTTTGCCGGCGGCGCGGCCGCCCTGGCCCAGGAATTCGACGGGCATGCGCGCACCCGGGCCTTCAGCCTGCTCGGCACCACCTTCGGCGTCGGCCTGGCGTTCGGGCCGGTGCTCTCCGGTTTCCTGATCGAGCGCCTGGGATGGCGTTCGGTCTTTTTGAGCGTCACCGCGCTCGGTGCGTTGGCGCTGCTCTGCGGCTGGCGCTGCATGCCCGAATCGCGCGACCCGGATGCGCAAGGGTTGGACTGGCTCGGAGCTCTCAGTTTCACGGCGGCGTTGACGCTGTTCACCTATGCGTTGCTGCAAGCGCCGGAGCACGGTTGGAGCGACCTCACGGTGGCCGGCCCGCTGGCCGCTGCGGCCGTGCTGCTGGCGGCCTTCGTGCTGATCGAGACCAGGGTGAAGCGGCCCATGCTGGACCTGTCCTTGTTCCGCTACCCACGCTTCGTCGGCGTGCAGTTCCTGGCGGCGGCGCCTGCGTATTGCTATGTCGTGCTGCAGGTGCTGTTGCCGGCGCGCTTCATCGGCATCGAGGGCTACAGCGCGATGGCGGCCGGACGCATGATGATCGCGCTGTCCGCACCGATGCTGGTCGTGCCGATCCTGGCGGGCATGCTGACGCGCTGGCTGTCGGCCGGCCTGATCTCCGGCATCGGATTGTTGACCGCCGCCGGCGGCCTGGCGTGGCTGGCGCAGTGCGTGCCGGGACAGCCTGCCGCGCAGTGGTTGGGACCGCTGCTGGTGATCGGTCTGGGTACCAGCCTGCCCTGGGGGCTGATGGATGGCTTGGCCGTAAGCGTGGTGCCCAAGGAGCGCGCCGGCATGGCCATGGGCATCTTCAGCACCACGCGCGTGGCCGGCGAAGGCGTGGCGCTGGCCGTGGTAGCCGCCATGCTCGCTGGCCTGGTGCAGTCCCGCCTGCGCGGCGCGGACCTGGTGGATGGCGCGCAGGTCTTGCCCGAGGCCGCGCAGCGCCTGGCGATGGGCGACCTGGCGCATGCCGCGACCGTGTTGCCCGGTATCGATCAGGTCTTGCTGGTGCACGGCTACGGCGACGCCTTTCGCATCCTGCTCTACATCCTCAGCGCAATCACGGTGCTATCGAGCGGCATGGTCTTCGGTTTGCTGACGCATCGCCCGGTCCAGGAAGCAGCGTCGGAGCGTGCGCAGCAGCCGTGGCTTGACGCGAAGCAGAACAGCGGGCCTGCGCCGTAGACCGCGCGCAAGCCATAGGCAGGGGCGACGCGTCGCGGGCGCACGACGGCGGGCACCATGAAGAACGGCGTCTGAGTGGTACGCAGGCGATCGCCTCCGTAGGTGCCTCGCGATCGAAGCAATGGCGGGGGATGGGCCGTCACGCGGCGTGATGGCCTATGCTGGGTCCATGACGTCTTTCTCCTCCGTTGTGCCGCATCCCGTGCCGCGTCAGCAGCGGCAGGCATTGCGCGCACGCCGTGTCGCGCTCGTGCTGCTCGCCGCATGTGCCGTCGCCGGGCCGGGCAGCGCGCTGAGCGCGGCGGTCACGCCGGCCGTGTCGCCGGCGACCACGCCCGCGCAAGCCGGGTTGGTGGACGTGCACGAGGTCGCGCCGGACATCGCGATGGACATCCGCTACGCCGGCCACGACAACTTCACCGGCCGCCCGGTGCCCGGTTACGGCGCGCCGAAGTGCTATCTGCTTGCCCCGGCTGCGCAAGCGCTGGCGCGCGTGCAGCACGCGTTGCGCGCCGAGGGCTACAGCCTGCAGGTGTTCGACTGCTACCGGCCGCAGCGCTCGGTGCGCGCCTTCGTGGCCTGGGCGGGCGACCTCGGCGACCAGGTCGCCAAGGCGCGCTACTACCCGCACCTGGACAAGCGCGTGCTGCTCGGCGACTACATCGCCGAGACCTCCGGCCACAGCCGCGGCGCGACGCTGGACCTTGGCCTGCTCGACTGCCGCAGTGGCCACTGCGCGCCGCTGGACATGGGCACCGGCTTCGACTTCTTCGACCCGTTGGCGCACACCGACGCGGCAGGAATCGATGCGGCCCAGCGTGCGAACCGCCAACGCCTGCTGCGCGCGATGGCGGCGCATGGCTTCGCCAACTACCCGCTGGAGTGGTGGCACTACACCTTCCAGCCCGAACCCAGCCCCGGCACCGCCTACGACGTGCCGGTACGCTAGGGCTTCCCATATCGCTTCATAGGCCAAGCTCATGTCCGGCATGCAAAGCTTCATCGACCTGCAGTGCCCGTATTGCGGCGAATGGATCGACCTGGCGCTGGACCCGTCGGTCGAGACGCAGCAATACGTGGAGGATTGCCAGGTCTGTTGCCGGCCGATGCTGGTGACGGTGCGCTGGGACGAAGACGGTGCGCCGGTGGTGAGTGCCAGTGCCGAGAACGATGGCTGATGCGTTTCCTCTCGGTCGATCGCCGGGGGTAAGCGCGGACTCCTGGTGGCCTCGGGGAATGGTCACGGCAGAAGCCTTTGACATTGCGCTTTGCGAGGATGCCCGAATGCGTTGTGGGGATGGCGACGCTTAGTTAGGACCGCACGCAGGCAGCCACACCGCCTAGACTGGCGCTCTCCTCGCCACCAGGAAGCACCGCAATGAACCTGCCGCTGCACTTCGGCCTGCTGGGCTCGCTCGAAGCCGGGCTGATCGCGTTCGCGGTCGGGTTCCTCGTGTACGCGCTGTGGCACCGCCTGTGCCGCTGGCTGCAATGGTCCGAGGGTCATGCGCTGGGCTGGTCGTGCCTGATCGCGGTCGCTGTGTCGGCGGGGATCGATTGCTGGAACCTGTTCTACACCGGCATCGTGCGCCTGGAGTCGCCGTTGTACGCGCGGCTGGCGCTGGCCAGCATCCACGATCCGAACGAGTTGGGCTCGCGGGTGGTGCTGGAAGTGTCCGGTGCGCTTGCCGGTGTCGCCGCGGCCTGGGTTGCGTTCAGTTCGCGTTCAAGCGAAAAATCCGGCGACGACGAGCGCCAAATTGGGTGAAACACACGCTTTTTTTCCAAGTTCCGAACGTCTCGAACGAAGGCCTTACCACCGGCTCACCAGTCGCTAACCAAGCGGGTAGCGCGTGTTTTGCCCGAGGTGGTTAACGAAGCGTTGCCTGCGGTTTTTTGCAAGGGAATGGATTCAGCCTGGCACGGGCACGGTGTAGCCATGCACCGGATTCAACCGGGCATGCCACAACCGAGAGAGCACAGGAGACCACCCATGAACATTCGCAACCGCACGCCGCTGATCGGGGCCGCCGCCATTCTCGCCGCCGCACTGGCCATGCCGGCCTTCGCCCAGGATGCGCAGAGCGATGCCGCCACCCAGGCGCAGTCGCCCACCAGCGCGACCGGGCAGTCCGCGCAATCCGGCGCTTCGGGCGGCGGCCAGACCTGGGCCGACGTCGATACCGATAGCGACGGCGCCATCAGCAAGCAGGAAGCGCAGGTCAATGCAGGCCTCAGCCAGATCTTTGCGCAGGCCGATGCCGATCACAACGGCAAGTTGACCCCGGACGAATACAAGGCGTATGTCGCCAAACAGCAGCAGGGCGGCGCCGCCGGCAGCAACGGCCAGTAACGTCGACGACGGCAAGGCGCCGCGGTCGGTACGCGCATAGACGAGGACTCGTGCCGATCGTGGCGCCGAGACGACGTAACTGGCCTGATCGAACGTGACAGAGACGTATGAGGAGGGGCGGCCTGGTGCCGCCCTTCCGCTTTTTTGTACTGCAACCGAAGAATCGGCTTGGCCGGGCATCGCTGCGGCCATAAGCGGCGCCGCAAGGAGTAGGGTGTCCATTCGCCGTTGGATGGGGCCGCCCATGAGTTCTTCACGCTATTCGCTGCGCCTGTGCCTGGCGTCGTCGTTGGCGGCTCTCGCCGCAACCGGCATGGCCGCGCCGCAGCAGGATCCTGCCGCACCCGTATTGCCCCTCCCTGTGCCGACACCCGCGCCCACCCCGGCGCCGGCCCCGCTGCCGCCGTTGCCCGCGCCGCCGGCCTCGACCTTGCCGGTGCCGGCAGCGCCTGCCAGCGACACCGGCGCCGTGGCAGGCGCGCGCAGTTTCGCCGCACTGGACCTGGACCGCGACGGCCGCATCGACCGTACCGAAGCCGCCGCCGACCCGGTCCTGCGCGAAACCTTCGACACGTTCGACGCCGATGCCGACGGCGCGTTGTCGCGCGAGGAGTACGCGCACTATCAGCCCGGCCCCGGCGATCCTGCGGCGCAATAAGCGGCGCTGCTATGCTTGCCTGATGCCTACTCCTACCGCTCTGCGCTCCTCCGCCATCGCTCTGGTCGGCTTCGACGGCGACGACACGCTGTGGAAAAGCGAGGACTACTACCGCGACGCCGAAACCGCATTCGAAGCCATCCTCGGCCACTATCTGGACCTGCGCGACGTCGGCACCCAGCAGCATCTGCTGACGGTGGAGCGGCGCAATCTGAAAGTGTTCGGCTACGGCGCCAAGGGCATGACCCTGTCGATGATCGAGGTGGCGATCGAACTGACCGATGCCCGTATTTCCGCGCGCGATCTGCAGCGCATCGTCGAGATCGGTCGCGCCACGCTGCAGCATCCGGTGGAGGTGATCGCCGGCGTGCGCGAGGCGGTGGCGGCGATCGCCGCCGATTTCGAGGTGGTGCTGATCACCAAGGGCGATCTGTTTCACCAGGAGGCGAAGATCGCGCAATCCGGACTCGGTGCGCTGTTCCCGCGCATCGAGATCGTGTCGGAAAAGGATCCCAAGACCTACGCCAAGGTGCTGGCTGAATTCGGCATCGGTGCCGAGCGCTTCGTGATGATCGGCAACTCGCTGCGCTCGGACGTGGAGCCGGTGATCGCGCTCGGCGGTTGGGGCATCCATACGCCCTATGCCACCACCTGGGCGCACGAGGCCGAGCATGGCGTGTCTGCCGACGAACCGCGTCTGCGCGAGGTGGCCACGGCGGTCGAGTGGCCGCAGGCGGTAGCCGACCTGAACCGGCATGCGGCGGCGCAGGGTGTTTTGCCGCTGGGGTGAGGGCGCTTGCGGTGCCGGTTCCCTAGGCATCGATCGCCGCGCCGCCAGTGCGTGCAGCGAGTACGAAAGCAGACGCTGGTAGCGGCAGTACGTGAGCGCGCGCTTCGCGTTCGCCGGTACGCCGCGGGAGCGGCCCGAGCGGAGTGACCGCGTGCCATCGGTGCCGATTCTCCATCCGGCGCGCACTTGCGCTGAGCGTAAGCCGAGCGTGTCTGCCATGTCGGGTGGATGCGGCGTGTTGTGGGCCTTGGGGTCTTTCTTGGCGACAGTGCCGATCACGCCACCCTGACAGCGATGCCGGCATCCGGCAGAATCGACGCATGCCGTGCCGCCTGCGCTCCCTCTGCCTGATCCTGCCGCTGGCGCTATGCATGGCGAGCGCCGCAATGGCCCAGGACACAGCGGCGCCGAGCGCTGCTGCGGCGGATGCCGCCGTGCCCGGCAGCGGCGATGCCTGGATCGACCGCCAACTGCTGGACATCGACCGCTATGCCGCGCGCTATCCGGACAGTTTCCTGGATGAGGTGGCGCGCTACGCGCAGTTGCCGCGCGGCTATGCCGAGGCGCTGTTGCGCGAGCGCCGCTGGCCGCCGCGCGACATCTACTTCGCCTGCTTTCTAGCGAAGGCGGCGGGACTGCCGTACCGCGAGGTGGTGCGTGCGCGGGCCAGCGCCGGCCCGGACGCCAGCTGGGCGGACGTGGCGAACGCGTTGCAGGTCGAGCCGGGCTCGCTGACCTACCGCGCGCTGCGCCACGCCATCGTCGCCAGCTACGACCACTGGGACCGGCCGATCGCGCTGGACGCGCTGTTGCGCCGCCAACTCGGCGACCGCGCGCAGCGCGACCAAGCGGCGGCGCAGTAGACGCGGCCGACGCCTTAGAGGAAGCGTCGGCGGCGCGCGGCCGATGGGAAGGCTCCGCTCGAATGCCCGCAGAACCGAGCCAATCCGGCGAAGCCCTTGTGGGAGCGACTTCAGTCGCGACGCGTCGATCTCGCTGTGCGCTTACCAAGCCTAAGCCGACAGCCGCGGAAACCGGTAATCGCCGCCGCTGCGCTTGTCGCGACCGAACGGCACTTCTAACCTCGATTCCGAGAATTGCACGCCAGGCACATCAATGGCTTGCGAATGCTTGGGCCGAGCTTTTTGTGGCTTGGAGGTGCCCTGAAGTCGCTTCCATGGGGGCCTGCGGTCCGCTTGCAAGCCGCTACAGCCGGGCGCCTGGCGGCAAGCGTCTAGCAGCAAGCGCTTTCCTGCTGCTGACCGCCGCCGGCTCAGCCACCCAGCCAGGACCTTCCACGCCGGCTGCGCTCGCGTTCCCCCTCATGGCGGCGATCCACGCGTACGACTGGCCGCGCCGTCGCCGCAGCGCGAGAATAGGCGTTCTGCCGGACCTGGTGCCCGGCGCTACCGCCGCTCCGGATCGTCCGATGACCACTGCTTTCGTTTCGCCCGATGCCATCCGCAGTCTGTTCGCGCAGGCCATGTCCGATATGTACCGCACCGAGGTGCCGCTGTACGGCACGCTGATGGAGCTGGTGGCGCAGGTCAACGCGGCGACCCTGGCCGCCGATCCGGCGCTGGACGCGCAGCTGCAGCGCAACGACGAACGCGCGCGGCTGGACCAGGAACGGCATGGCGCGATCCGTGTCGGCAGCGCCGAGGAACTGGCCACGCTGCGCCGGTTGTTCGCGGTGATGGGCATGCATCCGGTCGGTTACTACGACCTGTCGGTGGCCGGGGTGCCGGTGCATTCCACCGCGTTCCGTCCGCTCGACGCGGCGGCGCTGGCGCGCAATCCGTTCCGCGTGTTCACCTCACTGCTGCGGCTGGAACTGATCGAAGACCCGGCGCTGCGCGCGCAGGCCGCGCAGATCCTCGCGCAGCGGCGCATCTTCACCGAGGGCGCGCTGCAGCTGATCGAACGCTGCGAGCGCGACGGCGGCCTGGGCGAGGCCGACGCGCAACGCTTCGTCGCCGAGGCGCTGGAGACCTTCCGCTGGCACGGCGACGCCACCGTGACGCTGCCGACCTATCGCGCGCTGAGCGATGCGCACAAGCTGATCGCCGACGTGGTCAGTTTCCACGGCCCGCATATCAACCACCTGACCCCGCGCACGCTGGACATCGATGCCGCGCAGGCGGAAATGCTGCGCCGGGGCGTCGACGCCAAGGCGGTGATCGAGGGTCCGCCGCGCCGGCGCTGCCCGATCCTGCTGCGCCAGACCAGCTTCAAGGCGCTGGAGGAGACGGTGCGCTTCCCGGCCGGCGACGGCGCTGCCGAAGCCGGCACCCACACCGCGCGCTTCGGCGAGATCGAGCAGCGCGGTCTGGCCCTGACCCCGAAGGGCCGCGCGCTGTACGACGCCTTGCTGGAGCGCGCGCGCGCCGCCGACGGCAGCGCCGGCGGCGACTACGCCACGCGCCTGCAGGCCGCGTTCGCCCAGTTTCCCGACGACTACGCCACGCTGCGCCGCGAAGGCCTGGGCTATTTCCGCTATGCGCTGACCGAGGCCGGCCGCGCCGCCGGTGCCGCGGCCCTGGCTGGCAAGCCGGCCGAGTCGCTGATCGCCGACGGCCTGGCCAGTGCCGACCCGATCGTCTACGAGGACTTCCTGCCGGTCAGCGCCGCGGGCATCTTCCAGTCCAACCTCGGTGGCGGCGAACAGCGCGCCTATGCCGCGCATGCCAACCGCGCCGCGTTCGAGCAGGCGCTGGGTGCGACGGTGCACGACGAATTCGCGATCTACGCAGGCATCGAGCGCGCCTCGCTGGAAGCGCTGCAGGGCTGAGCCGCCGAAAGCCCCTCTCCCGTCGGGAGAGGGTTGGGGTGAGGGTACGGTGAGAAGCGACTCGCGGAGTTGGGTGCACGAGGCTACGCCCGTACCCTCATCCGGCCCTGCGGGCCACCTTCTCCCGAGGGGAGAAGGAAACGGCCGAGCGCGCATAGCCCCTCTCCCACCGGGAGAGGGGTTGGGGTGAGGGTCCGGCGCGAAGCGTCTCGCGGAGTTTGGGCGCACGAGGCTGCGCCCGTACCCTCATCCACCCCTGCGGGGCACCTTCTCCCGAGGGGAGAAGGAAACGGCCGAGCGCGCATAGCCCCTCTCCCACCGGGAGAGGGGTTGGGTGAGGGTCCGGCGCGAAGCGTCTCGCGGAGTTTGGGCGCACGAGGCTGCGCCCGTACCCTCATCCACCCCTGCGGGGCACCTTCTCCCGAGGGGAGAAGGCACCAAGCGCCGCGGCCGACTTGGCTAGTGCGATGTAGCCGCCTGCGGTGCGGTACGCGTCTGGCGCCGCTCGCGCTTGCGTGCCCGCCGCGCGCGCCAGCGCTCGCGCAGGCACGAGAAGATCACGTACAGCGCCGGGGTGCTGAGCAGGGTCAGGCTCTGCGAGATCAGCAGGCCGCCGATCATCGCGATGCCCAGCGGGCGGCGCAGCTCCGAGCCTTCGCCCAGGCCGACCGCCAGCGGCACCGCCGCCAGGATCGCCACCATCGTGGTCATCATGATCGGGCGGAAGCGCACCACGCACGCCTCGCGCACCGCCTCCAGCGGCGACTTGCCGTGCTGGCGCTCGGCGACCAGCGCGAAGTCGATCATCATGATCGCGTTCTTCTTGACGATGCCGATCAGCAGCACCAGCGCGATCATCGAGATCACCGACAGTTCGGTGCCGGTGAGCCACAGCGCCAGCAACGCGCCCATGCCCGCGGCCGGCAGCGTGGACAGGATCGTCACCGGGTGCACCAGGCTCTCGTACAGCATGCCCAGCACGATGTAGACCACCACGATCGCCGCCAGCACCAGGATCAGCATCGAGTTCGGCTGCAGCGCCACGCCGAAGCCGCCGCCGTCGGCGATGCGGATGTCGCCGGGCATGCGCAGGCCGGCGACGGTGGCGGCGATGATCGCATCGCCCTCGCCGGTGCTGACCCCGGGCGCCAGGTTGTAGCTCAGGTCCATCGTCGTGTACTGGTTCTGATGGGTGATCTGCGGTGGCGCCAGGCCCGGCACCTGGCGCGCGACCGCGGTGAGCGGCACCATCGCGCCGCTGCGCGTGGGCACGTAGATCCGGTCCAGCGCCGCCGGCGTGGCGGTCTGTTCGGGCAGCGCGTTGACCACCACGCTGTACTGGTTGAGGTCCGAATAGATCGTGGAGATCTGGCGCTGGCCGAACGCGCCGTACAGCGCGCCGTCGATCGCGCCGATCGACACGCCCAGGCGCGCGGCTTGCGCGCGGTCGATGACGATGTTCTGACGCAGGCCGGCGGTGTCCACGTCGGTGCCGACGTCGCGCAGTTTCGGATTCTGTTTCAGCGCCGCCTGCAGCTTGGGCAGCCATTCCTGCAACTGGGTGTTGTCGTTGCCCTGCAGCGAGACGCGGTATTGCGCGCCCTGGCTGGTGCCGCCGCCGCCGTCGCTGGGCAGGTCCTGGATCGCGCGCAGGCGCAGTTGCAGGTCCGGGTAGCGGTCGGCCTTGGCGCTGAGCCGCGTCAGCACTTGCGCGGTGGTCTCGGTGCGGCCCTCGTCGCGGCGCTTGAGCTCGATGTTGAAGCTGGCGCTGGAGCCCTGGCGACTGCTGCCCAGGCGTGCGCCGACGATCTTCACCGCCGGATCGGACATCAGCATGTCGGTGATGCGGCGCTGGCGCTTGACCATGTCGGCGAAGGACACGGTGGCGCTGGAACTGGCGCGGCCCCAGATCAGGCCGGTGTCCTGCGCCGGGAACGAGCCCTTCTTCACCGCGCCGGCCAGGAACACGGTGGCGGCGATCAGCAGCAGCGGGGTCAGCGCCAGCAGCAGCGCGTGGCGCAGCGAGAAGTCCAGCGCCACGGTGTACACGCGCAGCATGCCGGCGTGCACGCGCTCCAGCCAGGCGCCGAAGCGGCTCGGCCGCTCCGGTTCGGCATGTGCGGACAGGAAGCGGCTGCACAGCGCCGGGGTCAGGGTCAGCGAGACCACCGCCGAGACGCAGATCGCCGCGACCAGGGTCACGGTGAACTCGCGGAAGAACGCGCCGATCATGCCGCTGGCGAACAGGATCGGGATGAACACCGCCACCAGCGAGGCGGTGATCGAGACGATGGTGAAGCCGATCTCGCGCGCGCCGGCCAGCGCCGCGTCCAGCCGCGACATGCCTTCGTCGAGGTGGCGCATGATGTTCTCGATCACCACGATCGCATCGTCCACGACGAAGCCGATCGCGATCACCAGCGCCAGCAGGCTCAGGTTGTTCAGGGTAAAGCCCATGACGTACATCGCCAGCGCCGCGCCGGCCAGCGACAGCGGCACGGTGGCCGCGGCGATCAGCGTCGGCGCCAGCCTGCGCAGGAACAGCGCCATGGTCAGCACCACCATCGCCAGGCTGATCAGCAGCGTGGCCTGGACCTCGTTCAACGAGGCGCGGATGGTCGGGGTGCGGTCGAAGTAGGCGGACATCTTGGTGCCCGGCTGCAGGTAGCCGCGCAGCATCGGGATCTGCGCCTTGACCCGGTCCACCGTCTCCACGATGTTGGCCCCGGCGCGGGTGAACACATACATCACCACCGCCGGTTTGCCGCCGAACCAGGCCGCCTGGTAGGCGTCCTGCTGGCCGTCGTAGACGTTGGCGATGTCGCGCAGGCGCACGGTGCGGCCGTCCTGCTGCGAGATCACCACCTGGCCGAAGTCGGCGGCCTTGGCCACCGAATCGTTGGCCACGATCGCGGTGGTGGAGCTGCCGTCGCTGAGGAAGCCGGTGGGCGAGGTCACGTTGGCCGCGCGCACCGCATTGCGCAGGTCGTCCGGGGTCAGCCCCATCGCGTTGAGCGCGCGCAGGTTCACGTCCACCCGCACCGCCGGGGTGGAGGCGCCGCCGATGTCGACCGAGGCCACGCCGCTGATCTGGCGGATGCGTTGCGCCAGCAGCGAGTCGGCGACGTTGTACAGCTCGTCGGCCGACTGGGTCTCGGAGGTCAGCGCGATGGCGATGACCGGATCGTCGTTGGGATTGGCTTTCTGGTAGCGCGGCGTGGACAGGCCCGAGGGCAGGTCCGCCTGCGCGGAATTGATCGCGGTCTGCACGTCCTGCGCCGCCGAATCGATGTTGCGGTCGCTCTGGAACATCATGAACACCTGGCTGTTCCCCTCCGAGCTGGAGGAACGCATGGTGTCGATGCCGGGGATCTGGCCCAGGTGCCGTTCCAGCGGCGCGGTGACCGTGGACGCCATCGTCGAGGCATCGGCGCCGGCCTGGCTGGCCTGCACGAAGATCACCGGGATCGAGATGTTCGGCAGCGCCGCCACGCCCAGGCGCAGGTAGCACATCATGCCGATCACGAACAGGCCGATGGCCAGCAGCGTGGTGCCGATCGGGCGGCGGATGAAGGGGCCGGAGATGTTCATGGGGCCGGGATTGGGGATTGGGGATTGGGGATTCGGAAAGCAGCGCGCTTGCACGCTCCTTGCTCGCGCAAGTCGTCAGGCGTTCGGGGGGACCGCAGGCCGTAGACGCACTGCGATTCCCGATTCCCCATTTCCGATTCCCAGCCCCTCACGCTGGCCGCTCCGCCGCCGCCACTGCCGCCTCGCGCCGCGCCGCGCGGCGTTCGCGGTAGGCACGCATCCGCTCGGAGGCGCGCTCCATGTACAGGTAGATCACCGGGGTGGTGTACAGGGTGACCAGCTGCGACAGCAGCAGGCCGCCGACGATGGCGATGCCCAGCGGGCGCCGCAGTTCCGAGCCGATGCCGTCGCCCAGCGCCAGCGGCAGCGCGCCGAGCATCGCCGCGGCGGTGGTCATCATGATCGGGCGGAAGCGCAGCAAACAGGCGCGGCGGATCGCATCGTGCGCGTTGGCGCCCTCGCGGCGCGCGTCGATCGCGAAGTCGATCATCATGATCGCGTTCTTCTTGACGATGCCGATCAGCAGCACGATGCCGACGATGCCGTCCACCGACAGGCTCAGCCCGCACAGCATCAACGCCAGCAGCGCGCCGACGCCGGCCGGCGGCAGCGTGGAGATGATCGTCAGCGGATGGATGTAGCTCTCGTAGAGCACGCCGAGCACGATGTAGATCAACACCACCGAGGCCAGCAGCAGCCACACGATGTCGGTCTGGCTGCCGGTGTATTCGGCGGCCTTGCCGATGAATTCGGCATGCAGCTGCGGCGGCAGCTGCAGTTGCTCGTTGGTCTCCTCGATCGCCGCCACCGCCTGCGACAGCGAGTAGCCCGGCGCCAGGTTGAACGAGACGGTGATCGCCGGCAGCTGCTGCTGGTGGCTGACCACCAGCGGCGTGGTCGCGATCCTGGCCTCGGCCACTGCGGCCAGCGGCACGGTGCCGCCGCTGCCGACGGCGATGCCGGTGTTCTGGTTGCCGATGCCGGTGGCGGTGGACGAGTTGCTGGAAGTGGTCTGGCCGAAGCTGGTGGCGTTGCTGGCGGTCAGCGCGCCGCTGCCGTTGCTGGTCACCGCCAGCTGGTGCAGCAGCGCGGTGCTGTTGCGGAACTGCGGCGCTACTTCCAGCACCACGCGGTACTGGTTGAGCTGGGTGAAGATGGTGGAGATCTGGCGCTGGCCGAAGGCGTCGTACAGGGTGTCGTCGATGGTCTGCATCGGCACGCCCAGCGCGCTGGCCTTGTCGCGGTCGACAGTCAGCTCCAGCGCACGGCCTTGGTTGGCCAGGTTGTTGTCCACGTCGGCCAGTTCCGGACGCTTGCGCAGCGCCTCGGTCAGGCGCGCGGCCTGGGTCGCCAGTTCGGCGCTGTCCACGTCCGACAGCGAGTACTGGTATTCGGTCGCGGCCACGCGCGTGTCCAGGGTCACGTCCTGCACCGGCTTCAGGTACAGCGCCACGCCGGGCAACCCGGCCACCGCCTTCTGCAGCCGCGGCAGCACCTCCTCCAGGCTGTCGCGGTCGCCGCGGGTCTTCAGCACGATGCTCAGCTGGCCCTGGTTGAGGGTGGGATTCATCGAGCCGGCGCCGATGAAGGCGGCCACGCCGGTCACCGCCGGATCCCGGCGCAGCGCCTCGGCCACCGCCTGGGTGCGCTGCTGCATCTGCGGGAACGCCACGTTCTGGTCGGCCTGGACCACGCCGGTGATCAGCCCGGTGTCCTGCTCGGGCAGCAGGCCCTTGGGGATCACCACGTACAGCACCACGGTCAGCACCATCGTCGCCAGCGCGATCGCCAGGGTCAGCGGCTGGTGGGCGAGCACCCAGTCCAGCGAGCGCTCGTACAGCGCCACGGTGCGCGTCCACACGGTGGTCTTGCCGGCCGCGGCCGCGCGCTCGTGCGCGTCCTCGCCTTCGGGCAGCGCGTCGGGCTTGAGCAGGTAGGCGCACATCATCGGCGTCAGCGTCAGCGACACCAGCATCGAGATCGTCACCGCGATCGACAGCACCCAGGCGAACTCGTGGAACAGGCGTCCGGTGACGCCCGGCATCAGCAGCAGCGGCAGGAATACCGCCACCAGCGACACGGTCAGCGACAGCACGGTGAAGCCGATCTGCTTGGCGCCGATCTCCGCCGCCTCCGGTCCGCTCTTGCCCTGTTCGATGTAGCGCACGATGTTCTCGATCATCACGATCGCATCGTCGACCACGAAGCCGGTGGCCACCACCAGCGCCATCAGCGACAGGTTGTCCAGCGACATGTCGGCGAAGGCCATCACCGCGAAGGTGCCGGCCAGCGACAGCGGCACCGCCACCGACGGGATGATCGTGGCCCACAGGCGGCGCAGGAACACGAAGATCACCGCGACCACCAGGCCGATGGTCAGGATCAGGGTGAACTTGACCTCGTGCACCGAGGCGCGGATGGTCTCGGTGCGGTCGGAGAACACGTCCAGGTGCACGCCGCTGGGCAACACCGCCTGCAGTTGCGGCAGGATCGTGCGGATCTGTTCCACCGTCTGCACGATGTTGGCGCCGGGCTGGCGGCGGATCTCCAGCAGCACCGCCGGCTTGCCGTCAGCCCAGGCCGCGAGCTGGTCGTTCTCCACTCCGTCCACCACCTGTGCCACGTCCGACAGCCGCACCGGCGCGCCGTTCTTGTAGCTGATGACGGTGTCGCGGTAGTCGGCGGCGCTGGACAGCTGGTCGTTGGTGCCGATGCTGTAGGACTGGGTCTTGCCGTTGAGCGAGCCCTTCGGCGCGTTGACGTTGGTCTCGGTCAGCGCGCTGCGCAGCGCCTCCATGGTCAGGCCCATGTTCGACAGCTGCGCCGGGTTGACCTGGATGCGCACGGCCGGGCGCACGTTGCCGGCGATCGACACCAGGCCCACGCCCGGCACCTGCGACAGGCGCTGCGCCAGGATCGAGTCGGCGTAGTTGTTGACGTCGCGCAGCGGCAGCGTCTCGGAGCTGAGCTTGAGGGTGATGATCGCCGCATCGGCCGGGTTCACCCGGTTGTAGACCGGCTGGTAGGGCAGCGACGAGGGCAGGGTGGACTGGCGGATCGCCGCCTGCACGTCCTGCGCGGCGATGTCGATGTCGCGGTCCATCGCGAACTGCAGGATGATCGTGGACAGGCCCGCCGACGAATCGGAGGTCATCATCTGCAACCCGGAAATCTGTCCCAGCTGCCGCTCCAGCGGCGTGGTCACCAGCGAAGCCATGGTGCTGGCGTTGGCGCCGGGGTACTGGGTGGTCACCACCAGGCTGGGCGAGTCGATCTCCGGCAGCGCCGACACCGGCAGCTGCCGGTAGCCGAGGATGCCGAGCAACAGCACGCCTGCCATCAGCAAGGTGGTGGCGATCGGGCGGCGGATGAAGATCGTCGAAAAGCCCACAGGAATATCCTTGCTGGAGAGGTCCCGGACCCGGACGGACCGGGGCCGGGGAAAGCCGTTGCGTCAGTCGTCGAGTGACATCTGGTCGAACAGGTTGGTCAGATCGCAGTTCGGCGCAACCGTGACGACGTTGCCCTGGAACGCGTATCCACGCCGTCCCCATTGCCCGTAGACGTCGGTGGCCGAGGCGATGACGGTGCGGCTCTGCAGCGCGTCGAGTGGCGGGCCGGCGGCGAAGCCTTGCTGGTCGATCAGCAACGTCTGCAGACGCTGCGCAAGCGGGTCTTGGGAGGCGATGACGACATTGGTCATGATGGGATTCCTCTTGAGGGTGACGGGCGGGGAGCGCGTGCTCCGCCCGTCATCCAGACGCGCCGCAACCGCGGTGCGAGCCGCGTGCCGCGCGTGCCGATGCCGGCCTGCTCAGCGCGGTCCGCCGCCGCGCCGGCCGCCGCCGCCGTCCTTGCGCTGCTGCTTGCTCTCGGCCGCCTTCAGCTCGGCCTCGCTCGGCTGCGGTGGCGCCTCGCCCGGCTTCAGCGGGGCGACCTTGCTGCCCGGCTTGAGCCGGAACTGGCCCTCGGTGACCACCCGCTCGCCGGCCTTCAGGCCCTGCGCCAACTGCACCTGGCTGTCGCCCACTTCCGCACCCTGCTTGACCGTCTGCATCTTGACCGTGTTGTCGCCCTGCACCACGTACACGTAGTCGCCGTCGGGGCCGCGCTGCACCGCCTGGGTCGGCACCACCACGCCGTTGTCCAGCGTGCGCAGGGTCAGCCGCACGTTGACGAACTGGCCCGGCCACAGCGCATTGCCGGGGTTGGGGAACACCGCGCGGACCTTGAAGGTGCCGGTGTCGCTGCTGATCTGGTTGTCGACCACGTCGACCTGGCCGTCGCCGGCGATCACGTGCGCGTCGCTGCGGTCCAGCGCCGCCACCGTCAGCGGTCCGGCCGCCTGCGCCTCGCGCAGGCCCTGCAGCTCGCGCTCGGCCAGGTTGAAGACCACGTAGATCGGATGGATCTGGGTGATGGTGACGATGCTGCTGCTGGTGCTGACGATGTTGCCCACGTCCACGCCGCGCAGGCCGGTGATGCCGTCGATCGGGGCGAGGATGCGGGTGTACTGCAGCTGCACCTGCGCCGCGCGCATCGACGCGTCGTTGGCGGCGACCGCAGCCTCGTACTGCGCCACCTGGTTGCGCTGCGTGTCCAGGTCGGTCTTGGCCACGTACTGGCGGTAGGCCGGCGAATCAGAGCGCTGGAAAGTGGAGCGGGCGGTGGCCAGGAGTGCCTGATTCTGGCGCTTGCTTGCCGCCGCCTCGTCGTAGCTGGCCTGCAGCGAGCGCGGGTCGATCTGCGCCAGCACGTCGCCCTTCTTCACTTCCTGGCCTTCGCGGAAGTTCAGGCTCATCAGCTGGCCGCTCACCTGCGGATTGACCGTGACCGTGGCCAACGCAGTCACCGTGCCGGTGGAGGTGGCGTAGATCGGCACCGCCTGGCTGCTGGCGGCGACCACCGTCACCGGAATCGGCGTGCTCGTGCTGTCGTCGCCATCGCCGCCCGCGCCCGCGCCGCCGCGGCCATGGCCGTGTCCGCTGCGCAGGAAGTGCGCGCCCACCAGCACCACGGCCACCGCTGCGACGATCAGCAGCGCAATCTTCCAGAAACGCGACATCCGGGGGGAACTCCTGTGGCGAGGCGGGGTAGGGGACCCTCCCGCAGTGGCTGGTGCGACAAGCGGTGAAGCATATCGCCAGCGCGTTGCGATTGGACCATGACTTAAGGGAGGGGGACGCGCGCCTGCAGCCACCGGCGCTGGTAGCGGCAACGCACCGGCAGCGGATCGGTTGACACGGATTCCTAAGGGTTTTTTCGCCGCGGCGGCGCGTTGGCCGGTGCCGGCCTGCCGCGAATGCAATACATTGACTGAACGCCTTGCAAAAACCGATCGGAGATTTCCCATGCCGCGCCTGTCCCGCCTGCTGTCCGCCCTGCTGCTCGCCGTCCCCGCGCTGGCCTGCGCCCAGTCCGCCGAACGCCCGGAAGTGGCGGCCGCGGCAGCCAAGCTGCAGGCCAAGGTGGTCGAGTGGCGGCGCGACTTCCACCAGCACCCCGAACTGTCCAACCGCGAAGAGCGCACTTCTGCCAAGGTCGCCGAGCGGCTGCGCGCGCTGGGCCTGAAGCCGCAGACCGGGATCGCTCACCACGGCGTGGTGGCGATCATCAAGGGCGCCCTGCCGGGGCCCAAGATCGCCCTGCGCGCGGACATGGACGCGCTGCCGGTGACCGAGCAGACCGGCCTGGCGTTCGCCTCCAAGGCCACCGGCGAGTACCGCGGCGAGACCGTCGGGGTCATGCACGCCTGCGGCCACGACGCCCACACCAGCATCCTGCTGGGCGTGGCCGAAGCGCTGGTGGCGATGCGCGCGCAGCTGCCGGGCGAGGTGATGCTGGTGTTCCAGCCCTCCGAGGAGGGCGCGCCGGGCAATGAGGAGGGCGGCGCCTCGCTGATGCTGAAGGAAGGCCTGTTCCGCGACTTCAAGCCCGACGCGATGTTCGGCCTGCACGTGTTCTCCAGCGTGCAGGCGGGCAAGATCGCGGTGCGCGGCGGCCCGCTGATGGCCGCCTCGGACCGCTTCAGCATCAAGGTGATCGGCCGCCAGACCCACGGCTCGGCGCCGTGGAACGGGATCGACCCGATCGTGGCCAGCGCCGACCTGATCGGCGCGGCGCAGACCGTGGTCAGCCGCCGCGCCAACATTTCCAGGCAGCCGGCGGTGCTCAGCTTCGGCGCGATCAAGGGCGGCATCCGCTACAACATCATTCCCGACGACGTGGAGATGGTCGGCACCATCCGCACCTTCGACGAAGGCATGCGCCAGCAGATCTTCGCCGACCTGAAGACCGTCGCCGAGCACACCGCCGCCGCGCACGGCGCCAGGGCCGAGGCGCACGTGCCCGACCAGGACGGCAACCCGGCCACGGTCAACGACCCGGCGCTGACCGCGAAGATGCTGCCCAGCCTGCAGGCGGTGGTCGGTGCCGACAACGTCTACGAGCCGCCGCTGCAGATGGGCGCGGAAGATTTCTCGTTCTACGCGCAGCAGGTGCCGTCGATGTTCTTCTTCGTCGGCGCCACCGGCCCCGGCATCGATCCGGCGACCGCACCGAGCAACCACTCGCCGCAGTTCCTGCTCGACGAATCGGCGCTGGATGTGGGCCTGCGCGCGCTGCTGCAGGTGTCCTTGGACTATCTGGGTGTGAAGCGGTGATTCGGGATTGGGGATTGGGGATTCGTCAAAGCAGTTGCCCGCGGCGGCGATAGCGCCGCACGCTTTGGCACTGGATCCGATTGGCAAAGCCGCAGCTCGCGCAGTGCGCTTTTACCAATCCCGAATCCCGACTCCCCAATCCCGACATCTGTATACCTGCCAGCCAGACCGCCCCCGCTAGACTGGCCGGCATGAACACCCCCCAGGATTCCAGTCTCGGCCGCGAGGTCGCGTATCCCTCGCAGTACGATCCCGCGCTGCTGTTCCCGATTCCCCGTGCCGGCGGCCGCGCCGAGATCGGCCTGGACACCGCGCCGCTGCCGTTCTTCGGCCTCGACCGCTGGCATGCCTACGAACTGGGCTGGCTGGACGCGCAGGGCAAGCCCTGCGTGGCCACCGCCACCTTGCAGGTGCCATGCACCTCGCCGCAGCTGATCGAATCCAAGTCGCTCAAGCTCTATCTCAACTCGCTCAACGCGATGCGCTTCAACAGCGCCGAAGCGGTGCGCGCCTGCATCGTCACCGACCTGTCGGCGCGCGCCGGCGCCGACGTGACCATGGAGTTCGGCCTGCCGCCGGTGGACCCGCTGGGCGAGGGCGAGTCGCTGGACGCGCTGGACATCGCCATCGACTGCTACGGACCGCCACGCCCGCAGTTCCTGCTCGCCGCGGCCGACGACATCGTCGAGGAAACGTTGAGCAGCGAACTGCTCAAGTCCAATTGCCCGGTCACCGGCCAGCCGGACTGGGCGACGCTGTGCGTGCGCTATCGCGGCGGCCGCATCGACCGCGAAGGCCTGCTGCGCTACCTGATCAGCTTCCGCGAGCATGCCGGCTTCCACGAGCAGTGCGTGGAACAGATCTTCCACGATCTGATGACGCGTTGCCGCCCGCAGTCGCTGCAGGTCGAGGCGCGCTACACCCGCCGTGGCGGCCTGGACATCAATCCCTGGCGGGCCACGCCCGACGTGGCCGAGCCGATCGCCTTCCACCGCGATCCGCGCCAGTAGCGCGCGGCTGAATCGGACCAACGCCATTCACGGCTGCGCGATCCGCTTTTAACAAATCCTGTGCAACCGTGGACGCATCCTATCCACGCACGGAGCCACACGCGATGAACAGCGACAAGCGCGCCGATTTTTCGGCAGTCACCGCCAAAGTGGATACCACTGCGGACATCACGCCGAAGGCGGATTTCTCCGCAGTGCAGGCGCACGTGGACACCACCGCCGAACAGGTGCAGCAGGTCTACGTGGTCAAGTCGGGCGATTCGCTATCCAAGATCGCCAAGCTGCACTACGGCGACGGCAACGCCTGGACCCGCATCTTCGAAGCCAACCGCGACGTGCTCGACGACCCGGACAAGATCTATCCGGGGCAGACGCTGAAGCTGCCCGCTCGCGCCTGACCCGCAGCGCACCGCAAATCGTGCGCGATCCATCATTCCATCCAAGGAGCACCACCTCATGAAGATCCATTCGAAGACATTGACCTCTCCGCTGCTGCTGGCGCTGGTCGGCACGCTGGCCCTGGCCGGTTGCAAGAAGCAGGAACAGAGCCAGACCGCCACGCCCGATCCGACCTCCTCCGCCCCGACCGAGGCGATGCCGGGTCCGGCAGAGACGGCGCCGGCCGCGGCTAATGCCGGCACGGTGACGGTCGCCTCGGTGACCGTGGGCAACACCGCTGGCGCCGACAAGACGGTGGCGCCGCTGACCACGCTGAGCAGCAAGGACACCATCATCGTCTCGGTGAAGACCGAGGGTTCCTCCACCAACACCAATATCGGCGCCAAGCTGCTGTTCCAGGACGGCCAGACCGCCGGCGAACAGAGCGCGACGCTGACCACGGCCGGTGCGGAAACCACCAATGTCTCCTTCACCAACGCCAAGGGCTGGCCGGCCGGCAAGTACAAGGCCGAGGTCACCGTGAACGGCCAGCCGGCCGGGACGGCGCAGGAATTCGAAGTCAAGTGATGCGCATCGCGTCCCGCTAAGAACACCGCAGTCACGGATCGCGCCAGCCGACTCTCTCCCGGCCGACGCGGCACGCTGGGCGCAGTCGTGAGACTGCGCCCTTTTTTTTTTATTGGCGAACTTGCACGCCGATGCACGCGAAGCACATATCGCGAATGGGTGCATCGCGCAGTGCCGCGCAAGCCGCGCCGAATGCGTCGGCGTCCACCATGCGCTTGCGCATGGCATCTCCGCGTCGCTCTACCGATGGCAGCGGCATACGCCGCAGCGACGCATGCTGCAGCGTGTTCCATACGCATGCGCAGGGAAAGCGCGCCGCCTTGTGCCGCAAGCGATGGCGAAATTTGTCCTGCGAGCCAACACAAGCCATTGCCGCTGCGCCATGCCGCGCACAGTGCCAGCGCATGCGTTGGTGCGGCGGCGGCGATCTCCACCGTTCCATGCAAACGCTTTCTCCGGCCCGCAGAAAACGCGACAATTGGCGGCCGTCTGCCATCGCCGTCGCAGGATTTCCCTGCGTCGCAAGCGCTGCACTCCGCACGCCGTCCGCGCCGTGCCACCGGCAGTCTTGTTCGCGGCAACGTGTCCTTCCCGAATCGCAAGAGAGCCTACGTCACTCATGTCGAATACGCCCAAGATCCTGTACACGCTCACCGACGAAGCCCCGTACCTGGCGACGCAGTCGCTGTTGCCGATCGTCGCCGCCTTCGCCGGCACCGCCGGCATCGCCGTGGAAACCCGCGACATCTCGCTGGCCGGCCGCTTGATCTCGCAGTTCCCCGAATACCTGCGCGAGGATCAGCGCATCGCCGACGACCTGGCCGAGTTGGGCCAGCTGGCGACCACGCCGGAAGCCAACATCATCAAGCTGCCCAACATCAGCGCCTCGGTGCCGCAGCTCAAGGCCGCGATCAAGGAACTGCAGCAGCAGGGCTACGCGCTGCCGGACTACCTGGACGAGCCGCAGGACGACAAGCAGAAAGAGGCCAAGGCGCGCTACGACCGGGTCAAGGGCAGTGCGGTCAATCCGGTGCTGCGCGAGGGCAATTCCGATCGCCGCGCGCCGCTGTCGGTGAAGAACTACGCGCGCAAGCATCCGCACCGCATGGGCGCGTGGAGCGCCGATTCCAAATCGCATGTGGCGCATATGGACGCCGGCGATTTCTACGGCAGCGAGCGCTCGGCGCTGATCGCGCAGGCCGGCAGCGTCAGGATCGAACTGGTCGGCAAGGACGGCACGGTCAGCGTGCTGAAGGAAAAGACTGCGGTGCAGGCCAGCGAGATCATCGATGCGGCGGTGATGAGCAAGCGCGCGCTGGCCAGCTTCGTGCAGGCGCAGATCGCCGACGCCAAGCAGCAGGGCGTGCTGTTCTCGCTGCACCTGAAGGCGACGATGATGAAGGTCTCCGACCCGATCATGTTCGGCGTGGTGGTCGGCGCGTTCTACCAGGACGTGCTGGACAAGCACGCCGAGGCGCTGAAGCAGGTCGGCTTCGATCCGAACAACGGCATCGGCGACCTGTACGCGCGCATCGCCACCCTGCCGGACGCGCAGCGCACGCAGATCGAAGCCGATCTGCAGGCGGGGTACGCGCAGCGCCCGGCGCTGGCGATGGTCAATTCCGACAAGGGCATCACCAACCTGCACGTGCCCAGCGACGTGATCGTCGATGCGTCGATGCCGGCGATGATCCGCGACTCGGGCAAGATGTGGAACGCCGAGGGCAAGCTGCAGGACACCAAGGCGCTGATCCCGGACCGCTGCTACGCCGGCGTGTACCAGGCGGTGATCGAGGACTGCAAGCGAAATGGCGCGTTCGACCCGGCGACGATGGGCAGCGTGCCCAACGTCGGCCTGATGGCGCAGAAGGCCGAGGAATACGGTTCGCACGACAAGACCTTCCAGATCGCCGCTGACGGCACGGTGCGGGTCAGCGACAGCGACGGCAACGTGCTGCTGGAGCATGCGGTCGAAGCCGGCGACATCTGGCGCATGTGCCAGGTCAAGGACGCGCCGATCCAGGACTGGGTCAAGCTGGCGGTCAGCCGCGCGCGCCTGAGCGGCACCCCGGCGGTGTTCTGGCTGGACCCGCAGCGTGCGCACGATGCGCTGATGATCCAGAAGGTGGAGCGCTACCTGCAGGACCACGACACCAAGGGTCTGGACATCCGCATCCTGCCGCCGGTGGAAGCGACCGCGTTCTCGCTGCAGCGTATCCGCAAGGGCGAGGACACCATCTCGGTCACCGGCAACGTGCTGCGCGACTACCTCACCGACCTGTTCCCGATCATGGAGCTGGGCACCAGCGCCAAGATGCTGTCGGTCGTGCCGCTGATGGCCGGCGGCGGCCTGTTCGAGACCGGCGCCGGCGGTTCGGCGCCCAAGCACGTGCAGCAGTTCGTCGAAGAGAACTACCTGCGCTGGGATTCGCTGGGCGAGTTCCTGGCCCTGGCCGCGTCGCTGGAGCATCTGGGCCAGCGCCACCAGAACGCGACGATCGGCGTGCTGGCCAAGACCCTGGACCAGGCCAACGGCCAGTTCCTGGATAACGACAAGTCGCCCTCGCGCAAGGTCGGCGAGCTCGACAACCGCGGCAGCCATTTCTACCTGGCCCTGTACTGGGCGCAGGCGCTGGCCGCGCAGGACGAGGACGCGGCGCTGAAGGCGCGCTTCGCGCCGCTGGCCAAGCAGCTGGCCGAGCACGAGGCGGCCATCGTCGCCGAGCTCAATGGCGTGCAGGGCAAGCCGGTCGACATCCAGGGCTACTACCGCCCGAACCTGGAGCGGGTCAGCCAGGCGATGCGGCCGAGCGCGACGTTCAACGCCGCGCTGGCGACGCTGACGGCGCAATAAGCGCCGCTGTCGTTCGCTGTTGTATGAGCCCGGCCGACGCACGCGCGTCGGCCGGGCTTTTTTTGCGTTAACGCCGCCGCGCCCGCAGGTAGACTGCGGCCATGACCGACACGCCCGCTCCGCCCGTGCCCGCCGAACCCCGCGCCGACGCCGTGGCGCGCAGCATCCGCGACGCGTTCGAGGACTACCACGCGCGCTTCGCGCAGATCAGCCGCCGCGCCCGCCGCCGCTTCGAGACCCGCGACTGGAACGCCGCGCGCAACGACGCGGTCGAGCGCATCGCGCTGTACGACCAGTGCATCGGCGAGTGCATGCTGCGCCTGCGCGCGCTGCTGCTCGGCCAGGCCCACGACCGCACGCTGTGGGCGCAGGTCCGCGACAGCTTTGCTGCGCAACTGCACGGGCTGATCGACCAGGAGCTGTACAAGACCTTCTACAACACGCTGACCCGGCGCTTCTTCCGTACCCAGGGCGTGGATACGCGGATCGAGTTCGTGGCATTGGACATCGAGCCGACCGACGCGATCACCCATCCGGTGGCACGGCACAACTACGTGGTCTCCGAGACGCGGCCGGTGGATGCGTTCGTGCGCGTGCTCGGCGACTACCCGTTCGACGTGCCGTACGCGCATCGCACGCGCTGCGCCGCGGCCATCGCGGTGCGCCTGCAGGACGACCTGACGCACTGGGGCGAACATCCGGTACGCGGCATCGAATTGCTGGAGACGGTGTTCTACCGAGAGCGCCGCGCCTACCTAGTCGGCCGCGTGTTCGGCGAGCACCGTTTCTCGCCCTGCGTGATCGCGCTGGTCAACGATGCCGACGGCCTGCGCGCCGAAGCGGTGCTGACCAAGCGCAACGACGTGGCGCAGCTGTTCGGCATCTCGCGCAGCTACTTCCAGGCCGACCTGGCCACCGTCGGCGACGCGGTGGTATTCCTGCGCAGCCTGCTGCCGCACAAGCCGATCGACGAGCTGTACACCATGCTCGGCCGCGCCAAGCAGGGCAAGACCGAGCGCTTCCGCACCTTCTTCCGCCATTTCCAGGCCCAGCCCAACGAGCAGCTGGTGCACGCCGACGGCACCCCGGGCATGGTCATGGCGGTGTTCACCCTGCCCAGCTACCCGCTGGTGTTCAAGCTGATCCGCGACCGCTTCGCCTATCCGAAGACGATGAGCCGCGAACAGGTCGAGGACAAGTACGCGCTGGTGTTCAACCTGGACCGGGTCGGTCGCCTGCTCGACGCGCAGCCCTACCGCTCACTGCGTTTCCCGCGCGCGCGCTTCGCGCCAGCGCTGCTCGCCGAACTGCTGCAGGGCTGCGCGCGCAGCCTGCGCGAGGACGGCGACGACCTGATCTTCGAGCTGTGCTACGTGCAGCGGCGGCTGCGCCCGCTGAACCTGTACCTGCGCGAGCAGAGCGCCGAGGCGGCGCGCGAGGCGGCGCTGGACTACGCGCAGGCGATCAAGGACATGGCGCGCAACAACATCTTCCCCGGCGACATGCTGCTGAAGAACTTCGGCGTGTCGCGGCAGGGGCGCGCGGTGTTCTACGACTACGACGAGCTGTGCCTGGTCACCGACTGCACCTTCCGCGACTGGCCGCAGCCGCGCAACGACGAGGAAGCCATGTCCGCCGAACCCTGGTTCCACGTCGCCGCGCGCGACGTGTTCCCGGAGCGCTTCGCGCTGTTCATGGGCTTGCCGGCCGCCTCGCTGGAGGCGGTCAAGCGCGCGCATGGCGAACTGTTCGACCCGCAATGGTGGCGCGAGTTGCAGGCGCGGCTGCGCGAGGACGACTACCCGGACGCGCCGCCGTACCCGGAGTCGCTGCGCCTGGCCTAACCTGCCGGCCTGACTTGTCTGCGTAAGCCGGCTGCGTTGTAATCGGCGTCTCATCCATGCAAGGACGGCGCGATGCACCGCAATTCAAATATCTCGATGTGGCGTTGGGGCGGTCTGCTGTTGGCGTTGCTCGCCGCCACCGCGTTCGCCACCGGCGCCGGGCCGGGCGCGGTGCGCAAGCAGGTCGAAAACAGCCTGCTGGTGACCGGCAAGATCGACATCGAGCCCGACGGCGCGGTCTCGGCGCTGGCGATCGATCGGGAAGACAAGCTGCCCGAGGGCGTGATCCGCTTCGTGCGCGATTCGGTGAAGCAGTGGAAATTCGAACCGGCGCTGCGCAACGGCAGGCCGGTGGCGGCGCGCGCGCCGATGACGCTGCGCATCGTGGCCAAGCGCCAGGAGGGCGACAGCTATCAGGTGGAGATCCGCCATGCCAGCTTCGCCACCTACGATCCCAAGGATCCGCGCGCGGTGACGTCGCTGAAGATGGCGCCGCCGTCCTATCCGGAAGCGGCGTACCGGGTCGGCGCGTCGGGCTCGGCGTACCTGGTGCTCAAGGTGGCGCGCGACGGCAGCGTCGCCGATGCCGCGGTCGAGCAGGTCAACCTGCGCATCGTCGGCTCGGAGAGCGAGATGAAGAAGCTGCGCGAGATTTTCGCCAAGAGCGCACTGGCGGCGGCGCGCAAGTGGACGTTCCGCCCGCCGACCGAAGGCGAAGACGTGTCGGCGCCGTACTGGCAGGTGCGCGTTCCGGTCGACTATTCGCTGCGCGACCAGCCCAACGAAGGCTCGGACAGCAGCTACGGGCACTGGATCAGCTATGTCCCCGGTCCGCGCGCGCGGGCGCCCTGGGACACCGGCAAGGACGCATCGGGCTTCTCGCCCGACACGCTGCCGGCCGGCGGCGTGTACATGGTCGACAGCAACGGCCCGCACCTGCTGACGCCGCTGCAGCATGGCGGTTGAGCGCGGCCAGCCCGTCTCGGTTTGCGTTGCAAAAAAAAACGCCCCGTGAAACGGGGCGTTTTCTTGTTCGGCTTGCCGCTGCGTCGACTCAGCGCTTCATCGAACCGAAGAACTCGTCGTTGGACTTGGTGTTCTTCATCTTGTCCAGCAGGAACTCCATCGCCGCGATCTCGTCCATCGGATGCAGCAGCTTGCGCAGGATCCAGATCTTCTGCAGCAGCTCCGGCTCGATCAGCAGGTCTTCGCGACGGGTACCGGAACGGTTGATGTCGATCGCCGGGTACACGCGCTTCTCGGCGATACGGCGGTTCAGGTGCACTTCGCTGTTGCCGGTGCCCTTGAACTCTTCGTAGATCACCTCGTCCATCTTGCTGCCGGTTTCCACCAGCGCCGTGGCGATGATGGTCAGCGAGCCGCCTTCCTCGACGTTACGCGCCGCGCCGAAGAAACGCTTCGGGCGGTGCAGTGCATTGGCGTCGACGCCGCCGCTGAGCACCTTGCCGGAGGACGGCACCACGTTGTTGTAGGCGCGGGCCAGGCGGGTGATCGAGTCGAGCAGGATCACCACGTCCTTCTTGTGCTCGACCAGGCGCTTGGCGCGCTCGATCACCATCTCGGCGACCTGCACGTGGCGCGCGGCCGGCTCGTCGAAGGTGGAGGAGATGACCTCGCCGCGCACGGTGCGCTGCATTTCGGTCACTTCTTCCGGCCGCTCGTCGATCAGCAGCACGATCATGTGCACGTCGGGATGGTTGGTGGTGATCGCCGTGGCCACCTGCTGCATCAGCATGGTCTTGCCGGCCTTGGGCGGGGACACGATCAGCGCGCGCTGGCCCTTGCCCTGCGGCGCCATCAGATCGAGGATGCGCCCGGAGATGTCTTCCGAGGAACCGTTGCCGCGCTCCAGGGTGAAGCGCTTGCGCGGGAACAGCGCGGTCAGGTTCTCGAACAGCACCTTGTTCTTGCTCGCTTCCAGCGGCTCGCCGTTGATCGTGTCGACGATCGACAGCGCGAAGTAGCGTTCGCCGTCCTTCGGGAAGCGGATGCGGCCGGACAGGTGGTCGCCGGTGCGCAGGTTGAAGCGGCGGATCTGGCTGGGCGAGATGTAGGTGTCGTCCGGGCCGGCCAGGTAGCTGGCCTCGGCCGCGCGCAGGAAGCCGAAGCCGTCCGGCAGGATTTCCAGCACGCCGTCGGCGGCGACGCCTTCGCCGTGGCGGGTCAGCACCTTCAGCAGCGCGAAGATCACGTCCTGCTTGCGCGCGCGGGCCACGCCGTCCTGGATGTTGAGCTGCTCGGCGATGTCCAGCAGCTTCTGCGCCGGCATCCGCTTCAGGTCGCTCAGCGAGTAGATCGGGAAACCTTCCGGCACGTTGGCGTGCGGGCGCGGCACGAACACTTCGTTGGCGCCGGTGTCGTTGGGCAGGCCGTTGTCCGGGAAGCGACCGCCGCCGCCGCCACCACCACCGCCTCCACCGCCGCCACGATCGCGATCGCGGCGATTGCGGAAGCGGTCGCGACGATTGCCCTGCTGGTTGTTCTGGTTGTTCTGGTTCTGCGGATTCTGGTTGTTGAAGCGCGGGTTGCCGCCTTCGCGCGGCTCGCCGCCGTCGTTCTGGTTGCCGCCGCCCTGGCCCTGGGCATCGCCGCCGGAGGCGGGAGCGGGCTGGGACTGGGGCTGCTGCGACGGCGCCTGCGCGTGTTCCTGCGGCGCGGCGCGCTCCTGGCGTTCCTGGCGTTCTTGCGGCGCCGGACGCGGCGCGTCGGACTGGGCCGGCGCCTGGTTCAGCGGCAGGTTCGGCTGCGCCGGTGCGCCGTGCTCGGCTCCGCCGTCAGCGCCGGCGACGGCCTTGCTGACACGGGGCTTGCGCGCGCGCTTTTCGGCGGGGGCGTCGACGCTCCCGGGTTCGGTGGTGGTGTTATCGGACAAGTGGTGATTCCTCGCTATGAGTGCGAGCGCCCAGCGTGGGGGCAAACGGGTTGGGAAGGGGTCTAGAAGAGAATCTTCCAGAGGGGGTGCGGTGCGCGAATGCCACCGGATGCGCCGACACTATCATCGCCGCGCAACCACGGCAAGCAGGCGTTACCGGGCGATTCAGCCGGCCGGCAGCGACGCTGCAGGCCGGTACAACGGCGGCCGCTCCGCTCCGGAACGGCCGGCGACAGACTCAGGCCGCGGCGCCGCCCAGGGTCTTGTCGATCATCTGGGTCAGCTGGCCCTTGCCGACCGCGCCGATCTGGGTGGCCTGGACCTTGCCATCCTTGAACAGCAGCAGCATCGGGATCGAGCGCACGTGGTACTTGATCGCGGTGGCGCGGTTCTCGTCCACGTTGACCTTGGCCACCTTGAGCTTGCCGTCGTAGGTGTCGGCCAGGTCGTCCAGCACCGGGGCGATCATCTTGCACGGACCGCACCACTCCGCCCAGAAGTCCACCAGGACCGGCTCGCCGGATTGCAGCACGGCGGTATCGAAATCGGCGTCGCCGACGTGTAGGACCTTATCGCTCACTAGGGGTATCTCCTGGGCCAATGCGACTGGCCGGACCGGGTGGCCGCCGCATTGCGGTAAACTGGGGCATTGCGCGGCGAAATCAAGGGATTCCCCCTGTCGCGCGACCCGGCATGGAAGTAGCCAGTGTGCGACGCTGCCGGGGCCGATGCAAGCCGCGACCTTACGCTTCGGGCGGGGTGGCCTGACGAAGATGGAATGATGAGCGACAAACCGCTGACCGATGTGACTTTTTCCGCGTTCGAGCTGCAACCGGCGCTGCTGGCCGGCCTCGAAGGCGCCGGCTTCACCCGTTGCACGCCGATCCAGGCGCTGACCCTGCCGGTGGCCCTGCCGGGCCGCGACGTGGCCGGCCAGGCCCAGACCGGTACCGGCAAGACCCTGGCGTTCCTGGTGACGGTGATGAACCGCCTGCTCAGCCGCCCGGCGCTGGCCGACCGCAAACCCGAGGATCCGCGCGCGCTGATCCTGGCCCCGACCCGCGAACTGGCGATCCAGATCCACAAGGATGCAGTGAAGTTCGGCGCCGACCTGGGCCTGCGCTTCGCGCTGGTCTACGGCGGGGTGGACTACGACAAGCAGCGCGAGCTGCTGCAGCAGGGCGTGGACGTGATCATCGCCACCCCGGGGCGGCTGATCGACTACGTCAAGCAGCATAAAGTGGTGTCGCTGCACGCCTGCGAGATCTGCGTGCTCGACGAAGCCGACCGCATGTTCGACCTGGGCTTCATCAAGGACATCCGCTTCCTGCTGCGGCGCATGCCCGAGCGCGGCACTCGGCAGACGCTGCTGTTCTCGGCCACGCTCAGCCACCGCGTGCTGGAGCTGGCCTACGAGCACATGAACGAGCCGGAAAAGCTCGTGGTCGAGACCGAGAGCATCACCGCCGCGCGCGTGCGCCAGCGCATCTACTTCCCCTCCGACGAGGAGAAGCTGACCCTGCTGCTGGGCCTGCTGTCGCGCAGCGAGGGCGCGCGCACCATGGTGTTCGTCAACACCAAGGCCTTCGTCGAGCGCGTGGCGCGTTCGCTGGAGCGCAACGGCTACCGGGTCGGCGTGCTGTCCGGCGACGTGCCGCAGAAGAAGCGCGAGACCCTGCTCAACCGCTTCCAGAAGGGCCAGTTGGAGATCCTGGTCGCCACCGACGTGGCCGCGCGCGGCCTGCACATCGATGGCGTCAAGTACGTCTACAACTACGACCTGCCGTTCGACGCCGAGGACTACGTGCACCGCATCGGCCGCACCGCGCGGCTGGGCGAGGAAGGCGACGCGATCAGCTTCGCCTGCGAGCGCTATGCGATGAGCCTGCCGGACATCGAGGCCTACATCGAGCAGAAGATCCCGGTCGAGCCGGTCACCGCCGAACTGCTGGTGGCGATGCCGCGCACCCCGCGCGCGGTGGTCGAGGGCGAAGCGGTCGAGGTCGACGCGGATGCCGACGAGAGCATCGGCGACATCTTCCGCGAGGCGCGTGCGCAGCGCGAGGCCGACGAGCAGCGGCGCGGCGGCAGCAGCCGCGGCAAGCCCGGCGGCGGCCGCAGCGGTCCTGGCGGCGGCGCTGGCCGCAGTGGCGAAGCGCGCGGTGCCGATGGCAAGCCGCGACGTCCGCGTACTCCGCGCCCGGCCGAGGGCGATGCCGCGGCGACGGCGGTCACGGCGGCGGCACCCGTCGCTGCCGCTGCCGAAACCGTCGCGGCTCCGGTCGCCGCACCAGCGCCGAAGCCGGTGCGCGCGGCTGCCGAGGGCGCAGCCGCCGTCGATGGCGAGCGTCCGCCGCGCAAGCGCCGGCGCCGCCGTGGCGGCCGTCCGCTCGAAGGTGCCGAAGGCGCGGCAGCGTCGGTGTCGACCGACGCGCCGGCCAAGCCGGTGCAGGTCAGGGCCGCGCGCCAGGGCGAGCGCGCCGCGGCGCCGGCCGCCGCGGCCAACGATTCGTTCCTGACCCGCCTCGGCCGCAAGCTGCGTTCGCTGGTCTCCAGCTCCTGATGAACCGGTCCTCCACCGTTCGCGGCGCGCGCACGGTGGACGAAAACCCGGGCCGCTCCGGCATAATCGCCGGATGAGCGTTCTGCGGTTCGACAATGTCAGCAAACAGTACGCCGGTGGCCACGAGGCGCTGGTGGACGTCAGCTTCCAGGTGGAGGAGGGCGAGATGCTGTTCGTCACCGGCCATTCCGGGGCGGGCAAGAGCACCTTGCTCAAGTTGATCCATCTCAGCGAGCGTCCGTCGCGCGGTGCGGTACTGTTCGGCGAGCGCAACCTGCTGAAGGTGCGCGGGCGGCGCGTGCCGCTGCACCGGCGCGAGGTCGGCGTCGTGTACCAGGACCACCGCCTGCTGATGGACCGCAGCATCGCCGAGAACGTGGCGCTGCCGCTGATCCTGCGCGGCACCCGCCGCGCCGAGATCGGCAAGCGCGTGCGCTCGGTACTGGAACGGATGGGCCTGGGCCATCGCGAGAAGGCGCTGCCGTCGCAGCTGTCGGCCGGCGAGCAGCAACGCGTGGGCATCGCCCGGGCGATGGTCGCCGAGCCGCGGCTGCTGGTCGCCGACGAGCCGACCGGCAACCTCGACCCGACCCTGGCCGCCGAGATCATGCAGCTGTTCGCCGAATTGCCGGCGCGCGGCACCAGCGTGCTGGTGGTCAGCCACGACCTGGCGCTGCTCAAGCAGATGCGCAAGCGCGTGCTGATCCTGGACCACGGCCGCCTGGCCGACGACATCTCCCCGCAGGACCTGGCCGAATGAGCGCACGCAATGCCGCCGGCACCGCCGCGCCCTCGCGCCTGGGCGTGTGGTGGGACCACCACCTGCACAGCATCGTCTACAGCCTCGGCCGGGCCATGCGCAAGCCGTGGGCGACGTTGCTGACGATGGCGGTGATGGCCCTGGCCCTGGCGTTGCCGCTGGGGCTGTCGATCGCGCTGGACAACCTCAAGCAGTTCGCCGGCAGCGTGCAACAGTCGCGCGACATCAATGTGTTCCTGAAGACCGACATCGATGCCGCCGCCGCCAATGCGCTGGCGACGAGCCTGCGCGGCCGCGCCGACGTCGCCGCGGTGGCGCTGCGCACTCCGGAGCAGGGCATGGCCGAGCTGCGCGACAGCGCCGGGCTCGGCGAGGCGCTGGACGCGCTCGACGACAACCCGCTGCCGACGCTGCTGATCGTCACCCCGGCCGCGGCCGACGACGCGCAGCTGGCGGCCTCGCTGAGCGCGCTGCCGCAGGCCGATCTGGTGCAGCACGACGCGCTGTGGCGCAAGCGCCTGGACGGCTGGCTGCGCTTCGGCGAGCGCCTGGTGCAGGTGCTGTCGGTACTGCTCGGCGCCGGCGCGGCGCTGGTGGTCGGCAACACCGTGCGCCTGGACATCCAGTCGCGGCGCGAGGAAATCGGCGTGCTGCAGTTGCTCGGCGCCAGCGACGGCTTCATCCGCCGTCCGTTCCTGTACCTGGGCGCCTGGTACGGCTTCGGCGCCGGAGTACTGGCGCTGGGCCTGATCGCCACCTCCGGGCTGGCGCTAGGGCCGCCGCTGGCGGAACTGGCCGACAGCTACGGCAGCCATTTCGCGCTGCACGGGCTGGACGCCTTGCATTCGGCATTCGTGTTGCTCGGCACCCTGTTGCTGGGCTGGCTCGGCGCCTGGCTGGTGACCGGCCACTTCCTGCGCCAGACGCGTCCCACCGACACCTGAGGCGCGCATGTCCCGGCACGAGCTCAAGCACCTGATCAGCGACGCCCCGCGGGTGATGGTCGTGGACGGCTCCAAGCTGGTGCGCAAGCTGATCGCCGATGTGCTGCACCGCGAACTGCCGGACGTGGAAGTGGTCGGCTGCGCCAGCATCGCCGAGGCGCGCGCCGCGCTGGAGGCCGGCCCGGTGAATCTGGTCACCACCTCGCTGGCGCTGCCCGACGGCGACGGCCTGGCACTGGCGCGCAGCGTGCGCGAGGCCGCCGGCCAGGCCTACGTGCCGGTGATCGTGGTCTCAGGCGATGCGCAGCAGCATCTGGTCGAGCGCCGCTTCACCGAATACGTCACCGACTATTTCGACAAGGCGCTGGGCCACGAGGCGCTGGCGACCTTCATCCGCGGCTACGTGCAACCGCAGCCGGTGGTCGGCGCCACCATCCTCTACGTCGAGGACAGCCGGGTGGTGGCCGAGGCGACCAAGCGCATGCTCGAGCGCCAGGAACTGCACGTGGTGCACGTGCTGACCGCCGAAGACGCGTTCGCGCTGCTCACCGCCGAATCGCTGGGCCGCACCACCCGCCGCATCGACCTGGTGCTGACCGACGTCACCCTGAAGGGCGAACTCAACGGCCGCGACGTGGTGCAGCGCATCCGTATCGACTTCGCCTACGGCAAGCGGCGCATGCCGGTGCTGGTGATGACCGGCGACAGCAATCCGCACAACCAGTCCGAGCTATTGCGCGCCGGCGCCAACGACCTGGTGCAGAAGCCGATCGAGGAGCGCCTGCTGGTCACCAAGGTGCTGTTCCAGCTGCGCCTGGCCAAGCTCAGCGACAATGCCGTGACCTTTTGACCGATCTGCCGAACCTGCATGAGTAGCGAAGACGACACCCGGATCCAGCTCGAACCCTCATGGAAGGCGAAGGTCGGCGACTGGCTGCTGCGCCCGGAGATGCGCGAACTGGCCGCGTTCCTGCGCCAGCGCAAGGCCGCCGGCGCACACGTGTTCCCGCCGGGGCGGCAGATCTTCGCCGCGTTCGACGCGACCCCGTTCGACCAGGTCGAGGTGGTGATCCTCGGCCAGGATCCGTACCACGGCTACGGCCAGGCGCATGGGCTGTGCTTCTCGGTGCTGCCCGGGGTGCCGGTACCGCCGTCGCTGCTGAACATCTACAAGGAGATCGAGGACGACCTGGGCATCCGCCGTCCCGATCACGGCTGCCTGCTGCCGTGGGCGCAGCGCGGCGTGCTGCTGCTCAACGCGGTGCTGACGGTGGAGGAAGGCCGCGCCGGCGCGCACCAGGGCAAGGGCTGGGAGGGCTTCACCGACCATGTGGTGGAGACCTTGAACCGCGAGCGCGAAGGCCTGGTGTTCCTGCTGTGGGGCAGCTATGCCCAGGCCAAGGGCAAGGTCATCGACACCCGCCGCCACCGCGTGCTGAAGGCGCCGCATCCCTCGCCGCTGTCGGCGCACCGCGGCTTCCTCGGCTGCAAGCACTTCTCCGCGGCCAACGAGTACCTGCACCGCCGCGGCGCCACGCCGATCGACTGGAGCCTGCCGTCACGCGCGGCGCTGGACGCAGCCTTGGCCGGCGGCTGAACCGCGGTTCGACGGCGTCGCCCAGGGCTCGCCGCGTCTACGCAAATTTCGCAGGACCGGTGCTAGTTTTGGCGCTCGTAACCGGTTGCGACTGCATTTCCTATCGTTCCAGCGGCTTCCGTCACAGTCCGTTTCCTGATTCGAATGTTCCATAAACAGAACGCAGGAACTTTTTACTGTACCCAGCAGTCTAGTTAGTTGACTGCTAAGATGAGCCCCATGAGCCAGACCATACCTGCCACCGCGCTGGTGGCCAACAACCTCCCGATCCCCAGTCCGCTCGGTTCGCTGGATGCCTACATCGGCGCCGTGCACCAGATCCCGGTGCTGACGTCCGAAGAGGAACGCGCGCTGGCGGTGCGCTACCGCGACCAGGAAGACCTGGATGCGGCACGCGAACTGGTCCATTCCCATCTGCGCTTCGTGGTCCACGTGGCCCGCGGCTACAACGGCTACGGCCTGCCGCTGGGCGACCTGATCCAGGAAGGCAACATCGGCCTGATGAAGGCGGTCAAGCGCTTCGACCCGGAAATGGGCGTGCGCCTGGTCAGCTTCGCGGTGCACTGGATCCGTGCCGAGATGCACGAGTACATCCTGAAGAACTGGCGCATCGTCAAGGTCGCCACGACCAAGGCGCAGCGCAAGCTGTTCTTCAACCTGCGCAAGTCCAAGACCCGCCTGGGCTGGATGAACGCGGCGGAAGTGACCGCGGTCGCCAAGGACCTCAACGTGTCCGAGCGCGAGGTGCTGGAGATGGAGTCGCGCCTGTCCGGCCGCGACATCGGCTTCGACGCGCCGTCCGACGACGATGACGACCACGCGCCGCCGTCGCCGGCCGCTTATCTGATGGCCGCCGAGGAAGATCCCTCGCAGGCCTACGAGCGTGCCGACAGCGAGGACAACCAACTGCAGCTGCTGCGCGAAGGCCTGGCGGAACTGGATGCGCGTTCGCGCGACATCATCAAGCGGCGCTGGCTGGATGCCGACAGCAAGATCACGCTGCAGGAGTTGGCCGACGAGTACGGCGTGTCCGCCGAGCGCATCCGCCAGATCGAAGCCAACGCGCTGAAGAAGATGAAGGCGTTGTTCGTGGCGTAAGTGTCGCCCAGTTGCGGATGATCGATCCGCCAAGCAAAAAGGCCCGGTTTCCGGGCCTTTTTCGTTGCGCCAAGGCGCGTGGAAACCAGCATGCCGACCCGCGTTGCGGGTCACGGCTCCGGCGGCGGCCGCGCCACCGGCAGGTGCCAGCCGTAACGGATCGCCATGAAGCGCAGGCCGAAGCATAGCGTGGCGCCGATCGCCAATCCCCAGGGCTGCGGCAGATGCATGACGTGCGCCGCGGCGACCACGCCGCCGCCGAGCAAGGCCGCCACCGCGTACAGCTCGGCCTGCAGCACCACCGGCGTGCGCGCCACCAGCAGGTCGCGGACGATGCCGCCGCCGATGCCGCTGAGCATGCCGAGCAGGGTCGCGCTGAGCGGACCCAGGCCGAACGCCAGCGCCTTGCTGGTGCCGTACACCGCGAACAGCGCCAGGCCGAGCGCGTCGAAGAGTTGCACCGGGTTGCGCAGGCGCTCGACCGTGTTGTGGCTGTAGAAGGTCAGCAGCCCGGCCAGGCAGGCGACGCCGAGATAGCGCGCATCGCCGAGCGCGGCCGGCGGGGTGGCGCCGATCAGCACGTCGCGGACGATGCCGCCCGACACCGCGGCCGCGCACGACAGCACCAGCACGCCGAACAGGTCCAGGCGGTGGCGCACGCCGACGGTGGCGCCGCTGATCGCGAACACGAAGGTGCCGAGCAGGTCGAGCAGGAACAGGAAGGTCGCCAAGGCGGCACTGCGCAGCGGCAAAGGGCGGCTAGGATCGCAGTCCCGCCGCGGGGTGTCACGCGGCCGGCGGCGGCTTGGGCTCGGCCGGCTCGGGCGCGGTAGTGCGCGTGTCGTCGCCGAGGATGATGCGCGCCGCGCGCTGGTAGCTCCAGTACGCCCAGGCCCAGTTGAGCAGCACCACCAGGCGGTTGCGGAAGCCGATCAGGAAGAACACGTGCGCCGCCAGCCAGAACCACCAGGCCAGCAGGCCGGACAGCTGCAGGCGGCCCAGATGCACGATCGCGGCCATGCGCCCGATGGTGGCCAGGTTGCCGTAGTCGGCATAGCGGAACGGCGCGTCGCCGGCTTCGCCGCGCAGCCGTTTCGCCAGAGTCTCGGCGACGTGCCGGCCCATCTGCTTGGCCGCCGGCGCCACCCCTGGCACCGGCTTGCCGTCGGCCTGCTGCAGCGCGGCCAGGTCGCCGGCGACGAAGACCTCCGGATGTCCGGGGATGCTCAGGTCCGGCTGCACCTGCACGCGGCCGCTGCGGTCCAGCGGCACGTCCAGGGTCCGCGCCAGCGGCGAGGCCGCCACGCCGGCGGCCCAGACCACGGTGCGCGCGGGCACGAAGGTGCTGCCCAGCCGATAGCCGCTGGCGTCGATGTCGGCCACCGGCACGCCGGTCTGCACTTCCACGCCGAGTTTTTCCAGTTGCCGTTGCGCCTTGGCCGACAGCCGCTCCGGGAACGAGGCCAGCACGCGCGGGCCGGCTTCGATCAGCCGCACCCTGGCCTCGGCGGGATCGATGCGGCGAAATTCGTGCTTGAGCGTATGCCGCGCGATCTCGGCCAGGGTGCCGGCCAGTTCCACCCCGGTCGGGCCGCCGCCGACGATGGCGAAGCTGAGCCAGGCCGCGCGCGCGGCGGGGTCGCTCTCGGCTTCGGCGCGCTCGAACGCCAGCAGCAGGTGGCGGCGCAGGTGCAGCGCGTCGTCCAGGGTCTTCAGGCCGGGCGCGTGCCTGGCCCATTCGTCGTGGCCGAAGTAGGCATGGGTGGCGCCGGTGGCGACCAGCAGGTAGTCGTAATCCAGCGTCTCGCCGCCGGCCAACTGCACCTGCCGCGCCTGCTTGTCCAGGCGCACCACTTCGCCCAGGCGCACGGCCACGTTGTCCTGCTTGCGCAGGATCTGCCGCAGCGGCGCGGCGATGTCCGGCGACGACAGGCCGGCGGTGGCGACCTGGTACAGCAGCGGCTGGAACAGGTGGTGGTTGCGGCGGTCGATCAGGGTGATGCGCAGCGGCGCCTTGGCCAGCGCGCGCGTGGCCCACAGCCCGGCGAAACCGCCGCCGACCACGATCAGGTGCGGTACGGGCGGGTTAGCCATGCAGGACTCCAGAGGGATGCGAAGACGAGGCGCGAGCGGCTGTCGGGACGCTGGCGACGGCCGCGGACGCTGCATCCGCGCGGTGCGGCGCAGCGCCGTGATGCACATAGCGGCCGAGGCGCCGTGCAGGAACTGGGGGCTGGAACGGCATGGCCCTATAGTAGCGCGATGGCGGGCGCAGGCAGGGATGCGGAGGGCGCGTGGGAATGCGAGCGACAACAACGGATCGGCCTCTTGTTTCGCCCGCCGCGGCAACGCCGTCGCGGCTGGGCGGCCTGCTGTTCGCGCTGAAGACCCGCGTGCTGCAACTGCGCCGCGCGCTGCGCGATCTGCGCGGCGGACCGCGCCGGCATCGCCGCGATGCGGGACTGCCGATCGCCGCCGCGGCGGTGTCCGAATCGGTCACCGCGCTATGGCCCGAGTCGGAAGAGACCTCGCCGCTGCTGGTCGCCGGCAAGATCCACAACCTGCGCGTGGCCGCGCGTGCGCTGCACGGGATCGAAGTGCCGGCCGGGGCGGTTTTCAGTTTCTGGCGGCAGCTGGGCCGGGCCACGCGCCGGCGCGGTTTCGCTGCCGGGCGCGAATTGCGCGAAGGCTGTCTGGTGCCCTCGATCGGCGGCGGCCTGTGCCAGCTGTCCAATGCGATCTACGACGCGGCGTTGCGCCAGGGCCTGCAAATCGTCGAGCGGCATCGGCATACGCAGGTGATCGCCGGTTCGCTGGCCGAGCGCGATCGCGACGCGGTGGTGTTCTGGAACTACGTGGATCTGCGCCTGCGCGCGGATTCGGCATGGCGCCTGGAAGTGTGGCTGGATGGCGATGACCTGCACGTGCGCATCCTCGGCGGTGCGCCGGTCGTCGCCGCGCTGCCGTTGCTGCCGCTGCGGCGCACGCCGGCCGCGACCGCGGCGAACGACTGCACGCGCTGCGGCCGCGAGGAATGCCATCGGCATGTGCCGGCGAGCGCGCAGGGCATCCGCCGCACCTGGCTGGTGGACGAGGACTGGCCGGAATTCGCCGACGACCGTCGGCGTCGCATGCAGCCGGGCGATCGGCTGCTGGCGCTGCGCCGGAGCAGCGTCGCCGCGGTGCGGGCGGCATTGCTGCAACGCTGGTGGCTGCGCTGCGGGCTGCCGTTGCCGCAGGTGCGGCAGCGCGCGCAGCGCATCCGCCTGCGCGCGCTGCAACGGCGACTCGGCGCGCAGGATGTCGAACTGGTGGTGCCGCAGAGCCTGTTGCCGGGCCTGTGGCTGTCCGGCGAACTGCAGGGCCGGCGCTGGGACGTGTGCATGACCGCGCTGCCGATGCAGGTGCTGCAGGCGCGCCTGGACGTGGCCGCGCAGCGCCATCCCGACAGCGCCACGCTGCGCGATTTCCGCGCCGATCCGCTGCTGGTCGAGGCCGAGCGCGCGGCGCTGGCGCAGGCGCGGCACTGGATCACTCCGCATCGCGAGCTATTGGCCTTGGCCGGCAGCCGCGGCATCACCCTGCAGTGGCAGCGGCCGTTGCTGCCTGATGCTGCACAACCCAGCAGCAATGGCGCTGCCGCGCAGGTGCTGCTGGCGGCGTCGGCGCTGGCGCGCAAGGGCGCGTTCGAATTGCGCGAGGCGTTGCGCGGTCTGCCGGTGCAGTTGCTGTTGCCGCCGGGCGCGCAGGAGACGCCGCAGTTCTGGAGCGGTTTCGATGTGCGCCGGGTCGCGTCGATGGCCGACGGCGTACAGGCGGCCGCGGTGGTGGTGCTGCCGGCCTGGATCGAGCAACAGCCGCGTGGCGTGCTGCTGGCCTTGGCGCTGGGCAGGCCGGTGATCGCTACCGCGGCCTGTGGTCTGGGCGCAGACGATGGCGCGTGGCGTTGCGTGGAAGCTGGCGACAGCGCCGCGCTGCGCGCGCAACTGGTCGACGCGCTGGGCTTGCCGGGCTGAGAAAGCGCGTCGCGAACGACGCGCTCGGCTCAGTACAGATCCTGCGGATCCACATCCAGCGACCAGCGCACCCGCCGCGCCTGCGGCAGCGCGTAGATCGCCGGCACCGCCGCGTCCAGCACCGCATGCAGCGCGCGCCGGGTCGGCGCCGACAGCAGCAACTGGGTGCGCTGGAAACCGGCGCGGCGCGGCATCGGTGCAGGCATCGGTCCGAAGCGTTGCACGTCGGCCTGCGCCGGCAGCAGCGCGCGCACCGCGCTGAGGAAGGCGTTGGCGTGTTCGACCTGCTTGGCCTCGGCGCGCAGCAGCGCCAGGTACGCGAACGGCGGGAAGCCGGCCGCTTCGCGCTGCGCCAGCTCGGCCTCGGCGAAGGCGTGGTAGCCGCCGTGCACCAGGGTCTCCAGCAGCGCATGGCCGGGATGGTGGGTCTGCAGCCACACCTCGCCCGGGCGCGCGGCGCGGCCGGCGCGCCCGGCGACCTGGATCAGCTGCTGCGCCAGTTTTTCGCTGGCGCGGAAGTCGGCCGAGAACAGGCCTTCGTCGATGCCCACCACAACCACCCGGGTCAGCTGCGGCAGGTCGTGGCCCTTGGCCAGGATCTGCGTGCCGACCAGGATGCCGGGCTGCGTGCCGAGCGTGGCCAGTTGGGTCTCCAGCGCGTCGCGGCGCTGGGTGGTGCCGCGATCGATGCGCAGCACGGGGACGTCGGGGAAGGCCTGCAGCAGGCGTTCTTCCAGGCGTTCGGTGCCGATGCCCTGCGGCTGCAGCGCCAGGCTGCCGCAATCCGGGCAGGCCAGCGGCGCCGGCTGGCGCGCGCCGCAGTGGTGGCATTGCAGGCGCCGGCCGCCGGCATGCACGGTCATCGGCGTGGCGTGCAGCGGGGTGCTGCAGCGCTGGCACGGCGCAGTCCAGCCGCAGTCGTGGCACAGCAGCACCGGCGCGTAGCCGCGGCGGTTCTTGAACACCAGCACCTGGCCGCCGTCGGCCAGCGCGCTGCCGATGCCGGCCAGCACCTCCGGCGACAGGCCGTCCTGCAGCGGCCGCTTGCGCACGTCGAGCACGCGCACCGTCGGCGGCCGCGCTTCGCCGGCGCGGCGGGTCAGGCGCAGGTGCGCGTAGCGGCCGCTGGCGGCGTTGTGCAGGCTTTCCAGCGACGGCGTGGCGCTGCCCAGCAGCACCGGCACGTCCAGCGCCTTGCCACGCACCAGGGCGAAATCGCGGGCGTGGTAGCGGATGCCGTCCTGCTGCTTGTAGCTGCCGTCGTGTTCCTCGTCGATCACGATCAGCCCGGCCTGCGGCAGCGGCACGAACACCGCCGAGCGGGTGCCGACCACCACCCGCGCCTCGCCGCGCCAGGCCGCGGCCCAGACCCGCGCGCGCTCGTTGTCGGTGAGTCCGGAATGCAGCGCGTGCACCGGCACGCCCAGGCGCGCGCGGAACCGCGCCAGGGTCTGCGGGGTCAGGCCGATCTCCGGCACCAGCACCAGCGCCTGGCGGCCGCGCGCCAGGCAGGCGGCGATGGCCTGCAGGTAGACCTCGGTCTTGCCGCTGCCGGTGACCCCGTCGAGCAGGAACGGGGCGAAACCCGGGGCGGCGACGACGGCGTCGATCGCGGCCTGCTGTTCGTCGTTCGGGGTGGGACCGGGCTGCGGTTGTGGTGCCGCGGTGCTGGCGGGGACCGCGATGCGTTCGGCGAAGTCGCGCTTGGCCAGGCTGCGCGCGGCGCTGCGCCAGTCGTCCATGGCCTGGTCCAGGCGGTCCTCGTCCAGCGGCCCGGCCCGCAGCAATTCGGCGAAGCGGTGCGGACGGGTGCCGGGGCGGGCGCGGTGGCTGGCGCCGGCCTCGGTCAGGCGCCAGGCCCAGGCGTGGGTGTCGGGCAGCGCCTCGCCGCGGCGCAGGGTCACCGGCAGCGCGGTCGCCAGCACCTCGCCCAGCGGCGCATGGCTGTAGCGGGCCAGCCAGTGCAGCGAGTCGGCCAGTTCGCCGTGCAGCAGCGGCACCGGGTCCAGCCAGTCCAGCGCCGCGCGCAGGCCCTCGCTGTCCTCGACCTGGCCGAGCGCGGCGACCACCCCGCTCAGCTCGCGATTGCCGAACGGCACCCGCAGCCGGCGCCCGATGTCGCCGGCGCCGGCGGGCTCGCCAGGCGGCGGCAGGTAGTCGAACAGCTGCGGCAGCGGCAGCGGCAGGGCGACGCGAAGGGTGGCGGCAGGGGAGGGCATCGGTCCTAGTTTAGCGGCCGCGGGACGGCGGCCAGCGCCCCCTCGGCGGTGGTCGGCGAGGGGCGCCAGTTGCATGCGATAGCTGCTCGCAAAGTGATAAACAAGTCGTAAATAGCTGCCCCGCTTGGAGAATCGATTTTATCCACACCCGCTGTGGATAAAGCTGTGCATGAAAGGGATGCTCCACGCCGTGAAGACGGATTCACAAGCCTCTGCCACAAGTTGGACAAAAAAGCGCCACTCGGATAAATCCAATAAATAACAACAACTTGGCCGTGAAACATGGCTGCAACATGATTTTGCGGGGGCTTGACAGGAGGCGCCACCCGCACCTTTAGGGTGCTGTGCACAACCCGCCGCCGCGATCCGCCCGGCTGGTGCCTGAAGCAGCCGATCGGCGCGCCATTGTCAAGCGCGCGTCGTGGCGGCGGCCTCGTTATCATCGCGCCGATGATGGAGTTCCGATGACCGCCGCGCCCCCTTCCGACGGCGCGGTCGCACCGCCCGCCCTGGCCGCCTTCCTGCGCGGCATCGAACGCCGTGCCGCGGTGCTGGCCGAGTTGCAGAGCGGCAGCGTCGAGCGCGGCGCGCCGGCGCTGGCCGCGGCGATGCGCGCGTTCCGCAGCCATGCCGCGACCCTGCCGATGGCCGACTGGCCGCTGCGCTTCTGGAAGCTGCTCGCCGCGGTGCCGTCGCTGCGCCAGGTCGCCACCGCGGCCGGCAGCGGCTGGCCCGCGCCGCTGGCGCACCTGGGCGAGTTGGGCGCGGCCGATCGCCTGGCGCTGCTGCTGCGGATCGTGGCCGGGCTGGACGAGCCGACCGCGGCGCAGGTCCTGAACCAATCCACCGAGGACTACCAGCAGGCGCTGGCGCGGGCCTGCCCACGCGATGCCGGCGGGCGGCCGGACGCCGCCGGCTGGCGCGCGCTGGCCGACGCCGCCCAGCAGCATCTGCGCGAACTGCCGCCGCAGCGGTTGCAGGCGCTGGCGCAACTGCGCGATGCGGCCATCGCTGGCGCGGTGCCCACGCCCGCGGCGACGCCGGCGGCGCCTGCGGCGGTCCGTCCGCGCCGTCGCGGCGGCGGGCGCGGGCTGACCCGGCCACGGCTGGCGGCCGCAGTGATCGTGCTGGTGGTCCTGGCCCTGCTGGGGACGCTGTGGTGGGGACGGACGCCGCCGCGGCCTGCGGCGCCAGACGCCGGCTCGAGCCTGGCGCTGGGCGATACCGGGCCGGTGCAGGTGGAGGAACTGCCGGCCGAGTCGGATGCGCCCGCCGCGCCGCCGTTACCGGCCGCTGCGCCGGCGCCGCTGCCGGAACCGGCGGTCTACGACCTGGACTTCTTCGCGTGGTATGCCGCCGGCGCGCCGCCGGCACGGATCGAGCGCAGCGCACCGAGCGCGGAGGACCTCGCCGCCTCCGCCGCCGCCCAGTCCGCCACCGGCAGCGCCGCTCCGGCCGCGCCAGCCGCGACCGCCGACCCGCCGCCGGCGCTGACCCCGGCGCAGTTGCGCGAGCGCCAGGCCGCCTGGGAGGCGCTGGACGCCACGGTGCAGGCGCGCCTGCGCCAGGTGGCCAGCGCCTTCGCCGGCCTGCCGGTGGAGCAGCAGTACACGCTGCGCGCGCAATTCGCCGCACTGGATGCGTTGGAGCGCCATGGCTGGTTGCTGGGTCCGGAACTGGGCAGCGAGTACTGGGCGTTGCAGCCGCTGTTCGGCTATGTGCCCGACGCGCAGCGTGCGGCGCTGCTGGGCCTGCTGCGCACGTTGCCGGCCGAGCAGCGCGAGCACCTGGCGCTGTTGTCGCAGCGCACCCCGCCGCAGGAGCGCGCGACGCTGCGCCGCGAGTTGCTGGCGCAGGGCGCGGACACGCGCGCGACCTGGCTGCGCCAACGCGCCGCGCGCTGAGTGCAGCATCTGCCGCTCTTCGCTCTTCGCTCTTCGCTCTCCGAGTCCCGAGTCCCGAGTCCCGAGTCCCGAGTCCCGAAGCCTGCGCCGAACACCCGCGCAGGTTAAACTGCCGCCCCTCCGCCACCCGGCGCCGGCGCTTTCCTGCGCGGCCGCAGTCGGCGGGATCGCCAGAGTCTTGCAATGTCTTCGTCCTCCACCCCGGCGTCGGTCCGGGGCCGCGAACTGCGCACCACCGCGCAGCTCGCCTTGCCGCTGGTCCTGGGGCATATCTCCGCCGGTTTGATCAGCTTCGTCGACAACGTGATCGCCGGCCACCACGGCACCCGCACGCTGGCCTCGGTGACGGTCGGCACCGCGCTGCTGTGGCTGCCGATGATGATTCCGATCGGCACCCTGATCGCGTTGACTGCGTCGGTGTCGCAGCTCGACGGCGGCAAGCGCCACGCGCAGATCGGGCCGATGTTCCGCCAGGCGCTGTGGTTGTCGCTGGGCCTGGGCGTGCTGATGTTCGCGTTCCTGAGCGTGATGCCGATGGCGCTGCCGCAGCTGGGCATCGCCGCGGAAATCGTGCCCGGCGCGCGCGATTTTTTGCACGCGATCCGCTGGGGCGTGCCGGCGATGGTGCTGTACTTCTGCATGCGCTATCTCAGCGAGGGCATGCACTGGACGCTGCCGACGATGCTGCTCGGCTTCGGCGGGCTGCTGGTGCTGGCGCCGCTGGGCTACGTGCTGACCTTCGGCCTGTTCGGGCTGCGCGAGCGCGGCGCCGGCGGGCTGGGCATCGCCTCGGCGATCATGATGTGGCTGCAGGCGCTGTGTTTCGCCATCTACCTGGCGCGCTCCAGGCGCTTCGCGCCGCTGCGCCTGTTCGCGACCTTCGAGGCGCCGGACCTGCGCGCGATCGGCGGGTTGCTGCAGACCGGGCTGCCGATCGGCATCACCATCCTGATGGAGGGCGGGCTGTTCATCGTCACCGCGCTGCTGATCGCGCGGCTGGGCGAAGTGCCGGCGGCCGCGCACCAGATCGCGATCAATGTGGCGCAGCTGTGCTTCATGGTGCCGATGGGCGTGGCCGAGGCGACCACGGTGCGGGTCGGGCGCGCCGCCGGTGGCGGCGATGCGGTGGGCGTGCGCGGCGCGGCCTGGGCCGGCTATACGATCGTACTCGGCACCCAGGCGCTGTCGGCGCTGGTGCTGCTGTTCGGCCACGACGCCATCGTCGGCGTCTACACCCGCGACATCGCGGTGGCCGGGCTGGCCTCCACGCTGCTGCTGTACGCCGCCGCGTTCCAGTTCCCCGACGGGGTGCAGGTGCTGTCGGCCGGCGCGCTGCGCGGGCTCAAGGACACCCGCGTGCCGATGCTGCTCGCGCTGTGCTCCTACTGGGGCCTGGGCATGCCGCTCGGTGCCGGGCTCGGCCTGTGGCTGGGCTGGGGACCGCAGGGCATGTGGATCGGGCTGATCCTGGGCCTGACCGCGGCCGCGGTGATGATGGCCGCGCGCTTCCGGCTCAGCAGCGGGCGCCTGCTCGCCGCCGCATCTGCCTGACCCCTGACTTCAGGCGCATGTGCGGCGCCGGCACAGCCGGTATGCTGCACGCGCGCAAGACGCTTTCCTTCCGGAGTTTTCCATGAACCAACCCGTGCGTCGCAGCCCCATCGCCAGCTTCTTCGTCGGCCTATGGGATGTGATGAACTTTACCCGCCGGCTGATCCTGAACCTGGTGTTCTTCGGCTTCCTGCTGCTGCTCCTGCTGGCGATCGTGTTCGCGATGGCGCGCGGCGACGGCGCCAAGACGCTGCGCGACCGCACCACGCTGCTGATCGCGCCGGAAGGCACCCTGGTCGAGCAGTTCAGCGCCGATCCGGTCAGCCGTGCGCTGACCAAGGCAATGGGCGACAAGGGCGCCGAGGAGATCCAGCTGCGCGACCTGATCCGCGCGCTGGAAGCGGCCAAGACCGATCCGAAGATCGAGCGCGTGGCGCTGCGCCTGGACAAGCTGCAGCCAAGCGGCTTCGCCTCGATGCGCGAGGTGTCCGCGGCGCTGCAGGACCTGCGCGCCTCCGGCAAGCAGGTCGTGGCCTACAGCGACAGCCTGAGCCAGGCGCAATACCTGCTGGCCGCGCAGGCCAACGAGGTCTATCTGGACCCGATGGGTTCGGTGGTGCTGGAAGGCCTGGGCCGCTACCGCCAGTACTTCCGCGAAGGCCTGCAGGACAAGCTCGGCGTGGACGTGCACCTGTTCAAGGTCGGCGAGTTCAAGTCCGCGGCCGAGCCGTACGTGCTCGACGCGGCCTCGCCGGCCTCGAAGGAAGCCGATCTGTTCTGGATGAACGACGTGTGGCAGCGCTACGTGGCCGACATCGCCAAGGCGCGCAAGCTGGCGCCCGAGCAGATCTCCGCCGGCATCGACACGATGCCCGAGGGCATCGCCGCGGCCGGCGGCGACATGGCCAAGTTCGCGCTGCAGCAGAAGCTGGTCGATGGCCTGAAGACCCGCGAGGAGGTCGAGGAACTGCTGACCAAGCGCGGCGTCGCCGACGACGATGCCGACACCGGCTTCCGCAACGTCAATCTGGATGCCTACCTGCAGCAGCTGGATCTGCGCCGTTCGCCGGTGGATTCGCGGCCGCAGGTGGCGGTGGTGGTCGCCGCGGGCGAGATCAGCGGCGGCGAGCAGCCGGCCGGGCGCATCGGCGGCGAGTCGACCGCGGCGTTGTTGCGCGACGCGCGCGACGACGACGCGGTCAAGGCGGTGGTGCTGCGCGTGGATTCGCCGGGCGGCGAAGTGTTCGCCTCCGAGCAGATCCGCCGCGAGGTGGTGGCGCTAAAGGCGGCCGGCAAGCCGGTGGTGGTGTCGATGGGCGACCTGGCCGCGTCCGGCGGTTACTGGATCAGCATGAACGCCGATCGCATCTACGCCGACCCGTCGACGATCACCGGCTCGATCGGCATCTTCGGCATGATCCCGAACCTGACCCGCAGCCTGGACAAGATCGGCGTGCATACCGACGGCGTCGGCACCACCCGTTTCGCCGGTGCGTTCGACGTCACCCGGCCGATGGATCCGGTGGTGGGGCAGGTGATCCAGTCGGTCATCAACAAGGGCTATGCCGACTTCACCGGCAAGGTCGCGCAGGCGCGCAACAAGCCGGTCGAGGCGATCGACCAGGTCGCGCGCGGCCGCGTGTGGAGCGGTGCGCAGGCCAAGGAACGCGGCCTGGTGGACGCGTTCGGCGGCTTCAAGGACGCGGTGGCCGATGCCGCCGCGCGGGCCAAGCTGGGCGATCGCGACAAGTACCGCGTGCGCTACATCGAGAAGCCGGCCACGCCGTTCGCGCAGTTCGTCAACGGTTTCGCCGGCAGCCGCATGGGCGCGTGGATGCTGGGCGATTCGGCGCTGGCGCACGCCGTGCTGGCGCGCAGCATGCCGGAGCTGGATACCCAACTGCGCTTCGTGCAGGACGCGACCGACAAGCGCGACGGCACGCCGGTCAAGGCGCTGGCCTACTGCTTCTGCGGTTTCTGATGCAGGCCTGATGCAGGCGCGTCCGCCACTGGCGGGCGCGCTGCAAGCAACGACGAACGCCGGCCGACGCCGGCGTTTTTCATTGCCCGGTGGCGGCGTCGATCGCGGCGTTCTGCGCGGCCGCGGCCTGTTCGGTGCCGGCCGCCGCCTGCTTGGCGCGGTCCAGCGGCTGCGCGATCGCCGTGCGCAGCGCGCCGGCCTGCGGTTCGGGCGGTTTGTCCGGCGGTTTCGGTGGTGCCGGCTTGCAGGCGGCGAGCGCGGCCAGCAGCGAGAGTGCCAACGTCATCAAGCGCAGTGAACCCGTCATGGCGGCGACCTCGTTGAGCGTGGGCGTTATCCTACGCCCACCCCGGTGCAGACAGGCAAGGCGATGCAGCAACGTTGGCGGCTGGACGGACAGACCGCATTGATCACCGGCGCCAGCGCCGGCATCGGCCTGGCGATCGCGCGCGAACTGCTCGGCTTCGGCGCCGAGCTGATGCTGGTGGCGCGCGACATCGATGCGCTGGAAGCGGCGCGCGACGAACTGGCCGATGCTTTTCCCGAGCGCCGCATCCTGGCGCTGGCCGCGGACGTGGCCGACGACGAGGACCGGCGCGAGATCCTGGACTGGGTCGAGGACCATGCCGACGATGGCCTGCACCTGCTGATCAACAACGCCGGCGGCAACGTCAGCAAGGCCGCGGTGGACTACACCGAGGACGAGTGGCGCGGCATCTTCGAGACCAACCTGTTCTCGGCATTCGAGCTGTCGCGCTATGCGCATCCGTTGCTGGCGCAGCACGCGTCCGCGGCGATCGTCAACGTCGGCAGCGTGTCCGGGCTGACCCACGTGCGCAGCGGCGCGCCCTACGGCATGACCAAGGCCGCGCTGCACCAGCTGACCCGCAACCTGGCCGCCGAATGGGCCGAGGACGGGATCCGGGTCAATGCGGTGGCGCCGTGGTACATCCGCACCCGCCGCACCTCCGGGCCGTTGTCGGATCCGGATTACTACGAGCAGGTGATCGAGCGCACGCCGATGCGCCGGATCGGCGAACCGGAGGAAGTGGCGGCCGCGGTCGGCTTCCTGTGCCTGCCGGCGGCCAGCTACATCACCGGCGAATGCATCGCGGTGGACGGCGGGTTTCTGCGTTACGGGTTCTAGGGCGCCGGTAGACTGCGAGCGCCGGCCAAACCTGTAGGAGCGGCTTCAGCCGCGACAGACATTGTCAGCAAGGCGTCGCGGCTGAAGCCGCTCCTACAGGGGCAGCGTCGGATCGAACATCCGCGGGGCATACCCTAATCCGGCGCGCCGCAGCTGCTCGCCTGCAGCAGTTGCTGGCGACGCAGGAATTCCTGGCGCAGCTGCTCGGCGTGTTCGGATGTGGCGAAACGCCAGTGCGTCTCGGCTTCGGCCACGTAGCTTTGCCAGGCCTCGCAGGCGCCGGCTTCGGACAGCGCCTCGCAGCGGTCGCGCAGCACTTCGCAGGCGCTGCCGCCGGTCCTGTCGGGGCTGCCGTCCAGACCCATGGTGCGCAACGGCACGCAGCGCGGTGTCGGCTCGGCAGTTTCGCCGACGTAGCGTTGCTGCTCGTAGGTGGTGCAGGCATACAGCATGGGCGGTGGCAGGCGCGGCGCGGGTTCTGCCGGCGCTGGCGGCGCTGGATCGGGCGTGGCGGCGACAGCGGCCGCTGTGGGGGCCGGCGGTATCGGCGCGGCTGGTGCAACTGGCGTGGCAGCCGGCATCTGCGCGCGGCCGACGCCCTGCATGAGCTTCTTTTCCTGGCGCATGCCCTTGGGACACGGCTGGTTCTGCACGGTCAGGTTGTCGTGCGCATCGGTGCAGCGATAGAACACCACTTGTTCGGCCTGCGCGGCGCCGGCGCAGGCCAGAAGCGCGGCGAGGCAGGCGCCACCCCGCATCTCAGCTGCTGCCGCAGTCGCGGTCGAGCCGCGCGTCGATGCCGCGCTGCTCGGTTTCCAGCGCGCGGCGCTCGCTCTGCAGCGCGCTGTTGTAGCGCCGGATCAGTTCCCAGCGGCGGTCGGTCAGGCGTGCGCACACTTCCTGCGGCGGCAGCGCGTTGCAGGTGTCGCGGATCATGGTGCTGCCGGCCGGCACCACCACGCCGGCGCCGGGATATACCGGCGGCGGGCGCGGGCGGCCGCCATTGCCGCCGCCATGACCGTGGCGATAGCCGTCGCCGTAGCCGCCGGCATAGCCGATGGTCCACAGCGGCACCCAGCGCGGATTGCCTTCGTTGTCGTCGCTGGTATAGCGCTGGCCTTCGCTGGTGACGCATTCGTACATCGGCTGCGGCGGTTGCACGGTGACGATGCGGATCTCGCGCTGCGGCAGCGGCGCCGGCGCTGCCGCAGCGCGCGCCGGGTCGGTGCTGAGCGTGGTGGTCGGGCGCGGCGGCGGATCGCGCGGGCGCTGCATGTCCAGCACCTGCTGCTGGCGCGCGTTCTCGCAGGGCGCGTTCTGCAGGCTGACCGCGCCGGTGCTGCCGATGCAGCGGTAGATGCGCACCGACCCCTGCCCGCCATCGCTGCTGGTGGTCCGCGTGCTTTGCGCCCAGGCGGCGCCGGCCAACGGCAACAGCGCGGTCAGGAGCAGGGCGGGGCGGGCGAGGCTGGGCATGCGCGCATCTTGCGCGCCTTCGCCGGCCAGGGAAAGTGAAAGGCGGGCGGGGATCGGCAACGCGCTCAGGCGCGCAGGATCTCGCCGCTGACGGCGTCGCGGATCGGGGTGGGCTGGGCCAGGCCGCCGGTTTCGCCGCCGACCACGCCGTCGAGCGCAGCCAGCAGTTGCGGATCGAGTTCGGCGTGCTGCCGCGCTGGCGGCTCGCCGCCGCGGTTGGCGCTGGTCGAGACCAGCGCGCCGCCCCAGGCGCGGCACAGCGCGGCCACCTGCGGATGCGCGCTGATCCGCACCGCGATGCTGCGGTGCGCACCGGTGACCCAGGGCGGCGCCTGCGCCGCGGCCGGCAGTACCCAGGTATGCGCCCCGGGCCAGCTGGCCAGCACCGCGGCCAGGCGCTCCGGTGGCAGCGCCGCCAGGTCCAGCAGCGGGCGCAGTGGCTCCAGTTCGGCGGCGACCACGATCAGGCCTTTCTCGACCGGGCGCTGCTTGATCTGCAGCAGGCGCGTCACCGCCGCCTGGGCGTACGGATCGCAGCCCAGGCCCCAGACCGCCTCGGTCGGGTAGGCGATGACACCGCCCTGGTGCAGGACGGCGACGGCTTGGCTGAGCGACAGATCGGTCATGCGTGGATGATGCGGCAGGCTGTTTTGTTGGGCAACGGTTGGGGGCCGGGATGACCAGCTATTCGGCTGTGGAAAGCAGGGATTCGGGATTTGGATTGGCAAAAGCGACGTGCGCTTTGCTGCCGGTTCCACGCTCGATTGCTGTCGGGCGGCGTGGGCGGCGTGGGCGGTGCGAGGGGTGTGGCTTGTGCGCAGGCTGCGGCGGCTGCGGTTGTTCCGGTCTGCGTCGCGCCGCTACCGAATGGACTGGTGGACTCGATTGCGGCAAGCGCGATCGGATCGCTGGCGCGATGGATGGCCATTGCGGCCATCCACCCCGCTCCTGCGGATGTTGCATCCGCAGGAGCGGGGGTGGATCAGGCGGGCTTGGCCCCGGCCTTCTTGACCACTTTCTTGGCCGCTTTCTTTGCGGTCTTCTTCGCGGCCTTCTTGACCGCCTTCTTCGCCGCGGGCTTGGCCGGGGCGTCGGCCGCGGCCTTCTTGGCTGCGCTCTTCTTCGGCGCGGCTTCCTTCTTCGCCGCGGCCTTCTTCGCGCCGAAGCCGCGCCGTGCCGGCTTGCCGGTCTCTTCCAGCAGCTTCTGCACTTCTTCCAGGGTCAGCGTGGCCGGCTCGCGGTCCTTGGGGATCTTGCCGTTGAGCTTGCCGTCGCTGATGTACGGGCCGAAGCGGCCGTTGAGCACCTGGATGTCGCTGCCGTCGTATTCCTTGATGATGCGGTTGCGCGCGATCTCTTCCTTCTCTTCGATCAGGAACACCGCGCGCGCCAGATCGATGGTGTACGGATCGTCTTCCTTCTTCAGCGAGGCATAGACGCTGCCGCGCTTGGCGAACGGGCCGAAGCGGCCGATGCCGACGCTGACGTCCTCGCCCTTGTCCTCGCCCAGCGCGCGCGGCATCAGGAACAGCTCCAGCGCGTCTTCCAGGGTGATGGTGTGCATGCTCTGGCCCGGCCGCAGCGAGGCGAACTTGGGCTTGTCCTCGGCGTCCTCGGCGGTGCTGCCGATCGCCGCGTACGGCCCGAACCGGCCCAGGCGCACGCTGACCGGCTTGCCGGTCTTGGGGTCGGTGCCGAGTTCGCGCGCGCCGGTGGCCTCGGAGCGGTCCACCGATTCCTTCTTCTCCTCGACCAGTTCCTTGAACGGACCCCAGAACTTCTCCATCAGCGGCCGCCATTCCTCTTCGCCGCGCGACACCGCGTCCAGCTCGTCCTCAAGCTTGGCGGTGAAGTCGTAGTCGACGTAGCGGGTGAAGTGGCCTGACAGGAACTTGCTGACCGCGCGGCCCACGTCGGAGGGGCGGAAACGGCGCGCGTCCAGCTCCACGTACTTGCGGAACAGCAGGGTCTGGATGATCGAGGCATAGGTCGACGGACGGCCGATACCGTATTCCTCGAGGGTCTTGACCAGCGAGGCTTCCGAGTAGCGCGGCGGCGGCTCGGTGAAATGCTGGTCGGCATGGATGCGGTCGAGCGGGATGCGGTCGCCGGGTTTCATCGCCGGCAGCTTGCGGCCCTCGTCCTCGTCCTCGGCGGCCTTCTGGTCCTTGCCTTCTTCGTACACGGCCAAAAAGCCCGGGTCGATCACCGTGGTGCCGCTGGCGCGGAAGCTGTGCTCGTTGCCCGCAGCCAGTTCCACGGTGACGGTGTTCATCGTCGCCGGCACCATCTGGCAGGCCACCGCGCGCTTCCAGATCAGTTCGTACAGGCGGCGGCCGTCGTCGTCCAGGTACTTGGCCATTTGCGCTGGCGTGCGCAGTGCAGCGGTCGGACGGATCGCTTCGTGCGCTTCCTGCGCATTCTTGGACTTGGTCTGGTACATGTTCGGCTTGTCCGGCAGCGCGCCGGTGCCGAAGTCGCGCGCGATCACGTCGCGGATCTCGGCCAGCGCGTCCTGCGACAGGTTCACCGAGTCGGTACGCATGTAGCTGATCAGGCCGACCGTGCCCTCGTCGCCCAGGGTCACGCCTTCGTACAGCTTCTGCGCCACGCGCATGGTGCGACTGGTGGTGAAGCCGAGCTTGCGCGAGGCTTCCTGCTGCAGCGTGGACGTGGTGAACGGCGGCGCCGGGCGGCGCTTGCGCTCCTTGCTGGCCACGTCGGTGACGTGCAGCGCGCCCTGCGCGGCCTTCTGCAGGCGCATCCGCGCCGCTTCGGCGGTGTCGCCGTCGGTGATGGTGAACTGCTCGAACTTCTGCCCGTCGAGCTTGACCAGCTTGGCCGCGAACGGCTGCGCGGGGTGCAGGCAGTCGGCGCCGATGCTCCAGTATTCGCGGGCGACGAAGGCTTCGATCTCTTCCTCGCGCTCGACGATCATGCGCAGCGCCGGCGACTGCACGCGGCCGGCGGACAGGCCGCGCTGCACCTTGCGCCACAGCACCGGCGACAGGTTGAAACCGACCAGATAGTCCAGCGCGCGCCGCGCCTGCTGCGCATCGACCAGGTCCACGGCGATCTGCCGCGGGTTGGCCATCGCCTCTTTGATCGCGCGCGGAGTGATTTCGGTGAACACCACCCGGTGCAGCGGCTTGTCCTTGAGCAGCCCGCGCTCTTTGAGGATCTCCGCGATGTGCCAGCTGATCGCCTCGCCCTCGCGATCCGGGTCGGTCGCCAGATAGATGTCTTCGGCGACCTTGGCGGCCTTGGCGATGGCCTCGACGTGCTTCTCGTTCTTCTCGATCAGCGCGTAGCGCATCGCGAAGCCGTCGTCCGGATCCACCGCGCCCTCTTTCGGGATCAGGTCGCGCACGTGCCCATACGAGGCCAGGACGTGGAAGTCCTTGCCGAGGTATTTGTTGATCGTCTTGGCCTTGGCGGGCGATTCGACGATGAGCAGGTGCTTGGACATGATGAGGTGGGCTTCGAATGGGCGGGGCGGGCGCCCTGGGGGCGGTAGGGTGGCGCAATTGCTCCGGTTAGTGAAGCGTTGCGGTGGTTCAGAGCGGCCGACGCCCGGGGCAGGTACCCCGGGCGTTCAGCTGCGTCTCTTTTCATTAGTGGACATGTCCGGCGGCGGCTGTCAAGCGCGGCCGTCCGGCCAGGTCTCCGGCATGGGGCTGCGCCGGCTTCCGTCGTCGGGCCCTGGTTCCAGGCCCCGAGTCCCGGCGGTCAGTGCCAGCCGCTGCTGGCGGCCAGGCCGATCGCCAGGATCACCAGCAGCACGATCCCGACCATCAGCACGCCGAACAGCGACAGGATCACCACGGTGACCGTGCCCAGTTTGTGCTGCTGCCACTCCGGGTGGTCGGTGTAGGCCCATTTGTCCACCACCAGGGTGTCGCAGATCATGTCGTGCAGGGCCTGCTTGCGCTCGGTGAAGGCGGCCATCAGGAAGCCGATGAAGATGGTCAGGCTGCTCAGCAGGAAGCCGAAATAGCGGCCGATGCCGCGACCGACGCTGATCCGGCTGCCGTCGGTGCGCACCACCTTGATGCCGACCGCCATCTTGCCCAGCGTTGCCTGCTTGGTCGAGGCATGGAACAGGCCGAAGTACAGCGCCGACATGCCTAGCGGCACCAGGTACACCAGCACCAGCATGATGATGCCGCCGGGCGTGCTGAAGTCGGGGCTGCCGCCCAGGCTGCTGAAGCCGAAGAAGCCCAGCATCAGCACCAACTGGATCAGCTGCGAGACGATGCCGACCAGCATGCCGTCGATCAGATAGGCGGCGGTGCGCTTCCAGAAGCCGGCCTGCACCACCTCGCCGCCGGCGACGAAACGCGGTTCCTCGCCGAGCGTGGCGGCGGGCGCGGCATAGGGCGAATGCGTTGCGGCGTCGGATTCCGGCGCGGCCCAGGCCGCGGGCAATGCCTGCGCGGGCGGCGCCGGCGCCGCCTCGACGGCGTCGTTCGGCGCGATCGCCGCCGGCGCCTGGGTCAGGCCCAGTTCGTCGACGAAGTCGGCCAGCGGATGCCATTCGCTGAGGCCGTCGCGCCACACCAGCGTGGTCAGGCCGACGTCGCCGCGCTGGAAGCGCTGCTGCAGGTCGTCGGCGGGCATCGGTCCGTGACGCTGCTGCGCGGCGTCGGCGTAGTACCACTCACTCATTCCTGTTCCCCAGGGTTGCGATCGAAAAATCCGTTTCCGCTCAACCGCCGCGGCAATGCGCGGGCAGGTAGCGGTCGTCCAGCTCGGAACTGCATTTCCAGGCCGAAGCCCGCTCATCGTAGTCCAGCCACAGCGCCTTGCCATCCAGCTTGGCGTTGCCGGGCGCGAGCAGGGTGGCTTCCAGGCCGCAATGGCCGTTGTCGAAACGGCCGATCCGCACCTGCGCGACGAATTCACTGGCGTAGCTCTCGGTGGTGCCGAAGCCGGGGTCGCCGTTGACCGGGCAGCGGCCCTGCTGCATGGCGAAGCCGGAGATCTTGGACTTCAGCGGGGTGACGCTGCCGATCGCCAGTGTCGCCTTGGTGCGCAGCGTGTAGTCCTGATACGCGGGCAAGGCGATGGCGGCGAGAATCCCGATCATCGCCAGCAGCACCGCGCCGACCACGACCGCGACGATCGCGCCGATGCCGCAACCGGACAGGCCGTTGCGCGGAGCCGCGGCGGGCATGGTCGGGGTGGCGCTCGCCACTGCTGGCAGCGGGGGCGGGGGCGGCGGGGCTGTCGCTGACAGGCCGAGTTCGTCGGCGAGCGCGTGCAGCGGCCGCCACTCCGGCATGCCTTCGCGCCAGACCAGGGTGTTGCGCTCCAGCAATCCGTCGCGCAGGCGTTCCAGCAACGTGGCGGTGCTCAGCGGGCCATGCCGCTGGCGTGCCGCGTCGGCGTAGTACCAGGCGCTCAGGGCCGGTTCCTCGTGCATCCGTGCATGGCCCGTCAGTGCCTCAGTGCACCGGCTCCGGCTCGTCGACGAACATCTGCGTTTCCATCCACGCGTAGGCCGCCTCGGCGCCGGGCTGGTTGAACAGCACCATCAGCACCACCCATTTCAGGTCGTCCAGGTCCAGTTCGTCCTGGTCCAGCGCCATCGCCCGGTCCAGCACCAGCTCGCGCTGGTCGCTGTCGAGGATGCCGTGCTGTTCCAGGAACAGCAGGAAGCCGCGGCATTCCACGTCGAGCTTGTCCAGCTCCGGGCCGTGGTAGATGCGGATCGGACCGTCGATGCGCGGCTGCGGCACGGCCGGCCGCTGGTCGGCCAGGGCATCGAGCCAGTCGAACGCTTTGCTGATTTCGGTGGGGCTGAAGCCAGCCTGGATCAGGCCATTCTGGAGGGAGTCGCGATCGCGGACCGGGTCCGCATCCTCGCTGAAATAGTGTTCGAACAGGTACAGCAGGACATCCAGAATGCTCTCTTTCATTGCCCCTCGGCCTGCGTCGCTAGACGCTGTGGAGGTGAAGAAACTAGGGTTTGCGGGTGTAACGACCTCGTTCGACCGCCACGTAGCCATCCAGTTCCATGGCCAGCAGCATGGAGGAGGCCGCTGCGGCCGTCAATCCGGTGCGGGCGATCACTGAATCCATACAGGTAGGGTCGTGGCCCAGCGCCTGCCACAAGCGCTGGTAGTCGGGATCGGGGAAGGACGGCATGGCGCCGGGATCGTCGGCGATCTTCTCAGTGGGGGCGCACAGGCGCCCACGCAAGGCATCGGCCAGTTCCGCGGCCAGCGGCGCGACCCCGGCCAGCACTTCCTCGGCGCTCTCGACCAGTCCGGCGCCGTCGCGGATCAGGCGGTGGCAGCCGCGCGCCAGCGGGTTGTGGATCGAGCCGGGCAGCGCGAACACCTCGCGCCCGGCCTCGGCGGCCAGGCGTGCGGTGATCAGCGCGCCGGAGCGGGTGGCGGCCTCGATCACCAGGGTGGCCAGGGTCAGCCCGGCGATGATCCGGTTGCGGGCGGGGAAGTGGCTGGGCCGCGCCGGGGTGCCGGGCGGGTGCTCGCTGACCACCGCGCCGCGCGCGGCGATGCGCTCGCGCAGGGCGGCATGCTGGCGCGGGTAGGCCAGGTCCGCGCCGGTGCCGACCACCGCCACGGTCAGCCCGTCCTCGCGCGCCAGCGCCGCCGCGTGCGCGGCGGCATCGACCCCGGCCGCCATGCCGCTGGTCACCGCCAGCCCGGACGTGGCCAGCGCCAGGGCGAAGCGATACGCATTGTCGCGGCCGCCGGCGCTGGGCGCGCGGCTGCCGACCACCGCCACCGCCGGATGCCACAGCGCCGCCGGATCGCCTTCCAGGTACAGCGCCAGCGGCGGGTTGGGGCTGCGCAGCAGCAGCGCCGGGTAGTCGGGGTCGTGGCAACCGAGCAGGTGCCGGCGCGGCTGCGCCAGCCAGGCCAGCGCGGCGTCCATTGCGGCGCGGTCGGGCTGGCGCAGTGCCGTGATCTGCGCCGGATCCAGTCCCGCCGCCTGCCACGCGGCCGCGCCGGCGGCCAGCGCGGCGGCAGGACTGCCGTGTCGCTCGAGCAGGCGCCTGCGTGGGGCGCTGGCGCCGCCGGCCAGCGACAGCGCCAGCAATGCGGGGTCGGGGGTGGAAAGTGTGTGGTCGGGTAGGGCGGACATGGACCCCAGGCTAGGCCGCAAACGCAGACGGCGCCCTCGGGCGCCGTCTGGTGCGGATGTAGGACTTGCCCGCGTGCGCGGGTCAGCGCGCGTCCGGGTGCTTCACGTCGTAGCCGATCCGGGTCGGCTTGACGCCGTCCATCACCAGCGCGTAGCTGACCTTGTCGAAGGTGCGGAACACCATCGCGTGCGCGGCGTATTCGTCGGGCAAGGCCACCGAGCCGCGGCCGCCGGTGAAGCCGTCGTCGGCGCGCGAGGTGTTCGGGCGATGCACGCGGTCGTTGACCCGGGTGCCGTGACGCCACAGCGACACCACGGTGCCGTTGTCGATGCCCTCGCGGCTGCCGCCGGAGATCGCGATCACGTCGCGCGGACCGGCGGCGCTGAACGCGTCGGCCACCGCCAGCACCCGCAGCCCGGCCTCGAGCGCCTGCGCCGAGGGCGGATGCGGCACGAACTGCAGGTCGTAGGGCTGCGCCTGGACCGCGATCAGGCGGTCGCCGGCGCGTACTTCGCGGGCGCTGTCCTGCAGCAGCAGGGTGGTGGCCTGGCTGTCGTCGGCGGAAACGCGGGTGACGGTACCGATATTGACCTGGGCCAGTTCGTAGCCCAGCGTTTCGCGGCGCTTGTTGTCTGGCGCCACGAAGGTCTGCCACAGGTTGCCGGTGCCCGGGGTGCTGCGGCCCTCGTTGTTCAGGTCGTCGCTGAGCCTGGGCAGTTCGTAGCGCACGGTTGGCCGCACCACCGCGTAGCGCTGCCCGACCTGCGCCTCACTGAGACCGGTCGCGTAGACCACCTGGCCGATGGTGGCGCGCAGCCGATTGTCCTCGAAGCCCACCACGTAGGGCAGCTCGTCGATGCTGTCGGCCACGCGCAGGTTCTTCAGGAACGGCTCGACGTCGGACAGCGGGATCGCGTCGATCGGCGCGTCCTGGCGCGGGCCCTGCTTGACCGTGGCGTGCGCCACGCGGTCCAGGTAGGCCAGGCTGAGCACGTCGCCGGGGTAGATCAGATGCGGGTTCTGCACCTGCGGGTTGGCCTGCCAGATTTCCGGCCACAGCCACGGCTTGCCGAGGAAACGCCCGGCGATGTCCCACAGCGTGTCGCCCTTGCGCACCACGTAGGTGTCAGGGTGTTCGGCAGCCATGCTCGCGGAAGCGGCATAGGTCGCCACGGTAAGCATCGCCACGGCGACGACCGTACGGAGTCGATTGAACATGAGTGCGGAGCCTGATTCCCCAACAGGTCCGCGCACTATAGTCCAGAACCCTGGGCGCGGCGCAAGCGTTGCCGCCAGAACGGGGTAGAATTGTCATGTCTTGCCGAATTATCCGGCGCCCCCAACTGGGTACCGCTATGGCCCTGCTTCCCATCCTCGAATTCCCCGATCCCCGCCTGCGCACCAAGGCGGTGCCGGTCGACCCTGCCGAAGTGACCGCGCCGGCGTTCCAGCGCCTGCTCGACGACATGTTCGAAACCATGTACGAAGCCCCCGGCATCGGCCTGGCCGCGAGCCAGGTGGACATGCACAAGCGCTTCATGGTCATCGACGTCAGCGAGGAGAAGAACGCCCCGCAGGTGTTCATCAACCCGCAGATCGTGCAGCGCGACGGCGAGCAGGTGTACCAGGAAGGCTGCCTGTCGGTGCCCGGCATCTATGCCGACGTGACCCGCGCCGACGCCATCGTCGTGCGCTACCTGGACCGCCACGGCCAGCCGCAGGAACTGTCCGCCGACGGCGTGCTGGCGGTCTGCGTGCAGCACGAGATGGACCACCTGGACGGCAAGCTGTTCGTCGACTACCTCTCCCCGCTCAAGCGCGAGATGGTGCGCAAGAAGCTGGCCAAGGCGCGCAAGCACGTGGCTTGAAGGCCGGGATTCGGGATTCGGGAGTGGGGATTCGTCAGAGCGAATCGGGTCCCTTCCGGTCGCCGAGTCCTGCCGTTGCGAATCCCTAATCCCCACTCCCGAATCCCCGCCCAATGAAAATCGTCTTCGCCGGTACGCCGGACTTCGCCGTGCCGTCGTTGCGCGCGGCCGCGCAGCGCCATGAAGTGGTCGCGGTCTACACCCAGCCGGACCGGCCCGCCGGGCGCGGCCGCGGGCTGACCCCGTCGCCGGTGAAGCTGGAGGCGGTCGCACGCGGCATTCCGGTGCTGCAGCCGGACACCCTGCGTTCTCCGGAGGCGCTGCAGACCCTGCGCGCGCTGCAGCCGGACCTGATGGTGGTGGTGGCCTACGGCCTGATCCTGCCCAAGGCGGTGCTGGCGATCCCGACCCATGGCTGCTGGAACGTGCACGCCTCGCTGCTGCCGCGCTGGCGCGGCGCCGCGCCGATCCAGCGCGTGATCGAGGCCGGCGACAGCGAGACCGGGGTGTGCCTGATGCAGATGGAAGCGGGCCTGGACACCGGCCCGGTGCTGATGTCCCAGCGCACCCCGATCGGCGACAGCGAGACCGGCGGGCAACTGCACGACCGGCTGGCCGCGCTCGGCGCGCAGGTGCTGGCCGACGGCCTGGGCCTGCTGCGCGCCGGCATCCGCCCGGTGTCGCAGCCGCAGCCGGACGCCGGCGTCACCTACGCGCACAAGCTGGACAAGGCGCAGGCGCGGCTGGACTGGCAGCAGCCGGCGGCGCAGCTGGCGCTGCGGGTGCGCGCGTTCAATCCGTGGCCGATCACCGAAGCGGTGCTGGCCGGCGAGCGCGTGCGCATCCATGGCGCGGTGGCGCTGGAGCTGGCGCATGCGCAGCCGCCGGGCACGGTGCTGGCCGCCTCCAAGCAAGGCATCGACATCGCCTGCGGCCAGGGCGCGTTGCGCCTGCGCGTGCTGCAGCGCGAAGGCGGCAAGGCGATCACCGCCGCCGACTACCTCAACGCCCGGCGCGACCTGCCGGTGCTGGCCTGAACCGGCGCGACCGCCCGTGACGCAGACGCCTGCCGCGCCGCCTGCCGCCGCGCCGTCGCCGGGCGTCGCGCCGCGCGTCGTCGCCGCCCGCGTACTGAGCGCGGTGATCGACCGCGGCCGTTCGCTGAAGGCCGAACTGGCCACCGCGCTGCCGGCGCTGCCCGACCCGCGCGATCGCGCCCTGGTCGAGGCGATCTGCTTCGCCGTGCTGCGCCGGCGCCCGGCCTACGAGGCGGCGCTGCGGCTGTGGATGCAGAAGCAGTTGCCGCAACGCGACGCCGAACTGCGCACGCTGCTGATGGCCGGCTTCGCCCAACTCGACGTACTCGGCCTGGCGCCGCACGCGGCGCTGTCGGCGACGGTGGAGGCGGCGCGGGCGCTGGACCGGCCGCGCCAGGCCGGCATGGTCAACGCCCTGCTGCGCCGCGCGCTGCGCGACGGGTTGCCGGCGGTGGCCGCCGATGCCGGCTGGCCGCTGTGGCTGCGCGATGCGCTGCACGCCGACTGGCCGCAACAGGCCGAGGCGATCTTCGCCGCCAGCCAGCAGGCGGCACCGCTGTGGCTGCGGGTGAACCGCCAGCGCAGCACGCGCGACGCCTATCTGCAGCGGCTGGCCGACGTCGGCATCGGCGCGCAGGCGGTGCCGGACCTGGTCGATGCGATCCGCCTGGCCGAGTCGGTGGCGATGAACGCCTTGCCCGGCTTTGCCGAGGGCTGGGTCTCGGTGCAGGACGGCTCGGCGCAGCAGGTCGCCGACGTGCTGGCGCCGGCGCCGGGCGCGCGCGTGCTCGATGCCTGCGCCGCGCCTGGCGGCAAGTCCGCGCACCTGCTCGAACGCGATCCGACGCTGCGCCTGACCGCGCTGGACGTGGACGCGCGGCGCCTGGCGCGGGTGCGCGAGACCTTCGAGCGCACCGGTGCCGGCGCGCAGGCGCTGCTGCAGGCGGCCGATGCGGCGCAGCCGGACAGCTGGTGGGACGGCGAGGCGTTCGATGCGGTGCTGCTCGACGCGCCGTGCTCGGCCACCGGCATCGTGCGCCGCCAGCCCGACGTGCTGCTGCACCGGCGGCGCGAGGACGTGGTCGCGCTGCAGGCGCTGCAGGCGCGGCTGCTGGACGCCGGCTGGCAGGTGCTGCGTCCGGGCGGGGTGCTGGTCTACGCGACCTGTTCGCTGCTCAAGGACGAGAACGAACGCCAGCTGCAGGCGTTCATGGCGCGGACCGCCGATGCCGCGGCCGAGGATCCCGGCGCGGCCTGCGGCCATGCGTCCGGCGGCGGCCGCCAGCGCCTGCCCGGCGAGCAGGAGCGCGACGGGTTCTTCTATGCGCGGCTGCGCAAGACGGCGTGAACCCACCCCGGTATCATCCTGCCCCATGCTGAAGACCCGCGCGTCCCGAGAATTCTGGTTGCTGGCCCTGCTCGCGCTGCTGGTGCTCGGCGCCGGCCTGGGCCTGCGCGATCCGCACCCGGCCGACGAACCGCGCTTCGCGCTGGTCGCCAAGCAGATGGTGGACAGCGGCAACTGGCTGTTCCCGCACCGCGGCACCGAGCTGTACTCGGACAAGCCGCCGATGCTGATGTGGCTGCAGGCGTCGTTCTACACCGTGTTTGGCAACTGGCGGGTGGCGTTCCTGCTGCCGTCGCTGCTGGCCGGGCTGGGCACGCTGGCCTGCGTCTACGATCTGGGCCGGCGCCTGTGGACGCGCCGGGTCGGCATGTATGCGGCGTATGCGCTGCTGTTCGCGTTCCACTTCACCTACCAGGCGAAGAAGGCGCAGATCGATCCGCTGGTGGTGTTCTACATCACCCTGGCCAACTACGGCCTGTTGCGCCACGTGCTGCGCGGACCCGATTGGCGAATGTGGGCGCTGGGCTGGTTCGCCGCCGGCCTGGGCACGATCACCAAGGGCGTGGGCGCGCTGGCGCTGCTGATGCTGCTGCCGGCCGCGGCGGCATCGCTGGCGCAGTGGCGCGGGGTCAGGATCGGTGCGCGCAATCCGCGCTTCTGGCTGGGGCCGCTGGCGTTCCTGGGCGCGGTGTCGATCTGGCTGGTGCCGATGGTGACCACGGCGCTGTCGGCGCACCAGCCCGAATACCGCGCCTACCTCGACGACATCCTGTTCCGGCAGACCGCCGGGCGCTACGCCAGGTCCTGGGACCACCCGCACGGGCCGTTCTACTTCTTCGGGGTGATGCCGAGCATGTGGCTGCCGCTGCTGCTGGCCTTGCCGTGGGCGATCCCGGCCTGGGCGCGGCGCCTGCGCCGGCGCGATCCGCGCTACCTGCTGCCGCTGGCGTGGTGGGCGCTGATCGTGCTGTTCTTCTCCATTCCCACCGGCAAGCGCGACGTCTACATCCTGCCGGCGCTGCCGATGCTGTGCCTGGCGATGGCGCCGCTGATCCCTGGGCTGTTGCGCAAGACCGGGGTCAAGCGGCTGCTGTTGGCGTTCACCGTGGTGCTGACCGTGGCGCTGGGCGGCGTCGGCGCGGCGATCCTGGCCGGGCACGGGTTCCGCGCGCAGATGATGGAGCAGCGCGGCGTCGATCTGCAGACCGTGCAGGCGCTGGCCTGGATCCTATTGGCGCTTGGCCTGTGGGGCGTGGCCAGCCTGGCGGTGTTCGCACGGCGGCGTCCGGAGCTGGCGATGGTGTCCACGCTGAGCATGCTGTGGGTGCTGGTGGGGCTGCTGGTGTATCCGCTGATCAACACGTCCAGCTCCGCACGCGGAGTGATGGAGGCGGCCGGCCGCCGCATCGGGCCGGACGCGGAACTGGGCCTGGTGGCCTGGAAGGAGCAGAACCTGCTGATGGCCGACCGCGCCGCGACCACCTTCGGTTTCGTGGTGCCGTGGGACGAGCAGTTGCGCCGCGGCGTGGCCTGGCAGGCGCAGGCGCCGCAGCGGCGTTGGCTGCTGGTGCAGGAGGCGGCGATGCTCGGCTGCATCGATCGCCGCGCCAGCACCCTGGCCGGGGTGTCCAACCGCCGCGACTGGTGGCTGGTGCCGGCCGCCGCCGTGCACGGCCGATGCACGGTCACCACCGGCGACCGCGACCGCTTGCGCGAGCAGGACAAGGACCGCTTCGAGTGAATCGCGGCCGCGCCCGCTCCGGTCTCGATCTCGGCGCCGTGCGGACGGGAGGTGTGGCATGCCGATGCGCTTGATCCGGGTCATCAGCCGCGACAACGGCGGTGGCCTGAGCCGCGACCTGCAGGTGGTCGCCGAGGCATTGCGCAGCAGCGGCCGCTATCGGGTGGAGGTGCTCGGCTTCGGCACCGTGCGTTTCGCCAACCACCTGCGCGAACTGCGCCTGGCCCTGCGCAGCCTGCTGCGCGGCCGCGCCGACCTGCAGATTTTCCTGGAACGGGTCTATCCGCGCTGCCTGGGCGCCGGCCGGCGCAATGTGCTGGTGCCCAATCCGGAGTGGTTTCGCCGCAAGTGGCTGCGCTGGTTGCCGCGTTTCCAGCGGGTCTTGTGCAAGACCTGGCAGGCGGAGCAGCTTTTTTCCGCGCAGGGTCCGGCGACCACCTTCATCGGTTTCTGCAGCGACGACTGCTACCGCCCGGAGGTGCCGCGCGAGCGCGCCTGCCTGCACGTGGCCGGGCGCAGCTCGGCCAAGGGCACCGCCGTGTTGCTGCAGACCTGGGCACAGCACCCGGAATGGCCGCGGCTGACGGTGGTGCAGAGCGCGAAGAAATCGCGCCCGATCGAGGCCGAGAACATCGATTACCTGACCGGCTACCTGGACCAGCACGAGCTGCGCCGCTTGCAGAACGCGCATCGCTTCCACCTGTGCCCGTCCGAGGTCGAGGGCTTCGGCCACTACATCATGGAAGCGTTGAGCGTTGGTGCGGTGGTGATCACCACCAACGGCGCGCCGATGAACGAACTGGTGACTGCCGAGCGCGGTGTGCTGATCGAGCCGGTCGGCGAGCGCGAGGACAATTTCGGCGTGCGCTACCGGATCGATGTGGCCGGCATCGAGCGGGCCATGGCGCAGGCGCTGGCCCTGGCGCCGATGCAATGCGATGCGCTGGGCACTGCCGCGCGCACCTTCTTCGAGTCGCGCCAGCACGAGTTCGGCGAGCGCCTGCAGGCGGTGGTGGCCGATCTGCTCGGCGATGCGCCGCCGCCGGCCACGTTGGCGCCGGCCGGGACCGGCCGCGTGCAGGTCAGGTCGGGTTAGGGGTCGCGCTTGGATCATCGCCCCCCAATTGTCTTTCCGTCCGTTCTTTCCTAGATGACCGAAGAAGCCACATCGCACCGCGCCGCATCGCCGCTGGCCGCGTTCCCGTCCCATCGCCACACTGTGGCCGAGTGGGGCGCCGCGTTGGGCCTGCTGTGCCTGCCGGCGCTGGTGGTCAGCATCCCCGGCGGGTTGCTGCCGTTCGGTCTGCTGCTGTTGGCGAGCAGCCTGCTGGCGCTGGACCGCCTGCGCCGTGCGGCGTCCGGGCTGCAGCCCTCGCTGCGTTGGTTGACCGTGCTGGCGCTGCTGGTGATCGTGCTGTCGGTGTTCTCTCTCCTGTACTTCGGCCAGGCGCTGAAGGACATCGACAACCGCACCCGCTTTCTGGTGCTGCCGTGGACCGCGCTGTGGGTCTACGCGCTGCGTCCGCCGCGGCAGTTGCTGTGGTGGGGCGCGCTGCTGGGCATCTTCGCCACCCTGGTGCTGGCGGTCGTGCAGGTGCTGCAGGGCCAGCCGCGTGCCGAGGGCTGGACCAACGCGATCGTGCTCGCCGACGTGGTGCTGGTGCTGATGATGGTGGCGGTGTTCTGCCGGCCGCATGGGCGCTGGCCGTGGACGATCGTCGCGATCGTCGCCGGCTGCGCGACCATCCTGCTCAGCGGCAGCCGCGGCGTCTGGTTGGGCGTGTTGTTGCTGCTGGTGGTCATCGCCCTGTGCTCGCACTGGCGCAGCGGCCGCGCGCGGCTGGTGATCCTGGGCGTGCTCACCGTGCTGGCGGCGACCCTGGTGCTGAGCGTGCCTGCGCTGACCCGGCAGACCCGCCTGGCCGAACTGCATCACGACGTGCAGCGCTACGAGCGCGGCGACAGCGATTCCTCGGCCGGGGCGCGCATCGAACGGCTGCAGGTGGCGGCGGCGACCTTCGTCGAGCATCCGCTGGTCGGGGTCGGCGTGGGCCGCTTCGACAATGCGATGCTGCGCCTGCCCGATTGCCGCAGCAAGACCTGGGTGGAGCGCTGCCATCTGGGCCATGCGCACAACGACCTGGCCGAATGGAGCGCGACCCAGGGCCTGCCCGGCACTGTGCTGATCCTGCTGGTCTACGGCGTGCCGCTGTGGCTGCTGCTGCGTCTGTACCGGCGGCGGCCGAATCGCGAGTTTCATGGCCCGGCCGCGGCCGGAATCATGGTGGTGGCCGGCTACATCCTGTGCGGCATGACCCAGTCGATGTTCGCGCATCAGGTCACCACCGGCTTCTACGTATCCCTGGTCGGCGTGCTGATCGGGCTGGCGGCCTGCGATGCGCAGGCGCCGCGGGTGCGCGCCGACGCCGCTGAAGGCGCTGCCGGAAGCCGGTAGACTGCCGATCCCGCACCGCCGAGCGGCGCGGCGCCGACCGCGCCACGTCCGCAGGTTGCACCGCTGCCCCGGATACCGAGCGCCATGGCCGACGCCGCCGCGACCACCTTGCCGCTCAGCCTGGTGGTGATGACCTACAACGAAGCCGCCAACATCGGGCGCTGCCTGGACAGCGTGCCGTTCGCCGCCGACAAGCTGGTGGTGGACTGCGGCAGCACCGACGCCACCGCAGAGATCGCCCGCGCGCACGGCGCGCGGGTGGTCGAGCAGGCCTGGCTGGGCTTCGGCGCGCAGCGCAACTTCGCTTCCACCCAGGCCGCGCACGACTGGATCCTGGTGCTGGACGCGGACGAATTCCTGTCCGACGCGCTGCGCGCCGAATGTCTGGCGCGGCTGCCGCAACTCCTGGCCGAGGATCGGCTGGACGCGGTGTGGCTGCGCCGCAGCACCTGGTACATGGGCGCGCCGATGCGCTGGTACCGGCCGATGGTCGGCGAGCGCCTGGCGCGGCTGTACCACCGCGGCCGCGCGCGCTGGAGCGATGCGCGGGTGCACGAATCGCTGCGTTTCGACGGCGCCAGCGCCGAGTTCGCGCCGCCGTTCAACCACCTGCACAACCCGACCCTGGTGCACAAGCAACTCAAGGTGCTGCGCTACGCCGAACTTAAGGCGCTCGGCTGGCGCGACAAGCACAAGCCGGTGAGAATGTGGCAGAGCCCGTTCGTGTTCGCCGGCGCCTTCCTCAAGGATTACCTGCTGCGCCTGGCGGTGCTCGATGGCTGGCGCGGCTTCGTGGTAGCGCAGACCGCGGCCAGCTACGCGCTGTACAAGCGCATGCGCTACTACGAGATGCAGGTCAACCCGGCCTCGGTGGAACAGGCGCGGGCGCAGCTGCAACGGCACGATCTGGAGCATTGATGAGCAAGCACTATCTGCTGTACGGATCCGAACGCTATGCGCTGGCGATATTGCGTCCGCTGCAGGCCGCGATCCGCGCGCGCGGCGACGAGGCGGCGTGGTTCTTCGACGGCCCCGGCGCCGCCGATCTGAGCGCCGACGAGCGCCACCTGGCCACGGTCGAAGAGGTGCTGGCGTGGAATCCGTACGCGGTGATCACCTCCAGCAACGCGGTGCCGCACTTCTTCCCCGGAGTGAAGGTCGAGACCTTCCACGGCTTCGACGCCGGCAAGCCGCGGCACATCTATGTGCGCGGCTTCTTCGACCTGTACTGCACCACCGGCCCGCGCGACACCGCTGCGTTCGGCGCGCTGGCGCGCAGGCTCGGCCACTTCGCGGTGAAGGAAACCGGCTTCCCCAAGATCGACCCGTTCATGCGCGAGATCGGCGCCGAGCTGGCGCCGGTGCGGCAACCGCCGGTGATCCTGTACCACTCCACGTTCTCGCCGTCGTGGAGCGCGGCCGGCATCCTCTACGACGAGGTCAAGCGGCTGTCGCGCAGTGGCGAGTGGCGCTGGATCGTGACCTTCCATCCGAAGATGGACCTGGAGATGGTGGCGCGCTACCGCGCGCTCGAGAACGCGTACCTGCGCTTCGCCGACAACGACAACATCCTGGAGCTGTTCCCGCAGGTGGACCTGATGTGCTCGGACACCTCCTCGGCGCTCAACGAGTTCCTGCTCACCTACAAGCCGGTGGTGACGTTCAAGAACCGGCGCCCAGGGCCGCAGCTGATCGACATCGACGACCCGGCGCAGTTCGAGCCGGCGATCCGCCGCGCGCTGGCGCGGCCGCCAGAACTGATGGCGGCGATCCGCGACTTCGCCGACGGCCTGCATCCCTACCGCGATGGGCAGTCCAGCGAGCGCGTGCTGCGCGCGATCGACGATTTCGTCGCCGAGGGCGCGCGCAATCCCAAACGCAAGCCGTGGAATTTCTGGCGCAAGCTGAAGATCCGCCGACGCATCGGCTACTGGGGCCGCGGCGCGCGTTGAGCCGGCGCATGGCCGGGTGCGGCGCTTGCCGCTACCAGCGCAGCCGACGCCGCGCCAGCGCGCGGCTCAGTTGCAGGTACAGCGCCTGCGCTTCGGCCTCGGGCACCAGGTGCACCCGCAACGGCGGTTCGCCATGGCGGGCGCCGGCGGTATCCAGCCACAGGGTGGCGGTGCCGCAATAGCGGTCCAGCGGCGAGCGGGTCAGCTGCAGCGTCTGCAGCTTGTCGATCTCGGCCAGCCGCCACCAGCGTGTCCACCAGCCGCCGCGCACCGCCACGTAGCGCGCGTCCAGCGCATAGCTCATGCGCTGCGTGTGGCGCCAGGCCTTGAACGCCGACCACGGCAGCCACAGCAGCGACAGCGCTGCCCAGGCGCCAAAGGCTTGCCACAGGCCGGCGCACAGCAGCGGCACCACGCACAGCGCCGGCAGGCATAGCCGCCACCAGCAGCGCGTGGCGATCCCGTGCCATTGCGGCGGCGGCCAGGCGATCTGCGGCAGCAGCCGGTGCAGCAAGGCGTCGCAGGCGGCCGGGGTTGCCAGCGGCGCCAGCTCCTTCAACGCCTGCCCGTGCTCGTGGTGCGATTCCATCACCGCAGTGTCGATGTGCAGGCTGCGCCGCCGCAGCAGGCGTTGCAGCACGCTCTCGTGCAGGGTCCAGGCCTGGATCCGGCGCCGCGCCACGCTGTTGCGCAGCCGGGTCAGCAGGCCGCGCTCCACGGTCAGCCGGCGCTCGCTCTCGCTGAGCCGGAAGCCGTAGTACTGCAGCAGCGCCAGCGCCATCGACAGTACGCGCATGACCAACAGCAGCGTCGCCAGCATCAGCGCCACGCTGACCGCGCCGGCCATCCAGCCCAGTTGCAGGTGGCTGGCGTAGCCGAACAACTGCCGCCCGTAATGCTCGATCGCATTGGAGACCATGCGCTCGGGGAACAGGTGATAGGTGGCGCCGAACGCGGTGATCACCACCACCATGCCGCGGTTGGAGATCAGTCCCTGGCGCAGCACTTCCGAGGTGGGCAGCGCCAACAGCACGTCGCTGGCCGGCGCTGCGTCCGCCGAGGCGGGCGCGGTCTCGGCGGCATGCGCGCGGTGGCGGATCTGCCGCTCCAGCGCCAGCGCCTGGTCCAGCCGCAGCACCCGCATCTGCGCTTCCGGCTTGGTCCCGCCGGCCGATTCCAGCCGCACTTCGGCCACGCCGAACAGCCGATGCAGCAGCGACTGGTGCACCACCACGTTGTGGATGCGCGCGAACGGGATCTCGCGCAGGCTGCGTTCCAGCCAGCCGCTGCGGATGCTCAGGCTGTCGCGGCCGATGCGGTACTGGTAGGTGAGGTAGCGCAGCAGCGACACCGCGATCAGCGCGCTGCCCACCAGCAGCATCATCAGCTGGTCGACATGGTCGTTGCGGCCGTCGCGCCCGCCGAACACCAGCAGCGCCAGCAGCGGCAACAGGAAATGCCGCAGGTGCTGCAGCAGCACGAACAGCCACGACCACGGGTGCAGGCGCCGGACCGCGGTGTCCTCGGCGTCCAGGGCGGCGCTCACAGCGCGTCGTCGTCGTGGTCGAGCTGGTGCGCCAGGCGTTCGCGCAGGCGCTCGGCGTCGGCCTGGTCCAGGCCGGGCACGGCCACCGCGTTGTGCCGGGTGCCTGCGGTGTGCACCACCAGGGTGGCCAGGCGCGCGGCGCGCTCCAGCGGGCCGCGACGCAGGTCCAGATGCTGCACGCGCGACATCGGAACGTGCACCTCGCTCTGCCACAGCCGCCCGCGGCGCAGGTCCAGGCCCTGCGCGTTCAGCCGCCAACGGATCCGGCGATGGCGCACGAAGCCGATGCAGGCGCCGAACAGCGTGCCGAGCGCCGCGGCGCCGGCACCGATGAGCAAGGCCTGGCGGCTGTGCAGCGAGAAACCGAAGATCGCCGCGCCGATCAGCACGCTGAGGCCCAGCATGCAGCCGCCGCCTAGCGCGGCCAGCCAGGCGCCGCGCAGCGGCAGCGGCAACCAGTCGTCCGCAGGCGCGAACGCCGTGGCGGCCTGAGGGTCGGCGCCAAGCGCGGCAGCAGAGGGGTCCAGGGACGGTGGTGCGGTCACGGTGGGCTCTCGAAGCGATGGGCGGGCACTGCGCACGCGCGCCGCGTAGGTCCCCGATCGTAACGCGGGCGGCACCCGGCGTGTTTCGCGCGCGGGCGCGAGGTGTCTGGAGCCCCTCTCCGCAGCGCGCCTCGCCGTTCGGCCTGCGCCGCTGTCGTCGTTGCCGGTGCTGTCAGCGCGCGGCGTGCAGCAGCGCGTCCACATCCAGCGCATGGCCGGCACGGGCGGCCTTGGTGCGCAGATAGCCCTCGTTCTCGGCGGTGATCGCGCCGGTGATCGGGATGCGTTCGACCACCTCGATGCCGGCCGCGCGCAGGCGCTCGGCCTTGGAGGGATTGTTGGTCAGCAGGCGCACGCGCTGGATGCCGAGCCCGCGCAGCATCGCCACCGCGCCGCCGTAGCGGCGCTCGTCGGCGCCGAACCCCAGCTGCGCATCGGCGTCGATGGTGTCCAGCCCGTCGTGCTGGTAGCCGTAGGCGCGCATCTTGGTGGCGATGCCGGTGCCGCGGCCTTCCTGGTCCAGGTACAGCAGCACGCCGCCGCCGAGCTCCTTGAGCTTGGCCAGGCCATGCCGCAGCTGGTCGCCGCAGTCGCACTTCAGCGAGCCGAACAGGTCGCCGGTGAGGCAGGAGGAGTGCACCCGCACCGGTACCGGTGCCGACAGGTCGGGCTGGCCGATCACGATCGCGACCTGGTCGCGCTGCGCCACGCCGCCGCGGAACACCACGAATTCGCTGCTGCCGAGATCGCGCAGCGGCACCTGGGTGCGGGTCACCAGTTCGTAGCTGCCGGCGGTGGTGGTCGCGCAGCCGTGTTCCAGATCGTCCAGCTGCAGCGACTGGCAGCCCTGGAAGGCGCTGCTGTCCGCGCCCAGGTCCACCGCGATCATCGCCGGCAGCAGCAGGCCCAGGCGCGCGATCTCTACCGCGCCGGCATCCAGCGCATCGCCCGGCAGCCAGTGCGCCGGCAGCGTGCCGTCGCGCAGGTAGGCCAGTGCCGCCAGCGCGTCGTAGGACTGACCGGCCAGGGCGATGCGCGCGCCCTGCGGCGCGGCCAGGCCCAGCACCTGCGCGCGGGTCGGGGTCAGGAACAGGTAATGCCGCTGCCCCGCCGCCTGGGCGAAGCTGAGGTAGGACTGCGTGGTGCTGCTGTCCAGCGCCAGCACCGCGCGCGCCTGGCCCTGGCGGCCTTCGATGATCACCGGCCGGCCGGCACGCAGCTCCGAGGCCGCGCGCTCGCTGCGGATCGCGGCGGGATCGCCGAAGGCGTGCACGGAGGTGGGGGCGGGGCTGGTCATGCACGACTCCAAATGGGGATCTCCGGCGCCGCTTCAAGGCGTGCCGGCGGCGCTGCGCCCGGCAAGCGCCGCGTGTGGGCGGGTGCGGCGGCGGTTTCGGTGCGCCATTGTCGCGTGGTTTGGCCGTGCCGCCAGCATGCGCGGGATGGAACGCACTGTGCGCCGCGCCGGCATGCCTCGCACGCAACCGTCGGCCGGCGCGCGGTCACTCACGAAATCGTGGTCGCGGCCGCCCGGCAGGCGGGACGGGCATGTTCAAGCGCGGTCGATTGATTTCTACTACGCCGGACCCGTTCCCCAGGACCTGCGCATGCACCTCGTCGAATGCACCGAACAGCGCCATGCCGGCGCGATCCTGGAGATCTTCAACGAGGCCATCGTCCGTTCCACCGCCCTGTACGACTACCGGCCGCGCCCGCCGGAGAGCATGGCCGGCTGGTTCGCGGCCAAGCGCGCCGGCGGTTTCCCGGTGATCGGGGTCGAGGACGTGGACGGCACCCTGCTCGGTTTCGCCAGTTATGGCACGTTCCGCGCCTGGCCGGCGTTCAAGTACAGCGTCGAGCATTCGGTCTACGTGCACCGCGACCATCGCGGCAAGGGCCTGGGGCGGCGCCTGCTGCTGGCGCTGGTCGAGGCGGCGCAGGCGCGCGGCGTGCACGTGCTGGTGGGCGGCATCGACGCCAGCAACAGCGGCAGCATCGCGCTGCACGAGCAACTGGGCTTCGTGCATGCCGGTACCGTGCGCGAGGCCGGTTTCAAGTTCGGGCGCTGGCTGGACCTGGCCTTCTACCAGCGCATCCTCGCCACGCCGACGGACCCGCACGACGACTAGCGGCTGCGCGGGATGCGCGCCGCTAGTGCGGGTGCCTGGCCGTGGCGTAGGGGTTGGCTTCGGTCGGATTCGGACGCAGCGTGTAGCGCTTGTAGGTCCACTGGTACTGCGCCGGGTCGCGACGCGCCACGCGCTCCACGCCTTCGTTCAGCGCGGTCGCGGCGCGCAGCGGGTCCGGGTCGGCGATCGCCTCCGGCGCCGGCTGCACCTGCAGCGCGAATTCCAGGTCGTTGCCGACCCGCTCGCACCACGCGAACAGCACGATCGCGCCGGTGCGTTCGGCCAGCCGGTTGACCAGGGTCATGGTCAGCGCCGGCACGCCGAAGAACGGCGCGAACACGCCGTCGCCGGCCTTGGGTTGCTGGTCGGGAAGAATGCCGACCGCGCCGCCGTCCTTGAGCACCTTGAACAGCTGCCGCACCGCCGGGCCTTCGGCGCGCACCTGGCGCACGTTGTCGCCGCTGCGCACCAGTTGCAGGAAGGCGTCGCCGACGTCGGAGGCCGGCGCGCGATAGACGATGGCGATGTCGCCGCGCGAGGCCAGCCACTGGTTCAGCAGTTCCCAGTTGCCGAAGTGCGGCGCCGCCACGATCACCCCGCGGCCCGAGGCCAGCGCCGCGTCGTACAGGTCTTGTCCATTGCGCTGGCGCAGCCGGGCCAGGTTCTGCGCCGGCGGCCGGGTCCACAGCACCAGGGTCTCGAAGGCCTGCCGCGCGGTGGAGCGCAGCACGTCGCGGTGCAGCGCGATGCGCTCGCTCGGCAGCAGCTCCGGGTAGGCCAGCTCCAGGTTGCGGCGGGTGACGCGGCTTTCGCGCGCGTCCTTGCGCAGCCACAGCCAGGCCAGGCCGTCGGCCAGGCGCCGCAGCCACGGCCAGGGCAGGCGCGCCATGGCGGCGGCGCAGCGATATAGAACGGTTGCGAGCGTTGCGGGTTTCATCGCGCCAGTTTATCCGCTGCGCCGGCCGTGCCAGGTCGAATGCATCCCTATGACCCGATCGGCATCACGAATCGGTCCGCTTGTGGGCCATCGCGACTTCCGCTGAGCGCCGCGACTCGGCCATGATGCCGACGGGATGACAGCGCCCCGCCGAACCCGGATGCTTCCGAGTCCCGAGTCCCGAGTCCCCGCCCATGCTCTCCCTGATCCAGCGCGTCAGCCAAGCCGAAGTCCGCGTCGACGATGCGGTGGTCGGTCGCATCGGCCCCGGCCTGCTGGCGCTGGTGGCGGTGGAGCCGGGCGATACCGAGGCCACGTTCCAGCGCATGGCCGAGCGCCTGTTGGGCTACCGCGTGTTCGCCGACGCCAGCGGGCGCATGAACCGCTCGCTGCGCGACACCGAGGGCGGCTTGCTGCTGGTCAGCCAGTTCACCCTGGCCGCCGATACCGATTCGGGAATGCGGCCCAGCTTCACCACCGCGGCGCCGCCGATCGAGGCTGAACGCGGCTTCAACCGATTGCTGGAAATTTGCCGGGAGCGGCATCCGCCGGGGGTGGAAAGCGGGCGCTTCGGTGCCCATATGATCGTCAGCCTGGTCAACGACGGCCCGGTCACTTTCCTGCTTCGGCCCTAGGTCGGGGCGCTCCTGGCGGAGCGATTCAGCTCCTTGTCCGGCAAGCGGCGGTCCGGGCTGTTATAATGCTAGGTTCACTCATTCATCTACCTGCCGGTGGCGCGAGCACTCATGGCCAACGAACGTCCTGCCCAGCAATCCGACATCAAGCTACTGATCAGCAAGGGCCTGGAACAGGGCTATCTGACCTACGCCGAAGTCAATGACCATCTGCCCGACGACCTGGTCGATCCGGAGCAGATCGAAGACATCATCAGCATGATCAACGGCATGGGCATCGACGTCCATGAAGTCGCCCCCGACGCCGAGACCCTGCTGCTCAACGACGGCAACACCGGTAACCGCGAAGTCGACGACACCGCGGCCGAAGAAGCCGCCGCGGCGCTGACCGCACTCGACACCGAAGGTGGTCGCACCACCGACCCGGTGCGCATGTACATGCGCGAGATGGGCACGGTCGAGCTGCTGACCCGCGAAGGCGAAATCGCCATCGCCAAGCGCATCGAGGAAGGCCTCAGCCAGGTCCAGGCCGCGCTGGGCGCGTTCCCGCTGGCGGTGGAGACGCTGCTCGAAGACTACGAACAGCACAAGGAAGGCAAGAAGCGCCTGGCCGAGATCGTGGTCGGCTTCAACGACCTGATCGAAGAAGAGCCGGCGCCGCCGGCGGTGGTCGCCAGCGACGACGATGCCGCCGATGCCGATGCCGACGACGACGACGAGGAAGTCGAAGCCGCCGAGGAAGAGGCCGGCCCGACCGGTCCGGATCCGGCCGAGGTCGCGCGGCGCATGGAAGTGCTGGCCACCGAATACGCCAAGTTCAAGAAGGCGCACGCCAAGAACGGCGCCGAGCACAAGCTGGTCACCAAGCTGCGCACCGACATCGCCGAGGTGTTCGTCACCTTGAAGCTGCCGCTGCCGCTGACCGACGTGCTGGTGCGCAAGCTGCGCGACACCATGGCCCAGGTCAAGGACCACGAGCGTCGCGTGCTGCACCTGGCCACGCACGTGGCGCGGATGCCGCGCAAGGATTTCATCCGTTCCTGGGAAGGCAACCAGACCAACGTGGCCTGGGTCGACGACGCACTGAAGCGCAAGCAGAAGTGGTCCTCGGCGCTGCGCGACGTCAAGGATCAGATCGTCGCCGAGCAGGAAGCCACCGTGGCGGTGGAGCAGGCGACGTACCTGAGCCTGACCGAGCTGAAGGAAATCAGCCGCGCGATGGCCTATGGCGAAGCCAAGGCGCGCAAGGCCAAGAAGGAAATGGTCGAGGCCAACCTGCGTCTGGTGATCTCGATCGCCAAGAAGTACACCAACCGCGGCCTGCAGTTCCTCGACCTGATCCAGGAAGGCAACATCGGCCTGATGAAGGCGGTGGACAAGTTCGAATACCGTCGCGGCTACAAGTTCTCCACGTATGCGACCTGGTGGATCCGCCAGGCCATCACCCGTTCGATCGCCGATCAGGCGCGCACCATCCGTATCCCGGTGCACATGATCGAGACGATCAACAAGTTGAACCGCATTTCCCGGCAGATGCTCCAGCAGTACGGCCGCGAGGCCACGCCGGAGGAGCTGGCCAAGGAAATGGACATGCCGGAGGACAAGATCCGCAAGGTGATGAAGATCGCCAAGGAGCCGATCTCGATGGAAACCCCGATCGGCGACGACGAGGATTCGCATCTGGGCGACTTCATCGAGGACACCAACGTGGAGTCCCCGATCGAGAACACCACCAACATCAACCTGTCCGAGACCGTGCGCGACGTGCTCGCCGGGCTGACCCCGCGCGAGGCCAAGGTGCTGCGCATGCGCTTCGGCATCGACATGAACACCGACCACACCCTCGAGGAAGTCGGCAAGCAGTTCGATGTCACCCGCGAGCGCATCCGCCAGATAGAGGCCAAGGCGTTGCGCAAGCTGCGTCATCCGAGCCGCTCCGAGCAGCTACGCAGCTTCCTCGATATCGACTGATCGAGCGCGGTTCGCGGCAACGAAAAAGCCCCGCCATGTGCGGGGCTTTTTTTGTGGGCGAAGGATTGGTGCCACTTGCTTGCGCTATCGCACCACCTGCGCACGACCGACGCCCGCTGTCGCCCCCTCCCGGCGGGCGACCGACCCCTGTAGGAGCGGCTTCAGCCGCGACAGGGTCTCACCGGTGACACGCTGTCGCGGCTGAAGCCGCTCCTACAGGAACACAGGCGCCGGATCGCCGGCGCCCCGCGTATGCCTACGCGAACGCCTTGCTACCGCGCATCACCGCCAGCACATCGTGGCAGGCGCCCATGGTGTGGTAGTCGGTCTTGCCGGCCGGGCTCTTCTCGTCGCTGTAGCTGCGGTTGTCGCGGCTGAGGATGCGGAACCAGGCGCCGTAGCGATGGTCGACCAGGTGTTCCCACGAATACGCCCACAGCTTGTCGTAGGCGGTGCGGTAGCCGGCATCGCCGCTCGCGGCCAGCAGCCGCGCGGCGGCGGCGATCGCTTCGGCCTGCACCCAGAAATACTTGTCGTCGTCGCAGAAATAGGTCGGGTGCTGCGCCACGTCGGGCACGCCGACCACCGGCTCGGCTTCGGTGCCGGAGGCGAAGCCGTAGACGATGCCGCCGTGCTGCGCGTCCCAGCCGTGCGCCAGCGCGGTGTCGAACAGGTGGCGGGCGGTCGGCAGCAACCAGTCCGGCGCGCTGCCCTCGGCCGCCTGCAGGTGCCCGTGCAGCAGCACCAACAGCTTCGACCATTCGACCTGGTGGCCGGGCTGGAAACCCCACGGCCGGAACAGGTGCTTGGGATTGTCGCGGTTGTAGTCCCAGTCCACCTGCCAGTTCGCGTCGTAGTGTTCCCACACCAGGCCACCGGCCAGCGCGGCTTGGCGGCGGGTGATGTGGTCGGCGAGCAGCAGCGCGCGCTGCAGGTAGCGCGGTTCGGCGCTGGCCTCGTAGGCGGCGATCAGCGCCTCGCACAGGTGCATGTTGGCGTTCTGTCCGCGGTAGCTGGAGAACTGCCACTCGGGCGTGGCTTCGTCGCGATACAGACCGGCGGCGGCGTCCCAGTAGCGGGTTTCCAGCAGCTGCCAGGTCTCGTCCATCCATGCGTCGGTGTCGAGGCCGGCCTTCTTCGCGGTGGCGTAGGCCAGCAGCACGAAGGCGGCGCCATAGGCGTGCTGGGTGCGGTCCTCGGCGACGCCGTCGCGCAGGGTCCACACGTAGCCGCCGCTGGCGGCGTCGCGATGCGTCTCGCGCAGGTAGCGTAGGCCGTGGCGCGCGGCGTCCAGGTACTCGGCGGCCAGCGACGAATCGGCGAACTCGTTCGCCGCCATCGCGTAGTTGAAGACGAAGCGGGTGCTGCTGACCAGGTGGCGATGGCCGGCGTCGTACACGCTGCCGTCGTCGCGGAAATAGTGGAAGAAGCCGCCGGCCGGATCGATCGCGCGCGGATGGTAGAAGGCCATGGTGTCGGCGATATGCGCGCGCAGCACGGCGGCATCGGCGAAGTCGGGCAGGGGCGTGGCAGGCAGGTTCATGCGGTCGCTAGGAGTCATGTGAGTGGGGGAAGGGGGAGGAACAACCGAGCGCAGGCACGGCGGCAGCGTGCCGCCGCGCCCGTCTCGCGCATCAATGCATCGCGCGCGCTACCGGCTTGGCGCCCGGCGCCTCGGCCGGCAGGTTCGCCGACAATCGCGAGCCGCGCAGGCCGTACCAGAGGATGTAGGCGTAGCACAGCAGCGGGATCACGAAGGCGTGCTGGATGCCGACCACGTCGGCCAGCGCGCCCTGCGCCAGCGGCACCAGCGCGCCGCCGACGATGCCCATGATCAGCAGGCTTGAGGCCTTGCTGGTCAGCGGGCCGAGGCGTTCGATGGCCACGGTGAAGATGGTCGGGAACATGATCGAGTTGAACAGGCCGATCGCGATCACGCTCCACATTGCCACGTGGCCGGTGCTGATCATGGTCACGATCAGCAGCAGCGAGGCGACGCCGGCGAAGGCGGCCAGCAGCTTGCGCGCCGGAATCACCTGCAGCAGCGCGGCGCCGGCGAAGCGGCCGACCATCGCGCCGCCCCAGTAGAACGCCAGGTAACGGCTGGCGGTGGCTTCGGTCAGGCCGCCGGTGGTCGGGCCGGAGATGTAGTTGATCAGGAAGCTGCCGATCGACACTTCCGCGCCGACGTACATGAAGATCGCCACCACGCCCCACAGCAGGTGCGACTGTCGCAGCGCATCGCCGAAGCTGTGATGCGACTCGACGCTGCCGGCGTCGTCCTCGCGCAGCGAGGGGATACGCATCACCAGCACGAACACCGCCAGCAGCAACAGGCCGCCGGCCAGCAGCAGATACGGCTCCTGTACCGATTGCGCCTGCGCGCCGCGATAGGCAGCCTGCTCGAGCGCGCTCATCGCCGCGATCTTGTCGGCCGACAGCACCGCGCCGGCCAGGATCAGCGGGCCGATCAGCAGCGGGAAGATGGTGGTGCCCAACGAATTCAGCGCCTGCGCGAAGTTCAGCCGGCTCGGCGCCTTGCTCGGTTCGCCGATCAGGCTGATGTACGGATTGGCCGCCACCTGCAGCAGGGTGATGCCGCTGGCCAGCACGAACAGCGCGGTCAGGAACAGCGGATACGACGGCAGCCGCGCCGCCGGATAGAACATCGCCGCGCCGATCGCCGCGACCACCAGGCCGATGACGATGCTGGCCTTGTAGCCCACGCGCGCCACCACCGCGCCGGCCGGCAGCGACATCAGGAAGTACGCGCCGAAGAAGGTGAACTGGATCAGCATCGACTGCGCGTAGTTCATCTGGAACACGGCTTTCAGATGCGGGATCAGCACATCGTTGAGGCTGGTCAGGCCGCCCCAGGTGAAGAAGATCATGCTGACCACCGCGATGGCGGCAGTGTTGGACAGCGGGCGACGGCTCATGCAGCGACTCCGGGAACGGACGATAAGGCGACCCGGCTGCTGGCACGCAGGCACAGCCGGGACGGGGCGATGGTAAGCGCAGGCAGTGACTGTTGCTGGCGCAGCGCGTCCAGCACCAGCTGCGCGGCCTGCATGCCGCGTTCGCGCGGGGCGACCGCGACGGTGGACAGCGGCGGCGTGGCGACGGCGGCTTCGGCGATGTCGTCGAAGCCGATCAAGGCGTAGTCGCGGCCGGCGTGGCGGCCGCGTTCGGCCAGGCCGCTGGCCAGGCCCAGCGCGACCACGTCGTTGTAGCAGACCAGCGCGGTCGGCAGCGGGTCGCGCGCGCACAGCGCGCCGGCCTGGCGCGCGGCTTCCAGCCGGGTCGGCGCGCATTCGATCAGCCACGCCGGGTCGGCGGCGATGCCGGCGGCGGCCAGCGCGTCGCGGTAGCCGGAGCGGCGTTCGGCGCAGGAACTGGACTGGCGGTGGCCGCCGAAGAACGCGATCGCACGATGGCCCAGCGCCAGCAGGTGTTCGGTGGCCAGGCGCGCGCCGCGGCGGTTGTCCAGCGCCAGCAGCGGCCAGTCGCCGTCCAGCGCGCGGTTGAACAGCAGTACCGGCAGCCGCGTGCCGAGCAACTGGCGCAGCCGCGCCGCGTCGGTGTTCTCGGTCGGCGACAGAATCAGCGCCGCCGGCTGGTGCTCGATCAGCGAGGCCAGCACGCTGTGCTGGCGCTCCGGCGATTCGCCGGTGCTGCCCATCAGCATCACGTAGCCGGCCTCGGCCAGCGCCGCGTCCACGCCGCCGGCGAATTCGGCGAAGAACGGGTTGGCCAGGTCGTTGACCACTAGCGCCACCGCGTTGGAGGCGCGCCCGCGCAGGCTGGCCGCGCCGCGGTGATAGACGTAGCCCTGCCGCGCGATCTCCGCCGCCACCCGCGCGCGCGTGTCCGCATGCACCAGCGGGCTGTTGCGCAGCACCAGCGACACGGTCGCCCGCGACACGCCGCAGGCGGCGGCGATGTCGGACACGGTGACGCGTTTGTCGGCGGGGGACGACGGCACGGCGATTAGACCGGTTCAAAAGGCCGCCCATCCTGCGCCGTCGTGATCGGCTGCGCATTTTGCAGTGCAGCAAAATGCACGGCAGCTTTTGTGGTATCCGTTTCTTGGACCGATTCGACCGGGGAAAGAGGCAATGCCCAACACTTGGACCAAGCGCGCGGCCGTCGCGCTGCTGCTCGCCGCCGCCTGGCCGGCGGCGCACGCCGCCACCAGTTCCGCCGCCGCCAGCCCCGGCGAGCGTGCCGTCGCCGCGGTGGATCCGTTCATCGGCACCGGCGGCGAAGGCCACACCTATCCCGGCGCCACGGTGCCGTTCGGCATGGTCCAGCTGAGCCCGGACACGCGCATCCAGCCGCGCAAGGATGCCTACGGATGGGCCGCCGGTTACCGCTACGACGACCGCAGCCTGGTCGGCTTCTCGCACACCCACTTCTCCGGCACCGGCCATTCCGACCTGGGCGACGTGTTGCTGATGCCGATCAGCGGCGCGGTGCGGCTGGAGCGCGGCGATCCGGACAAGCCCGGCAGCGGCTACAGCTCGCGCTTCCGCCACGACGACGAACGTGCCGAGCCCGGCTACTACGCGGTGACCCTGGACGACTACAAGGTGCGCGCCGAACTCACCGCCAGCGCGCGCGCCGGCGTGCACCGCTACACCTTCCCCAAGGGCCAGCCGGCGCACGTGCTGCTGGACTTGCGCACCAGCATGTACGACTACACCGGCAAGATCAGCTGGTCGCGGCTGCGCGTGCGCGCCGACGGCACCGTCACCGGCTTCCGCGAAACCCGCGGCTGGGCGCCAGGGCGGCAGCTGTACTTCGCGCTGCGCTTCTCGCAGCCGCTGCGCGGCCATGCCTTGCAAAACACCGAGCAGGACATCCCGTACAAGGGCTTCCCGCCACCGGGCGATAACGACCCCGCGCAGCGCGCGCAGATCGAAGGCCGCCAGCTGGTGGCCAGCTTCGACTTCGGCCAGGCCACGCGCGAGCCGCTGCTGGTGAAGGTGTCGATCTCTCCGGTCAGCGAGGACAGCGCCATCGCCAACCTCGATGCCGAGGTGCCGGGCTGGGACTTCGACGGCGTGCGCCGCGCGGCACGCACGCAATGGGCGCAGGCGCTGGGTGCGGTCGAAGTGGACGCGCCGGCAACGCAGCGCACCCAGTTCTACACCGCGCTGTACCACAGCCTGCTCGGCCCCACGCTGTTCATGGACAGCGACGGTCGCTATCGCGGGCCGGACAACGCCGTGCACCAGGCGCAGGGCTACACCAACTACTCGACATTCTCGCTGTGGGATACCTACCGCGCGCTGCATCCGCTGCTGACCTTGGTGCAGCCGCCGCAACGTACCAACGACATCGTCAACTCGCTGCTCGCGCACCGCAAAAACAGTCCGAATGGGGTGCTGCCGGTGTGGTCGTTCCAGGGCCTGGAGACCTGGTGCATGATCGGCTACCACGCCGTGCCGGTGATCGCCGACGCCTACATGAAAGGCATCCGCGGCTACGACACCAACGCCGCGCTGGAGGCGATGGTCGCCAGCGCCGACTACGGCCCCTACGACGGCATCGCGCAATATCGCGAGCTGGGCTACGTGCCGATCGATGAGGAAGGCGAGGCCGCGTCCAAGACCCTGGAATACGCGTTCGACGACTGGACCATCGCGCGCATGGCGCAGGCGATGGGCCGCACCGAGGTGGCCAGCGAATTCGGCAAGCGCGCCGGCAACTGGCAGCATGCCTTCGACGCCGACACCGGCTTCATGCGCGCGCGCAAGCGCGACGGCAGCTTCCGCGAACCGTTCGATCCCAGTGCCAGCGGCTACGGCAGCGACTACACCGAAGGCAACGCCTGGCAGTACTCGTGGTACGTGCCGCAGGACGTGGCCGGCCTGGCCCGCGCGCACGGCGGCGAGGACAAGCTGCTGGCGCGGCTGGACCAGGTGTTCGAGGCCAAGGTCGATCCCAAGGTGTTCGAGCACATGGAAGACATCACCGGCTTGATCGGCTGGTACGCGCACGGCAACGAACCCAGCCACCACGTCGCCTACCTGTACGCCTACGCAGGCCAGCCCTGGCGTACCCAGGCGCGGCTGCAGCAGATCATGCGCAGCCAGTACGCGGCGCGTCCCGACGGGCTGGCCGGCAACGACGACCTGGGGCAGATGTCGGCCTGGTACGTGTTTACCGCGCTGGGTTTCTATCCGGTGGCGCCGGCCAGCAACCAGTACATCATCGGCCGCCCGTTTCTGCCGCACGCGATCCTGGCGCTGCCCAACGGCAAGCGCTTCAGCATCGTCGCCGACGGCCTGGACGACGCGCATCCCTACATCGGCAGCGTCACCCTCAACGGCCGCCCGCTGGACCGCGCCTTCCTGCGCCACGAGGAAATCATGGCCGGCGGCGAACTGCGCTTCACCCTGCAGGCCGAGCCGAACAAGACCTGGGCCGCGGGCGAGGGCGCGGAGCGGGCGTATTCGATGAGCGAAGGCGGGGAAGGCGCGCAGCGGGGGCAGTAAGCGCGGCCCGCCAGTGGGTCGTGCCGAGGTCGTGCAGCGCTGTGCGACCGCAGGGGGCCTACTTGAACATGGGGTTTCCTCTCGAGTGGGTGCGGGCGTCATCCGGCGCCCGTGTGCGTCAGACGGTCGGCACCGTGCCGCCATCGATGGTGTATTCGGCACCGGAGATGGAGGCCGCACGCGGCGAGACCAGGAAGGCGATCAGGTCGGCGACTTCGTCCGGCATGGCGGGGCGCCCCAGCGGAATGCCGCCCAGTGAGTCCATCACCAGCTGTCTGCCGCCGTCGCGATCCGTGCCTGCCTGGGCCGCGACGCGTTCGACCAGCGCCGCGGAGGCTTCCGTGTCGATCCAGCCCGGCGACACGCGCACGACGCGCACGCCCTTGGGGGTGACCTCCTTGGACAGCGCCTTGCTGTAGGTCGACAGCGCCGCCTTCGCCGCCGCGTACGCCATGGTCGCCTCGGGTAGCGGCAACAGGCGCTGGATCGAGGTGACGTGGAGGATCACGCCGGCGCCCTGCGCCAGCATCGCCGGCAGCAATGCGCGGTCCAGCCGCACGGCCGACATCAGATTCAGGTCGAGCGCCCGCGTCCATTGCGTGTCGTCCAGCGCGGCGAAACCGCCCGCCGGCGCCGACGAACCGCCCACCACGTTGACCAGGATGTCGATCCCCCCGAGATGCTGAATCGCCGCATCGGCGGCGCGGCGGGCGCCGTCGGCCGTGGCGAGATCGGCGGCGAGATAGTGGACGCCGGCGACCGCTTGCGCGGGCGGCGAGAGCGCCGTCGCGACCACGCGGGCATCGGCCTGGGTCAGTGCGCGGACCACCGCGGCGCCTGTCCCGCGCGTGCCGCCGGTGACCAGCGCGCGTTGGCCGGCGAGGCGCAGATCGAAGCTCATGGCGCGATCTCCAGCGTGGCGATCCGGCCGCGCTCGAGCGTGAAGACGTAGCGCAGGTCCACCGGACTGCCGGGGAAATCGCCAGCGACGTGTCCGGTCACGATGTAGCGCTGGCCGTCCTGCTGCAGCGTGCGCGGCTCGGTGGTGTAGGTGTAGCGGGTGGAGGTGTCCGCTTTCCAGGCTTCGATCGCCGCTTGCCCTTGATGGGTCTTGCCCTCGTCGCGGACGCTGCCGTTCGGGGTGAAGCAGTGGGCGACGGCCCGGCCGTCCTGGGTGTCCGCCTGGAAGTAGGCGGCGATCGGCTCGGGCAGGTTCAGTGCGTTCATCGGCTTTGTTCCTTCTGGGTCCATGGACGCAGAGTGGCGCGACCGCACCGATAAGAAAATCGCCTACTATCCGATCAAGCTATGTAGAAATGGATGCACAATGCGCGGCGCGGAGTTTGCGGAACTGAAGGCGTTCGTAGCAGTGGTGGAACGCGGCAGCTTCGCCCGCGCGGCCGATCATCTAGGCCTGTCGCGGTCCGCGCTCTCGCAGGTGGTCCGACAACTGGAATCGCGCTTGGGCGTGCGCCTGTTGAACCGGACCACGCGCAGCGTCTCGCCGACCGAACCGGGACAACGCCTGCACGAACGGATCGCACCGATGCTGCGCGAGATGGACGACGCCGTCGCGCAGGCGGTCGGCAGCAACGCGCGCGCCGCCGGCACATTGCGGATCAACACGCTCAGCATGGCGGCGAAGAACGTGATCGCGCCGCGCCTGGGCCGCTTCGCGCGCGCGCATCCGCAGGTGGTGCTCGACATCGTCATCGACGACGGCCTGAGCGACATCGCCGGCGAGGGCTTCGACGCCGGCATTCGCGTCGGCGGACGCCTGCAGAAGGACATGGTGGCGGTGCGTCTCACCCCGGACATCGAACTGCTCGCCGTGGCCTCGCCCGACTACTTGGCGCGGCACGGCGAGCCGAAGACCCCGGCCGACCTGGCGCGTCATGCCTGCATCAACTGGCGCTTTCCCGGCAGCGGCCGGATCGCGGGCTGGGAGTTCCGGAAGAAGGGCAGGAGCACCGAGGTGTTCGGCGAAGGCCAGGTGATCGCCAATCACCAGGACATCGTCGTGCCCGCCGCACTGCAGGGGTTGGGCATCACCTACGCCTACAACGACGACGGCATCGCCGATGCCCTGCGGGACGGCCGCCTCAAGCGCGTGCTGGCCGACTGGTCGCCGACGGCGCCCGGCCTGTATCTCTACTACTCAAGCCGCCGCTACATGCTTCCGGCATTGCGTGCGTTCATCGACTGCCTGCTCGATCGGGACCTGGGCCAGCTCGGAACATGATCGACAGCGGAGGGCGGTAGCGTCGGATCGCCTGGTTCTCGAACCGGCCATGAGTGCCACGGTCGTCATCGACCCCGCCTGTGGCATCGCTACTCGCTGCGTTGCGCCCGTTCCCGGTTTCGATCGGCCTTGGCTGGCTTGCCTCGCGCTCGGTAGGCGAGCGTGATCGGCACTGCCGCTCTACGCTTGAGGTGGCGTAGTCGGGTCGGTCGGACGACATCCTTATATCGGCCACGCCGCCCGCAACGGCCAGCACGCCGGCGCCATCATGCGCACACCTATGGTGCGACGGCAGTAACGTCACGGTGAGCAGCCAGTGGCGAGCGCGTGAACGCTTGATGACGTTAAGACGTTCGCGTCGCCGCAGGTGCGCCACGGTTTCTTCGCAAATGCCCGGGCGGCGGCGTTTTGGCGCCGATGCCGCACTTCGCCGTCGCGCATGCCTCGTGTGCCGATGTATGCGCCTGCTTAATGCCATGAACACATTTCATTGGCATCGGCTGTGGTCTTGTGGCGCCTGTCGCATCGCATCGAGCGGCATTGGCGCCACGGCGCCGAATCCGATTGCGGATGCGGCACATCGTGCAGGCGCATTCCGTCTCCGTCTTGTGCGACGTCTGATTCCTACCGCCGATGGCGATCGCTGCGGTCTGGATCGTGCACTCCTCATTGACGCCGAACGGGATATCCGAATGCATGTCTGCCTGCTGTCCCCCTTGAGCAACCTCGATACGGCCGCGCTGGAGGCGGCCATGGCGGCCGCACAGGCCAACGGTTGCGACCACGTGATCTTGCCCAACCCGTTCGCGCAGGACCCGCAAGGGCGGCTGGCGGACCCGGCCGCCGACGATGCCGACGGCGACGCGCAATTGCAGCAGTGGCTGGCGCTGGCGCAGAAACACGGCCTGAAGCTGTTGGTCGATCTGCGCATCGACGAGATCGGCGGCGGCAGCCGCCTGCTGCAGGAACATCCGCACTGGTTCCGCGCGCGCACCTCGGCGCTGCCGGATCCGCGCACGCAGCGCGGCACACCCGAGATCGCCCAGGGCCGCTTCGCCTATGCGGAAGAGGGCGCGGGCCTGGCGCAATGGTGGAGCGTGCGCCTGCGCGACTGGCTGCGCAGCGGCCTGGCCGGCTTCCGCGTGCTGCAGCCGCAGCGCGTGCCGGCCACGTTGTGGCGCAGCCTGATCGCCGACGTGCAGGCGCAGGTGCCCGAGGCGACCTTCCTGGCCTGGACCCCCGGCCTGGGCCTGGAGGCCTTGCGCGGACTGCACGGCGCCGGCTTCGATGCGGCGTTCTCGTCGCTGGCCTGGTGGGACGGACGCGGCAGCTGGTTCTTCGACGAAGACGTGGCGCTGCGCAGCCTGGCGCGTCGCGTCGTCGCCACCATCGATCCCGATGCGCCGAGCGAAGCGCAGCCGCCGTTGCGGCGCGCGCAACGCGCCCGGTTGGCGTCCGCGTTCGGCGATGCCTGGGCGATCGCCGAACCCACCGTCCTGCCGGCACCGATGGACACCGACGCCGACGAAGCGCAGGCGCTCCCGGCTGAGGCCACGCACGACCTGCGCCTGCGTCCGCTGCTGCGCGACGGCGCGCTGACCGCGGTCGCGGTGGAACCGCTCGGCGCCGCGCCGTGGCTGGTGCTGCTCAACAGCGACCACGATCATCTGCTACCGGTACCGGGATCTGCCTTGCTACGCCTGCTCGGCGACAGCGAATCCCTGCTCAGCGACCAGGGCGAACCGATCCAGGGCGACCAGGGCGGCACCCTGGAAGCGGGCGAAGTCCGCGTCTACCGTAGCGTGCCGGCGCGTCCGGTGCTGGCCGCCGCGCGCGCGCGCACGCCGGCCGATGTCGCCGCCGCGGCGGCGCGGATCTGCATTGAGACGGTGACGCCCTCGGTGGACGATGGCCGCTTCCCGGTCAAGCGCACCGTCGGCGACCGCATCTGCGTGGAAGCCGATGCGTTCTGCGATGGCCACGACCGCATTGCGGTGGCCTTGCTGTGGCGCGCCGCCGATGCACGCACCTGGTCCACCGCGCCGATGCGCGCGTTGGGTAACGACCGCTGGCGCGGCGAATTCCCGCTGGAACGGCTGGGCCGCTACGAGTTCCGGATCGAGGCCTGGCGCGACGTGTTCGCCACCACCCACGCCGACCTGGAAAAGAAGCGCGCCGCCGGGACCTTGCTGCCGGTGGACGTGCAGGAAGCGCTGGCCCAGGTCGAGGCGGCGCGCGCGCGCAGCCGCGGCGCGCTGGCCGCGCGATTGAAGGCGATCGTCGCTCGCATCATGCGCAGCGAGGGCCTCTCGGCAACTGCGGAAATCCTGCTCGAACCCGGCACCGCCGAGGCCATGGCGCGCGCCGACGACAAGCCGTTCCGCACCGAATACCCGATGACCTTCCGCGTCGAGGCCGAGCGCCGCGGTGCGCATTTCTCCAGTTGGTACGAACTGTTCCCGCGTTCGCAGAGCGGCGACCTCGCGCGCCACGGCACCTTCGACGATGTGATCGCGCGCCTGCCGCATATCCGCGCGATGGGCTTCGACGTGCTGTACATGCCGCCGATCCATCCGATCGGCGAGAAGAACCGCAAGGGCTGCAACAACGCGGTCAACGCGCAACCTGGCGAGCCCGGCAGCCCATACGCGATCGGTTCGGCCGACGGTGGGCATACCGAGGTGCATGCAGAACTCGGCGGTCTGGAAGGCTTCCGCCGGCTGCGCGCCGCCGCCGCCGCGCAGGGCCTGGAACTGGCGCTGGATTTCGCGATCCAATGCGCGCCGGACCATCCGTGGCTGCGCGAACATCCGGACTGGTTCACCTGGCGTGCCGACGGCTCGATCCCGTACGCGGAGAATCCGCCGAAGAAATACCAGGACATCGTCAACGTCGATTTCTACGCCAGCGGTGCCGTGCCGGAGCTATGGAACGCGCTGCGCGACGCGGTGCTGTTCTGGGTCAACGAAGGCGTCCACCTGTTCCGCGTCGACAATCCGCACACCAAGCCGTTCCCGTTCTGGGAATGGCTGATCGCGGAAGTGCGCGGCCGCCATCCCCAAGTCGTGTTCCTGTCCGAAGCCTTCACCCGGCCCAAGCCGATGTACCGGCTGGCCAAGGTCGGCTTCTCGCAGTCCTACACCTACTTCACCTGGCGCCAGCACAAGACCGAACTGCAGGCCTACATCGAAGAACTCAACGCCGGCACGCCGCGTGAGTGCTTCCGTCCGCATTTCTTCGTCAACACACCGGACATCAACCCGGTGTTCCTGCAACAGAGCGGCCGCGGCGGCCACCTGATCCGCGCCGCGCTGGCGACCACGCTGTCGGGCCTGTGGGGCATGTACCAGGGCTTCGAACTGTGCGAGGCCACGCCGCTGGCGCCGGGCAAGGAGGAATACCTGGATTCGGAGAAATATCAGTTGCGCGTGTGGCCCGAGCGCACGCCCGGCGACATCGTCGATGAGATCACCCGCCTCAACCTGCTACGCCGCCAGCACCCGGAACTGCAGTCGCACCTGGGCACGCGCTTCTATCTCGCGCACAACGACCAGGTGCTGTACTTCGGCAAGTTCCTCGACGAAGCGCACCTGGCGCGCAGCCGCAGCCTGGTGCTGGTGGCGATCAGCCTGGACCCGCATAGCGCGCAAGACGCACAGATCGAAGTGCCGCTGTGGGAACTGGGCCTGCCCGACCATGCCAGCGTCGCCGTGCAGGACCTGTGGGACGGCCACGCCTTCGCCTGGCACGGCAAACAGCAAACCATTCGCCTCGATCCGTCGCGGCCGTTTTCCCTATGGCGTATCCGCGCCGGAGCCACTTCATGAATGCTGCAGTTCCCTTGTCCGCCGATAGCGAGGCAAGCCCGCTCGCGCACGATGCACTCTGGTACAAGGACGCGATCATCTACCAGGTGCACGTCAAGTCGTTCTTCGACTCCAACGACGATGGCATCGGCGATTTCCCCGGCCTGATCTCCAAGCTCGACTACATCGCCGACCTCGGCGTGGACACCATCTGGCTGCTGCCGTTCTATCCCAGCCCGCGCCGCGACGACGGCTACGACATCGCCGAATACATGGCCGTGCATCCGGACTACGGCAGCATCGCCGACTTCGAACGGCTGGTGGCGCAGGCGCACGCGCGCGGCATCCGCATCGTCACCGAACTGGTGATCAACCACACCTCCGACCAGCATTCCTGGTTCCAGCGTGCGCGCAACGCGCCGGCCGGCTCGCCGGAACGCGACTTCTACGTGTGGTCCGACAGCGACCAGGACTACGCCGGCACCCGCATCATCTTCTGCGACACCGAGAACTCCAACTGGACCTGGGACCCGGTCGCCGGCCAATACTTCTGGCACCGCTTCTATTCGCACCAGCCCGACCTCAACTTCGACAACCCGGCCGTGCTGGAAGCGGTGCTGGAAGTGATGCGCTTCTGGCTCGACCTGGGCGTGGACGGCCTGCGCCTGGACGCGGTGCCGTACCTGATCGAGCGCGACGGCACCTCCAACGAGAACCTGCCTGAAACCCACGCCATCCTGCGCCGCATCCGCGCCACGCTTGACGCCGAATATCCCGACCGCATGCTGCTGGCCGAGGCCAACATGTGGCCGGAAGACACCCAGCAGTACTTCGGCGAGAACGCCGACGAATGCCACATGGCGTTCCACTTCCCGCTGATGCCGCGCATGTACATGGCCATCGCGCGCGAAGACCGCTTCCCGATCACCGACATCATGCGCCAGACCCCGGAAATCCCGGAGAGCTGCCAGTGGGCGATCTTCCTGCGCAATCACGACGAGCTGACCCTGGAAATGGTCACCGACTCGGAGCGCGACTACCTGTGGCAGACCTACGCCGCCGACCGCCGTGCGCGCATCAACTTAGGCATTCGCCGGCGCCTGGCGCCGCTGCTCGAACGCGACCGCCGCCGCATCGAACTGATGACCTCGCTGCTGCTGACCATGCCCGGCACCCCGGTGCTGTACTACGGCGACGAGATCGGCATGGGCGACAACATCCACCTTGGCGATCGCGATGGCGTGCGCACGCCGATGCAGTGGTCGATCGACCGCAACGGCGGGTTCTCGCGCGCCGATCCAGCCGCGCTGGTGCTGCCGCCGATCATGGACCCGCTGTACGGCTTCCAGGCGGTCAACGTCGAAGCGCAGCAGCGCGACCAGCATTCGCTGCTGACCTGGACCCGGCGCATCCTGTCGGTGCGCAAGCGCTACCGCGCCTTCGGCCGCGGCACGCTGCGCTTTCTGTATCCCGGCAACCGCCGCCTGCTCGCCTACCTGCGCTGCCACGAGGACGAGACCGTGCTGTGCGTGGCCAACCTGTCGCACACGCTGCAGGCGGTGGAGCTGGACCTGTCCGAATTCGAAGGCCGCGTGCCGGTGGACATCATCGGCGGCGGCAGCTTCCCGCCGATCGGGCGTCTGACCTACCTGCTCACCGTGCCGGCGTTCGGTTTCTACGCGTTCCAACTGGTCGGCAACGCTACCCTGCCGGATTGGCACGTGCCCGCGCCGATGCCGCTGCCCGATTATCAGACCCTGGTGCTGCGCGGCGCAGTCGATGCCGATGCGTTGCTGCCGCACCTGGGCACGCTGGAGCGCGACATCCTGCCGACCTGGCTGTCCACGCGGCGCTGGTTCGCGGCCAAGGACCGCGCCTTGCGTAGCGTACGCATCGCCCGCCGCACCCCGCTGCCCGGCACCGACGCCTTGACCATGCTGGAGATCGAAGCGGAGCTGGAGCACGGCGAATACGAACGCTACATGCTGCCGCTGGGCATCGTCTGGGACCGCGAACAACCCAGCGTGCTCGCCGAACAGCTGGCGCTGGCGCGGGTGCGGCACGGCCGTGAAGTCGGCTATCTCACCGATGGCTTCGCGCTGAAATCGCTGACCCGCACCACGCTTGCCGCATTGCGCGAAGGCGCGGTGCTGTCGGTCGATGGCGAGACCCACGCCGGTGCCGATGCCGCGCCCGAACAGATCCGCTTCTGCCCCACGCCGGCGCTGGCCGCGGTCGAGATCGCCGACGACGCCGAGATCCGCTGGCTGTCGGCCGAGCAGAGCAACAGCTCGCTGATCGTCGGCGACAAGGCGGTGTTCAAACTGCTGCGCCGTGTCTCCGCCGGCGCCAACCCCGAGATCGAACTCGGCGAGCGGCTGACCGCGATCGGTTACGCGAACGCGGCGCCACTGTTCGGCCACGTCACCCGCGTCGACGCGCAGGGCGTGGAAACCACCCTGGCCCTGCTGCAAGGCTTCGTGCGCAACCAGGGCGACGCCTGGCGCTGGACCCTGGATCACCTGGCGCGCGGCGCCGAGGAATACGCCGCCGCGCAGGACGATGCCGCGCGCGAGGAGAGCGTGGCCGGCTACGATGCCTTCGCCGCCGTGGTCGGGCGGCGCCTGGCCGAACTGCACGACGTGCTGGCGCAACCCACCAATGCCGCCGCGTTCGCGCCGCAACCGGTGGATGCGGCGGCCGCACGGCAGGTGGTCGCCGGCGTGGAGCACGAGGTGCAGGCGATGTGGGACACCTTGGCTGCGCATCGCGACAGCAGCGAGGACGGCGCCGAGCGCGCCGTGGTGGACGCATTGCTGGCCGAACGCCCGCGCCTGGACGCCTGGTTGCAACAGGCGCCGGCCCTGCTCGATGGCGCACTGCTGACCCGCGTGCACGGCGATTTCCACCTCGGCCAGATCCTGGTCGCGTTCGACGACGTGGTGCTGATCGACTTCGAAGGCGAGCCGGCCAAGTCGCTGGACGAACGCCGCGCCAAGGCCAGCCCGCTGCACGACGTGGCCGGCTTCCTGCGCTCGCTCGATTACGCCAGCGAAGTCTCCGCACGCGGCGAAGAGGGCACCGCCGCACGCGCCGGGGTCGGCCTGGACACCGCGCTGGACGCCTTCCTGTCCGCATTCCGTAGCCGCGCCAGCGCCACCTTCCTGTCGGCCTACCGCCAGGTGCTCGACGCCAGCCCGCATCCGTGGGTCGCGCCGGCCGCCTTCGAAACCACCACCCTGTTGTTCCTGATCGAAAAGGCCAGCTATGAAATTCGCTACGAGGCCGCCAACCGCCCGGCCTGGATCATGGTGCCGATACAGGGATTGCTGCGCATACTCGAACGCTTTCCCGCGCCACAGGAGGCGATTCGATGAGTGATGTCGGCCACACCTGGGACGAGGCAACGCTGCGCGCGTTCGCCAACGCCCGCCACGGCGATCCGTTCGCCGTGCTCGGTGCGCACCGCATCGGCGACGCGCGCGTGCTGCGCAGCCACCTGCCCGGGGCCGAAGCGGTCACCGCGGTGCTCGACGACGGCCGCGAAGTGCCGCTGCAGGAAGGCCCCAGCCCCGGCTTCTTCGCCGCCACGCTGCCCGACGATAGCCGCTACCGGCTGCGCATCCGCTGGCCCGGCGGCGAGCAGGAAACCGAGGACGCCTATGCGTTCGGCCCGCAGCTCAGCGACTTCGACCTGCACCTGATTGCCGAAGGCCACCACCTGCAGCTGGCCGACGCACTCGGCGCCAACGTGGTCGAAGTGGACGGCGTGCGCGGCACCCGTTTCGCGGTGTGGGCGCCCAACGCCACCCGCGTGGCGGTGATCGGCGACTTCAACACCTGGGACCCGCGCCGCCACCCGATGCGCCTGCGCCACCAGGCCGGCGTGTGGGAACTGTTCGTGCCCGGCGTCGAGGCCGGCGCGCACTACAAGTACGCCCTGCGCGGCCCGCGTGGCGAAGACCTGCCGGCGAAGGCCGACCCGGTCGCGCGCCGCGCCGAACTGGCGCCCGGCACCGCTTCGATCGTGCCCGATCCCACCCCGTTCCAGTGGCGCGACGACGCCTGGATGGCCGCGCGTGCGCGCCGCCACAGCCCCAACGCACCGCTGAGCGTGTACGAGATCCACGCCGGTTCGTGGATGCACGCCGACGACGGCAGCATGCTCGACTGGGACGCCCTGGCCGACCGCCTGATCCCCTACGTCGCCGACATGGGCTTCACCCATATCGAACTGATGCCGGTCACCGAACACCCGTTCGGCGGCTCCTGGGGCTACCAGCCGCTGGGCCTGTTCGCGCCCACCGCGCGCTTCGGCTCGCCCGATGGCTTCGCCCGCTTCGTCGACCGCTGCCACCGCGAAGACATCGGCGTCATCGTCGATTGGGTGCCGGCGCATTTCCCCACCGACGCGCACGGCCTGGCCCATTTCGACGGCACCTCGCTGTACGAACACGCCGACCCGCGCGAAGGCTTCCACCGCGACTGGAACACGCTCATCTACAACCACGGCCGGCGCGAAGTCTCCGGCTTCCTGATCGCCAGCGCCCTGGAATTCCTGCAGCGCTACCACGTGGACGGCCTGCGCGTGGACGCCGTCGCGTCCATGCTGTATCGCGACTACAGCCGCAACGCCGGCGAGTGGGTGCCCAACATCCACGGCGGCCGCGAGAACTACGAAACCATCGCCTTCCTGCGCCGGCTCAATCAGGTCGTGGCCGAACACGCCCCGGGCGCCATCACCATCGCCGAAGAATCCACCGCCTGGCCGGGCGTTACAGCGGATCTGGCGCACGGCGGCCTGGGCTTCAACTACAAGTGGAACATGGGCTGGATGCACGACAGCCTGCACTACATCGAACTGGACCCGATCTACCGCCGCTACCACCACGGCGAACTGACCTTCAGCATGGTCTACGCGTATTCCGAGCGCTTCATGCTGCCCATCTCCCACGACGAAGTGGTGCACGGCAAACGCTCTCTGCTCGGGCGCATGCCCGGCGACGACTGGCAGCGCTTCGCCAACCTGCGCGCCTACCTCGGCTACATGTACACCCACCCCGGGCGCAAGTTGCTGTTCATGGGCTGCGAAATCGCCCAGCCCACCGAGTGGAACCACGACGCCGCGCTGCCCTGGCACCTGCTCGACGACCCGCGCCACCGCGGCATCCAGCGTCTGGTCCGCGACCTCAACCGCCTGTACGCCGAACACCCCGCGTTGCACGCCCGCGACGACGACCCCGACGGCTTCGCCTGGGTCATCGGCGACGACGCCGGCAACAGCCTGTTCGCCTACCTGCGCACCGCCCAGGGCAGCGACGCCCCGCTGCTGGTGGTGGCCAACCTCACCCCGCTGGTGCACCACGGCTACCGCATCGGCGTGCCTCGCGGCGGCCGCTGGCGCGAACTGCTGAACTCCGATGCGGAAATCTACGGCGGCAGCAACACCGGCAACGGCGGCAGCGTACGCACCGAGGCCATCGGCGCCCATGGGCACCCGGCCTCGCTGTCGCTGACCATCCCGCCGTTGGGGGTGCTGGTGTTGGGGTTGGAGGATTGAGGGGAGGGCGGTTGTGCGTGCCCGGCTGATGGAGCGTCAATGACCGCATTGCTTGTCGATGCGGTCGTTGCCACCCTAACTGAGCATTGACGGCGGGAATCCAGCGCAGTATCGGTCACGAACGAGCTGCCGCCGCCGCGGAAGTTAAAGTAAAATCATTTGCTTGCGCGATCGTCAAAGTTCGTCAGATCGTCTCTGTTGCTCACGCGCCATTTCAAAAGCGCGCTTAGCGGCTTCGTGATTTTCTTTTTCCATTTGTTTCTTGCGCATTTCCTTGGCTCTCTCCAATGCAGTTTCCAAGTATCTAGAAGACTGGCTAGGAGGTGCGGTTCTACTGGCGAGCCTTCGATTCAGCGAACGTAGGCGCTCTTCATAGGTCTTCTCCTGCTGCTCGAGAAGGCCAACGCGCTCCCTGAGAGCAGCCGCATCCTGAGCATCATCCGCAGCCCTGGCAAGCTCCTTCTGTGCAGACTCAAGCTGCGTTCTTACTACGTCACGCTGCTCTTCTGCTTCCGTGATTCGTCCTATGAGGGAGCTAAGATCCGCGGTCGGTACGATGTCCGCCCAAGTTTCCATTGCGCTCGCAGCTTCTTCCTGGATGCGCTTGCAGAACTCAATAGCCTCTTCGTAATTTCGTTCGGTTACATCTGGATTTGATTCTATGTGTTTGCGATGGTTTCGAAATTTGTGCAGCCGCCGCTCGAAGGCTGCGGTCTGCACTAGCATGAGCTTAAGGCCTCTCACTGCTACCGTGCCCCGAGCCGTCAATACATTCTGCCCTCGCGCCTCAGCAATCAGTTCTGTAACGCGCGCGCCAAGCACGCCTGATGATACTGCTAGCAATATTTGGATGAGCGCATTTACGCCGCTTTTTAGTTGTTGCTGTCCGATCACAAAGAGTACGATCGAAGCCACTAGCAACATTAGCGTCCATGGCTCGACGATCAAGTTGCGAAATCTCCGCCATTGTTCTAATACGGTAAGATTAATTGCAGCTCCAGAAGCCAGCGTTTTTGCGGCACTCTCGTTTGCGCTTGCCATTGCCCCCTCCTTCCTTGCCTAGGCCACTCAGGCCCCCCACGCTTAGTCTAGTGCCTTTATTAGCTCTACTGCGACGTTATCGCTTCGCCTTGCAGTTCGCTCCCTCGTCGTCGTACGTTGTCTGGTGCGTGAGATCGACAGTCCAAGTAGTGGCGAGCTTGCTGTTGGCATAGATGCTTGCCGTGGCAGAATCGCTTACCGGGATTGGGGGGGGGGGGATGGGCATGCTCGATGGTGTGAGCGAGTGCTGGTGGCTGAGCACGACCTGCGTGGTGAACTGGGACGCCTGGGCGGCGATTGGAACCGTTGCGGCTGTATGGGTGGCATTGATGGCCTCCGGGGCGGAATGGAGGCGACTGCGGCGTGAGCGAAAAGAGCGAGCCATGTGGCTCCGGGAGGAGCTGAGGCAACCGGTGCACCGATGGCATGTCGCGGCTGCTGGTGCTCTTGGCTTAGTGAAATTGGGCCAAGACCACAACCTCCAGCAGCTTCTGACAAAGGAGAATGATCTCCGATATCCATTGCATGTACCTGAAGCCGTAGTGACTTTGCGTCCGTCGCTGCACGACATGGGCGGCCTCGGCATCAAGTTGGCGCGGGCTGTCGGACTTGCCCGCCGGCTTCAGCAGTGCGATATCCTTGGTGTGCTACGGCAGCAGTACAATAAGGACAGGGACGCGGCTAGTGTCCGCATTGAGTTTCGAGAGGATCTCTCGTCGCTGGTGGCCATACTCGTTGTTCTGGATGCAGCACTGCAGCTTCCTGAGAGCAAGAGCGCAAGGCGCACACATCCTCGCCGAAGGTTCCTGCAGTTTTTGAGGTAGGACCGCTAGCATGTCTGTCTTCGCGAGGATCTCCCATGAGGAACAGGGGTTGGGGGGGAGATCGGACGAGTGATGTCCGGCGGGCTATCTCGTAGTCAGTTGCTATCGTTACGCTGCAGCCTGTCGACGTCCTTTTTTGTCGATCGTGCAGGCAAGACACGGCACCGCCGCAGACGTTAAACTAACGCACGACTCGGCGCACGCGGGCCAGAGGCCCCAAGTTGGCGGCCATCGCCTCGCCCGCTTGCCCCAGACGCGTCCGGGCCTATAGCTCAACGGTTAGAGCAGAGGACTCATAATCCGGTTCGGCTGAGTTTCCGGGAGCCGTCGATACGCTCCAAAATTCCTTGAAATAGGCTGTTTTCGCGAATATCAGCGCGCCTTCGATTTCCGATTTCCACGGTGAAACTCTGGGAATTTCCGGCATCATTACACCGGAACTACACGCGGCTTTCTCGAGCATTTGCGCGACAGGGACGCCAGTGCATCTCATGCAAGTTGCGCGGACCGAGTTGACGCAGTCCAACGCAGCACCAGGCAAAGAAAACCCCGCCGGAGCGGGGTCAGATTGGCCGACGATCGATTTCCTTATGAATTGCCACGCGCAGGAAAACCGCGATCGATCCATCAAGGTGAAACGTAGCCTGGTACATCTTGCCACTGGAAGTCACATCGATCTTGTAGATCTTCGGCTTGAAGCCGGAGAGATCGTGCAGCCGCAGTCGGCTCGCCGCGGGGTGCGTGAGGAGCGTCGGAATCCTCTCGCGAAAAGCAGCCTTCACCTCTTCAGGGAGAGAAACGAAGTCTCTCTGAAAGGAATCCTTCCCCAGTTGAACCCCTGTGATCTTCAGCATCACATGCGTTCGAGATAGGCCTTTATTTCGTCGGCATTGGAAAGCACAGGCCCAGCATCGCCAGCATCGCGCAACGCGTTGTGATGGAGCAACGCCATTCTGTAGTCTTCAACCACTTCATGAAGATCGCACAGTGCGGAAATGGCTGCGCGATACGCATCATGTACACCATCATCCGCTCGCAACTGCCGATCACGATTGGCAGACTTCAGGCCGGCCTTCAGATTTCCGGAGTAGCCAATGAGTCCATCGCTCATGCGGTTGATCGATTCCAGGATCTCATCTTCCGGGACCACGCTGTCCACGCTGGCGAGCGACTTCAACATTCCGCACACCATGTCATTGACGAACACGAAGACCTTGCGCTTTTGCTCAAGCGCTGAACAGGTCTGATTGATGTCGCGAAGGAGGCCTAGGTCGCGGACCTGAGCAGCAGCAAACTGGCTGAAAGCGAGTTGCTCTTCGGCACTACTGCTGAAGGCTTGGCTGGCAGCGCACTTCATTGCTTGTTTCCTTAAGTACAGTGGGGGCGAGTCTACATCAACGTTCGGTTGATAGTTGACATTTAAGCGGAGTGGTGTATGCCGTAGACGGAAGGTCTATCCGCCCGAGTTCCGCCTGCACTTCGACATCTACTTCATCGGCCGAGTTCCCCATTTCTTGATACATCAATGGCTTGCGCCATGGCCGAAAGTGCCGGCGGCCGACGGGAGGGTAAAGAAGGCTGAACGGTCTTCCTGAATAACCTACATCGGGGTTAGGGAAACCCTTACCGCCCCCGGGTTGAAGCCCTGATTTCGCCGTGGAGCCTGGTTGGGCATCCTGGCATCACCGGACGCGGGGCCAGTACGGCCGCTCAACCCGCGGGCCTTGAGCAAGCCCAGGCCGGCACCATGACCGCTTCAGCCACCCGTCTCGGCCGGTGCGACGCCGCCCAGTAGCATGCCGACATGGAGCTGCCTGACGAATTCGCATGGGATACGACGAACCAGTGGGGTCAGGACTGGCTGAAGTGCGCGGGTCGGATCGTCGCCGGTGTGAGCCAGACCGCGATTCGCGGCGTCTGGATCGCGAACGTGAACAGGCATGACGAGAACGTGACCTCTCACCCTCACGCCTACTTCCGCAGCCGCCGCGCCGCGATGCGGTCGGTCGAGCGATGGGCAAGCGCTCACGCATCGAGGTTGCGTTGCGAGATTGCGACGGGTGCCGCGCCGAAGGCCGGGCCGCCGGCTACCAGGGATGAGAAGCGGTTGGCGAGGGCAATGCGCGGGTGATCACCATGGCGGCCGGCCGGTGCATTGCTGCCGTCGCATAGATCGCTCACGATGCATGCTCGTTCTCGATCCTGCTGAGGTGTGGAATGGAGCTGGGCTTGTGCCTGTCACGCGACGAGATCCAAGAGTTCACGCGTACCCCGATCAGGGCAAAGCAACTGGAGTTCCTACGGCGGAATGGCATCCGGCATTACCTGGACAACAACGGTCGACCGGTAGTGCTTCGTGCTGCGATCGGTGCTGATCCGATCACTCCGACGCCTGAGCCGGCCTGGAAGCCGAACAAGGCTCTTCCCTAGACGCGCGCCCTCCGCGGCGCGGCCGACGTTCGCTAGAATCCGGCCAAACCCCAGGACGGAGCAGCGCCATGAAGGACAGCAGTACCAGACCATTCACGCTCGTGCCTTGGGCGATTGGTTTCCTCTTGGGGGGAGGGCTGGTATTGGGCCTCACCTGGCCGATGTGGGGCGTCCTCCCGGGTTGGTTAAAAGATCCCGCCGGTCCAGCCTGGATGCAGGCTGTCGGCAGCATTGCGGCAATTCTCATCGCAGTAGCGGTGCCGGCCGCTCAGCATTGGTTATCTGCCCAGACGAGGCGCCGTGAGGCTGCAGACCGTGCGCGCAGTCTTGGCCTCCTGCTTCTTCCGCACATAAAGGCGTTCGCCGAAAGTAACAACGAAGTCTGGGAACACGAGCATCCAGATCACGATGTGACCAACCATGGTGACAACGCTTGCTTTCTTGGTGAGCGAACTCGATCAGCGCTCGCAATTCCCGAAGGGATCATCAGGGAGGTCGGCCGCCTGCATGAGCTTGCAGGTGCCGCCGAAGGCATCCAGCGCGCCATCTACAACATTGAGAGCGCGCGCGAACTCCTGACTCAGAAAGAATTTGTGCTGCACGAGAATGCCCTCTTCGGCGATACCGTCGAGTACCGAACGCTGGTCTTCGACAAGAAAGAGTTCTACGACTTGTTGTGGGATGCACTCTCCGGAATAACCAGTGCGTTGAACCAGATCGAATCGTTCTTCAAGCATGGCAGCCGTCTAGCCGCATCGCAGGAGACTTAGCATCGTCGGGAGCTATTCCGCCAATCGCAATACGCTGGTCGTGATGGAAGATCGAGTAACTTCGGCCAGCACGATCCGACCTCCACCCGCCACGCCCTGCGAGCGCAGCCACTGCGCTTGGATGGACGCCACGCGCATCGTCGCGTCGATCGTTGATGGCAGTTCCGGCACACCCATCTCTACCTCCCACGGTGCGCAGCGTTGGGCGAGAGGTGAAAGGTCGAAATCATCCTCAGCCGTGTCGCCGGTGACCCATGCTCCTTCGATTTCTTGCGATGAATCCGAGAAGCCGACGATCGCTAGCTGGTAGTTCTCGCGCCGCCCTTGCTGTCGATAGTGGGAGTTGGCCCATGCGAGCACATGAGGCAGGAAGGTGATCGCTTCGTCGTAGCTGCCGACCTCGTTTTGGAGCATGTTCCCGAAGGTCAGTTGGAAGTGAGCCAGGTCCCCTCGCGCTGCGAAAACCACCTGCGCATGAGGCAGCACGAGCAACTTCGACCTCTCTCCATGTGAGGCGCCCCCGAGGACCGTGTCGGTGTCTACGGCCACCAAGGCGCGGTCTGGGCGAACGAACGCGTTAAGCAGACTCATCGGCATCCTCCGGTTGCTCTGCCTGGGAAACGAACGGCCCATCGTATGGCTCGCCCACGCTGGCGCCGATGATGTAGCCATAGGATGCGCCCACGCCAGGCACGGCGATGGCGCCGATGATGGCGCCAGCAATGGGAAGTACCTGTCTAGCCATGAGCGATTCTCCTGCGTTTCATGGTTGTGCGCCGCCAGGCGCGGGTGAATGCGATCTGTGCTTGAGCGTTTCCCGCTATCGCCAGATCGCAAAGTCTGCTCAATGTCTCCATTCGCGTCTGCGCGAGCCGCTGCTGTTGGCCCTGCGCCTCAGCGGCGCGTTCCATGGCGCCTTGGGGCTCGGCCAGCATCGCCTGGATCTCTTCGTCCCGGGCCAAGCGCCAAGCGGCCTGCGCAGCTGTCCGCTGGCTGTAGCCGGCCTCAACTGCCGCGGCTTTCCCGCGCGCACCGGCTCTGAGGGCGGCGATGAATCGCAGACGACGCGCTGTCAGCATTGTTTACCTCCAGATCGCCCGGCTGGGTACGCGCGAACGGCGCGAATTCCCTGAGATTTGGCGTCGGGAGAAGCGGTCATGGCCACGATCGCAGAAATTCCAGCTGAAAAAAAACCTGCGGATGAGTGGGCGGCGGGTGTCCGTCGGTCGAGGGTCGGGAATTTTCCTACCCCCCCTGGTTCATGTTTCACGGTTTCGGCGACCTGATCCTGGCCAGCTCGGTAGCGATCGCAGATTGGATCTGTCCTGCAGTCAGCAGCGGCACGTCGTCATTGACTCTCCCTACCCGCAAGCCACCTTTGAACAGAGGACCGAACTCGCGATCACGGACGATGATCTGTGCACAGCCATGAGCGACAGAGACCACAACGTCCACGTCCTCAGCTTCGATGCCTAGACCACTGCATGTGACCGCCACCTCTTCCGCTGCGTGCCATCGGAACGAGTCGACGCTGGGCTGAGCGCTCATCGTGCCGCCTTGATCAAAGGGACGGATCCGCGGTTGTCGATCAACCTGACACCGGCATGCACAGACTTCCCGATCTTCGATTCCCGATTGCTAGGCACGGTGACAATCGACGTCTCGATCAGCTCCCACTTCTCCCACTTGGTACCGGTGGGGATAGGAGATCCCTTGAGGCCGATGAAGCCGATGCTGAAGGAGTCGACCAGCTTGGCCTCAATCATTGCCCAGGCCTCATCTGCGCGGCCCAGGCCCTCGGCCAACTCGGCAACAATGTGCAGGCCCTGCGGCGTTACGCGCGCTTCCTTCACCCATCCAATGGGTTCGTCATGGCGATGCTGCCAGAGCAGGGGCAGGGGGAGATTCCAGTTCCCACCGCCCGGCACCACGATGTCGCCATGGCGGTCCACGTTCGGCGTCGACGCCAATCCGCGTATGGTCCGCTTGCCGTTGCCGACGAACTTCTCCAAGCGGTGCATCTTCACTGCCATATGCGCCAAGCGTCCTGGCCTCTGGGTGCCGAGCCGCCGGTCAATGGCATCGTTCACCAGCTTGCCGATCTCGGTACCGAACTTCGCTGCATCGATTTGCATTCGATTACCTCTCAGCTCGCCGGCGGATAGTCAGCATTGGTCAACACCGAGACGCTGCCCGGCCGCTCGACACGCCAGTTCACGAACACCACACTCTTGAGCGCGACGAGGTTGCACTGGAACAGGCTCACCAGTTCGGTGGGACCCTCTTCGGGTGTGTCGCTCATCTGCAGGGCGGCCACGTCTGAGCGGTTCACATCGATGCCACCATCACCGCCAGCAATGCCCGTGGGATCAATCAGGGCGATCTGGCCGCCATCGGAATCCCGGGGCGAGCTCGAGCTGGTGAGAACCTGGATGCCAACGATGGTCCCGCCCCGAGGACCAACGTCGGGAAACACCAGGCCACTGCCGTTTCGATACAACCCGAGTTGCGCCGCCGTCTTCGGATCGGTGACGAAGAACGCTGCGCCGAGATCGCCAGAGAACCCCTCAATCAGTGCTGCGATGTCGGCCACGGGATCGCCAGTGCCGGCAACACTCGGTGCACCGTAGGTCACTGCAGCAGGGCGCACGACCTCGATGGAAGTGGACTCGCCAGCGTTGCTACGGTCCAGGAATGCTTCGTCCCATGACGCTGCCACGGCACGGCGCAAGTCTCCTTCAAAGGTGGATTCAGCGACGCCGCCGAAGCGCACTGCCTCATCCGTCACAACGGTGATCGCCGCGACTTGGGCAGGTTCGATGCCGGCGGTATTCAGGAGAGCCGCTTTGCTGACCGGAATGGGCTTGGCCTGGCCCACCCAGTAGCCGCGGCTGCCGCCGGTCATCCGAATCATGCGCACGCGGAATGGGATCTTGCGCAGGCCGGTCAAGCGGCCATAGATGGACTGGGCGCGGATCAGGTCAAAAAACTCTACGGCAGCGGGCGACTGATTGCCGGTATCGCTGGTGCCCAATGCTGAGACGGCCGCTTTCGCGATGTCCTCAGCGCCCACCGGACCCCAGCGGGTGAGGGCGGTCTGGCGGATCGAGTCAACATCCAGTCCACAGCCTCCCGCGCGCAGCAGCACACTGCGAGTGAAATTGCGGCCGCGGGCGGCAAGGGATACGCCTGAGTTCATTGCTGGCTCCAGTGAGGTTCGGATGCCAGAAAGGATGGGCCGACGCGTAGACGCGGGCCACGTGGGTTCACGTGGAATCACGGGGTTTTACGGAGTTTTCTTCAGCGCTCGACCATCAAAGCGGCAATGTCAGACAGACGATAGGTGCGCCGGCGGTTCACCCGGATGGTCGGGATCTTTTCCGACCTTGCCCAGTCCTCGAGGGTTCGAACAGAGCGGCCCAGGAGTTCAGCAGCTACGTCTTCGTGCACTCGCCCATCAGCAGTGACCATGTAGCCACGCGCTCGGCAGTCGCGCTCCAAGTCATCGACGTTGATGGCGGTCTCTTCGCCTGGCCACCGCTGGCCGCAGCATGGACAGAAGGCGCGGGCGGTCATGGAGACCCCGAAACGGTTTGGCAAACGGTTCGGGCAACCCTTCGAAAGCCTTTCCCGAAGCCTTCCGGTAAGCCTTCCGCTGCCGCTGCCGCCGAATCGCCCAGGCGGTGAGCGCTCATTGAGTGCTCAGTGAGCCGCGCGCCTGCTCGTAGCATGCGAACGCATCGATTTAGCATGCGAACGCAGTGCGAGCGCATCGCCGTTCGCCGAACGCTCGTCGATCGCTCGCCGATTTGGCCGCCGTGGTGCTGGAGCGGTAATCCAGAGCCTGGAGCAGCACCAGAAATGCGCACTAGCCCTGGTAATACTTTTAAGGTGTTCACGGGGCGAACAACGTTGGGGTCGAAAACAGCCCTGACTAGTTCACGGGGCGAATAAGTCAGCGATTTCTTGTTCACGGGGCGAACAAGGCGAGGCGCGACTAGTTCACGGGGCGAACAAGAGTTGTTCACGGGGCGAACAACTCTTTGCGTTTTCACGCGGCGCTCCTGAGCTTCGTTTCGGGCATCGATTTGCGCGTCCCCGTGGTCCTGCGGAAGTCCGGCTTCTTCTCTTTCCAGGCATTGGTTGGCTTGGGCGAAAGACCCCAGCCAGCGTCCAGTGGCTTCTCCTTTTTGTGGTCGACTCGACGCCAGCTGAAGGCGTGCAGGTTCTCTTTGTTCCTGCCGCCTTGCTGGGTTCGCTCGATGATCCCGTAGTGCTCAAGCTCGCGCACTGCGAGGAACAAGGTCGCCGACGAATTCCACCCCACGTGCTGCATCAGGGACCAGGACGCGCACAGGTAGCCGTTGTTGAATCCCGTGTACTGCGCGCCGAGGTCATGGAGCAGCTTGTGCGCCCAGGCGCTCAGGCGTACGAAGTTCGGGTGGCGCAGGAGTGTGTAGGGCACAACGAAGGCTGAGCCTCCGTCGATGTCGTCCCACCGATTGTCTTGCTTCTTCCTGCCCATGTGCGCTCGCTCAGGCCGCCACGCCCGACAACTGCTTGGTCAGCAGCCGCCGGTTGTGCTCGCAGACCGCGCGATCGTTGAGGTACGTGGGTGCGTTGCACCCCATGCCGATGAGCGTGTCCAAGGCGCTCTCCGCGGCCTTCGTGCTGGCGAGCCAGCGCTCGACCTGGGCGCGCGGCACGTCGCGCAGCTGGCGAGCCGTGAGGCAGCGCATGGGGCGGTAGCTCATCTGGCTTTCTCCCGGTTCTGGATGGTTGCGGGCCGCGCCTTGGGAGACCGGTCGGAATAGCGGAAAGGTTGATCAGTAGGCTTCAACGGCTGACGTTTGGCTTTGGGACGACGCACGATGCGCTCTGCGGGGAACTGCACCACGATCGCGTGCGAAAGCGTGCCTCTGGAGTGCGCGCTATGCGCGTCGATCCTGCTCAGGTACTTGAGCCTTTCCATCTGCGCTTCTGTGTCGCTTCCGTCATAGAGTTCCCTGTCTCTTCGGACGCTTTCTCGTATCGCGCGGGTGACCATCTCGAACGCTTTCGTGTAGCTATCGTGCTCGCCGAAGCAATCCAGGCGCTCGAAGTACAGCCGCATCAAGAAAAAGCCGGCGGCATTGGTGTCGGCCGCGTTCTGCAGCAGTCGCCGGCGATCCACGTTCGGCGAAAGTTGGTGTATCGTTGCGGTCATGGTCGTTCCTCGTGAGGGTTCGGTCTGCTTTTGACGGCTCGGGTCTGACCACCCGGGCCGTTTCTACGTTCGGAATCATGGTTTCTTCCAAGGTGCCGCCAGACGCTCCAGGCGCGAGCGCGCATGCGCCAGGGCTTCGTTGATCGCTGCCAGCGTGTCCGGCTCGTCGGCGTACTCGGCGGCCCGCTGTTCCAACTCCTTCACCCGGTGCTCGGCATCGCCGATTGCCTGAACTTCCAGACTGGGCGAATAGCTCAGCGCCGCGCAATTCATGCCGCGGCACCGCGGCTGTCGCTCGTCTCGACAACGGATCCCTCGATGTAGGCGTCCAGGTCCGCGCGGCGGTAGAACACCCGGCCGCCGATTTTCAGATAGCGGGGGCCGCGCCCCTCCATGCGCATCTTGTCCAGCGTGCTGACGCTGATTCCCAAGTGCTTGGCGGCTGCTGGCACCTTGAGCCGGTTAGCGGGGACGCTATTCATATTTCCTCCTGTGGCTTGGTTCATTGGTGGACCTTTGTTGTCCGTGCACCTAATCGAACCATTGTTGTCCCTTGCTGTCAAGGACATTTGTTGTCCATACTTGTCCCATGACCTCCGAATACCACCAGTTCAAGCTCCGCATCCCCGTAGACTTGATGCGCCGTATCGAGGCCCAAGCGGATGCCGCCGGGCGATCGACTTCAGCAGAGATGATCTGGCGACTAGAGAAATCGTTCGATTCCAACCTCACGTACCTTCTTCTTGACCGCCGAACGGAAGAGTTGAATTCAACGCGAGAAGCCTGGTTTGTCTTGGCAGAGGAGCTGCGAGATCTACGGAAAAAACGCGGAGCGGGTGGTTTATCCGTTTCCGACTTCGCAGCGCTGGAGTCGCAGATCCGAGCCAAAGAGCGGGATCTGGCGATTGCCAAGGATCAGCACTTGCGTGTCGGTGCCGAGTTCGATGCGCTGCTCGAAGACCTCAAGCAGAAGGTGTCCGCCGAAATTCCCCAGGAATAGCGATGACAGCGTTCAGCAAGCTCACTCGCGCCGGCATGCGCGGCCTGCAGCCTGGCCAGTCGCTGAGCGAGCACGGCATCACCTACACGCGCACCAGCAGCGGGGACGGCCGGTGGTCGGTCAACGTGATGGTCAATCGCCAGCGGCACCACCAGGTGGTCGGCTTGGAGTCGGAGGGCTACACCCGCACGCAGGCCGAAGACGTTGTGAGCGCGCTGAAGGCCGCCAAGCGCTCAGCCGCACATGGGGTAGCAGGTAGCCGTCAGGCGCGCGCTCTGAGCATTTCCCAGGCTGCGGACGACTACCTGGCATACCTGGCCAAGCACGATGGGCGGGACCTGGTGGCGAAGAGGATGCGATTCCAGCAGCACCTGGTGCCGCACCTGGGCCAGAAGCAGGCCGCGCGCATGACCGATGACGACTGGATGGCCTACGTCGCCAAGCGCAAGGCCGAGGGTGCGAGCCCGGCGACGATCAACCGGGAGCGGTCGGCGCTGCTGCACATGCTCAACACGATGCGCCGGCGCAAGCTCTTGGCCGCGGTGCCGCTGCTGGCGCGCCAGGCCGAGCCTGAGGGCAAGCTGGTGTATCTGACGCCGGCCGAGTCGCAGCGCCTCCTGAAGGCTGCAGCGAACGATCAATCGGACTTGGCGCACCGCTTCGTCATGGTGACGCTCTACACCGGCCTGCGGCACAGCGCCGCGCTGAACCTGCGCGCGGCCGATGTCGACGTGGAGCGGCGCATCCTGTGGATCCGTCACGACAAGGCCGGCCGGCGCGAGCAGGCCATGCCGCAGGTGCTGGCCGACTACCTGGGCGAGGTGATCGCCGACATGGAGCCCGAGGCCTTCCTCTTCGCCTCGCCGCGCGCGAAGTCGGGCAGGGTCTACCAGATGAACGCCATCTTCAGTCGATGCGTCGAGCGCGCCGGCATCAGCAAGCACGTCACCCCGCACACGATGCGCCACACCGCGGCGACCAACGCGGCGCATGCCGGCCTCGACGCGGCGACGATCCAGATGATGGGCGGATGGAAGACACGCGCCATGGCGGAACGGTACACTCACGCCGCTTCGATGCGGGACGCGATGGATGCCCTCCAGAGTCGGCTGACAAGCCGCAGGGTTACACCGAAATTGCAACGGCGATCGCGCAAATCCGCTTGAAACCCTTTCAGGGCCTATAGCTCAACGGTTAGAGCAGAGGACTCATAATCCTTTGGTTCCAGGTTCGAATCCTGGTGGGCCCACCATCAGCATGCAAAGGCAATCGCATGCTGTCTGCTCTTCAAGATGAGTGGACGTTGGAAGTGAGCCTGATCCCATTCTTGTAGTGTTGGTGAGGCCGTCGTCTTAGAAGCGCGCGATGTACATCGTTGACTCGAGAAGGCAATGCGAAGCGATGGCGCCGGGCAGATCGAATAGGCGTGGCTTTGCACGGAAGTCGAAGAGACGATAGAGGCGGTATTTGTCAGCATCGGCTTCCGAGCGCGCCAGTTCGTTGCGGCTGACATGGAATGGAGTCAGGATGCCGAATGCGGTGGTCTTTACCTCGATGAGTCGTTCTCGGCCATTGATCTCGTAGGAGAGTACGTCGTAGCCTAGGCCATCGCCTTGAGAAGCGGCTATGTGTTCGACCCGATTGGCCAGGCGTTTCTGGCCAGCTGCATGAAGGCGGCGGGTTTCCAACTCTATTACGAACAACTCGCCGGCCCGGCCCAACGATTGATTCCGCGCTTCTTGTGCCAGGTAGTCGCGTTGGACAAGCGAGAATCGGGGCAGGTAGATAGGTGGTGTCTCTCGCACCCGCGCCGCTGTCGGTGCCGGAACCCATACGGCATCCGTATCCTCTGGGGCGATCATGACGGCTGGTCGTAGCACGGCGGATTGAGCGGCCGCCTGTAGTGCATCGTTCGACTGCGCCTGACCTCCCACCACATCGAACAACAGGGTCTGATAGTTGCCACGCGGCTTGTAGCCATCGATGTACGGGTAGCCGAGTGCGAGAAGGACTGCGCTAATGTTGCAGTGCTTGAACTCGATGGCGGCCCGATTGCGCCCGTCAAGCCGCTCGGCCAGCGCACGTGCATGTACGGTCTTGCTATACCGCTGGCCGTTCAGTTCGAGCGTGAGCATGTGCAAGTAGTCGGCGACGCAGGCCTCCACTTCTTCATGCGACCAGTCTGTGCCCCGTGCCATACAGTTCCCCTCGCCTGTCATCAGGTTAACTGGCGTGAAGTGTTGGGGCTAGTCCTGGCAGCAATAGGTGCATTGGCGATGTGATGCGGGTGGTTGCTATTGCTGGTGAGCCGCCAGGAGCATGCAAAGGCAATTGCATGTTGCCCGCTCTTGAAAGTAAGCGGATGTTAGAAGTGAAAGTGACCCGTTCTCGACAGGAAGGGTTGCCTGGCTGATGACGCCGTAGCCGACCGCGTTGGTCAGTCATTTGCCCCTCAATCGTCATTGTAGTAACGTAACTACATGTAGCTGATGTAGGAGGTGTCCTATGACCATCACAACCCTATCCAGTCGGGAACTGAACCAAGATGTGACGCGGGCAAAGAAGGCCACCAAGAGCGGTCCGGTATTCATCACGGATCGCGGCAAGCCTGCGCATGTGTTGTTGAGCTTCGAGGACTATCAACGGCTGACCAGGCAGCGGCGCAACATTGCCGATGCGCTAGCGATGCCGGGCGTTGCAGACATCGAGTTCGAGCCGCCGCGCGTGACGATTAGAGTCCGGCCGGCTGATCTCTCGTGATGTACGTGCTCGACACCAACGTGCTGTCCGAGTTGCGCAAGGTGCGGCTCGGCAAAGCGGATGCGAATGTGGCGGCATGGGCGGAAAGCGTCGATGCCGCCGACCTCTTCATCTCGGCCATCACCGTCATGGAACTGGAGCTTGGCGTTCTGTCGATTGAACGCAAGGATGCTACCCAGGGCGCCATGCTGCGTTCGTGGCTGGAACAGCACGTATTGCCTGAGTTCTCCGGGCGTACATTGCCGATCGATACCGCTGTGGCGCAACGTTGCGCCCGGTTGCATGTACCCGACAAGCGCGGCGAGCGCGACGCGCTTATCGCGGCGACGGCGCTGGTGCATGGCATGGCGGTGGTCACGCGCAACGTCTCTGACTTCGAGCCCACGGGAGTTCCCGTCGTCAATGCTTGGGAGCCGTTGCCATGATCGCCTACGAGCTTATGCGCAAAGGCAATTGGAAGTTGTCCGTTATGGAAAAAGCGAGGTTAGAAGTCAACCTGACCCAGTGTATTCTTACGGTGTGACAGGGACGGGCATGCGGATGGTAGCAACGCCTGGCCAGCGGGTGCGTTAGCATCGGAGTTGAAAGGCATTAGGAACGCTGAGCGATGTGGATCCACCCAGTGGCGAAAGACGAGTTCTTGGCCGGTAGCAAGGTTGCTGCAAAGATACTGTTTGATGCGATCAAACAGCAGCGCCAGACGGCGTCTACTAAGACACTTACGGCGCTTTCTCAGGTAGGCGATTTCAACTCGGCAGGGGCCGAGCAGGTAGCTTATGAAGTGCTTGCTGGCTCGTTGATTGTGCTAGCCCACAAGATCATTGATCTGCATGGTGCGGCTCCTGTTAAAGGAGGGGGGGCGCTCCATTTTGAGGCTGAGATCAATCGCGTAATTCGTGAGCATCCAGGCGCACGGGTTAAGGGAAAGTTCTCACTTGAACTGAAGTACTGTGTCGGAAGAGAGGTGGGGGGACTGCCTCTTGGTGTGATAGTCCAAGGCGCCCGAAACCAATACTGTCATTTTGGCGAGCTTCGGCGCCTCAATCCTATCAACGAGCTCGTTTTCAATCATTTGAAGCAGCTTTATCCTGATGCGCCCTGGTTGAACTTCGATGCAAAGGATGGGGGGCGAATACTGGCTTACACCGCAACCTCCGCCATTTACTGGACTGCAGATGGTAATGATGGCTCTTCCGGATTTCAAAGGTTCTGCGAAGACATGTCGGATATCATTGGGAAGTCGTACTAACGGAACTTTGGGTTAGGGATGAAGCTTGGAAATGTGCTGTTCACTTGCATCGGCGCGTGCTATCAGATCCCCTCGGGGAGGTCAGTCACGTTATTCCGCAGGATGTTGAAGGAGTTACGATGAGCGCCGCAGTTGCAGAGATCGATGTCATATCGCTCATCAGGCCGATGCTGGTATCAAACAACTTGTCGTAAGCTCCGAAAGCTTCATTTGCGGAATCATTGGTTCGACGCGCTTCCACCGCGCAGCAGGAATCTCTTTGCGATGAGCCATGCGTGCAATTTTGCCATCACAGATGCAGTGTTCAACTAGTTTTGCTAGCTACTCTTAGTTTTTCACCATCTTCACCGATATGCGCTGAGTCATTGTTGCAGCGCATTTTTCAGCTTGAAGATCGCATGCGCTCTTGAGTTGAATTACGAGGTCATTCTTGTCTTGCGTTGGGAGGGCAGTGGTCGAGAATTGCGATTCCATCCTTCGTGATTGACCACTTGAGTTTCGCTCCACCCCCAGCGTAGACCTCATCTACTTGCCAAGCCAGATAGCCGCTGGCTTGAAGCGCAAAGCGGCGGCTCTCTTCGACGTCTGTTACTTGACGCCTTACTGAAAGAAGTCGCAGATCTCCGAGGAATACGTTAACCACCATATCTGAAAGACGATCAAAATCCTTAGCGGCTATGCGACCTCTGCCTAGCGCAATGAACAACTTGGCCAGCATTTCTGGTTTTTGTAGTGGATCCATTCGGTCGAGTTTGCTCAATAGCAATTCTCCCAGCTGTTCGCGCTTGGCAGTTGTCCCAGCAAGGTCGTCAATGGCCCTGGCGCGCTCGCTAGCGCTCAAGCCATTAACGCCACTGATAAACCTAGCAACCTTTGCCGCAAACAAGCGGTCTCTTACAGCGATTGCCCCGTCTTTGATGGCCAACATTGCGGCGACAAAGGGTATGTTCTTCAATAGACTGTCTTCCAATGCTGTGTCCCAGACAGCTTCAGCTATGTCCTTTGTCAGGTCCCCAAGGGGATCTTTGAGGGCACCAATCAGGTCTCGATTTATCTTCACGTTGTATTGGTCCGTGAGGTTGAGTTCTTACGGCTTTTAGGCATGGCTGTCAGTCGCTACTGGTTTCGCTTTACGTCGTTGAAAGAAAAGCCAAGAGTAATGTGATGATGTTGGGCTTGCCTAAAAAAGAAGATGAAAGCGGTAGGTCCCGAGAGCATAATTCAAAAATTGAGTGAGTTGCCTTGACCTAGATAAAAAGCGTCTTCGGCAGATGTCTACAGCCGCCCTGTTTTTAGCGTTGACAACCTCTCTTGATCGAGCAATTATCTACTTGCTGCGGCAAATTCCGCAGCCGGGATTGGTCTCCCGAAATCAAATGGCGCACCAGCGCCCTTCGTCTATGTCAGGCGCTTTTTTGTTGCCTCGACATTGCGTCGGGCCTGCTCGCTCTTCAATGGCGGGCGGTGCGTGGGGGCCTTCGGGCCCGCCGGGTTGCCTTTTGACCGGTAGACCAACCCGCACCGTCCGCCACCCCGATTGGTCTCGCGATGGCGGACTCCTACTCAAAAGGAGAACGTCATGCCCCGTAACGCTTCCGTTCGTTCGAAGACCGCACCCAGCCGCCGCGCCGCCAAGGCGCAGCCCTGCTGGCTCAAGCTCGAATCGCCCGACCCCTTGGATGCGATTGCCGCCGAACCGCTGCCCGGTGCAGCGTCGGCGCCGCCTATGTGCGCCGATGCCGACAAGGCCGCCGCGCCCAGGCGCTCGGTCCCGCGCCGGCCCACGCAATGCACCATCGGCTATCGCTACTACGCTGTGGACCGCACTGGCATGCGGGTCGGGCGGCAGGTGCCTAGCTTGCGCTTGCATGGCCTGTGGCTGGAAGGCCTCGGCTTCGCGGTGGGCGGCAAGGTGCGCATCACGATGGCCAATGGCGCCCTGTTGATCACGGCCGAGCCGGCGGCGCTACCGGCGGCGAAGACGCGGCGCGGTGCCACTTCGGCGCTGTAGCCGCCTGGCCCTGGTGTGGCAGTTGCCGGGGGAGCAATGTGAGGCCCAGCACGCGATCACCGTTACCTGCCGGCCCTGCAAACCCTTTGGCCTCCAGCGATGTCGTTGACCATCTTCCGCAGGTCGACGACACCGTTGCAGGTTTCCAGCAAATGCCGGAATCGCCAGGCGCGTCGTGCGCGCGCGCCCGGCGCGGCCGCCGGCTTAGCGTGCCTCTGCCGCCCACTGCAGGGCATCCGCTCCGGCCGGCAGGTATATCGGTGTTGACGCATCGGTCGCCGCGCGCCAGACGGCGTCGGCGACATCCTGCATGCGTGTCCCCGGACCGGTGGATTCGGCCATCCGCGCGATGGGGTGGCGCATGTACCCGGAACGGATGCTCGACCTTGGCTCGAATGCTGGCCTCACCGAAGGCCGCGTGCTCCTTGGATTTGCGGCATAAACCCGTCCACGTTTTTATCCACACCCCCAGTGGGTCACTTCTGGATGGAAATCAACACCTTCGACGCTTGGGCGAGCAAGGGGGCTGCGAAGCACTGTCGCACGGGTGAGGCATCATGGAGCCTCTCCCCACCCGAAGCGCCCGAGAGGACAACCCTTGACGATCATCGGCATCGACCTTGGCACCACTCACAGCCTGGCGGCGGTCTGGAAGGACGGTCGCCCCCACCTGGTGGTGAACGCGCTGGGCGCCTACCTCACGCCGTCGTGCGTCAGCCTCGACGCCGACGGCACCGTGCTGGTCGGCCAGGCCGCGCGCGACCGCCTGCAGACGCACCCGGCGCTCACGGCCTCGCTGTTCAAGCGCTACATGGGCAGCGATAAGACCTTCCCGCTGGGGGCGCGCAGCTTTCGCGCCGAGGAACTGTCGTCGCTGGTGCTGCGCTCGCTCAAGGCCGATGCCGAGGCCATGCTGGGCGAGCCGGTGACCGAGGCCGTGATCACCGTGCCCGCCTACTTCTCCGACAGCCAGCGCAAGGCCACGCGCATCGCAGGCCAGCTCGCCGGCTTGCAGGTGGAGCGGCTGGTCAACGAGCCCACCGCCGCCGCGCTGGCCTACGGGCTGCACCAGGACGAAGACGCCACGCAGTTCCTGGTGTTCGACCTGGGTGGCGGCACGTTCGACGTCTCGATCCTCGAGATGTTCGAGGGCGTGATGGAGGTGCGCGCCACGGCGGGCGACAACTTCCTGGGCGGCGAGGACTTCGTCAACGAGATCGTGCAGTTGTTCTTTGCCGAGACCGGCCTGCCCGAGTCCGCCCGCGAAGACGGCGGCTTCATGCAGCAACTGGTGGCACGCGCCGAGCTGGCCAAGCGCGCGCTGTCGGACAGCGAGAGCGCCACCCTCACGCTGGATTGGCAAGACCGCGAGCACACGCTGGCGCTCACGCAGGAGCGCTTTCGCGCCATCAGCGAACCGCTGCTGGCACGGCTGCGTGCGCCGGTGGAGCGCGCGCTGCGCGATGCGAGCATCCGCGCAGGCGAGATCGACAACGTGGTGCTGGCCGGCGGCGCCACGCGCTCGCCCATCGTGCGGCAGATGGTCACGCGCATGTTCGGCCGCTTCCCCGCGATGGACATCAACCCCGACGAGGTGGTCGCGCTCGGTGCCGCCGTGATGGCCGGCCTGAAGGCGCGCGACCAGGCGCTCAAGGAAGTGGTCATGACCGACGTGTGCCCGTACACGCTGGGCGTGGAGACGGTGCACCGCATGCCCGGGGGCGGCGAGGTGGACGGGTATTTCTCGCCCATCATCGAGCGCAACACCGTCGTGCCGGCCAGCCGTGTCAACAGCTATGTGCCGGTGCACAACGGCCAGCGCGTGCTTAATCTGCAGATCTTCCAGGGCGAGGCGCGGCTGGTGCGCGACAACATCAAGCTCGGCACGCTCGAGGTGCCGCTGCCCGGCGGCGCGCGCGACGACGCCAGCGTCGACGTGCGCTTCACCTACGACGTGAACGGCCTGCTGGAGGTGGAGGCGACGGTGGTGGCCACGCACGACGTGCACCGGCTCGTGATCCAGGGCAACAGCGGCGTGCTGAGCGACCTGGAGATCGCGGCGCGCCTGCAGCAACTGGCTGAGCTCAAGATCCATCCGCGCGACAAGGCCGAGAACCGCGCGCTGGTGGCGCAGGCCGAACGGGTGTTCCAGCAATTGCGCAGCGATGCACGCGAACGGCTGGGCGACGAAATCTCCCGCTTCGAGCTCGCGCTCGAAGCGCAGGACGAGCGGCAGATCCGCCCGGCGCGCGAGCGGCTGCGCAAGGCCGTGGGCTTCTTCGAGCGCGACAGCCACTTCGATCCGGACTTCGTGTTTTGAGCGCTATGAGCGCCGCCTTCGCCCGGCTCGGGATCGCGCCGACCCGCGACGTCAAGGCCATCAAGCGCGCGTACGCCGTGGCGCTGAAAGCCATCGACCAGGCCAGCGAGCGCGAGGCCTTCGAGCGGCTGCGCCAGGCCTACGAGCAGGCGCTGGCCTGGGCCGCGCGGGAAGAGGAGGAAGACGAGGCCGACGCGGACCTGGAGAGCGGGGACGAGCAGGAGGAGGGCGATGCGGGCGACATGGACGTCGACGACGAGCCACGGATGCCCGACGTTGGACTGCCGCACGCCCCGCCGCTCGATGTCCACCGCCTGGATGCCGCACCGCCGTTGGCACCGCCGCCCGGTCCGCCCGCTACCGTCCCCACGGCCGCCATGCCCAGCCAGGACGAGGCGAGGGAGGCCCTGCGCCATTGGACCGAGCAGTTGCGCGACGCCCAGGCTGCGAACGCAGCGACAGTGCTCGAAGCGGCCCTGGCCGACCCGCGGCTGCTGCACCTGGACAGCCACGCGCAGCTCGAGGCCCGCATCGCGGATCTGCTGCACGACGACCCGGCCGGCCGGGCGCCGCTGTTCGACGCTGCCGCCGTCCGTTTCCACTGGACCGACCGCAATGCACGGCCCTTCGCGAACGCTGCCGCCGCGTACTGGATTTCGCGCGTCATCAACCAGGGGCTGCAGTGGCAGGCACAGAAGGCGTCGGTCATCGACCTGCAGCGCAAGGCGCTCGAGACGGTCGCGCACGTGGGCTCGCCCGACCCCGCACAGACCAGCCGCTTTGCGGAGGCGCTCGCTGACATGGCCCGCGACTTCCCCGACTGGTTCGCGCTGCACCTGAGCACGCAGGGCCACGCCCATCTGCCGGCTTGGCAGGCGCTGCAGACCGAGGTCGCGTCCCGGAACGCGCGCCAGTCCGATCGAAAGGAACGCTACTTCGGCACGCGCAACAAGACCCTGGTCACCCTGCTCGGCGGCGTCTTCGTGCTGCTGGTGTTCACTGCCGTGCTCTCGGGGGTGATCCACCGCATCGTCTCCGATTCCGCACCGCCCGCGGCTGCGTCCACAGACACCGACAAGGCGGGCGATGCGCCTGCCGCCACATCCGATCCGGTGCTGGCGTACGAGTTCACCGGTGCCCTGACGCGCGACAGCTGCGAGAGCGCCGAAGAGTTCGTGCACCAGTCCAACTGGCTGGAGGTCGACGACAGCGATGCGATGGCGCTGCTTGCCACCCGCGCCATGCGCTGCCAGGACAAAGGCATCTGGTCGCGCAAGGACGACACGTTGATGACGTGCCTGCGCGCCGAGCGGGCCGCGGCCTTGGGCGCAGGCCGGCCCGAGAATTTGCTGCACTGCCTTCCGCCCAAGGCGGCACGCCCTTAGGCGGTTTCAGCGCGCCTCGGCCGGGACGCGCGGCTATTTTCCAGTTCGGATTTTCAACGGTTGCTTCAGGAGAAAACACACCGTGCCATTCGCCTACTCATCGTTCACCGACCACTTGGCGGCGCTGCCGGCCGCCCACGCGCGCCATGGCGACGCGTTGCGCGCCGCCGTCGAATCGCAGGTGCGCAGGCCGTCCAACGCCGACCTCTCGGCCTTTCTCTTTCTGCCCGACCAGGCGGACCACCCCGACCACGAGGACGCGGCCCAGGTGTTCGCGCAGGCGGTCGATCAGATCTACGGCCCCAAACCCTGGGTCGGTGACGAGATCCCGTTGCTGTTCGTCGGCTACCACGCCATGAACGTTCTGAGTGGCCGACGCACGTCGCAGGGCCTGCTGCTGACCGATCAGGCCCTCTACGTGCAGGACAACTTCACCGTCTTGTCCGCCTCGCCGCCGCTGGCCCAGGGCCACGCCCTGCCCCTGCGTACGGACGACGCCGACCCCTTCGTGTCGATGCTGCTGGGCCGCTACAAGGCCTGGAAGGATTGGACGGCTTTGGCAGGCCTTCCGGAGTCAACCCTGTCGCCTCGCCTCAACGTGCTGTTCGATACCATGGTGACGACCGTGCTGGATTACCACGCGCAGCACGCCAGCCAACGCCAGGCGCCGCAACGCACGTGGACCCTGACCGGGCTGATCGCCGACCATGCCGCGGGCGACACCTTGCTCGATCCGGCAAACCCCAAACTTGCCAAGAAGCTCGGCAAGGTGGTCGGCAAATTCCAGATCCCGGCCGACGAGCCACTGCACTTCGCACTGGTCGACTTTCCGTTGTTCGGTGGCCCGTACGGGTTCGCACTGACGGCCAAAGCGCTCTACGGCAAGGACCTGATGGAAGCGCCGGTTCGCGTCGCGATCGAGAGGCTCGATGCGCGCTCGCTGCGGCTGTCGGAGAAGGGCGACGCGGTGCTGAACGACCTGGGCATTCCCTTGGAGTTGCCGGCGTACGCGGGCGCCGAGCTCAAGGCGGCTTTTCTGGAACTCCTCAAGCAGGAGGTGCTGCGCCTGCAGGCCTCGGCCTGAGCGGTGCAGGCTCGATCCCGGTTATGAAGCTGCTGACGCAAGGAGAAAAGCATGGGTGCCTGGTCGCATGAATCCTTTGGCAACGACACGGCCTGCGACTGGTCCGGCCCGCTGGCCGACGCCGTCGACCTGGCCTACGTCGACGAGACGCTGCAACGGGTGCTCGACGCGGGCGACGACGAAGACCTCGACATGGCAGCGTCTTGCGAAGCGATCGCGGCGGCGGAGGTGGTGGCGCGGTTACAAGGCCACTTCGGCGTTTGCGATGCGTATTCCCGCACCGTGGACGACTGGGTGAAGAAGACGCGCCTGGTCCCCAGCGCTGCGTTGGCCAGCAAAGCCCGAGCTGCCCTCGACCGCATTGTCTCGGTGCCCTCCGAACTGCGTGAACTGTGGGAGGAAAGCGAAGACGCAGAGGCTTGGCTGTTTGCCGTTTCGGCGCTGCGAGATCGCATTTTCACGCGCGATTGTCCCTGACAGCGGATGAAGCCCCGCCGAGATTGGCCCATCCATCTTCCAGGGAAGAACCATGAACCACTTCGGCGCTGTAGCCGCCTGGCCCTGGTGTGGCAGGTGCCGGGGCAATGTGAGGCGCAGCAGGCGTTTCCCGCTCCCTGCCGACCCAGCAGATCCTTTGCCTCCAGCGATGTCGTTGACTACCTGCAGCAGGTCGACGACACCGCTGGAGGTCTCCAGCAAATACGGGATCGCCAGGCGCGTCGTGTGCGCGCCCGGCACGGCCGCCGGCTCAGCGTGCCTCTGCCGCCCACTGCAGGGCGTCCGCTCCGGCCGGCAGGTACAGCGGTGTCGACGCGTCGGTCGCCGCGCGCCATACGGCGTCGGCGACGTCCTGCATGCGCGTCCCCGGGCCGGTGGATTCGGCCATCCGCGCGATGGTGCGGCGCATGAAGTCGCCATAGATCTCGTCGTCCATGCCGCGCAGGCGGGTGCGGGCGGTGTCGCGAAAACGCGTCTCGCCCGAAGAGCCGGGCAGCACGATGCGCACGCGCACGCCGAACGGCTCGAGTTCGCTCGCCAGCGATTCGGAGAACGCATTCACCGCTGCCTTGGCCGCCCGGTAGATGCCGACCAGCGGCAGCGGCTTGTAGGTGACGCTGGAGGTGACGTTCACGATGACGCCGGCACCGCGCGCGCGCATCTGCGGCAATACCGCTTGCGTGACCGCCATCGTGCCGAAGGTGTTGGTGTCGAACAGGGCGCGCACGGTCTCCATGTCCGTCAACTCGAACGGCGCGGGCGCGCCGAAGCCGGCGTTGTTGACCAGCACGTCGATCGGGCCGGCGGCCGCGACGGCGGCGCGGATGCTCTGCGCGTCGGTGACGTCCAACGGCAGCACGCGCAACTGCTCCGAAGGCGGCAGCAGGTCGTCTTGGGGCGTGCGCATCGTGGCGAGCACACGCCAATCGCGGGCGAGGAAGTGGCGTGCGGTTTCCAGGCCGAAGCCGGAGGAGCAGCCGGTGATCAGGACGGTCTTCAAGGGGATTCCTTCGATGGGTGGACGATGCAGCGACGATAGATCGCCGCCGCCGTACTCGCTACGATTCAGAGTCCTTGATTCGTTTGCGAGCGTCCAGCGATGGTGGATCCTCTTGCCGAGGTGGTCACGCTGCTGCAGCCGACCGCCCGGTTCTCCAAGCATGTGGTCGGCGCAGGTCCGTGGCGCATCCGGCGCTCGGACGCCGGCCAGCCCTTCTACTGCGCCGTGCTGGAAGGCGGCTGCCGCCTGGCGCTCGATGGCGGCGAGCCGATCGTGCTGCAGGCGGGCGATTTCGTCCTTGTCCCTGCGGCTTACGAGGTCACGATGTCCAGCCTTGTGCCGCACGAGGGCGCGGCCGAAACCGTGCCGACCGCGCTGGGGCCGGGGTTGTTCCGGATCGGCGCGCAAGAGGGTCCGACCGACCTGCGCATCCTGGCCGGCCACTGCAGCTTCGGCTCGCCGGATGCGGCGCTGCTGGTCTCGCTGCTGCCGCAACTGGTCTGCGTGCGCGGCGAGCAACGACTCGCCACGCTGGTGCAACTGGTGAGCGAGGAGTCGCGCGAGGCGCGGCCCGCACGCGAGGTCGTGCTCGCGCGCCTGCTGGAAGTGCTGCTCATCGAAGCCCTGCGCTCGGCCGCCGGCACGGCGGCATCGCCGGGCCTGGCGCGCGGGCTGGCCGATGCGCGCCTTGCCGCGGCAATCCGCGCGATGCACGAACAGCCCACGCGCGCATGGACGGTGGTGGCGCTGGCGAAGGAAGCCGCCTTGTCGCGCTCGGCGTTCTTCGAGCGCTTCGGCCGCACCGTGGGCATGACGCCGATGGAATACCTGCTCGCCTGGCGCATGGCATTGGCCAAGGACCTGCTGCGCCGCACCGAGCTCGGCATCGCCGACATCGCCGAGCGCGTTGGCTACAGCTCCGCCAGCACCTTCAGCGTCGCGTTCGCGCGCCACGTCGGACAGCCGCCGACGCACTACGCGCGCGCAAGCGGTCGCGGCAGTGCGCGCAGCCAAGCAGCGGTCTCCGATCGAGTCGAGGGTATGGAGTAGCTGCGCTTCGTGTCGCCCAGCCGACGCCCCGTCTCAGCTCCGGCGCACGGCGATGGGACGCGGCCATGCGCAGTATGTTTGCTTAACTTGCATATCAGCTATTTGACGCTTATTTGTTTTGCAGGTATTTTGCGTTTAGTTGAATTACGGGTGCAGCCCCAATGTCGATACGCCATGTTCTGGTCACCGCGACGCAGCTAGGCGCGACGCTGCAGGCCGCGCGCAAGGCCAAAGGCCTGACCCAGTCGGCGCTGGCTAGCCGGCTTGGCTTGAGCCAATCGCGCGTCTCCCATCTGGAACTGAACGCCCACGCGTTGAGCGTCGAGCAACTCCTGGCCTGGTGCGCGGCGCTGGGGTTGGAGTTGACCATTGGCACCCGCTGCGACGCTGGCGCGCGCTCCAGCGCGCCTGTGGAGTGGTGACATGGGGCGCCGATCCCACAGCCGCAGCCTGTCCATCTGGACCAACGGCGTGCGCGTCGCGCGCTGGACGATGCCCACACGCGGGGACATGGAGCTGCACTACGACACGGACTGGGTGGGTGCCGACGTTGGCCGGCCGCTGTCGCTATCGCTGCCGTTCAATCTGCAGAACCAGCCGCTCAAGGGCGAGAAGGTCTTCAACTACTTCGACAACTTGCTGCCCGACAGCGATGCGATCCGCCGGCGCGTGGCGCAGCGCTTCAGGGCGCCATCCACCGATCCCTTCGATCTGCTGAGCGCAGTCGGGCGCGATTGCGTGGGGGCCGTGCAGATCCTGGGTGAGGACGAGGTGCCGCAGGATGTCGAATGCATCGACGGCGTGCCCCTATCCGAAGAGGACATCGAACGGCACCTGATCGAAACGGTCTCGCCGCACGCCTTCGCCGCGCACCGCGACCCGGATGCGGACTTCCGCATCTCCCTTGCCGGTGCGCAAGAGAAGACAGCCTTCCTGTGGTGGGGCGGTCAATGGCATGCACCGCGCGGCGCCACGCCGACCAGCCACATCTTCAAGCTGCCGATGGGCCTGGTAGGCGGGCGGCGGGCGGATTTCAGCACCTCGGTCGACAACGAATGGCTGTGCCTGCGGTTGTTGAAGGCCTATGGCTTGAACGTTGCCGATGCGCGCATCGCCCGCTTCGGCCAGCAGCGCGTGCTGGTGGTGGAGCGCTTCGACCGGCGCCTGGCGGCCAATGGACAGTGGCTCATGCGCCTGCCGCAGGAAGACTTCTGCCAGGTCGAAGGCTGCTCGCCGCTGCGCAAGTACGAGAACGAGGGCGGTCCAGGGCTCAAGGCCTTGTTCGGTACGCTGCGCCAGTCGGTCGATGCCGAGGCCGACATGAAGACGGTGCTGGCTGCGCAGGTGTTGTTCTGGTTGCTGCGCGCGCCCGATGGTCATGCCAAGAATTTCAGTCTCCAGCTTCTGCCGCGTGGCCGCTTCCAGTTGACTCGGCTGTATGACGTGATGTCTGCCTATCCAGTATTGGGCGACGGCCCCCATCAGTGGTCGCCTTATGACATCAAGCTGGCCATGGCGTTGCTCGGCAAGAACAGGCATTACGCGATGAACAGCATCCAGCGCAGGCACTTCAGCAGCACGGCGCAGCGGGTTGGCTATGCGTCGACCGCCGAGCCGCTCATCGAAGAGATCCTGGCACGTACACCGGCCGCCATCGCCGAGGCGCGCGCGGATCTGCCGCAGGACTTCTCGCCGCGCGTTGCCGACGCCATCCTGGGCGGGCTCGAACAGGCTGCCGCTGCGCTCGAAGGGATGTCCGCTTAGCTGGGCAAGAAATCGCCAGCGCGCGGTTGCAACCCGGATACAGCCTCTGCGCGCAAGATTCTGACGTGCGGCCCACGATCCAGAAGAAGCGTTCGCGCAAGTCGTCGCCTTAGGCGTGCCGCCCGCGGCCGCAGAGGTATGCGGCCGCTTGGTGTTTGGTGGCGTCGGCCTAAGCGCGATCAGATTCGGCTAGCGGGGAATGCATGCCCGTGGCGTGGTGCCACAGACGGAATTCCGTGGCACTTCCCATCCGGTGCGTCGGCTTTCACAGGTACGCACAGCCACATTGCCGCGATTGGGAGACCCCTGAACACGACCGCCCTCGCGATGAGAAAGCATCGTCATGCAGGCGCCCGCGGATCTGTATACCCTCATGCCACCATGGGATCGCCGTGGCGACTCGAAGGGAGAGGACATATGTCACAACACGAAGAACAATCGACCGCGGCGCTGGATACCGATGCGCTGCTCGCCGCTGCCCATCATCCCGACTACCTGCTGCAGGATCTGGTGGCGATCGCGAACCTGGGCGTGCAGATCGGGCTGACGCTGACGGTGGGCGGCAGCACCATCTCCGGCATGTTGATCGGCGGCAAGGAGTTCATGCAGCGGCTGACCGAGTCGATTACCGAGGTGGCGCCCGACGAGTTGGTCGCGCCGCTGCAGGAGCGCTTCCAGCCCTACCGCGACATCTACGAGCAGAGCGAGCTGAAGCCGGCCACCTTCGTTCACCTTGCCGATGCGCGGGTCGTGGCCACGGGCGGCGAATTCCCGGTCAACGGCTGTCTGTGGCGTGGGCGGATCAGCCAGGTGTCCGGCTTCAGCATCGGCCTGATGTCCAGCGTCTGATGCGGCCCAGCCGCACGGCATGACCCCGCTTCGGCGGGGTTTTTTTTGCCCGTTGTCATGCGCTGCGGGGCCGCGACCTCGTGTGGCGTTACCGGTTCGGCGGGCTGCCGCGCGATCACGCACGCCTGGTTGAATTGCACAGGCGCGGTAGTGATGGTGGTTGCGCGGTCATATACGAAACGTATACGATCCATACATCCTCTCGCTACCAGGTGCACCCATGGGCATCGTCAACATCGATGACGAGTTGCACGACCAACTGCGCCGCGCCTGCACGGTCACCAGCCGTTCGATCAATGCGCAGGCCACCTTCTGGATCAGGATCGGCATGCTGTGCGAGATGCATCCGGAGCTGTCGTTCCAGGACCTGGTGGCGCGCGAGTTGCGCGCGGCCGGGGTGCAACCGCAGGCGCTGAAATCGGGGCGGGCGTGATCAAGCAGCCGGACGAGCTTGCGCTGATGGCCGAGTCTGGTCGGCTGCTGGCGCAGGTGTTCCATGCGCTGGACCAGTTGCCGCTGGAAGGCCGCAGCACGCTGGAACTCAACGATTTCGTCGAACGGATGATCGTCGAGGAGCTGGGCGCGCGGCCGGCCAGCAAGGGCCAGTACGGGTTCCCGTTCGTGCTCAACGCGTCGATCGACGACGTGGTCTGCCACGGTGTGCCGTCGGCCGACGACGTGCTGCGCAGCTGCCAGATCGTCAACCTGGACATCACGCTGGAGAAGAACGGCTACATCGCCGACTCCAGCACCACCTACCTGGTCGGCGAGGTCGCCTATCCGGCGCGGCGGCTGGTGCAGACGACCTACCAGGCGATGTGGAAGGGCATCGCTGCGGTGCGCCCCGGCGCGCGCCTGGGCGACATCGGCCATGCCATCGCCCGCCACGCGCGCGAGCACGGCTACAGCGTGGTGAAGGAATATTGCGGACACGGCATCGGCCGCGAAATGCACGAAGATCCGCAGATCCTGCACTACGGCCACGCCGGCGCCGGGTTGGAGCTGCAGGAAGGCATGGTGTTCACCATCGAGCCGATGCTCAACCAGGGCCGCGCGGCGATCCGTGCGCTGCCGGATCAATGGCCGGTGCATACGCGCGACGGCAAGCTGTCGGCGCAGTTCGAGCACACCGTGGCGGTGACGCGCACGGGCGTGCGGGTGCTGACGTTGCGGCCTGGGGAGAAGCCGCTGTGCCCGATTGAGTGATGCGTACGCAGCGTGTGCGTGCTGCCAATGTGCGCAAGCAGGCGCCGGCAACACGGGGCTGCGCGTTTGGCGCTGCCGCTGGCGGCGCGAAGCGGCGGCAGCAACGTCGGCCGATGCAACGCGCCGATCCGCAACGCTGCTACAGCGCGTTCGCTGGCGGCAACGAAGGCGGCGCAGTCAATGCCTTCAGGACCGCGGCCATTTCCGCATCGCGACCCGCGGCGATATCGGCGATGCCGGGTGCGACCGCCACATCCGGGGCGATGCCGGCGTCGGGTTGCGCGTCGGCCGGGTACTGGCCGACCAGCGGCAGATCCAGTTCGATGCCCGAATGCGGCAGGTGCAGGAAGAAGAAGGCGCTGCCGTTGATGCCGCGGCGGTTGCCGCCGCTGGTCTGGCCGACCAGCGTCGCCAGGCCGCTGGCCTTGAGTTGGTCGGCGAATTTGAAGGTGGCCGAGCTGTTGTCCGGGCCGATCAGCACGAACACCTTGCCGCGGTAATGCGGTGCCTGCGGCTGCACGACCACGTTCGCGGTCGCCGGCTGCCAGCGGGTCAGTGAATAGTAGTGGTCGTCGTAGGGCCGCGCGGCGTCGCCCCAGTCGCGGAAGGAGGCGTCCCAGGTGGTCAGGTACGGCGCGAGCGCGTCGGGCACGCGCCGGTAGCGCACCAACTGGCGGATCTGCGGCAACGCCAGCGGTTGTTCGGTCAGGCGCGCCAGCAGCGCGTTGCCGACCTCGTCCAGTCCGCCTTCGTTGCCGCGCAGGTCGATCACCAGGGCCGGCACCTGGCGCGCATCGAGATCGGCGAAGGTGGTGTCCAGGAACTCGCGCCAATCCCAGGCGCTGTCGTAGAGCGCCCAATCGGGCATGCTCAGCACCGCCAGCTGCGGGGTCTGCATGCGCACGGTCCATGCCGGCGCATCGCTGCTGCGTTCGCGCACGCTGGCCATCGCGCTGCGCTGTGCGGGAGTGAAGCCCTGCACGCGCAGAGTGCGCGCGGCGCGCTCGCCGGGAAGCTGCACGCGCAGCAGCGGGTTGCGTCCGATCTGCGGGAACAGCAGCGGCAGATAGACGTCGAACGCCTCGGTCCGTTCGCGGCCCTGTATCTGCATCTGCGCGACACGCTTGGCGTCGTTGCCTCCGTCGGCGCGCGCCACCTGCATCAGTGCCGACAGGATGCGGCTTGTCGGGATACCGTCTATCGCCAGCACCTGGGTGCCGCGCGGCAGGCGTGCCGGGACGCTGCCGTCGCGGGTGACCACCATGCGCCCGTCCAGCCACACGAACTGGAACGGCAACAGGCCCGCGTGCTCGAACAGGGCGCGCCGGATCGGCTCGGGCTGGTTGGCGAAGTTGGGATAGGTATGGCCGCAGCGGATGCCTGCGGTAAACCGGGAAAATGCCAGGTAGGCCTGGCCCAGAGTGGCGCCATTGCGCACTTGCTCGCGCAGCGCATCGAAGCGGTGGGCCATCTCCGCTTCGCCGACGTAGCGGTAGAGGCCCGGGTGCAGGGCGGTGTAGGCCTGGCGCAGCAGCTCGACATCGGCGGCCAGGCCGGCGCCGGGCAGTGGGCTGTCCGCGTGCGGATCGGCGGGCAAATCGGCAGGCGCTGGGATGGCGCCATGCGCTAGCGAGGCAGACAGCAGCAGTGCCAGGCACAGCGGCCAGGCGCACAGGCGGAGCAGGAGTAGGGGCATGGGCGATCCTTGGAAGAGCGCCCAGACTGCGCGGCGCTCACCGCCGCCGCGACTCAAAAGCGCCTGCGCGCGATGTTTTTCACGCGATGGGACGTTGCGTGCGGCGGTAGTCGCTGGGCGTGCGGCCGACGTAAGCGCGGAACACGCGGTTGAAGCTGGCCTTGGAGCCGAAGCCCACGCGCAGGGCGATGGCGAGCACATCGTCGTCGCCGGCCAGCAGCGCCTGCGCCTCGGCGATGCGCTGGCGGTTGAGGAACTCGCTGAAGCTCTGGCCCAGACCTTCGTTCAACGCCCGCGACAGGTAGTTGCTGTTGGTGCCCAGGCGCCGCGCCAGTTCGCCCAGGCTCAGCTCCGGCTCGCGCCACCAACCTTGCGCGGCGACCTGCGCGGCGAAGCGCTGGCCCAGCGCGGCCCAGTCCTTTTCCGTGCCTGCACCGGCGGTTGCGGTTGCGTCCGACTCGACCGGCTCGACGAACTCCACTGGCTCCACGGGCTGCGCCATCTCTGGCACAGCCGCCGTGGCGTCGGCCGCGCTCTGTGCCGATGCGCGCCGCGGATAGGCGACGCGCGCATGCCGCCAACCTTCCAGGCCCAGGTAGTACATCAGCAGCACCAGGCCCAGGTAGCGCGGGAATTCGTCGAAATAGGACAACGGCCGCAGCAGCCGATCGGTGACGGTGAACCCCAGCCGCAGCAGCACCAGCAGCGAGGCGGCGACCAGGAAACCGCGCAGCCAGGACAGCCGCAGTTCCTCGCGTGCGCCACTGTGCTGTTCCAGCCAGCGTTGATAGTCCAGGTACTGGCGCCAGGCCAGGCCCAGATAGATGGCGAGGGACAGCAGCACCAGCGCGTCCTGCGCCGGCTGCACCCAGGGCTGCTGGACCTGCGCGTCCCAGGCCCACTTGCGCGACAGCGGCCAGGTGAACAGCACGCTGTAGTAAAGGCCTTGCAGCGCCCCGGGCAGCAGATGGCAATACCAGTAGCGCGGCAGGCGCGCATGCGCCAGCTGGCGCACGTACATCCACACCAAGGGGCCGATCGCCAGCTCCCAGAAGAAGGGCGCGTAGGTCAGCTGCGGGTAGGCATCGTAGACGCCGGCGTAGCCGAGCGTGTACGGGGTGACCAGCGCCACCACCACCAACAGCAAGGCCGCCAGGCAGCGGTTGGCGCTGCGGTTGGCCGGGGCGAGCGACAGCAAGACCGCGCCCAGCACGCCGTGCAGGCTGCCGAGCAACAGGATGGTGCTCCACATGCCGAACTTGATCGGGGACATGCCGCAGGTTGCCGGGAACGGCGTACAGCATATCGCCAGTGCCACGATTGGGCCGGGTGTGTGCCTGCCGTACCGGCAGGCGCGCCTGGTCGAGGCGTAGCCGTCGTCGCTGCCTGACCAGAGGGTCTACGTGCGCGCGCGATGCGGAGACAGCATGGCTGGAGCACCTCGCGCGGCGCTTCGCGGCCTTCGTCGGTGAGTTGGAAGGTTCCCAGTGGATGCCGGGCGCCGGTGTCCTGGAAGATGCGCATGGCTTCGGCGGGGTCGATGTGCTGGGGCGCCATGAACCAGCGCGGCGCGTAGGCGCCGATGGGGATCAACGCCACATCGGGCGCGCCGTACCTGTCGCGGATCTCGCTAAAGATGGCGTCATCGCCGTAGCTGGTATCGCCGGCGAACAACGGTCAGGGCGGCAGCTCGCTGCGACAGTGCGCTGCGACAGGGTTTCATGGGAGATCGGACGCCAGCGTGGGCCATCAGCTGGATGGCTCTCCGCCCTTTGGGAGCAGTTCTCCAGCCATCTCGATTGCCTGCTCACGCGAAGCGGCAAGCAGTAGAGGGTAGCCCCAGAACTTGGCAAAAAGGACCGCAAATGCCTTGAAACCAAGACGTTTTGCCGAGTTGGGTTCGACCAGGATCATTGCCAGAACCAGCCTTCGCAATTCAAGCTTGTGCTTCTTCATCCACAGCGCGGTGCGTTTCTTTTCTTCCGGCGAGTGCTCATGGTCTTCAGCAGGCGCGGTATCGGTCAAGAGCACGAAGGGCTCCCCGCGCCGCAGATTTTCCTCGAGTTCGTCGAAGTCCTTCTCGTGATCATGTCCGGATTCTTGCGCAAAATTCATCCAGACCAAAGGGAAGTCAGAACTGTTCATCAACATGGCCGTTTCCTTTGTTTTTGATGTGCCGCCAAGTCGCCGCAATGGCGAACACGCCGGGCAACGTAATGAAGAACACTGCCGAAAAGGCAATGTGCCAACCGTCGCGCAACCCGTCGGAGATTCCCCCGATGGTATCCAGGACGACAAGCAAGCTGCCGAGGACCAGCGCAACCCACTGGGCCTTGCGGGTTCCGATCAGTGCGAGAAGCACCGTGACGATCCAGCAACCATAGAATGCGGAAAACATCCACAGTACGTTGGGCTCAAACGTAATCGCCGGTGTCGCTCCGTGCGCTCTCACAAAGTCGTTGACGTAAAAGAACAGCTGGAAGGTGACAAAAAGCACGGCGCCAGCGGCTGTCGTCAACCAGAACAAGGCAACCTTGTTTGCGTTGTTCACGGCCAGGTCTTGTGCGGGGCGTGGGGGAAACTGAAGGGGCATGGGAGCTGTCTCGGTAGTCAGTGGCGATATGTCTGAGAATTTCCAACGGCTGAAGCGTTCGCCTGAGCGCAAATCAATACCTGTAGTTCAGCGTCACCATCACGTTGCGTGGTGCGCCATAACCTACGGTGTCGAAATCGCCTTTCTGTAGCGCGTACTTCTTGTCGAAAACGTTGTTGACGTTGACGGCAACGTCGGTCTGCTTCGTGATGGAGTAACGCCCCATCAGTGATGCCAGGGCATAAGACCCCTGTTCCCCGCCCAACGAACTGGTGCCAGTGTTGGGCGCCTGGTAGAAGCGGCTTTGCCATTTGACGCCTCCGCCCAGCGTCAACTTGTTCCACTCTCCGGGCAACTGGTAGGTGCTGAAAAGCTGGGTCGTGGTGCGCGGCAGTTGCGAATTCAAGCGGACGCCATCGCCATCCTGCGCGGTGAAATGGGCGATCCCCGCGTAGATGTTCCAGCCGCGCGCCAGTTCGCCCTGCAGGTCCAGCTCGATCCCGCGCGACTTCGTCCCATCCGAGCCTGTATAGGCTTGGGCACCACTTGGCGTATAGGTTCCTGCGACTATCTGTGCAGCGTTGTCCAGTTCGGTGTCGAACAAGGCTACCGACGCATTCAGACGCCCGTCCATGTAAGCGCCTTTGAGGCCGATTTCCTTGGTTTTTCCCTTCGACGGCGTGAGCACGTTGCCGCTGCTGTCGCGATAGTCGGTTTGCGGATTGAAGATGCCGGTGTAGCTCACGTAGGCCGAATAGGTCTTATCGATGTCGTAGATCAAGCCGGCATACGGGGTGAATTCGCTGTTCTTCTTGTAGTGCAACGACGCGCTACCGGTGACGTCGTCGATTTCGTAGTTGCTGAAGCGGCCGCCGACAACGAGTTTCAGAGGCTCGGCCAGCGAGAACCGGGCTGCGCCATAGACACCGCTCTGCTTGATTCGGGTGCGGGTCGGTATCCGCGCCATGGCATCGAAGTCAGGGCGGGGAAAGGCAGGGCTCAGCGTATAGACGTTGACCGGCGCAAAGCCTGCATAGAACGGCGCGATATCCTCCTGACCAGCTGTGCGGCGCGAACTAGTCGCTCCCACCACCAGGTCATGCTGGCGACCCAACAGTGTGAAGGGGCCGCTCGCCATCACGTCGAAGGTGTTTTGACGGCTGCTACCTTCGGACGCCAGTGCTACCGGATAAGCCCCGTAGGGATAGAAGCCCAGTCCCGTGGCGCGATCGGGGCGGCCGATCAGGCCGAGCAGTTCGGCATCGTATTCCGTGCGGTATTGGTTAGCGACGGCCCGGAAGTTCCAGCCGTTTTCGAAGCGGTGCTCGATTTCGGCAAACGCCGTCTTCAGGGTGTTGTCCCAATGGCTCCAGTCCTGCGCGTAGTTCCTGGAGCGCGAATACTCCGCCTGCGTGCCGTCGCTGAACCATAGCGGCAAGCCTCCCCAGGTGGAGCCCTTCGGCGTGATGTCCTGGTCGTCATAGCCCAGGCTCACCGTCGTGTCTGGTGTCAGATCTGCCTCGATGATGCCGTAGAACGACTTCCTCTTCGGCTTGTAGCCGTCGATGTACGAGTGTCCGTCCTGGTACGTCCCCACCACGCGCGCGCGGATGCGGCCGTCTTCGGTCAACGGCGTCGAGATGTCGCCCATGCCCCGGTAGGTGTCCCAACTCCCGGCACCAAGCGAGGCGGCTGCCGAGAAGTCACGGGTCGGTCGTTTGCGCACCAGGTTGATGGCGGCCGAGGGATTGCCGGTGCCCGTCAGCAAGCCGGAGGCGCCGTGCACGACCTCGACACGATCGTAGAACGCGGTATCGAGGGAGCCGATGCCGCTCCCATTGACGATGTCGCCGACGACGGTGGGGATGCCGTCGTACTGAACGTTGTTGATCAGGAAACCACGCGAATAGAAACTCGTTCGTTCGCTGTCGGACTGGTACGGCGAGACGCCCGTGGTGTTCTCCAGTACGCCCTGCACCGAATTCAATTGCTGGTCGTCCATGCGCTGGCGGGTGATCACCGTTACCGCCTGTGGGGTTTCCCGTAGCGACAGCGGCAGGTGCGTCGCCGCCGCCGTCGCGCCCGTGGTGTAGGAGTCCGTACCCTCGGTCGCCGCCGGATCCACGCGGCGCGTTACGGTGATGGCCGGCAAGGTCGTCCCCTCCTGAGACGTTTTCCCCTCGACCTCGTTTTGCAGCTGCGCTGGCTCGGCGGCGAATGCGCCCTGCGCGCTAATGAAAACCGCCGCCGCAACTGCCGAGCCAAGCACGGTGCGGGACGCGCTCCTGATGGCGCCCTTGTACTGCCCATCCAAATGAGGATGAGCGGCGCGCGCTGTGCGCGTAGCGATTGGCCAGCGGGACTTCCCGGCAATTGTGGGGGCGGGCATTAACAATACTCATTTGCGTTTGGATGCCGTATTTAACAATGGTGACCAAGGGGAGTCATGGCGAAACCAGGCCAGATTGTTATTCAGTTAGGCCAAGCGCGATGGCGCCACAAGTTGGCCGTAATGAAAAATATGCTGGCCTGGTTTCGCAATGCAGTATCCAGTCGGCCTAGGTACGCTGCGCCTGATTGAGGTTTCGCCATGCCTCAGCCCAGCGTGCCTGGCTGGCGGACAAGTGCTTTGTTCTTACCGAGGAAATCCGTTATGCCCCCAACTTTGCCTCCATCCGCGCATCAGGCTGGGCGCTTCGCGGAACTCCCTGCGCAACGACTATCTCAAGGGCAATCGCACCTGGTCGTTCTCTTTGGGTCGCTGATCTCGTGAAGCCCCAACACGATGGTCGCGCGTAGCCGTATTGCCCAGGCCAAGGCGCGAACCGCTGGGTCGTTGGCCACCTTCGATGGTGCAGTGCCGAATGCGCTGAAAGAGTGCAGGCAATCCCTGATGGAACCGCACGATGACCCACCTCGGATCATTGACCTGATTACCTCATTCGGTAGCAAGAACCTGCCGTCAGGCAAGCACACGATGAAGCACACCGCAGCAACCAATCCCGAGGCCGGAGCGCCGATGTCGTCTCAGGAACAACGATTGCTGGCGAGCCGACTGCGACCGACGCTCGCTCGTACCAGAGTCTTGAACGCGCTGGAGCAGGCGACACCGAACTGTCTGGATGCAAACCAGATGTATCGTCTCCTCAGCACGCAATCCGACAGCTTCGCCCCGGGATCGATCTACCGAACGCTGAATGATCTATGGACTGCCGGGTTGTTGGTTCGCACGGAAGGCGCACGTGGGCGCGCGTTCTATGCAATCAAACCGGAGGCGCTGAACGACCAGCACGACACACTGCGATGCCATTGTGGCGCGCGGCTGGTTTTCATTGAAGACCTGGCATTGCGTGAACACCTGCAGTCGCTGGCATCCGAGGAGGGCTTCGCTCTCGACGATGAGTCGGTCTTCACCATCACCACGACATGTGCGAAATGCCGGCAACTGCGCAAGGAAGGACAGTAGACGATGGAGGGCGGTCGGTGGTCCCGGGCCAGGACAGCCTGATCCAATCAGGCCGAGATTTCATCGGGGAGCATGATGCCGGGCACGGGAGCAAGCTCCGCGCCGCTCATGCGCTCCGAGAGGTAGCGTGCCGGGGGCTTGCCTACTGCCTTTCGGAACATGGTGACGAACCCGCTGGCGTTTTCGTAGCCCAACTCCAATGCCACCGTTTGCACGCTTTCACCCTTTGTCAAACGTTGCAGCGCTAGGATCACATGCAGCTGCCGGCGCCAGCGCCCGAAGCTCATTCCAATTTCGTGCAGCAGAAGACGGCTCATGCTTCGCTCGCTCATGCCAATGCGAATGGCCCAATCGGCCTTCGAGGTTTTGTCCGTGGGATCGGCCAGCATCATTTCCGCGAGGCGGCGCAATCGGAGGTCGCGCGGCATGGGCAGATGCAGGTCTTCCACCGGTGCCGCCACCAACTCATCGAGCAAGGCGGCAATCAAGCGGTCTTCCCGTCCCCCCAGCGCGTACAACTCGGGAAAACCGGCCACCTTCAGCAGCAACTCGCGTAGCAATGGCGATACCGAAATCGTGCAACAGGTTTTCGGAAGATCCGGTGCGGCGTCCGGCTCGACGAACAGGCAATAGCATTCCGTTTCACCCGTCCCCCGCGCCGCGTGCGGCAAGTCTCCCGGTATCCATATGGCGCACTGCGGCGGCACGATCCAGACGCCGTCTTCGATTTCGCAGTTGAGGATGCCGCGTAACGAGTAGATCAGCTGCGCCTTGCGGTGCTGATGCTTCGCATTTTCCCAGTCCTTGGTTACCGATGTGGCACTCAAGGCCACAACGGGTCGCGAGACGCTGTCGATGTCCCTGGCCGCGGTGAGATCGGTGATTTCAATGCTGGACATGTTGTCTTGTAGAGCCTGGGATGGAAGATGAGGCTTTGGCCTGATCGGAAAATATCATGAAATACTTTCTCAATTTCGCCTAGCCATTCCGCAGGTAAGGTGCGATTAGCCGAGCCGGCCATTCGTCCGGCTCGAGGTCTGGCTCCTCCTGACTGGGGAGGGACCAAGGTGCGGATGGTTGACGCGGAGCTGGCGGCCGCGTGGCGATCCGCGTGCTATCGGAGCAGTGGGCCGGTGCATACCCGCGACGGCAAGCTGTCGGCCAGTTCGAGCACACCATGGCGGTGACGCGCACGGGCGTGCGGGTGCTGACGTTGCGGCCTGCAGAGAAGCCGCTTTGTCGGATCGATTGACGGGCAACGGCAGGAGCTGAGCGCTACGCCACCGGATCGTCGAAGTCGAAGACCTGCCCGGGTTCGGCGGCGATGAAGCTGGCCGCCGCGATACCTGCCTGGCGTAGCGCGTCCGACAGTGCTTCGCGCGGCTCTTCGCGGCCTTCGTCGGTGAGTTGGAAGGTACCCCAGTGGATGCCCAGGGCATGCCGGGCGCCGGTGTCCTGGTAGATGCGCACGGCTTCGGTGGGATCGATGTGCTGAGGCGCCATGAACCAGCGCGGTGCGTAGGCGCCGATGGGGATCAACGCGACATCGGGCGCGCCGCATCTGGCGCCGATCTCGCGAAAGATGGCGCCATCGCCGTAGCCGGTATCGCCCGCGAACCAGACGGAACCCCGCGCGGTTTCGATGAAGAAGCCGCACCACAGCGCCATCCTGCGGTCGCGCACGCCGCGGCTGGACCAGTGGTTGGCGCGGGTGAGGGTCACCGTCGCGGTGTCGCCGATCGGGAGCCGGTCGTGCCAGTCGCCGGTTTCGATCCGCGCCTCGGGCACGCTGTTGCGCAGCAGCAGGTCGTTGCCCAGCGGCATCACGAACAGCGGGCGATGCGCGTGATGCAGCTTGCGCAGGGTTGCGATGTCGAAGTGGTCGTAGTGGTTGTGGCTGAGCAGGACCGCATCGATCGGCGGCAGGTCCGCGAAGGTCACGCCTGGCACCGTGACCCGCTTCGGACCGGCGATCTGCGAGGGGCTTGCGCGTTGCGACCAGACCGGATCGGTGAGCAGGTTGATGCCGGCCACCTGTATCAGCAATGTGGCATGGCCGACCATGGTGACGCGCAGGCCGTCGTGCCGCGGCGCAGGAATGGCGGGACTCACCGGCACCTGCGTCGGCCAGCGCACGGTGGCCATCGCGGCTTTCCAGCGCAATACCTTTCCCAGTGAATTGTCGATGGTCGGTTGGCCGGGATTGAAGAAGCGCACGCCATCGAAGTGATCGCTGATGGGGCCGTTGTAGTAGAGGTTTTTCATCGGAAGTGGGATCGATACGATGGGGGGCGATGGGGCAGGTCGAGCGGCGCGGAAGGGATGTGCGAAGTCCGATCCCGGTTTATCCGGTACCGGCTCTCGGCTCGATCCCGTGCAACAGCAACCGTCCGTGCTGCTCGGCCAGTGCGCCGAGGTCCGGCGCGTGCGCGCTGTCGCTGCCGAAGACCTGGTGGAACAGCATCGCCATCAGCATCGGCCCCATGATCGACAACACGTAGAGCTTGGGATCGCCGGCGGGGGCCGCGCCGCGCGCCTGGGCTTTTTCGATGAGGCCGGCGACAGTGGACATCACCCGGTCGATGGCTTCGGCGTGCCAGATGCGGGCCAGTTCCGGAAACGCGCGGCTCTCGCCGATCACCATGCGCATGATCGCAGGCAGGCGCTGGTCGCCCATGCGCTCGGCGGCACGCGCCAGCAGCAGGGTGGTGAGTTCGGCGAGCCCGCCTTCGAAGCTGGCGGCGGCTTCCTCGATCGGGGCGAGGCTGGTCAGCAGCCCGTGGCGCACGACCGCGGCGAACAGATCCTGCTTGGTGTCGAAATACAGGTAAAGCGTGCCTTTCGCCACGCCTGCGCGTTTGGCCACGTCCGCCAGCTTGGTCTCGGCAAAGCCGTTCTCGGCGAATGCGTCGAGCGCGGCGCTCAGGATCTCCGCAGGGCGATCGTCCTTGCGGCGTTTCCATTTAGGGGTGGTCGGTTGCGTCATGCGGTCTCGAGGCTCAGTGCTGGCTATACCCGTGGGACACACGATACGCATCCAGCGCCGCGGGCGATGCATCGGCCGTGGCGAAGGCGACATAGCCGTCGGGACGCACGAGGTAGGCCGCGTCCTGCGCGAAGCCGGCAGCGTGATGGTCGGGCCGCCATGCAAAGACGCGCAGGGCGATGTCGCGGGCGTCGCACCAGGCCTGCAGTGCGGGCTGCGCGCTGCCGTAGACGTGCAGCTGCCAGCCGATCTGTGGCAATGGGGCGTAGTTGTCGGCGTCCGCGGTCTGCACCCACGGCAGGCGATCGCCGCCTTCAACGTCGCCGGCCTTGCCGGCGCTCAACGGACTGTCGCTATAGTTCAGCATGGTCTGCGACACGGTGCGGAACATCAGCTCGCTGACGTTGCGCAGCCGGTAGGCCAGGCTGGCCAGGGTCGGGGCGACGTAGGTCCTGACGAAACTGGCGACGCTGCCTTCGGCAGTGACCAGGGTGAAGGCGCGGTCGGTGGTGTTGACCAGGGTGCGGGCGAAGGCCTGCCGCTCGGTGGCGTAGCTGTCGAGCACGGCGTCGGACGCGCGGCCCTGGAGCACGTCGGCGAGTTTCCAGGACAGGTTGATGGCGTCGAGGATCCCGGTGTTCATGCCCTGGCCGCCGACCGGGCTGTGGACGTGGGCGGCGTCGCCGAGCAGGAACGCGCGGCCGCGGCGGAAGGCATCGGCGACGCGATGGTGCACGCGATAGGTCGAGAACCAGTTGACCCGGTCGATGCGCACGCCGAGGTTGCGAATGGCATCCTGGCTGACGTCGGCGAAGGTCAGGCTTTCGGCCCGGCCGGCGCGCGCGTCGCGCACGGTGCCGATCAGCCGGTAGTGCCCGCGCTTGCTGTAGGCCAGCACGAGGATGAAGTCGCCGTCGCCCAGCGCGATGTGCGCTTCGTCCATCGACTGCAGGCCGCCGAGTTCGACATCGGCGACGTAGAACGCCTGTTTGTAGGTGCCGCCTTCGAAGCCGATGCCGAGCTGGTGGCGCGCCGGCGAGCGCGCGCCGTCGCATGCCGCCAGATAGCGGACCTCCGCGGCCTGCTCGCTGCCGTCGGGCAGGCGCAGGCGCGCGGCGACGCGATCGCCGTGGTCCTCGAAGGAGAGCAGTTCGGTCGTGCGCTCGACGGCGACGCCCAGCGTCTGGAGCTGTGCGATCAGCAGGCGCTCATGCTGGTCCTGCGGGTACACCAGCACGAACGGGTAGGGCGAGATGCCCGCCGCGGAATCCTGCAGCGCGATCCGCGCGCGGCGCTTGCCGCGTGCCCACAGGTTCATCGCCGGAGTGCGATGGCCGGCGGCGACGACCGCGTCCGCAATGCCCACCTGCCGGTACAGCTCGAGGGTGCGCGCCTGCACCGCCATGGCGCGCGAGGTCTCGCCCGGGCCGGCGCTCTTGTCGATGAGGCGCACGCGCACGCCCTGCCGGGTCAGCCACAACGCCAGAGTGAGCCCGGTGGGACCGGCGCCCACGATCAGTACTTCGGCCATGGCATGTGTCCTCAATAAATGACCAGTGGGTCATTTATTGCAGTCCGAGGTCTGGCAGTCAAGCAATAATTACCTGGCGAGCACTGGGTTCCTTCCAAAAGCGACGCAAAAAGGGCTGTTTTGCCTATGCGGCGACTACGGTTCCTAATCGCCGCAAAAAATGCGGTGATTTGTGCCTGCGGGAAATGGCACCAGCTACGACATCGTGATGGGAGGCGATTGAGCTTGCGAATCTGCGCAGTGCCGTCCGTGCGGCCGGCCGGAGCGCGAGGCATGGGCAAGCTCAACCGCGCCGTGCGGCCTCGATGGCGGCGATGTCGATCTTGATCATGCCCATCATCGCCTCGAACGCGCGCTTGGCCACCGCCGGATCGGGATCGGTGATCGCGGCGGTCAACACGCGCGGGGTGATCTGCCACGACACGCCCCACTTGTCCTTGCACCAGCCGCAGGCGTTTTCCTGGCCGCCGTTGCCGACGATGGCGTTCCACAGGCGGTCGGTCTCCGCCTGGTCGTCGGTCGCCACCTGGAACGAGAACGCCTGGCTGTGCGGGAACGCGGGGCCGGCGTTGAGGCCGAGGCACGGAATGCCGAGCACGCTGAATTCGACCGTCAGCACATCGCCCTGTTTGCCGGCGGGATAGTCGCCGGGCGCGCGGTGCACGGCCTTGACCGCGCTGTCGGGAAAGGTATCGGCGTAAAACGTGGCGGCCTCCAGCGCGGTGCCGTCGAACCACAGGCAAATGGTGTTCTTGCTGATCATCTGGACGCTCCTGAGTGGGCAGGGATACCGCATCGGACAGCATCGCTGCCGCGCGAGATGGGGACAGCCGTGGCGCGCATGCGATGCGACGCGCCACGCGGCCGGCACGTGGCGCATGCCGGATGCTACGGCGCGATTAGGCTACGGATGGCGCCGGAAGGCATGTCGCACGGCAGCATGATGCGTTCGGTCCGGCGCGCGCGCCGTCGAAGGCGGGTCCAGGCTAGCAAGCCCTTCACCTGCGGTGTGGTGTTTTAGGGGCCGCACAACCACACGGAGCTTTGCATGGACACCACGCTGATGCCATGGGTCGCCGGACTGTTCATCCTGTTCGTCGGATCGGCTTTCTATCTGGTTACCCGGGCCAAGAAGAATCGCAACCGCCCGGCCAAGGATGCAGCCGCGACGAAGAGCGGCGACGATGCGTCGCTGAAGAAGTAGCGTTGCATGGGCAGCGTGCGCACGGCGCGCTGCCACGAAGGTTCTGTCGCGACGTGGCACTCCGATGTCGCTGCTCTTGCGGTTTTTCCGCTGCAATCGGATGAGAGCACCCCACGCTGACCGTTCGTGCCGCCGCTGCTTAGGGAGGGTTCTGGCTTGGCGCCGCGTTGGCCATCGCACAAGGCGATGCCGAGGCGAAGGCGTCAGCTACGCGCGCTGTCCCGAACGAACGCGTTGGCGCATGGCCACAAGCCAGGCCGCCTGCGACGAGCACATTCGCAGGCGGCCGCCTCCGCTGCCGTTCGCCAGTCAGCCCTGATCTCCTCGCTGTCACGAAAAAATGTCCGCCACGTAGCGGCCGTGTTCGCGTTCGATACGGTCGGCCCAGGCGTTGGCCGCTTCGTCGCTGACGCCCATGCTGTCGCGATAGATGCGCACGAAGGTGTCGCGTACCGCGGGCGCCATGTGCTCGCCGTCGCCGCAGACGAACACGGTGGCGCCTTGCTGGAACAGCGCCGACACGCGCTCGCGGTCCTGCCACATGCGGTGCTGGACATAGGCGACGCCGTCCTGCGGCGCCTGCGAGCAGGCCAGGCGCACATCGACCACGCCCATGTCCTGCCAGCGCTGCAATTCCTCCTTGTACAGGCAGTCGACGTCGGGATGGTCGATGCCGAAGAACAACAAGGCTTCGCCGACGTCGCGGCCGCCCGCCTTCTGGATCGCGCGCTCCTGCAGGAAGCCATGGAACGGCGCGATGCCGCTGCCGGCGCAGACCAGGATGATCGGCGTGGCCGGATCTTCCGGCGGGTGGAAGCTCGCCTGCGAAGGCCGCACCGCGACCGACACCAGCGCGCCTGCGTCCAGGCCGGCCAGATAGGTGGAGGCCACACCTCGGCGGCGCCCCATTCCCGATAGCGCCGGTGCGTCGAGCACGGCCACGGTCAGCGAACACTGCGCCGGGTCGCGCAGCGGCGAGGAGGAAATGGAATATTGCCGCGCGCGCATGGACGGAAGCGCGCCGAGGAACGCGCCCAGCCCCAGTTCGCAGGCGGGGAAGCGCTCCAGCAGATCGAGCAGGCTGGTTTTCCTGGCGAGCACCTCGTCGGTATACGCCGGCTCGGCGGCCAGCGTTTCCAGCGCGGCGCGATCGGGCGGGCAGCGGGTGGCGGCGGCCAGTTGCGCGACCTGCGCGCGCGTGGCCGGTTGCGCCAGCTCCACGTAGTCGGTGAGCACCTGCGCCAGCGCGACCGGATAGCCGCTGGGCAGGCCGGATGCGGCACCGGGCCGCTGGCCGATGACGACCTGGGTATCGCTGGCCAGGCCGAAGCGCCGCAGCGCGCGCTCGACCTGCGCGGCGGGGTTGCGCGGCAGCACCGCGAGATAGTCGCCGGTGCGGTAGCGCATGCCGTCGGGCAGCGCGATCTCGATGTGGCGCTTGGAGCGCGCGAACGCTGCGGACATGTCGACCAGTTCGCGATTGTCGACGATGCGCCCCTGGTCGAGTTCGGTCAGCCGCAATGCGCCAAGCCGTGCGGAGGGCACGATGTCCACCTCCAGCGCGTGCGCGGTCTGCTCCATCGCCGCCTTTCCCAGCGCCTGGCCGAGATCCGGCCACAGGCCGGCGTACCAGGCATCGAAGCCGCCGAAGAAATCGCCGCCGGCATCGGTTTCGCCGCGGGCTTTGAAGCGTGTGGCGCCCGCCGCCTCCAGCGCGGCATCGACGCGTTTGGGAATCGCCTGGTAGGTGCGTGCCCATTGCCGGTTGCCGGATCCGAACACGGCGTAGCGCACGCCGGCCAGATCGCCGGCAGCCAGGGTTTCGATCCAGTCCACGAAGCGGCGCGCGTTGTCCGGCGGCTGGCCCTCGTAGGAGGAGGTGACCACCACCACCGCGCCGTCGCGCGGCAGGCGGCCGACATGGTCGTCCAGCGGCGCGACCACCGGCGCATAGCCCTGCGCGGCCGCGTCGCCGCCGATGCGTTGCGCGAACGCCTCGCACGAGCCGGAATTGCCGCCGTACAGCACCAGCAGCGGCGTCCCCGCGGCCATGCTGGCGGGTGCGGGTGCGGGCACGGTGGCCGGCGCCAGGGTTTTCTGCGGCGCGGACGGCACCGCGCTACGGCGGCGCAGGGCGACGTCGTCGCGCCGGCGCGCGCGGATGCGGAAGCCGTCCGGCTTCAGCGTCAGGGTTTCCGCGACCTCGAGCTGGTAGTTCGGATCGACCTGGTCCAGATCGAAACGTTGCAGGATCATCGTCAGCACCAGTTGCGCCTCCTGCATCGCAAAGCCGCGCCCGATGCAGGCGCGCGCACCGTTGCCGAACGGTTTCCAGGCATTGGGCGGCAGCCGTTCGGCCGCGTCGGGCGCGAAGCGCTCCGGGCGGAAGGCCTCCGGGTCTTCCCACACCTTCGGATCCCGATGCAGGGTGGGAATCAGCACGAGCAAGGTGTCCTGCGGCGTCACCGCATAGCGGCCGGCCAGCGTGGTCGCTTCGCGCGCCGCGACCGCGAACGCCGGTGCGGTCGGCCACAGCCGCAGGGTTTCCTGCAGGATCTGCTCGATGTAGCGCAGTTTGGCCAGGTCTTCGACCTGCGGCGGCTGCGTGCCCAGCGCGGCGTCCACGGCCTGGCGCGCACGCGCCAGCGCCGCCGGATGGCGCAGCAGCAGATACAGCGCGAAGGACAGCAGGCCGCTGGTCGTCTCGTGGCCGGCGATCAGGAAGGTCACCATCTGGTAGCGGATGTTCTCGTCCGACAGCGCTTCGCCAGTCGCCTGGTCGCGTCCGTACAGCATCAGGTTGAGCAGGTCGTCGCGCGAGGCCGCGTCGGGGTCGGCCCTGCGCTCGGCGATCAAGGTATCGGCGACGCTGCGGATCATCGCCAGGTCGGCTTCGTAGCGGCGCCGGCCGGGCGCCAGCAGGCGATTGGCGAGGTCCGGCCGGCGTGCGCGCGACCCGGCTTCGGCCAAGGCGCCCACCATCGCCGCGACGAAGGGGTGCATCTCGTTCTGGTAGAAGCTGTTGAAGCGGTAGTCGAAGGCGCACAACGCGATGGTGTCGAGCGTCAGCCGGGTCATGTTGTCGGCCACGTCGATCACCGCGTCCGGGCCGAATCGCTCCCAGCGCTGCAGCATCTGTTCGGCGATGTCCTCCATGCGCCCGAACATCGAGCGCACGCCGATCGGACCGAACGCGGGCATCAGCAGCCGGTGCGCCTTGGCCCAGTTGGGTTCGTCGTTGTAGGCGGTGAACAGGCCGTCGCCGCCGAGGTCGCGCAGCAAATGCAGGGGACGGTGCAGCTTCTTCTCGAAGCGGGTTTCGTCGCAGACCTCGTCCACCAGGTCCTGCCCGCTCAGCACGGTCAGCGACAGCGGGCCGCTGTTCAAGCGAAAGATCGGGCCGTGCACCTTGGCCAGCCGCATCAGGCTCTGCACCGGCGCATCGCCATCGAGGTGGTGGAAATTGCCGAGCAGCGGCAGCGAACGCGGTTGCGGGATTGCGTCTGTCATGGGGTGCCTTCCTGGGGAGTGCGCAGCGCGGCGATCGGCGCGCCACCGGTGTCGCGATGCGGGGGATGCAGCAAGGTGGCGAGGACGGTGGCGACCAGTCGCGTCCGCGCCTCGCCGGCACCGATCTCCGGGGCCAGCCGCGCCAGCAATTGCGGGAATTCCGGTGGCTGGCTCAGCATGCTGTTCAACAGCACGAAGAACAGCGCCGGGTGCGTGGCCTTCACGATGCCGGCCTCGATGCCTGCAAGGATCAACGCGTGGCCGGCCTCGTAGGAGGGACGCAGCAAGCGTTCGGCGACGACGGTGGCGCGCTCTGGGCTTTCCGACACCACGCGCGCGACGAAGTCGCGGACCGCGGGGTTGGCCTCGTAGAAGGCGGCCATGATCAGGATGGCGTCCGTCAGCCGTTCGTGCAGCGGGCGCTGGTCGTGGCGGGTCAGCTGCGCCATGGCCGCAAGGCGCGGGACGACGTCCTGCGCGAGCTGGTTCACGCAGGCGTTCCACAGTTCGGCCTTGCTGCCGAAATGCACGCGCACCAGGCTCGGGCTCACCCCTGCGGCGGCAGCGATGGTGCGGATATCGGCCCGCTCGAAGCCGTACCGGGCGAAGCTGCCGGTGGCCGCCGCCAGCAGCGCCTGGCGGCCGTCGGCCTGATCCTTGCTCGGGCGGCCGCGGGGGCGCGCGGGTGGCTTTGCCGCCATGGTCGGTGTTCCTGCATAAATGTTCAGTTGTACATTTAATGGCAGTTGGCGACCTTTGCAACTCGGCCGTTCAGCAGCCAGAGCGTTTGCGCGGCGGCTGGCGCAGGCACGGCATCGCTGTGTGTTCCTGCCCGAGAAACGGACGCTGCGCCGTGCCGCGACGTGCGGCGGGATACCTTGTCCGTCCGCGCCGCAGGCTTGCCCGATCGGCATGCGGCTCAGGCGGGCGCGCGGCCGCGCAAGCGCTGCAAGCCGCAGCGCTTGCCGCTATCGCGGTGCGCCCTGCATGCGCTTCACTTCGGCGTACCCAGCCCGCCGATATTGACCATCACCCGCAAGCCGATCACCAGCGCGTTGTCCGGTGCGCGGCGTGCGGCGGTATTGCCGAGGATGTCCGGATTGACGATGTACTGGACGTTCGGTACCAGGGATAGTGGCAACTGCGCGACACGGTAGCTGTAGTTGAGTTCGAAGATGGTTTCGTTGCGCGAGATGTCCGGCGCGGCGCCGCGCTTGCGCAGCAGGTCGTTCATGTAGCCCTGCTGGTCGGCGCTGAAGCGGTAGTAGTTGGCGATGGCGCCGAATCCGTCGCCCGGCCGCGATGCGAACGGGCCGGCGTAGTACAGGCCGGCGGTGACCTGCAGGTCGTACACCTGGTGCGCATCCAGCGGCGCGGCGATGTTGCCGAACGCGACCAGCATGCGTTTGCCGGCCATGCCCTGCGGCCGGTAGAGCGCGCGTTCGCCCATCACATAGGTGCCCCAGCGGCCGCCGTCGTACATGCGCGCCTGCCCGCCGACCAGACCGCGCAATCCGCCGCTGCGGTTGTAGCGCAGGTCGCTGTAGTCGGCCGAGTTGTACCAGACGCCGGCCACGTAGCGCGGCGCGCCTCGGCCGAGCGCGGGGTCGGGCTCGTAGCCGACCTCCAGGGTGCCGAGCACGCCGCTGCTGTCGGCGGTGCTCCAGTCCAGGCCATCGTTGTTCTTGCGTTGCGGATTGAGTTCGAACGCGCCCACCGAGACGTAGGTCGCGCCGGGTTTGTAGCGCAGCTTCGCGCCCCAGTTGACGTACGGAAAGCCGACGAAGCCGCCATCGGCCTGGCTCAGCTGGAACGGGCAATCCGATGCGCCGACGAAGCGGCAACCGTAGCGGCTGCGCGCGAATTGCCAGGTGGTGTTCATGCGTCCGGCGACGAGTTGCCAGCGGCCATCGGCGAACGCCTGTTCCCAGGTCAGCTGCGCCAGTTGCGCCTGTTGTTGCGGATACCAGTAGCCCTGCACTTTGACGCCATTGCCGATCTGGCGCTGCGACAGGCTGTCGCCGTAGTACCAGGCGCCGGTGGCGTGCAGCGTGGCGCCGGGAATGCCGAACAAGCGCTGCAGATCCAGGTCGGCGCCGGCGACCACGCCGCCGGCATTGCGATCGCCGCGCGACAGGCCGCCATCGGCATTGCGCGCGTAGTCGTTGGACCAGACGAAGCGCGGCGCGATGCCGTGTTCGTCCAGCCATTGGTCGGTGTCGGCGGCCATGGCGGTGGCGGGCAGCGCGGCGGCCAGCAACGAGACAAAAGAAAGAGTTCGGGACATGGGACGCTCCACGGACGAGGCGAGGCACTCGCTGGACTCGCGCAGTAGGTGCGCGGCGTCGCGGCAGTGCGCGAAGGGGAGACACCTTCCGGTCGTGGAGCCGCAGGACAGCGTCGCGTCCGTCGGCGACGGACACGGCATGTGCGCAGAGCTGTGGGGGGACCGGCAAAACACGCGGTGATGAACACATTGCGCTGCGCCGATGCGCGCGCCATCGGCGGAGCGGATGGGCCGCGCAACTGCGCGGCCCATCGAGCTGGATCGGGCCGGTCGGCTCAGGCCACCTTGCCGAGGCCGGCGGCGGCCATCGCGTCGGCGATTTCCTTGTCGGCGCCTTCGGCCAGCGGCAGCAGCGGCGAACGCACGGTGGCGTGATCGAGCAGGCCGCGTGCGGCCAGCGCCCACTTCAGCGCGACCGAGCCTTCCATGTGCGAGCCGCGGTGATAGACGCTCTTGGTCACCGGCAGCAGGCGGTCGTGCAGCGCGCGTGCCTTGGCGTAGTCCTTGGCCTTGCCGGCGGCGATCATCTCGATCAGCGGCTCCGGCGCGATGCAGCCGTAGCCCACCAGCGCACCGTCCACGTCGAACATGGTGTGCAGCAGGTATTCGTCGTGGCAGGTCAGCACCGGCACGTTCGGGCGTTCCTTGCGGAACACCGGGATCTCGGTGTCCCAGCGCTTCATGTTGCGCACGCCGTTCTTCATCGCGATCACGCCCGGCAGCGCGGCGATCTCCAGCAGCGTGTCCAGGTTGTAGGTGGCCTTGGTCACGTCCGGGTACTGGAACAGGATCATCGGCAGGCCGCTGGCCTCGTGGATGGCCTTGTAGCGATCCTGCGGCGCGCCCTTCTGGTAGCCGAAACGCAGCCAGCCGTGCGAGGGATAGATCAGGCCCGCCGAGGCGCCGGCGGCGACCGCGCGCTTGGCTTCGTCGGCCGCCACCCGGGTGCCTTCCAGGGTGATGCCGGCGATGATCGGAATGCGCGCGTCGACGGAGTCGCGAAACGCCTCGATCACCTTGGCTTGCTCGTCGCGCTCCAGGAAGGTGCCTTCGCCGGCGTGGCCGAGCACGGTCAGGCCCTTGACGCCGTCGATGCCGCCCAGCCACTTGCCGATGCGCTTGATCGCGGGATAGTCGACGGCGCCGTCGCGGGTGAACGGGGTGACGGGCGCGGGAACCAGGCCTTTCAGGTCGATGTTGCTCATGCTGTTTTCCTTTTCTTCGGGTCAACGGGGGATGGAGTCGAACGCGAGGCTCGACGTGGGGTGGTGCGAATCGAAGGCGTGCGGCGGACTGCGCAGCCGCGGCCGGAGCCGGACTCAGGGCGAGAGTTCTTCCAGCGATTTGCCCTTGGTTTCCAGCGCGCACAGCAGCGTCACCGCCGCGCCGGCCAGCAGCACCGCGGCGAAGGCGACGAACACGTAGCGCAGGCCGATGCCGGCGATGACCGCGCCTACCACCAGCGGGCCGCTGGCCGAGCCCAGGCGCAGCCAGGCGCTGCCGAGGCCGGTGCCGATGGCGCGGATGCGAGTGGGATAGAGCTCGGCCGAATACAGGTACAGCGAGAAGGTGATGGTCTGCACCGCGGCATAGCCCAGCGCGGCGAACACCAGCACCTGCAGCGCCGAGGTGCCGCCCAGCATCGCCAGCGCCAGCAACGGGATGCTGCCGACAGCGAAGGCGATGACGTACCAGCGCTTGCGCCCGACCCTGTCGATCGACAGCGCACACACCACCGCGGCGGCGACGCCGGCCAGCGAGGTGAGGAAGCCGTAGGCGATGCTCTGCTGCAGCGACAGCCCGAAATGCTGGCGGTACAGCGTCGGCAACCAGGTGATGAGGCCGTTGGCCACCAGGTAGGAGCAGAACCACAGGCACCAGATCACCAGCGTGCGCTTGAGATAGATGCTGCCGAACAGTTCGCGCCAGTCCGAGCGCTGCGCCTTGGGCAGCGCGTTGCGGTCGAACACCGGCGCCGGCAACGGGCCGTGGCGGCGCTCGGCGCTGCGCTCCAGTGCGGACACGATCGCGTCGGCCTTGTCGTAGCGCCCCTTGGATGCCAGCCAGCGCGGCGATTCGAACATGAAGAAGCGCAGCGGGATCATGATCGCCGCGGGCACCAGCCCGACCATGAACATCGCTTTCCAGCCGTAGGCCGGCACCAGGAAGTAGCCGATGCCGCCGGCGGCGACCAGGCCCAGCAGGAACATCACTTCGTACAGCAGGAAGAAGCGGCCACGCTTCTTCGAGCCGACCAGTTCGTTGATGTAGGCGCTGGCCACCGGCACTTCGCCGCCGGTGCCGATGCCCTGGATGAAGCGGAACGCCATCATCGCCGCGGCGCCGCCGGCGAACAGGCAGGCGACGTCCATCGACACGAACAGCAGGATGGTGAACAGCAGCACGTGCAGGCGGCCGACGCGCTCGGCCAGCCAGCCGAAGAACACCGAGCCGAGCAACTGGCCCAGGTAGCCGGCCGACAGGATCATGCCGATCTGCGCCGGCGACAGGTTCCACTCCTTGGCCAGCACCGGCATCGCGTAGGCGATGGCGATCACCGTGTAGCCGTCGAAGAAGGTAGCGGCGCCGACGATGTTGCGCGCCCACCAGACCTGGCGGGTGATGGGCAGGCGTTCGAGCCGGGCGCCGATTTCGGCCTGCGCCTCGGCGGGCGGCAGCGAACGGGCGGTGGCGGCGTTGGCGGTGGTGGTGGGCATGAGCATCGTTGCTGCCTCTCGCAGGACAAGAAGAACCCGGCGCGGGCGCCGGAGCGTCCACGAAGCGGTCGGATTGCAGGGGGCCGGGCGGGCGCCCGGACGGTCAGGTGCTGGGTGCGGTCACGGCGACGCTCCCGCTGGCCTGGATCGCGAAGGCGATGTCCTTGGCCGCGAGCAGGGTGGGTTGCAGGGCGGTGTCGAGCAGTTCGTCGTGGCTGGTGCGCACCGACGGCGCGGCGACGCTGATCGCGCCGAGCGGATAGTCGTCGGCATCCAGCACCGGCACCGCCAGCACGCGCAATCCCTCGGTCAGCATCGAATCGAGGATCACGTAGTTGTCGCGGCGGATGCGCTCGAAGGTGCCGAGCATGGCGGCGATCTCCGGTGCGTGCGGCGCGTGCACGTTCACCCCGGTCACCCGCGTCACTTCCGCCGGCGACAGATGCGCGAGCATGGCCAGGCCGATCGCGGTGCGGGTGCTGGGCACGGTGGTGCCGATGCGGATGTCCACGCCCAGGCGGGTAATGCCGGCACGCACCCGTTCGATGTAGAGCACGTCGGGACCCTGCAGCACCGCGAAGCTGGCCGCTTCGTTGACGTCGCTGACCAGTGCGCGCAGCAACGGCCGCACCACGCTGCGCAGGTCGCGGCGGGCGATGGCGTGGAAGCCCAGGTCGAGCACTTTCAGGGTCAGGCGAAAGCGGCGGCTTTCCGGAAGACGGTTTACGTAGCCCAGCTCGACCAGCGTGTTGAGCATGCGGAAGGTGGTTCCCGGATCCAGCTTGGCCAGTGCCGCGATCTGGCTCAGCGACAGTTCCTCGTGCTCGGAGGAAAACGCTTCGAGCACCCGGAACCCCTTCGCCAGCGATTGCACGGTGCTGCGCAGCTTCTTGTCCGCCGCGTCGCCGCTGTCCTCGGCGGCGGCGTCCAACGCGCCTGGGGAGATGGTCTTGGTCATCGGCTTTCCTGGTGGCTGTCGTGCGTGGCCAGCTTGCCGAACCGGCGGGCTGATGTCGCTTGACAAGTAGGTTTCGGATTGCGAAAATTATTTCGAAAGTACATGGCAAGGTTCCGCCAGGCGCAGTCGCTGCGTCAAGTTGCGGCGCAGCATGCGTGGAAGCGCGGCATTGCCGCGGGTGCGGGTGGTGGCGCCGGTGCGATCGCGCGGCGCGCGGCGATGGTGGCCAGGGCCGCCATCTCGATGACGATCGGCGGCATGCCCGACCGATCGGCTTCGCCATGTCGTGTTGGCGCCGATCCTCAACCGATCGCTCCATCCTTCGATCGATGCGTGGACGGACTGCGGAGCGCTGTGTAGACGGAAGCTTCCGCGATCCACAGCGCAAGCCGTGCTAACAGACAAGCCTGCGCGACGCCGATAGCGTGGCGTGCATGGCCCGAGCGAACCGTCAGCCGCCGCAACCACCTGCGCAGAAATGGTGGCAGACGCTGTCGTTCAAACGCGCCGCCGCCGAGGTGTCGGCGGTGCTGGTGCTGGTCGGCGGCACTTACGGATGCGTGCAGTACGTGGAGGTCAAGCCGCTGGAGCGGCGGTTGGCCGAAGCGCAGGCCGCCGCGTGCAAGCCGGCGCCCAGTTCGCCCTCGATCGAGTTCAGCCTGTTGCCGGGCGACAGCCGCGTCCTTTGGGACGGCGCGCTGACGGTGACCAATGCGACGCGCGGCGAGGATGGCGCGAAGACGCGGTTGCGGGCGACGCCGCGCCAGGGTGCATCAGTCGAGCGCGCAGGGCTGTCGCCGGGCGATGGCTTCGATGTGCCGATTGCCGGACAGGGCAGCTATCGGGTCTATCTGAAACGCAGCACGGCCGATTTCATCGAGGTGTCCGTGCTGCATCGGCGTTGAAGCACAGCACGCGACGTCGCCGTTGCTGCTTCACTGCGCGGTTGCGGTCTCGACGATGGCGCCGCTTTCGTACACGCTCAGCTGGCGCACGCCTGCGTCGGTTGCCGGCGCGAATACGAAGTGCAGGTCGCGTTCCTCGGCGAAGAAGCGCGTCGGCGATTCGGCGCGCAGGGTGACGACCAACGCGCCGGCAGTGAGCTTCAGGTGGTCGCCTTCCACCGCAACGCGGATGTCGCCGACCTTCTTGCCGAGATAGGTGCCGGCGTAGCCGGCCAGGATGTCGGGCGCCAATGTCAGGTGCGTGGCAGGCGCCACGTAGGGCGCCGCACCGTGCGCATAGCTGTAGATGCGGCGCATGCGCCAGTGGCCATCGACCGCTTGCCAGAGATTGGTGAACTCGGCCTGGCCGTCCAGGTGCTCGGGCGTGCCGTCGCGCTGCACGTAGAAGCGGTGCGTGCCCGACAGCAGCGCGAAGCCGCCGGCCAGCGGATGGAACTGCAGGCTGTCGGCCACGGCTTCGCGGCGCAGGTGCATCGCCGGGTCGGCGCAGGGGCCGTTGCGCAAGGATTGCAGGACCGCCGGCTTAGTGGCGGTGAGGCCGGTCTTGTCCTGGTAGAACTCCACGTCGTCGGTGAGCAACTCGCCCATCGCGTGCATGTCGCAGGCGTTGTAGCCCTGCCAGTAGCGCGCATCGGCGGTGCGCACCGCGGCTGCGTCGTCGTCGGCCGCGGCCGCGGCGCCGCTCAGGCTCAGCAGTACGCACAGGACAAGGTGGCGAAAGCGCATGGCGGGCTCCTGCAGCAGGACCGCGATTGCAGCGCACTTCCGCGCCGGTGGCGCGTGCAGTACGTCATGGGCACGAATGGGGCGGCAAGGCCGGCGCGCGCCTCACGCGTTCGCAAGCGCGTGAAGGATGCGTATGGGACGCAATCGTCGCATACTGGTCGCGCAGGGGTGCGCGGGGAGGAGCGGTTGGCGGTGCTGATGCGGGGAGATGGGATATTCAACCGGTTGTTGCATGGCCCGGCTAGATGGTTGCGTGCCGTGCCGGTCGCCGATCCGGTGGATCTGCGCAATGCGCCGATGTTCCAGGTGGTGTTGCTGCTTTTCGGGACCTTGCCCGTCGCCGCGTGGTTGTATCGTGCGATCGCGGTGCCGGTTGCGTGGCGCCCCGGCGAACTGACCAGCCTGGGGTTGAGCGCGCTGTTCAGCGCGGTCGCGCTGCTGGGCGTGGTGCTGATCCGTTTCGGCCGGTTCCGCTGGGCCGCCTACCAGACGCTGTGCGTGTTCGCGATCTCGGTCGTGGCGAGCTACGCCGCCAGCGGCTTCGGTGGACAACGCTTCGAGCAACCGGTGCTGGTGGTACCGATGGCGATCGCCGCGCTGGCGGTGGGGCGGCCGGCATTGTGGATGATGTTCGCCGTCGTCGCGCTGTCGTTCGCGCTCGGAACGAACCTGGACCTGAGCAATGGCGAGCCGCAGGACGTCATCGGCGATGCGCTCATCAGTGGCGTCATCTTCCTGCTGATCGCGGTGGTACTGGACCGCACGTCGGCCGCGTTGCGGCAGAGCCTGCGCGATGCGCAGGCGCGCGCAGAGCAACTCGGCATCGCGCACGATACGCTGCAGCGCGAAGTGGCCGAACGGCAACGGGTCGAAGAGCAACTGGTGAACGCGAAGAAGGTGGAAGCGGTAGCGCGACTGGCCTCCGGCCTCAACCACGATTTCAACCACCTGCTGAGCCTGGTGCTGGGCTACGTGCGCCAGGGACGCCGCGCCAGCGATGCGCAGGCGATCGGTGCGGCGTTCGATGGCGTCGAGTCGGCGGCCAGGCGCGCCACCGCGGTCAGCGCGAAATTGCTCAGCTTCAGCCGCCAGGACGAGACCCAGGCCGAGGCGCTCGATCTCGGCGAACTGGTGGCGACGCTGCAGCCGCTGTTGAAGCAGGCGCTCAAGCCCGGCATCGCGCTCGATGTCCAGGTGCCGCCCGGGTTGCAGGTGCATTTCGACCGGCATCAGCTGGAGCTGATCCTGCTCAACCTGGTCGCCAATGCCGACGATGCGATGGAGCACGGCGGCACGGTGACCTTGCAGGGCCGGCGCGTGGGCGGCGAAGCCTGGCTGCAGTGCCGCGATACCGGTCCGGGCATTCCCGCCGATCTGCACGACAGGATCTTCGAACCGTTCTTCACCACCAAGCCGGTCGGCCAAGGCACCGGGCTGGGCCTGGCGATGGCGAACGGGCTGATGCAGCGGCATGGCGCGCGGATCTGGATCGATGCCGAAACCGGCACCGGCGCCGCGTTCGTGCTTAGCTTTCCGCACGAGCATGCGCAGCCGCCCGCGCTGGCTGGCGCGAATGGCGGGGAGGGCTAGCCGCGTGGCCTGCGCTCGCTCCCTGGCTTACGCCGTGCGCTTGCCGTCGCCTTCTGCGAGCGATCGGCGATGACTGCGTCGCAGGGTCTGGTGCTGGACGGCGTGCGGATCGCGGTGGTCGAGGACGACGCCGAACTGTGCGCGATCATCGTCGATGAGTTGGGCCACGAGGGCGCGCAGGTGCTCGGCTTCGGCAGCGCCGAACTGCTGTACCGGCATCTGCTCGGCCATGTCTGCGATCTGGTGGTGCTGGATGTCGGGCTGCCGGGCGAAGACGGCTATTCGGTGGCGCGCTACCTGCGGCAGATCGCGCCGCAGGCGGGCATCGTGATGCTCACCGGCCGCGGCGCCAACACCGACATGACCCGCGGCTTGCTGCAAGGCGCGGACATCTACCTGGTCAAGCCGCTGGATGTGGAACTGCTGATCGCCGCATTGGCCAATCTGCGCCGGCGCCTGCAGCCCGCCACGCCGCCAGAGGCGCTGCCGGCGCAGGAATGGCGCCTGAGCGACGACGGCTGGACGCTGTCCTCGCCAGCGCAGCGCACGCTGGCGCTGACCGAGGCCGAGCGCGGCCTGCTGAAGGCGCTGTTCGCGCAACGCGGCGCGCCGGTCGATCGCGACACGCTGATCGCGGCGGTCACCGACGCGCCGTGGGATTTCGATCCGCACCGCCTGGAGGTGCTGGTGCATCGCCTGCGCGCACGGGTGACCGCGGCCACCGCGGCGACGCTGCCGTTGCGTGCGGTGCGCGGGCAGGGCTACCTGCTGGGCGACAACGCCTAGTCTTCGCCGCATCCGCATCCGCATCCGCATCCGCATCCCGCGCGGAGCCGATGCCACCGATCGGTAGACAGATCGCGGCATTTCGCCTGCCATGCCGGCTTCGATCCTTCCGTCACAGCGCCGCGACGGGCCGCATCTCATTGCCATTGCGCCCTGCGTCTCGCTGCGGGTGTGAGGAAGTGAGAGCGAGCGCGAACTGCTGCTACTGACTGCCTGCGTCCTCCTGCGCAGAATCCGCGCCACCACACCGGCAGGCCTCGCCTGCGCTTTCGGGGTGGGTACCGATCCCGATCGTCAGCGCGCTCCGCACGGCCTAGGCCTGGGGCGCCGGTTCGTGGGTCCGGCTTGGATGCTTGGGGAGAGAGAGGCACATGGATCATCTGATGCGCGGCAGCCGTGCGGCTGCACTGCGGGCGTGGGCGCGTGCCGCCTGCGAATACCACCGGACCACGGCGTCGTCGGGGCGACGCTTGCGGTTGCTGATGGCCGTCCTGCTGTCGGCCGCGCCTGCGCTGGCCGCGGCCGCGGACCTGCAGATCACCAACCTGTCCGACACCGGCTACGATCCGACGCCGGCCGGGGGCAACGTGGTCTACAGCGTTACCGTCGAGAACAGTGCCGCCGATACGGTCAACAACGCGGTGGTGATCTTCGACCTGCCCGCCGGTGCCCAGGCGGGCTCGCCGTTGCCGTCGTCCTGCAGCGTGGCCGCCGGCAACGCGCAGCGCATCGAATGCCGGGTCGGCACGCTGGTCGGTACCTTTTCTTCCAACGGCGCGCCGGTGACCTTCCAGTTGCCGGTGAGCACGGTCGGCCTGGTCCCGGGCACGATCGAGATCCGCGGCGCGATCGGCGTGGAAACCGGCCTGCCCGCGGCGAGCACGCCGATCGCGTCGCTGGCCGATGCCGATCCGTTCTTCGCCGGCGACAGCAACGCGGCCAACAATCGCCGCCTGGAAGCGACCACGCTGGAATCGGCGGGCGACCTGAGCGTGGAGAAGACCGCCACGCCGAACCCGGTCGTCGCCGGCGCCGAGGTCACCTATACCGTCACCGTGCGCAACGCCGGCCCCAGCGCTTCGGCCGGCTTCACCGTGGTCGACACGTTGCCGGCCGCGGTGCAGTACGTGGCCAACAGCTTCAATGGCAGCGGCTGGACCTTCAACAGCGGCAGCATGACCGCCACCCACGCCGGCGCGCTGGCCAACGGCGGCAGCAGCAGCTTCACCTTCCGCGCCCGGGTCACCGCGGCCAGCGGCAACATCGTCAACACCGCACGCGTGCAGGCCGGCTCCACGCCGGATCCGTTGCCCGACAACAACACCGGCAGCGTGACCACCACGGTCACCGCCGGCGCCGACCTGGCGCTGAGCAAGAGCGTCAACCCCTCGCCGGCGATCTCCGGCCAGCCGGTCACCTTCAACATCCAGGTGCGCAACCAGGGCCCGAGCGCCGCGCTCAATCCGCGCTTCGTGGACAACCTGCCCACCGGCTTCCTGGCCAGCGGCGGCACCGTGCCGGCCGGCTGGACCTGCACCAACAGCAACGGCAACGCCACCCGCACCTGCGCATTGAACGGCAGCCTGGCGGTCGGCGCCGTGGCCGATTTCACCATCGAGAGCACGGTGCCGGCGTCCGGCACCAACAGCAGCGGCGACGTCACCAACAGCGCCACCGCCAGCTCCGACACGCCGGACGCGAACAGCACCGACAACACCGGCAGCACCACCTTCACCGTGCTCGCCGACGGTGCCGACCTGTCGTTGCAGAAGACCAAGACCCCGGCGCTGGTGCCGGTGTGGAGCGGCGTCGGCAGCGATCTGGACAGCCGCATGACCAGCAGCATCGTCGTGCGCAACATGGGTCCGCGCCCGGCCACCGGCCAGGTGCAGACGGTGGATACGCTGGCGACCGGCGAAGAGCTGTTGCAGCCGGACGGCAGCGTGGCGCAGCCGGGCGTGGCGTTCGCCAGCGGCGCGTGGACCTGCAGCGTGGACCAGGCCTACAGCGGCTCCAGCGTGCAGCACGTGACCTGCGACCTCGGCGCCGGTTCGCTGCCGCTGGCAGTGGGCGCGCAGGCGCCGACGCTGCAGTTGCTGACGCGTGCGCGCAGTTCCTCGGCCAACCTGCTCAACAACGCCTGTACCGGCGGCTCCGGCGGCTCGATCGAGCCGCTGACCGGCAACGGCATCGACCGCGACCCGGAAACCGGCAACGACTGCTCGGGCGCGGGCACCCGCACCACCGACGAGCGCGCCGACCTGTCCATCGCCAAGCAGACCAATGGTGCCGGCGCTGCCGACAACGTGCTGGCGGCCAACCAGGACACGCTCAGCTACACCCTGACCGTGACCAACAACGGCCCGGACAGCACCACCGGCGTGGTGGTCAACGACACCGTGCCCGGCTTCGTCAACGGCCGCACCCAGATCAGCGTGACCGCCGCCCCGGTCGGCTGGAACTGCGCCATCAACGGCGCCTCGGTGGTCTGCCGCTCCGGCACCAACGCACTGGCCAACGGCGCCAGCGCGCAGATCGTCATCCAGGTCAAGCGCGCGCTGTTCGACAGCTTCAACCAGCCCGCCGGCACCTGCGGCGGCACCGCCATCAGCGGCGCGTTCTGCAACACCGCCGGGGTCGGCATCGATGCGGCCGTGGCCGGTTCGGTGGGCGAGCTCAACGGCAACAACAACCAGGCCTCGGACTGGATCCGCATCGCGCGCGTGGCCAACGTCGCCACCACCGCCAAGACCATTTCCTCGGGCACGCCCGGCCGCGCCGGCGTCAACACCACCTATGTGATGTCCTACATCAACCGCGGCCCGTCGACGGTGCCCGGGGTGATCTTCCGCGACGTGTTCACCCTGCCGGCCAACGATTCGGGCTTCGTGCTGGTGTCCGCGCAGCGCACCGGCGCCGGCACCAAGGCCTGTACTGCCACCGCTGGCGCCGGGGTGACGGTCACCGTCGATGCCGGCGGCACCTCCTATGCCAACCCGACCGGTTCGCCGGCGCAGGTCACCGTGCAGTGCCCGGCGCTGCCTTCGCTCACCAACGAGCAGACCGAAACCCTGCAGGTGGTGATCCGGCCCAACGTCAACAGCGGCAACACCGGCCGCCAGTTCGACAACATCGCCGACTTCGTGGTGGACATCGATGGCGACGGCAACGGCGATGCCACTGCCGGTACCGACGGCGACGGCAACACCTACGACTTCAATACCGACACCAGCGACGACAGCAAGAGCGCGCAGCTGCCGTTCGAGGCCGGCCAGGTCGACCTGATCACCAACAAGGTGGACACCGGCTTCACCGGCGGCGTGGACCCGCTCGGCTTCGACGCGACCAATGCCGCGGCGAACCTGATCACCTACCGCATCACCATCCGCAACAACGGCCCGTCGGTCGCCACCGACGTGCGCCTGGCCGACACTTTCACTCCGCCATCCGGCCGCACCGTCACCTTCATCGGCGCCTCGGCCACGCCCACCGGCACCTTCGATCCGGCCGCCTGTTCGGTGACCTCCGGCAGCAACCCGACCGTGGGCGCGGTGCAGGTGCTGAACTGCCTGATGCCCGGCATCGGCTTCAGCACCAACGTCGCCGGCGTGGTCGCGTCCGGCCAGACCAGCACGCTGTACCTGCGCTACCGCTACGACACCCCGCCCGGCGCGGCCGGCGACACGGTCAGCAACCTGGCCCAGGCCACGTCCGCCGAAACCGACAGCAACACCGCCAACAACGGCGCCAGCCAGGAAACCACGATCCGCGCGTCCGCCGACGTGGGCGTGAGCAAGCACGTGGTCACCACCGCGCCCGACGCCGATCCGGATGCGGCGCTGCCGGCCAACGCCACCTCGGTGGGCCTGCGCCAGCCGTTCTTCTACGTGATCGACGGCGTCAACAACGGTCCCGGCGCGAGCCTGTCGCGCGACCGCAGCGGCAGCAGCCCGCTCAACGGCACCGGCACCGTGGTCAGCGACACGCTGCCCGCCGGGCTGGTGGTCGTCGGCCAGGTGACCTGGCAGAAGAAGGGCCCGATCCCGGGCGGCGGTGGCGGCGAAGTGCCCAACGGCACCGGCAGCTGCACCCAGGCCTCGGCCACGCTGACCTGCAACCTCGGCGACGTCACCGTCAGCGGCAAGCTGCGCATCGTGGTGCCGGTGCGCTGGGATACCTATCCGGGCGCGTCGGCGATCAACAACACCGCCACCATCACCACCGAGCAGGTCGATCGCGTCCCGCCGAACAACACGTCCACCGTGCCGATCCTGGTCACCCGGGCGTCGCTGGCCGGTACCGTGTTCGAGGACCGCGACCGCGCGGGCGGCAACGGCGGCGTGCGCCAGAACGGCGAACCCGGCATCGCCGGCGTGACCATCGTGCTGAGCGGCACCGACGCCTACGGCAATGCGGTCAACCGCAGCACCACCACCGCGTCCGACGGCAGCTACAGCTTCGACAACCTGTCGGCGGCCGGCGCCAGCGGCTACACGCTGACCCAGACCCAGCCCACCGGCTATCGCAATGGCCCGGTGGATCCGCCGGCCGCCGGTGCCAGCGCGCCGTCGCTGGGCGGCACCTATGCCGCCGGCAGTCCCAACTCCAGCTACACCACGATTCCGGTCGGCGCGACCGACGCGGCGGTGCGCTACGACTTCCCGGAAGTGCGTCGTCCCAGCCTGTCCGGCCGGGTCTACGTGGACCTGAACTTCAACAACGTGCGCGACGGCGGCGATCCGGCGATCGCCGGTGCCACCGTGGAACTGCTCGACGCCACCACCGGCGCGGTGCTGGCCACCACCAGCACCGACGGCAACGGCGCCTATCGCTTCGACGACCTGGATCCGACGCTCACCTACAGCGTGCGCGAGCCGCTGCCGAGCGGCCAGTACAGCAACCGTCCCAGCGCGATCAATCCCGGCCAGATCGGCGGCGCGGCGTGCGCGGCGGCCACCTGCGTGCCCGGCACCGCGGTAGCCGCCCCCGGCGGCCCGGATGCGGCCAGCACCGACCGCATCTCGCAGATCCAGCTGGGCGCAGGCCTGGACGGCACCGAGTTCAACTTCGGCGAGAACCCCAGCGGCAGCGCGATCCAGGGACGGGTGTGGCGCGACGACGACAACGACGGCGTGATCGACCCGGCCGAGACCGGCCTGGCCGACGTGGAGCTGGTGCTGACCGGCACCGATCAGAACGGCCAGGCGGTCAACCTGACCACCAAGACCGATGCGACCGGCAACTACAGCTTCATCGGCCTGCTGCCGGGCACCTACACGGTGACCGAGCCGACCCAGCCGACCGGCACCCTCAACGGCAAGACCGTGCCCGGCGACAAGGGCGGCACCGCCACCGGCGTGACCACCACGCCGTCGGCGATCGCCACCATCGTGCTCGGCGCAAACCAGCAAGGCCAGCACTACGACTTCGGCGAAGTGGCGGCGGCCTCGCTGTCCGGCCGCGTGTACTACGACAACGACGACAACGGCGTGGTCGGCAGCGACGAGTCGGGCATCGCCAACGTGCGCGTGGTACTGACCGGCACCGACGATCTCGGCGCCGCGGTGCAGCTGAGCGTGCAGACCGACGCGCAGGGCCACTACCGCTTCGAGAACCTGCGTCCGGGCACCTACACGGTGACCGAACCCGATCAGCCGGCCGATACCCGCAACGGCATCACCACGGCCGGTACCGTCGGCGGCGCCACGCGCGGCGTGGCGACCCCGCGCGAGACCGTGCCGTCGGCGATTTCCGCGGTGATCCTGGCTCCGGGCGCGCAGTCGATCGACAACAACTTCGGCGAGATCGCCAACACCCCGGACCTGGTCGTCAGCAAGCTCGCCGACCCGGTCAAGTTCACCGTCAACAACACCGCCAGCTACACGATCAGCGTGCGCAACATCGGCCCGCGTCCGACCGCCGGCGTGTACCAGGTGCAGGACCGCCTGCCGCCGGGCGTGACCCTGGCGGCGCTGCCCACCGGCAACGGCTGGACCTGCACCGGCGCGGTCGGCGGCGACCGCTTCAGCTGCGATGCCAGTACGCTGATCGCGCCTGCACAGACCGCCAGCGACCGCATCAAGGTGCAGGTCGCGGTCGGCGCGGCCGCGGCGACCGGCACTCCGGTCAACAACGCGGTGCTGGTGCAGGGCGGTGGCGAAGACGCCACGCACAGCCCGACGCCGGCCGAACGCGGCGCGTTCGAGGGCGACGTGACCCAGCTGCCGGTGTGCGATCCGGCGATCACCCAGAACGCCTGCCGCGTGCCGACCCAGGTGCAGTTGGCGGCCTCGGTGTCCGGCACGGTGTGGTTCGACGTGGGCAGCGACGACACCCTGCTCGACGGCGGCGATCGCCGCCTGCAGAACTGGATCGTCGAACTGGTCGATCCGACCAGCGGCCAGGTGGTCAAGACCACGCTCAGCGCCGCCGACGGCAGCTACCGCTTCGGCGACGTGATCCCCGGGCAGAAGTGGCACATCCGCTTCCGCGATCCGAGCTCCGGGATCATCTGGGCGTTCCCGGTCAGCGGCGAGACCGCTTCCGGCGCCGCCGCCCCGTGCGCGGCCGACGCGGCGATCAGCAACGGCAGCAACAGCTCGTGCCGGGTCAGCGACGGCGGCATCAGCCAGCTGGAAGTGGTGCTCAAGGCCGGCGAGAACCTGCCGCAGCAGAGCCTGCCGGTGGATCCGTCGGGCGTGGTCTACGACGCGGTCACCCGCGACCCGGTGCCCGGTGCGATCGTCACCCTGGCCCCGGTCGGCGTCTGCGCCGGCTACGACCCGGCCACCAGCCTGCTCAACACCGCGGCCGGCGGCTACCGCATCGACGGCAACGCGGTGTCGATGACCGTTGGCAACGACGGCTACTACCAGTTCCTGTTCGGCCCGGCGGCGCCGGCGCGCTGCGAGTTCGCGCTGACAGTGACCCCACCGGGCGGCTACGTCTTCGTTTCCACGCTGATCCCGGCCGAAGGCAGTTCGCTGTCGCCGCCCGGCGCGGTGGGCAGCAACTACCAGGTGCAGCCCAACGCGCTGGCGCCGACCGGTCCGGTCGGCACCGCGACCCAGTACTACCTGCAGCTGTTCGCCGGGTCGGCCACCGCCGGCATTGTGCACAACCACATCCCGCTGGACACCGCGGTGGCCACCGGTTTGGCCATCACCAAGACCGGCGACCGCCAGACCGCCGAAGTGGGCGATACCGTGCAATACACCATCACCATCCGCCAGACCGCCGGCAGCCCGCTGCAGACGGTGAACGTGGTCGATCGCCTGCCGCGCGGCTTCACCTACATCGACGGCACCGCGCGCGCCAACGGCGTGGCCGTGGCCGCGCCGCTGGGCAAGCCGGGCCCGACCCTGGGCTTCGCCACCGGTCCGATCCAGGTCGGCCAGCAGATCGCGCTGACCTACCGGGTGCGTATCGGCGTCGGCGCGCAGCAGGGCGACGGCATCAACCGCGCACAGGCGCACGGCTGCTCGATCGCCGGTGGCTGTATCGATCCGGTCTCGCTGCAACCGCGTTCCGGTTCGCTGCCGTCCAACCAGGCGCAGTACCGCGTGCGCGTCAGCGGCGGCGTGTTCACCGAGGAGGGCTGCGTGCTCGGCAAGGTGTTCGTGGACTGCAACGTCAACCACGTGCAGGACCGCGAAGAGCTCGGCATTCCCGGCGTGCGTTTGTACTTCGAGGACGGCACCTGGGTGATCAGCGATTCGGAAGGCAAGTACAGCTACTGCGGCCTGCCGCCGCAGAGCCACACGCTGAAGGTCGATGCCAGCACGCTGCCGGTCGGCTCGCGCCTGACCACCAGCAGCAACCGCAACCTCGGCGATGCCGACAGCCTGTTCATCGATCTCAAGAACGGCGAGCTGCACCGCGCCGACTTCGTCGAGGGCAGCTGTTCCAACCCGGTGATCGAGCAGGTCAAGGCGCGCCGCACGCAAGGCGAAGTGCGCGCGCCGGAAACCGAAACCGGCCACGCGCCGCTGCGCTTCAGCAGCAAGCCGCTGCGCGCGCCGCAGCAGGGCACCGACAGCCCGGCGCAAGCGCCGATCGTCAAGCCACGCGGCACCCCACCGCCCGATGTCACCGTTCCTGCGGAGGTGCAACCATGAGCCGGCCCGTCACGACGCGCCGCCTGCCGCGGCTGACCCTGCTCGCCTGCGCCCTGGCCGCGCTGCCGGCGCTGGCCCAGCAGACCGTCGGCAGCAGCCGCTTCACGCCGGTGCTGGGCGAGGCCGGCACGCTGTACCCGCGCACGCCGAGCAGCGCCGATGCCGCCGCGCAGACGCTGGCGCCGCGCGGCACGCTCGACGCGCATGCCGCGCAGGGCATGGACCAGGTGCAGGTGGAGGTCGACCGCGATGGCGCGCCGGCCGACGGCCAGACCCCGGTGCACGTGACCGTGCGCCTGCTCGACGACGCCGGCCAGCCGTTGCAGGGCGAAACCTTCGCCACCGTCGAACACACCGGCGGCCGCATCCTGCTGCCGGGCTCGCGCACCGACGAACTGGGGCCGGGCGCGGCCGATGCCGACAAGGTCACCCCGGGCGTGCAGCTGCCGGTGCGCGACGGCGTGGCCGAGTTCGACCTGCTCGCGCCGGACCAGCCGCAGGACGTGGTGCTGCGGGTCACCGCCGGCGGCCACAGCGCCGAAGGCACGATCGGGTTCGTGCCGGAAATGCGCGAGATGATCGCCACCGGCCTGATCGAGGGCGTGGTCAACTTCGGCCGCCGCGACAACAGCGGGCTGATCGCCCCGGTCGACCACGACGACGTGTTCGAACGCGACATCCGCCGCTGGGAAAAACAGTTCAACAACGGCAAGGCCAACGCCGCCGCGCGCACCGCGTTCTTCGTCAAGGGCCGGATCAAGGGCGAATACCTGCTCACCGCCGCCTACGATTCGGACAAGGACGTGCGCGGCCGCCTGCTGCGCGACATCCAGCCGGAAGAGTTCTATCCGGTGTACGGCGACTCCTCGCTGCGCGGCTTCGACGCGCGTTCGGCCGAGCGCCTGTACGTGCGCGTGGACAACCGCCGCAGCTATCTGCTGTACGGCGATTTCCAGACCGGCGACACGCTGGCCACCGCGACCGGCGTGGGCGCGCGCAGCAGCATGCCGCAGCGCAGCCTCGGCACCTACAACCGCACCGCGACCGGCCTGGGCTGGCACTACGAGAACGCACGCGTGCGCTCCAACGTGTTCGCCATCCAGGACTCGCTGCGCCAGGTGATCGAAGAATTCGCCAGCCAGGGCAGCGGCCCGTACGCACTGCGCAACAACGCGGTGCTGGAAGGCAGCGAGCGGGTGGAAGTGGTCGTGCGCGACCGCAACCAGCCCTCGCGGATCGTCTCGGTGCAGCCGCTGGCGCGGTTGGTGGATTATAGCTTCGAGCCGTTCTCGGGGCGCATCCTGCTCAACCAGTTCCTGGCCACGTTCGACAGCGACCTCAATCCGGTGTCGCTGCGCATCACCTACGAACTCGACCAGGGCACCGAGCGCTTCTGGGTCTATGGCGCCGACGGCCAGCTGCGGCTGACCGATGCGCTGGAAGTCGGCGGCGCGGTGGTGGACGACCGCAATCCGTTCGCCGAATTCCGCATGGGCAGCGTCAACGCCGGCTACCGTTTCGGCCCGAATACCGCGATGGCGGTGGAGTTCGCGCGCACCCAGAGCGAGATCAACACCAACTCGATCAACCAGGTCGCCACCCCGGGCCTGCAGGATCTCAGCGGCCGCGTCGAAGGCGATGCGTGGCGCGTGGAGTTCGGCCACGACGGCGAAAAGCTCGACGCTAACCTGTTCGCCGCGCGCACCGATCCGGCGTTCAACAACCCGGCCTCGCCGCTGTTCGGCGGGCGCGGCGAGTACAACGCCAAGATCGACTATCACCTGACCGAGCGCGTGGACCTGTACGCCGAAGGCCTGCGCAGCGAGGACCGCAACCCGGACGGCGGCAAGCGCGATGCCGGCGGTGCCGGCGTGCGCGTCGGCGCCACCGAAAAGCTCACCCTGGACTTCGGTGTGCGTTCGATCCGCGAGACCGTCGGCGCGTACTCGCCGTGGTCCTCGGGCCTGGGCTACGGCAACACCGGCGGCCTGACCGGCGGCTTCGCCACCGGCTCCGGCGGCGGCGCGCTCGGCTACGGCCAGCAGCCGCTGGATCCGCTGACCGGCCTGCCGGTGATCGGTTCCAGCAGCGCCGTCACCGGCACCGCCAGCGACCTGCCGATCGGCACCCGCCTGGAATCGGACAGCGCCCGCATCGGCGCCGGCTACCGCGTCGGCGCGAAACTGTCGCTGGGCGCGGAGTACGAGCAGAGCGTGTCCGGCGAAGGCCGCAACCGCATCGCCGCCGGCGTCGATTACCAGGTGCTGGAACGCAGCCGCCTGTACGGCCGCTACGAAAAGCAGACCGGCCTGACCAGCGCCTACGGCATCACCACCACCGACCGCGAGGCCGATGCGCTGGTGTTCGGTATCGACAGCAGCTATGTGCGCGACACCCAGGCGTTCTCCGAGTACCGCATGCGCGATGCGATCAGCGGCCGCGACGTGCAGGCCGCCTCCGGCATCCGCAACACCTGGGACGTGCGCGAGGGCGTGCGCCTGAGCAGCTCGGCCGAACACGTCAAGGTGTACGACGGCAACACCGGCGATGCCACCGGCCTGGCGCTGGCGCTGGACTACGGCGTCAATCCGCTGTGGCGCGGCTCGGTGCGGGTGGAATACCGCATCAGCGGCGACGTCGCCCAGACCGCGACCGACGAGGCGTTCGACACCACGCTGGTGCAGTTCATGCTGGCGCGCAAGCTCAGCCGCGACTGGACCCTGCTTGGCCGCAACTACCTGCTGCAGACCGACTACGCCGCGCGCGGCGACGTGCTGCAGAACCGCTTTCAGCTGGGCGTGGCCTACCGCGATACCGACACCAACCGGATCAACGCGCTGGCCCGCTACGAGTACAAGCTGGAGCGCGACGAGAGCGGCTTGACCCTGCTCGACGGGCAGGTGGTGGACGGCAGCAGCCAGGACATCAGCAGCCGTGCGCACATCGTCTCGACCCATGCCGACTGGCATCCGTCGCGGCCGTGGTGGCTGACCGCGCATGTGGCCGGCAAGTGGCAGCAGGACCGTTTCGCCTATGCCGACGGCGGCCGCGTGGACAGCCGCTTCCATGCGGTGCTGGTGTCCGGGCGGGTGGTCTACGACATCACCGAAAACTGGGACATCGGCGTGCTCGGCTCCACCTTCCGTGGCCAGAGCGGTTCCAACCAATACGCCTACGGCATGGAAGTGGGCCGGCTGCTGCGCCAGAACCTGTGGCTGTCGGCCGGCTACAACTGGTCCGGCTACACCGCCGACCGCGACCTGTCCGGTTACGAGTACACCCAGCAGGGCGTGTTCCTGCGCCTGCGCTTCAAATTCGACGAAGACCTGTTCCGCCGGGATCCGGTCCGTTACCGCGACCCGGCGCGCTGAGGAATCTATGATGACCACGACCCACTCCCGCTTCGTCCTGTCCCGCACCGTCGCCGCCGCGCTGCTGCTCGGCGCCTGTGCCGCCGGCAACGCGCAGACCCAGTTGCTGCCGCAGCAGCAACGCATCAGCGACGAGGCCATCGCCGCCGACCTGCACGGCTACCAATCCGTGCAGGACCGCATCCAGGCGCTCAACGACGGCGGCCGCCCGGTGCGCGACTACGCCTTGTCCAAGGCGCAATGCTGGCTCGACGTGTCCTTCCACGAATACACCCGCAACGACCGCAGCGCGTTCCCGCAAGGCGCGCTGAGCGAGTCGGAGAAACTGGTGCAGCTGATGGAGCAGGGCGCCACGACGATCCCGACCGAGACGCCTCTGGTCAACGACGCCAAGTACTTGCGCGACGATTTGTGGCAGCGCCTGCGCGCGCTGCACGGCACTGCCGGTTTCAGCTGCGCGCAGCAGGCCGCGGCCTGCGGCGAGGTCGAGCTGGTGCACGCCGGCAACGAGTTCAACCAGCAGCAATGGCGCCATTCCAAGCCGTACATCCAGATCGCCGAAGACCTGGTCAACGATGCCGAGGCGCTGGCACGGCAGTGCGGCGGGCCGGAGCGGCCGGACACGCCAGCGGCGGCGCCGATCCCGCTGGTGGCCAACGTGCTGTTCGAGTTCGACCGCGACGGCTACAAGGACATCCGCACCCATTCGCTGGAAAGCCTGGATCGCGCGCTGGCGCGCATCGCCGAAGAGAAGCTGACCTTGCAGAAGGTGGAGCTGGTGGGCCATGCCGACCGCATGGACGGCCGCGGCCACGACTACAACCAGGGCCTGTCCGAGCGCCGCGCGCGCACCGTGCGCGAACTGCTGATCGGCCGCGGCGTCGCCGCCGACCGCATCCGCTATGAATACCGTGGCGACAGCCAGCAGGTGCAGCAGTGCGCCGGCGTGACCCCGCGTGCGGCCTTGCTGGAGTGCCTGCTGCCGAACCGCCGCGTCGAAGTGCGACTGGTGGTCGGCCGCGGCGACTGACGCCGCGTTCAAGTCCCTCTCCCCCCGGGAGAGGGGTTGGGGAGAGGGTACGGCGCGAAGCGTCTCGCGGAGTTTGGGGGGCGCGATGCTTCGCCCGTACCCTCATCCGCCCCTGCGGGGCACCTTCTCCCGGTGGGAGAAGGGGAGCAGCCGTAGCCCCTCTACCTCAAGGAGAGGGGTTGGGGAGAGGGTACGGCGCGAAGCGTCTCGCGGAGTTTGGGGGGGCGCGATGCTTCGCCCGTACCCTCATCCGCCCCTGCGGGGCACCTTCTCCCGGTGGGAGAAGGGAACAGCCGTAGCCCCTCTCCCATTGGGAGAGGGGTTGGGGTGAGGGTGCGACGCGAAGCGTCTCGCGGAGTTTGGGGGGCGCGATGCTTCGCCCGTACCCTCATCCGCCCCTGCGGGGCACCTTCTCCCGGTGGGAGAAGGGAACAGCCGTAGCCCCTCTCCCACCGGGAGAGGGGTTGGGGTGAGGGTACGGCGCGAAAGCGACTCGCGGAGTTGGTGCACGAGGCGGCAGCCGTACCCTTATCCGCAGGAAGGACGCGCTGTCGGCCGCCCAGCACTCAAGAATTCCCCAGCAGCGCCGCCATCATGGAGAAGCGAAGTCGCTTTCGCCGCCCGGATCGGGCTGTCCATGAGGGAACGCGCATGCTGTCCTTGCCACGCCTGCTGGGTCGTCACCTGGCCAAGTTCCTGTCCAAGCCGCGCCGGCACCGCTCGGAACTGCCGACCAGTCCGCCGCAGCTGCTGCAGGCGACCTTGCGCAAGGGCGACGTGCTGCTGGTCGAGGGCAACAGCCGCTTCTCCACCGCGATCAAGTACCTGAGCCAGTCCACCTGGTCGCACGCCGCGCTGTACATCGGCGATCACCTGGGAACGGCGTCCGACGCGGACGCGCCGACGTTCTGCGACGTGGACATCAACGTCGGCGTGCGCCTGATCGGGCTGAGCGAATTCGCCGGGCTGCACACACGCATCTGCCGTCCGGTGGGGCTGGGCGCCGAGGAGATCGACGCGGTGGTCGACTACATGGTCAGCCGCGTCGGCAACAGCTACGACCTGAAGAACATCCTCGATCTGGCGCGCTATCTGATCCGCACCCCGCCACTGCCGTCGTCGGTGAAGCGCCGCTTCCTGGAACTGGGCAGCGGCGAGCCGACCAAGGCGATCTGCTCGACGCTGCTGGCGCAGGCCTTCGGCGCGATCCGCTATCCGATCCTGCCGGAGATCGGCAGCGTGCCGGTGCCCGATGCGCAGGATGCGGAGATCCTGCACAACCGTCATCACAGTCTGTATCTGCCGCGCGACTTCGACGTCTCGCCCTACTTCAACGTGGTGAAGCCGCGCCTGCAGTCCGGTTTCGATTTCCATCGCCTGATCTGGCAGGGCGATGCCGGCGAAGACGTGGCGCAGCGTCAGCGCGTCGCGTCGGTTGCCTGAAAACGGGATTGCAGCCCGGCGTCGCCTCGGCCCGAAAGGCAGATCTTCACCGTTGCCGCAACGCAAACCGCGTATCCGATCACAACACCTTCAGCTTGCGGTGCGGGCAAGCGTCAAGTTTGAAACGACTGCGGCCGATATCAGCAGACATACATCATCGATATCGCTCAGGATCGCCATGAATCCCGTCCATTTCCTGCGTCGTCGCATCGCCAATCTGCCGATGACGCGCAAGTTCGTCGTGCTGTGCACCCTGCTCGCCATCGGCGTGATCCTGCTCGCGGTCGCCGCCGCGCGGCTGCAATACCTGGACCTGGTGGATGCGCGCAAGCAGACCGTGAAGACCCAGATCGACATGGGCATGAGCGTCATCGAGCACTATGCCGAAAAGGCCAAGCGCGGCGAACTCACCGAGGCGCAGGCCCAGGACGCAGCCAAGTCGGCGCTGGCCGACATGAAGACCAACGGCGGCGTGGACTATTTCTTCATGCTCGACCCGCAGATGCGCATCCTGATGCATCCCAAGCGCAAGGTCGGCACCGACATGAGCGACTACAAGAGCGATGCCGGCGAATACGTATACCGCGACATCCGCACCGCGGTGACCAGCGGCGACGGCTTCAGCTACTACAGCGCGCCCAAGCCGGGCAAGAAAGAGCAGCTGCCGAAGATCAGTTACGCCAAGCTGTACCCGCAGTGGAACTGGGTGCTGGTGATGGGCGTGTACGCCGAGGACATCCAGGTCGAGGCGCTGGGCTTCACCAAGATCCTGACCATCATCGGCGCCGCCCTGGTCGGCCTGGTGGTCGGGCTGTGCTGGCTGATCGCCAGCGCCATCGTCACCCCGCTGCGCGCGGCCACGCGCACCGCCGAGGCCATCGCCTCTGGCCGTTTCGACAACACCATCAAGGTGGAGTCGCGCGACGAGACCGGGCAGCTGATGACCAGCATGCAGCAGATGCAGACCCAGCTGCAGCGCTTCAACGGCGAGATGCAGACCCTGGTGCAGTTGCAGCAGGGCGACGACATCAGCCACCGCATGCCGGAGGATTTCCCCGGCGATTACGGCACCCTGGCGCGCGGCATGAACACCGCGCTGTTCGAACACCTGGACGCGATCATCGAGGCGATGGCGATCATGGGCGAGTACGGCCGCGGCGACCTGCGCCGCGACATGCGCCGTCTGCCGGGCCAGCGCGCCGCGCTGCACGAAGCGCTGGATGCGGTGAAGAGCAACCTGTCGGCGATCAACGGCGACATCGCGCGCATGGCCGATGCGGCGGCGCGCGGCGACTTCTCCGCACGCGGCGACGAAGCGCGCTACCAGTTCGCGTTCAAGGAAATGGTGGAAGCGCTGAACCGGCTGATGCGGCAGGCCGAAAGCGGCTTGGCCGACGTGGGCCGGATCATGGGCGCGATCGCCGACGGCGATCTGTCGCAGCGCGTGGACGTGCGCTACGAGGGCGCGTTCGGGCAGCTGGCCGATGCCGCCAACCGCACCGCCGAGCAGCTGACCACGATCGTGCAGGGCATCCAGCGTTCGGCCGAGTCGATCAACACCGCGGCCGGCGAGATCGCCAGCGGCAACAGCGACCTGTCGGTGCGCACCGAGCAGCAGGCGGCGAGCCTGGAAGAAACCGCCGCGTCGATGGAAGAGCTGACCTCCACGGTCAAGCAGAACGCCGACAGCGCGCGCCAGGCCAACCAGCTGGTGCTGGGCGCCGGCGAAGTGGCCGAGAGCGGCGGTCGCGTGGTCGAGGATGTGGTCACCACGATGGCTTCGATCAGTGCGGCTTCCGCGCGCATCGCCGACATCATCGGCGTCATCGACGGCATCGCCTTCCAGACCAACATCCTGGCGTTGAACGCCGCGGTGGAAGCCGCGCGTGCCGGCGAGCAGGGCCGCGGCTTCGCCGTGGTCGCCTCGGAAGTGCGCTCGCTGGCGCAGCGTTCGGCGGCGGCGGCCAAGGAGATCAAGACCCTGATCTCCGACTCGGTGCAGGAAGTGGAGCAGGGCTCGACCCTGGTCGCGCGCGCCGGCACCACCATGGCCGAGGTGGTGACCTCGGTGAAGCGGGTCACCGACATCATGGCCGAGATCTCCGCGGCCAGCGCCGAGCAGAGTTCGGGCATCGAGCAGGTCAGCAAGACGGTGATGCAGCTGGACGAGACCACGCAGCAGAACGCGGCGCTGGTGGAGGAAGCCACCGCGGCGGCGAAGAGCATGGAAGACCAGGCCTCGGACCTGACCCGCGCGGTGGCGGTGTTCCGCCTTGCCGGCGCCGCCAGGCCGGTGGCGGCGGTCGCGCCCAGGCCGGTGCCGGTCCAGGCCGCGGTCCGTCCGGTCGCCGCCGCACGCGCGCCGGTCAAGAAAGCGCCGGCAGCGGCCGCACGTCCGCTGGTGCGGAGCAAGCTCGGCGGCGCATTGGTGGAAAGCTCGGAGTGGGAAGAGTTCTGAGCCAGCGCCACGGCATCCGTGCCGGACGCCATTGCCGATGACGACGCCGATGCCTCAGTGCATCGGCGTCTTTGTTTTTGTGCCGGCCGCGGTTGGCGGCCGCGGCATCGCGGTGTGGCAGCGTGGGGCCGGATTGCGTCCGCGAGGCGCAGGCCGTGCGCGCGATCGGCGGCAAGCTGGAAGCCGGCCATGTGATCGCCTCGGCCGGCTGCGATCGCGGCCCGACCGACCAGAAGATGTTCGTCGCCGGTTTCGACTGGTGACGGTCGCGCGCGTGGCGCGACCGCGCCGGTGCAGGTGTCACTCGCCTTCGTCGTTTGCTTCCTCGTCCACTTCGGCATCATCGCCAAACCCTGGTGCATCGGCATCCACCGGCTCCAGCAAGGTGTAGTCGTTGCGCTCGCGGCGCTGGTAGGCCGACGACACCGGATAGGCCAGCAGCGGCGGTTGCGGCGCGCGTACCAGGAACGCGGTGGGAAACAGTCGTGGCCCGCGCAGCCAGCTGCGCCAGCGCTCGCCGCTCAGGAAGATCGGTCCGTCCGCGGTCAGCGGCGCCGGAATCGCGGCGTTGGCATGGGTCAGCACGCTGAAGCTGAGCAGCGCCGGTTCGCCGCGGTCCCAGCGTTCCCACAGCCCCGCCGCCAGCAGCACCTCGCCTTGCGCATGGTGAATGTAATAGGGCTGCGCCGGCTTGCGGCTGCGGTCCCACTTGTAGTACCCGGACAGCGGAATCACGCAGTGCTGGCTCTTCCACGGCGCGGCGAAGATACGGCTGCGCGCGGCGCGTTCCAGCCGCGCGGTGACGGTGGTGTACGGCGTATCCGGTGTCTTCGACCAGCGCGGCACGATGCCCCATTGCAGGCGCTGCACTTGCGCCGTGCCGTCGTGGCACAGGATCGCGGACGCGACGTCGCCCTTGCCCAGGTTGTAGTGGTCCGGGTAAGCCGCAAGGGCCTGGCGCAGCGGCGGCTCCAGCCGCGCGGGCAGGTCGTCCTCGATGCTGAAAGCCTGCACGAAGCGTCTCATCGGTTTCTCGCAGTGCGCACGCCCGCACCTTAGTGCGTGGGGTGGACAAGCCGAAGTGAAGACCCGCGGCGCGCCGGCACAGTGCACGGCCGGTAGTGTCGCCGCGACGCTGCGGCATCCGGCGCATCCGGTGCGCGCGACGCAACAGCTTCTTCTTCATCCGGCCTTTCGTTGGCCCTGGGCATAGTCGCCGCCGACCAAGGCGACCGCCACTGGGGCGGTGCAGGAGGAGACGTCCACGCATGTTCTTTAAACGCAACGGCTTGTCGCTGGTGTTGTTGGGCCTGACCCTGCTGTTCATCGGCGGCCAGGCGCTCAGCGGCCATCTCGCCTACAACGACGAACTGCGCCAGCAGGGCCTGGCGCCGCTGATGTTCTGGGAGTACCTGCACAGCGGTCATTTCATCGGTGCCTTGTTCGAGAACTGGGAAAGCGAATTCCTGCAGATGGGCATGTATGTGCTGCTCACGGTGAAGCTGCGCCAGTGGGGTTCTGCCGAATCGCGGCCGCTGCCGCCGGACGAGGAGCACGAGACCATCGCGCCGGGTACCACGCCGTGGCCGGTGCGTGCCGGCGGGCTCTGGCTGAAGCTCTACGAGCGCTCGCTGGCGCTGGCATTCGGCCTGCTGTTCCTGACCAGTTTCGTGCTGCATGCGCTCGGCAGCTGGCGGCACGAACTGGCCGAGCGGGCGATGCAGCGGTTGCCGGCGATTTCGCTGTTCGAGCACGTGACCGGCGCGCAGTTCTGGTTCGAATCGATGCAGAACTGGCAGAGCGAATTCCTCGCGGTGTTTTCCCTGGTGGTGCTGACCATCTGGCTGCGGCAGAAGGATTCGCCGCAATCCAAGCCGGTGCCTGCGCCGCACGCGCAGACCGGCGATTGATCGGACGTCGCTGCCGGGCCTGCTGCGTTCCGAGGCGACGGCGTATTTTTGTGCTGCTGGAGTGCGCCACGCGCGCATGGCCGACTCGAGCGAGCTGGCGTATCGACTCGGAAACAGCTTCGACTCCGATGATGTTGAATATTGTAGGAGCGACTTCAGTCGCGACAGGATGCTATCGACAGTGCCTGTCGCGACTGAAGTCGCTCCTACAAATGCGCACACCGCAGGCGTGGCCTGGCGCGTCCTGGCGAATCTACCGCCGCGAAGAACACATTGCCGCGGACCGCGCGATCACAGCTTGATATCGCCCTTGGTCGAACCCGCGCCCGGGCCGGCGCCCAGGTCGGCGCCGGTGGTCGGATCGCTGTCCTGCTGCGACATGGTGCGTGCCGCCAGCGCCTGCAGCGCGCTTTCCTCTGCCGGACTCAGGCCGACGCTCGGCACGCCGCTGCCGCCGTCCACGGCCGCCTGGCGGTTGCGATCGGACACCTTCTGCCACTGGCTGCCGCTGTTCCACGGACCGTTGATGTCGCCGTCGCCCTGCGACATGTCGTAGAACGTGTCGGTGAACATCGGCTCGCCCGGCAGCTTGCCCGGCGGGAAGTTCGGCTCGATCGCGTACAGCGCCTTCTCGAACGACTTCTGGTGCGCCACCTCGCGGGTCATCAGAAACTTCAAAGCATCGACGATGCCCGGATCGTCGGTGACGTTGATCAGGCGCTCGTAGACGATCTTGGCGCGCGCCTCAGCGGCGATATTGGAGCGCAGGTCGGCGGTGGGTTCGCCGATGGAATCCACATAGGCCCCGCTCCACGGCACGCCGCTGGAATTCACCAGGGCCGGCCCGCCGCCGTACAGGATCTGCTGGGTCTGGCTGGTGTTGTTGTTCCTGGTCAGGTTGCGCATCTCCTCGGCCTCGACCATGCCTTCGGACAGCACCGCCTTGGGGCCCTGATTGAGCATGGCGATGATCGACCCGATGATTTCCAGATGGCTCAACTCTTCGGTGGCGATGTCGTACAGCAGGTCTTTGCGGCCGGGATCGACTTCGCCGATGGCCTGGGTGAAATAGCGCATGGCCGCAGCCAGTTCGCCTTGCGGGCCGCCGAACTGCTCGAGCATCAGCGAGGCCAGCGCCGGGTCCGGTTGCGCCACGCGCACCGTGTACATCAGCCGTTTGTTGTGCATGAACATCGAATATCTCCTGGAGTGCCGCCCACGGCAAAGCCACGACGACCGACGATCGGGCGTCGTGGCCAGTGGGGGCGTCTGGGTATAAAAAGCCGCGGCACCGGGAAGCGGCGCCGCGGTCGTGCGGTCAGGCCGCCTTGCGCTTCTGCGCCGCGTCCTGGTTGCCGCCCTGTTCGGCGAGCATGGTCAGCTTCTCGTCGGTGGACTTTTCCTCTTCCAGCGTTTCCAGCAGCAGCTTGAGCGCGTCGGTCTTGCCCAACTGCTTGGCCATCGCGGCGAGCGTGCCGTAGGACGCGATCTCGTAGTGCTCCACTTTCTGCGCGCCGCCGATCAGCGCCGCATCGCGCACCGGGCCGGCCTCGATCGATTCGATCACTTCCTTGCCTTCTTCGACCAGCCCTTCCATGGCCGCGCACTTGATGCGCTTCAGGCGCAGCTCGAGTTTTTCCACGATCTGGTCGATACGCTCGATCTGGCCCTGGGTTTCTTCCAGGTGCGCTTCGAAGGCCGCACGCAGCGCCGGATTGGTGGAGGCGCGGGCCAGTTTCGGCAGCGCCTTGGTCAACTGCTTCTCCGCGCTGTAGATGTCGGAAAGTTCGTGCAGGAACAGGTCGTCGATGGTCTTGATAGCCATGTCGATGGATCTCCGTGGTTGGGATGGATGGTGCGGGAGGTGCGCGGACTCAACGCTTGGCCGTCTGGCCTTCGGTGCGTTCGCGTTCCAGGAAGGCGAGAACCGTCGCCTCCTGGTGTTCGATCAGCCACTCGGCCATGGCGATTTCCTGGTCGAGGATGGCGGCGCAGATGTCGGCGATCTGCGGCTGGTCGGCTTGCTTTGCAGCGATTACCAGCGCGCGGTAGCTGGCGACCTCCAGGTGTTCGAATGCGTAGCTGATGCCGAGGCTCTTGGCCACTTCGTCGCTCATCATCGAATTGCCGGCCGCATGCACCGTCGCCATCACGCTGGCCACCGCACCCTTGATGGCGGGCGTGGAGCCGCCGAGCAGTTCGATGCAGCGCTTGACCTGCTCGGACTGGCCCTTGGTTTCGGTGATGTGCTGCTCGATGCGTGCCTTCAGCTGTGGATAGTGCTCCAGGCGTCCGGCGGTGGCGGTCAGCATGGTGTTCGCTTCCTGCTCCATCGCGTAGGCGTCCTGCAGCCACTTCAACAGGCGCTCGGTATTGCTTCGGGTCATGAACGTCGCTCCAAGGTATCGGTCGATTGCGTGTGCGGGAAGTCTTCGTCGTGCCGCGGTGCGGCGCCTTCCCCCGTACGAACCAAGCTAGACCGCCGCGCGTTAGTGACGATTCAATGCAGGGTGAACGCAGCGCGAGAGAAGCATCCACGCCGCAGTGAACACACTGAATGCGCTGCCTTCGCCGCACTGCCTGCAGGCACGGCGACCGTGCGTTCACGGCCGCCACGCGAGGCTCGGTGCGTACCCAATCGCAGGAGATCCTTGTGCCGAAACTCGATCACGCCGACTGGCCGCAGCGCTTGTGGCTGGTGCGACATGGACAGAGCGCGGGCAATGTCGCCCGCGATATCGCCGAAGCCTCGGGGCAGGAACTGATCGACGTCGCCACCCGCGATGCCGACACGCCGCTGTCGGAGCTGGGCCTTGAGCAGTCGCAGCGACTCGGCCGCTGGTTTGCGGCGTTGCCGGCGGCGGCGCGGCCGAAGGTGCTGCTGACGTCGCCGTTCCTGCGTGCGCAACAGACCTGCGCGGCGATCGGCGAGGAACTGGGCGTGCAGTCGCACGCGCTGGTGCTGGACGAGCGCCTGCGCGAGAAGGAGTTCGGCATTCTGGACCGCTATACCCGGCACGGCATCGCCAGCCGTTTCCCGGAACTGGCCGAGCAGCGCGCTTCGGTCGGCAAGTTCTATTTCCGCCCGCCCGGCGGCGAAAGCTGGTGCGACGTGATCCTGCGCCTGCGCAGCGTGGTCGAGGAACTGCGTCGCGACCACGCCGGCGAGCGCGTGTTGATCGTCGCCCACCAGGTCATCGTCAACTGCATGCGCTACCTGCTCGAGCGCTTCGACGAGGCGGCGATCCTGGAGATCGACCGGCGCGGCGACGTGCCCAACTGCAGCGTCACCGAATACGGTTTCGGCGATGCCGAGGGCGGGCCGCGCTTCGGCCTGGTCCAGGCCAACGCGGTGCCGTTCGAGGTGCCGGTGACCACCGCGGCCGACCAGCCGGGTGGGCCGCGGTGACCCAGGCGCGCGCTACCCCGGTGAGAGCGATCCCGGTGAACGCGACGCTGCTGCGGCGCTGGCCGTTGCCCAGCGCGGCGGGCGTCGCCGACAAGGAGCAGCGCGGGCGCGTGCTGGTGATCGGCGGCAGCTGCGAAATTCCCGGCGCGGCGTTGCTGGCGGCGGAGGCGGCATTGCGCGCAGGCGCCGGCAAGCTGCAGGTGGCCACCGCGCGCCCGGTGGCCACGGCGATGGCGATCGCCTTGCCCGAGGCGCGCGTGGTGGCGTTGCCGGTTAGCGCCGACGGTGAACTGCGCATCGGCGGACAACCGCTGCAGCGCGATGCGGCGCGCGCCGACGCGGTGCTGATCGGCCCCGGCATGCGCGCCCGCCCAGCGCTGCGCAAGCAGATCGCGCGGCTGCTGCAGGACACGCGCTGTGGCGTGGTGCTCGATGCCGGTGCGCTGGTCGATACCCACGGCATGGCCGATCCGGAGCGCGTCGTGCTGACCCCGCACCATGGCGAGATGGCGGCATTGAACGGCGTGCCGATCGAACGCATCGCGGCGGATCCGGCGGCGATCGCGCTGCGTCACGCGCGGCACAGCGGCGCGGTGGTGGTGCTGAAGTCGGCGACCACGGTGATCGCCGCGCCCGACGGCGCGCACTGGGTGCATCGCGGCGGCAGCCCGTGCCTGGGCACCTCCGGTTCCGGCGACGTGCTGGCCGGCATCATCTGCGGCTTGCAGGCGCGCGGCGCCAGCAGCACGCAGGCGGCGGTGTGGGGCGTGCACCTGCACGCGCGCGCCGGCGCGCTGCTGGCGCGGCAGATCGGCCCGCTGGGGCCGCTGGCGCGCGAGATCGCGGCGCAGATCCCGGGGCTGCTCGCTGCAGGTTGAAGCCGGCGCCGCAGTGGGCGCCGGCTTCTACGACTCTCCAATCCCGAATCCCGAATCCCAGCCTAAAGCGTCGCCGCCCCGCCCGCGATCGTGATCAACGCACCAGACGTATAGCTGGACGTATCGCTGGCGAGCAGCACATAGGTCGATGCCAGCTCCACCGGCTGCCCGGGGCGGCCGAACGCGGTCTGCGACCCGAATTCCTTAACCTCCTCCGCATCCATGCCGGCGGGGATGAACGGCGTCCAGATCGGGCCGGGCAGCACCGCGTTGACCCGGATCTTCTTGTCCGCGAGCAGCCCGGCCAGGCCGATGGTCATGTTCGCCACCGCGCCCTTGGTGGTGGAGTAGGGCAGGATGTTGGGCGTCGGCTTCTTCGAATTGACCGAGGCGGTGTTGATGATCGAACCGCCCTCGGGCATGTGCGGCACGGCCAGGCGCACCAGGTTGAAGGCCGCGTGCACGTTGGTGGCGAAGGTCTTTTCCCACTCGTCCAGGGTGATCTCGTCGAAGCTGTGGAAATAGCGCTGGTAGGCGGCGTTGTTGACCAGCACGTCGAGTCCGCCGAAGGCGCCGGTCACGGTCTCGATCAAGGCCTGCGCCTGCGCGCGATCGCTGATGTCGCAGGGCTGCAGCAGCACGCGTACCCCGGCCGTCTCGAGCAGCTGGCCGATGCGTTCGGCGTCGTGCTGTTCGCTGGGCAGGTAGGCGATGGCCACGTCGGCGCCTTCGCGCGCATAGGCGATCGCCACCGCGGCGCCGATGCCGCTGTCGCCGCCGGTGATCAGCGTGCGTTTGCCCTGCAACAGGCCGTGGCCGACGTAGCTGTCCTCGCCATGGTCCGGCTTCGGATCCATCTTGTCGGTCAGCCCGGGAAACGACTGCTGCTGCGGCTTGAAGGGAGGAGAGGGATAGTTCGGAACGGCCATGGGCATGCCTCGTCGTGGGGTGTCCCTGCGAGGGTGCGCAAACATGGGTAAAGGTGCGGCCAAGATCCTGTCGGCGGCATGTGAGATGCAGGCGCGATCCGGATCCATGGGTGCATGCGCGCGCGGCGACGCACAAATGCGCTGTTCACGGATTACGCAGATTCGGTCCTGGATCTACCCGTGCGGCGGCCTGCAGGCGCGCCGGCAACCGGGCCGTGCCGCTCAGCTGGCGGCGATCGTGCGCGAGCCGAGGATGATCATGCGCAGCATCGCGCTGATCTGGCGGATCAGTTCCGGGTCTTTTTCCGGCGGCAGGTCCATCGCGGTGGCGCCCATCGCAAACACCAGCCGGGTGATCGCCTTGGACACCAGCGCCGGCTCGTGCAGCGGCGCGTTGTCGATCGCGGCCAGGCGGATCAGATCCACGCGCAGTTCTTCCTCGAAGTAGTTCAGCTCGCGGTCCACCGCGTGCTTGAACGCGTCCGAGCCGACCGTGCCCTCGCGCAGCAGCACGTGCAGCAGTTTGTCGTCGGCGCGCAGCTGCTCCATGAAGGTTTCCACCGAACTGAGGATCACGCTGCGGTTGCTGCCGGCCGCGCGCTGCCGCGCCTGGCCGATGATGGTGCGCAGCGAACTGCCGGCCAGGTCGATCAGCGCCACCGCCAGTTCGTCCATGTCGCGGAACTGGCGATAGAAGCTGTTCGGGGCGATGCCGGCTTCGCGGGTCACTTCGCGCAGGCTCAGCGTGGACACGCTGCGGTGCGGCCCGATCAGCTTCAGCGCCGCCGCCAGCAGGTCTTCGCGCGAGATCGCGCTCTTGCGCGCGGGCAGCGCGTCCTCGGGCAGCGGCAGGGGAACGATGGACGTCATGGGCGGACTGGGCGAGACAAGGCCGCGATCATACCCTTCTTCGTGAATATACAACTGTATAGACATCTGTATCTGCGCCTGTATAGTGGTCGCCATGAACGCTGCCCGCCGTCCTGCCTCCACCCGCTCCGCCACCCGCGCCCTGCGCGCCTGGGTGCAGCCGGAGGTGTTCGATTTCTGGTCCACGCGGATCCATCCGCTGTGGACCTGGCAGCGTCCGCGCGCGCGGCTGCTGCAGCGCGAACGCGCCAGCAGCGACGCGGTGACCCTGATCCTCAAGGCCAACCGCCACTGGCGCGGCCTGCGCGCCGGCCAGCACGTGCAGCTGGGCGTGGAGATCGACGGGCGCCGCCTGACCCGCAGCTACAGCCCCACGCCGCTGCCGGGCGGGCGCCTGGCGATCACGGTCAAGACGATCGACGGCGGCCGCGTCAGCCAGTACCTGGCCGACGCCGCACGCATCGGCGAGACCTTCGAACTGGGCCAGGCGTTCGGCGACATGGTGCTGCCCGCCGCGCCGCAGGGACGCTGGCTGCTGTTGGCCGCCGGCAGCGGCATCACCCCGATGCGCGCGCTGCTGCGCCAGCTCGCCGACGCCGGCATGCCGGCCGATGTGGACCTGATCTACTGGGCGCGGCGCAGCGACCAGTTGTGCTTCGTCGAGGAACTGCAGGCGCTGGCCGCCGCGCATCCGCGTTTCCGCCTGCAGCTGGCGGTCACCGGCGAAGGCGCGATGCCGGCGCCGCGTGTGGACACGCTGCCGCTGGCGCACCTGGCCGGGCTGGAACAGGCGCAGGTGCTGGCCTGCGGCCCCGGCGGTTTCGTGCAGGCCGCGCGTACGCGGCTGGAAGGTAGCGTCGCCCGCTTCCAGGCCGAGGCGTTCAGCACGCCGCTGCTGGCCGATGCCGAACACGGCACGGTCGCGGTGACGCTGGCGCGCAGCGGCCGCGTTCTGCAGCTGCCGCGCGGGCAATCGCTGCTCAGCGCGCTGGAAGCCGAAGGCCTGCGCCCGAAGCACGGCTGCCGCATGGGCATCTGCAACAGCTGCGCCTGCGGCAAGCAATCCGGCGCGACCCGCGACCTGCTCACCGGCGCGCACGCCACCGAACCGGGTTCGATGCTGAAGCTGTGCATCAACAGCGCCAGCAGCGACCTGATCCTGGACCTTTGAAGGACTTCCCCATGGCTGCTCCCCGCAACCGCGCACTGACCCCGGCCGAACTGCAGGCCTTCGGCGACGAACTCGACGCGCTGCGCGTGCGCACCGTCGCCACCCTGGGCGAGGCCGACGCGCGCTACATCCGCCGCATCGTCGCCGCAGTGCGCTACACCGGCCTGGCCGGGCGCGCGCTGCTGTTCCTGGGCGCGTTCGTGCACAGCGTGCTGTGGCCGGCGTGGATCGCCGGCGTGGCGCTGCTGACCCTGTCCAAGATCCTGGAGAACATGGAGCTGGGCCACAACGTCATGCACGGCCAGTACGACTGGATGGGCGATGCGCAGCTCAACGGCAACACCTACGAGTGGGACATCGTCGCCACCGGCGACAACTGGCGCAAGACGCACAACTTCAAGCACCACACCTACACCAACGTGCGCGGCATGGACGACGACATCGGCTACGGCCTGCTGCGCATCTTCCCCGAGCAGCGCTGGCGTCCGTTCTATCTCGCACAGCCGTTCATCGCGGTGGTGTTCGCGCTGCTGTTCGAATGGGGTGTGGCGATCCAGGACCTGCGCCTGGGCCGCTGGTTCGCCGGCAAGATGAAGCGTGGCGAGCTGCGCCGCACCTTCCTGCCGGTCGGGCGCAAGATGGGCCGGCAGATCCTCAAGGACTACGTGATCTTCCCGGCGCTGGCCGGCCCGTTCTTCCTGACCGTGCTGCTGGGCAACCTCGCCGCCAACGTGCTGCGCAGCATCTGGACCTTCGTGATCATCTTCTGCGGCCACTTCACCGCCGATGCGGAGACGTTCCCGAAGGAGTCGATCAAGGGCGAGTCGCGCGGCCACTGGTACCTGCGCCAGCTGCGCGGTTCTTCCAACCTGGCTGGCGGCAAGCTGCTGAACGTGCTGTCGGGCAACCTGAGCCACCAGATCGAGCACCACTTCTACCCGGACATCCCGGCCAACCGCTACGCGGCGCTGGCGGTGGACGTGAAGGCGATCTGCGCGCGCTACGGCCAGCACTACAACACCGGTTCGCTGCCGCGCCAGTTCGGCCAGGTGATGTGGCGGATCGTGCGCCACGCCTTCCCGAGCCGGCCGCGGCCGGTGCGCCAGGTACGCCAGCACGAGGCGATGCAGCAGACGGGTTGATCGTGCCGGACAACGCGCGATGCCAACGAGAGCAGGCCAGTCTGGCCTGCTTTTTTTATGCCGACTCCTTTGGCCTCGCGGCCGTAGTCTTGCGCAGACGGGAGGAAATGGCGGAGTGCAGGCGCTATCAGGATATGGAAATATGTACCCGTTTCGGGTATGTTTTGGAGGTAAGGATGACCCGCACGTTCAAGCGAAAGGATTTTGCGCGGTGGCAGGCCGGCGAAAAGCTGTCCGACACCGTTCTGTGCAAAGCGGTCCAGGAAATGGAAGCCGGACTGATCGACGTGGATTTGGGCGGCCAGCTCTACAAGAAGCGGGTGGCCCGTTCTGGCGGCGGCAAGAGCGGTGGCTACCGCACGTTGTTGGCCGCTCGCATCGGCAGCCGCTACGTGTTCCTGCATGGGTTCCCCAAGAGCGGCAAGGCGAACATCGCGCAGGAAGAGAAGAAAGCGCTGCAATTCGCCGGCAAGGTGTTTCTGGAACTGTCCGGGGAAGCCTTGCTGAAAGCCTTGCAGTCGGGCGTATTAGTGGAGGTGCGGTGTGAGCAAAATCATTGAATCGCTGCGTGGTGATCTGGGCGCGCTTCACGAAGTGGGAGCGATCGGCAAGGTGACGATGCGCGAATTCGACGCGATCTGTCCGCCGCCGGTGCGAGAGTTCGGCGCGGCCGACATCAAGCGTCTACGCGAAGCCCTGAAGTTCAGCCAGCCAGTATTCGCGCATCACCTGCATACCACGGCATCGACGGTGCGCAAGTGGGAGCAGGGCGAAACCCGTCCTGCCGGGCCAGCGCTCAAGCTGCTCAACGTGATCGCCGACAAGGGGCTTCAGGCGATCCTGTAACGCGTGCCATGCGTTTCCGGCGTAGTGCTGCAGCAGGCGGTGCAGGTGGCTAAGCGTTGGCGCACGGCCAGGCGCGGCGGCGGACATGCACACGGACTGGCGCGAGAACCTGCTGGTTTTTGTGCCTGACTTTCCACGCATCGCTCACGCGGCGCAGCCGATCATCCGCGCTGCCCGCGCATCACGCCTGGTGCGCCGGTCCATTCGACTGCGCGAGGTGTGCGATGAAAGCTGCAAACCTGTTCAATGCCGTCGCCAAGAAGGCGTCGTACGCGGCCGGCACGCCGTGGACGTTCTGCATTGCGCTCGGCATCGTGGTGCTGTGGGGCGCCAGCGGCCCGGTGTTCGGTTTCAACGACACCTGGCAGCTGGTGATCAACACCGGCACCACCATCATCACCTTCCTGATGGTGTTCCTGATCCAGCACACCCAGAACGCGGACACCGCGGCGATGCAGATCAAGCTTGACGAGCTGATCCGGGTGACCGCCAAGGCCAACGACGAGCTGCTCGATCTCGAGGAAATGGACGAGAAGCGGCTGGAGCAGATCCGCAAGCAGTACGAAGCACTGGCGAGCAAGGCTGGCGAAACGCTGCGCGCGCGCAGTGCGCAGCGCGACGGCCAGGATGCCCAGGACGACGCGCCCGAGATCGGCGGTGGCGACGACGAGCGCCACTGACGCAACCGCCGGTCGCCTTCGGCGCATGACCGGCGACGCAGTGGCCGCGGCCACTGGCAGGTGAGGCACGCGCATTAGGCGCGGCCCGCAGTGCGCGGGCCAGCGCGGAACAGACGGGGCTCCGCTAAAGACGAGGCAGCCCCACGCCTCAGGTGATTGCCGGCCCGGTGCGCAACCCGGCAACGTTCTCGCCGCGCGGCGCGTCGGTGGCCGACACCACGTCGCCGTGCGGTGGCGTGAACGCGCCATCGTCCGGTTCGGCGCGGAAGGCGCGATCCTGCGAAAACACCGCAGTGCGCTGCTGCTGCGGTGTGCGGCGACGATAGGCCCTGACGACCGCGACCGCGGTTCCGGCGACCGCCAACTTCCAGAGTAATCCGCTCATGTTCGGCTCCCGTGCGATAGGAACGTGGATCGTCGGCAACCGCCGGTTAGCGTTGCGTGGATGCCAGGCGAGCGCAGCGTGCACCCGATCTACGCTGTCGAAGCAGGCGATGCGCTAGCTGGTCTGTATGCAAGAGGCACCGATCCCGCATGCGCTTGGCCCCGCAGACACCGACGACGCGCCGCTCGCGTCGCCTTCATCGCCCCTTGTAACCGCGCTAACGCACGCCTGCCTAGGCTGCATCGCACGCCGTGTCGCGGCACGGCACGGCATCCGATCATCGAGCGATCATCGAAGAGACTTTCATGCGCAATCACGATTCCCACCGACCTTCCGTTCCGCTGGGCGATCACGACGTTCGCCAGGCGGGTTACCGCGGCGATACCGCGGATGTTGCGCAGGACACGGGCGTGCCTCGCGGCCGCGGACGCGACGTGCCGTCGCGGACCACGCCGCGGCAGGATGCGCCGGGTTTGCCGGACAACGTTGCCGACGATCCGGGCGCCGACCGCAGCGGCCGGACCCAGCCCAACTTCGGCCAGGCAGGCACCTATGCCGCTACCGGCGAACACGCCGGCGGCGCGCACGGCAAGGCCGCGACCGGCGGCTACCACGAGGATGCCAGCGGCGAGGACGGCGGCCGCGACGAGCGCGCCGCAGATCGCGGCACGGACTGAGTGCCACCGCGGCCGGTCCGGAGCCGGTCTGCAGCGGCAACCGGACATGGCGGCAGCACGCCCGTGTAACGGATCGCGTGCCAGCATCAGCGCTTCCTTTTGCGGAGCCGCTCATGTCCAAGCCGACCATTGCCCGCCTGCTCGCCGAGACCTTGCACAGCGCGGGGGTCGAACGTATCTGGGGCGTCACCGGCGACAGCCTCAACGGGCTGACCGATGCGCTGCGGCAGATGGACAGCATCGAGTGGATGCACGTGCGCCACGAGGAAGTGGCCGCGTTCGCCGCCGGCGCCGAGGCCGCGCTGACCGGCAAGCTCGCGGTCTGTGCCGGCAGCTGCGGGCCGGGCAACCTGCACCTGATCAACGGCCTGTTCGACTGCCACCGCAGCCACCAGCCGGTGCTGGCGATCGCTGCGCATATCCCTTCTTCCGAGATCGGCCTGGGCTACTTCCAGGAAACCCATCCGCAGGAACTGTTCCGCGAGTGCAGCCACTACGTCGAGCTGGTCACCAATCCGGCGCAGATGCCGGAAGTACTGCACCGGGCGATGCGCACCGCGATCCTGAAACAGGGCGTGGCGGTGGTGGTGATTCCCGGCGACGTGGCGTTGCAGGAACTACCCAAGGGCACGCCGACCGCCTGGCCGGCGCTGACGCCGCCGCGGATCCTGCCGGCCGACGCCGACGTGGAGCGCCTGGCTGAGCTGCTGCAGGCGAGCGAGGCCACCACGCTGCTGTGCGGCAGCGGCTGCGCCGGCGCGCACGACGAACTGGTGGCGCTGGCCGACCTGCTCGGCGCGCCGATCGTGCACGCGCTGCGCGGCAAGGAACACGTGGAATGGGAAAACCCGTTCGACGTCGGCATGACCGGCCTGATCGGTTTCAGTTCCGGCTACCAGGCCATGCTCAACTGCGACACGCTGCTGATGCTCGGTACCGATTTCCCGTACCGCCAGTTCTATCCGAAGGACGCGGCGATCGTGCAGGTCGATCGCGACCCAGCCGCGCTGGGCCGGCGCACGCCGCTGCAACTGGGCATCGCCGCCGACGTGCGCGAGACCATCGCCGCATTGCTACCGAAGCTGCAGCGGCGCGAGCAGCGCGGCTTCCTGGACAAGTCGCTGGCGCACTACCGCAAGGCGCGCGAAGGCCTCGACGAACTGGCGGTGGCGGCCGCGCCCGGCGAGCCGCTGCACCCGCAGTTCGTGACCCGGATGATCGATGCGCTGGCCGACGAGGATGCGATCTTCAGCTGCGATGTCGGCACGCCTACGGTGTGGGCGGCGCGCTACCTCACCATGAACGGCAAGCGCCGCTTGCTCGGCTCGTTCAACCACGGCTCGATGGCCAACGCGATGCCGCAAGCGCTGGGTGCGCAGGCGCAGTTCCCGCGGCGGCAGGTGATCTCGCTGTCCGGCGACGGCGGCTTCACCATGCTGATGGGCGACTTCATTTCCCTGGCGCAGTTGGGCCTGCCGGTGAAGGTGGTGGTCTACAACAACGCCTCGCTGGGCTTCGTGGCGATGGAAATGAAGTCGGCCGGCTATCTGGACACCGGCACCGACCTGAGCAACCCGGACTTCGCGGCGATGAGCAATGCGATGGGCATCCTCGGCCTGCGCGTGGACGAATCGGAGCAACTGGAGCCGGCGTTGCGCCAGGCCTTCGCGCATCCGGGGCCGGTGCTGGTCGATGTGCGCGTGGCCACCCAGGAACTGGTGATTCCGCCGGCGATCAAGCTGGAGCAGGCCAAGGGCATGGGCCTGTACCTGCTGCGCGCGGTGATGAGCGGGCGCGGCGACGAGGTGATCGAACTGGTCAAGACCAACCTGCGCTGAGCGATGAACGGCAACAGCGCGCATCGCCGTTGCGGCGCGGCGCGCTGCTACATTTTCATCTTTCGCGTCTCCGGTGGACCATGCCCCGTTCGCTGTTGCGGCAACTGCTGCTGATCTGGATCGTCATCCTCGCCGCGTGCGTGGGCATGGCGGTGGTGCTGTTCGGCCTGTACCGGCATAGCGAGGGCGTGCGCGTCGGCGAGGCGCAGGCGCGGCTGCAGGGCGAATGCACGCGCATCGTGCAGCGCTACAACGGCGCCAGCGCCGCCGCGCGCGGCAGCGACGGCGCCGGCCTGGCCGCGGTGGTGCTGCAACTGGTGCTGGCCGACGCCGCGGGCGTGGAGGGCGGGGTGTGGGAGCGGCAGCGCGGCTTCGTCGCCTATGCCTATCCCACCTACGACGGCAGCGACCACAAGACCGATGTGCCGACCGCCGAACGCAGTGCCATCGTCGCCACTGCGCAACGCGGCGTCGCCAACCAGCAGGCGGTGCATTACCGCCGCGATGGTCAGCGCGAGACGCTGTTGATCGCGGCCTGCCCGCTGGATCGCAGCACCGCGGCGTGGACGATGGCCCGGGTCGCCGCCACCGGCGAGGCCTCGGCCAGTCGCCCGCTGGCGGTGGGCGTGGCGCTGATCCTGGCGCTGGTGGTAGTGTCGGCGGTGGCGCTGGGCTGGGTGGTGCGGCGCTGGAGCCAGCGCTTGCACGGCATCCAGCAGGCCTTGGCGACGCCGGCGGAGGTGCCGACGATCCCGACGACCGGCGCGCCGGAACTGGACCGCCTCGGCGCGGCGGTCACCGACTATGCGCAACGCAGCGTGCACGCCCTGGCCGAGGCGCGCCGGCTCGGCGAGGAACTGTCGCGGCACGAGCGTTTGGCCGCGCTCGGGCGCATGACCGCGACCGTGGCCCACGAGATCCGCAACCCGATCGCGACCTTGCGCCTGGCCCTGGAAAACCAGATCGCCGCCGGCGAAGGCGGCTTCGACGAGGCGCAGGCGCAGCTGATGCTGGCACAGATCCAGCGCCTGGATGGCGTGGTCGAAAGCCTGCTGGGCATGGTCCAGCCGATCCGCCTGCAGCGCGACACGGTGGCGTTGCAGCCGTGGCTGCAGGCGCTGCTCGATCCGGCCGACTGGAATCCGTTGGCGCCGCCGATCGCACTGCAACTGATGGAGGCGCCGAGCGCGTGGATGCTGGATTCGCAGCAGGCGGCGCGGGCCTTGCACAACCTGCTGCGCAACGCGCTGCAGCACGCCACGCCCGGCACCGCGGTGACGCTGACGGTCGCAGCCGACGCCGACCTGCTGCGGCTGACCGTGGCCAATCAAGGCCCTCCGGTGCCCGCGCCGGTGGCCGCGCACCTGTTCGAGCCCTTTGCCAGCGGCCGCAGCGACGGCAACGGCCTGGGTCTGGCTCTGGTGCGCGAGATCGCGCGCGCGCACGGCGGCGAGGTGCGCTACGTCCACCACGACGGCCTCACCTCCTTCATTCTGGAATTGCCATGGCGCGCATCCTGATCGTCGACGACGACACCGCCTTCCTGAGCACGCTGCAGGCCACGCTGCGCTCGTTCGGCCACGAGGTGATCGCCGCCGCCGATGGGCAGGCGGGACTGGCACGGTTGCGCGCAGGCGGCATCGACCTGGCCTTCGTCGATTTCCGCATGCCCGGCATGGACGGCATCGCGCTGATGCGCGCGCGCCAGGACGATGCGCAGGCCGCCGCGGTGCCGCTGGTGATGCTCACCGCCTACGCGTCCAGCAGCAACACCATCGAGGCGATGAAGCTCGGTGCGTTCGATCACCTGGTCAAGCCGGTCGGCCGCGCCGACATCGTCGCGGTGGTGGAGCGTGCGCTGCAGGCGCATGCCGGCGACGACAGCGTGGCGCCGCCACCGGCGCCGGCCGAGGAAGCCGGCGCGCTGCTCGGCCACAGCGCGGCGATGCGCACCGTGCACAAGCGCATCGGCCTGGCCGCGGCCTCTGACCTGCCGGTGCTGGTCAGCGGCGAAACCGGCACCGGCAAGGAACTGGTGGCGCGCGCGCTGCATCGCGCCAGCGCCCGCGCGGACGCGGCGTTCGTGGCGGTCAACTGCGCGGCGATCCCGGCCGAGCTGATCGAAAGCGAATTGTTCGGCTACCGCAAGGGCGCCTTCTCCGGCGCCACTGCCGATCGTCCCGGGCTGATCCGCGAAGCCGACGGTGGCACCCTGTTCCTGGACGAGATCGGCGACATGCCGCTGCCGATGCAGGCCAAGCTGCTGCGCTTCCTGCAGGAAGGCGAGGTCTCGCCGCTGGGCGGGCGCGGCGCGCAGAAGGTGGACGTGCGCGTGGTCGCCGCCACCCATCGCGAACTGGCGCAACTGGTCGCCGACGGCCGTTTCCGCAGCGACCTGCGCTATCGGCTCAACGTGGTGCCGATCGAATTGCCGCCGCTGCGCGAGCGCGGCGACGACATCGTGCTGCTGGCCCAGCATTTCCTCGAGGATGGCGCCAATGCGGCACGCACGCTGTCGGCGGCGGCGCAGGCGCGGCTGCGCGCCTATCCGTGGCCGGGCAACGTGCGCGAGCTGCGCAATGCGATGCAGCGCTGCCAGGTGCTGGTGCGCACGCCGACGATCGAGGCGCACGACCTGGACGAGGTGTTGGCCGGCGATGCCGCGGCGACGTCCGCCGATACGCCGGCGCTGACCCTGCCCGACGCGATCGCGCAACTGGAGAAACAGATGATCCAGGCGGCACTGACGCAAGCGCAGGGCAATCGCGCAGAGGCCGCGCGCCGGCTCGGTATCCACCGCCAGCTGCTGTATCGCAAGCTCGACGATTACGGGCTGGGCTAGGGCGTGCCGCCACCGGCCAGATTGCGCCGCGCTGGTGCAAGCGCTGAGCTACCAATCGCAGCGAAGACGCGCCTGCGCACCCGCGCGCCGCCAGGCACAGCGCGGCCCGCCCACACGAACGACTCGCCCCCAGCAGCGCTTTTTGTAGGAGCGGCTTCAGCCGCGACGAGCGAAGCGGCGTGCTTTCTGGTGGCGCAACGCGTCGGGACTGAAGTCCCTCCCACAGTGCACCCGGTTGCCTCGCCACACCTCCCTGTAGGAGCGGCTTCAGCCGCGACAGGCACTACCCGTACGCCTACCAAGCCAAACGGCCGAGCACACAAGCGCGTCTCCACCGAATCCGCGACCAGCAAGCGAACGAAACAGCAAACGCCAGGTGTCTCATTTCAGACACCGCAGCTGTCCGCAAAGCGGACGACAGTGGATGAAGCGCAGACACCCACCATGGCCACTCACAAGTGCCGTTCCTTTCAAAATCAACGATTTGGAACCTGGCACGGATACTGCGATGACATTCCTACAGGCGGCTCCCTCGCTGCCCTGGAGAACTTCCGATGATCCGTCGTAGCGCACTCGCTTTTTCGCTGGCCATCGCCACCGCCACTGCCGTCGCGCAGGTGCCGGCTCCCCCCGCACCGCCTGCCGCCGCCGCGGCCGGCATCGCGCCGCCGCCCGCGCCGCCGGCACCTCCTGTACCTCCCGCGCCGATCGCCGCCGCGCCGGTCAGCGTCGAAGGCACGGTCGACCGCTTCATGCTCAATCCCAACGGCGACGTCGATGGGCTGTGGCTGCGCGACGGCACCCAGGTGGGTTTCCCGCCGCACCTGTCGGCCGAACTGCAGGCCGCGGTGCGCCGCGGCGATGCGGTGACCGTGCAGGGCTATCGCCTGGGCACGCTGCCGCTGCTGCAGGCCAGCGCGATCAGCGCGCGCCGCAGCGGCAAGCAGGTGGTGGACCGCCCGCCGAACCCGCTGGCCGGTCTGCCCGTGCCGCCGACCCCGCCGGCGTTGAATCCGATGCAGGCCGAAGGCCGCATCGAACGCCTGGTCTACGGCCCGGGTGGCGACACCGCCGGCGTGCTGCTCAGCGACGGCACCGTGGTGCGGATGCCGCCGCACGTGGCCGTGCAGTACGGCACGCTGTTGCGCGTCGGCGCGCCGCTGAGCGTCAGCGGGTTCGGCGTGGCCACCGCGGCCGGCCGCTCGCTGGAGGCGACCCAGCTCGGCCGCGACCGCGCCTCGCAGCGCACCCTGTTCGCGCCGCCCGCACCGCCGGTCCCGCGGGCTGCACCGCCGCCGCCGGGCGGTCCCGCTGCGCCGGCTGCACCGCCGGTGCCGCCGCCCGCGCCGCGCTGATCCGCCTGCCCGTGTGACCCGGCGCCCGCCGCTTGCCGCGGCGGGCGCCGCTACCGGCGCGACGCCGGCTCCCCACTTTCATTGGAGTAACGCTATGCATTGGGTCGATCCCGATTACCTGCCGGAAACCCGCGGCACGCTCGCCCGCTTCCTGCTCAATCCCAAGGCCGAGGTCGATGGCCTGCTGCTCGACGACGGCACCGAGGTGCATACCGCGCCACACCTGTCGGCGCAGTTGCTGAAAACGCTCAAGCCGGGCATCGCGCTCGGCGTGCGCGGGCTCAAGCCCTACGGTGTGGACATGCTGGTGGCGCTGGCGATCGATCCCGACGGTGGCAAGCGCATCGCCGATCGCGGGCCACATGGGCCGCACGCCGAGCACAAGCCGGGCAAGAAGCCGGAGAAAGCCGCAAAACCCGAGAAGCACGAAAAGCCCGCCAAGACCCAGCACAGCGGTGTGGTCGCGCGACTGTTGCACGGCCCGCACGGGCAGGTGCACGGCGCGCTGCTCGAAGACGACAGCACCGTGCGCTTCCCGCCGCACGCTGCCGCGCCCATGGCCAAGTGGTTGGCGGTGGGCAAGCCGCTGGCGGTGGAAGGCCACGCGCTGGCCTCGCCGCACGGCACGGTGATCCACGCGCAGGCCTTGGGCGCGAAAGCGTCGGCGTTGCAGCCGATCGCGCCCAAGCCGCATCCGCCCAAACCGCACGACGCCGACAAGCCCAAGCCCAAGCACTGAACCGGGTAGGGCGGGGCGGTCGCGGTGACGCGGCGGCCCCTGCGTTGCGTATCGTTTCGCGTCTGTCGCGGTGTCCGCGGCGGCGCTTTCAGGATTTCGCCATGTCGCTTATTCGCTGTGCGCCTCGCTACGGCTTCCCGCTTGCTTCCACCCGCATGGCGGTGCGGCGATGAGCGCGCGGCCGGCCGCCGCGTCTGGCGCCCGCCCGCGCGGCACGCGCGCGCTGGAAGCGCTGAACTTCACCCTGGCCGACGTGCAGGACGGGCTCGGTCCGTTCCTGAGTGTATTCCTGCAATCCAAGGGCTGGTCGCTGGCGGCGATCGGCTCGGTGATGAGCATCGGCGGCATCGCCGGCATGCTCGCGACCACGCCGGGCGGCGCGCTGGTCGATGCGACCCGGCGCAAGCGCAGCATCGTGGTGGTCGGCTGCACGTTGATCCTGCTGGCGTCGGCGCTGCTGTGGTGGTCGCCGAGCTTCGCCGGCGTGGTGACCGCGCAGGTGATGACCGCGCTCGCTGCCGCGGCGCTGGGTCCGGCGCTGTCAGGCATCACCCTGGGGCTGGTGCGGCAGGCCGGTTTCGATCACCAGATCGCGCGCAACCAGGTCGGCAGCCATGCCGGCAACGTGGTCGCGGCGGCGCTGGCCGGCCTGCTCGGCTGGAAGTTCGGCTTTGGCGCGGTGTTCGCGCTGACCGGCTGCTTCGGCGTGCTGGCGATCGCCTCGGTGCTGCTGATCCCGCGCGATGCGATCGACCATCGCGCCGCGCGCGGCCTGGCCGACGCCGACGCGCAGGGTGCCGCGCATGCCAGCGGCTGGTTGGTGTTGCTGACCTGCAAGCCGCTGCTGGTCTTGGCGTTGGCGCTCGCGCTGTTCCACCTGGGCAATGCGGCGATGCTGCCGCTGTACGGCATGGCCGTGGTCGCCGCGCACCAGGGCGATCCCAGTGCGCTGACCGCGACCACGATCATCGTCGCGCAGGCGACGATGGTGGTGGCCTCGCTGCTGGCGATGCGCCTGATCCGCGTGCGCGGGCATTGGTGGGTGATGCTGCTGACCTTCCTGGCGCTGCCGTTGCGCGGCCTGATCGCGGCCAGCCTGATCCATGCCTGGGGCGTGTTCCCGGTGCAGATTCTCGACGGCGTCGGCGCCGGCCTGCAGAGCGTGGTGGTGCCGGCGCTGGTGGCGCGGCTGCTGCAGGGCACCGGCCGGGTCAACGTCGGCCAGGGCGCGGTGATGACGGTGCAGGGCATCGGTGCGGCGCTGAGCCCCGCGCTGGGCGGCTGGATCGCGCAGGACTTCGGCTACCGCACCGCGTTCCTGCTGCTCGGCGGCATTTCGCTGCTGTCGCTGGCGCTGTGGGTGGGTTTTCGCAAGCAGTTGCTGCAGGTGGCCGGGGTGCCGACGGCGGAAGTCGCGGTGGCGCCAGCGCCGGCTTGATTCGCTGTCGCGACCGCGCTGCGCTGATCAGTCCAATGCCACGCCCGCGACCACATCGCAGGCGATGCCGGCAGCGGCCAGTTGCGCGGCCAGCTGCGCATGGGGCGGCTGCCGGAATGCGTCGCCGGGTTTCAGGCTGACCACGCGCTGCCCGGCCTGCACCTGCTCGATCAGCAGCGCCAGATGCGCGTCGGGATCGGACGGCAGTGGCTGCCGCGTCGCGTCGCGGCGCGCCAGGCCCAGCACCGCTGCGTCCACTGCCGGATCGCACAGCAACAGATCGGCCTGGTTCAACGCGCGCAGCGCCTTGAGCGTCAGCGCGCCGGGATCGCCGTTGCCGGTGCCGACCAGCCACACGCTGCCGCGGCGCGGCACGTCCTGCTCGCTGCGCTGCAGGGCGTCATGGAACGCCTGCTCGGCGGCCTGTGTCTGCCCGCTCTGCAGCAGCACCTGCACCGGGCCTTCCAGCACCTGCTCGAACCAGCGCCGGCGCTGCGCCAGCTGCGGCAGGCGCGCGCGGATCGCCTCGCGGTGGCGCGCGAACAACTGCGCCAGCTGCGCGTAGGAATGGTCCAGTTCGGTTTCCCAGCGCTCGCGCAGGCGCCGCGCCAGCATCGGCGCCGCGCCGCTGGAGGAGATCGCAACCAGCAATGGATCGCGGTCGATGATCGCCGGCACCTGGAACGTGGACAGCTCGGCGTCGTCGACCACGTTGACCAGCTTGCGGCGCTGCCCGGCCTGCGCCGCGAGTTCGCGATTGAAGGCGTTGTCGTCGGTGGCCGCGACCACCAGCCAGGCGTCGTCCAGCCATTGCGCATCGAACTGACCATCGACCCGCTGCAGCCGGCCCTGCGCCAGCCACTGCGCCACCGTGGCGTTGAGCGCGTGCGCGTACACCAGCACCTGCGCGCCGGCGTGCAGCAGCGCCTCGATCTTGCGCATCGCCACCTCGCCGCCGCCCACCACCAGCACGCGGCGCCCGCCCAGATCGGCGAACAAGGGATACAACGGCATGCGGACTCCTGCGGGGTGGGGACGGCTCGCGGCGGACGCGTGTTGCATGGCACCATGCGGCTCAGCCAACTTCCGTTAGCCAGGCCCGAATGCTGCGCGTCCTGCTGGTCAACGATACCGAAAAGCCGATCGGGCAGCTGCGCCAGGCGCTGCTCGACGCCGGCTACGAGGTGTTGGACGAAGTGGCGGCGGCGCCGGCGCTGCTCAAGGCGGTGTCCACCCAGCAGCCGGACGTGGTCATCATCGACGTCGATTCGCCCTCGCGCGATACCCTCGAGCAACTGGCGCTGATCCACCGCCAGGCGCCGCGTCCGGTGGTGATGTTCTCCGCCGACGGCGACGACCAACTGATCCGCGCCGCGGTGAGCGCCGGCGTCACCACCTACGTGGTCGACGGCCTTGCGCCGGCGCGGCTGGCGCCGATCGTGCAGGTGGCGCTGGCGCGCTTCGAGCAGGAAGCGGACATGCGCCGGCAACTGGACGAAGTGCAGGGCAAGCTGCGCGACCGCGAACAGATCGACCGCGCCAAGCGCCTGCTGATGGACAAGCGCGGCATGAGCGAGAACGAGGCCTATGCCGCGTTGCGGCAGCAGGCGATGAAGCAGGGACTGAAGCTGGCCGAGGTCGCCCAGCGCATCCTCGCGATGGCCGACTTGCTGGGATGAGGAAGCGATGAGCGCACCACTGCACCCCGAACCGCGCACCCTGCGCCTGGGCTACCTGCCGCTGATCGATTGCGCGCCGCTGGTCGCCGCGGTGCGGCTGGGCCTGGACCGCCACCACGGCCTGCGCCTGGACCTGCAGCGGCAGGCCTCGTGGGCGGCGGTGCGCGACAAGCTGCTGTCCGGCGAACTGGACGCGGCGCATGCGTTGGCCGGCCTGGTCTACGGCGTGGAATGCGGCATCGGTGGACCGCAGGCGGACATGGCGATCCTGCTCACGCTCAACCAGAACGGCCAGGCGATCACCCTGGCGCCGGCGTTGGCCGACGCGCTGACGCAAGGCACGCCGCTGCGCAGCGCACTGGCTGCGCTAGGTCGCCCGCCGGTGTTCGCGCAGACTTTCCCCACCGGCACCCACGCGATGTGGCTGTACTACTGGCTAGCGGCGCAGGGCGTGGATCCGATCGGCGACATCCAGGCGGTGACCCTGCCGCCGCCGCAGATGCCCGACGCGCTGGCGCGCGGCGAACTGGACGGCTACTGCGCCGGCGAACCGTGGGCGGCGCAGGCCGAAGCGATGGGCGTGGGCCGGCGCGCGATCCGCAGCGGCGAACTATGGCCCGGCCATCCGGAGAAAGTGCTGGCCTGCCGCCGCGCCTTCGCCGCGCTGCAGCCGGAACTGGCAACCGCGCTAACCGCCACGCTGCTCGACGCCTGCCGCTGGCTCGACGATGCCGCGCACCGCCGCGAGGCAGTAGCGTGGCTGGCCGATCCGGACGTGATCGGTTTGCCGGCCGAGCGCATCGCAGCGTGTCTGCTGCCGGGCGGCGACGCCGATGACGGTGCCGATCCGCAAGGGCTGCGCTTCCATGCGGGCGGTTTGGCGAACATGCCGTGGCTGTCGGATGGACGCTGGTTCCTGCAGCAGTTTCGGCGTTGGGGGTGGTTGCCGGCGAGCGAGGCGGGGACCGGGCAGGATGCGGCGTACGATGCGCAGATCGTGGCGCGGGTGCATCGGTTGGAGACGTATCGTGCGGCCGCTGCGCAGTTGGGGATTGAGGTGCCGGCGGGCGACGAGCGCGAGGATGGGTTGCCGGATTGGCACGATGCGCGCGCGCTTACTTAGCTATACAGCACGCTTTACCGCTGCGCGCGTTCTATCTTCAGCCGTGCCTGCGACTTGTCGTCCCCCAGCGCCGCCGCGCGTTCCAGCAGCGCCAGCGCGGTGGTGCGGTCGGCATCGCCGCCGCGTTCCAAGCGCATGAGCGCGGCGTTGTAGGCGGCAATGGCGCTGCCCTTGGCGGCCGCGTGTTCGAAGCCAGCGAGGGCCTTGTCCGGGCATAGGAACAGAACGTCCCAACCGGCCGCAGCCTGCGTCAACAGTGCCGGATCGGTGTCGGCAATATCGCCCTCCACGAACGCGGGCCAGCCGGCTACCAAGGGAACGAACAGGTCTGCGCCAGTAGGCAGGAAATACGAGCCGGCGCCTTCGCGCACGGTATAGGCCTGGTGCGTGGTGCGGCGTGAGCCGTCCTTGGAAAGCCACAGGAAACCGTCTTCGCCCACCACTGGAAAGTCATCCAATGCCTTGGATACGCGATCGGCCAGCGAAAGCACGCCCGGCCCCGGCGACACGCCGGTCCACGAGGCCAGCAGTTCGACGCGCTGCACTTTTTCGTCGCGTTGCGCACGGACGGCCGCGGCGACGTCTTCCGGGGTAAGAATGCGCCACTCTCCGTCGTACATGCGCCACGGACTGGCCTGCAGGCCAATGATGAAAACCGCAGCGCTGTCCGGCACGGCTTCCATGTAGTCGTAAAGCGCTTTCCCGGAATAGACGCAGCCGGCGGCTCCCTTGCTAGGCGAACAGGTTTTCACGCTGACCGAGCCCGAGAGCGGCAGGTGGTTGTCGCACGCCAATGCGGCGTTACTGAGCAGGCATAGGGCGAGCACGGCGCGTTTCATCTGATGGGCGAAGGGATTGCGATGGGAAGAGCCAGCGTGCGGCTTCCTGTGCGTTCCGGCAAGCGGGAGTCACCGTACGCTGCCTACTCAAACAGCGCTTGCGTCGAAGTGACGTAAGGCGTCAGTACGCGATGGTTGCCGCGACGCACAATAAAGGTGCGCCGCGCACCACTTGTGTTCGTTGAGGCTCGTAGCGGTGGCCGCACGATCAGGTGACAGGTTGCTGGAAAAATCCCCCAGCGCCTTGAATTTTATGGCAATTCTTCGGCTGCACCGACCCCCCAAACACTTGGCACACCAATTGCGATAGTCCCAGCGCGGATGCAACGGGGTGTCCGCACCAACTCGATTCGGCAGGTGGGCCAACGGCGGCCCGCCTGCCCAGACAACGGCGTCTTCCGGTGCGAACCGGACGGCGCCGTTTTCGTTTTCCCTCCCCTCGACTACCGCGCGCTGCGGGTGGTGTGCAGCGCTGCGGCCCAACGTTTCTCGGAGATGGCGCGGATGAATCGATCCTTCTGGCAAGCCGGGCATACGCCCACGTTGTTGTCGGCGTTCCTGTACTTCGACCTGAGCTTCATGGTCTGGTACCTGCTCGGTCCGCTGCAGGTGCAGATCGCCGCGGCGCTGCAACTGGATACGCAGCAGCGCGCGCTGATGGTGGCGGTGCCGATCCTGTGCGGGGCGGTGCTGCGGCTGTTCCTGGGCATGCTCGCCGATGTGATCGGCGCCAAGCGCGCGGGGATGCTGGCGCAGGTGCTGGTGATCGTGGCGCTGGCGGTGGCGTGGCAATTGGGCGTGCACAGTTTCGCGCAGGTGCTGCTGCTGGGGCTGATGCTGGGCGTGGCCGGGGCCTCGTTCGCGGTGGCGCTGCCGCTGGCCTCGCGCTGGTATCCGCCGCAGCACCAGGGCACGGCGATGGGCATCGCCGGCGCCGGCAATTCCGGCACAGTGTTCGCGGCGCTGTTCGCGCCGGTGCTGGCCACGGCGTTCGGCTACCAGGCGGTGTTCGGGCTGGCCTGCATCCCGCTGCTGTTGACCTTGCTGGTGTTCGCGGCGTTCGCCAAGGACGCGCCGGTGGAGGTGCCGCGCAAGCATCTGGGCGACTACGCGCGGGTGCTGGTCGGCAACCGCGATTCGTGGTGGTTCATGCTGTTCTACGCGATCACCTTCGGCGGTTTCGCCGGGTTCGCCAGCGCCTTGCCCGGCTACTTCCACGATCAGTTCGACTTCTCGCCGAAGCTCGCCGGCTGGGCCACCGCGGCGTGCGTGCTGGCCGGCTCGGTGATGCGTCCGCTCGGCGGTGCGCTGGCCGATCGCATCGGCGGCACGCGCACGCTGCTGTCGATCTATCTGCTGGTGGCGTTGCTGGTGGCCGCCGCGGCGGTCGGGGTCGGCGGTCCTGCGGCGACGGTGGCGCTGTTCGTGCTGACCCTGCTGTGCATGGGCACCGGCAACGGCGCGGTGTTCCAACTGGTGCCGCAGCGTTTCGGCCGCGACATCGGGCTGATGACCGGGTTGATCGGCATGGCCGGCGGCATCGGCGGCTTCCTGCTCGCCGCGGGGCTGGGCATCGTCAAGCAGCACACCGGCAGCTATGCGCTGGGGCTGTGGCTGTTCGCCGGCTGCGCGCTGCTGGCCTGGGGCCTGCTGTCCAACGTCAAGCAGCACTGGCGCAGCCAATGGGCCGCGGCCGGCGCGGCGCGCGTCTGATCCTCTCCACCGAAGCGAGACTCGCATGAACAAGCCAAGACTGGTGGTGGTGGGCAACGGCATGGCCGGCATCCGCACCGTGGAAGAACTGCTCAAGCTGATGCCGGGGATGTACGACATCACCGTGTTCGGCGCCGAGCCGCATCCCAACTACAACCGCATCCTGCTGTCGCCGGTGCTGGCCGGCGAACAGCGGTTCGAGGAGATCGTGCTCAATCCGCTGGCCTGGTACGCGGAGCACGGCATCCGCCTGCACGTGGGCAAGGAAGTCACCCGCATCGACCGGATCAAGCGCAAGGTGATCGCCGCCGACGGCACCGAGGCGCCGTACGACCGCCTGCTGCTGGCCACCGGCTCGCTGCCGATCGTGCTGCCGGTGCCGGGCAAGGAGCTGAAGGGCGTGATCGGCTACCGCGACATGCACGACACGCAGACCATGATCGACACCGCCACGCGCAAGCGCCACGCGGTGGTGATTGGCGGCGGGCTGCTCGGCCTGGAGGCGGCGAATGGACTCAAGCAGCGCGGCATGCAGGTGACCGTGGTGCACCTGGCCGACTGGCTGCTGGAGCGCCAGCTCGACCCGGTCGCCGGGCAGTTGCTGCAGCGCTCGCTCAGCGAACGCGGCCTGGAGTTTCGCCTCGGCACCTCCACCACCGAACTGGTCGGCAATGCAGACGGCGAAGTGGTGGCGGTGAAGTTCTCCGACGGCAGCGAGGTGCCGGCCGACCTGGTGGTGATGGCCGCCGGCATCCGCCCCAACATCGCGCTGGCGCAGGCCGCCGGGATCCACTGCACGCGTGGCATCGTGGTCAACGACACGCTGCAGACCTTCGACCCGCGGGTGTACGCGGTCGGCGAATGCGCCAGCCACCGCGGCATCGCCTACGGCCTGGTCGCGCCGCTGTTCGAGCAGGCCAAGATCTGCGCCAACCACCTGGCCGGGTTCGGCATCGGCATCTACCGCGGCTCGGTGGCCTCGACCAAGCTCAAGGTCACCAGCATCGACCTGTTCTCCGCCGGCGATTTCATGGGCGGGGAGGGCAGCGAGGAGATCGTGCTGTCCGATCCGGCCGGCGGCGTCTACAAGAAGCTGGTGCTGAAGGACGACAAGCTGGTCGGCGCCTGTCTGTACGGCGATACCAACGACGGCGCCTGGTATTTCCAGTTGCTCAAGGACGCCAGCCCGATCGGCGAGCGCCGCGAGCGGCTGATGTTCGGCGAAAGCGCGCTCGGCGACGCCGGCACCGCCGGCCAGGACCGTGCCAGCGCGATGCGCGACAGCGACGAGGTCTGCGGCTGCAACGGCGTGTGCAAGGGCACCATCGTCAAGGCGATCAACGCGCAAGGCCTGTTCACCGTCGACGAGGTCAAGAAGCAGACCAAGGCGGCCAGTTCCTGCGGCTCGTGCACCGGCCTGGTCGAGCAGATCCTGATGAACTGCCTGGGCTCCAATTTCCAGCAGACGCCAAAGACCAAGGCGGTGTGCGGCTGCACCGACCTCAGCCACGGCGAGGTGCGCCAGGCGATCCGCGAGGGCAGGCTGCTCACCCATGGCGCGGTGTACGCGCAGTTGCAGTGGCGCAGTCCCAACGGCTGCGCCACCTGCCGCCCGGCGATCAACTACTACCTGCTGTCGACCTGGCCGCGCGAGGCGGTGGACGATCCGCAGTCGCGCTTCATCAACGAGCGCGCCCACGCCAACATCCAAAAGGACGGCACCTTCTCGGTGATCCCGCAGATGAAGGGCGGGGTGACCAACGCCTCGGAACTGCGCCGCATCGCCGACGTGGCCGACAAGTACGCGGTGCCGATGGTCAAGGTCACCGGCGGCCAGCGCATCGACCTGCTCGGCATCCGCAAGGAAGACCTGGTGGGCGTGTGGAAGGACCTGGGGATGAATTCCGGGCACGCCTACGGCAAGTCGATCCGCACGGTGAAGACCTGCGTGGGCAGCGAGTTCTGCCGCTTCGGCACGCAGAACAGCACGCAGATGGGCATCGACCTGGAAACGATGCTGGCCAACATGTGGAGCCCGCACAAGGTGAAGCTGGCGGTGTCCGGCTGCCCGCGCAACTGCGCCGAATCCGGGATCAAGGACGTGGGCATCATCGCGGTGGAGTCGGGCTGGGAGCTGCACATCGGCGGCAACGGCGGCATGAAGACCGAGGTCGCCAAGTTCCTGGTCAAGGTCAGGACCGCCGAGGAGGTGAAGGAATACACCGGCGCATTCCTGCAGCTGTACCGCGAGGAGGCCTACTACCTGGACCGCACCGTGCACTACATCGAGCGCGTGGGCATGGACTACGTCCGCCAGCGCGTAATCGAGGACGCGGCCAACCGGCGCGCGCTGTACGAGCGGCTGCTGTACGCGCTGGAAGGCCTGCCCGATCCGTGGGCGGAGCGCATCGCCGGGGCCAGGCAGCGCGAATTCCAGCCGCTGCGCGTGGCCGCGCCGTTGGCGCTGGTGGAGGACTGAGCGATGAATGCAGCCGCTTCCGACCTCGTCGCGTCCGACAGCAGCAGCGCCGTCGACGCCGGCACCCGCCACTGGATCCGCATCTGCCGGCTCGACGACATCCCTGCGCTCGGCGCGCGGGTGCTGGAGATCGCCGGCGTCGATCCGATCGCGCTGTTCCGCACCGCCGGCGACCGCGTGTTCGCACTGGTCGATCGTTGCCCGCACAAGGGCGGGCCGCTGTCGCAGGGCATCGTCGCCGGCGACAGCGTCACCTGCCCGCTGCACAACTGGAACATCGCCCTGGACAGCGGCCAGGCCTGCGCGCCGGACGTGGGCTGCGCGCGCCGCTATCCGGTGCGGGTGGACGACGGCGACGTGTGGCTGTCGTTGCAGGGCGCCGGTTGATGGACGGCGCGCACGTGCCCGCAGCGAGCGCGGCCGCGGACAACGCGGCGCGGCGCACGCTGACCCGTTCCACCTGCTGCTACTGCGGCGTCGGCTGTGGCGTGCTGATCGAGACCGAGCATGGCGCCGATGGCGCGGCGCGCATCGTCGGCATCGAAGGCGACCCGGAACACCCGGCCAACTACGGCCGGCTGTGCAGCAAGGGCCGCACCTTGCCGGAGAGCGTGCGCAGCCTGCATGGCCGCGCGCTGCAGCCGGAACTGCGCACGCACCGCGACGCGCCGCGGCGTGCGGTGGATTGGGCGGTGGCGCTGGACAGCGTGGCCGAGCGCCTGGCCGGCATCGTCGAGCGGCACGGGCCGGACGCGGTGGCGTTCTACCTGTCGGGGCAGCTGCTGACCGAGGACTACTACGTCTTCAACAAGCTGGCCAAGGGCCTAATCGGCACCAACAACATCGACACCAATTCGCGGCTGTGCATGTCCAGCGCGGTCAGCGGCTACAAGCTGGCACTGGGCGCGGACGGCCCGCCGACCTGCTACGAAGACCTGGAGCTGGCCAGGACCGTGCTGCTGGCCGGCAGCAACATGGCCTATGCGCATCCTGTGCTGTTCCGCCGGCTCGAGGACGCGCGCGCGCGCGATCCGGACGTGCGCTGGATCGTGGTCGATCCGCGCCGCACCGACACCGCGGCGATGGCCGACCTGCACCTGCCGATCCAGCCCGGCACCGACGTGGCGCTGTTCAACGGCATGCTGCACCACCTGATCTGGGAAGACCGCATCGACCGCGCGTTCATCGCCGCGCATACGCAGGGCTTCGCCGAGCTGCGGCAGACGCTGCGCGAATACACCCCGGCAATGGCCGCCGATATCTGCGGCGTGCCGGTCGCCGACCTGGTGCAGGCGGCGGAATGGTTCGGCCGCGATGCGCCTGCACTGTCGCTGTACTGCATGGGCCTGAACCAGTCCGCGCACGGCACCGACAAGAACCTGGCGCTGATCCACCTGCACCTGGCCACCGCGCAGATCGGCAAGCCCGGCGCCGGCCCGTTCTCGCTGACCGGGCAGCCGAACGCGATGGGCGGGCGCGAGGTCGGCGGCATGGCGACGATGCTGGCCGCGCACCGCGAGATCGCCAGCGCCAGCGATCGCGCCGAGCTGGAAGCGCTGTGGCAACTGCCGGCCGAGCGCCTATCGGCGCGCCCGGGCCTGCCGGCGGTGGCGCTGTTCGATGCGCTGCGCCGCGGCGAGGTCAAGGCGGTGTGGATCGCCTGCACCAATCCCGTGCACTCGATGCCGGACATCGCACAGGTGCGCGATGCGCTGCGCCAGGCCGAGCTGGTGATCGTGCAGGAAGCCTTCGTGCACACCGACACCGTGCCCTACGCCGACGTGCTGCTGCCGGCGGCGAGCTGGGGCGAGAAGGATGGCACGGTGACCAACTCCGAGCGCCGCGTCTCGCGCGTGCGCAAGGCGCTGCCGGCAGCGGGCGCGGCCAGGCCCGACTGGTGGATCGCCAGCGAGGTGGCGCGGCGGCTGGAAGCGCGGCTGGATGCGCCGGCAGCCGGCTCGCGCTTCGGCTTCGCCGATACCGCGGCGGTGTTCGACGAGCACCGTGCATTGACGGTTGGCCGCGACCTGGACATCGGCGGACTCGACTACGCGCGGCTGGACGCGCAAGGCCCGCAGCAATGGCCGCTGCCGGCCGGCGCCGCGCACGGCCAGGCGCGGCGTTACGCCGATGGCGTGTTCGCCACCGCCGACGGCCGTGCGCGCTTCCATCCCACGCCGTACAAGCCGGTGGCCGAGCCGACCTCGGCGCGTTTCCCGTTGAGACTTTTGACCGGGCGCCTGCGCGACCAGTGGCACGGCATGTCGCGCAGCGGGCGGGTGCCGTCGCTGTTCGCGCACAGTCCGCAGCCGGGCCTGCGCATGCATCCGCAGGACGCCGCACGGCGCGGGCTGCGCGACGGCGACTTGGTGCGCATCGTCAGCAAGCGCGGCAGCCTGGTGTTGCCGCTGCAAGCGTGCGAGGAAATGCGCTCGGGCGACGTGTTCGCGGCGATGCACTGGAACGCGCAGTTCCTGGACAGCGGCGGCATCAACGAACTCAGCCTGGGCACGGTGGACGCGCGTTCGCAGCAGCCAGAGCTCAAGCACGCCGCGGTGCGCGTGGAGAAGGCCGAATTCGGCTGGCACCTGCTGCTGGCGCGGCGCGGCGATGCGCTCGCGCTGCAGGCCGCGGCGCAACCGTGGTTGCGCGACTTCGGCTATGCCGCGTTGAGCCTGCAGGCCGAGGCCGGCGAACAGGAGCAGGCGTGGCTGGTGCTGCGTGCCGCCGCCGAGCAGGCACCGGTCCCCGCGCAGTTGGAGGAACTGGCCGCAGCGCTGGTGCTGGCCGGTGGCGATGCCGACACCCTCGAATACCGCGACGCACGCCGCGGCCTGCTCAAGCGCGTGGCCTGGCGCGGCGCCGCGCCGGTCAGTCATCTCGATGGCCTGCTGTTGGCCGGCGCGCAGCGCGATACCGGCGGTGAAGCGTTGCTCGAGCGCGCATTGAGCGGCGAAGCCTGGCACGGCGCGCGGCTGGCGGCATTCGCCCAGGCCGGCGGCGCGGCGCGCGATCCGGTGGTGTGCCAGTGCACCCAGGTGCGCGAATCGGCGATCCGCGTCGAAGCCGCGCGTGGCGCGGCACCCGCCGAGATCCGCACGCGGCTGGGCTGCGGCAGCGTATGTGGTTCGTGCATGCCGCAGGTGCTGCGGCTTTGCGCCACGGCGGTGCGCGCATGAACGGTCGCAACTTCCAGATCGCCTGTGTGCCGGCTGTCGAGTGCGCAGAAAGTGCTGTGGGTGCCCGTCCTCCTTGCCACGCGAATGACGAAATGCGGCGAAAGCGCGCGTGGCGGCCGCGGGTAGGTGCCGTTGCGGATGCGCGCAACTGTGCACCGGCGGTTGCGAGGTCTCGAGTGTTGTTCCTTCTTTCTGGGTGGAGTCTGCAATGAACGATGCAAGCGTGTCGGGTGTGCGTGGTGGCGGTGGCGTGGTGCTGCTGTCGGCGGGTCCTGGCGACCTGGAACTGCTGACGCTGAAGGCGGTCAAGGCGCTGGCCGCGGCGCAGGTGCTGTTGCTCGACGATCTTGTCAATCCCGACATCGTGCAGTTCGCGCCGCAGGCGCGGGTGATCCGCGTCGGCAAGCGCGGCGGCTGCCGGTCCACACCGCAGAATTTCATCTGCCGGCTGATGCGGCGCTATGCGCTGCAGGGCTCCAACGTGGTGCGCGCCAAGGGCGGTGAAGCGCTGCTGTTCGGCCGCGCCGGCGAGGAGATCGCGTTCCTGCGCGCGTCGGGCGTGGAGGTGCGTATCGTCAATGGCGTCAGTGCCGGGTTCGCGGCGGCGGCCGGGCTGGGCATGTCGCTGACCCATCGCGATCACTGCCACGGCATCACCTTCGTCACCGCGCACACCCAGGACCATGGCGAGCCGGATTGGGCGGCGCTGTGCGCCACCCGCACCACGCTGGCGATCTACATGGGCATGGGCCGCATCGCGGCGCTGACGGCGGCCTTGCTGCGCCACCTGCCCGGCGCTACGCCGGCGGCGGTGGTGCAGTCGGCGAGCCTGCCGCAGCAGACGCAGTTGCTGACGACGCTCGAGCGCCTGGCGGCCGATGTGGAAGGCCTGCGCGTCGGCGCACCCGGCGTGATCCTGATCGGCGGCGCGGTGGGCGAAGCGCAGGTGCAGTTCGCGCAGTTGCACGCACTGCAGGCGATAGCATGATTCCTTGTGGGAGCGACTTCAGTCGCGACCGGCTTCACCGGTAAAGCCCGTCGCGACTCATGGCTCGAGGCCACCCAGAGTCGCTCCCACAAATGACAGCATCGGCATCGAAAATTCGCCAGCGCTCCCTGTAGGAGCGGCTTCAGCCGCGACGAACGCAGTCGCAGTGCGTCCACATCGCACAACGCCCCGAAGCCGACGACCTCGAGCCATCGCGGCATCTTGAACACGAATGGGCTGCCGGCTACGGATACAGTCGCGGCTGAAGCCGCTCCTACAGTGCACCGCATGCAATGTGCCGCGGTCCTGTAGGAGCGGCTTCAGCCGCGACGAGCGGAGTCGAAATGTCTCGGCATCGCAGAACGCTCCGAAGTCGATGACCTTGAGCCATCGCGACATCTTGAACCCGGATGGGCTGCCGGCTGCGGATACGGTCGCGGCTGAAGCCGCTCCTACATAGGCGGGTTTGTCTGTGCGGAGAGCGGCCCAGCAATCGATCTGGGCCGCTGTGTGCTACCGCTTCGGGTTACGCCGCTGGTGCCGGCGGCGGCGCCGCATTCTGGTGTTGGGACGCGGCGACCTTGCCGTCGCGTTCCGCGGCCAGCAGGGTCAGCGAGCGGCAGATGCCATGCCATTGCGAGCCTCCGGGCAGGCCGTGTTCGTGATCGCGTTCGGCGGTGTCGATCAACACGCGCCAGTGCTCGCCTTCGACCATCGGCAAGGTGAAGGTCACGTCCTCGGTGGCGCCGTTGACGATCATCAGCAAGGTCACGTTCGACGCCGCCTGGCGCAGGCCGCTGGATGGCGCCCTGCCGTCCAGGCGCATCATCAGCGCGCGGGCGTGCGGGTCGTGCCAGGATGCCTCGTTCATTTCCTCGCCGTCCGGCGCCAGCCAGCTCACGTCCTTGATGCCCAGCTCTTCGTCGTAGACGCCGTCGAAGAAGCGCGCGCGGTGCAGCAGCGGGTAGTGCGCGCGCAGATGGGTCAGGCGCGTCACGAACGCGGTCAGCCGTTGCGCGCGCTCGCCGCTTTCCCAGTTCAGCCAGGTCAGTTCGTTGTCCTGGCAGTAGGTGTTGTTGTTGCCGCCCTTGCTGCGCCCGAACTCGTCGCCGGCCAGCAGCATCGGCGTGCCCTGCGACAGCAGCAGCGTGGCCAGCATGTTGCGCATCTGCCGCAGGCGCAGCGCGTTGACCTGCTCGTCGTCGCTCTCGCCTTCCACGCCGTAGTTGGCCGAGATGTTGTTGTCCGAACCGTCGCGGTTGTCTTCGCCGTTGGCTTCGTTGTGCTTGTGCTCGTAGCTGACCAGGTCGTGCAGGGTGAAGCCGTCGTGGGCGGTGACGAAGTTGACCGAGGCGGTGGGGCGGCGGCCGCGGTGGTTGAACAGGTCGGCCGAGCCGGTCAGGCGCGTGGCCAGTTCCGCCAGCTGGCCTTCGTCGCCGCGCCAGAACGCGCGCACGTTGTCGCGGAACTTGTCGTTCCATTCCGACCAGCCGGGTGGGAAGCCGCCGACCTGGTAACCGCCGGGACCCACGTCCCACGGTTCGGCGATCAGCTTGACCTGGCTCAGCAGCGGATCCTGGCGGCAGGCGTCGAGGAAGCCGCCCTTCGGGTCGAAGCCGTGATGCTCGCGGCCGAGGATGGTGGCCAGGTCGAAGCGGAATCCGTCCACGTGCATCTCCGACACCCAGTAGCGCAGCGAGTCGTTGACCATGCGCAGCGCGCCGGCATTGGTCAGGTCGAAGGTGTTGCCGGTGCCGGTGTCGTTGATATAGAAGCGGCGGTTCTCGGCCAGACGGTAGTAGCTGGCGTTGTCGATGCCCTTGAACGACAGCGTCGGCCCCAGTTCGTTGCCTTCGGCGGTGTGGTTGTAGACCACGTCCAGGATCACTTCCAGCCCGGCGTGGTGCAGCCGCGCCACCATCTGCTTGAACTCGGCCACGGTGCGCGTGGCCATGTAGCGCGGCTGCGGCGCGAAGAAGCCGATGGTGTTGTAGCCCCAGTAGTTGCGCAGGCCCTGCTTGAGCAGGTATTCGTCGTCGACGAAGGCGTGCACCGGCAGCAGCTCCACCGCGGTCATGCCGAGCCGCTTGATGTGCTCCACCACCTCGTCCACCTTGAGCCCGGAGAAGGTGCCGCGCCAGGCCTCGGGCACCGACGGGTGGCGCATGGTGGTGCCGCGCACGTGGGTCTCGTAGATCACCGTGCGGTCCCACGGCGTCTGCAGACGCTGGTCCTTGCCCCAGGTGAAGGCCGGATCGATCACCGCGCACTTGGGCACGTAGGCGGCGCTGTCGCGGCGGTCGAAGCTCAGGTCCGCGTCCTTGTGGCCGATGGTGTAGCCGAATAGCGCGGGCGCCCATTTCAGCTCGCCGACCAGTTGCTTGGCGTAGGGATCGAGCAGCAGCTTGTTGGGATTGAAGCGGTGCCCGGCGTCGGGCGCGTAAGGACCATACACGCGATAGCCATACAACTGGCCGGGGCGCGCGTCGGGCAGGTAGCCGTGCCAGATCTCGTCGGTGTACTCGGGCAGCACGATGCGCTCGACCTCGCGGCCGCGTTCGTCGAACAGGCACAGCTCGACCTTGGTGGCGTTGCTCGAGTACAGCGCGAAATTGACGCCCAGGCCGTCCCAGGTGGCGCCGAGCGGATAGGAGCGGCCTTCGCGAATGCGGGAGCGGCGGGCGAGCTTGCGAAGCGGCATGCGAAATCCTTACGACGTGGCGGGGCCGTTGCCGGCCGGGGAAAGCGAGTGGTCTTGCGGATCGGCGCGGGCTTCGGCGTCGACCAGGCGTTCGGCCATGGCCCAGTGGCGGGCGGCGCGGCCGTCGGGCCGGCCTTCGGCTTCCCAGATTTCGTGTGCGAGTTGTTCGATGCGGCGCTGGCGTGTGTCTGCGTCCATGGCGGTCTTGTCAGGGGAAGGTGGCCAGCACGGCCACCCGCATGTCAGGGAACGGCGACCAGCACGGCCACCGGGAACTCGGCGAACAGGTCCGCCACCGGCATCGAGGCCGATGCCGTGAGGTCGCGCCCGCTCAGCACGTTCTTGTACTGTGCCGCGGGCAACGTCAGAAAGGTGTTATGCCAATCCAACTGCGCGCGTAACGGCGCCGCCGCATCCAGCGCTTGCGTAGCTGCGGTGAGGCGCGGCACCACCACCAGCAGGGTCTTGCCGGCGTGTTCGCGCGCGAAGCCGAGCACGTGTTGCGCGTGCGGGCCCTGCGCCTGCAGCGGGCGATAGCCGCCATGCGCGAACAGCGCCGGATGCGCGCCGCGCAGGTGCAGCAGCTGCGCGGTCAACCATGCCTTGATGTGGCCGCTGTGCCAGTCGCGCAGCAGCGCCGACGCTTCGGTGTCGTCGTGCAGCCAGGCCTGGCGCAGCGCGTAATCCACCGGGCGGCGGTTGTCCGGATCGACCAGCGACAGGTCCCAACCTTCGCTGCCCTGGTACAGGTCGGGCACGCCGGGCACGCTCAGCCGCAGCGTGGTCTGCACCAGGCTGTTGAGCGCGCCGGCCGGGGCCAGCGCGGCCGCGGCCTGCGCCAGCGCCTCGCGCAGCGGCGCGCCGGCCGGCGCCAGCAGCGCCGCGTCCAGCAGCGCGCGCGCGCCGCGTTCGTAGGCTTCGTCCGGCCAAGTCCAGTAAGTGCGCAGCTTGGCTTCGCGTGCGGCCTTCAGCTGCCAGGCGCCGATGCGCTCGGCGTAGTCGGCCAGGCCGGCGGCATCGTCGCTGGCCAGTTCCAGCGGCCAGGCGGCGACCAGCATCTGCCACAGCATCAGCACGTCGCCGGGCAGCGGCGCGGCGCTACCGGCGGGCAACAGGTCGGCGGACAAGGCCTGCAAGCGCGCCACCTGTTCGGCCCACCACGGCGCCTGCGCACTGAGCACGGCCAGGCGCATGCGCACATCTTCGCCGCGCTTGTGGTCGTGGGTGGCGGTGGCCAGCAGCGCGCGCGGATGGTGTTGCGCGCGTGCGGCGTTGGCGGCGTGGAAATCTTCCGGCGCCCACGCGAACACGTCCGGGTCGCTGCCGACCTCGTTGCGCGACAGCAGCACGCCATGGCGGTAGAACGCGGTGTCCTCGACCGACTTGGCGTTGAGCGGCGCCGACAGCTGCTCGATGCGCCGGCGCACGATGCGCCGCAGCGCGATCTGCGCCTTGCCGGTGCCGCGGCCGTCGCGGCTCCAGCGCTCGATCGCGTCGATCGCCGCGCACACCCGCGGCTCGGCTCCATTGCGCGCACGCTGCGCGGCCTGGGCCAGGCGCGCCGCATCGGCTTCGTCCAGGCCATCGGGGCCGGCGTAGGTGCGGTACACCTCGAAGTGCCGCAATAGCGCCATCAGCCCGCGCGCCAGCATCTGCGGGCTGAACTCGCGGGTGGCCGGGTCCAGGTGCGCGGCGGCGGCCAGCGCCTGCACGGTGCGCACGAACTCGGTCTGCAGCGAACCTTGCAGGATCTCGTCGCGCGCGGCGCGCTGCTCCTGGCCGAAGTCGCCGCTGCGGCCGGTCTCGCGGCGCCACAGCGCGGTCAGCGGCGCGGCGCCGGCCGGGTCGTGCAGCACGCCGGCGACCTGGTCCATGAAGTCGTAGCCGGTGCTGCCGTCGCACGGCCAGTCGCTGCGCAGGGTTTCCTGCGGCGCCAGGATCTTCTCGATGTACAGCGCGATGCCGCCAGCGGCGATGCCGCGGCGGCGCCCGGCACGGTCCAGCTGCGCGCGCAACCGCTGCACGTAGCCGGTGGGATCGGCCAGGCCATCGACGTGGTCCACGCGCACGCCGTCCAGGTGGCCTTCGGCGACCAGCCGCAGCGGCAGTTCGTGCACCGCGGCGAACACCTCGTTCTGCTCCACGCGCAGCGCCGCCAGCGAGGTGATGTCGAAGAAGCGGCGGTAGTTGAGCATGTCGTTGCCGACCCGCCACCAGGCCAGCCGGTAGCACTGGCGTTCGATCAGCCGATGCAGCGCGTCGTCGCCCAGCCGCGCCGCGTCGTTGAGCCGTGCCGCCCAGGCCTGGCGCACGGCCGGCGAATCGTGGGCGACGGCGCCTTCCAGGCGGATCGGGAAGCGCTGCTCGTGGTGCTCCAGCTGCACCTCGCCGTCCTCGGCCACGCGCAGTTGCAGCGCGCCTTCGCTCAGCGCCTGCGCATAGCTGCGGTCCAGCACCGGCAGCCACAGCTTGCCGTCGCGTCCGGGCGCGCGCCAGTCGATGTCGAACCAGCCGGCGTGGCGGCTGCGCCGGCCATGCTTGAGCACGTCCCACCACCACGGATTGGCCGCGTGCGCGGCCATGTGGTTGGGCACGATGTCCAGGATCAGACCCATGCCGTGCGCGCGCACGCGCTCGGACAGGTGCAGCAGCGCCGGTTCGCCGCCGAGTTCGGGATTGACCTGGCGCGGATCGGTGACGTCGTAGCCGTGGGTGGAGCCGGGCACCGCGCAGCCGATCGGCGACAGGTACAGATGGCTGATGCTCAGGCCGGCGTAGTAGGGCACCTGCGCGGCGGCGTCGAGCAGGGTGAAGCCGGCGTGCAATTGCAGGCGCGCGGTGGCGCGCAGCGGGGTGAAGCTCATGCGTCGGTTCCTTGCGCGGGGGAGGCGTTGCGGCGCGCGTGCGCGAACGCCTCCAGGCGGGTGTCGAGCGGTGCGCCGGCGGCCGCGGTGTCCGCCGCCGGCAAGCGCCGGCGCCAGTTCGGGTGGCCATCGACAGTGCCGGGCAGATTGGGTTGCTGGTCCAGGCCCAGCGCGTCCTCGGCCGGCAGCAGCGCCAGCGGCGAGGGCGTGGCGGCGACGAAGCGCAGCGCGTCCAGTTCCGGGTTCTGCGCCTGCGGCAGCGCCGCGGCGACCGCGGCGTCCATGCGCGCCACGTCGGCGCTGCGGGTCAGGTGGTCGGCGCGTTGCTGCGCGGCGTCGGACAGCTGCAGGCGGCGGCGCCAGTCGATGTCCTCGCCGCGGCGCCAGCCGCGCAGCGTCGGCAGGTCGTGGGTGGTGGTGGTGGCGATGGCATCGCCGCGCCATTGCGCCGGCGCCAGGAACGCGCCCTTGGCGTCGCGGGTGAACAGCAGCACATCGATGCCCATCACTCCGCGCTGCGACAGCTCGGCGCGGATGCCGTCCGGCACCACGCCCAGGTCTTCGCCGATCACGATCGCGCGGTGCCGCCACGATTCCAGCGCCAGCAGGCGCAGCAGGTCGTGCAGCGGATAGCGCAGGTACACGCCGTCGGCCGAGCTGGCGCCGCGCGGGATCGTCCACAGCCGCAGCAGGCCGAGGATGTGGTCGATGCGCACGCCGCCGCGGTCGCGCATCACCGCACGCAGCAGTTCGATGAAGGGCGCGAAGCCGCTGGCGCGCAGCCCGGTCGGCGAATAACCGCCGATGCCCCAGGCCTGGCCGTCGCCGTTGAACGCATCCGGTGGTGCGCCCAGTTCCAGCCCGGCCAGCACCGCCTGCGGCCAGGCCGCGGCCTCGGCGCCGCCGGGATCGAAGCCCACCGCCAGGTCGGCGATCAGGCCGATGCCCATGCCGGCAGCGCGCGCCTGCCGCTGCACGCCGGCCCAGCTGCGCGCGGCCAGCCACTGCGCGAAGCTGTGCAAGGCTGGATCGGCATCGCCGAAATCGCGCGCGGCGAACGCGGCGTAGTCGCGTAGCGCGGCGCCGCGCTCGTGCTGAAACGCCGCGAAATCCGCGTGCAGCGCGGCGTCGGCCTGGGCGAAATCGGCATGCAGCTGGCGCAGCCACTGCCACTTCGCCGCGGCCGAGGCCGGCCAGTCGATCAGCGCGCGCGTCTGCGCGTCGGCGAAGGCCTGTTCCAGCCCGGCCGCCTGCATGGCGCGCTGCGCTGCCGCGGCGCCAAGCACGCGTGCCGGGGCGGCCTGCAGCGGATCCAGGAAACGGCGGTCGCCTGGCGAATACGGGCTGTAGTGCGTGCCGATCGGCCGCGCCGCATGCACCGGACTCAGCGCGATCGCATCGCCGCCGGCACGCGCGATGCGCTCGGCCCAGGCGGCGACGCCGTCCGCATCGCCGATGCCGGCGTCGCCTGGGGCTTGCGCCGAATACACCTGCAGCGACAGGCCCCAGCGCCGCGGCGCATCCTCGCCGACCGCGTCGGCCACGCCGTAGCAACGCGCCGGCGCCACCGCCAGCGTGGTGTGGCGGTCGCCGTGCTGCAGGGTCCAGTAGCCGTGGGCATCCAATGCGGCGACGCGGCCCTGCGCATCGAAGCGGCCGTCGCGACTGCTGCCGTCCTCGTGCTCGAGCCGGTATGCCGCGCCCGGCGTGCCGCCGGCGTCGATCGGCGTGCCGACGTCGGCGGTCAGCAACGGTGCGGCGCTGCCGCCGCCGGCTTGCAGCCGGCGCAGGCTGTCGCGGCAGGCGGCGTCGTCGTGCGCGTCCAGGCCGAGCGCGCCGAGCACGCTGCGCAGCGTGTCAGGGCCGACCGTCCGCGGCGTGTCGGATGCGTCGATCCAATCGACCAGCAGGCCGGCGGCGGACGCCAGGGTGTGCAGGGGGCTATCGGTCATGGGCGAGTCGGGGCCGCGGCAATGGGGAAAGAAGGACGCACAGCCGTCGTCGCGCGCGCGGCGCACCTGTCAGGCAGGCGCACGCTCGCGGGCGACGAACGGAATGGGCAGCTTGCCGGAAGCGCTGTCGCGATGGCGTCGCGACAGCCCGCGCTCACGTTGCGGAACCGGCTCGGTAGCGGGCGACGAAGGCGTTCGGCGGCAGCTGCGCCGGATCGTCGCCGGCGTTCTCGGCATGCACCGTCACGCCGGGCAGGTCCAGCGCCACCGGCGTGTCGCCGAAGTTCGCGGCCACGTGCCACTCGCCGTTGCCCAGGTTCCAGCCCGCGGCCACCGCCTTCGGCCCCAGCGTGCGTGCTCCCACGGCGCGTGCCTGGGGCAACGCCGGCACCAGGTGCTGGCGGCGCAACGCCATCAGCGCCACGAACCAGTCGCGCCAGCGCGCGCCGTCGCCATGGGTGGCATCGCTGATGTCGGCGATGGAGGCTTCGAACGTGCTCGGCGCGTTCGGGTCGGGAATGGTCGCGCGCTGCGCGGGATCGGCGAACGCGGCGAAATGCGCGAATTCGCGGCGCCGGCCTTCGCGCACCGCCTCGTCCAGCGGCGGCGCGAAGTCGGTGAAGAACAGGAACGGGGTACGGCTGCCCCACGGCTCGCCCATGAAGAACAGCGGGATCATCGGGGTCAGCGCGGTCAGCGCCAGCGCCGCGCGCAGCGCCGGCTCGGACACCTGGGTGATCAGCCGGTCGCCGCGCGCGCGGTTGCCGATCTGGTCGTGGTTCTGCGCGAAGATCACGAACTTGTGCGGCGGCAGCTGCGCGCTCGGCTCGCCGCGCGCATGCCCGCGGTGGTCGGCCTGGCCCTGGTAGGCGAAGCCTTCGCCCAGCACCCGCGCCAGGTGCTGCGCCGGCGCATCGGCGAAGCCGGCGTAGTAGCCCTCGTCTTCGCCGGTCAGCAGCACGTGCAGGCTGTTGTGGAAATCGTCGTCCCACTGCGCGCTGTAGCCGCGCTCCAGCACGCCGGCCTGGTTGGCCTCGTTTTCCAGCACCAGGTGCACGTGGCGCCCGGCCGGCACGCTGGCCGCGATCGCCTCGCGCAGCGTGTCCAGGAATGCGTTCGGCACGATCGCGTGCACCGCGTCCAGGCGCAGGCCGTCGAAGCGGTATTCGTGCAGCCACATCAGCGCGTTGTCGATGAAGTAGCGCTGCACCGGCGCGAGCCGGAAGTCGATCGCCGCGCCCCACGGGGTCGGCGCGTCTTCGCGGAAGAACGCCGAGGCGTACTGGCCGAGGTAGTTGCCGTCCGGGCCGAAGTGGTTGTAGACCACGTCCAGGAACACGCTCAGGCCCAGGCCGTGGGCCTCGTCGATCAGCGCCTTCAGTTCGTCCGGATGACCGTAGGCCGCGGCCGGCGCGTACGGCAGCACGCCGTCGTAGCCCCAGTTGTGGCGGCCGGGGAAGGCGGCCAGCGGCATCAGTTCGATCGCAGTGACGCCCAGCGCCGCCAGCGTGCGCAACTGCGCGCGCAGCCCGACGTAGCCGCCGCAGGCGCCGACGTGCAGTTCGTAGAACACCGTTTCCGCCCACGGCCGGCCGCGCCAGGCGTCGTGCTGCCAGCGATAGCCGTCGCTGGCCAGCACCGCGCTGGCGCCGTGCACGCCGTCGGGCTGCCAGCGCGAGGCCGGGTCCGGCACCGGTTCGCCGCCGTCGATCGCGTAGCGGTAGCGGGTGCCGGCGGCGCAGGCCACTGTCGCGGTGAAATAGCCGTCCGCGGCCGCGGCCAGCGGCTGCCGGCTGCCGTCGTCGAACACGATGTCGACGCTGCTCGCGTCCGGTGCCCACAACACGAAGCCGACCTTGCCGTCGGCGGTGGGCCAGGCGCCCTGGCGCAGCGCCGTGGGCGAAGCGGTGGCGGCGTCGCCGGTCGGCGTTGCGCTCGTTGCGATATTCACGTCAATGCTCCGCTTGCAACCAGAGGGTGGACAGCGGCGGCAAGGTCAGCGCCAGCGATTGCGCATGCCCGTGCATCGGCTGCGCGACGCTGCGCAAGGCGCCGCCGTTGCCCTGGTTGGAGCCGCCGTAATGGCCGCTGTCGGTGTTGAGGATTTCGCGCCACAACCCGCCGCGCGGCACGCCGAGGCGGTAGTCGTGGTGCACGTTCGGGGTGAAGTTGCTCACCGCCAGCAGCGGCGGCGCGCCGCCGGCGCGATCGTGGCGCACGAAGGCGAACACGCTGTTGCGATGATCGTCGGCCACGCTCCATTCGAAGCCTTCCGCCGCGCGATCGCTGCGGTACAGCGCCGGCAATGCGCGCAGCTGCCGGTTGAGGTCGCCGACCAGCCGCGCCACGCCGCGATGCTCCGGGCGCTGCGCCTGCGCCCAGTCCAGCGCGCGGTCGTGGTCCCATTCCTGCCACTGCCCGAACTCGCCGCCCATGAACAGCAGCTTGCGTCCCGGATGCGCCCACATGAAGGCCAGATAGGCGCGCAGGTTGGCGAAGCGTTGCCAGGTGTCGCCGGGCATCTTCGCCAGCAGCGAGCCCTTGCCGTGCACCACTTCGTCGTGCGACAGCGGCAGCACGAAGTGCTCGGAGAACGCGTACACCAGGCCGAAGCTCATCTCGCTGTGGTGGTGCTGGCGGTGGATCGGGTCGCGCCGCATGTAGCTCAGCGTGTCGTGCATCCAGCCCATGTTCCACTTGTGGCTGAAACCCAGCCCGCCCTGTTCCGGCGGCGCGGTCACGCCCGGCCAGGCGGTGGATTCCTCGGCGATCACCCGCACCCCGGGGAAGCGTTGCGCGATCTCGGCGTTGAGCCGGCGCAGGAACGCGATCGCCTCCAGGTTCTCGCGCCCGCCCTGGGCGTTGGGTACCCATTCGCCCTCGTTGCGGCCGTAGTCGCGGTACAGCATCGCCGCCACCGCATCCACGCGCAGGCCGTCGACGTGGAAGCGCTCGATCCATTCCAGCGCGCTGCCGATCAGGTAGGCGACCACTTCGGCGCGGCCGTAGTTGTAGATCAGCGTGTTCCACTCGCGATGCACGCCTTCGCGCGGATCGGCGTGTTCGTACAGTGCGGTGCCGTCGAAGCGCTGCAGGCCATGCGCGTCGTCGGGAAAGTGCGCGCCGACCCAGTCCAGGATCACCCCGATCCCGGCCTGGTGGCAGGCATCGACGAAGCGCGCGAAACCGTCCGCGTCGCCATGCCGCGCGGTCGGCGCGAACAGGCCCAGCGGCTGGTAGCCCCAGGAGCCGCCGAACGGATATTCGGTGATCGGCAGCAGTTCGATATGGGTGAAGCCCAGTTCCTGCACGTACGGGATCAGCTGCGCGGCCAGCGCGTCCCACTGCAGCGGCTGGCCGTGCGCGTCGTGGCGCCAGGAGCCGGCGTGCAGCTCGTAGATGCTCATCGGCTGCGCGGCGCCGGCGCGCGTTTCGCGCTGCGCCAGCCAGGCCGAATCGTGCCAGGCGAAGTCGGCGGCGCTGGGCACCACCGAGGCGGTATCCGGTGCGCGCGTGCTGTGGCGGGCGACCGGGTCGGCCTTGCGCGGCAGCGGCGTGCCGTCGGCGTCCAGGATCTCGTATTGGTAGTGCTCGCCGCCGCGCAGCCCCGGCACGAACAGTTCCCAGACGCCGGCCTGGCGATGCAGACGCAGCGGATGGCGGCGGCCGTCCCAGCCGTTGAAGTCGCCGACCAGCGCGACCCGCCGCGCATGCGGCGCCCACACCGCGAAGCGCACCCCGTCGACCGTGCCGATACGGGTGTGGTGCGCGCCCAGCGCGGTGCGCAGCGCGGCGCCATCGCCCTCGGCCATGCCTTGCAGCCAGGCCTCGTCCAGCACCGGGCCGAACGCGTACGGATCGTCGATTTCCTGCACCGCGTCCGGCCACACGATGCGCAGCCGATAGGCTGTCGTGGTCTTCAGTTCGCCTTCGAATACGCTCTCGGCCTCCGGGTGCGCGCGCATCCGTGCCACCAGTTTGCCGTTGCCGTCGAGCAGGCCCAGCGCGTCGGCGCCTGGCACCAGCGCGCGCACCCGGAGCACGCCGTCGTCGCCGGCGTGCGGGCCCAGCCAGGCGAACGCGTCCACCGCGTCGCCGCGCGCCAGCGCCTGCAGGGCGAGGCGTTCGCGCTCGTCGTTCGCCGCTTCCAGCGGCGCGTCCCACACCGGGATCGCGTCCGGCGCCTGTTCCCGTTCGCTCATGCCACCGCCGGCGACAGCGGAGCAGTGCGGTCGTACAGGGCCATGTACTTGCGCCCGGCCAGATCCCAACCGCTGGGCCGCAGCATCGCCGCGCGGCGCATCGCCTGCAGCAGACCGGGCAGGCGGAAGGTGCGGAACACCCGCTGCAGGCAGCGGCGCAGGCCATCGGCGGACGGCTCCTCGAACAGGAAGCCGGTCACGCCATCGTCCACGGTATCGATCAGGCCGCCGGTGGCGTGCGCGATCGGCAGGCTTCCGAAACGCTGCGCATACATCTGGCTCAGCCCGCACGGTTCGAAGCGCGACGGCATCAGCAGGAAGTCCGAACCGGCGAACATGCGCCGTGCCAGGCGCTCTTCGAAGCCGATATGGGCGCCGACATGGCCGGGGAAGCGCCGCGCCAGCGCCGCCACCGCCTGCTCGATCTGCGGCTCGCCGCCACCGATCACCACGATCTGGCCGCCGGCGGCGACGATCTGCGGCGCCACCTCGCAGATCATGTCCAGGCCTTTCTGGTGCACCAGCCGCGACACCACCGCGAACAACGGGCCGTCGCTGTCGATCAGGCCGAACGCGCGACGCACCTGGGCCGCGTTCTCGCGCTTGCCCTGGACCTGGTCGATGCCGAAATGGGTATGCAGGTGATCGTCGGTCCGCGGGTCCCAGCTGGCGTCGATGCCGTTGACGATGCCGCTGAGGCGGCCGCTGGCGGCATGCCGGGCCAGCAGCGTGTCCAGGCCGCAGCCCTGCGCCGGGCCGGTGATCTGCGCGGCGTAGCTGACGCTGACCGTGTTGACGTGGTCGGCGTGGACGATGCCGGCGCGCAGGAACGACATCTGCCCGTAGAACTCCAGATCCTGCAGGCCGTTGTCGGGGATGCCCAGCGTGCTGGCCATCGCGTACGGGAACAGGCCCTGGTAGGCCAGGTTGTGGATGGTCAGCAGGCACGGCGTGCGCCCGCCGGACCAGCGCACGTAGGCGGCGGCCAGCGCGCACGGCCAGTCGTTGAGGTGCAGCAGGTCCGGATTCCAGTCCAGCCCGGCGCGGCCGCCGGCGATCTGCGCGGCGGCGTGCGACAGCGTGGCGAAGCGCAGCGCGTTGTCTTCCCAGTCGCGGCCTTCGCTGGACACGTAGGGCGAACCCTGGCGCTCGAACAGCTGCGGGCACAGCAGCACGTACACGCACAGTCCGTCGGGGCGGTCCGCGCGGCCCAGCGCGCAGGCCGGCAGCCCGGCGTGCGCGGCGATGTGGCCGACGATCTCCAGCGGACCGGTCTTGCGCAGCACCGCCGGGTAGCCGGGGATCAGCACGCGGATGTCGCAGCTGCCGCGCAGCGCGCGCGGCAGCGCCGCGGCGACGTCGCCCAGGCCGCCGGCCTTGATGAAGTCGGCCATTTCCGAGGTCACGAACAGGCTGGCGCGGCGCGGCGCCGGCTGCAGCTTGACGGTGACTTCGGCGGTGCGGATGAAGCGTCCGCGCGCATCGCGGTGGCGGCGCCGGGGCGCGCGCAGGACCGGGTGGGTGTCGCGTTGTCTATCGGGCAGATCGGCGGGCGGGGGAGGCGACATTGGCGATTCCGTCGGGGAGGGGGGGACGGGCACACGGAAAACGACTGCCGTCGCGTGTCCGCAGCGGGCGCGCGACGTGAAACCGGAAAAAAGAGGGGCGGCACAACCCAGCGGGTCAGCTCCTCTTCAGTAATGTACGAACGCAGCGATAAAAGGGGCGTGAAGCGCGTGGCTTGTCTACGCTGCGCCCGCCGCGTTACCGCATAGTGATTTCGCCGCAATACAGTGGGTTAGACCCGCACAGCCGATGAACCGTTTAGTTTCCTTTTCGGTGCCGCCGTCCGCCACGCCGCCCGGCATGAATGCGCAGGTTGCGCTGTCTTCATCGGGCCTGTGCTGCAATGCCGGCATGAACCAACCGGACCCAAGGATGCGACGCGAGCTGGACGGCTTCGTACTGGATGCCGTCCTCGCCGCGGCGCCGGACGGCGTGCTGCTGCCACAGATCCGCATCTCGGACGCGCAGGGCGCGGTGTTGAGCCGGCATGCGTTCGATGGCGTGTACTTCGGCGATGTTCGCGCAGGGGAGCACTTCGTCGCCGAACGTCTGGCGGCGATCCGTTCGGCGCAGTATGGGAAATTGGTGTTCGGCTGAGCTGCGGCGTGCTGTCCGCAGCACCGGCTCAGGCGGTGCATCGGCCTTCCGTCAGTGCGCTGGCTGTAGGCGCTGCAGTGCCGCCAGCAAGCCGGCATGGCTGTAGGGTTTGGGCAAGAAGCCGGTATGCGTCGGCAGCGCGGCGGTATCGGGATGTTTCATGCCGGAGGTGAGCAGGGCCGGGATCGTGACCGCGCGCCGGCGCAGCTCGCGCACCATGGTCACGCCGTCGCAGCCGGGCATCTGCACGTCGCTGAAGATCAGGTCGACATCGGGATCCTGTTCGAGCAAGGCGAGCGCCTCGCGGGCGGTGCCGGCGGACAAGACCCGATAGCCGTCGGCGTCGAGCATCATCCGAGCCAGTTCGCGAATCGTCTGGTCATCCTCAACCAAAAGAATGGTGGTGAGGGCGCAAGTGCCACGCATAATGCTGATACCGCCGCGTTTTCAATACCGGCAGCTTCACGATTCAGCAGTGAAGCGCTGGTGACGCTGCGGTGATGCCGATATGCTCGACCCACTCATCGCGAGACCCCGCTTGTCCACTCACGCCCGCTATCGACAGATCGTCGAACTCTCGCACGACTGCATCAAGGAGATCGGCCGCGACGGTGTCGTGCGTTCGATCAACACGCGCGGCCTGCGCCTGCTCGGTGCGGCCGAGCCCAAGCATGTCGTCGGCCGCGTCTGGCAGGATCTGTGGCCGGAGGAGATGCGGCCGCTCGCGGAAGCGGCGTTCGCCGCGGCCTTGCGCAACGAGCAGTACGAATTCTGGGCGCAGCGCGAAACCTTCGACGGCCGGCCACGCTGGTGGCACGTGCAGGCCAGCCCGCTGACCAACGTCGATGCCGAAGTGGAAAGCGTGCTGGTGATCAGCCGCGACGTCACCCAGCATCGCCAGATCGAGGAGGCCCTGCGCACCCTGGGCGATCTGCCGCAGGCCGGCGCCGGCGCACCGGCGCAGGTCGTCGGCGAGATGCTGGGACAGCAGTTGCAGGCCGAGCACATCGAGCTGCGCGGGCAGCTGGACATCGCCCTGGCCGCGCAGCGCGTCGCCGAGCGGGCCATGACCCAGGCGCAGAAGGGCGAGGCGATCGGGCAGATGCTGGCCGGCATCGTCCACGACTTCAACAACATGCTGCAGACCGCGATGACCTCGGTGAGCATGGTCGCCGAGCATCCGCAGCGCCTGCAGCCGGACCAGCGCAAGCTGCTCGGCATCGCCGGCGAGGCGCTGCAACACGGCGCGCGGATGACCCGGCGCCTGCTCGGCTTCGCGCGTGCGCACCCGGTCAAGCCGCAGTGGCTGGATCTGTGCGAGGTGGTCGCGCACATGCAGCCGCTGCTGGCGCAGGCCTTGGGCGGCGAAATGAAGCTGCAACTGACCAGCCTGGCCGGCGGCGCCACCACCTATGCCGACCGCAGCTCGGTCGAGCAGGCGGTGCTGAACCTGGCCTTGAACGCACGCGACGCCTGCCAATCCGGCGACGTGGTGTCGATCCGCTGCGGCAGCCTGCAGGTACCGCCTGGGCAGGCGGCGGCGATGCGCCAGCCGGGCCGCTACGTGACCCTGTCGGTCAGCGATCAGGGCGAGGGCATGTCCGAGGACACCAAGTCGCGGCTGTTCGAGGCCTATTTCACCACCAAGCCCGAGGGCAAGGGCACCGGCCTGGGCCTGGCCCAGGTCTACGGCCTGGTGCGCCAGGCCGGCGGCTTCGTCGACGTGGACTCCGAACTGGGACGTGGCACCACCATCACCCTGGCGTTCCCGTACGTCGCCGAAGCGCCGCCGGGCGAGGGCGGCGACAGCGCCGCGCTGCCGGCACCGGCCTGAGCCGCCGCCTCAGCGCGCCGGCAGGCGCTCGCTCAGGCTGACCGCGAATGCCTCGTGCAGCAGCCGCAATGCGCGCTGCTGCCGCGCCGCGCCGAACGTGGCGCAACACGACGGCGGCATCTGCACCTGGAACTCGCGCATCCGCGCATCGACCGCCGTCGCCAGCAGGCAGGCGTCGGTGGCCACGCCGGTGACCACAATGCGGGTCACGCGCAACTGCGCCAACAGGATCTGCAGCGCCGAGTCCAGGAACGCCGAGTGCTTGGGCTTGAGCACGTAATAGTCCTGCGGTTGCGGCGCCAGCAGTTCGGCGATCTTCGCGCCGCGCTGCGCCGGATCGGCGCACAGCCGCCACAGGCCTTCGAAATCGGTCTGCCAGTCGGCGAAGTTGTCGTTGGCGAACAGCACCGGCCAGCCGCGGCGGTGGAACCGCGCGCGCAGCGCCGCAATGCGCCCGGCCACCGGCAGCGCCGCCCTGGCCAGGCGCGCGCCGTCGGGGAAATCGAAGCGGCTGATCATGTCCACGATCAGCAGCGCCGGCCGGTTCATGGCGCCCGCCCGCGCTGCAGGCGCCGCCGCTTCAGCGTCTGCAGCAGCTGTCCGGCCACGGCGGTCAGCAGCACCAGCGTATTGGTGGTCACGAACACGTAATTGCGCAGCGCCAGGCTGTAGACGACGAACAGCAACGAAGCGCCGATCTGGCCGGCGAACAGCCAGGCCGACACCGCCTGCAGGTCGGGCGCACGCCACTGCGTGTGGATCTGCCGCAGCAGGGTCGCCACCAGCAGCAGTGTCGCTGCCCAGCCGATCAGGTCCATCGGGTTCATGCAGGCCTCCTGCGCGGGCGTGTCGCTGCGCCCCGCCGCAGCGATCGCGACTGCACCGGCATAGCGCCGCGACCGCTGCGCGGCCAGGCGGCCCGGCCGATGGCCGGTACCGCTGTCTGAAATGAGGGACGCATCTGCACTGCCTCCTGCGGACCGCTTCCCATGTTCTCCGGGCGCGGTGAAACGCCGGTGAGCGGTATTTGTGCATGCGGTGAAACGCGGATCGGCGCCGGAATGGCTGAACGAACCTGCCGGCGGCAGCGTCGCCGCGCGCTTGGCCATCTTCGCGAAAGCTTACTATTTAAGGTTTACAGTGGCGGCCGTATTTTGCCCGCCGACAGGAGAGAACGTGGGTACGAGTGGCAATCACAGCAAGACGGCGCCGCTAGTGGCGCCAGGATCCGCCGCGTCGCGCGCTTGCGCGGACGCATCGCCGCGTCGTGGCGCTGCCCGACGAGGCTGGCGGAACGCATGAGCATGGTCGCCCCCACACCGACCCTGCCCGATTCCGTTGTGCTCGATGCCGGCCATGCGGTGCTGCCGCCCGAGGCGCCGTTGCCGATGCCGGTGCAATCGCTGCGCCAGGGCAAATTGCGCAACAAGCGCCTGCCCAGCACCCCGCCCGGTATGTTCTGGCGGCGGCTGTACGTGTTCGGCAGCACCGCGCTGATGACCGCCTACGCCAGCGTGCTGATCGGCAAGGTGCTGCTGATCGGCGGGGTCAGCGTGCTCGAAGCGTGCCTGATGGCGCTGTTCATTCCGCTGTTCGCGTGGATCGCGTTTTCGTTCGTCAGTGCGCTGGCCGGATTCGTGACCCTGGTGTTCGGCGGCGGGCGCAAGCTCGGCATCGATCCGGACGCGCCGCTGCCGCTGGTGCGCAGCCGCACCGCCTTGCTGATGCCTACCTACAACGAAGATCCGCACCGGTTGATGGCCGGGCTGCAGGCGATCTACGAATCGGTCGAGGCCACCGGCCAGATCGCGCACTTCGATTTCTTCATCCTCAGCGACACCACGCGCGCCGCGGTCGGCGCCGAGGAAGAGCAGGTCTACGCCGAACTGGTCGAACGCACCGGTGGCCAGGGCCGCATCTACTACCGGCGCCGCGCCGACAACGCCGAGCGCAAGGCCGGCAACATCGCCGACTGGGTGCGCCGCTTCGGCGGCGCCTACCCGCAGATGCTGATCCTGGACGCCGACAGCCTGATGACCGGCGAGACCATCGTGCGCCTGGTCGCGGGCATGGAAGACCATCCCGACGTCGGCCTGATCCAGACCCTGCCGGAAGTGGTCAACGGCAACAGCCTGTTCGCGCGCATGCAGCAGTTCGGCGGCCGCGTCTACGGCCCGGTGATCGCCTACGGCGTAGCCTGGTGGCACGGTTCGGAGAGCAACTACTGGGGCCACAACGCGGTGATGCGCACCCAGGCCTTCGCCGAACAGGCCGGCCTGCCGGCATTGCCCGGGCGCAAGCCGTTCGGCGGCCACGTGCTCAGCCACGATTTCGTCGAGGCGGCACTGATGCGCCGCGGCGGCTGGGCCACGCACATGGTGCCGTACCTGCAGGGCAGCTACGAAGAGGGCCCGCCGACGCTGACCGACCTGCTGGTGCGCGACCGCCGCTGGTGCCAGGGCAACCTGCAGCACTCCAAGGTGGTGTTCGCGCGCGGCCTGCACTGGATCAGCCGCATGCACATGATGATCGGCATCGGCCATTACTTCACCGCGCCGATGTGGGGTTTGCTGATGCTGATCGGCATCGCGATCCCGCTGCAGAGCGGCGGCTTCGACCTGGTCGCCACGGTGGTGTCGCCGTTCTCGCCGGCGCGCTACTGGCACCAGCAGGACTCGACCAGGGTGTTCTGGGTGTTCGCGGTGACCATGTTCGTGCTGCTGGCACCGAAGGTGCTGGGCTACTTCGCCATGCTGCTCAAACCCGAGGAGCGGCGCGGCTGCGGCGGGGCGCTGCGCGCGCTGCTGAGCATGCTGCTGGAAACCGTACTGGCGGCGCTGATGGCGCCGGTGGTGATGTACGTGCAGTCGCGCGGCGTGGCCGAGGTGCTGGCTGGCAAGGACTCGGGCTGGGACGCGCAGCAGCGCGACGACGGCCGCCTGTCGTGGCTGGCGTTGGCGCGCAGCTACGGCGGGCTCAGCGCGTTCGGGCTGCTGATGGGCGGGATGGCCTACGTGGTGTCGCCGTCGCTGGCGGCGTGGATGGCGCCGGTGGTGATCGGCATGGCGCTGGCGATTCCAGTGGTCGCGGTGAGTTCCTCGCGCGCGGCCGGGCTGTGGCTGCGCCAGCTGCGCATCCTGGCCATTCCCGAAGAGCAGAAGCCGCCAGCGGTGCTGCTGCGCGCGGGCGAATTGCGCCGCGCCGCCGCCGCCCGCCGCGCTGGCAGCTGACGCGGCAGGCATAATGCGCCCCATCTCGATGGGGACTGCGCGCATGCTGGAAACAGTGGAACACGAAACCGCCGCTTCGCCGGCATGGACCGTGCTGTGGTTGCACGGACTCGGCGCCGACGGCCACGACTTCGCGCCGCTGGTGCCGGAACTGCTGCGGCCGGGCTGGCCGGCGTTGCGCTTCGTGTTCCCGCATGCGCCGGTGCGCGCGGTGACGATCAACAACGGCGTGCGCATGCGCGCCTGGTACGACATCGTCAGCCCGGATTTCTCCAACCGCGCCGACAGCGCCGGCGTCGCCGCATCGGTCGCCCAGGTCGAGGAATTGATCGCGCGCGAACATGTGCGCGGCGTGCCCGCCGAGCGCCTGCTGCTGGCCGGTTTCTCGCAGGGCGGGGCGATCACGCTGGCGACGGGGCTGCGCCGCGAACGGCCGCTGGCCGGGTTGATCGCCCTGTCCACCTACCTGCCGGAGGTGGCCGACGTGGCCCGCTGGCATGCGCCGGCGGCGCTGTCGCAGCCGCTGTTCATGGCCCACGGCCAGGGCGATCCGGTGATCCCGCAACCCTATGCCGAACAGACCGCACAGGCGCTGCAGGCGCTGGGCATGCCGGTGCAGTGGCAGCGCTATCCGATGGCGCACCAGGTCTGCGCCGAAGAGATCGCCGATCTGCAAGACTGGATGAGCGCGCGCTTCGCCGCTGGCTGAGGCGCGACCGCGGCGCCGGGCCGTGCGCCGGCCCCGCGGCCACGGGCGCTGCGGCGCGGATGACGGCCCGCCAGCGGCGGGGCTACTATGCGGCGAGACCGCGCTCCAGCCCATTGAGGTGACGTACGTGAAGGTGGTGATCGCCGACGACGAACCCCTGGCACGCGAGCGCTTGCGCGCGCTGCTGGCCGAGCATGCCGGCGTCGAGGTGGTGGCCGAGGCCGGCAATGGCCTGGAAACGCTGCACGCCTGCGCCGAATTGCGTCCGGATCTGGTACTGCTGGACATCGCCATGCCCGGCGTCGACGGTCTGGAGACCGCGCGCCACCTGGCCAGCTTCGAGCCGCGCCCGGCGGTGGTGTTCTGCACCGCCTACGACGCGCACGCGCTGTCCGCATTCGAGGCCGCGGCGATCGACTACCTGATGAAGCCGGTGCGCGCCGAGCGGCTGGCGGCGGCGCTGGAGCGCGCGCGCACCTTCATGGCCGGCCGCGGCAGCGCTGCGGCGGTGTCGTCGGCGCAGCGCCGCAGCCACCTGTGCGCGCGCCTGCGCGGCAGCCTGCGGCTGATCGCGGTCGACGACATCCATTACCTGCAGGCCGAGGAAAAGTACGTGGTGGTGCATCACGCGCGCGGCGAGGACCTGATCGAGGAGTCGCTGAAGTCGCTGGAAGAGGAATTCGCCGAGCGCTTCGTGCGCATCCATCGCAACTGCCTGGTCGCGCGCCACGAACTGGTCGAGCTGCGGCGTCTCGGCGAGGGCCAGGTGCATGCGGTGCTGCGCCATGGCAAGCAGCCGCTGGAGGTGAGCCGGCGCTGCGTGGCGCAGCTGCGGCAGGAGATCCGGCATCTCTGAAGGCCGGGATTGGGGATTGGGGATTCGGGATGAGTGGCCGGTCGGCTTTGGGATGTGGGATGAACGCGCGTGCACCTGTGCAAGCGCGGCGATCGGCCGCGCCCGTGGGCCTTCGCGGCAGCGGCCGGTGGCGGCGCTTTCCGCGATAATGGGTGCATGAAGATCCTGCGCATCGCTACCCGCAAGAGTCCGCTCGCCCTGTGGCAGAGCGAACATGTCGCCGACCGCCTGCGCCAGGCGCACCCGCAGCTGGACGTGGTGCTGGTGCCGATGAGCACCCGCGGCGACGAGGTGCTGGACCGTTCGCTGGCGGCGATCGGCGGCAAGGGCCTGTTCCTGAAGGAGCTGGAGCTGGCGATGCTGCGCGGCGAAGCCGACTGCGCGGTGCATTCGCTGAAGGACGTGCCGATGGAGCTGGACCCGCCGTTCGTGCTGCCGGCGATCCTGGCCCGCGCCGATCCGGCCGACGCGCTGATCTCCAATCTCTATGCGTCGCTGGAGGCGCTGCCGCTGGGCGCGCGGGTGGGCACCTCGTCGCTGCGCCGGCAGGCGCAACTGCGCGCGCGGCGCCCGGACCTGCAGTTGCTGGACCTGCGCGGCAACGTCAACACGCGCCTGGCCAAGCTCGACAACGGCGGCTACGACGGCATCGTGCTGGCCTGCGCCGGCTTGCAGCGGCTGGGCCTGGAGGCGCGCATCACCCAGCGCCTGCAGGCGCCGGACTGGTTGCCGGCGCCGGCGCAGGGCGCCATCGCGGTGGAATGCCGCGGCGACGACGCGGCCGCGCTGGGCCTGTTCGCCGCGCTCGACGACGCCGCCACCCGCAGCTGCGTGGAGGCCGAGCGGGCGATGAACCGGGCGCTGCACGGCAGTTGCCACGTGCCGGTGGCCGCGTTCGCGCAGTGGCAGGGCGAAGACCTGCTGCTGCAGGGCATGGTCGGCGGCGTCGCCGACGGGCGCCTGGTGCGCGCCGACCTGCAGCGCAGCGCGCAGGACCCGCAGGCGCTGGGCGAGGCGGTGGCCGAAGCGCTGCTCGGCGCCGGCGCCCGCGAACTGCTGGACGCCGCACTGCCGGCTTGAGCGCAGGCCGGCACACATCCGGCAGCCAACCTGTAGGACCGGCTTCAGCCGCGACAGGTTTTGCCGATGGTGCCTGTCGCGGCTGAAGCCGCTCCTACAGAACCGCCGTCAGCTGAACGCCGAGGCCCAAGCGGCGCCTGCCGTTACGAATCCCGACTCCCCAATCCCGAATCCCGGCCTCACTCACTTGAACTTGTAGACCACATTCATCGTAGCCAGCGTATCGGTCTTCTTCTTGTCGTCGCTGACATCGCTGTTGTGACGCGCCTGCCAGCCGGCCTTCAGCGCCAGCCGCGAGTTCATGCTGACCGAGATGCCCAGGTCGTTCTGCGCGAAGGTGTTGTAGGAACCCGACTCGACCAGCAGGGTATTGGCCAGCTCGGTGTTCTCGGTCAGGCCGTACTTGAAGTCGACCAGGCCGCGGCCGATCAGCCCGGTTTCGGTGCGGTCCTCTTCCACGTCGTGGGCGCGGCGCACGCCGGGGCCGATCTGCACGTCCAGGCTGCGGTGGTCGCCGTCCATGATCCGCGTGCCGTAGCCGATGCCGATCGTGGCCAGGCGGTCGTAGGTGGCGAAATCGTCGCGCTCGTAGCGCAGCGAGGCGGTCAGCTGGCGGTGCTCGCCCAACTGCAGCGCGCTGCCGGCGCTGCCGGTGTAGCGGTTGGAGGTAGTCTGGCGCACGCGTTCGGTGCTGCCGTCGTCGTTGGTATTGGTGTACTCGGCGCTGGCGCGCAAGGCGAACAGGTCGATGCTGTGGATCCAGTCGCCGTCCAGGTACTGGCCCTTGAGCCTGCCGTTGAAGCTTTCGTTGGAACTGTTGCCGCGCGAGGAGGAGAGTCCCAGCTCGCCGGAGCCGCTCCACGGTGAACTGCCCGGTTCCGCCGGCGGGGCGGGCACATCGGCGGCCAGGGCCGTGGAGGTGCACAGCAGCAACAAGGTGATGGCGGATACTACGGTGGCGCAGCGGGGCATGGCTTTACTCTCCGGTTGAGGACGCAGCCTTCGGCTAACGAAATGGAAACGATTTCATCATACCGGATCTACATGACGCCCCGGCCGCGGCCCGGCCCCGGCTTCATCGCCGGTTCGGCCGCGCCGCCGCAGTTCGGGCGCGCGAGCGGCCGCGGCGCGTTTTTCCGCCACGGACTTCGGACATAATCGGGGCCATGGACCGCTACGAACGCATCAATGCTCTGCACCGGCTGCTCAAGTCCGCCCGCTATCCGGTGACGGTGGCGCGGCTGCAGGACGAATTGAGCTGCTCCCGCGCCACCGTCTACCGCGACCTGGCGTTCCTGCGCGATGCGCTGATGGCCCCGGTCGAGGGCGACGGCGAGGCCGGGTTCCGCTACGAGTCCGGCGAGAGCGACCGCTTCGAACTGCCCGGGCTGTGGCTCAGTTCCGAGGAACTGCACGCGCTGCTGGCCTCGCAGCAGTTGCTGGCGCGGACCGGCGGCGGGGTGCTTTCCTCGGTGCTGGCGCCGCTGCAGCAGCGCATCGAGAGCCTGCTGGCGGCGCAGGCCGGGGCCACCCACTGGCCGGTGGAGCGGGTGCGGGTGATCCCGCACCGCGGGCGCAAACTCGACGAGGCCAGTTTCCGCACCGTCGCCTCGGCGGTGCTGGAGCGCAAGCGGCTGTCGTTCGACTATCGCGCGCGTTCCACCGACGAATCGACCAAGCGCACGGTGTCGCCGCAGCGCATCACCCACTACCGCGACAACTGGTACCTGGACGCCTGGGACCACGGCCGCGACGCGGTGCGCAGCTTCGCGGTGGACCGTATCAACCATGCGCGGCTGCTCGACCAGGTGGCGCAGGACGTGGCCGACGAGGAGCTGGACTCGCAGCTGGCGGCCAGCTACGGGATCTTCTCCGGCGCGCCCAAGGGCTGGGCGACGATCGTGTTCAGTCCCAAGGCGGCGCGCTGGGTCGCCGACGAGCACTGGCATTCCAAGCAGCAGGGGCGCTTCCTGGCCGACGGCCGCTACGAACTGAAGGTGCCGTACAGCGTCTCGCGCGAGTTGCTGATGGACGTGCTGCACTACGGCTCGGACGCGGAAATCGTCGAGCCGCGCTCGCTGCGCGAACAGGCCAAGTCGCTGCTGTCGCTGGCGCTGAGCAACTACAGCGACGACTGAGGCGTTCGCGCCGCCGCTGCCGTCGTTTTTTTGTAGGAGCGGCTTCAGCCGCGACAGGCATTATCGATAGCTGATACCGCCTGTCGCGGCTGAAGCCGCTCCTACAGTGTGTCCGGCGGGTTGCCGCCGCTCAGGATGGCGCCGATGTTGCTCTCGATCCAGTCCACCAGCGCCTGCACATGCGTCGCCGCGTCTTCGCCCAGCGGGGTCAGCGCATATTCCACATGCGGCGGGACCACCGGATAGGCGGTGCGTTGCACCAGGCCATCGGCTTCCAGCGCCTGCAGGGTCTGCGACAGCATCTTCTCGCTGACCCCTTCGAGCTTGCGGCGCAGGTCGCCGAAACGATGCGTGCCCTTGCGCAGCGCCACCAGCACCAGCACGCCCCAGCGGCTGGTCACATGGCTGAGGACGGCGCGCGAGGGACAGTGTTGCGCGAACACCTGGCCGCGGTTGGGATCCGTGGCGGGGACACGCGGCGCAGTGCAGGGGATGTCGGAAGGAACGCTGGCCAATCGGTGCACCTGTCTGGGGGACGGACCGGCCCGATCATACGGGGGCCGGCTGGCGCCCCGCTGAGCGGCAGGCGATGGCGGTGCAACCTATTCGGGAATCGGCGGTACGGCTCAGGGCTTGCTCGGCACTTCGAAGCCGAGCTTGCCGACCTGGTCGCGGCGCTGCGCCACGCGCTTGAGCTTGTCCACCTTGATCCCGTAATCGTGGTCCAGCTTGCCGACCAGTTCGCGATACTGCTTGTAGTCCATGTCCGGCGTGCGCGAGAACACCCAGGCCAGGTCGCGGCCGGGATAGTCGATCAGCGCCCAGGAATAGTCCGGCGCCACTTCGAGAATGCGGTATTTGGTCGGGACAACCGCGAAGAACCAGGTGGTCCAGCGGCGGTCGCCGCTGCCTTCCTTGACCGTGGCGCGCGAGGTGACTTCCTTGACCGGCTCGTCGAAGCCTTCGCGGTACTGGTAGCGCACGCCGATCTTGCCGTCTTCTTTGAGCGTGTACTCGTCGCTGCTGGCGACATGGCCGCGCTCGGCGAAATAGGGCACGTGCGCGATCACGTACCAGCGGCCCATGAAGCGCTGCAGGTCGATCGGCGGCTGCGAGGGTTCTTGCTCCGGGGATTTCGCCCGCGCCGCCGGCAGGGGAACGGCCATGCCGAGCAGCAGCACGGAGGCGAACAGGGAAAGCAGGCGCATAGGGCAAGGATCCGGGGCTTGAAGAGACACGCTACCCAGTATCGGGCGAAAGTGATGTCAATAGTGGGTCGCAGCCGTTGAGATGGCCGCGCGGCAGGCTGCACGTCTCAGCCCTGCTCCGGAGTCGCCGCCATGCCGATCGCCCGTTCGTCCCGCCCCGCTCACGCCCCGCACCCCGCCCTGCGTCGCCTGGTGCGGCAGGCGCTGCTCGCCGGCCTGGCCCTGGTGCTGGTGTGGCCGGCGGCGCGCGGCTGCAGCGAATGGCTGGGCTGGCGGCCGCTGTGGCTGCTGGGCATGCCGCTGAGCGCGTGGTGGGCGCTGCACCGCTTCCCGCTGCCGCTGCGGCCGTTGCGGCGGGTCCTGGCGCGGGTGCGGCCACGGGTGCAGGCGCGGCGCCGGCGTGTGCCGGCCTGGCGGGTCAGCCGCGCAGCCTGACCTTCGGCAGGGGAGGGCTGCGGCCCTGCATGCTACGGTTCCGGGCTGTTCTCCTGGACGTGACCCATGCCCTCTCTTGCCCATGCCTGCCTGCTCGCCGGACTGATCGTCTCCGGCACCGCCGCGGCGAAGGAAACCGCGATGCCCCAAGATTCCTATGCCTGGCTAGAAGACGTCACCGGCGCCAAGCCGCTGGACTGGGTCAAGGCGCAGAACGCCAAGACCGAGGCGCGGCTGACCGCGCAACCGGGTTTCCAGGCGCGCGAGGCCGGCATCCGCGAAGTGCTGGATTCCGACGCGAAGATCCCGGCGGTGCAGAAGATCGGCCCGTACTACTACAACCTGTGGAAGGACCGCGAGCACGAGCGCGGCCTGTGGCGGCGCACCACCCTGGACGAATACCGCAAGCCCGAGCCGAAGTGGGAGACGGTGCTGGACCTGGATGCGCTGAACAAGGCCGAGGGCGAGAACTGGGTGTGGCATGGCGCCGACTGCCTGCGCCCGGACTACCGCCGCTGCCTGATCGCGCTGTCGCGCGGCGGCGCCGATGCCGACGTCACCCGCGAGTTCGACCTGGGTTCCAAGCAGTGGGTAAAGGACGGCTTCTTCCGTCCCGAGGCCAAGGGCGGCCTGGGTTGGATCGATGCCGATACCGTCTACCTCTACACCGATTTCGGCGCCGGTTCGCTGACCAGCTCCGGCTATCCGCGGGTGGTCAAGCAGTGGAAGCGCGGCACCCCGCTGCAGAGCGCGAGCCTGGTCTACGAAGGCAAGCCGGAAGACATGTACATCGCCGCGATGCACGACGACACGCCCGGCTACGAGCGCGATTTCGTCAGCCGCACGCTGGCCTTCTATAACGACGAGATGTACCTGCGCGGCGCCGACGGTCGCCTGCGCAAGATCGACGTGCCCAACTCGGCCAGCAAGCGCGTGCACCGCGAATGGCTGACCCTGCAGTTGCGCGATCCGTGGACCGTGGACGGCACCACCTATCCCGCCGGTGCGCTGCTGGCCGCCAAGTTCGACGACTTCATGGCCGGCAAGCGTGCGTTCCGGGTGTTGTTCACGCCGACCGACAGCACCTCGCTGGAGGGATTCGCGTGGACCAAGTCGACGCTGGTGCTGAACGTGCTGGACGACGTCAAGAGCCGGCTATGGGTGCTGACTCCGGGCGACGGCGAGTGGGCGCGCGCGCCGTTCCCGGTCGGCGACCTGGCCTTCGGCAGCATCAGCGTCGATGCGGTCGATGCCGACGAGAACGATCAGGTGTGGCTGACCTCCACCGATTTCCTGACCCCGACCACGCTGATGCTGGCCGACGTGCAGCGCGGCCCGCAGAGCATCGAGACGCTGAAGGCGATGCCGAGCTTCTTCGATGCGTCCAAGGACGCGATCGAGCAGCACTTCGCGGTGTCCAAGGACGGCACCAAGGTCCCGTACTTCCTGGTCCGGCCCAAGCAACTGAAGCTGGACGGCAGCCATCCGACCCTGTTGTACGCCTACGGCGGCTTCGAGGTCTCGATGACTCCGTTCTACTCAGGCGGCCTCGGCCGTGCCTGGCTCGACCAGGGTGGCGTGTACGCGCTGGCCAACATCCGCGGCGGTGGCGAGTATGGCCCGCGCTGGCACCAGGCGGCGCTGAAGCAGAACCGGCACAAGGCCTACGAGGACATGGCGGCGGTGGCGCAGGACCTGGCCGCGCGCAAGATCACCTCGGCCAAGCATCTGGGCGTGCAGGGCGGCAGCAACGGCGGGCTGATGGCCGGCAACATGCTGGTGCAGTACCCGCAGTTGTTCGGTGCGGTGGTGGTGCAGGTGCCGCTGCTGGACATGAAGCGCTACAGCCATCTACTGGCTGGCGCTTCGTGGATGGCCGAGTACGGCAATCCGGACACCGATGACTGGAAGTACATCCAGACCTTCTCGCCGTACCACCTGTTCGATCCGAAGAAGACCTATCCGCCGGTGATCTTCCTGACTTCCACCCGCGACGACCGGGTGCATCCGGGCCATGCGCGCAAGATGGCGGCGAAGATGATCGACGCCGGCAAGGACGTGAGCTATTACGAGAACACCGAGGGCGGCCACGGTGGCGCGGCCAACAATGCGCAGGCTGCGCATATGCAGGCGCTGGCGTATGGGTTCCTGTGGGAGCGGCTGAAGGATTGAAGGTTCGGTAGCGGACGGCCGCAGCGATGCGGCCGCCCCGCTGCGAGCGTTTGCAGTTCTGGCAAGGTGGGGGTAACTCCAGGGCCTGAGCAACGGCAAAGGCTTGAGCAACAGCAAAGGCTTTCGCGCCCTCGGCGCGAGTCACTTTTGTCTTGGCAAAAGTAACCAAAACCGCTGTCGCCGACACGAGCCGATGCGATAAAGCCACATCGGTTCCCTGCGCTCCTCGGCACAAGCGGCACGGCGCCCAAACTCGCTTCGCTCAAACAAGGGCGCCTCTTCGGCCGCTTGCGCCTGCGGTGCTCGGCTCGCTTTAAGGCGAAGACAATCAAAAGCCAGAGCTACAGCCAAGGCCACAGCCACAGCCACAGCAAAAACCAAAGCCAAAGCCAAAGCCATGACGGCGTTGGCTACGCGATGTGGCAGCTGGTGATCTTTCGCCTGGTTTCGGTCTGCAAGGTCATTGCGATCGGCAGCACCTGAGGGCGCTTACGGCTCGGCGTGGCGATCCCAACGCGCAAGCCCGCGGGCGATGCGTGCCACCGCTTCCTGCAGTCGCGGCAGGCTCTGCGTGTAGGCGATGCGGACGTGCTGGCGCGCGCGGTGATGGCCGAAGTCCACGCCGGGGGTGAATGCCACGTGCTCGGTCTCCAGGAAATGTGCGCAGAACGCCTGCGCGTCGTCGGTGAAGGCGCTGACGTCGGCGTAGAGGTAGAACGCGCCCTGCGGTTCCACTTCGATGCGGAAGCCTAGCGCGCGCAGCGCTGGCAGCAGGTAGTCGCGGCGCTGGCCGAATTCGGCGCGTCGCGCTTCCAGGATCTGCAGGGTTTCCGGCAGGAAACAGGCCAGCGCCGCATGCTGGGCGATGCTTGAGGCGCTGATGTACAGGTTCTGCGCCAGCTTCTCCAGCGACGGTACCGCCGCGCGCGGCGCCACCAGCCAGCCCAGGCGCCAGCCGGTCATGCCGAAGTACTTGGAGAAGCTGTTGAGCACATAGGCGCCGTCGTCGACCTCGAGCACGCTGGGCGCGTCGATGCCGTAGCTGAGGCCGTGGTAGATCTCGTCGACCACCAGGTGGCCGCCGCGCGTCTGCAGCGCCTGCGCCAGCGCCGCCAGTTCGGCGCGGTCCAGCAGGGTGCCGGTCGGGTTGGCCGGCGAGGCGACCAGTGCGCCGACGCTGTCGGCGTTCCAGTGCGCGTCCAGCAAGGCGGGGGTCAATTGGTAGCGGCTGTCCGGGCCGACCGGCACCAGTTGCGCCGCGCCTTCGACCAGGCGCAGGAAATGCCGGTTGCACGGATAGCCGGGGTCGGCCATCAGCCAGCGCTTGCCCGGGTCGACCAGCAGCGCGCTGGCCAGCAGCAACGCGCCGGAACCGCCGGGGGTGATCATGATCCGCGCCGGGTCCAGGTCCACGTCGTGGCGTTGCCGGTAGAACCCGGCCAGCGCCTCGCGCAGCGCCGGCAGCCCGCGTGCGGCGGTGTAGCGGGTGTGGCCGGCCGCGAGCGCGGCCTGGCCGGCGGCGACGATCGGCGCGGCGGTGGTGAAATCCGGTTCGCCGATCTCCAGGTGGATCACGTCGTGGCCGGCGTGTTCCAGTTCGTTGGCGCGGGCCAGCAGCGCCATCACGTGGAACGGTTCGATGTCGCGGCTGCGCTGGCTGTAGGCGGGCAGCGCCTGCGGCGTGGGACGGGGGTCGGTCGGAAACGGGTTCATGGCCCGATGATAGAGGAGCGCGGCGCACGAAATCGTTGTGCGCGCTTGCCAGGATGCGGCGTTGCGCGGAGACTCGGCCGGCATCGTGCGGGGCCATGCCGCATGCCTGCCGTCTCCCGGCCCGGGCGGCGCGTCCTCAGTTGCGTTACCGTCGCCGGAGCCCCATTAGATGCATCACCGTTCCCTGCTAGCGAGCTTTCTGCTGCTCATGACCGCGCCCTTCGCTTCCGCCCTCGCCACCGACGCCACCCCGCCGCATCCGGCCAAGCAGCCGCACACGGTCAAAGCGCCGTTCGGCGCCACCCGCCAGGACGACTATTACTGGTTGCGCGACGACAAGCGCGAAAACCCGCAGATGCTGGCGTATCTCAACGCCGAGAACGCCTACGCCGACCAGGTGCTGAAGCCGCTCAAGCCGCTGGAAGACACGCTGTACAAGGAGATCGTCGGCCGCATCAAGCAGGACGACAGCAGCGTGCCGTACCGCGAGCGCGGCTACTGGTACTACACCCGCTTCGAGAGGGGCAAGGACTACCCGGTGCATGCGCGGCGCAAGGGCAGCATGCAGGCGGTGGAGGAAATTCTGCTCGACGTCAACGCGATGGCCGCCGACAAGGGCTATTTCAGCCTGGGCGATGCGGTGGTCAGCCAGGACAACCGCATCCTGGCCTGGACCGAGGATGACGTCGGCCGCCGCCAGTACGTGGTGCGCTTCAAGAACCTCGACACCGGCGAACTCTACGCCGACCGCGTGCCGGGCGTGTCGCCGGACGTGGTCTGGGCCGACGACAACAAGACCCTGTTCTACGTCGAGAACGACCCGGAAACCCTGCTCACCGTGCGCGTCAAGAAGCATGTGCTGGGCACGCCGGCGGCGCAGGACGCGCTGGTCTACGAGGAGAAGGACGACAGCTTCTACATGGGCCTGGGCCGCACCCGCGACGACAAGTACATCCTCATCGGCGTGGAGAGCACGGTGTCCTCCGAGCAGCGCTACGCGCCGGCCGCCGATCCGCAGCACTTCGCCGTGCTGGCGCCGCGCGAGCGCGACGTCGAGTACAGCGCCGACCATTTCGACGGGCGCTGGGTGATCCGCACCAACTGGAAGGCCAAGAACTACGCGCTGATGACCGCGCCCGACGGCGCCACCAAGCGTTCGCAGTGGCAGGCCTGGCTGCCGTACGACGAGAAGGTGTTCATCGACGGCTTCGAACTGTTCGACGGCTACACCGCCATCGCCGAGCGTTCCGATGGCCTGGAGCGGATCCGCCTGCACTTCGCCGACGGCAAGGAGGACTACGTCAAGGCCGACGAGCCGGCGTATTCGATGGGCCTGTCGGTCAATCCCGAGCCGGACACGCCGTGGCTGCGCTACAGCTACACCTCGCTGACCACGCCGGCAACCACCTACGAACTCAACACCCGCACCGGCGAGCGCAAGCTGCTCAAGCAGCAGCCGGTGATCGGCTACGACGCGGACAAGTACCAGACCGAGCGCGTGTGGGTGACTGCGCGCGACGGGGTCAAGGTGCCGGTGTCGCTGGTGTACAAGAAGGGCTTCAAGAAGGACGGCACGGCCGCGCTGTACCAGTACGCCTACGGCAGCTACGGCATGTCCACCGATCCCAACTTCAACCTGCCGGTTGTCAGCCTGCTCGACCGCGGCGTGGTCTACGCCATCGCGCATATCCGCGGCGGCCAGGAAATGGGCCGCGACTGGTACGACCAGGGCAAGCTGCTCCACAAGAAGAACACCTTCACCGACTTCATCGACGTCACCCGCGGCCTGGTCAAGCTGGGCTATGCGGCGCCGGACCGGGTCGCTGCGGCCGGCGGCAGTGCCGGCGGCCTGCTGATGGGCGCGGTGGCGAACATGGCGCCGCAGGATTACCGGGTACTGGTGGCGCAGGTGCCGTTCGTCGACGTGGTCACCACCATGCTCGACCCGAGCATTCCGCTGACCACCAACGAATACGACGAGTGGGGCAATCCGGAGCAGAAGCAGTACTACGACTACATGCTCGGCTATTCGCCGTACGACAACGTCACGCGCCAGGCGTATCCGGCGCTGTTCGTCGGCACCGGCCTGTGGGATTCGCAGGTGCAGTACTGGGAGCCGGCCAAGTGGGTGGCCAAGCTGCGCGAGGACAACACCGGCACCCGCCCGATCGTGTTCCGGGTCAACATGGAAGCCGGCCACGGCGGCAAGTCCGGGCGTTTTCGCCGCTACCGCGAGCAGGCCGAGTCGTACGCGTTCATGCTCGACCAACTGGGCGTGGAGCAGGCGGCGAAGTAAGCGGATTGGCGTGGTGTTCTGTCGCGGCTGAAGCCGCTCCTACAGGAAGCAGGCCGGGTGCACTGTAGGAGCGGCTTCAGTCCCGACTGCATGAAGCCCGGCAAGCACGTCGCTCCGCTGCTCACGAATGAACTCGCCCGCACAAGCGGCGGGCGCCGAGGATGCATATCCCGCGTCGCCGTCCGGTCGCGGCTTTATCATGCGCCGATGGAACCCCCTTCCCGTTTCCGCTGGGCCTGGTGGCTGCTGGCCTATGTCAGCCTGGCCACGGGCATCGTCGGCATCTTCGTGCCGGGCTTGCCGACCACCGTGTTCGTGCTGATCTCGGCCTATGCCGCCTCGCGCGGCTCCGAGCGCCTGCGCCGGCGGTTGCTGGAGGATCCGCGCTTCGGCGCCAGCATCCGCGACTGGGAAGCGCACGGCGCGGTCAGCCGCCGCGGCAAGTGGATGGCCACGCTGACCATGGCGGTGTGCGCGCTGGTGCTGCTGTTGTTCGTGCACAAGCCGTGGGTGCAGGTGGTGGCGATCGGCTGCATGAGCTGCGTGGCGCTGTGGCTGTGGCTGCGCCCGGAGCCGCCGCCGCGCGAGTGAAGCGGGATCGCGCGTCTGCATCGGCCCAGGCATCGCTGCGCTGGCCGCAGCGTGGCAGGCGGCACAGCCGGTTCATGCCCTTCTGGCTATACTCGGCGCATGAGCACATCGTTCCGTCATCCGATCCGTATCGCCCTGTTCGGCGCCGCCCTGCTGGCGCTGTCCGGGTGCGGCAACAAGGGCCCGCTGGTGATGCCGCAGAAGCCGGTTCCGGTGGAAGCCGCACCGGCCGCCGCGCCCGACGCGACGCCGCCCGCGACCACCGATCCGGCCGGCCAGGCGCAGCCGGTCGATGGCCAGCAGAAGCCGATCGACGCCACCAGCACCACGCCCACCGATGGGAATGAGTGAGGCCAGCGTCGCGGCGCGCCTGCGCTTTTCCAAGATGCAGGGCGCGGGCAACGATTTCGTGGTGCTCGACCTGCGCGACGGCACCCCGCCGCCGGACGCCGCGCTGGCGGTGCGCCTGGCCGACCGCCATTTCGGCGTCGGCTGCGACCAGCTGCTGACCATCGAGGCGCCGCGCAGCGCGGACGCGGTGGCCAGCTACCGCATCTGGAATACCGACGGCAGCCTGGCCGGACAGTGCGGCAACGGCGCGCGCTGCGTCGCCGCCTGGCTGGTGCGCGACGGCGCCGCCGGCAGCGATCCCTTCGTCATCGACAGTCCGTCCGCCTCGCATCGCATCGAACGCGGCGCCGACGGCCAATTCGCGGTGGCGATGGGCGTGCCGCGCTTCGCCCCGGAGGACGTGCCGCTGATCGGCTTCCCGCGCATGCGCGAGGAATATGTGCTGCCGCTGCAAGGCGGTAGCGTGCGCTTCGGCGCGGTGTCGATGGGCAATCCGCATGCGGTGCTGGAAGTGGGCCTGGTCGATGCGGCGCCGCTTGAGCGGCTGGGGCCGTTGCTGCAGCAGCACGCGTCGTTTCCCGATTCGGTCAATGTCGGCTTCGCCCAGGTGATCGACCGCGGCCATGTGCGCCTGCGCGTGTACGAGCGCGGCGTCGGCGAGACCCTGGCCTGCGGCAGCGGCGCCTGCGCGGCCGCTGCGGTGCTGATCCAGCGCGGCCGCGTGGACCGCGACGTGCGCGTGGTGCTGCCCGGCGGCGAGCTGCGCATCCGCTGGCCGCACGACGACGCGCCGGTGGTGATGTCCGGGCCGGCCGCATTCGTTTTCGATGGGGAGTGGATCCGATGAGCGAGACCCAGGACAAGATCGGCGCGCACGAAATCGCCGCATGGCTGCGCCGTCATCCGGCGTTCCTGAAACAGTTCCCCGACCTGGCGCTGACCCTGGTGGTGCCGCGCGACGACGGCCCGACCGCGTCGCTGGCGAGCTACCAGCTGGAAGTGCTGCGCGACAAGAACCGCGAGCTGTCGCGGCGCCTGTCCGAGCTGGCCGGCAATGCCCAGGTCAACGAGCGCCTGGCGGTGCGGACCCACCAACTGACCCTGGCGCTGATGCGCCAGACCAGCGCTGCCGACAGCGTGCGCGCGATGGCCGCTTCGCTGCAGGAGGATTTCCAGGGCGACCTGGTCAGCATCGTGCTGCTGCGGCCGCTGCCCGGGCTGGAACAGGCGCCGTGGCTGCAGATCCTGGCGCAGGACGATCCGCGGCTGGCGCCGTTCCGCGACTGTCTGAAGGACGGCGAGCCGATCTGCGGCCGCCTGCAGCCGGAAAAGCAGGCGCTGCTGTACGCCGAGCGCATCGAGGAAGTGCAGTCCACCGCGCTGCTGCCGCTGCCGGGCGTGGGCCTGCTCGCGGTCGGCAGCCGCGATCCGAACCGCTTCTATCCCGGCATGGGCACCTTGTTCCTGCGCATGATGGGCGAGTCGCTGACGGTGGCGTTGCAGCGCTTCGCATGAGCGTCGGGACTCGGGACTCGGGACTCGGGACTCGGAAAAAGCGCGCCGAGGCGTCGGCGGTCGATGCCGAATCCCCAATCCCGAATCCCCAATCCCGGTTCCTCGCCCACCTGCAAGTCGAACGGCGCATGTCCGCGCACACGCTGGACGCCTACCGCCGCGACCTCGCCGCGCTGGCGGCGTGGACGGCGGACAATGCCGGCGCCGACATCGCCGCGCTCGGCGCCGAGCAGCTGCGCCATTTCATCGCCGCCGAGCACCGCCGCGGGCTGTCGCCTAAGAGCCTGCAGCGGCGCCTGTCGGCGTGCCGCAGTTTCTATGCGTGGTTGCTCAAGCACGGCCAGATCGCCGCCAGCCCGGCGGCTGCGCTGCGTGCGCCGAAGGCGCCGCGCAAGCTGCCGCAGGTGCTGGACGCGGACGAGGCGGTGCGCCTGGTCGAAGTGCCGACCGACGTGCCGCTGGGCCTGCGCGACCGCGCCCTGCTGGAACTGTTCTATTCCTCCGGGCTGCGCCTGAGCGAGCTGTGCGCGCTGCGCTGGCGCGATCTGGATTTCGCCAGCGGCCTGGTCCGCGTGCTCGGCAAGGGCAACAAGCAGCGGCTGGTGCCGGTCGGCTCGCATGCGCGCAAGGCGCTGCTGGAATGGCAGGCGGAGACCAAGGCGGCGGCCGAGGCGCCGGTGTTCCCGGGCCGCGGCGGCGCGCCGATCGGCGCGCGCGCGGTGCAGATCCGGATCAAGCAGCTGGCCGGGCGCCAGGGCCTGTTCAAACACGTGCACCCGCACATGCTGCGGCACAGCTTCGCCAGCCACATCCTCGAATCCTCCGGCGATCTGCGCGGTGTGCAGGAGTTGCTCGGCCACGCCGACATCGCCACCACGCAGATCTACACCCACCTGGATTTCCAGCATCTGGCCAAGGTCTACGACGCCGCGCATCCGCGCGCCAAGCGCAAGTCCTGACCGGCCGAACGCAGACGGTGCGGCGGTAGGTTCGCGCGCGCTTGTTCTGGATCAAGGCGCGCGTCGCTGCGGGCGCGGACACTGTCCGCCGAACGTGCAGCGAGGCAGGCCGATGGCGAAACCCTTTCCGTTGAAACCCGCGCATCCCGAGCGGATCTGCTGGGGCTGCGACCGCTACTGCGCGGCGGACGATCTGGCCTGCGGCAACGGCTCGGGACGGGTCATGCATCCGATCGAGATGCAGGGCGAGGACTGGTCCCTGCTGTGGGGCATCGAACCGGAGCCGCAGCGCCCGAGCCACGCCAGAATGGACAACGGCCGACCGGCCGACGCTTGAACGGGCGGCGGCATGCCCCCACACCTGAAGAACCGCTCAGGAGGCCGCATGGACCCCAGTCAGAATCCCAATGTTTTCCACGCCACCACGATCCTGTCGGTGCGCCGCAACGGCCATGTCGCCGTGGCCGGCGATGGTCAGGTGACGCTGGGCCATACCGTGATGAAGGGCAATGCGCGCAAGGTGCGCCGGCTCGGCCGCGACGGCCAGGTGCTGGCCGGTTTCGCCGGCGCCGCTGCCGATGCGTTCACCCTGTTCGAACTGTTCGAGGCCAAGCTCGAGAAGCACGGCCAGCTGACCCGCGCGGCGGTGGAACTGGCCAAGGACTGGCGCACCGAACGCCGCCTGGGCAAGCTCGAGGCATTGCTGGCGGTGGCCGACAAGGAAACCTCGCTGATCATCAGCGGCACCGGCGACGTGATCGAACCGGAGGACGGCATCATCGCCATCGGCTCCGGCGGTTCCTACGCGCTGTCGGCGGCGCGCGCGCTGCTCGGCCACACCGAACTGGACGCCAAGACCATCGCGGTCGAAGCGCTGCACATCGCCGGCGACATCTGCATCTATACCAATCGCAACGTGGTGGTCGAAGAGCTGTGATTCGGCATTCGGGATTGGGGATTCGCAAAAGCGCTCCTTTCCCTGTGCCCGGACACGCATCGATCGTTCCCATTCCGCTTCTACCAATCCCGAATCCCCAATGCCCAATCCCGACACCTCAACCATGACCCCGCGCGAAATCGTGCAGGAGCTGGACCGCCACATCGTCGGCCAGCACGGCGCCAAGCGCGCGGTGGCGATCGCGCTGCGCAACCGCTGGCGGCGCATGCAGCTGCCCGATGCGCTGCGCAACGAAGTGATGCCCAAGAACATCCTGATGATCGGCCCCACCGGTGTCGGCAAGACCGAGATCGCACGGCGCCTGGCGACGCTGGCCAACGCGCCGTTCGTCAAGGTCGAGGCCACGCGCTTCACCGAGGTCGGCTACGTCGGCAAGGATGTGGAGCAGATCGTGCGCGACCTGGCCGACACCGCGGTCAAGCTGTATCGCGAGCAGGCCAAGGTGCGCGTGCGCACCCAGGCCGAGGAACGCGCCGAAGACCGCATCCTCGACGCGCTGCTGCCGCGGCGCAGCGCCGGCATCGGCTTCGATCCGGAAGCTGCGCGCAACGAACCCTCGGCGCAGGACAACGACACCCGCAGCAAGTTCCGGCGCATGCTGCGCGCCGGCGAGCTGGACGAGCGCGAGATCGAGCTGGACGTGGCGGTCAACGTCAGCATGGACATCATGACCCCGCCGGGCATGGAGGAAATGGGCCAGCAGCTGCGGCAGATGTTCTCCAACCTGGGCGGCAGCAAGTCGCAGTCGCGCAAGCTGACGATCAAGGCGGCGCGGCCGCTGCTGATCGAGGAAGAGGCCGGCAAGCTGGTCAACGAGGAAGACGTGCGCGCCGCGGCGATCGAGGCCTGCGAGCAGCACGGCATCGTGTTCATCGACGAGATCGACAAGGTCGCCAAGCGCGGCGAGGCGGGATCGTCCGGCGGCGACGTGTCGCGCGAAGGCGTGCAGCGCGACCTGCTGCCGCTGGTCGAAGGCTCCAACGTCAGCACCAAATACGGCACGGTCAAGACCGACCATATTCTGTTCATCGCCTCCGGCGCGTTCCACCTGGCCAAACCCAGCGACCTGATCCCGGAGCTGCAGGGCCGCTTCCCGATCCGTGTAGAACTATCGGCGCTGTCCAAAGACGATTTCATCCGCATCCTCACCGAGCCGAAGGCGGCGCTGAGCAAACAGTACGAAGCGCTGCTGCTGACCGAAGGCGTGACCCTGAGCTTCACCGAGGATGCGATCGACCGCCTCGCCGAGATCGCGTTCCTGGTCAACGAGCGCCAGGAAAACATCGGCGCGCGACGCCTGCACACGGTGCTCGAGCGCCTGCTCGATACGTTGAGTTTCGAGGCGCCGGATCGCGACGGGCAGAGCGTCGTCGTCGACGCCGCCTACGTCAACACGCACCTGGGCGAACTGGTGCAGGATCCGGATTTGAGTCGTTACATCTTGTAACTCCCGCGTGCCGACTGGGCGCAGGCGAGCCTGCGCCGCAGTGCGCGCAAATATTTGCTTGCGGTCGGTAAAGTTGTGGGAGCGACTTCAGTCCCGACGCTATCCACTATCGCGATGCCTGTGGCTTCGCCGATTACCGCCGAAGCCGCGGGCACGCACGCCGGCGCCGATCACGCCAGGCGCGACAGCACGCCGACGGTGGGCTTGGCCAGATTGAGCGTGTAGAAGTGCAGCGACGGCGCGCCGCCGGCGAGCAGGCGTTCGCACAGTGCTGCGACCAGGTCGGCGCCGAACTCGCGGATCGCGTCGGCATCGTCGCCCAGGGCCTGCATGCGCTTGCCGATCCAGCGCGGGATCTCCGCGCCGCATTGCTCGGAGAAACGCCGTAGCTGGCTGAAATTGGAGATCGGCATGATCCCCGGCACGATCGGGATCTGCACGCCGAGCTTGCGCACCGCATCGACGAAATGGAAATACGCGTCGGCGTTGTAGAAGTACTGGGTGATCGCGCCATCGGCGCCGGCGTCGACCTTGGTCTTGAAATGGCGCAGGTCGCTCAGCGCGTCGCTGGCCTGCGGATGCGTCTCCGGATACGCGCCGACCTCCAGATGGAAGGCGTCGCCATGCTCGGCGCGGATGAAGGCGATCAGGTCCGCGGCGTAGCGCAGGTCGCCGGGATGGCCCATGCCCGATGGCAGATCGCCGCGCAGCGCGACCAGGCGCCGGCAGCCGATCGCACGGTACAGCTTGAGTAGCTCGCGGATCTCTTCGCGGCTGCCGCCGACGCAGGACAGGTGCGGCGCCGCCTCGAAGCCGTGGTGCTGCTTCAGGTGGCGCACCGTCTCGGAGGTGTAGCTCAGCGTCGAGCCGCCAGCGCCGAAGGTGCACGACACGTACTCCGGTGCGTAGGTCTTCAGGCGCGCGGCGGTGCGGTCCAGCTGCGCACGCTGTTCGTCGGTCTTGGGCGGGTAGAACTCGAAACTGATGGCGGTCATGGGCGCGGCGCGTCAGGTGATTGGCGGAGTATATCTCTTCATCCGGATGGATGTGCGGTCAAGCCCGATTCCGGCTGTCCGCTGGCCGGCCGGCGCACCAGCCGGCCTTGCTGCATGGAGGATGGTCGAAATGCCGCGCATCTGCGTCATCGCGCGGCCAACGAGCGCCGTGGCAGCGCGGAACGCGGTCGGCTGCGACCGACGTGCATGGCGTACGCGCGAATCGCCGCTGTTCGTGAGTGCCGGCCTGCAAACGCCAACCGGGATCGCGCGGATGGCACCGGCTGCGGCACAACCGTGCGGCAGCGGTCGCCACCGCACGGATGCGCAAGGCGCGCCAGGATCAGCGCTTCCACATCCGCGCCTGCCGCGGCGGCAGGCTGAAGGTGTAGCTGCTGCTGGAAATGCGCACCACGCTGCCCGAGCCGAGCGCGTCGCTGTAGTCCACGTTCCAGCGCAGCACGCTGCCGCTCATCGCCACCGTGGCGCTGACCGCGGTGCCGCACTTGTTGATGCCGACGATGCCCAGGTCGCCGCGGCGGAACAGCAGGTGGCAAGCGTCGTGCGACAGCACCTGCATGTCGCTGCCCTGCGCGGCGTTGTGGAAACCGATCATGCGCTTGAGGTCGTCGCGCTGATAGGCGTCCACCCAGCGGTTGTCGCCGCTCTCGTTGTTGTCCGAATACACCATCGGCACGCCGCCGTTGCGGCCGAGCAGATAGGCGTAGGCCAGGGTCTCGTCGACCGGGTCGAGGATCGCGTAGCGGAAGCCGGCGTTGTTCGGGATGTCGTGGGTAATCGCGAAGGTCACCGCGCGCTCGCCCGGCAAGGCCTGGCCGTAGGCGCCCGGATCGACCAGCAGGTCCATGCTGCCGCCGTAGGCGAAGGCGTTGCGGATCGAGTTGAACAGCGGGAAGTCGTAGGCCGCATGCGGCGTCGCCTGCAGGTAGGGCGCCAGGAACTGGTCGTAGTCGGCATTGCCGGCGCCGCCGCCGGTGATGACCTCGCCGAACACGTGCACGCCGGAACGGATGCCCGAATCCAGCACGCGGTTGAGGTGGTCGAAGGTCATGTGCTTGGCCGCGTCGATGCGGAAGCCGGTGACGCCCAGCGCCTTCAATGCCTGCAGATAGTTGCGTTCCTGCTGCACCACCCAGTCGTTGCCGACCAGGTCGGGCAGGCCCGGATCGCTGCCGCCGCCGCAGATGCGATAGGTGCGGACCTGGTAGGCGTCGCTGTAGTCGGTGATGCATTGCGCCGGGCTGAAATCGCCGCCACTGAGGACATTCACCGACAGGTCGCCGAACAGCCGCAGCGCTGCGTAACGCGACGGATCGGCGGCGTACTGCGATAGCACTGCGCTGCCCGGATAGTTCAGGTCAGAACGCGTCGCCGCTTCGTTGGCCATGTGGTTGAGCACCACGTCGGCATAGGTTTCCACGCCGACATCGGCCAGCGCCTGCACCATGCTGGCGAAGTCCTCGGTGTCGCCGAGCGGATTGTCGATCACGCGCATGTCCTGCGGCTGGTAGCGCGCCCACCAGGCGCTGCCCTGCGAGCGATACGCCGGCGCCACCATCACCTTGCGATAGCCGGCGGCGGCGATCTGCGCCGCGCGCGCTTCCACGGTGGCGTAGGGCCAGTTGAACGCGTGCAGGATGACATCGGCCTGAGCGCTGGCGGTGACCAGGGCCAGCAGCAGGCCGACGAGGAACAGGCGCCAGCGGTGCGGGCGCGGTGGGACGATCGGAGCGGCGGGCAGGTCGCGCATCACACGGGTCTCCTTGGTGGAAGTGCGCAGGCGAAGCGTCTGCGCGTGTGGGCTGCATCCCGCGGCGGCAGTGGCGCAGGGAAGGCAGCGGTGAGCGATGCTAAGCGCGCATCGCGGCGCAACATGGGTGCGCTACATACGTATTCATTGCAGTGCCGGTCGAAAGCGGGATCGGTATCCGGTTCTGTAGTCCAGGCTGCGCGTGATGGCGCTGCGTCCCTGCGCGGCCGCGTAGGCAGGCGGATAGGTTTGCGTGCTGTCCGGCGAGTGCAGTGCGCTGTTCCCGATGCGGCGCGCTGCACATCGCGGCAAGCTTGGAGATGCAATTGGCTGCATGCATTCGGTCGCACGCGTGGTCCTTGGCGGTCGCGCGGCATGTTGCGATCGATGCGGCGCCGGCGGCCACGCACGTCAACGCAGACGTGCGTTGTCTCCCGCGCCGATCCACGCTGCGCTGCGCAAGGCAACCAGGTTTTTCCGATGCTAAAGTCACTCGCATCACCTTTACACGTGGACTGCACCATGACACTCGATGCCTTCTATCCCATCGGTACGCCCGGCACGCCATGGGGGCCGGCGGAAAAAGCGGCCTGGCTCTCGCGGCAGCGCCGGCAGCGCAGCTACCAGGCGGACGTCGTGGCGGCGATCGAGCGCCTGAGTGAGCGTTGGGATGTCGTCGAATACGGCGTGCTGGCGTATGCCGAAGACCGTTATCCGCTGCTGGCGCTGCGTAGCCGCGGATGGGACGACACGCTGCCGTGCATGCTGGTGACTGGTGGCGTGCATGGCTACGAAACCAGCGGCGTGCATGGCGCGCTGCAGTTCGCCGAAGGCCACGCGGACGAGTACGCCGGGCGTGCCAACCTGCTGGTGGCGCCGTGCGTGAGTGCATGGGCCTACGAACGGATCCATCGCTGGAACGCGGACGCGATCGATCCGAACCGGTCGTTCCGCGACGGCAGCCCGGCGCAGGAATCGGCGGCGCTGCTGCGGCTGGTCGCGCCGCTGCGTGGGCGGATTGCGATGCACATCGACCTGCACGAGACCACCGACAGCGACGAGTCCGAATTCCGGCCGGCGCTGGCCGCGCGCGACGGTGTCGCCTACGAGCCCGATGGCATTCCGGACGGTTTCTACCTGGTCGACGACAGCGAGAACCCGCAGCCGGCGTTCCAGCAGGCGGTGATCGCGGCAGTGGAGCAGGTGACGCATATCGCGCCGGCCGATGCCGAGGGCAAGATCATCGGCTCGCCGGTGGTGGCGCATGGCGTCATCCGCTATCCGATGAAGAAGCTGGGGTTGTGCGCGGGCATCAGCGACGCGCGCTACACCACGACCACCGAGGTCTACCCCGACAGTCCCAGCGCCACGCCCGAGCAGTGCAATGCCGCACAGGTGGCGGCGGTTCGTGCGGCGATCGACTACGCGTTGGCGCATCCGTAGCCGGTGCCGCCTGCGTGATGGAATGCGCGGTGTTTGTTCGTGCGGGATGCGCGCCGCGCAGTGCAGTACTGACCCGCGTCGATGCCAAGTCCGACACCGCGCCATGACGGTCTTCTGTTCTTCGTAGCAGGGGTTTCGACCCCGACGTCTTGCCGATAAAGCGTCGCAGTTGAAACTCCTCCTGCAGAAGCACGGGCAAAAGGCGGTGGCGATCGGAATCGATGCCATACCGACCGCCGCATGGCCATGCAGTTGCCCACGGTGTCCATCGCCTACCGAGCACGCTACGCTAGCTCGCTCCTTGAACCCGCAGCCGCCATGTCCATCGTCCTCACCCCCTTCGCCCGCACCCGCCTGTTCCCGCGCGACGCGCGCCGCAACGCGATCCAGGACTGCACGCCGGAACAGTTCGAGCGCCAGCTCAACGACGCCACGCCACTGCGGGTGCTGGACGGCTACGCGCCGTTCTGCAAGTTGCACGTGCATCCCAACTGGACGTCCACCCGCTGCCTGACGGTGCCGATCACCGAGGCCAATCGCCACCTGCTGCGTTCCGGCTACGAAGCGCGCAGCAGGGAGGAACTGCCGGTGCTGGTGCGCTGGTTCGAAGGCGTCGAGCCGGCGGTCGCCGCGTACCTGCTGCCGATCCTCTACAGCCGCGAGCAATTGGCGCGCGAGGGCGCACCGATCGAGGCCGAGTGGGGCGTGGTCGGTTGCCTCTATACCGCCGAGCCGCAGGAGATCCCGATGGCGCCGATCACCATGCTGCGCAATGCGCTGGGAGTGGGGGAGGGCGGCTCGGGCGTGGCGCTGGACCGCGAGGCGTACCGGCGCAGCGTGGCGTTCTGGGAGCGCAACGCGAACTGGCGGCCGTAGCCGCGCCCGCATTGCAGTAGCGGGCGGTGCACGATTGTCAGCGACCCGCCGTCGACAGAGGCGAGTTCGCCGGCTGCGGATTCAGTGCAGCAAGGGATTCGCCCAGACCACCAGCGGCGGCAACGCGCCGGCCGGCACTGCGTCGGTAGTGGCGACCAACTCGAGCACGCCGACCTTGCCGATCGGCAGTTCGACGGCGACTGCCGCATCGCCGCTGCGCATCGGCGCGCTTTCGTACAGGAGCCTGGCGTCGCCGTAGACGCGGAACACGGTGATGCCGGTGCCGCGCGCGTCGCTCTCCTGCAGCCCGAGCGACGTGCTGAACTTGGAGAACTCGCCGCGCGTGAGGATCTCCAGCCGCGAATCGGCATGGGCGCCGATGCCGTATGCGTATGCGTTGCCGGCGATCCTCAGCGGCTGGCCGTACGGCGTGACATCGGCGCGCGGCGTGCCGGAGGCGGCGTCCAGCGCGGTGGCGTAGGTCGGCAGGCCGTCGGCGGCGACATGGATGCGCCCGGTCATTTCGCTCAGCAGCGTCGCGTCCGCTTCCACCGGCGCGCCCTTGACCTTGAGCAGCATCGCGGCATGCGGCGCCAGGGCATAGCGCAGCGGGCCCTGGCGCGACGGCAGGTCGCGGCGGCGCCATAGATCGCGGACCGCCAATGGCGTGCCGGCGGCCAGCTTCATCTGTCGCGCATCGACCTGCGCCACGGCCGCGGTGTCGCCGCGATTGAACAGCAGCACGGCGCGTTCGCCGCGCGCCGACAGCGGCTTGACCAGCACCTGCACCGGCGCAGCGTCGACTACCAGCGTGGCCTGGTTGCCGGCCGCATCCTGGTTGATCGCGATCACCTCGGGGTTGCGCAGCAGTTCGATCAGCGGATCCGGTGCGCGGGTCAGGTCGAACCCCAGCAGCAGCGGTGCGGACAGCATCGCCCACAGCGAGAAATGGGTGCGCGCTTCGGTCAGGTGCGCGGCGTCGAACGCGCCCAGGCCGACCGCCAGCATGTCCGGATCGTTCCAGCGGCCCGGGCCGGCGTACAGTTCGCGCCGCGAGGCCGAATCGAAGTTGTGCAGCATGCTGTCCCAGGTCGGCTCGATGTCCGGGCTGGTGCGCCACAGGTGGCCGTAGCTGCCGCCCCAGTCGCGCACGCCGGCCTCGCCCCAGGGGCAGATCGACAGCACGTAGTCGTTGTCGGGATTCAACGCGGCCAGCAGCCGGCCGATGCGCGCGTAGTGCGTTTCCACCGCATCGCGGTCGCTGCGCACGGCGTCGCCGCGCACGATCAGCGGGCGCAACGCGCGCTGGCCGGATTCGCGCACCGGCACGCTGTCGGCGGCGAAGTCGGCCAGGCCGCAGGCGTCCACCTTCAGGTAGTCGAAGCCCCAGTTCTGGAACATGGTCTTCAGGTCCGAGGCTTCGAAGCCCTGCAAGCCGATCTCGCGCTCGGCCACGCTGCCCACCGGCAGGTTGGGGCTGGTGCGGTCGAACGCCTGCGAGCAGGCGTTGCGTCCGGCGTCGGTGTACAGGCCGGCCTTGAAGCCGCGGGCATGCAATCCATCGGTCCAGGCACGGAAGCTGGTGCCGCCGTCGCCGGTGCTGGCGATGGGAAACATGGAGGTGCGGATGGCGATCTCGCCGCTGGCGCGGCGCTGCAACCACCAGCCGTCGTCGATGTTGATATAGCGGTAGCCAGCCTGCTGCAGGCCGCGGCGCTGGATGGCATCGACCACCGACAAGATCCGCGCCTGGTCGACGTCGGTGCGGAAGGCGTTCCACGGATTCCAGCCCATCGGCGGAGTAGCGGCCGCGCCGTGCCCGTACACGCTGAAACGGCCGCTGGGTTGCAGGGCGTCGTGGCGCTGCGCCGCGCTCGCGGCGACGGCGATCGTGCAGAGCAGGGCGGCCAGCAGCGGGCGTTTCATCGGCGTGTCCTTGGCGGGCGTGGTCGGCGTCCGCGGCGATGCTTCAGCGGGGTGGAATGGCGGCCAGTTGCCGCGCGTAGAGCGCGGCCCCGTAGTGCGGGGCGTGCAAGGGCGCGCGCAGTTGGAAATCGCGAGCGGCCGCGTCCAGCGCCAGCCGCAGCGGGCGCATCAACAGCTCGCCGGCGCTGAACGCGCCACCGGAATACGACACCGGCACCGGCTCGCCGGCTGCGAATCCGAGCGCGCCGCGCAGCGCCACCGCGATCGCCGCCAGTTCCTGGCCTGCACGCTCGAAGATCGCCGTGGCCACCGCGTCGCCCGCCTGCGCGGCGCGCGCGACCAGCGGCGACAGCCTGGCCAGGTCGCCGCGACTGCCGACGCCTTCGCCGTAGACGTGCGCGCAGATGTCCAGGTCGTGCGCGCCCAGCTGGAAATGCTCGCGCAGCAGCGCATGCAGCGGACCGCGCGGCAGGCGCCCGTCGCTCATGCGCGAGAACGCGTTCAGGCCCTGCATCGCGATCCAGTAGGCCGAGCCTTCGTCGGAGAACGCCTCGCCCCAGCCGCCGCAGCGTGCGGCGGCGGCGCCGCGCCGGCCGTATCCCATCGAGCCGGTGCCGGCGATGATGTTGATGCCGTCGGCGCAGGCCAGCGAACCGGCCCAGCCGCACACCATGTCGTTGTCGCAGGCGTAGCGGTCGTGGCCCAGCACCTGCGCGGGAATGCTTTGCAGCGCGGCGGTAGCGCGGCTGTCCTCGCCATAGGCGGGCAGCCCGAAGAAGGCCTGCGCGATATCGGCCGGGGCGCGCTGCAACTGGCCGAGGACTTGGCCGATGCCGTCCGCCAAGGTGGCGCGCACGCCGTCCAGGCCCACCTGCGGGTGATAGGTGGCGCCCAGCTGCGCCTCGGCCAGCAGCGCGCCGCTGGCGTCGATCGCGGCGAAGCGGGTCTTGCTGCCGCCGCCGTCGACGCCGAGGTAGAGCGCTGCGCTCATGCGTCCAACGCGTACAGACGCACGCCCTGCACGACGCGATTGACCAACCCGGACGGATTCGGATTGTCCGGGGTCACGCCCATCGCGCGCGCGGTCAGGAACGCGAACAGCTGCGCGGCGGCGATGTACGGCCACAGCAGGTCAGCGTCCGCGGCCGCGTGCATGCCGGGAACCGCGAGCGTGTCCGCCTCCAGGCCCGGGCGCGGCTGCGCGGTGATCTCGACGATGCGGGCGGCGCAGCCGTCGCGGCGCAGTTCGTCGAGCAGGTCGTGATCGTAGCGACGCGTGTAGGGGTCGTTGGACACGAACACCAGCACCAGCGTGCGCGCGTTGACGAAGGTCTTCGGCCCGTGGCGAAACCCCAGCGGCGAGTCGTAGCAGGTGGCCACGGCGCCGTTGCTGAGCTCGCCGAGCTTGAGCGTGGCCTCGCGCGCCAGGCCCTGCAGCAGGCCGCTGCCCAGGTACACCACGCGCTCGAAGCCGCCGCGCGCGAGCGTTTCCAGCAACGGCCGCGCGTGCAGCAGCACCGCGTCGACGGCGCGACCGATCGGGCCGATGCGGGCATCGAGCGCGCCGGCCGGCAGCAGCGCCGCCAGGGTGGCGTACATCATGCAGCTGAAGCTGGAGGTCATCGCGAAGCTGACGTCATGGGTTTCCTGCGGCAGCAACAGGGTCATGGCCTTGGCCACCGGCGCGCGCGCCAGCGCGCCGTCGCGGTTGCAGGTCACCACCAGGTGGCGCACGTCGGCGACCAGCGCTTCGGCCAGGTCCACCGCGGCCAGGCTCTCGGGACTGTTGCCGGAGCGGCCGAAGGAGATCAGCAGCAGCGGCTGCGCCGGGTCCAGGTACAGCTGCGGCGCGCAGACGATGTCGGTGGTGGGCACCGCGTCCACGCGCGCGGCCAGCACGCGGTCCAGCAGCGGCGCCAGGCACTGGCCGATGTAGGCGGAGGTGCCCGCGCCGGTGAGGATCACTCGCGCGCGCGGGTCGTCGGCGATCGGTGCGGCGAAGGCCTGCAGCTGCGCGTGCAGCTCGGCGACCAGCGCATGGGTGCGTTCGAGCATGCGCGGCTGCTGCGCGATCTCGCGCGCGGTCCACAGCGCGCCGCTGGCATCCAGTTCGGATTCGGCAATGCCGAGGGCATCAGGAGGGGTCATGGGCATGGCATGCATGGTGATAGTCGTCGAGAACGGCACTGACGTGGGCCATGACCAGGGACTGCGGATCGCGCGTCGCGGTCCCGGTACGGATGGCGTGCAATGCGTGGGGGAGATACTGGCCGAGGAGCGGCAGTGGCGGCGGATCGGCGCGCAGGTTGTCGAACAGGCGCACGCGCGCCTGCTCGATCTGCGCATCCGGCCAGTAGTAGCGGATGCGGTCGCTGAGGCTGTACTGCAGGTCGATGGCCAGGCCGCGGCCCTGCCCGTGGTAATAGCGCTGCCAGTGGCCGGGTGCGGCCTGCATGCGGCGCACGGTCACCTCGCGCAGGTTGGCGCGCTGCGTGGCGTCGATCCATTCGCGTTCGATCGCGTCCAGCGCCCACAGCGCTTCGCGCAGGGCAAAGGTCAGCCCGGGGCCGACCTTGAGGATCGCGAAGTGGTCGCGCACCAGCGCGTCCAGCGCCGCGCGCGTCTGGTAGTCGGTGGAATGCGCTTCGAACACCATGTCCGGCACGGCGGTCACCGCCTGGCTCAGGTCGCGCGCCTTGCCGCTGTCGTAGTCGATGACGACGTGATGGTCGAATTCCACGCCCGGTTGCACCACCGAGGCGATGACCCGGGTCCAGGCATCCCCCAGCCCGGCCTGTGCGAACGCGCTGCGGTGCGCTTCGATAGTGGCCAGCGCCGCGTCCGGCGTGGTCAGCGCCAGGCCGTCGATCGCTTCGGTGGCGCCGCCGGGCACCGGTACTTCGGTGCCGATCACGTACACCGGCGCTTCGCCGCCCGCCAGCGCCCACGCGTCCTCGGCGGCGCGGCACAGGCGCACCGCGCGGCGCACGATCTCCGCTTCGGGCAGCGGCTCGGGATCGCCGCTGCAGGCCATCGAGCAATCCAGGTGGATCTTGCGGAAGCCGGCGGCGACGTATGCGGACACCATGACCTCGGCCTTGTCCATCGCCGCGGCGGCGTCCAGCGCCGTCCACGGGTTGGGACCGAGATGGTCGCCGCCCAGCGCGATGCGCCCGCGCTCGAAGCCGACCCGGTCGGCGATGGCGTGCACGAACGCGACGAAGTCGGCCGGGCGCATGCCGGTGTAGCCGCCGTCCTGGTTGACCTGGTTGCAGGTCGCCTCGAACAGCACCAGCGCCTGGCCGCTGCGCTGCGCATGGCGCAGTCCGGCTTCGACGACGAGGGGATGGGCCGAGCAGATCGAGGTCACGCCGATGGCGTGGCCTTGCCGATGCCGCGCGATCAGATCGAGCAGAGCGTGCATGGAAAATCCAGTCAGGGGGAAGAGGGCGGTGGCGGCGCGCGCTCGGGTTCGAGCACCAGCAGCAGCGAGGCGAGCAGCGCCAGCACCAGGCCGATCGCCTTCAGCGGCCCAGGCACGATGCCGGCGAACAGCAGCGCCAGCACTGCGGTGACCAGCGGCGCGCCGGCATTGCTCAGCGGCGCCACGACCATGGCCTTGCCGTAGCGGAAGGCGTAGACCAGGGTTACCGCGCCCACGGCGTTGAGCAGTTGGATGGCCGCGGTCATCCACGGCCCGTCCAGTCCGGTGTTGATCGGCTGCCGCCAGTCGGTCATCGCCAGCGCCACCGGCGCCAGCAGCAAGGCGCCGAGCGTCATGTAGGCGAAGATGCTTTCCGCGCGCACGCTGTCGTTGGCCAGCTTCATGAAGAACGCCTGCACGCCCCACGCCAGCATGATCAGCAGCGACTGCAGGAACCAGCCCAGCCCGCCGCCGCTGCCGCGGCCGAACGACAGGTCCAGCAGGGGCAGGGCGAGCAGCGCCAGCACGATGCCCAGCGTGCCCTGCCAGCCGGTGCGCTCGCGCAGCAGCAGGAACGACAGCGCGATGGTCGCCACCGGCGACAGCGAGATGATCGGGAACACGAAGTACGCCGGGCCGATGGTCAGCGTGTGGAACAGCAGCATCTGCCCGCCGGCGCCGAGCAGGCCGATGGTCAGGCCGTAGCCGATCGCCCTGGGCGAGCGCTCCAACTGCCAGCCGTTGCGCCACAGCAGGTACAGCGCCGGCGGCAGCATGGTCAGCGCCCACACGCAGTACACCAGCGTGTCGGGGAAGCCGTGCGCCGCCGACAGCGGCGACAGCGCACCCCACAATCCCCACAGCACCACCGTGGTCAGGGCGAAGACCAGCCAGGGCCGGCGCCGCGCGGCGTGCGTCGGTGCCGCGCTCATGCCGGGTCCCTGGCCGGCGTGGCCTGCAGGAACAGGAAGCGCTGGAAGCGCGCGGGCAGGAACGCATGCGCGGCATCGACCACGCCGAGCTCGCGTTCGTTGAACAGGTCGCGCACCTGCCAGCGGCCGGGCGCCAGGCCGCGCAACTCGACCTTGCCGTCCCACTGCGGCGCATAGAACGTGTAGTACTGCGCGCCGTCCTTGCGGATCGCATGCGCTTCGGGCTTGTCGAAGCCGATGTCGTACAGCGTGCCCAGATACTCGCCCTTGGGCAGCATGTGGGTCTTGTACAGCTCCACCCACTTGCGCCACAGCGCTTCGCGCTCGGGCGTCAGCACGAAACCGCCCGGCGGCAGCGGCACCGACGGATGGTCGGTGTCCTTGGGCCAGGTGAACTTGCTGGAGATCACCGCGCCGATGCCGACGCTGGAGGCGAAATCGTCGCGGTTGTCCGACAGTTCCACATGATCGCCGGCGTAGCTGCTGCGCGCGCCGATCAGCGCCTTGATCGACTTGCCCTTGCTGCGCACCTGCCACGACGACAGCGGGTCCGAGGACGGGTACTGGTCGGTGGCCGGCAGGTTGTGGAACGCGAACGCGGTGCCGCACGGGCACAGTTCCACCACCGCCTGCGGATTGGCCTGGTGCGCGGCGCGATAGATCGCCTCCCAGAACTTGGCCAGGCCTTCGACCGAATCGTTCGGGCTGGCGTGGTGGTGCGCGGGGTTGTAGCAGGGCGCGACGGCGTTGAGATGCTGGCCGTCGAGCTTGATGCCTTCGAAGCCCCAGTCGCCGATGGCCTTCTTCACCAGCGCCACGTAGAAGTCGATGGTCGGCTGGTAAGCCGGGCACTGGGTCAGCGCGTTCCACCAGGTCACGGTCTGGAAGGCGCCTTCCTTGTCCAGCAGCAGCATGTCCACGTGCTCGTGCAGCACGTCGCTGCCGGGATCGGCGGCCAGCGGCGCCAGCCACAGGCGCGGGCGCATGCCGTGCTTGCGCACTTCGGCGGTGAACGCGCGCATGTCGGCATCGCCGCGCGGGAACTTGCGCCGGTCGATCTTCCAGTCGCCTTCGTTGGTCTGCCAGCCGTCGTCCAGCACCGCCCATTCGAAGCCGAGCTCGCGTGCCTTGGGCAGCGTGGCGAAGATCTGCTGCACGTTGAAATCGCGCTCGTAGCCCCAGGCGCACCAGATCGGCGCGAACGCCGAATCCGGCGGGCGCGGGCCCTCGATGCCCTCGGCGCGCATGAACGCCTGGTATTGCTGCAGCGGGGCGAAGAAATCGCCGCTGTGCACCGCCAGCAGGGTGCGCTCGGTGACCAGTTCCTGGCCGGGCGCCAGCGTCGTCGCCTGCGCCGATTCGATCGCGATCGCGGCGCCCGCGGCGGTGCGGCGCACCGGCATGTCCAGCGGCCGCGGCACCAGTTCGACGTGGCCCACGGCGATGCCGACGTCGCGGCGCCAGAGATTGGCCACAGGCGTGCCGCCGCCGTAGTCGGAGGAATCCATCGCCAGCGTGTTGCGCTGCGCGAAGCCGTCGCCGAGCGGTTGCACCCAATCGCGGCGGTCGGTGTGGGTGGCGCCGGAGAAACTCCAGAAGCCGCCGGCCACGGCCGGCAGTTCGTGCGCGCCGTTGCGCCAGCCGGCCACTTGCAACGCGGTGGTGCCCAGGTTGCGATAGCGCACCTGCAGCAGCGCCAGGCCGGGCAGCGCGTCGAACAGGCTCACCGCTACCTGCTTCTCCACGCTGGCCTTGGCCGCGCGCCCGGTGAACACGGTCTGCCGGCCGCGGCCATGGCGCGGATCGTCCAGCGCATGCGTTTGCTGGCCGGTCAGCGCGAAATCGGTGAGTTCGCTGCCGTCGGCCAGCAGCAGCGCTTCGCTGGGCTGGTAGGCAGTCAGCGCCTTGCCGCGCGAGGACAGCCGCGTGTGCATGCGCCGATCGAAGGCGAGGGACAGCACTGCATCGGCGATTACCGGTTTGCCGTCGGCGGCGGTCGCATCGACGGCTTCGGCCGAGCGCGCCCAGGGCGCCACGCTCCATGCGGCAGCGCCGGCCACGCTGCCGACGACGTACTTCAAGACACTGCGGCGTCCAATCGGGGACATGGGCAACGGGTCCGGTGGCGTTGCCCGCATTCTGCGCGCGCCCCGACGATTGATGCAAGCGTTTTGTTTCGTTATGTTGCTACTTGTTTCGATGACGCGAGGTGGAGTGATGAAGACCGTCCTGATCCTGTTCGGCGTCCCGCTGGCCATCGCGCTGTTGGGCGGCGTGCCGGCAGCGCATGCGCAACCCGACGCGAAAGGCGCCAGCGCAGCCGACGTGCCGTATGCGATGGCCGATTTCGCCAAGGTCCGCAAGTACGACGCGCATGTCCACGCCAACCGCGCCGACCGCGCCTTCCTCGAACAGGCGCGCGCCGACAACTTCGAACTGCTCTCGATCAACGTCGACTATCCGGATTTCCCCAGCATCGAGCGGCAGCACCGCGCTGCGCTGATCCTGGCCAAGGCCGATCCGGCGCGCTTCCATTGGGCGGCGACGTTTTCGATGCGCGGCTATGCCACGCCCGGCTGGCACGAGCGCGTCGAGGCCGGCCTCGACCAGGCGGTGCGCGAAGGCGCGCGCGCGGTGAAGGTGTGGAAGAACATCGGCATGGTGGAGAAGGACGCGCAGGGCAAGCTGATCATGCTCGACGATCCCGGCCTGGCGCCGGTCGCCGAGCACATCCGCGCACTGGGCGTGCCGCTGATCGCGCACCAGGGCGAGCCCTACAACTGCTGGCTGCCGCTGCAGCAGATGACCACCAACAACGACCGCGAGTATTTCGCCAAGCATCCGCAATACCACATGTACCTGCACCCGGAGATGCCCTCGCATGCCGCGCTGATGGCCGCGCGCGACCGCTTCGTCGGCGCGCATCCGCAGTTGCGGGTGGTCGGCGCGCACATGGCCAGCCTCGAATACGATGTCGATCGGCTGGCGGACTTCCTTGACCGCTTCCCCAACGCCACGGTCGACCTGGCCGCGCGCATGAGCCAGGTGCAGTACCAGTCCAACCGCGACCGGGCCAAGGTGCGCGACTTCTTCGTCCGCTACCAGGACCGCTTGCTGTACGGCACCGACCTGACCTATGCGCCGGGCGCCGATCCGGCGCAGTTCCGCGCCGAAGCGCATGGCGTGTGGCAATCGGACTGGCGCTATCTGGCCACCGACGAAACCCAGCGCGTCGCCGTGCTGGAGGCCGACGTGCGCGGCCTGGCGCTGCCGCGCGCGGTGATCGACAAGATCTACTACCGCAATGCGCTGCGCGAATTCGCCGCGGCCAAGGCCGCTGCGCAATAGGCCGCGATCAGGCGCGCAGCAGGTCCACGCCCAGCGCCTGGCAGGCCTGGGCGACGTCTTCCGGGGCGCCGGTGTCGGTGATCAGCGCGTCCAGCTCCGACACCGGGATGATCCGGTGCAGGCAGATCTTGCCGAACTTGGAACTGTCGGTGATGGCGATGACCGCGCGCGCGGCCTCCACCATCTTGCGGTTGAGCATCGCCTCGGGCTCGTAGTGGGTGGTGATACCGCGCTCCAGATCGAAGCCGTCCACGCCCAGGAACAGCAGGTCTACGTGCAGCGCGTCCAGCGCTTCGACCGTCAGCCCGCCATAGAAGGCCATGTTCTTGCGCCGCAGTTCGCCGCCCAGCATCACCAGGTTGATGTGGGTCTTGGGGCTGAGCGCGGTCAGCACGCCGAAGTCGTTGGTGACCACGGTCACGTCGATGTCCGGCAACGCTTCGGCCAGCTGGATCGCGGTGGTGCCCGAATCGATGGCGATGGTGTTGCCCGGCTGCACCATCGCCGCCGCGCGCCGGCCGATGCGGCGCTTTTCTTCCAGGTGCACGGTGCGCTTGGCGTCGTAATGCGGTTCGGCCGGCACGGCATTGACCGCGCTGCTGTCGATGCCGCCGCCGTAGGCGCGCGCCATGACCCCGCGTTCGGCCAGGTAGCGCAGATCCTTGCGCACCGTCTGCAGGCTCACCCCGAACTGCTGCGCCAGGGCGGACACCTGCACGCTGCCGTGCTGGCGGACCAATTCGCTGATCTGGAGACGGCGTTGGCTGGTGTCGCGGGTGACGGACATGGGGGCTCCTTGCAAACGGTCCAGAGTATGCGACAGTTCGTTACATTTCGCTATTGATACAAAACGAAACCTGATATAGGCTCGGTTTCGTTGCTTTTCATCTGGCCCCCGCACCGCCGTCCTACGCCCGCCAGCCCAGGAGACCGCCCGTGAACGCCGTTCGTCCGCATCGCCACAGCCTGTTCCATGCCATCGCCCTTGCCCTGCTGATGCCGGCCACGGCCTGGTCCCAGGACGCCGTACCGGTCTCGCCGCAGGCGCAGCCGGCGCCGGGCAGCGCCACCACCAGCAATGCCGAGGCAAGCCAGAATCCGGTCGACCTGGAGACGATCCAGGTCACCGGCGTGCGCGCCGCCCTGGCGCGTTCCACCGAACTCAAGCGCGACGCGGCGACGGTGCAGGATTCGATCAGCGCGCTGGAACTGGGCCGTTTCCCCGACGACAACGTGGCCGATTCGCTCAGCCACATCACCGGCGTGTCCATCACCCGCACCGCTGGCGGCGAAGGGCAGAAGGTCAGCGTGCGCGGGCTGGGGCCGGAATACACGCTCACCACCTTCAACGGCCGCATCCTGGCCACCGACGGCGCCGGGCGCGATTTCGCCTACGACGTGCTGCCGGCCGACGTGATCAGCGGCGCCGACGTGGTCAAGGGCGCGCAATCGGTGCTGACCGAAGGCGCCATCGGCGGCCTGATCAACCTGCGCTCGGCCAGCCCGTTCGACCAGAAGGGCCAGCACGCGATCGTCCGCGCCGAAGGCGACCGCAACCAGATGTCCGAACTCAACGGCCGCAAGCTGTCGGCGGCCTACAGCAACACTTTCCTCGACGACACGTTCGGCGTGCTGCTGGGCGTGGTCTACGCCGAGCGCAAGGACCGCACCGACATCGCCGGCAACGACGGCGGCTGGACCCGCAATCCCGACCCGAGCGACCCGACCTGGGGTGGCAACGCGTGGGGCGGCAATATCGATCCCAACGGCAACGGCCAGTTGGATCCGGACGAATATGGGCTGATCGCGCCGGGCCAGTTCCGCGTCGGCTCGATCCTGGAGGACAAGAAGCGCCGCGCCTTCTCCGGCAAGTTCGAGTGGCGGCCGAACGACGACGTGCGCATCGTCGTCGACGGGCTCAAGACCCGCCTCGATTCGCCGCAGGTGTCCTACCAGCAGTCGTACTACCCGTTGTTCGCGCCGGGGCGCTGGTCCGACATCACCGTGCAGAACGGCATCGTCACCGGCCTCACCCTGGACAACCCGGATCCGGAGTTGCGCATGAATCCGGAGATCCTCAACCAGACCGAACACCGGGTGGTCGACACCGACCTGTACGGCATCAACGGGCAATGGAAGGCCAGCGACAGCCTGACCCTGACCGGCGACCTGTACCGCTCCACCTCCAAGCGCTATTCCGGCGGCCAGGACACCTACGTGGTGCTGCGCATGAACCAGCCCAACACCACCCGCATCACCCTCGGCCGCAACGCCGTGCCCAACGTCACCGCCAGCTTCGACGACGGTCGCGACCTCGCCACCGGCCTGGCCAACGGCCAGTTCACCGACACCGACTTCAACACGCACTACATGGAACTGCGCGGCGACAACATCGCCGACGAGATCACCGGCGGCACTATCGGCGGCAAGTTGTACGTCGGTCAGTGGGGCGTGGACAACCTGCATTTCGGGGTGACCCGCACCGAGCGCAGCAAGCGCCGCGACCTGATCAACAACACCCTCAACGGCGGCGCCGACTACTATTCCGGCGACAACGCGATCAACGTCGGCGCGCTGGGCGGCAATGTGCTCGATCACACCTTCGCCCTGCCGCATTTCATGGACAAGGTGGGCTCCACGTTCCCGCGCACGTTCCTGGCTTTCGACGTGCCCAATTACCTGGCGCAGTTGCGGGCCTACGACGGCAACCCGCGCCAGGACGGCAGCAGCTACGACTACGCGCTGGCCGCGCCGCAGTGGAATCCGCTGGAAAGTTACCGGGTCGAGGAGAAGACCAACGCCTTCTACGTGCAGGCCGACCTGTCCGGCGAGCGCTGGAACGCCGACGTCGGCGTGCGCCTGGTCAAGACCCGCACCCGCGCACAGGCCTGGGACGCGAAGATCCTCAGCATCACCGAGAACGGCGCGTTCAACTACACCGCCGAATACGCCGAGCCGACCGCGATCGTGCAGGACGGCGACTACACCTTCGTGCTGCCGTCGGGCAACTTCACCTGGCGCTTCAGCGACGACCTGCTGCTGCGCGCGGGCGCGGCCAAGACCATGGCGCGCCCCTCGGTGGACAAGCTGGCGCCGACCAACACCACCGCCAGCGTGTCCTGGGGCGAGTTCACCCAGATCTACGGCGGCAACGTCAACCTCAAGCCCTACAGCGCCAAGCAGGGCGACCTGTCGTTGGAGTGGTATTTCGCCGAACAGTCCATCGCCAACGTGGCGGTGTTCTACAAGCGCATCGAAAACCAGATCACCACCAGCTGGGAGCCGAACCAGGACATCGGCGTGCCGGGCCACCTGTTCAACGTGATGCGGCCGATCAACGGCGACTACGCCAAGGTCCGCGGCATCGAGGCCGGCCTGCAGCATTTCTGGGACAACGGCCTGGGCTTCCGCGCGCAGTACACCCGCAACTGGTCGCGCAGCTGGGTCAACGGCGAGGAGCGCCCGCTGGAAGGCATCGCGCCGGCGGTGTATTCGCTCGGGGTGATGTACGAGAAGGGGCCGTGGTCGATCGGCGCCACCGCCGACCACACCGACGGCTTCGTCACCGCGGTCAACGTGCTGGGCGCCGGCTACAACGAACAGGCCGACAAGATCACCTGGCTGACCGCGCACGTGTCCTACGAAGTCAACGACATGCTGAGCCTCAGCCTGGAAGGCCAGAACCTGCTGGACGACGAGCAGACCTACAGCATCAACGGCAACCCGCTGCTGTCGCAGGGCTACTCCCGCTACGGCCGCGCGTTCACCCTGGGCCTGAGCCTGCGGTTCTGAGCATCCGCCTGCGGCTCTGAGCATCCCCACAGAGGACCACGCCTTAGCCCCTCTCCCACCGGGAGAGGGGTTGGGGTGAGGGTCCGGCAGCAAGCGCATTGCTGGACACGCTCAAGCGTTCCCTCTTTAGCTGGCACTCGCAACGATCAAGGCCGAGCAGCCGGCGAGGTTTCAACATGAGCCCTTTCCGCTTGGTGTCAGGTAGTCAGAGTTGCCAACTCAATATGGTGGTGTCAATTCAACGGGTGCATCCATCGATTCCAGAAATCTCTTTCCGAAATAAAGCGGGCGCCTGAGCGGAGCCGGCCATGCCGTGTGACGAGCGTATCGTCAACGTGCAGCCCGTACTCTTGCCATCAAGAGGTCCCGTCGCCGATCCAGGCGCGACCTGTCGCTCAGGTACATGCCAGGCGACCAGAGAATCGCAACGACCGTGGCCGCTTCGGGCTCGGACAGCGCACTCAACGGTTTCGCGTACAGCCGCTGCGACAGCTGGCTGAGGCCAAGGCCCGAGCCGTTGTAGGACAAAGTGGTGTACAGCGCCACGATCTCGTCCTGCGACAGGTGCAGCCAGACCAGTCGATCCCAGAGCACCATGCGCGCATGCCAGGCAAGCATGCCTCCATCGCGCGGTACATCCAGGCGCGCCAGCAGCATGCGGGCGACGGCCGCGGTAGGCGGATAGTCGGCTTGGTACGACGCAAGGATGTAGCGGCGAATCAGTACCGGCGGATCACGATCCTGCGCTGGAGCGCGCTTGAGGAGCGCCTGGATCTCCACTCGGCGCGGCTGGAACGCCACCATGTCGTAGCAGCTGAATGCGGCGATCGCAATCAGCAAGAGCGCCGTGACTGCGGTTAATGCCGAGGCTGCGATGCGTTTCATGGGATGTCACTCATCGGACCCGTACCGGGTTGAGGGCGCCTGGCTTGCATGGGCGGTTTTGACCGCAGAGCAGGGGGGCTACGCTGCCTGCTCAATCCGCGCAGAGCATGCGCACCCGTCCATCTTCGATGTATTTGTAGCAGCTGAAGTTTGCTACCCATTCCGAGCAACTGCCGATCGCTTTGGCACCCAACGGCAGGTCTTTCGCGACCAGACAGCTTCCCTGGCAGTGCAGGCTGTCGGTGCATATCTTGAATGCATCGGTCGTCTTCACCGCGCAGGATTTCGGACTACCGGGCAAGCCCTGCTCCGACCAGAATTGCCCGGCATGCCTTGCATGCGGACTCGGTCGACGGAATGGCGGGTTTCTCGGCCAATGGAATATCCGTCAGTTGTTTGTGCTGCAGGTTCCTGGCGCAGCCTAGCGAAAGCAGAAGCATGACGAGGCATGGCAATGACCACGTCATGAGCGCTGGTCGTCGATTGCTGTTGGGGATGCGCATGGGTGAAGGACTGAGTAGACCTTCAGGCCATCGCGACGCTCTGTCTGCATCGCTTCCGCGTCTGATCATGACGGTCCTATCCATGGATGTATGCGGGGCGATGCTATCGCTCGCCTCCATGAAGCACAAGCGACCACTGGTCGGTGGAGCTCGTCGTCTGCGTCATGGTCGGATGTCTCTAGGTCGCCCTGGTTACCAACAAAAAACGGGCGCCTTTCGGCGCCCGTTCTACTTATTAGCTCTTCGCGTCCGGCGGACAAACCCGCCGACCACTCAGTACCGGTAATGCTCCGGCTTGTACGGACCGTCGACCGAGACGCCGAGGTAGGCGGCCTGGTCGTCGCTGAGCGTGGTCAGCTTCACGCCGATCTTTTCCAGGTGCAGGCGCGCCACTTCCTCGTCCAGCTTCTTCGGCAGGCGGTAGACCTGCTTCTCGTAGCTGTCCTTGTTCTGCCACAGGTCGATCTGCGCCAGGGTCTGGTTGGCGAAGCTGTTGGACATCACGAAGCTGGGGTGGCCGGTGGCGCAGCCCAGGTTGACCAGGCGGCCTTCGGCCAGCAGGAAGATCGCGTTGCCGTTCGGGAACACGAACTTGTCCACCTGCGGCTTGATGTTGATCTTCTGCACGCCGGGGTACTTGTACAGCGCCTCGACCTGGATCTCGTTGTCGAAGTGGCCGATGTTGCAGACGATGGCCTGGTCCTTCATCTGCGTCAGGTGCTCGATGCGGATGATGTCCTTGTTGCCGGTGGTGGTGACGTAGATGTCGGCCTGGCCCAGGCTGTCTTCGACGGTGTTGACCTCGAAGCCTTCCATCGCCGCCTGCAGCGCGCAGATCGGGTCGATCTCGGTGACGATGACGCGGGCGCCGTAGGCGCGCAGGCTATGCGCCGAGCCCTTGCCGACGTCGCCGTAGCCGCAGACCACGGCGACCTTGCCGGCCAGCATCACGTCCATCGCGCGCTTGAGGCCGTCGGCCAGCGACTCGCGGCAGCCGTACAGGTTGTCGAACTTGCTCTTGGTCACCGAGTCGTTCACGTTGATCGACGGCACCAGCAGGGTGCCGGCCTCGGCCAGCTGGTACAGGCGGTGCACGCCGGTGGTGGTCTCTTCGGACACGCCCTTCCAGTCCTTGACCACGCGGGTCCAGTAGCCGGGGCGCTCGACCGCCACGCGCTTGAGCAGGTCCTTGATCACCTGCTCTTCGTGCGATGAGGCGGGTTCGTCCACCCACTTGGAGCCGTTCTCCAGCTCGTAGCCCTTGTGGATCAGCAGGGTGACGTCGCCGCCGTCGTCCACCACCAGCTCCGGGCCGGTCTGGGTGCCGTCGGCCAGGGTGAAGGTCAGCGCGTCGAGGGTGCAGTCCCAGTATTCCTCCAGGCTCTCGCCCTTCCAGGCGAACACGGGGGTGCCGGTGACGGCGATCGCCGCAGCGGCGTGGTCCTGGGTCGAGAAGATGTTGCACGAGGCCCAGCGCACGTCGGCGCCGATGTCCTTCAGCGTCTCGATCAGCACCGCGGTCTGGATGGTCATGTGCAGCGAGCCGGTCACGCGCACGCCGGCCAGCGGCTTGGCGGTGGCGTACTGGCGGCGGATCGACATCAGGCCCGGCATCTCGTGCTCGGCGATGTCCAGCTCCTTGCGGCCCCAATCGGCCAGGGAGATGTCGGCGACCTTGTAGTCGCCCTCGGTGGAAAAGCTCTTGCGTACAGCGTTCATCGGTCATGCTCCGGTCAATGGCGAGAAAACTCGCGAAGGTCCGGGCGCCGTTGTCGCTCAAGCCTGCCGCCGAGCCTGGCCGGGTCTGGAGGCGGGGAGCCCCGCATCGACACGGTCGCAGCGCCCCTCGGCGGAGGGATAACCAATTATAGCGGCTGCGACGTGAGGTGCTTGAATGGGGGCGCTGCGGCCTGGGGCGCGGCGCACGCCGGTCATCCGGCAACGGCCCGCACCGCGGTCTCGCCCTTCGGCCGGGCAGCCCAGCGGCCTGCGTGGCCTAGGATGCCTGGCATCTGCAGGGCGACTTCAGTCGCGAGGCTTCCGGCTTGGCGTCGTCGCGGCTGAAGTCGCTCCCACACGTCCTGATTGCCTTGCACGGCGGGGCGATGGTTCGTTTTGAAACCGTTACCACGCCGGGCGAGGGACTAATACTTTTGGGTTAGTCTTGCGGCGCCCCCACAGCCGAGCCATGCGTTTCCGATGAACGAGTACCGCAGCAGCATCGTGTTTGCCACGCCCGATATCCCCTTGCGCGACGACGTGCGCCGACTGGGGGCGCTGGTCGGCGACCTGCTCGCCGAGCAGGTGTCTGCGGAGTTCCTCGACGAGATCGAAACCGTCCGCACCACCGCGATCGCGCGCCGCGAGAGCGATGCACCGCCGTCGTCGCTGAGCGAGCAGCTGTACGGCCGCACGCCGCGCGATGCCGAGGCGCTGGTGCGTGCCTTCAGTACCTACTTCCAGGTGGTCAATATCGCCGAGCGCGTGCACCGCATCCGCCGCCGCCGCGACTACCAGCGCAACAGCGCCGATACGCCGCAGCCGGACGGCCTGCACGATGCGCTGCGCCGGCTCAAGGCGCAGGGGGTGAGCGCGCAGGAACTGGGCCAATGGCTGCCGCGCATCGACGTGGAGCCGGTGTTCACCGCGCACCCGACCGAAGCGGTGCGCCGCGCGCTGCTGGAGAAAGAACAGCTGATGGTCGCCAGCCTGGTCGACAACCTCGACGGCATGCGCACCCCCGGCGAGCGCGCCACCGATGCGGCGCGTTTCCGCATGGCGCTGACCGCCTCGTGGCAGACCGCCGATTCCTCGCCGGTGCGGCCGACGGTGGAAGACGAGCGCGAGCACGTCGGCTTTTACCTGACCCAGGTGCTGTACCGGGTGATCCCGGTGATGTACGAGACCCTGGAGCACGCGATCGAAGAAACCTACGGCGAGCCGGTGCCGCTGCCGCGGCTGCTGCGTTTCGGCACGTGGGTCGGCGGCGACATGGATGGCAATCCGAACGTGGATGCCGGCACCATCACCGCCACGCTCGACGCGCAACGCCGCGCGGTGCTGGACCGTTACCTGAAGGAACTGTGGCAGCTGGCCAGCCTGCTCAGCCAATCGACCACGCTGGTGGCGGTCAGCGATGCGCTGTTGGCGCAGCTGGAACGCTACCGGCAACTGCTGCCGGAGGCCGCGGCGCACTCGCGGCCGCGCCATGCCGACATGCCGTACCGGCTGCTCAACGACCTGATGCGCGCGCGCCTGCAGGCGACCCTGGACGACGCGCCGGGCGCCTATGCCGCACCGGCCGAGCTGGAGCAGGACCTGCAGTTGATCCTCGACAGCCTGCAGGCCAACAAGGGCCTGCACGCCGGCTGGTTCGCGGTGCGCCGGCTGCTGTGGCGCGTGCGCAGCTTCGGCTTCCACCTGGCGCGGCTGGACGTGCGCCAGGAGTCCAGCGTGCACGCGCGCGCGGTTGCCGCGGCGCTGGGCGAGGACGATTGGGATGCGCGTTCGGCGCAGGACCGTGCCAGCGTGCTCGGCGCCTATGCCGGCGGCGAGCAGACCCTGCCGGCAGCGCCCGAGGATGCCGGCAACGCGCGCCTGGACGCGGTGTTCGCCGCGCTCGCCGATGCGCGCGCGCGCCACGGCGCCGATGCGCTGGGCAGCTACATCATCAGCATGGCGCACAACCGCGCCGACGTGCTGACCGTGCTCGCCCTGGCGCGGCGCGGCGGCCTGGTCGATGCGCAAGGCGCGGTGCCGCTGGACATCGTGCCGCTGTTCGAGACCGTGGACGACCTGCGCGGCGGCACCGACACGCTGCGCGACCTGCTCGCCGACCCGGTTTACCGCCGCCACCTGGCTGCGCGCAACGACGTGCAGATGGTGATGCTCGGCTATTCGGACAGCGGCAAGGACGGCGGCATCGCCGCTTCGCGCTGGGGCCTGCAACGCGCGCAGGTGGAACTGCTGGATGCGGCCGCCGACCTCGGCATCCGCCTGACCTTCTTCCATGGCCGCGGCGGTTCCATCGTGCGCGGCGGCGGCAAGACCACGCGCGCGCTGGAAGCGGCGCCGCGCGGCAGCGTCGATGGCCGCCTGCGGGTGACCGAGCAGGGCGAGGTGATCCACCGCAAGTACGGCATCCGCGCGCTGGCGCTGCGTTCGCTGGAGCAGATGACCGGCGCGGTGCTGCTGTCGAGCATGCGTCCGCGCGCGGCGGACGCGCGCGAAGAGGCATGGCGGCCGGTGATGGACATCGTCGCCGAGCACAGCACCCGCGCCTACCGCAGCTTCGTCGGCGATGCCGAGTTCATGCGCTATTTCCGCCTGGCCACGCCGATCGACGTGATCGAGCGGATGACCCTGGGCTCGCGGCCGTCGCGGCGGCTGGGCCAGGACGCGGCGCTGGACAACCTGCGCGCGATCCCCTGGGTGTTCGCGTGGAGCCAGGCGCGTGCGGTGATCCCGGGCTGGTACGGCGTCGGCAGCGGCCTGCGCGCGGCGGTGGAGGCCGGCCACGAAGACACGCTGCGCGAGATGGCCGCCGACTGGCCGTTCTTCCGCACCTTCCTCGACGACATCGCCATGGTGCTGTCCAAGGGCGACCTCAACATCGCCGAGATGTTCTCGCGCCTGGCCGGGCCGCTGCACGAGCGCTTCTTCCCGCGCATCCGCGACGAACTCGCGCTGACCAAGGGCTGGGTGAAGACGCTGACCGGGCAGGCGTCGCTGCTGCAGCACGACCCGCGGCTGGCGTTGTCGATCCGCCTGCGCAATCCCTACATCGATCCGATCAGCGTGTTGCAGGTGGACCTGCTGCAGCGCTGGCGGGCCACCGACGGCGAGGACGAGGACCTGCTGCGGGCATTGGTGGCCTGCGTCAACGGCGTCTCGCAGGGCGTTCAGAACACCGGCTGACGGTCGCCGGGTAGACCCCCGCAACGGCGCTCGCCGCAGCGTTGCCGGGGGCGCCGGACACGGTCCGGCCAACACAGCGCTTGCAAGCGGACAAAATTGTCCGATAATCCGCGGCATGGAGATGCGACCCGATGCCGCCCAACGCCGCCGCCTGCTGCTCGACGCGGCCGACGAAGTGTTCTGCGAGCACGGCGTGCTGGCGCCGCTGGAGTTGGTGGTCGAGCGCTCCGGCTTGGGCCGGGCCACGCTGTACCGCAATTTCGCCGACCGTGCGGACCTGATGATCGCGCTTCTGCAGCGCGCCCTGGACGGGCTGGAAGGCTGCGCGCGCGATATCGGCGAGCGCCCCGACGGCCTGTTCCTGCTGCTGCGCGATGTCGCCGAGCACATCGCGATGTCCGCGCCGCTGGCCGACTATTGGCGCTCGATGCCGCGCGACCATCCGCAGATCGAAGTGGCGCATGCGCGGCTGATGGCGATCCTGCTGCCGTTCCTGCAGCGCGCCACCGATGCCGGCCTGTGCCGCGCGGGCCTGGACGGCGACGACCTCAACCTGTTGCTGGACATGCTCGGCGCCTGCCAGCGTGGCAGCGACGAAGCCGAACGCAAGGCCCTGGCGCTGCGCGGTTGCCGGCTGCTGTGCCATGCGCTGGCCACGCCCGCGGCGGCGGCGACGCTATGAGCCTGCGTCGCGGGCGAGGGCCGGGACGCGCTGCCGCCGCGATCGCCGCGCGCAACGCCCCGCAACGGCGCTGGCCGGCACGCCTGGCGCGCGCTGCGGTGGCGCTGGCGATCGTGCTGGCCAGCGTCTGGGGCGGTCTGTTCCTGGCCTACCTGCCGCATACCGGCACCCTGGTGCGTTACGCCTCGGCGCTGCTGTGGCTGGCGATGGGCGGTGCCGCGCTGTGGGGCCTGCGCCACCCCCGCGAGTACCGCGTGCTGCCGTGGATCTTCGCCGTCGCCTGCGCCGGCCTGGTGTTCGGCTGGTCGCAGTTGCTGCCCGAGCAGAACCGCGACTGGGCCGACGACGTGGCGCAGCCGCTGCAGCCGCAGGTCGATGACCACCTCGTCACCCTGCACAACGTGCGGAACTTCGCCTGGCGCAGCGACAGCGACTACACGCCGCGCTGGGAAACCCGCCAGTACGACCTGGACCGGCTGGTCTCGGCGGACCTGGCGCTGTCCTACTGGATGGGCCCGGCGATCGCCCACACCCTGGTCTCGTTCGGCTTCGACGACGGCCGCCGGGTGGTGTTCTCGCTGGAGATCCGCAGGGAACGCGGCGAATCGTTCTCCGCGCTGGCCGGGTTCTTCCGCAATTTCGAACAGGCAATGATCGCCGCCGACGAGCGCGACATCCTCGCGGTGCGCAGCAACGTGCGTGGCGAAGACGTCTACCTGTACCGGCTGAACATTCCGCGCGCACAGCTGCGCCAGCTGTTCATGGGCTACGTGGCGCGCGCGCAGCAGCTGCAGCGCACGCCGAAGTTCTACAACACCGCCACCAGCAACTGCACCACCATCGTGTTCGAGCTGGTGCGCAAGTTCGAACCGCAACTGCCGCTGGATTACCGCTTGCTGCTGTCCGGCTATCTGCCGTCGTATGTGTACGCGCAGCACGGCTTCGTGCCGGGCTACGCGCTGGCCACGCTGCAGGCGCGCGGGCGCATCGGCGAGCGCGCCCGCCAGGCCGGCACCGGCGCCGATTTTTCGCAGCGTATCCGCGAAGGCATCCCCGGCGAAGAACTGCCCGGAGCGCCGCGCTGATGCGCGCCGCGCACGCGATGTGGCAGCTGGCGGCGCGTGGGCTGCTGGCCGTGGGCCTGCTCGCCGGGTCCGGTTGCGCCATGGTCACCGTGCAGTCGCGCGCGGCCGGCGACTACATCGCGACCAAGCGCGGCGACGTGCTCAGCACCGGCGAACTCAGCGACGCCAGCCAGGAAACGCTGCGCGTGGTCGCGATCGAGCGCAAGCCCTGCGAGGCCGACATCCCCGCCTGCGCCGCGCAACTGCGCACGGTGCAGGGATTGGACGAGGAACGCCGCCTGGCGACCTTGTCGGAGCTGTGGTTGCGTGCGGCGACGACGCGTACGCCGAAGGGGACCGTCGCGCTCGACGATGCGGCCCTGCAGGCGTGGCTGGAAACCGCGCGCTACGCCTATGCCTACCTGTTCTATACCGAACGCCCGGCCAGCGCGCGCGCCTTCGAGGACCGACAGACCCAGGTGCGCGACTACTACAACTACGCGGTGCAGCACGTGGCCGGCGCGCTGTTCGAACGTTGGCGCGCGCGCAGCGCCAGCGGCGAATTGCGCGACGACGACACGCTGGCCGCCGCCGGCTGGCGGGTACGCGCGGAGCTGGACAGTTTCCGCCTGCCGGGCGGAGTGGCGCGGCCGAATGCGATGGTGCCTGCGGCCTCGTTGCGTTTCGACGGCCTGCGCAGCACCTATCGCCGCGATGGCTTCGGCGCCGAACTGGTAGCGGAAGTGTCGCCGGCGCAGGTCGGCGATCCGACCGCGATCATGGCTGTCGCGAAGCCAGGGCAAGCGGTCGCCGACACCGCCGGCTACAGCGAACTGTCGTACGCGCCGACCACCGTGCTGCTGCGCTTCGACGGCGACAGCCTGGCGCAGGTGCTGGACACGCGCAGCGTGGTGATCGCGCCCTACGATCCGTATCGCGACAACGAGGTCGTGGTGCACGGCCAGCGGCTGCCGCTGGCGGCCAATTTCACCGCCGCCTACGGCCTGTGGCTGGCGCGTTCGGGGTTCGCCAAGCAGTCGTTACGCTCGATGCTGGGGCGCGAACACGGCATCGAGCAGCCGCACCTGTACCTGATGCAGCCCTACGACCCGAACCGGCGCATCGTGCTGATGCTGCACGGCCTGGCCAGCAGCCCCGAAGCCTGGGTCAACGTCGCCAACGAGATCATGGGCGACGAGCAACTGCGCCGCCACTACCAGATCTGGCAGGTCTATTACCCGACCAACATGCCGATCGCCTGGAACCGCGCGCAGATCGAAACCTTGCTGCGGCAGACCCTGCACGATTTCGATCCGCAGGGGCAGGCGCCGGCCTCGCGGCACATGGTGCTGATCGGCCACAGCATGGGCGGAGTGATCGCGCGGCTGCTGGTCAGCAACTCCGGCGAGCGCATCTGGAACGACTTGCTCGCCGGCCGCGATCTGAGCGGCGAACGCGGCGCGCGGATCCGCGAGCGCCTGCAGCCGCTGTTGCGCTTCGCGCCGCTGCCGCAGGTGGACCGCGCCATCTTCATCGCCGCGCCGCACCGCGGCACCTCGTTCGCCGAGGGCCGCATCGGACGCCTGGTCGGCGGGCTGATCCGCCTGCCGGTGACCTTGCTGCAGCGTTTCACCGAAGTGATGCAGGACATGGCCGACCAGGACGGCGCGCCGCAGCGCCTGCCCAACGGCATCGACAACCTGCGCGATACCGACCCGTTCGTGCGTGCGGCCGCCGAGCTGCCGATTTCGCCCGCCGTGCGCTACAACTCGATCATCGCCCGGCGCGATCCGGCGCTGCCGCTGGCCGACGCCAACGACGGGGTGGTGCCGTACCGCAGCGCGCATCTGGATGGCGCCGAATCGGAACTGGTGATCACCTCCGGGCACAGCGTGCAGGAGACGCCGCAGGCGATCCTGGAGATCCGCCGCATCCTGCATGCGCAGATCGCATCGGAGTGATGCCGTCGGAGCCGATGCGCCTCCTTGTGGGAGCGACTTCAGTCGCGACGCGCACTACCGGTAGAGCGCGTCGCGACTGTCCGGGTGCATTGTAGGAGCGGCTTCAGCCGCGACAGCCTCCATCGCCGTCAGGCCCGCCGCTTCGTTCGTCGCGGCTGAAGCCGTTCCTACAGTGGCGTTATGGTGCGCCGGATGCCAGCGGCAAAGGCGCCGCAGCCATGCGCTCCTGCAATATGCACATGTATGCATCACTGACGTATCGCATTCCGTTCACCTATGAACTCCGTCACGCGTCTGTAAACATCGACGCACACACTGCGCCGCAGTTGTTAACGGGCCGTCAGTTCGCACGGCTCAGCTCCGACACGGAACTCCCCCAGATGTTCGCCCAGTTGCCGGCTCGACGCCGGCGATACGGGCAGTGCTTTGCCTTCTCCGGCCGCGGCGTCGTCGCGTGCCGGGACACCACCCCACGTCCTGATGGAATGTCCATGAACCACGCATCGCACCGCGCCAGGCCGCACCGGCTTGCCGGATCCATCGCCCTGGCCCTGAGCCTGGCCCTCGCCGCCGCCGCCCATGCCGAAGACCCGGCGCAGCAGCAGGCGCAGAACAACGCCGGCGACGACACCGCGCCGGCCGCCGCCAAAGGCAACGCGCAGACCCTGTCGACCGTGACCGTCGCGGCGAACCGCTACACCGCTGCCGACATGCAGATGGCGGCCAGCAACACCGCCAACGTGCTCTCTGCCGACGACCTGAAGTACACCGCCGTGCACAACATCGCCGAGGCGCTGGGCCTGCTGCCGGGCGTCAACGTGGTCAACACCGGACAGTCGTATTTCGGCGGCGTCGACGGCGCCGCGCGCGGCGAGGGCATGTTCGCCTCGGTGCGCGGCCTCAACGCCGAATACAACGTCAACCTGATCAACGGCGTCAACGTCGCCCAGGGCATGCCGTACAGCCGCAGCGTGCAGCTGAGCCTGCTGCCGCCGTCCGGCCTGCAGACCATCGTGTTGAACAAGACCTCGACCGCGGCGATGGACGGCGATGCGATCGGCGGCACCATCGACTACCGCACTCCCAGCGGCTTCGACTACAGCGACGCGATCGGCGGCAGCATCACCGCCAGCGGGCGCATGGAAAGCCGTGCCCGCGACTACGACGAGAGCGGCCTGGGCAAGGGAGCGGCCGGCGAGTTCCATGCCAAGTTCGGCAGCGAGCACCAGTTCGGCATCTATGCCAGCGCCTATTACGACGAGCGCCACTACGTGAACAGCGAAGTGGCCAGCGCCTCCGCCGCGCGCAACGACGGCTCGTGGGAATTCGCCCGCACCACCGCCAAGGGCGCACTGGCGTCCGGCTACGACGCGGAAGATTCGCTGCAGTCCACCGGCACCAACATCGGCTATTCCGGCGGCGACACCAAGCGCTACGGCGGCAACGTCTCCTTCGACTGGCATGTGGATCCGAGCCTGCAGCTGTATGCGCGGGCCACCTACGCCTACGCCAAGACCGAGCAGAACACCGGCTACACGCAGTTCGTGCCGGCCAGCGTCAGCTACACCCAGATCGGCAGCAGCGGCGTGTACCAGCCGCAGATCAATCGCGTCGCGGTGCGCTACTGGTACGAGACCAATCCGGAAGTGGCCGACATCGCCACGTTCCAGTTCGGCGCCGACAAGCAGCTCGGCAACTGGACGCTGTCGCCGAACCTGTTCTACGGCTACGGCGACAACGATCGCCCGGACCACATCGAAGTCTCCGCGCGCGTGGATCAATACACGTCCACCCAGTTTCCGTACGGAGCCAACAGCTTCATCGGCTACGACAGCGAAGGATTCCCGGTGCCGCAGCTGACCGCCGCAATGCAGAACCAGGCCGACGACATCGGCAGCCTGTACGCGCGCCGCCACGGCCAGCTGACCAAGTCCTACAGCGGGCAGAAGAAGGGCGGCGCCAAGTTCGACGCACGCTACGATTTCGACGAGGGCGCGCTGAGCAGCCTGCAGTTCGGCGTGAAGTACGTGGACAGCTCGCGCGAATACACCTCGCGCGACTGGACCACCGCCAAGTTCACCGACGGCACCTTGCTGGAGAACACCGGCCTGGTCAGCGGCAGCTACGACTCTGTGTATCCGGGCAAGTACGACTACCCGACGGTCAAGCTGAGCAACTCGGCGCTGAAGGCATCGATCGCCAAGTACCTGGCCCCGGGCAGCTTCGATACCTGCGGCAGCCTGGCGATCAACAACCAGAACTGCGCGACCATGCGCGGCACCGAGGCAGTGGCCGCGGCGTATGCGATGGCCACGTTCAAGACCGGCGACTTGGAGATCATCCCCGGCGTGCGTTTCGAACAGACCCGCATCCGCAACACCTACTGGACGATGCCCAAGGACAGCGGCGGCAACGAGCTGGCCGGCTACTTCCAGAACAACCACACCAGCTACGACGTGCCGCTGCCCAGCGTGTTCCTGAACTACCGCCCCGGCAACGCCAACGCGGTGTACCGCGCCTCGGTGTGGACCAGTTACACGCGTCCGGCGTTCGTGCAGCTCGGCGGCGGCTCCAACTACGACGTGTCCAGCGACGGCAAGACCACCATCACCGAAGGCAATCCCGACCTGAAGCCGATCAAGGCGGTCAACGTCGACGTCTCCGGCGAATGGGACAACGGCGTCGGCGGCCACGCGATGCTGGCCGGCTACTACAAGCGCCTGTCCGACTACATCTACGAGAACGGTTCGGACGCGGCCAATGCCGGCGCCAACACCGACGCCAGCGGCGTGCGCTACGTGCGTCCGCAGAACGGTGGCGACGGCAAGGTGCTGGGCGTGGAAGCAGCGGTGCGACAGACACTGCAGGGCATGCCGGCGCCGCTGGACGGCTTCGGCATCGGCGCCAACGTCACCCGCCAGTCCACCCGCGTCGACCTGGGCATGACCGGCTTCCACGACGAGCGTATCCAGAACGCACCGGACCTGATGGCCAATGCCGAACTGTTCTACGAGAAGGGGCCGCTGTCGGTGAACCTGAGCTACCACTACTCGGGCGAATACGTGTCGGCCTACGACTACCTGGACCAGGGCGCCAGCTGGGACGACCTGTGGGTGAAGCCGATCACTCGCGTCGACCTGCACGTGGGTTACGCGGTGAACGAGCACCTGCGCGCCGACCTGTCGGTGGCCAACCTGACCAATCGCCTGAGCTACTGGGCGCACGTCGGCCGCAACAGCACCGCGATCTCGGACATCGTGGATGCCGGGCGCACCAGCCTGCTGACGGTGAAGTACACGTTCTGAGCCGGCGGCCTCGCACAGGCCGGCTTCCCTCGCGCGTCGCGGCATGTCGCCGCGACGCGTTTCGGCGTGCATGCAGTTAGCCGACGCGTGGCGCGGGCGTATGACTGCCGGCGCACGTAGCCGGTAGTGGCGTTGGATGTGCAGCGGAGCGGCGGCGATGACGCCGCCGTTTCCGCCTTTTCTGTAAGGGCTTGGCGACCGACTCGCCATCGCCGTGGACTTGCGTTGCAATCGAGTCGGCATGCCCGGCGATGCGTGTGGTGCAACGAGTGACTTCTTTTTCTCCTTTTTCCTGGATAGACGATGAGCAAGCGGATGCGTTGGATGCTGTTGGTAGCGCTGGCGGCGACCGCCGGCGCGCAGGCGCGGCCTGCACGCGAAGCGTCTGCGCCGCAATTGCAGGTCGAGCAGGTGGTGATGCTGTTCCGCCACGGCGTGCGTGCGCCGCTGGACGGCGAGGCCGCGGCGGCGGCATTGGCCGACCGTCCGTGGCCGGTGTGGAACACGCCGGCGAGCCTGCTCACCGCGCACGGCCGCGTGGCCGTGCAGCTGAGCGGCGACTACACCCGGCAATGGCTGGTCCGCGACGGCGTGCTGCCGGCCGCCGGCTGCCCCGCCGACGGCGCGGTCAGCGTCTACGCCAACACCGACCAGCGCACCATCGTCAGCGCGCAGATCCTGGCCGAGACGCTGGCCCCGGGCTGCGGGCTGCAGGCCGGGCATCAGCCGCAAGGTAGCGACGATCCGCTGTTCCGTCCGGTCGAGGCCGGTGCGGTGGACTTCGGCGCGGACGCCGCGGTGGCGTCGATCCAGCGCCAGACCGGCGGCCCGGGCGCGGTGCTCGCGCCCTACGCGAAGGAACTGCGCACGATGCGGCAGATCCTCGGCTGCAGCGCCAAGGACTGCGATTTCGCGCAGATGCCGTCGTCGCTGAGCGCCAGCGGCAATGGCCGCGGCATCGCCATGCACGGTCCGCTGGACCTGACCTCCGGCACCGCCGAAGTGTTCATCCTGCAATACGCCGAAGGCCTGCCGCTGGACCAGGTGGGCTGGGGCCGCGCCACCCGCGCACGCATCGGCGTGGTGTCGCGACTGCATGCGCTGCTGTTCGAGATCTACGCGCGGCCGCAGTACATGGCCGCGCGCGCCGGCGCGCCGCTGGCGCGGCGGGTGCTGGACACGCTGGGCGTGGCGGACGCGCCGAAGCTGAGCGTGCTCGTCGCCAGCGATACCCATATCGCCGCGCTCAGCGGCTTGCTCGACCTGCACTTCCATCTGCCCGGCTTCGGCCGGGACGATTCGCCGCCGGGCGGCGCGCTGGTGCTCGAGCAACTGCGCGACGCGCGCAGCGGCCAGCGCTACGTGCGCCTGCGCTACCAGGCGCAATCGCTGGACCAGCTGCGCACGCTGACCCCGCTGAGCCTGCGCAAGCCGCCGCTGCTGCAGACCTTGCATGTGCCCGGCTGCAGTGACCCCAAGACCCAGCTGTGCACACTGCAGCAGTTCCAGAAGGTGTTGCAGGAAGCGTTGCAGCGGCGCGGCTGAGCTGGCGCCGCTGCGGCGGGTGCGTGCGCTGCGCTGACGCTGGCATGAGGCGTATCGGGTGACGGCATAGCGTGCGGTCGCCACCGCCTGTGTAGGAGCGGCTTCAGCCGCGACCAGGGCATTCCCGGTGACGCCCGGTCGCGGCTGAAGCCGCTCCTACAACCGCGTGATTGCCGACCCCGATCGCGCTCAGAACTTGAAGTGCAGCGTGGCCATGTAGCGGCGGCCGTTCTTGTAGCGTCCGGCCGGGTGGTCCTTGTCGCCCAGGTACTGGAAGTACTCTTCGTCCAGCAGGTTCTGCGCGTCCACCTGCAGCGACCACTGGTCGCTGATCGCATAGCCGATGCTCGCGCCCAGGTCGGTGTAGTCGTCGACACTGGCTGGCGCGGCGCCGGCGACGTAGCCGCCGGCCAGATAGCTGTCGCGCCAGTTCAAGCTGATACGCGCGTTCCACGGCCCCTTCTCGTAGTACGGGCTGAAGGCCACGCTGTTGCGCGACTGGTAGGGCAGGCGGTCGCCGGTGTTGTTCTCGCCGTTGGCATAGGTGTAGTTGGCGGTGAGGCCGAAGCCGCTGCTGCCGAACGGCTGCTGATAGGCGAGGGTGAAGCCCTTGACCTTGCCGTCGCCGGCGTTGCGCGGGCGCTGGATGCTGTAGTCGCAATAGCCGTCGGCGCTGCAGCCGTTGCTGCCCAGCATCTGCGCCCAGGTCTGCGGCGAGGTGTCGCGGATCGAATTGTATTGGCGCTCGATCGTGGCCGAAGTGTCGATGTAGTTGTCGATCTTCTTGTAGAACAGCGACCAGGCCACCACCGCCTGTTGCGCGAAGTAGTACTCGGCCGACAGGTTGAAGTTCCACGATTCGTACGGCGACAGCGCCGCATTGCCGCCGCTGCCGGTGAGCGTGGTGTCGTTCAAGAAAGTGTTGTTGACCATCTGGTTGTACGGCGCCCACGCGATCACCTTGCCCGCGGCGAAGCGGAACACCCAGTCGGTGTCGGTGTCGTAGGCCAGGTTCAACGACGGCAGCAGGAAGTGTTCCTTGCGGGTGCGGGTCTGCCATTTGCTGTCCAAGTCGTCCAGCGTCGGCGTGCCGCTGTAGACGAAGCCGCTGCCTTCGGTCTTGGAATCCACGTAACGCACGCCGAGGTTGCCGCGCAGGCCGCCGTTGGAAAAATTCAGCTGCACGTAGGCGGCATTGTTGGTCTGCTGCAATGCCCAGCTGTTGTTGAGGTAGCTGGCCGGGTCGGGATCGGCGTAGTCCACCGGGCTGTTGCGGATCCAGTCGATGACGTTGCCGCGGCCGGCCTGCACATGCCGGCCCTGGTCGGGATAGAAGCCCTGGATGTCGGTCAGGCCGATCGTGCCCACGTCGGCCAGGGTGCCGGGGGTGACGCCGCCGTACACGTTCAAGGTGAAGTCTTCGTCGTGCTTGCCCTGGCGCACGCCGAACAGCAACTGGTTGAACACGCTGTCGAACTGCAGGTTGAAATCCAGTTGCCCATAGCGGTCCTTGCTGTGCGTGGCGAAGATGCCGTTGTTGCCGAACCAGCCGCCGGCCGAACCCCAGTTGGCCGGGTCGCGCGCGCCGGCTGCATCGTCGAAGCGGATGCCGCGCTGCAGGTCCCAGCTGAAGCCGCCGTTGTAGAACGGCTCGATGAAGTATTGCGACAGGTCCTTGTTGTCCGACTTGCTCTGGCCGATCTGGCCGCTCACGCCCCAGCCTTCGCCGCGGAACGCGCCGCGCAGGTCGATGCCCTTGGTGACGACTTCCGATTGGCGCACGTTGTTGTCGTAGATCACCGTGCCGCCGCCGGCATTGGCGTTGGCGCCGGAATGGCCGCTGCCGACCACGCCGTTGCGCACGCTGCCGAGCGCGTCCACCGCGTCGATGGTGCCCTGGTTCCAGGTCAGGAAGCTGTACATCGACTGGTTGTAGTTGTCGAAGTTCTCCTTGATGTACAGGCCGCTGAGGTTGAACTCCAGCGCATCGCTGGGCTTGAGCTGCAGGTTGACCACGGCGCTGTCGCGCTTGCGGTCCTGCTGGAACCAGGCCGCGTTGACCGAGTTGGGCACGTCGGCATCGGCCGGCACGCCGCCGGCGTTGCCGAAGGCCGCGGCCTTGGCGTAGCCGAACACCTCCATGCCCTGGCGATCGACGCGCTCCTCGTAGTGCTGCGCGGACACCGCGATGCCGAAGGTCTGCTGCGGGTTCTTCCAGCTGTACAGTAGCGAGGCGTTGGGCTTCCCCTCGCTGGCCTGCTGGCTGTAGCTGTAGCCGACCGAGCCGGCGATCTCGTTGGCCTTCAGGTCCAGCGGCTGCCGGCTGTGCATCAGCACGGTGCCGCCGAGGCTGCCTTCGACCAGCCGTGCCTCGGAGGATTTGACGATCTCCGCCCGGCCCAGGATCTGCGGGGACAGCAGGGTGTAGTCGAAACCGCGGTTGGGCTGCTCGCCGTACAGCCAGATCGCCTGCGCCACCGGGTGGCCGTCCAGGAACGACAGGTTGAGGCTGGGGTCGGTGCCGTCGATGCTGACCCGTTCGCCCTGGCCGAAGCGGCGGTCGATGGTGACGCCGGGAATCTGCGCGAACGCTTCGGCGACGTTGGTGCTGGGGAACTTGCCGATGTCCTCGGCGGTGATCGCCTCGGACACGGTGACGTTGTTGCGCTTGGTGTCCAGCGATTTTTCCAGGCTGGCGCGGATGCCCACGACCTGGACCGCGTCCAGATCGGTGGCGTCGCCACCGGCTTGCTGCGCCTGCGCGGAAAAGGCCAGGGTGGCGAGGATTGCTGCGGACAAGACGGAATGGCGGTATTGCATGATGTCTCTCCTCATCATTCAATGGGTCGACGCGGCGCGCGAGCGTTGCGCTGCGTGCCGGCTCTGCCTGTTGCCTTACTGCCTGCGGTGCTGATGCCTGCTGTGCTGCTGCGTGCGGTGATGCGGGGTGTGGCTGGCTGCAATCTCCCGCCCGAGGGCGGCCGGTTCTTTCGCTTATGCGTGCAATGCCAGGCGCAGCGTTCTGCCGTGGTACGGGACGCGCTGCGTCGAGCTGTCGAGCTGGAAACGATACGGATGCGGCCGGGGGGTGCTGGCCAGGGCGATGCCGGCCGCCGCGGCGTGCACCAGTACCGGCGCGCCGACCCCGATGGCGCACAGGGCGCGCAACGGCGTCGGGTGTTGCAACGGCGTGCCGAGTGCGGCACACGATTCGTGCGTACGGACCATTGCGATCACATGCCTCCCATGCCCCGCTTTTGCGCCGCGTATGCGCGGCCCCACCCCCGTGTGTGCCGATTCTTACGAGGCTATGACAACGATGTCAAGTCTTGTCCGGAAAATTCGTCTGGTGCTGGTTTCGCGCTGCGTCACCCAGGCCTGCGCTTGGCCGCGGTCGCCTGGAATCGCTGAAAGACAGCTACATCAACGGGTTATGCGGAGCACCGGGGCGGCGGCGGCGGCGCGCAAATGAGAACGCGGCGCAATCATGTCGCGACGCACAAAATTGGTCTCATTCGTAGAATTGGTGCGTCATAGGTATCGTGACAACGATACGTGAAATTGAACCCATACAAAATATTTTAAATCTTCAAGTGGTTGATAATAAATAATATTTTTCGAAATCCGCGACAAGTCCAGGCGCCATTTGCAAATTGTGTGTATTGCGGCGTTGACACAATCTTTCTAAGACCATAAGAATCGAGGCGCCTGGAATTGGTCTTTGCCAATTCGGGTCGATCAGCCAGCAGCATGCAATCGCCCGCTCCGGGGTAGGGACGGGGACGCGCCTTCCGCAACACGAGGCGCAGCAACAGACAGCACGTTCCATCGACTCCGTGCCCGCACGGACGGCATCGCCCTGCGCGTCGCGTCGGGCGCAATGGAGGGTGCTGCCTGCCGATCGCTGCCGCTGGATGTCAGACGTGCCGTGCCGACCAGCCATCAACCAGGATTAGCCCATGCCACATGCCGCCCGCTCCCGTCCGCACTGTTGTTCCATGTCCGTCCTCGCCAGCGCCATCGCGTTCGGCCTGCTCAGTGCCGGAGCGCAGGCGCAGCAAGCGCCCGCATCCGATGCGATCTCCCAGCTCGACACGGTCACCGTCACCAGCTCCTATCAAAAGAGCCTGATCACCGCGCTGGACAACAAGCGCGAAGACGCGCGCATGACCGACGGCATCTCTTCCGAGGACATCGGCAAGTTCCCGGCCGAGAACATCGCCGAGGCGATCCAGCGCATTCCCGGCGTGCAGATCTCCACCATCAACGGCCGCGGCTCGACCATCAGCATCCGCGGCCTGGGCCCGCAGTATTCGGCCACCACGATCAACGGCCAGACCATCAAGAGCGCCGATTTCACCGACGGTTTCCGCTACGACATCATCCAGCCGGAAGTGGCCGCGGCGATCGAGGTGATCAAGTCGCCGTCGGCGGACATGGATGCCGGCGGGCTCTCGGGCACGGTCAACATCGAGACCACCAAGCCACTGGACTACAAGGAGCGCAAGCTGCTGCTGTCGGCGAAGGAGCAGTACTCCGAATTCGCCGGTGGCGCGCCGACGCCGAAGGCGGTGCTCACCTACATCGACCAGTTCCAGCTCGCCGATGGCGGCCAACTGGGCGTGTTCGTCAACGCCGGTTACCAGAAGCTCAAGGACCGTGCCGACTACCTGTGGATCGACCGCTGGTTCACCCAGGACACCGACGACGGCACCTTGTACATCCCGCGCCGTCCGCGCTACCGCTCGATCGAGCGCGAGACCGACCGCAAGATGCTCACCGCCGGCCTGCAGTGGAAACCGAACGACCGGCTGGAGATGAACCTGACTGCGCTGTACTCGCAGGACAAGACCGACAACGACATGAACCAGTTGGTCTATTCCTTCGAGCGCAATTCCCTGAACGTGCTGGAGACCGACGGCCTGACCGCGACCAAGGTGTCGGCGTCCAACTACTGGCTGGAGAACAACCGCCAGCTCGAGCGCCACGATCTCACCTCGCAGCTGCTGACCTGGGACGCGAAGTGGAAGGGCGATGCGTGGACCTTCAGCGGCGTGGCCAACTACACCGAAGGCAAGACCGACGAGGACGAGCGCGCGGTGATCCTCGGCCGCAAGCCGTCGGCGACGTTGTTCGACATGTCCAACCCCGGCGCGATCTCGCTGACCACCGATGCCGACGCCAACGACGCCAGCGCCTGGAACCAGGCCAACCTGGTGCGCGACGAATACCCCAACGGCGCGATCACCAAGCTCAGCAACAAGGAATGGTCGCTGCAGTTCGATGCCGAGCGCTATGTCGGCGCCGGCTTCCTGGACTCGGTGAAGTTCGGCACCAAGTTCCGCCGCGAAACCTTCGACCGCAACGTCTGGCGCCGCGATTTCCTGTACCTGATCAACTCCGGCGCGGTCTCCGGCTACGCGATGTTCCCGGAACTGTCGGCGGCCAGTTCCAGCGTCAGCAACTTCCTCGACGGCAACCTGGCCTCGCAGGCCGACTGGGTGGCGCCGGACGTGTACGCCTACGCCGAGGCGCTGGCCGCCTCCGGCATCACCGTGCCGGTGCTGTTCGCACCGCAGGCCAGCTACCACATCCGCAACGACATCTTCTCCGCCTACGCGTTGGCCAAGATCGACACCGAACTGGGCAGCATGCGCCTGCGCGGCAATGTCGGCGTGCGCTACGAGAACACCAAGCGCACCACCGACACCTACCTGACCACCGCCTCGCAGTACAGCGAGGACGCCAACGAGGTGATCGGCACCGAACGCGCGCCGTACGACTACCACAACTGGCTGCCGAGCCTGAACCTGGTGCTGGACATGCGCGAGGACCTGCTGCTGCGCTTCGCCGCCGGCAAGGTGCTGGTGCGGCCGATCCTGGACAGCAACACCGCCATCGCCAGCACCTTCTCCTCGGGCAGCAACACCGGCGGCACCACCACCTACGACGTGTCGCTGGGCCAGACCGACCTGAAGGCGCTGACCGCCAACCAGGCCGACCTCAGCCTGGAGTGGTACTACGGCCAAGGCGGCGGCCTGACCCTGGCCGGCTTCTGGAAGCAGGTCAAGAACGGCACCTTCAACAGCATCGTGTGCCCGACCACGTTCAACGGTGCGGCGCTGTCCAGCAACAGCTCCGGCGATTGCGTGGACGGCAGCGGCAACATCTATGAGATCACCGCCACCCGGAATGATCCGAGCAAGGTCAAGATCAAGGGCTACGAGTTGGGCTGGACGCAGTCGTTCGATGCGTGGCTGCCGATCCAGGGCTTCGGCCTGACCGCCAACTTCACCCGGGTACTCCCGCAGCGCGATACCGACTTCCAGATCCGCAACCTGTCGGAGAAGACCTGGAACGCCACCGGCTACTGGGAAAACGCGATGTTCTCCGCGCGGCTGTCGCTGAACCACCGCAGCGAGTACGAGCAGGACAGCAGCGACAGCTTCTTCGCTCGCGAAGGCCACACCATGAAGGCGCGCACCCAGCTCGACGCGGTGCTCGGCTACCAGGCCACCGACAAGCTCAGCTTCCAGCTCGGCGGACTCAACCTGACCGACAAGAAGGAAGAGGCGTACAAGGACATCAGCGACCGCTGGCAGATGACCGGCGTCACCGGCCGCAGCTTCTACGTGTCGATGCAGTGGGACATCCTGTGACGGCGGTGCGGTCGCTTGCAGGTTAGTCCGCAGCCTGCCCGGCGCCGCGCTGGCGCCGGGCATGGCAACGTGGCCTCTCCCGATCGCATTCACAGGTTCTAGGGCAAGCGCATGCAACGACGAGAATTCCTGGCGGGCGGCGCGGGCGCCGGCCTGCTGCTGGCGGCGCCGCAGTTGAGTTGGGCGGGCAGCGCGGCGGATGCCGGCATGGCCGGCACCGTTACCGGCACCGGCACTGCCGCAGCGGCGGTGCCGGCGCTGACGCTGGCGGTCGATCCCGGCCTGCTGTGCCTGGACGAGGGCTGGCGTTTCCACGAAGGCGATATCCCGTTCCCGCCGGTCATCGGCCAGGACGCCAGCTACGACAACGCCAAGGCCGGCAAGGCCTGGGGCGCGGCTGCGGGCGATTTCGACGACAGCCAATGGCGGCAACTGCGACTGCCGTACGATTTCGCCATCGAGCAGCCGATCGAGGCCAGCGCCAACGTGGCGCAGGGCTATCGCCGCCGCGGCATCGCCTGGTACCGGCGCAGCCTGCGGCTGGACGAGGCGCAGCGCGGCAAGGCGTTGGAGCTGCGTTTCGACGGCATTTCCAGCCGTGCCACGGTGTGGGTCAACGGCTTGCTGATGGCGCGCAGCTGGAGCGGCTACGACGGGTTCGCCATCGACCTGAGCGCGATCGCGCGCTACGGCCAGGACCTCAACAGCATCGCGGTGCGTGTGGATGCCGAGGCGATGGACGGCTGGTGGTACGAAGGCGCGGGCATCTACCGGCACACCTGGCTGGCGGTGCGCGATGCGCTGCATATCGTCGGCGATGGCGTGCACGCGGTGCCACGGATCGGCGACAACGAACATTGGACGCTGCCGGTTGCGGTCACCGTCGCCAATACTGGCGAACAGGCCGGCGCGGCGCTGCTGGAGGTGGCGCTGTACGACGCGCACGGCACGCTGATGGCGCAGGGCAGCAGCGCGCTGCAGGTGGGCGCGCTGGCGCAGGCGGTGGCGCAGGTCGAACTGCAGGTGCGGCAGCCGCAACGCTGGGACGTGGCCGCGCCGAATCTGTACCGGGTCGCGGCGGTGCTGCGCAGCGCGGGCCGCGAGCGCGACCGCCGCGAATGCGCGATCGGTTTTCGCACGCTGCGCTTCGATGCGCAACAGGGCTTCTTCCTCAACGAGCGGCCGCTGAAGATCAAGGGCGCCTGCCTGCACCAGGACCATGCCGGGGTCGGCGTGGCGGTGCCCGACAGCCTGCTGGAGTTTCGCATCCGCCGGCTCAAGCAGCTGGGCTGCAATGCGATCCGCCTGCACCACGCGGTGGCCAGCGAACTGCTCGACGTGTGCGATCGCCTGGGCATGCTGGTGATGGCCGAGAACCGGGTGTTCAATCCGGCGCCGGACTACGCCGCGCAATTGCGCTGGCTGGTGCGTCGCGACCGCAACCGCGCCTGCGTGTTCCTGTGGTCGGTGTTCAACGAGGAGCCGATGCAGGGCACCGTCGCCGGCTACCAGATGGTGCGTCGCGCAGTGGCGCTGGTGCGCGAACTGGACGACAGCCGCCCGGTGACCGCGGCGATGAACGACGGCATGCTGACCCAGCGCAACGCCGCCGATGCGGTGGACGTGGTCGGCTTCAACTACCGCCAGTTCAACTACGACCGGGTGCGCGCGGCGATGCCGCACAAGCCGCTGCTGTCGAGCGAGGACACCAGCGCGTTTCAGACCCGCGGCGCCTGGTTCACCGACATGGACGCGCACGTGACCGCCGAGGACGATTCGGTCGCCGCGCCGTGGGGCAACACCCATCGCACGTCCTGGAAACTGATCGACGAGCGCCCCTATCTGGCCGGCGGTTTCGTCTGGACCGGATTCGACTACCGCGGCGAGCCGACTCCGTTCGAATGGCCATCGGTGTCCTCGTTCTTCGGCATCATGGATCTGTGCGGTTTTCCGAAAGGCGCCTACTGGCTGCGCCAGGCGCAGTGGATCGACGATGCGCCGGTGCTGCAGCTGCTGCCGCACTGGAACTGGCCGGGCCGCGAAGGCACGCCGATCAAGGTGATGGCGTTCTGCAATGCGCAGCAGGTGGAGCTGTGGCTCAACGGGCAGTCGCAGGGGCGGCAGGCGGTGGACCGGATCGAAATGAACGCCTGGCAGGTGACGTACGTGCCGGGCGTGCTGGAGGCGGTGGCCTATCGCGACGGCCGCGAAGTGGCGCGGCAGCGGGTGCAGACGGTCGGTGCGCCGGTCGCGCTGCGGCTGACCGCGGACCGCGCGCGGATGCGCGGCGATGGCCGCGATGCGCAGCCGATCACCCTGGAAGCGGTGGACGCGCAGGGCCGCCACGTGCCGTTCGCCGATGCGCAGATCGCGCTGCAGGTCGAAGGCGGGCGCCTGCTCGGCGTCGGCAACGGCGATCCGAATCGACATGCGGCCGACAACGTGCCGCAGGTGCAGTTGTTCAACGGCCTGGCGCAGGCCATCGTCGAGGCCGGCACTGGCCAGCGTCGGCTGCGCATCGAGGCGCGCGCGCCGGGGCTGCGGGCTGCACAGGTCACGATCGGCCTGGATGCGGTGGCCTTGCCGCCGTCGCTGCCGCCGGCCGCTGCGGCGATGGTGGTGCCCGGCTGGCGGCGCACGCTGCCGTTCGCCGCGCCGCCGGATCCGGCGCTGCCGCGCGCGCCCAACGACAACAACAGCTGGAGCTTCTGCCAGCCGGGCAACCTGGAAACGCGCGCCGAGCGCGATGGTTATGTGCTGTACCGCACCGCGTTCACGCCGTGGGCCGGGATCCAGCAGCGCGGCGGCGTGCTGCGACTGGGTCGCGCGACCGGCGCGGCGCAGGTGTATCTGGACCGGAAACTGGTCGCGCGCGTGGCCGCGGGGCAGCATGCGCACCTGCGCTTGCCGCCCGCGGACGGCGAACGCGTGCTGGCGGTGGTGATGCAGGTGACGGCCGGAATGCCTTTCGGCTTCGACGATGTCGCGATAGTGGAGTATTGACCGAATGAAGCGAGTTTTCCGCCATGCCTTCCCGCACGCGGGTGCCTGGATGCGCCTCGTACGCGCGTTGCCGATTTCCGCGCGAGCCGTGTTGCTGCTGGCCTGCATGCTGCTGGTGCCGGCCGCGGTTGCGGCACCAGCTCAGGACACGCAGGCCGACGCCGCACGCGGCGTGCTGCTGCGTACGCTCGGCCCGCGCGCCGCCGCGCTGACCCTGCAACGGCAGCCGCGCGGCAGCGGCAACGACTGGTATCAGGTCGCCGCCGAGGCCGGCACGCTGCGCGTGTCCGGTTCCTCGGAAGTGGCGCTGGCGCATGGCGCGTACAGCTATCTGCAATCGATCGGCGCCGCCTCGGTGAGCTGGGAGGGCAGCCGGGTCGCGTTGCCTGCGGCCTATGCCGATTTCAGCGGGCAGCGCGTGGTCACGCCGTTCGCCTATCGCGCCTATCTCAATGTCTGCACCTACGGCTACACCACGCCGTGGTGGGACTGGGCGCGCTGGGAGCGCGAGATCGACTGGATGGCGCTGCACGGCATCGACATGCCGCTGGCGATGGAAGGCCAGGACTACGTGTGGCAGGCGCTGTGGCGCGAGTTCGGGGTGAGCGAAGCGGACCTGGCGCAGTATTTCTCCGGCCCGGCGTTCGCGCCGTGGCAGCGCATGGGCAACATCGAAGGCTACGACGCGCCGCTGCCGCAGCAGTGGATCGAGGACAAGCACGCGCTGCAGCAGCGCATCCTGCAGCGCATGCGCGCGCTGGGCATGAAGCCGGTGCTGCCGGCCTTCGCTGGCTACGTGCCGAAGGCGTTCGCGCAGGCGCATCCGCAGGCGCGCATCTACCGCATGCGCGCCTGGGAAGGCTTCCACGAAACCTATTGGCTGGATCCGGCCGATCCGTTGTTCGCCAAAATCGCGCAGCGTTTCATCCAGCTCTACGACCGCACCTACGGCAAGGGCACCTATTACCTGGCCGATGCGTTCAACGAAATGCTACCGCCGATCGCCGCCGACGGCAGCGACGCGCGCCTGGCCAGCTACGGCGACAGCACCGCCAACACCGCCAAGACTGCGCCGCCCGAGGTGTCGCCGGCGCAGCGCGACAAGCGCCTGGCCGATTACGGCCGCGCGCTGTACGAATCGATCCATCGCGCCAATCCCGACGCGGTGTGGGTGATGCAGGGCTGGCTGTTTGGCGCCGATCGCCATTTCTGGACGCCGCAGGCGATCGCCGCGTTCCTGCGCGAGGTGCCCAACGACAAGCTGCTGGTGCTGGACATCGGCAACGATCGCTATCCGGGCACCTGGAAACTGTCCGACGCGTTCGACGGCAAGCAGTGGATCTACGGCTACGTGCACAACTACGGCGGCAGCAATCCGGTCTACGGCGACCTGGCGTTCTACCGCGACGACCTGCGCGGGCTGCTCGCCGACAAGGACAAGCAGCAACTGGTCGGCTTCGGCGCGTTCCCCGAAGGCCTGCACAACAACTCGGTGGTCTACGAGTACATGTACGCGCTGGCCTGGGGCGGGCAGGAGCGTTCGCTGCAGGACTGGCTCGGCGACTACACCCGCGCCCGCTATGGACACACTTCGCCGGCATTGCGCGCGGCCTGGGACGATCTGCAGGCCTCGGTGCTGTCCACGCGCTACTGGACGCCGCGCTGGTGGCGCAGCCGGGCTGGCGCCTACCTGCTGTTCAAGCGGCCGACGCTGGACATCGGCGAATTCGAAGGCGCCCCCGGCGATCCGCCGCGCCTGCGCCGCGCGCTGGACCAGTTGCTGGCGCTGGCGCCGGAGTACGCCGACGCGCCGTTGTACCGCTACGACCTGGTCGACTTCGCCCGCCACTACGCGACCGGCAGCGTGGATGCGCAGTTGCAGCAGGCGGTGGCCGCGTACAAGCGCGGCGACGTCGCCGCCGGCGATGCCGCCTTCGCCCGTGTGCAGGCGGCGGTGCAGCAGCTCGACGGCCTGGTCGGCGGCCAGCAGGAAACCCTGTCGAGCTGGCTCGGCGATGCCGAAGGCTATGCGAAGACGCCGCAGGACGCGGCCTACTACCGGCGCGACGCCAAGGCGCAGGTCAGCGTGTGGGGCGGCGAGGGCAATCTCGGCGACTACGCGTCCAAGGCCTGGCAGGGCATGTACGCCGACTACTACCTGCCGCGCTGGGCGCTGGCGATGCAGGCGCTGCGCGACGCCGCCGTCAGCGGCGGCAGCGTGGACGAGGCAGCGTTGCAGCAGCGATTGCGCGCATGGGAGCAGGCCTGGGTGAAGCGGGACACTCCATACACGCGACAAGCGCCGGCCGACCCGGTCGCCGCGGTGCGTACGCTGCTGCAACAGGTGGATGCCCGATGAGCGCCGCTTCCGTGAGCATCCCCGCCGTGGCGCCGTCGCGCGAACGCTTCCTGTCGCTGGACGTGTTCCGCGGCCTGACCATCTTCCTGATGATCCTGGTCAACACGCCCGGGGCCGGCGCCGATGCGTTCGTGCAGTTGCGGCACACGCCGTGGTTCGGCTTCACCGCCGCCGATCTGGTGTTCCCGTCGTTCCTGTTCGCGGTCGGCAACGCGATGAGCTTCGCGCTGGACCGCGGCCAGCCGCTCGGCGCGTTCCTGCGCCGGATCGGCAAGCGCAGCGCGCTGATCTTCCTGCTCGGCTTCCTGATGTACTGGTTTCCGTTCGTGCACCAGGGCGCCGACGGCAGCTGGAGCTTCACCGCGATCGACCAGACCCGGGTGCCGGGCGTGTTGCAGCGCATTGCGCTGTGCTACGCGCTGGGGGCGCTGCTGTGCCGCTGGCTGCCGCCGCGCGGGCTGCTGGCCGCCTGCGTCGCGCTGCTGCTCGGCTACTGGGCGGCGCTGTATCTGTGGGGCCAGCCGGGCGCGGAACTGAGCAAGCTCGGCAACGCCGGCACGCGCCTGGACCTGTGGCTGCTGGATCCGGCGCAGCTGTACCGCAAGGACGGCGGCTTCGATCCGGAAGGCTTGCTCGGCACGCTGCCGGCCACGGTGAATGTCATCGCCGGCTACCTGACCGGCCTGTACGTGCGCCGTGTCGGCAAGCAGGCACGCACGGTGCGCTGGCTGCTGCTGGCCGGCATCGCGCTGGCGCTGCTTGCCCTGGCCTGGCAGCCGTGGTTCCCGCTGGCCAAGAAGCTGTGGACCAGTTCGTTCGTGCTGCTGACCGTGGGCCTGGACCTGTTGCTGCTGGGTGCGCTGCTGTGGGCGATCGAGGTACGCCAGTGGCGGGCCGGCAGCGGCTTCTTCACCGTGCTCGGACGCAATCCATTGGCGATTTACCTGTTCTCCGAATTGTTCGTGATCAGCCTGCGGCTGGTTCCGGCCGGCGCCAGTGGAATGGACCTGTACCAATGGGTGGGCATCGCGGTGTTCCAGCGGCTGCTGCCGGGACCCTGGGGTAGCCTGGCCTGTGCCCTGGCCTACACCCTGCTGTGCTGGGCGATGGGCTGGTGGATGGACCGGCGGCGGCTGTACCTGCGGCTCTGACCCGGCGTGCACAGGCCGCAGATTGGTACTATATTGGACATAATGAATCCATACGGTCCGGAGGGAGCACGATGACCAAGCCCAAGCCGGAAGCCGACCCCAGACTGGCCGGCTTGGCCGTGGACCCGAGCGCGCCGACCCCGCTGTACCTGCAACTGGCCAGCAAGCTGGTGGAGGCAATCAAGGGCGGCCAATGGAAGCCGGGCGAGGCCCTGCCTGCCGAACGCCAGCTGTGCGAGCAACTGCAAGTGTCGCGGGTGACCCTGCGCCAGGCGGTGGACGCGCTGGTCGAACAGGGCCTGGTCTCGCGCCGGCAGGGCGCCGGCACCTTCATCACCTCGCACATCCAGCACCAGCTCAGTGGTCTGGCCAGCTTCAGCGAAACCCTGCGCATGAAGGGCCTGGAGCCGGGCACGCGCTGGCTGGAGCGGCGCGTGCGCCCGGCGCACGGCGAAGAGATCCTGCGCCTGGGCCTGTCGCCCGATACCGTGGTGGCGTCGCTGACCCGCCTGCGCAGCGCCGACGGCCGGGTCATGGCCTACGAGAAAGCGGTGCTGCCGCAGCGCACCGTGCCCGATCCGCTGGCCATCGGCGATTCGCTGTACGCCTACCTGGACGCGCAGGGCACCCCGGTGGTGCGCGCGCTGCAGTACTTCCGTGCGATCAACCTGCCGGCGCGGCTGGCCGGGCACCTGGGCATGAAGGAGGGCGAGGCGATCCTGCACGTGGTGCGGGTCGGCTACACCCGCGACGGCAGCGCGATCGAGCTGACCGACACCTATTGCCACAACGACTATTACGACTTCGTCGCCGAACTGCGACGCTGATCGACCGACCCACGCGCTTCCGGAGCCCGCCCGCCCATGACCACCGCACGGCCTGCCAGTCCCTTCGCCTCGATCGCCATCGTCGGGCTGCTGTTCTTCATCATCGGCTTCTTCACCTGGATCAACGGCCCGCTGATCACCTTCGTGCGGCTGGCGTTCGACCTCAACGAGGTCAACGCGTTCCTGGTGCTGATGGTGTTCTACCTGTCGTACTTCTTCCTGGCGCTGCCGTCGTCGTGGATCCTCAAGCGCACCGGCATGAAGAAGGGCCTGGCGCTGAGCCTGGTGGTGATGGCGGTGGGCGCGGCGGCGTTCGGCCAGTTCGCCACGCAGCGTTTCTATGCAGGCGCACTGACCGGTCTGTTCGTGATCGGCAGCGGCCTGGCCCTGCTGCAGACCGCGATCAACCCGTACATCAGCATCCTCGGCCCGATCGAGAGCGCGGCGCGGCGCATCGCGATGATGGGCATCTGCAACAAGATCGCCGGCATCCTGGCGCCGTTCCTGATCGGCACGCTGGTGCTGCACGGCGTCGGCGACCTGGCCACGCAGGTGCAGGCCGCCGACCCGGTGGCCAAGGAAGCGCTGCTCACCGCGTTCGCCGCCAAGATCCACCTGCCGTACCTGGTGATGGCCGGTGTGCTGGTGGTGGTGGCGATCGGCGTGCTGTTCTCGCCGCTGCCGGAACTGAAGGCGTCGGAAGTCAACGCCACGCCGGTCGGCGCCGGCAGCGCCGCGCAGAAGACCAGCATCTTCCAGTTCCCGCACCTGTGGCTGGGCGTGCTGTGCCTGTTCGTGTACGTGGGCGTGGAAGTGATGGCCGGCGATGCGATCGGCACCTACGGCAACGGTTTCCACCTGCCGCTGGACGAGACCAAGCTGTTCACCTCCTACACCCTGGCGGCGATGCTGGCCGGCTACGTGGCCGGCCTGTTGCTGATCCCGACGCTGATCTCGCAGGCGCGCTACCTGAGCGTGTCTGCAGTGCTGGGCGTGCTGTTCTCGGCCGGCGCCTACTTCACCCACGGCTACGTGTCGGTGGGCTTCGTCGCCGCGCTCGGCTTCGCCAACGCGATGATGTGGCCGGCGATCTTCCCGCTGGCGATCAAGGGCCTGGGCCGCCACACCGAGATCGGTTCGGCCTTGCTGGTGATGGGCATCGCCGGCGGCGCGATCATCCCGCAGCTGTTCGCGGTGCTGAAGCAGCACTTCGATTTCCAGCTGGTGTTCCTGCTGCTGATGGTGCCGTGCTACCTGTACATCCTGTTCTATTCCCTGGTCGGCCACCGCGCCGGTCAAGCCTCCGCCCGCGCGTGATCGCGCATCATGGGCGTACTTCCCGACGTGCAGGACCGCAGTATGCGTAGACCCACCATCAAAGATGTCGCCGAGCGGGCGCGGGTATCGTTGAAGACCGTGTCGCGGGTCATCAACAACGAACCGTCGGTGATGCAGGCCACGCGCGCGCGCGTGCTGCACGCCATCGCCGAGCTGGACTACGAACCGGATCCGTCGGCGCGCAACCTGCGCAGCGGCACCCCGTTCGTGATCGGGCTGGTGTACGACAACCCCAATCCGTACCACATCATCGGCGTGCAGAACGGCGTGCTGGCGGCGTGCCGCGAGACCGGCTTCGGCCTGCAGATCCATCCCTGCGATTCGACCTCGCCGATGCTGGCCGAGGAGCTGGCCGAATGGACCCAGCGCTCGCGCCTGGCCGGGCTGGTGCTGACCGCGCCGATGTCCGAGCGCGCCGAACTGGTCGCGGCGCTGACCGCGCGCGGGATCAAGACCGTGCGCATCATCGCCGCCACCGAAGATCCCAAGGACGGCCCCTGCGTCTACGTCGACGACCGCGATGCCGCCTACGAGGTCACCGAACACCTGATCCAGCTCGGCCACCAGCGCATCGGCTTCCTGTGGGGCGGCACCTCGCACCGCTCCAGCGGCGAGCGCTACGCCGGCTACGAGGCGGCGCTGAAGGACTACGGCATCACCCTGGACAAGCACCTGGTGGTGCCCGGCGACTACACCTTCGACGATGGCTTCCGCGGCGCGCGGCGATTGCTGGCGCTGCGCGAGCCGCCGACCGCGATCTTCGGTTCCAACGACGAGATCGCCGCCGGCGTGCTGGCCGCGGCCAAGTCGGCGGGCATGAACGTGCCCTACGACCTGTCCATCGCCGGCTTCGAGGACAGCCCGTTCTCGCGCCAGTCGTGGCCGGCGCTGACCACCGCCAAGCAGGCCACCGAAGACATCGCGCGCCACGCCGCCCGGCTGCTGATCAGCCAGCTGCGCAGCGACGCCTACGAAGACCATCCGGCGCCGATGCACAACCAGGGCTTCGTGCCGCAGCTGGTGGTGCGCGGCTCCACCGCGCCGATGCAGCCGCATTCCCGCCGCTCTCCTTCCCCCGATCCCACATGACCCTGCCCATGGCACTGCCCACCGAAACCGAAACCCTGATGTTCCGCGAAGCCGCGGAAACCGCCGATGTCGTCGCCGCGCAGTTCGCGCGCAACCATGCCGTGGTCAGCGCGCTGGCCGCTTCGCTGCGCGCCGATCCACCGCCGTTCGTGGTCACCTGCGCGCGCGGCAGTTCCGACCATGCCGCGACCTACGCCAAGTACCTGTTCGAGACCCAGCTCGGCGTCGTCACCGCCTCGGCCTCGCCGTCGGTGGGCTCGGTGTACGCCTCGCCGCTGCAGTTGCGCGGCGCGCTGTACGTGGTGATCTCGCAGTCCGGTAAAAGTCCCGATCTGCTGCGCAACGCCGAGGCCGCCAAGGCCGCCGGCGCGCGCGTGGTGGCGCTGGTCAACGTCGAGGATTCGCCGCTGGCGCAGCTGGCCGACACGGTGATCGCGCTCGGCGCCGGCCCCGAGAAGAGCGTGGCCGCGACCAAGAGCTACCTGGCTTCGCTGGCGGCGATCCTGCAGCTCGGCGCGCACTGGAAGAACGATGCGACGCTGCTCGCCGCGCTCGACGCGCTGCCGCAGGCGCTGCGCGCCGCGTGGCAGGCCGATTGGCGGCCGCTCACCGACGGTCTGGTCGATGCGCACAACCTGTTCGTGCTCGGCCGCGGCCTGGGCCTGGCCGCGGCGCAGGAAGCGGCGCTGAAGTTCAAGGAAACCTGCGGCCTGCATGCCGAGGCCTACAGCTCGGCGGAAGTGAAGCATGGACCGATGGCGCTGGTCGGCCCCGGCTTCCCGGTGCTGGCCTTCGCCCAGCCTGACGAAACCGGCGCCGGCACCAGCAGCCTGGCCGAGGAATTCCGCGGCCGCGGTGCGCAGGTGTGGCTGGCCAGCGCCGACGGCGATCTGCCGCTGGTCGCCGCGCCGCATCCGGTGTGCGCGCCGCTGCTGACCATTCAGAGTTTCTACCGCGCGATCAACGCGCTGGCGCTGCGCCGCGGCTACAACCCGGACCTGCCGCCGCATCTGAACAAAGTGACGGAGACGGTGTAATGACGACGACGGCGCTGCGCAATGCGCGTGTGCTCGGTGCGGACGGATTCCTCGATGGCGTGAGCGTGCTGCTGCAGGACGGGCGCATCGCCGCGCTGCTCGACGACGGCGACGCGCGCGTGGCTGCGGCGACGACGCAGCTGGACCTGGGCGGCGGCACGCTGCTGCCGGGTTTCATCGATGTGCAGGTCAACGGCGGCGGCGGCGTGCTGTTCAACAACAGCACCGACGTCGAGGCGCTGCGCCGCATCGGCCAGGCGCATCGCCGCTACGGCACCACCGGCTACCTGCCGACGTTGATCAGCGACGATGTCGAGGTGATGCGCGCGGCGATCGCCGCGACCCGCCAGGCCATCGCCGAGGGCGTGCCGGGCGTGCTCGGCATCCACCTGGAAGGGCCGTACCTGGCGCCGGCGCGCAAGGGCACCCACAACGTGGACAAGTTCCGCGTGCCCGACGCCGCCGAACTGGCGCTGGCAACCTCGCTGGACAACGGCGTCACCCTGATCACGCTGGCGCCGGAACGGCTGCCGGTCGACAGCATCCGCGCGCTGGCCGCTGCCGGCGCGCGCGTGTTCGCCGGCCACACCGCCGGCAGCTACGACGAGATCCGTGCCGGCCTGGAGGCGGGCGTGTGCGGCTTCACCCATCTGTACAACGCGATGTCGCCGCTGCAGGGACGCGATCCCGGCGCGGTCGGCGCCGCGCTGGAAGACCGTCACGCCTGGTGTGGGCTGATCGTCGACGGCGTGCACGTGCATCCGGCCAGCCTGCGCGTGGCGCTGGCGGCCAAGCCGCGCGGCACGCTGTTCCTGGTCACCGACGCGATGCCAATGGTCGGCGCCGACAGCCCCAGCTTCGACCTGTACGGCGAAACCATCACCGAGGTGGACGGCGTGGTGCGCAACGCGGCCGGCGCCCTGGCCGGCTCGGCGCTGGACATGGCCAGCGCGGTCCGCAACAGCGTGCAGTGGCTGGGCGTGAGCCTGGACGAAGCCGCGCGCATGGCCTCGCTGTATCCGGCGCAATGCCTGGGCCTGGACGACCGCTACGGCCGCATCGCGCCCGGCTACCAGGCCGACTTGGTGCTGCTCGACGACGCGCTGCAGGTGCGGCAGACCTGGATCGCGGGCGCGGTGGAATAATCGGCGGCGTTGCCGATCGTGCGCCGCGCGCGTCCGCCCTCGCGCAAGCGGGTGGCGTTCGTCGCCGGCGTGCTGGCGATTTCGATCCAGTTGTGGGAGCGACTTCAGTCGCGACGCGCTGCACCGTGAATGCCGATCGCACCCAAGCGAAAGCCCTCTAGCCTGAGCCGATGCCTACCGCCGGTTCCGACCTGTTCGCCTTGCCGCTGCACGACGGCCTGCACCGGCTGAGGTTGCGCGACGGCCGCGACGCGATCTGCAAACGTCGCCACGCGATGCCGGCCGATTTCTTCGCCGCCGAAGTGCGCGGCCTGGACGCACTGCGCGCTGCGGGTGGCCTGCGCGTGCCGCAGGTGTACGCGCAAGGCGAAGACTGGCTGTTGCTCGAAGACCTGGGCGCGGCAGCGCCGCATCCGCACTTCGCCCGGCTCGCCGGCGAGGGCCTGGCACGCCAGCACCACGTACGCGGCGGCCACTTCGGTTTCGACCACGACGGCTACATCGGCGACAGCCCGCAGAACAACTGTACCGACTGCGATGGCCATCGCTTCTTCGTCGAACGGCGGCTGCGCCCGCAAGCGGAGCGCGCGCTGCGCAACGCGGCGCTGGGCCCTGCCGACATGGCGCGCCTCGAACGGCTGTACGCGCGCCTGCCGCAGCTGATCCCGGCGCAGCCGCCGGTGCTGCTGCACGGCGATCTATGGCAGGACAACCTGCACTGCGCCGGCGACGGCCTGCCGGCGCTGATCGATGCCGGCGCGGCGCACTACGGCTGGGCCGAGGCCGAGCTGGCGATGCTGACGCTGTTCGGCGAACCCGATCCGCAACTGCTGCGCAACTACGCCGAACACGCGCCGTTGGCGAACGACTGGCGCGAACGTGCGCCGCTGTACAACCTCTACCACCTGCTCAATCACCTGAACCTGTTCGGCGCGGGCTACCGTCCGAAGGTGGAGCAGGTGCTGCGCCGCTTCGGGTAGGATTCGGCATCCCGCCGCGAGCGGACGACTTTGCGACAAGGACGCCGAATGAAATCAGCTTATCCAGGTGCCTGCGCCTGCCTGTTGGCGATGGCCTGCCTGCCCCTCAATGCCCTGGCTGGCGTCGACGCCAGCGCCGCTTCCGCGCCGCGGGTCGCCCCTGCCCAGGTCCAGACAGCGTCCGCTGCGCAGACCGCCGATGCGGTGCAGATGCTCGACAAGGCGATTGCGCTGGTGCGCGAGCATGCCTACCACGTCGATCGCATCGACTGGGTCCGGACCGAGTCGCGCCTGCGCGCGATGGTGCGCGCAGGCGCGCCGCCGGCCGATGCCTATCCGGCGATTCGCGCGTTGCTCGAGGCCCTTGGCGACGGACACAGCTTCCTGATGCCGGCCGCCACGGCGGCGATGCGTTCCGATACCGGTACCCGCGCTGTAACTGTCGCGTCACCGCCGACGCTGGTGTTGGTGCTGCGCGGCGAGACCGGGTTCGTCGCGATGCCCGGCTTCACTGCTGCCGACCCGGCGGCGCAACAGGCGTTCGCCGCCGGCATCGGCAACGCCATTGCCGCGGCGGCGGCCCAGACCCGCTGCGGGTGGGTGGTGGACCTGCGCGACGACACCGGCGGCAACATGTGGCCGATGCTCGCCGCGTTGCGTCCCTTGCTGGGCAATGGCGTGCTGGGCACCATGCGACCCCGCGACGGCAGCAACCTTCCGTGGTCGGCATCGGGCATGCCGCTGGCGGACGCGCAGCGCTGGCCAGACCTGACCCAGGTGCCGGTGGCGGTGCTGCAAGGGCCGCGCACCTCCAGTGCCGGCGAAGCGGTCGCCGTTGCGTTTCGCGGTCGCACTGCCACCCGCAGCTTAGGCCTGCCCAGCGATGGCCGCGTGTCGGCGAACATGTCCTTGCAGTTGCCCGACGGCAGCATGCTCGCGATCGCCAGCGCCTACTATCGCGACCGCAACGGACAGCTGTATCTGCAGGCGTTGCAGCCGGACCAGCGCGTCGCGGTCGACCCTGGCGCGATCGACAGCACGGTGGGCCAGGCGCAGGCCTGGCTGGCGACGCAAGGCCGCTGCGCCGGTGGCGGGCGCTGAATGATCAGACCTGGGCGCCGACGCTGTCACGCGCGAGAGCGCCTTCGAGCTGCGGGCGGCGGTAGGCAGGGGGGCAATGCCGACCGGGCAAACACTGCATTACCTACGATACGCACAAGCAGCGACCCGGTGATCCATACCCGTCGCCAAACGGCAAGCAGCTTCTGAAGGCTAGTGGGCCATGGGCATCAACCAGATTCTCCTCTCCGAAAAAGACCATGGCCTTGGGCAAGTAGGCGGTGGCGCTTGGCTCATGGATCTCGATATGTGGCCAAAGGATCCGAAGACCGGTCGCCTGATGTTGCCGATGCTCATGGTGACATCGAACTTCCTGGGAACTTCTTTTATCCCGCCGGACATGGCTCTGACGGTATTCGTTTCCGTCGTGCGCGAAGGCGATACGTACAAGCGGTCATCGTTGCGTCAATTGGCCGTCCACCAACAGAGCGAGATGGAAAAGCTGGCGCAGGGGCACAGCAAGGTTCTGCTGCACACGTTGGCACCTGTCGAGCTTTCGCCGCCGATGCTGGAAGATCCGATTCCGCGTAGATACATCGCCCAGCAACCCCTCACCGATGAACAAATGTCCGAAGAGCTGGATGATCCTGATAGTGGCGCCAGTCTCAGCAAGGCATTAGGTCGCCCTGGCTGGTTGCAGGATCCCTTGTACGAGAGCCCGCGCTATTATTTCCTGGCCCAACTCCTGGACGCCGACATCGCTGGAATCAGTTCGCGCCACGAAGGAATTTTCGGCGGCGGCATCGGCTATGTGTTCGCCGACAACCGAGCGAAGAAGATGAAGGAAGGCGACGAAGCTGGGTATTTCTTCGTTCAATTTACCTGAGCTGCGGCATCGCAATCCAGCGACGCCTGCAACAGACGGATGCGACATAGTGCCCGGCCACATCAGTCCGCGGGCGTGTCACGCGCCGCGGCGATCGCCTTGATCCGCGCCTTCGCCAGTGCCTCGCCGATCTGTGGGCCGCTCAGGCCTTGCGCGGCCAGGTCGCGGGCGTTGACCGCCAACGCCGCGGCGTGCAGGCGCTGCAGTTCGCGGCCCTGCGGATAGTCCGCGTCCTCGCTGCCGAGGCGGCCGCGCTTGTCGGCTTCGCACACCAGTGCCAGCTGCGCGATGCGTTCGGGCTTGCGGAAGCCGTCGCAGCGCTGCAGCAGTTCGTGCACGGTACGGTCGCGCAGCTCGGCCAGGCGATGCACGTTCAAGTGCTCGCGGCAGGCGATCTCGGCCAGCTGGCGATGTTCCTGCGGCAGCTTCAGGCGTTCGCACAGCGCGCGTAGCGGGGCGACGCCGCGCTGTTCGTGCATCACATGCTTCGGCCATTCCGCGGGTGGCGTCAGCGCCTTGCCCAGGTCGTGGGTCAGCGCGGCGAAGCCGATCAGCGCATCGCCCGGCGCCAGCCGCGCGGCCATGTCGCTGACCAGTTCCTGGTGGCGGCCGGTATCGATCTCGGGATGGTATTCGGCGCGCTGCGGCACGCCGTACAGCGCGTCCAGTTCCGGCAGCACGCTGCGCAGCGCGTCGGCATCGTGCAGCGTGCGCAGGAATGCCGACGGCTGCGCCGAGGCGAGGCTGCGCCGCAGCTCCTGCCACACGCGCTCGGGCACCAGCGTGTCCAGTTCGCCGCTGGCCGCCATCTCGCGCATCAGCGCCAGCGTTTCCGGCGCCACGCTGAAACCGAGCGGCGCCAGCCGCGCCATGAAGCGCGCCGCGCGCAGCACGCGCAACGGGTCTTCGCCGAAGGCCGGGCCGATGTGGCGCAGCACGCGTTGTTCGATGTCGCGCACGCCGCCATACGGATCCACCAACGTGCCGCTGTCCTCGTCGCGGGCGATCGCGTTGATGGTGAAGTCGCGCCGCTGCAGGTCTTCTTCCAGCGTCACCGACGGGTCGGCGTCGACCACGAAGCCGTGGTAGCCGCGCCCGGACTTGCGCTCGGTACGGGCCAGCGCGTATTCCTCGCCGCTGTGCGGATGCAGGAACACCGGGAAATCGCGGCCCACCTGTTTGTAGCCCAGGTCCAGCATGTGCTGCGGCGTGGCGCCGACCACGACCCAGTCGCGGTCGCCGGGCGGCTGCTTGAGCAGGCTGTCGCGGACAGCGCCGCCAACCAGATAGACATGCATCGAAAAGCCCCGCGGCACGCGATTGCTGGGTGATGAAACCGGGACGCGTGTGGGACTGCGCCGCGATGGCGGCCAATGGTGCCTGATTCTCGCGGCGTCTGCATCTTCCGGCGCCTGGCGTGTGTGCCGCGCTTGTGCGCTGCTATGCTCGGCGGCGGCGGCGGCGGCGGCGAGCAGGCTACCGAACTGCAAGAGGCACGACATGAACTACGAAGGCCCAGAGGGCGGCTGTTCACAGCAGCGCCGCCGTCTGCTCAAGTCGATGGCGATCTTGCCGCCAGCATCGGCGTTGGTCAATGCGTTGGCCGGCGAACCTGGCGAGAGCGTCGCGCCGGTAGCGTTGGGTATCCGCGCGCCACGCGTGGAATGGCGTATCGCGCCGCTGGGCATCGATACCTTGCGCCCGCGCTTCGATTGGCAGTTGCAGGGCGTGCAGGACGGCGCGCGACATCTGCGCCAGCAGGCATATCACTTGCGCGTCGCCTCGTCGCTGGAGTCGCTGCGCGCCGGCCGCGCCGATGTGTGGGACAGCGGTCGGGTCCCCGGCGAGCACACCCGCGCCACGCCGTTCCGCGACCTGCCGCTGCGCTCGCAGCAGCGCTACTGGTGGTCGCTGCGGGTCTGGGACCGGCACGGCCGCGCCTCGGCGTGGAGCGAACCGGCGTCGTTCGCCACCGGCATTCTCACCGCCGCGGACTGGCGCGCGCGCTGGATCGTGCCGGCGCCGGTGGACGGGGCCGAGGCGCTGCCGCTGCTGCGGCGCAGTTTCACCTTGCCAGCCGACAAGCGTGTGCGTCAGGCGTTGCTATCGATCAGTGGACTCGGCCAGTACCTGCTGTCACTCAATGGACAGGCGCTGCACGCCTCGCTGGACCCGGGTTGGACCAATTACCGCAAGACGGTGCTGTACAACACCTACGATCTCGCCCCGCACTTGCTGGCCGGCGCCAACACGCTGGGCGTGATGCTTGGCAATGGCATGTACAACGTGCCGGATCGTCCTGGCCGCTACACCAAGTTCGTCGGCTCGTTTGGCGCACTTACCCTGATCGCGCAGTTGCGTGTGCTGTTCGAGGATGGCAGTGAGCAATGGCTGCTCAGCGACGAGGCGTGGCAGTCGCGCTCCGGTCCGGTGACGTTCTCGTCGATCTATGGCGGCGAAGACGTGGACGCGCGCCGCGCGACCGCCGGCTGGGACACGCCGCACAGCGAGCTGCCCGGGTGGACGTCGGTGATCCGTGGCGAGGGGCCGGGAGGCACGTTGCGGGCGCAGGCCACGCCGTCCGTTCTGCCGGTCGAGACGTTCGCGCCGGTGGCCGTGCAGCAACCCCGGCCGGGCGTGTACGTCTATGACTTTGGCAGTAACTTTTCCGGGCGGCCACGGTTGCAGGTGCGTGCCGGGCGCGCCGGGCAGACGATCCGCCTGACCCCGGGCGAGGCGCTGGATGCCGCGGGCCTGGTCAGCCAGCGCAGCTACGGTGCGCGGGCGGATTTTGCCACCTATTTCAGCTACACCGTCGATGGCGCCGGCACGCAGACGTTCCACCCGCGCTTCACCTATCACGGCTTCCGCTATTTGCAGGTGGAAGGGGCGGCGCCGGCCGCGCAGGCGCAGGCCGACATGCCGGCGATCGAGGCGCTGCATGGCGAATTCATGCACGCGGATCTGCCACGCAGCGGCCGCTTCGATTGCAGCCTGCCGTTGCTGGTGGACACCCATCGCATCATCGAACGCGCCTTGCTCAGCAATACGGTCAGCATCTTTACCGACTGCCCGCACCGCGAGAAGCTCGGCTGGCTGGAGCAGACGTACCTCAACGCCGATACCGCGCTGTACAACCTCGACGCGATCACCCTGTACGAAAAAATGGGCCAGGACATCCTGGACAGCCAGCTCGACGATGGCCTGGTGCCGTCGATCGCGCCCGAGTACACCGTCTTCGCCGACCACGGCCGCAATAACGCGTTCCGCGATTCGCCGGAGTGGGGCATCGCGGCGGTGCTCAGCCCCTGGGCCGCTTACCGGCGCTATGGCGATCCGCACATCCTGGAGCAGAACTATGCGGGCATGCGCCGCTATCTGGCGTATTTGCAGCGGCAAGCGCACGACGACATCTTGGACTATGGCCTGGGCGACTGGTATGACATCGGCCCCAAGGAGCCGGGCGAGGCACAGCTGACCAGCAAGGCGGTTACCGCGACCGCCGTCTACTACGAGGCTTTGGATGCGATGGCGCGGATCGCCGCGATCCTGCGCCGTCCGGCCGCAGAGCGCGAGGCTTACCGCCAGCGTGCTGCTGCGGTCAAGCATGCGTACAACGCGCGGTTATTCGATCCTGCACGCAACCGCTACGATCGCGGCAGCCAGACCGCGCAGGCGATGCCGCTGGTCGTGGGCCTGGTGCCGTCCGGGCGCGAAGCGGAGGTGCTGGCGAATCTGGTCGCGACGATCCGTGCCGACGGGAATGCGGTCACCGCCGGCGATGTCGGCTTTCACTACGTGGTGCGTGCGTTGACCGAATACCGCCGCGCGGACGTGATGATGGCGATGCTCGCGCTCACCGATCGGCCTAGCTACGGCTATCAGCTCGCGCATGGCATGACCTCGCTGGCCGAAGCCTGGGATGCCAATCCAGCGCAGTCGTTGAACCACTTCATGCTCGGCCATGCCGAGGCGTGGCTGTATGGTGGGCTGGGAGGTGTCAGCGTGGACTTCGCACGCGCCGACGGCGGCTTGCCGCTGCGCATCGCGCCGCAGCCGGTCGCCGCGGTCGACCATGCCAGCGTGGCCTACGAAAGTACGCTGGGCCGGGTGGAAAGCGTGTGGCACCAGGACCGGCAGCGGTTGTGGCTGGATGTGGCGATTCCGCCTGGCGCCACCGCACAGGTCATCCTGCCAACCACCGAGGCCGCGGCGATCAGGGAAGGCGGGCGGCCGCTGGCGCATGCCGGCGGTGTGCTGCGGGTCGACGCCTGGCAGGGGCAGGTCGCGTTGACCTTGGGGTCGGGCCGCTATGGCTTGGAGGCGCCGTTGGCACCACGGTGAACGCCGCTGCCCGGGGGACAGCGTTCACCGTGGCGCCGTGTCGAGCGGGCAGACGAAGCGTTTGCGCGGCGCATCCAGCTTGCCGAGCATGCGCTCGCTGACTGGCAGGGCGTCGCCGTTGAGGCGCCAGTCGTAGATCACGCTGAAGGCGAGGATGCGCGCGACGTATTCGCGGGTTTCCTTGTAGCTGATGGTCTCGATCCAGAAGTCGGCGTCGTGGCCGGGGCGCTGGGTCTGCCAGCGCGCCGCCGGGCCGGGGCCGGCGTTGTAGGCGGCGATGGTCAGGTACGGCAGGCCGTAGGTGTTCAACAGCTGGCGCAGGTAGGCGGTGCCGATGGCGATGTTGGTGTCCGGGTCGTACAGGCTGGCGGCGCCGCCGTAACCGGCCAGGCCGAGGTTCCTGGCCACGCTGGCGCCTGTGGCCGGCAATACCTGCATCAGGCCCATCGCATTGGCCGGCGAACGCGCGTTCGGATTGAAGATGCTCTCGGCGCGGATCTCGGCGGCGACCCAGGCCGGGTCGATCGCGTTCTTGCCCGCTTCGCGGCGGATGCTGGCGTCGTGGTGCAGCGGGAAGCGCAGCGAGTACAGGCGCTGCTCGTCGGGCAGCTTGCCCAGCGCGAACACCGCGCGATCGAACCAGCCGTTGTCGCGCGCCACTTCCACCGCGATGCGCCGCTGGCTGTCGTCGAAGCGGGTCAGCGCGTCGTTCCATTCGGCCACGGCCCATGCCGCGCGGTCGATCTTGAACAGTTCCAGCGCGCGCACCAGCGCCGGATCGCGGGCCACCGCGGCCTGCGCCTGGGCGTTGTCGTTGGGTTCCCACGGACACAGCGCGTAGGGCTGCTTGAGCCGGTCGGCGGCCATGAAGCCGTGGAAGGTGGCGGACTTGGCCGCCTCGCGGTACAGGCGCTGCGCCTCGCCGGCATTGCCGGTCTTCTCCGCCAGCCGCGCCTCGAAATACTGCCAGCGCGAATCGTTGCGCTGTGCCGGCGCCATCTTGCGGATCGCCGCCAGCGCCGCTGGCCAGTCGCCGCGCGCCATCGCTTCGCGCGTGCGCCATTCGTGCAGGCGTTCGTCGTAGGCGGACTCGGGTACCGCGTTGAGCCGGCGCGCCGAATCCGGGCCGTACGAGGCCACCGTCCACAACGCGATCTGGTACAGCACTTCGCCGCGCTGCGCTTCGCTCAGCTGCAGCGCCTGGGCGAATTGCGGCAACTGCCGCTCGGCCGCGTCCGGATCGGTCTTGGCCAGTTTCTCCAGGCCGTCCACCGCCACCTTGCGGCTACGCTCGGTCTTCGGCCAGGTCAGCGCGCGCGTATGCACCGCGTCCAGGAACGCCGCGTAGTCGTTGGCCAGGGCCAGTTCGGCGGCGGGCAGGCCGCGCGCGGCGCTGCGCATCACTGCCGGTTGCTGCGCATCGGCCGCCGCTTCCACGCGCGTCCAGCGCAACGCGTCGGTCATGCCGCCGCGCGCCTGCAGCACCGCGAACACCGCGTCGCAGGCATCGGGCAGCGACTTGCCGCTGCTGCGCCACAGCGCCTGCGCCTCGTCGACCCATTGCGCGTCGGCGCGGCCGGTGGCCTGGCGCGCGTTGAGCTGGGCGCAGCGCAGGCCGGTGTTGTCGGTGGGTTTCCAGTTGGCCAGCAGCGCCGGCCAATCCTGGCGCCGCGCCAGCGCGGGCAACCACAGCGTGCGGAAGCTCTCGGCCACCGGCTGCCCGGCGTAGCGCTTGAGGAAATCCTGCGCCTGCGCATCGGAGACGCGGTCGATGGTGCGGCGCAGGTTGGCGTATTCGAGCCAGCCGTACAGCGGGTGCTGTTTGAATGCGGCCGCTTGCGCGGGATCGAACTGGCCGCGCTCGGCGGCGTCGATCGCCGCGCGCAGCGCAGGACGCTGGGCGTCCAGGGTCTGGGCGAGGGCAGGGGAGGTGCCGCACAACGCGGCGGCGAGCAGCAGGAGAGACGTGCGCAATTTCATGCGCGGGACTATACCGAACGCCGATGAATCGGCGCGGCAAGGGCGCCGCGGCGATGGCGGCGCGAGCGCAGCGGGGCAGGGATATGCAGAGGTTGCACTTTGGCTCGCCGCAGCCTGCGCAGTGCTGTCGGGCGCGGCATAGGCGCAGGCTGGATCAGGCGTCATCTGTGCTTGGCGTGCCGATGCATTGGACTGTCGCCATGCGCTTTGCTTGCCGCACGCTTGGCGCTGCCTCGCGCCGTGTCCGCCTCGTACCGTCGAAGGCCGCGATGCGGTGTCGCGACCGTGCGCACTGTCGCGATGCGTGCGGCCATGTCGCCCGCATGGTCCGCGCCGCGGCTGTGCCGGCAAGAACACCGCGCACGTGGTCCCCGCACCTCCCCGAACCGGCCGGCGCGATCCGCATGCCGTTGGCTTCCCCCATGTCCCGGCACTCGCTCGCCTGGCGCGCGCTGTCCCGCGCCGGCCGTGATGCGCGTCCTGATGGACTGTCGCTATGTCTACGAAATCGTCCAGTCGGTCCAGGACTGTCCGAATCGCGGTCCGATTGCTTGCTTAGGGTTTACGTTTTGTTTACAAGGTAGGCCACGCCGTCGCGGTGCAGGGGGTCGCAGCGGCCGACCCACATCCTTTCTGGAGAGAGAGACGGATGAATTGCCTGCACCGCCATCCTTTGGTTTTCGCGGTTTCCTTGTCCTTGCTGGCCGGTTCGCCCGCGCTGGCGATCGCCCAGCAGGCCGCGCCCGCTGCCCCCGAATCCGCCACCACCCTGGACAGCGTCCAGGTCACTGGCACGCGCATCCGCAAGGCCGAGTTGGAGGGCCAGGTGCCGGTGCAGACGCTGAGCCGCGCCGACATCGAACGCACCGGTCTGACCTCGATCGCCGATGTGCTGCAGGAACTGACCGCCTCCGGCTCGGCGTTGAACACCAAGTTCAACTCCTCCGGCAACTTCGGTTTCCCGCCCGACGGCAGCGGCGTCGGCGCCGGCTCGGCGCAGGTGGATCTGCGCCATCTGGGCGCCAAGCGCGTGCTGGTGCTGGTCGACGGCATGCGCTGGGTCAACGAGTCCTCGGCGTCCGGCGTGGGCGCGGCCACCGACCTCAACACCATTCCGCTGGCCATCGTCGAGCGCATCGAAGTGCTGGAGGACGGCGCCTCCTCGCTGTACGGCTCCGACGCGATCGCCGGCGTGGTCAACATCATCACCCGGCGCAAGTTCGACGGCGGCCAGGTCACGCTGAACTACGGCCAGTTCGACAAGGGCGACGGTGCCAGCAAGGGCGTGGACCTGGCCTGGGGCCACAGCACCGAGCGCACCAGCCTGTTCCTCGGCGCCAGCTACACCAAGCAGGATCCGATCTACGCGCGCGACCGCAAGCAGTCGCTGTATCCGGTGCCCGGCACCGGGCTCAGCTTCGGCAGCTCGGCCACGCCGGACGGCCGTTTCATCTTCGTCGATCCGATCACCGGCGCCGAGCAGGACCTGACCCCGAACAGCGGTGCCGGCGCCCCGACCTACGACGGCAGCGCCGGCTGCACGCGCAGTGACGGCTACCACTGCTTCGGCACCAGCGACCGCTACAACTTCGCCGCTTCCAACCTGTTGCTGACCCCGTCCGAGCGCAAGGGCGTGTTCGGCCAGTTCCGCTACTTCTTCAACGACGACGTGCAGTGGTACCTGAAAGTGCTCGGCAACCGTCGTGAGTCGACCAACCAGGCCGGGCCGGAGCCGATCTTCCTTGGCCCGGATGCCGGCACCGGCAATCCGCTGGCCGACAATATCGTCATTTCCGCGGCCAATCCGTACAACCCGTTCGGCTTCGACCTGGATTCGTCCAGCAACCTGATCATGATCGGACGGCGGCCGGTGGAAGGCGGCGCGCGCGTGTTCGAGCAGCGCGTGGACACCCAGTACGTGGGCACCGGCTTCATCGGTAGTTTCGAGAGCGCCGACCGCACCTGGTTCTGGGACGTCAACGGCGCCTACAGCAAGAACAAGGCCGAGCAGACCAACTACGGCAGCTACAACATCTACAACATCAACCTGGCGCTGGGCGACCCGGCGGCCTGTGCGGCGGTGGCCGGCTGCGTGCCGCTGGACATCTTCGGCGGCGCCGGCAGCATCACCCCGGAAATGCTGCGCTGGATCCAGCCGGTGGTGCACGACCGCAGCCAGAACGAGCTGACCCAGTTCACCGCCAACCTCAGCAGCGACCTGTTCACCCTGCCGGCCGGCGCGGTGTCCTTCGCCACCGGCGTGGAATACCGCAAGTACGAAGGCTGGTACCAGCCCGATCCGCTGACCGTGATCGGCCACTACAACGGCGTGCCGTCGTTGCCGACCGAGGGTAGCTATAACGTCAAGGAGGCCTACCTCGAACTGAGCGTGCCGATCTTTGCCGACTCGCCGCTAGGCGACAAGCTGGACCTGAGCCTGGCTGGGCGTTATTCGGATTACTCCACCTTCGGCGGCGAGTTCACCCCGAAGTACGGCCTGCGCTGGCAGGTGTCGCCGGACTTCGTGTTGCGCACCAGCTATGCCGAAGGCTTCCGCGCACCGACCATCGGCGAGCTGTACGGCTCGGCCGCGCGCGCCGACCTGACCCTGTCCGATCCGTGCTCGATCGGCCTGGGCGGCACCGCGCCGCGCGGCAGCGCAGCGAACTGCGCCGCGCTCGGCGTGCCGGCCGGCTACCAGCAGGCCAACTCGCAGATCTCGGTGACCACCGGCGGCAACCGCGCGCTGGAACCGGAGAAGGCACGCAGCTTCAGTGCCGGCTTCGTGTGGAGCCCGTGGTTCGCCAGCAACGTGCCGTGGTCGGACCGCTTCGACGTCGAGGTGACCTTCTACCGCCACGACATCGACGGCGCGATCCAGGCGATCAACGCGCAGACCCAGCTCGACCTGTGCGCGGACACGCTGGACGCGACCTATTGCGACGGCATCACCCGCGCCTCCACCGGCGGCATCAACGGCTTCAACAACCGCCTGACCAACCTCGGCTCGATCAAGACCGACGGTTGGGACGTGGACCTGTTCTGGACCTCGCCGGAAACCGCGGCCGGGCGGCTCAAGATCGGCTGGCAGAACACCTTCGTCACCCGCTACGTCGCCACCGGCGCCGCCGGCCAGGTGCAGCCGCAGGAACCGGGCGTGGAAGTGGTGGACAGCTCGATCCCGGAGTGGACCAGCAATTTGACCCTGGACTGGTCGTTGAACCGCTGGAACGCCTCGTGGACGGTGCGGCATATTTCCGAACTGACCGAGCAGTGCGGCGACGCGGTGGCGTTCCCGGTGTGCAGCAACCAGGCCGCCGGCACCAACACGCTGGATGCGATCACCTACCACGACGTGCAATTGGGCTACCGCTTCGACTGGATGAAAGGCCTGACCGTCAGCGGCGGCGTCAACAACGTGTTCGACAAGGATCCGCCGATCTGCCTGTCGTGCTCGCTCAACGGCTACGACGCGTCCACCTACGACATCCCGGGCGGCCGTTATCTGTATGTGCGTGCGGATCTGAAGTTCTAGGGCGCTTGCGCTTCGCCTGAAGCCGAATGTGGGAGCGATTCTTGGTGGCCTAGGCCATCCAGAGTCGCTCCCACAATTCCTTGCGAGTCGCCGCATTTCTGTAGGAGCGGCTTCAGCCGCGACCGGGCGTTACCGGTAATGTTCGGTCGCGGCTGAAGCCGCTCCTACAGGGACCTCGGCGGCAGCGGCACAGCGAATGCATTCCGCATAGCAAACGCAGCAGCTGGCTAGCGCAGCATCCCCTGCGGCACTTCGATCTCGGTCGCCACCGCCAGGTGGTCGGAGAACGCAGCCGGTAGCGCGCGCTGTTCGTTGCAGCGCAGGCCGTCGCTGACCAGGATGTGGTCGATCGCGCGCTGCGGGCGCCAGCTGGGGAAGGTCGGCACCACGCAGCCCGGCGGTTGCAGCCGGGTGCGCTTGTACAGGGCCTGCATTTCGGGCCGGTCGGCGACGCAGTTGAAGTCGCCCATCAACACCGCGTTGGGATGGTCGGACAGCAATTCGGCGATGAACGCCAACTGCGAGGCGCGCGAGTTGGCGCCCAGCGACAGATGCGCCACCGCGATCGCCAATCCTTCCGCGCCGTCGCCGAACTTGGCCAGCAGCACGCCGCGCCCGCCGAGCCGGCCGGGCAGGGGATGGTCCTGCACTTCCACCGGCTCCAGCCGGCTGAGCAGGCCGTTGGCGCTGGAGGCCACGCCGCCCATGCGCCGGTTCGGCTGGTGGCTCCAATAGTTGAAGCCGGCGCGCTCGGCCAGGTAGTGGGTCTGGTTGGTGAAGCCCGAGCGCAGGCTACCCGGATCGCTTTCCTGCAGACCGACGATGTCGTGCTCGCGGGCCAGCTGCGCGATCGCATCCAGGCTGCTGCGCTTGCTCCCCGCCGGCAGCGCGTGCGACCAGCTGCGGGTCACGTAGTCGCTGTAGCGGCGCGTGCTGGAGCCGGCCTGGATATTGGCGGTGAGCACGCGCAGCGTGCGGGTGGCGGGGGCAGTCACGGCAGAGCGGCCTGGTGGGAGCGGGAGCTTACTTGGCCAGCGCCGCACGCTCGCGCGCGATCAGGTGATCGGCGATGCGCAGGATGTCGTTGTAGTCCTTGCCCTTGATCAGGTACTTGCCGTTGACGATCAGCGACGGCGTGCCGGTGATGCCGCTGCGCATGGCGAATTGCTTGGCGCGGCTGGTCTTGGTGCTGACCGCGAAGCTACCCATGGTGTCGGCGAACTGCTTGGCGTCCACGCCGTACTTGGCGTAGAAGCCGGCAATGTCCTCAACCGAGTCCTTGCCGCGCTCGCCCTTGAGGGTCTCGTCGACGTGGATCGCCTTGTACAGCGCCTCGTGGGTCTTTTCCTGCACGCCCAGCGTCTCGGCAGCGTAGAACGCGCGCGCATAGTCGTCCCAGGGGCCACCGAACATCGCCGGCACGTAGACGAAGTGCACATCCGACGGCAGGCCGGCCTTCCACGGGCCGATCAGCGGCTGGAATCGCGCGCAGGCCGGGCACACGTAGCCGAACACTTCGGCCACTTCGATCTTGCCATTGGTCGGCTGGAACGGCTGGCCGCCCGCGATGTCGACATAGTCGGTGCCGGCGACCGGCTCGGCCCCGCTCGGCGCACGCGCCGCGACCGGCGCGGCAGGCGCATCGGCGGCAGGCGGCGCAGCGGCATCGGTAGCCGGGGTGGAGGCGGTGTCGGCAGTGGCGGCCGGCGCGGCGTCGCTGGCGGGCGCAGCCGGCGCTGCGGCAGGCGCGTCGGCGGCCGGGGCGACGGTGTCGGCAGAGCCGTCCTGGGCCTTGCATGCGACCAGGATCGGCAGCAGGGCCATCAGGGTCAGGGCGAAGCGGGTCTTCATCGGCGACATCTCCAGCAGGATGGGGGGCAGAACGCCGGCCGCGCCGAAACGCGCGGCAGGCAACCCCGGCATGATGCCATGGCGTGGATGAAGCGCCGTGTTGCGGGTTCGCGCGGGATTACTTGCCCGCGCGCTCGCGGGCGACCAGCGCATCGGCGATGCGCAGCATGTCCTGGAAATTCTTGCCCTTGACCAGGTACTTGCCGTTGACCACCAGCGCCGGGGTACCGGGGATATCGCTGCGCGCGGCGAAGTCGCGCGCGGCCTTGACCTGCGCGGCCACCTGCGGGCTGCTGTAGGCGGCGACGAAGTCCTGCGGCTTGACCCCGTACGCGGCATAGAACGCGGCCAGCTCTTCCGGCGCCACGTTCTGGACCGGCACGCTGTGCTTGTCGTGGATCGCCTCGAACAGGTCATGGTGGCTGCGGGTCTGCACGCCAAGTTTCTGCGCCGCATAGAAGGCGCTGGCGAAGCTGTCCCAGAAACCGCCGAACGCGGCCGGCACCAGGGTCACCCGCACGTCCTTGCCCTGCTTGCGCGTCCACTCTTCCAGGATCGGCTCGAAGTGCGCGCAGTGCGGGCAGGTGTAGCCGAACACCTCCACCACTTCGATCTTGCCGGCCAGCGGCGCGAACGGCTGCGGCTTGGCGATCAACGCGTAGTCCTCGCCTTCGACCACGGCGGCGGTCTTGGGCTGCGCGCAGGCGCTCAGCGGCAACAGGGTGAGCAGGCACAGCAGCAGGCGGGGCAGACGGTTCATGCGATCTCCATGGCAAAAAACGAACGCCGGTCGTGACGACCGGCGCGAGGGGGAAGCGGTCCGGCGCCGCGACGGCGGCGCACGCTCAGGATTGTTGCGCAGGCGCGGCCTGTTGCGGCGCGGCGGCTGCCGGCGCGGCCTGCGCCGCGGCCGCGTCGTCGGCACGGTCGTGCAGGCCCTGCAGATAACTGCCCAGCGCCTTCATCTCCTGCTCGGTCAGGGGCTTGGCCACCTGCGCCATGATCTTGAACATGGTCTGGTCGCGTTCCTGGGTGGTGCCGGACTGGTATTCCTGCAGGCGCCGCGCCACGTAGTCGGCGTGCTGGCCGCCGAGGTGCGGATACGCCGGGCCGGGATTGCCGGCGCCGGTGGGGCCGTGGCAGGCCATGCACGCCGGAATCCCGCGCGCCGGATCGCCGCCGCGGTACAGCTGCTGCCCGACCTCGTAGAACTTCATGCCGGCGTACGGGCCTTCGCTGACCACCGCGTCGTCGGCGATACCGGCACCGGCCTTCTGCGTGGCGAAGTAGGCGCCGATATCGCGCATGTCCTGCGCGCTCAGTGGCTGCACGAACGGCATCATCGCCGCGACCGCACCGGAGGTGCGCTCGCCGTGCGCGATCAAGGCCATTTGCCGCGAACTGTAGCGTTCGCTCTGGCCGGCGATGCGCGGATACATCGCCAGCGCCGGGTTGCCGTCGGCGCCATGGCAGGCGGCGCAGGCGGCGGCCTTGGCCTGGCCGGCCTTGGGATCGCCCCAGGCGACTTTGCCGACGTCGCCTTCCAGTGGCGCGGTGCGCACCGGTGCGTTGTCTGGAATGGGAACCACCGAGGTCTGCGCGAACGCGACCGCGATGGAAATTGCTAGACCGGCAAAGGCAAGAACGCGAGCGTGGCGCATTAGCTGAAGCTCCGTGTGACCCGACCCGCGGCTGCCAGGTCGGCCACCGCACTCGCGCGATTATCCCTGTGCGGCGCCCTGCCGGTCAACGAACCCCGCCCGGAGCGGCGGACGTGCGATCCTAGCGCCATGTCGCTCCTCATCGAACGTGCCCAATACCTGCTTTCCGCCCACAATCCCCGGCAGCTGCCGGAGGACGGGGGCTGGGAGGTGGCCTTCGCCGGCCGCTCCAACGCCGGCAAATCCAGCGCGCTGAACGCGCTCACCCGGCAGAACGCGCTGGCGCGCGTGTCCAAGACCCCCGGCCGCACCCAGCAGCTGGTGTTCTTCCAGATCCAGCCCGAGCGCTATCTGGTGGACCTGCCCGGCTACGGCTACGCCAAGGTGCCGCTGGAACTGCAGGCGCATTGGCAGTCGTTCATCGACAAGTATTTCCGCACCCGCGATGCCCTGCGCGGCTTGGTGGTGGTAATGGACATCCGCCACCCGCTGAAGGATTACGACCGGCAGATGCTCGGTTACGCGGTGCAGCGTGGATTGCCGGCGCATGCGCTGCTGACCAAGGCCGACAAGCTCGGCCGCGGCCAGCAGGCGCAGGCGCTGCAGCAGGTGCGCAAGGACCTGTCCAGTTCCTTCGGCGACACGGTCAGCGTGCAGCTGTTTTCCGGCGAGACCCGCCAGGGCGTGGACGAGGCGCGCGCCATCGTCGGCGGCTGGCTGGGGCTGGACACGGAGCCGACCGCCGCGGAATGAGCGCGGCGGCGCCGGACCTCCGGTGTCTTCGTGCATGCGCTGCTTGCGATCGATCGCGAATAGCGGACGCGGTCGTCTTGTCTGCGTTGGCATGCATCGCATGCACGATGCCGGGCGCTCGCAGTGGCGGATGCGGGTACGGGCGCAGCCTCGTGCACTCGAACTCCGCGAGACGCTTCGCGCCGGACCCTCACCCCAACCCCTCTCCCGGTGGGAGAGGGGCTAGCGGCTGCTCCCTTCTCCCGTCGGGAGAAGGTGGCCCGCAGGGCCGGATGAGGGTACGGGCGCAGCCTCGCGCCCCAAACTCCGCGAGACGCTTTCGCGCCGGACCCTCACCCCAACCCCTCTCTCCCACGGGACTTCCTTCGGTCGCCGAGGAGAGAGAGGCACAGGCGCACCGCGGCTGTTCTTCCTTCTCCCACCGAAAGCAGGCCGCCCTCAAGGCATGGCCGGCAACGGCGCGAACTCGGCCGGGACCCAGGCGAACGCGTCGCCGTCGCGGCGCACGTGGCCCAGGCCCGGGAACGGCAGATGCGCGCCGGCCACCCACCAGCCGCCGTCGGCGGCCTGGGCCATGGTCCGCTTGCGCGCGGCGATCGCCGCGGCGCGGTCGCTGTCGGCCTCGTACGACGCCTGCGGTTGCGCGAACTGCACCGCGTGGTAGTGCACCAGATCGCCCCACACCAGCAACTGCTGGCCGCTGCCGCCATCGAAGCGATAGGACACGTGGCCGGGCGTATGCCCATGCGTATCCAGCGCCACCGCGCCGCCGGGCAACGCATCGCCGGGGCGGAAGCGGCGCAGCCGGTCTTTGGCCTGGTACGGCGCCGCCGCCGCGCGCGCCAGCGGGAACGCGAACTTCAGCATCTGCGGTGCGCTCGCCTCGCTGGCCGGATCCAGCCAGTACGCGGCATCAGCCGCGCTCAGCCACACCGTGGCGTTGGGGTAGGCGGCCTGTCCCTGCGCATCGAGCAGGCCGCACATGTGGTCGGGATGCGCGTGAGTCAGCAGCACGTCGTCCACCTGCGCCGGCGCATAGCCGGCCGCGCGCAGGTTCGCCAGCACCTGGCCCAGGCCGGGGCCGAAGCAGGCGGCGGTGCCGGTATCGACCAAGGTCAGGTGCGTGCCGTCCTGGATCAGGTAGGCGTTGACCGCGGTCTGCAGCCCCTTCTCGGTTTCCGGTACGTAGCGGTGGTCGAGCAGGCGCGCGATCGCGTCGCTGTCCAGATTGGACAACTGCGCGCGCGGCAGCGGCACCGTGCCGTCGAACAGCGCGGTGACGCGCAGCCTGCCGATCGCCTGGCGGTACACGCCGGGGACTTGCTGGACGGGCGCGGCCGGCGCGGCGGCATGGGCGGACGGCGGCAGCGGCAAGGCGATCACGGCGGCCAGCGCCAGCAAGGCCAGCGGGCGCGATAGGGAAACAGGCATCGAGAGTTCCAGCGGAAGCGGCATTCGCCGCGGTGCCCGCATGCTGCGCGGACGGCGCTGCGCGATTCGCTCATTCGGCTGCGCGCGGCGCTCGCTGGGTTGCGAACGGGTTCTAGTTGCCGATGCTCGCCGGATCCAGGCCGTAGCGCTGCTGGAAGCGCTGGCTGAAGCTGCGCGTGGAACGATAGCCGGCGCGTGCGGCCACCGTCTTCAGCGGCCAGCGGGTGGTGTAGAGCAGTTCCATCGCATGCGCCAGGCGCGCGTCGGTGATCAGTTCGCGCAACGACGTGCGCTCGCCGGCCAGGTGCCGGCGCAAAGTGGCGCCGCTCAGGCCGAGGCTGTCTTCCAGATCGCGCGATCGCCACGCGCGCTGCGGCTGGGCCGCGATCAAGTCGCGTACCTGCGCGGCGATGCTCGGGGCCGGCGGCAACAGCAAGCCGCCATGGCCTCGGCGGCAGAATGCGACCACCAGCGACGCCAGCGCCAGCCTGGCTTCGGTGTAGTGGCCGTCCTGCAGCGCCTGCCGCCACTGCAGCAGCGCGCTGCCGAACTCGACCGTGCGCAGCCGCGCCAGTTCCTCGCCGGCGGCCGGCAACGGTTCGTTCCACAGCGTGCGCGCGGCGGTCAGCGCTTCTTCGCACAACGGGATCACCGCGCTCAGATAGATGCCGCTGTGCGGGTCGGGGATATTCACTACGTCGATGCGGCAGCGCCGGGTGACCAGGAACAGATCGCCCGGCGCGAATTCCAGCGTCTGTGTCGCCGTGCGCACCTGCTTGCGGCCTTGCAGCAGGATCGCCAGCTGCGGCCGCGGAATGGCGACCGAGCTTGCGCCGTGTTCGCGGCGCGCGGTGATGCAGGCATAGCCTTCGGCGCGCTCGCACTCCGCCAGCGTCGCCAGTTGCGCGAGCAGCAGGAATTCGGGGTCGTGGGTGTCGGCCATCGTTGGCGATGCTACCGCAGTGCGCAGCGCCGCATGCGCGGCGTCGGCGCGCGATGCGGTCCGCGGTCGGCGCATTTCCGATCAGAAGCGGTCGCGGCCGAAGGCGATTCTAGGGCACCTCTAATAACCTCAATCCGAGAATTGCACGCTAGACACATCAATCACTTGCGAGTGCTTAGACAGAGCTTTTGGGGGTTATTAGAGGTGCCCTCTAGTCGCGACGGTGGTGTCGCCCTGGCGTTACGCGTCGCCGCCGCTTGATCGAGGCGGCCAGGCTCGCTGCCGTGCCGGAAAGGAATCGCCCTGGTCCAGGCTGCGCAGCGTCGGATCAGACTTGTACGCCGAACAGGCGGCCGGCCGCGCCGGTGGCGAGCATCGCCGCCGCGCCCCAGAACACCACGCGCGCCGCGCCGCGTGCACCGGAGGCGCCGCCGGCGCGTGCCGCCAAGGCGCCGGTCAGCGACAGCCCGAGCAGCGTCGCCGCGACCGTCACCCACACCTGGCGCCCGGCCGGCGCCAGCAGCGCGGCCAGGATCGGCAGTGCCGCGCCGCAGCAGAACGCGGCCGCCGATGCCAGCGCGGCCTGCAGCGGCCGCGCGCGCAGGGTCTCGGTGATGCCCAGTTCGTCGCGCGCATGCGCACCCAGCGCATCGTGCGCGGTCAGCTGCTCGGCGACCTGCCGCGCCAGCGCCGCGTCCAGCCCGCGCTGGCGGTAGATCCCGGCCAGTTCTTCCAACTCGCTGTGCGGATCCTCGCGCAGTTCGCGGCGCTCGATCGCCAGGTCGGCGCGTTCGGTGTCCACCTGCGACTGCACCGAGACGTATTCGCCGGCGGCCATCGACATCGCGCCGGCGACCAGGCCGGCGATACCGGTCGCCAGCACCGCCGGCGCGGGCGCGCCGCTGCTGGCCACACCGACCACCAGCCCGGCCACCGACAGGATGCCGTCGTTGGCGCCGAGCACCGCGGCGCGCAGCCAGCCGGCGCGATCGGCGCGATGCAGTTCGGAATGGGCGGGGCGCATCGGAGGCCTGCATGGCGGAGAACAGGCCTGCAGCCTAGCCGAGGGCGGCGCGGCCGGCGGTGCTGCGTCTCACTCTCGCCGGCGCCGACCGGGCGGATCCGTGGAATGCTGCAGCACCGCTGGTAGCGATGTGGGCTTGGCGCCGGTCACGTTATAGTGCGGGCCTTGCGAGGCGGGCGTTCCATCCCCACATCGCCTCATCTTCCGTGCGAGCCTGCCCTTGTCGAGCCCAAGCCACGTTGCCGAAACGCCGATCACCGACCGCAACGAACTGGTCGAGGTGTTGGCCTCCGGAGAAAAGCCCGAAGCGCAGTGGCGCATCGGCACCGAACACGAGAAGTTCGGCTTCCGCCTGGACGACCTGCGCCCGCCGACCTTCGAAGGCGAGCGCGGCATCGAGGCCCTGCTCACCGGCCTGACCCGCTTCGGCTGGGAGCCGGTGCGCGAAGGCGGGCACACCATCGCGCTGCTGCGCGACGGCGCCTCGGTGACGCTGGAACCGGCCGGGCAGCTGGAGCTGTCGGGTGCGCCGCTGGAAACCATCCACGACACCTGCGTGGAAGTGGGCAGCCACCTCAACGAGGTCAAGCAGGTCGCCGACGAGTTGCGCCTGGGCTTCCTCGGCATGGGCTTCCAGCCGAAGTGGCGCCGCGACGAGATGCCGTGGATGCCCAAGGGCCGCTACCAGATCATGAAGAACTACATGCCCAAGGTCGGTTCGCTCGGCCTGGACATGATGACCCGCACCTGCACGGTGCAGGTCAACCTGGACTACGCCAGCGAAGCGGACATGATCAAGAAGTTCCGCGTGTCGCTGGCGCTGCAGCCGATCGTCACCGCGCTGTTCGCCGACTCGCCGTTCACCGAGGGCAAGCCCAACGGCTACCTCAGCTACCGCTCGCATATCTGGACCGACACCGACGCCGACCGCACCGGCATGCTCGACTTCGTGTTCGAAGATGGGTTCGGCTACGAGCGCTACGTCGACTACCTGCTCGACGTGCCGATGTACTTCTCCTACCGCGACGGCACCTACGTCGACGCCAGCGGGCAGAGCTTCCGCGACTTCATGCAGGGCAAGCTGCCGGCGTTGCCGGGCGCGCTGCCGACGCTGCGCGACTGGTCCGATCACATGACCACCGCGTTCCCGGAAGTGCGGCTGAAGAAATACCTGGAAATGCGCGGCGCCGACGCCGGCCCGTGGGGCCGGCTGTGCGCGCTGTCGGCGTACTGGGTCGGCCTGTTGTACGACGATGCCGCACTGGACGCAGCCTGGGACTTGGTCAAGGATTTCAGCCTGGTCGAACGCCACGCGCTGCGCGACGGCGTGCCGAAGCAGGCGCTGAAGCTGCCGTTCCGCAACGGCACCGTGCAGGACCTCGCCGCCGAGTCGGTGAAGATCGCCCTGAACGGCCTGCGCCGCCGCGCCCGTTTGAACGGCGACGGCCAGGACGAATCGCGCTTCCTGGAACCGCTGGTGGAGATCCTGCACGCCGGCGAGACCGCGGCCGAGCGCAAGCTGGCGCTGTATCACGGGGCTTGGCAGGAAAACGTCGATCCGGTATTCACTGAGTTCGCTTACTGATCGGAGACCGCCGGCTGCGTTCGATGCGGTCGCTGTCCTGCGCGTCGCTGCCTGCTCTGCGGAGCGGCTTGGATCGCAACATCGCGAGATAAGCGCCTCAAGCGCGCCGGCCTGTCCTCGGGAGCGTGGGTCGCCGTCACGAACGGGTCGCGCCTCGCGCCGATAGAATTGCCTGCAGGCCATCCGGTAAGTCGTTGATATAGGAACGGCTTTTTTCCAGGCCGCCATCGATGGTGGATACTCGGCGCAAGACCGCTTGGCGGTCCAACAATAGTCAGGCAGGCCATGGAAGATCGATTGGGACCCGAGGAGCAAGTGTTGCGACGTGCTGTAGGTGAGGTCCTGCATTACATATGGGATCCGATCGGCGTATCCGGATCGGTGCAGGCCAGGGACGAGTACGACGGGTATATCGATCATGTCTGTGGCCTACTTTGGGACGGCGCTGACGCCATTCAAATCTCAAAGCACCTTGTGCAACTGGCCGACCAGAATATGGGCCTTCCCGACACGCAAGACCGCTCGGATTTGGCGGCGCGTAAGTTGCTCGAATGGCGGGATGCTGTGACGCGCTAGCATGCCCAGCAGTTCATTCAAACGAATCCGCCTTGCGGGCTGCTTAATTTTGGTGTCAGGTGCCATGCCCAAATTTCGTGTAATTGTCGGTGCCAGTATCTGCATCGCACTCGCCATCACCGCGTGCAAGCCGCAGCAAGAGGAGCAGATCCGTGCTCCACGAGCGTCCACTTCCGATGATTCGGCTGCCCGCGCGCCGGCTCGGCCAAGCTTGCCTGCCGATGCCCGTGCCATCATTGCGGCCAGCCGAGAAAGAATGTCCTTGGGAGAGATCTACGATCCCAAGTACTACACCATCGCCTATCCGGGCGGAGATGTCGCCAACGACCGTGGCGTCTGCACCGATGTCGTCATTCGCGCCTACAGGCATCTCGGGATCGATTTTCAGCAGTTGATCCATGAGGACATGCGTCGGAATTTTTCGGCGTATCCGCAGCTTTGGGGAAGCCAATCGACCGACAGCAACATCGATCATCGGCGGGTGCCCAACATCGAGCGGTTCCTGGCCCGCGAGGGTGCATCGCTGCCGATCAGCGACCGTGCCGTGGACTATCGTCCCGGCGACTTGGTGACGTGGCGGCTGGCTGGCGGATTGCCCCACATCGGAATCGTCTCGGATCGCCATGCGCCAAGCAGCGACCGTCTCCTGATACTCCACAATATTGGTGCCGGCACTGCTGAAGACGACATCCTCTTCGCCTATAAGATAGTAGGCCATTTTCGCTACTTTCCCGATGACGCCTAACAATTCTCAAACCGATGCCGCTTTGCGGCGCGGCCTAATTCAGGCGTTGGACCTGCCAGAAAGCTTTATGGAAGTGAAAATCGTCGAGTTCTCCGAAACCGCCGTGGCCGCGGTTGAGCATTACGGGCCGCCAGAGTTGGAGTACGAGAGCTCCAAGCGTCTGATCCTGTGGCGTATACGCAACGGCATTTCACCTCAGCTTGCCCGCACGTTTGGAGTTCATCACACTGACCCTGCTCGCGTTGCTCCCGAGAAGCACCGTGTCGACTTCTGTGTGTCGTACAACGGCACGATCGAGCCGAACGAAGAAGGGGTGGTGGCCAAGGTCATTCCCCGCCTTCGTTGCGCGTTCGCGCGGCATTTGGGCTCTCGCCGGCATAACGCCACCGCCGAATACCTCGGTCGCGCTTGGCTTCCGAACAGCGGCGAGGTCAGCGGAGCGTTTCCCATCTTTTTCCACTACGTCAACGTCGGTCCGGATGTTCAAGAGCATGAAATGATCACGGATGTGTATCTCCCACTCGGGCCAGCCGCCAAGGCCTAACAAGTTGTTCAGGTCGACGCCGCTTTGCGGCGCTGCGTAACTCGGACACCAGGCTTCATGAAAATTTTCAGAAATCTATTCTCCAAAGGCGCTGCGGAACCGCGCCACGCGTTCCCGGAGGACATGGTCCGTGAAGCAAAAGCCAATCCGGGCGGATGGGTGTACGAGATTTCAAGTCGGTACGACCCGAATGGCGCAGTTCCGCCTCACGCAATCAAGGGCGCCTGGCGCGTGGATGACCGTGGCGAGATCGTTCCTGGGAGCTACACATCTAATCCCAACTTCCGGTCGGAGGCGTAGTGTTTCCAGTCACGCTCACGTGCATCGCGTGGTTCGGTGTGGCGTCCGACACGTCATTCAAGCCGAAGCTGCGTCGCGGCTCGGCCTAATTCAGGCGATGTGCAATGGAAAAGCTACGAAGGCTTGCGGCGGCTCTTGCCCTGCTGGCGGGGACCATCGCGGCGTTGCTTGGGGCTTTCCAGATGGTTCGCGTTCTAACGGCCATTGTCGATCCGCCAGAGGGCGTGTTTGAGCCGTTAGTACCACTGAGCGTAGGCGTCGGAATGTTGTTGGTGGGTGTCTGCCTGGTCAGGGCCGGGCGCGCGTTGCGACACTGATTGGTTGGCCTCTCCTGGCCTGGAGTCCTGCAATCCATCGAGGAGGGTTCATATGAGTCTCAAGCGTCTCGTTCCAATGCAGCCCGTTGCAAGCATGCCGGCGAGCGTCGAGTTCTACGAGAAGCTCGGCTCTCGGTTGAGAGCCGGAACGACGACTGGGGCTGGGCCATGCCTTATTGTGGCGAATGCCGGCTCATGGTCGATCAATCCATCAATCTTCATCCAGACATTCCCCGGATTTCTGTCATCTATCTCTATACGGAGAACTTGCAGGATTTCCACAGGCGTGCGTGCAAGAACGGCCTGGACGTCCCGGATGCAGACAAGACGTTCTGCGACATGACCGAGTTTCGGATTGAGGATCCGGACGGCAATCGCCTCTGGATTGGACAAGACAAGTGACCCCCCGGACAATCCGTTCAAGCCGAGGCTGCTTATGGCGCGGTCCAACTCGGGTATTGGGCTCAGGCGCTGAGGATATCAAGGATTCTGTGGAATCATGACGATTACTGACTTTCTGATAATGGACGCGTACGGCATCGTGATCGCTGCTGATTCCGATGGCGACCATCTAGCCTTTTGCTGCATGCAATGTGGTTACCCGATAGTGGCTGTGGCGCTGGATAGCCAGCGGGGAAGTGATGAAGATCATCCCGCTAGCTGCAGGGGTTGCGACACTCAGTATTTCTTGGATGTCCGGCCACACGCGAAAAAGCTCTACATTCATCAATTGGACGCAGAAACCTGATGGTCTATTCAGGCCGAAGCCGCTTCGCGGCTCGGCTTGATTCAGGCGCCAAAGCCCTCAAGGCCGATGATTTTTGCCGTGTGCACGGTATCGGGGGTGGGGGAGCGCACGCTTGCTGGAACTGCAACGGAGCCTGGGTATCGGCTCGTGCATCCTGTCGCGCCGATGTTGCACCACACTCCGTGGCCCCGTAATGCTGTCGCTGTCTTAGACAGTCGCCGCCTGGCACGGCAACTCCACACACACCCGCAACCCGCCTTCGGAGCGGTTGGTCAGGGTGATTTCGCCGCCGTGGGCGAGCGCGATGCTGTGCGCCACCGACAGGCCCAGACCGATGCCGCCGGTGTCGCGGTTGCGCGAGTTCTCGCCGCGGAAGAACGGCAGGAACAGTTGCTCGTGCTGGGTCGGGTCGATGCCGGGGCCGTCGTCGTCGATCCACAGCACGCAGTCGGCGCCGTCGCGGTGCAGTTGCAGGCGCGCGCGCTTGCCGTACTTCAGTGCGTTCTCAAGCAGGTTCATCACCATCCGCCGCAGCGACAACGGATCGCCATCGAGGGTGATGGCTTGGCCGGCGACGAAGCTCGCCTCGGCGCCGGTGTCGCTGGCGTCGTCGACCACGCTCTCCACCAATAGGCGGAAATCCAGCGGTGCGCGGGTGCCGCGGCGGCTGTCGTTGTGGATGAAGTCCAGCGCGGCGGAGATCATCGCCTTCATCTCGTCGATGTCGGCGATGGTCTTGTCGCGCAGCGGCGGCTGCAGGCCTTCCAGGCGGAACGCCAGGCGCGCCAGCGGGGTGCGCAGGTCGTGGGCGATCGCCGCGACCATGTGCGTGCGCTCGTTGATCAGGCGGTTCAGGCGCGCCTGCATGGCGTTGAACGAGTCAGCGGCCTGCACGATTTCGCTGGGGCCGCTGCGCTGCAGCGGCTCCGCATCGGGATTGCGGCCGAGCCGGTCGGCGGCTTCGGCGAAACGCTTGATCGGTGCGGCCAGCGCGCGCGAGAACCACCACGCCAGCGGCAGCATCGCCAGCAGGCCGGCGACGAACAGCAGCGCGACCTGGGTCTTGAACGCGGTGGAGAAGCGTCGCGGCGGCGATACCACGCTGCGCCAGCGGCCATCGGGTTGCTGCAGTGCGGCGGTGAAGCCGCCCAGCAGCGGCGACGCCGGGGCCAGCCCGCGCTCGCGCCAGCGCGAACCCGCCGCGCGCATCGCGCTGCCGAACGCGTCAGGATTGGCCTCGCCCGGTGGTGCCGGTGGCGGCTGTTGCGCGTCGGCTTCGCTGTCGAAGGGCGCCTGCGGCGGCACGCCGGGATCTGCGAACGGCGGCGGTCCATCGTGCAGGAAGCGCGCGTCGCCGGGCGGTCCGGAGCGCGGCCGCAGGCGGTTGCGTTCTTCCGGCGAGAAATTCGGGTTGGGCAGCTTCTCGTCGCTGCTGCGGTAGAAGCGCACCCGCTCCGGCGCCACGTCCAGCCAATTGGTGAGCATGAACTCGGCGAAACGGTCGCGCACCTGTCCCGGCGCGGGCAACGGCGCCTGCTTGGCGTCGTGCACTTTCAACGTCTGCGTGCCGGCCGGCATCTTCGTGGTCAGCAGCGCGATCACTTCCGGCGGATGCACCGGCATTTCGTAGACCGGCGTGCGCAACACCAGCAGGGCGATGCCGATCAGCTGTGCGGTCAGCAGGGCGGCCAGCAGCAGCAGGAAGGTGCGGGCGAAGATCGAGACGCCGCGGCGGCCCCGCTGCTTGGGCGCGCTCACAGCCGGGCGACGCTCGGCAGCAGCATGTAGCCCTCGTTGCGCACGGTGCGGATCAGTTCGGTCTGCACGCGTTCGTTGATCTTGCGCCGCAGGCGGCTGATCTGGCTGTCGATGGCGCGGTCGTAGACTTCGGTGTCGCGGCCGCGCGCGTAGTCGAGCAACTGGTCGCGGCTGAGCACCCGCTGCGGATGCTCGACGAAGGTGCGCAGCAGGGCGAATTCGCCGTCGGAGAGGTTGATGAAGATGCCGGTGGGATCGCGCAGGTCGCGGCGGATCACGTCCAGGCGCCAGCCAGCGAATTCGTAGACGTTGCCGCGCGCTTCCGGCGGCAGCGACGCCGCCTGGCTGCGGCGCAGCAGCGCGCGCACCCGCGCCAGCAGTTCGCGCGGATTGCATGGCTTGGCCAGATAGTCGTCGGCGCCCACTTCCAGGCCGATGATGCGGTCGGTGTCGCTGCCCAGCGCGCTGAGCATGATCACCGCCGGCGCACCGCGCTCGCTGGCCAGCTGCCGGGCGGCGCTGAGGCCGTCTTCGCCGGGCATCATCACGTCCAGGATCACCAGGTCGGGCTGGCGTATCGCCATCAGCCGGCGCATGTCCGCGACATTCTCGGCAGCTTCCACCTGGTAGCCGTGCTCTTGCAGGAACTCGCTGATGAGCCGGCGCAGATCGGGGTCGTCGTCGACTACCAGAATGAAGGATTGCATATCCATGATCTTGAAGGGCGGCCGCTCGGAGTACAGCCAGTCTAGACGCGGCCGCTGCCGCCGGTAACTGGTGCGGGCAGGCCGTCGCTGCCGGAAGCAAGCGGGCGCATGATCGCGGCGCCATGATAGGGAGTGGCGACGGTGGCCTCATGGCGGGTTTGTGTCGTATTCAGCCATGCGTTGACACAAAACGCTAACGCGCCGGCGCCTCGCAGCCGACCATGGCGGCATCAAGCCGGCGTCAGCGGGCGTCGGCATTGCCGCGCGCCTCGATCGCGCACCGCTATTTCTGCCATAACGACGCGGCTTTCGCGGCGCGCTTCCAGGTCGCGGTGCTGACCGAGTCGGCGCCTGCCAAGGCGGCCGATGCGGCGCGTCGCTGCCATGAGCTTTCCGACGCCGGCGCGGTGTCTGCGGTTGCGCCGCAGTCGGCGGCCGAGCGGCGCTGCGCTGCGTGCGTCGTGCTCGGCAAGCGCGCTTTCCCACGTGTCGCGCGGCGACAACGGCACGCGATATCGGCATGAAACGATGCCGTACGTGGATGCATTGGCGAGCGTGTCGCGGGGAGCGGGCGCGGCGCCGTCGGCGCACCGCGTCCATTGCCTATTTTCACCACCCCGCCATCAGGAGGAGGCATGCCTAGCATGACATCGCATCGAGTCGCCAAAGGGGCGCTGACCCTAGTGTTGAGTGCCGCGCTGAGCGGCTGCGTCACCGTCTGTGTCGGTGGACCCGCCGCGCCGCCGCCGCCGCCGGATGGCGGGCCGCATCACGGCCCCGGTCACGGAGTGGGCGGGGGACCGGGCCACGATCAGCCGCCGCCGCGCGACCCGGCGTTCGAGGCCGCGGTGCAGTCCTGCGCGCGCGAACTCGGGCTGCCGCTGCCGCCGCATGGACGTCCGCCGGGTCCGCCGCCGGCCGCTGCCGGCGCGGACGACGCCCCGGCCGCTGCGGCCGCTGCGGCCACGCGGGCGCCAGGCTCCAAGCCGGACCCGGCGATGCGCGCCAATTTCGCCAAGCTCGACGCCTGTCTGCGCGGCAAGGGCGTGACCCCACCGCCGTGGCGCGGCCCGCCGCAGGACGGCGCCGCGCCTCCCCCGGCGGCGCCGCCCGCCCAACGCTGAGTCCTGCGGCCAGGTGCCGCATGCCCGCGTCGTCCCGATCCGGGACGGCGGGGGCGTTTTCTTTTTCGGGCAGGGGAATATACTGTCCCCCAGTATAGTTCCTAGGTCCCGCATGCCGCATACGCCCCACGAGAAGAAACGCGTCCTGGCCCGCATCCGCCGCGTGCGCGGACAGACCGAGGCGCTGGAGCGCGCGCTGGAAGGCGGCGCCGATTGCGCCGCGGTGCTGCAGCAGATCGCCGCGATCCGCGGCGCGGTCAACGGCCTGATGTCGGAAGTGATGCAGGCGCATATCCGCGAAGAATTCGGCCACGCCGCCGCCTCGGACACGCAGCGCGCCGCGCGCGTGCGCGAGATGGGCATGCTGGTCCGTTCCTACCTCAAGTGATCCCGAACCCCACGACCCAACCCGTTCTTCCAGGAGAAACCTCATGAAATCCCGTGCCGCCGTCGCTTTCGAAGCCGGCCAGCCGCTGCAGATCGTGGAGATCGACGTCGAACCGCCGCGCCAGGGCGAGGTGCTGGTCCGCATCACCCACACCGGCGTCTGCCATACCGATGCGTTCACGCTGTCCGGCGACGATCCGGAAGGCATCTTTCCCGCCGTGCTTGGCCATGAAGGCGGCGGCATCGTCGAGGCGATCGGCGAGGGCGTGACCAGCGTCAAGGTCGGCGACCACGTGATCCCGCTGTACACGGCCGAATGCCGCAAGTGCAAGTTCTGCCTGTCCGGCAAGACCAACCTGTGCCAGGCGGTGCGCGCCACCCAGGGCAAGGGCCTGATGCCCGACGGCACCACCCGCTTCTCCTACAACGGCCAGCCGATCTTCCACTACATGGGCTGCAGCACCTTCAGCGAATACACCGTGGTGCCGGAGATCTCGCTGGCGGTGGTGAATCCGGAGGCGCCGCTGGAGAAGGTGTGCCTGCTCGGCTGCGGCGTCACCACCGGTATCGGCGCGGTGCACAACACCGCCAAGGTCAAGCCGGGCGACTCGGTGGCCGTGTTCGGCCTGGGCGGCATCGGCCTGGCGGTGATCCAGGGCGCGGTGCAGGCCAAGGCCGGGCGCATCCTGGCCATCGACACCAACCCGGGCAAGTTCGATCTGGCGCGCAGCATGGGCGCCACCGATTGCATCAACCCGAAGGACTACGACAAGCCGATCCAGGAAGTCATCGTCGAGCTGACCGATGGCGGCGTGGATTTCAGCTTCGAGTGCATCGGCAACGTGCACGTGATGCGCTCGGCGCTGGAGTGCTGCCACAAGGGCTGGGGCGAGAGCGTCATCATCGGCGTGGCCGGCGCCGGCCAGGAGATCAGCACGCGTCCGTTCCAGCTGGTCACCGGCCGCGTGTGGCGCGGCAGCGCGTTCGGCGGCGTCAAGGGCCGCACCCAATTGCCGGGCATGGTGGAGCAGGCGATGCATGGCGAGATCGATCTGGATCCGTTCATCACCCACACCATGCCGCTCGAAGAGATCAACGAAGCCTTCCACCTGATGCACGAAGGCAAGTCGATCCGCACCGTGATCCATTTCTGACCTGACGGTCAGTCCGGCGCGCGGCCGATTCCGCGCATGCAGGTACGCGACAAACCCGGGAGGGGCATGATGAGTACCGTAACGATTCATCCGTCGGTGGACGGTGGTGTGCGCGCAGGCGCAGAGAATTTCCAGGGCGGCACGCTGGAATGCCACTGCGCCAGCGACAAGGTCACCGTGGACGTGGGAGCGCAGACCGCGCACAACCACGCCTGCGGCTGCACCAAGTGCTGGAAGCCGAAAGGGGCGACCTTCTCGGTGGTGGCGGTGGTGGGCCGCGACAAGGTCAAGGTCACCGCGCACGAGGAGAAGTTGAAGGTCGTCGACGACAGCGCGACGATCCGGCGCCATGCCTGCACCGGCTGCGGCGTGCACCTGTACGGGCGCATCGAGAACACCGAGCATCCGTTCTACGGCCTGGACTTCGTGCATACCGAGCTGTCGCCGCAGCAGGGTTGGTCGGCGCCGGGCTTCGCCGCGTTCGTGTCCTCGATCATCGAGAGCGGCACCCGCCCGGAAGCGATGGACGGCGTGCGCAGCCGGCTGCGCGAGCTGAAGTTGGAGCCGTACGACTGCCTGTCGCCGGCGTTGATGGACGCAATTTCCACCCACGTCGCGCGCAAGAACGGCGTGCTCCAGTAAAGCCTGTCGCTCCCCGCGGCGTGCCGCCCTGGCGGCGCGTCGCGGCGGCGTCTCCGGAGGCGGCCGGCGTTTGCCCGGCCGCCTCCCCCCTCTTCGGGATCCCTTTCATGGAACGCATCGAACACCATGCCTGCTGCGGCGGCTGGCAGGACGTCTATCGCCACGACTCGGCCGTGCTCGGCTGCACGATGAACGTGGCCGTGTACCTGCCGCCGCAGGCCGAACACGCCACGCTGCCGGTGCTGTACTGGCTCAGCGGGCTCACCTGCACCGAGCAGAATTTCATCACCAAGGCCGGCGCGCAGCGCTACGCCGCCGAGCACGGGGTGGTCCTGGTCGCGCCGGACACCAGCCCGCGCGGCGACGATGTCGCCGATGCCGAGGGCTACGACCTGGGCAAGGGCGCCGGTTTCTACGTCAACGCGACCCGCGAGCCGTGGGCCAAGCACTACCGCATGTACGACTACATAGTGCAGGAGCTGCCCGCGCTGATCGAAGCGCAGTTCCCGCACAACGGGCGGCGCGCGATCAGCGGCCACTCCATGGGCGGCCACGGCGCGCTGGTGATCGCGCTGAAGAATCCGGGCCGCTATCGCAGCGTGTCGGCGTTCTCGCCGATCGTGGCGCCGTCGCAGGTGCCGTGGGGCGAGAAGGCGTTTTCGGCGTATCTCGGCGACGACCGCGCCAGCTGGAAGGCCTACGACGCCACCGCGCTGATCGCCGAGGCCAGCGAGCGCCTGCCGTTGCTGATCGACCAGGGCGGCGGCGACGAGTTCCTCGACAAGCAGTTGCAGCCGCAGTTGCTGCAGGCCGCGGCCGATGCCGCCGGCTATCCGCTGACGCTGCGCCTGCAGCCCGGCTACGACCACAGCTACTACTTCATCGGCAGCTTCATCGGCGAGCACATCGCCCACCACGCGCGCGCGCTGCAGGATTGAGTTCGCAACGCGGCGGTGTCCCGGTCATGCCGGGCGCCGGCGGTTGCATGCGTTAGCGCAGCATGCTCCGCATCGGAAGCGATGGCGGGGTACATGCCTGGGCATCATTGTGGGAGCGACTTCAGTCGCGACGGGCTCTACCCGGTAAGGCCCTTCGCGACTGAAGTCGCTCCTACAAGGTTGCGTTGCCTGTCAGTAGACAGAGAACCGCGCTGGCGCCGTCTTGCGGTGCCGCTGGCATGCCGGCACTGGCCGGCTCCCGCCGCCACCGGATCATCGCGATCGCTGCCGCACGATAACGGCGCAATGGCAGTTGCATGTCGATTCCACTCGGGTGCCGGCGCTGCTCGTAAACAAATGCACGGCGCATCGTCCAATGCGCGGTTGTGCGATTGCCGTCGCGTCGGCTGAGACGGCGTGCCGCTAGATTCCTCGGCCTTCGCCATCGTGTCTTCCGGGACTGGAGTCGCGCCATGCTCGCTTGCCGCAAACCTGCATCGCTGTTCTCGCGGCAACGCTGGCGCAGTCCGCTCAGCGCGCGGGCCATGCTCGCCTGCACCTTGTTCGGCGCTTGCGCAGCGCTGGCGATCGGCGCGGCGACGCCGTAGATCGGACCGCGCTTGGACGGCGGTGCCCGCGTCCACACTCCGTTATCGAGCGCCGCAGCGACGGCATCGTTCGACGCCGGGCGCGATCGCTGCGGCTGACCGGCACCTTGGGCATTCCTGCGCACCATTCCGCCCTGGCAGTGAGCATGGCGCCATTCGTTCGCATGGCATGGCCGCTGACGGCTCTGTGCGGCGGCCGCATCGTCGGTTCCGAAGAGGCGCGCTGCGCGGCGGGCTGCCAGTCGGCCGCATCTGGCCGATCTCGTCGCTGTGACTGGAAGGCCGGCGTCTGTGATGCCGATGCGCCGACGAGAGCGCGCCGACGCGCGCGGGAGGTTGCAGCATGCCGCGCGCACGCTGCAGGGGCGTGGCCGCAGCGGCCTCGCTGATGCATCCGCATGATGCAGTGCCTCGTGTGGCGAGTGCGCGCGCGTCCAATCGCCTCATGGCCTCCCATTCGGGCATCGCGCTCGTGCGCGCCGCCTGCGGCGAGGCTTGACACGCCGTAACCTGTCAGATATTTCTTACGCATGAAAAGGGAGGCAGAGACGACAGGGGATCGATTGCTGGCGATCCTTTCGGCGCTCGACAACCCGCACCGGCTGAGGATCATCGCGGCGCTGCAAACCGGTGGCCGCAATTACATCAGCAGCTTGGCGCGGGACGTCGGCATCAGCCGGCCGCTATTGCATTTGCATCTGAACAAACTCGAGGCCGCCGGTCTGGTGACCAGCCAGCTCGAGCTGTCGCACGACGGAAAGGCGCTCAACTACTTCGAGGTCAGCGCCTTTCGACTCGAACTTTCACCCTCGGTCATTGCGGATGCAGCGATGTCGCTGACCGACAAGACGGAAAAATAGGAGACGGCCTTGTCGGAGCATCTGTACCTTTTGACGATTTGCCTGCCGCTGGGCACTGTTCTGCTGATCTTCGGCATGCGCTATCTCGCTGCGGTGCGGCAGGCCAAGGCGCAGCTCGATCACAACCAGGCCTATCGCGTACTGGCGGAGAAGACCCAGGCTGCGCTGAGCGACATCCGTACCCGCCTCGATGGCATCGAGAAGATTCTCAAGGACGTCGGGTGATGGCGATCCAGCCAGCTCCCGCCATCGCTGCCGCCAGCACCGCGCCTGGGCGCGAGCGCGACGCGGTGCCGCTGTGGCGGTTTTACGCGCTGCGCGCCGGCTATCTGCTGCTCGCGATCGGTCTGGGCGTGCAGGTCTGGCCGGGCATCGTGCTGCGGCATGATGGCTGGGAACTGATGGAGGGCGTGGTGCAGTGCATGCTTGGCGCGATGGGGCTGCTGGCTGTGCTCGGGCTTCGCTACCCGCTCAAGATGCTGCCGCTGCTGCTGTTCGAGATCGTGTGGAAGCTCGTGTGGCTCGGCGTCGTTGCAGCGCCGCGGCTGATGCACGAGCAGATGGATGCCGGCACCTGGTCCACGCTCTCGGCCTGTCTGCTGGTCGTGGTCTTCCCGATCGTGATCCCGTGGCGTTACGTCGCCGCGACCTTCATCCGCGCCCGCGGCGACCGCTGGCGGTAGCTGCCGCCTCGCTCCATTGGCAACTCTGCAACGGCGGGACACTTCATGGTTTACGACATTCAAGCTCGCCCTCAGTTCTACGCGCGCCTGGCTGGCGCGCTTTATCTGGCCGTGATCGTCCTGGGCGGCCTGGCCGAGGGCTATGTGACGAACGCCCTGGTCGTGCCCGGCGACGACCTGGCGACGATCCACGCCATCGTGCAGCATGCGCAACTATGGAAGCTGGGACTGGCCGCGAACCTAGTCGTGCCGCTGATCGCGGTGGTGCAGCTGTGGATCGAATACATGTTGCTGCGGCCGGCCGGAAAGGGCCTGGCGCTGCTGTTCGTATTGTTGAACATGGCGTCGCTTGCGGTGGAGGCGGTCAGCAAGCTGTTCCAACTGCTGGTCCTGCCCCTGGCGTCCGCTGACGCGTTGGCTGCTGACCCGCACCAGGCGGTCGCGTTGGCCTCGCTGGCATTGCTGGGCCATGAGGTCGGTTTCAACATCGCGCTGATCTTCTTCGGCGCCGCCTGCCTGGTCAGTGGCACGCTGATCTGGCGCTCGCGCTACCTGCCCCGGTTCGTCGGCGCATTGATGGTGCTGGCCGGCCTGAGTTATCTGGTGGCGTCGTTCGCAGCGTTGTTGGCGCCTGCGGTCGCTCGTCTGCTCGGCCCCGGCATTTTGTTGCCGGTGCTGGTGGGCGAGACGACGTTCTGCCTGTGGCTGTTGATTCGCGGCGTCAACCTGCGGCAATGGGAGGCCAGGGCCGCCGTGCCGTAGACGTTCCGGCCAGGTCCTGTCGCGGGTCCGTTGCGGCATGTCCTTGTTCGGCAGACTTGCCGCAGTGCAGGCGCTTGGCCTGTGCAAGCCCTGGCACTGTGTCGACGCGGATGCGGTGAGTGCCTGGCTGCGTGGACGCGCTCAGCGCGGCAACCGCGCGGCCAGTGTTCCCAGTCGTCGCATCGCGCTTTCCAGGGTTTCGCTCCACGGCTGGCCGCAGGTCAGGCGCAGGTGGTCGGCGTAGTCGCCGCGGCTGGAATACAGGTGCCCGGGCGAGGTGCCGATGCCTGCGGCCAGCGCCGCCTCGAACAGCGCCTGGCCGCTGCCGCCGTCGGCCAGCTGCAGCCAGAGCGACAGCCCGCCGGCGGGATCGCCGACCCGGGTGCCGGCCGGCCAATGCCGCACGATCGCCTCGCGCAGGCGCTGGCCGTTGTCGGCGAGGGTGCGGCGCAGCTTGCGCAGGTGCCGTTCCAGGTCGTGCTGCGCCAGGTAGTCGGCCAGCGCCAGCTGCGGCAGGCTGGCGCCGCCGACGGTGGAGAAATACTTGGCGCGAACCAGCGCATCGGTCCATTCGCCGCCGAGCAACCAGCCCACACGCAGGCCCGGCGCCAGCACCTTGGAGAACGAGCCGCAGGTGATCACGTTGCCGTGGGTATCGAAGTGGCGCAGCGGACGCGGGCGCTGCCCGGACCAATCCAGCTCGCCGTAGATGTCGTCCTCGATCACCACGGTGCCGTGGCGCGCGCAGCTGTCGAGCAGGGCGCGCTTGGCGTTGTCGGGGGTGAGGCTGCCGAGCGGATTGTTGAAGTTGGGCACCAGCACCGCCGCGCGCGCCGGGGTGCGTTGCAGCAGCGCGTCCAGGCGCGCGGCGTCGATGCCGTGGCCGGCGCGGGTGGGCACTTCCAGCACCTTCAACCGTAGCGCCGCGACCGCCTGCAGGATGCCGTGGTAGGTCGGTGTTTCCACCAGCACCACGTCGCCGGGTGCGGTCAGCGTGCGCAACGCCAGGCTGATCGCCTCCATCGCGCCGGCGGTCACCACCACTTCGTCCGCCGCCACCGTGGTGGCGCAGTGCGCGTAGCGCTGCGCGATCTGCCGGCGCAGCGCGGCGTGGCCTTGCGGCGGCGCGTAGTCGAGTGCGACCGCGCGATGGCGGCGCAGCTGCCGCGCCAACGCGGCGGCGAGGTGCGCGGCCGGCAGCAGCGCCGGTGCCGGGGTGGCGGTGTGCAGCGGAACCAGGTCGGAGCGCGCGAGCATGTCGAGCACGCCTTGCAGCGCCGGGTTGTCGACCATGCCCGGGGTGCGCCGCCGAATCGGCGGCGGCAGCGGCGGCAATGACTCCGTTGCAGTGCGTACGAAATAGCCCGAGCGCGGCCGCGCCTGCACCCGTCCTTCGCGTTCCAGCTGCAGGCAGGCCTGCACCGCGGTGGCGGTGCTGATGCCGTGGTTGGCGGCCAGTTGCCGGATCGACGGCAGGCGCTCGCCGGCGCGCAGCGTGCCGCGCTCGATCTGCGCGCGCAGCTGCACGGCGAGCGATTCGTACAAGAGCATGCGGGCGCCTCATCTGTATCGGTCCACTTACAGCGTATCTGAATCTGTACTGGTCGGGGACGGCGCTGCACACTGGTCCTGTGCCGGCCACCGTGTCGGCGTTCCCATTGTTTGCGAGGCCGGCCATGCCGCTTTCCGTGTTCGTCGTCGATGCCTTCACCACGGTCCGCTTCAAGGGCAATCCCGCCGCGGTGGTGCCGCTGCAGGCCTGGCTGCCGGATGCGCTGATGCAGGCCATCGCCAGCGAGAACAACCTGTCGGAGACCGCGTTCTTCGTGCGCGATGCCGATGGCGTGTTCGCGATCCGCTGGTTCTCGCCGCTGAAGGAAGTCGGCTTCTGCGGCCATGCGACGCTGGCCAGTGCGTTCGTGATCGCCACCCAGCAACTGGCACCGTTCCCGCTGCGCTTGCGTGCGGCCGCAGTCGGCGAACTCGGTGTGGAGCGGCTCGCCGACGGCAGTTTCGAGATGCGCTTTCCGAATCAGGCGCCGGCCTTGTTGGCGTCGGTGCCGCAGGCCTTGCGCGATGCCTTGTCGATCGCGCCGCAGGCGGTCTACGCCAACCAGCAGGCGTACATCGCGGTGTATGCGGATGAGCGCCAGGTGCGCGAGGTGGTGCCGGATCTGGCGCGAATGCTGGCGCTGGCGCCGCGCGACGTCGCGGTAACCGCGCCGGGCAGCGGCCACGATTTCGTGTCGCGCTATTTCTGGCCGGCCAATGGCGGCGCCGAAGATCCGGTGACCGGCTCGATCCATGCCGCGCTGGCGCCGTTGTGGGCGCAGGCGCTGGGCAAGGCGCAGTTGACCGCGCTGCAGGCCTCGGCGCGTGGCGGTGAGCTCGGGTGCCGGGTCGAGACGCAGTACGTGTATGTCCGCGGCAGCGCGGTGCAGTACCTGCACGGGACGATCGAATTGTGAGCGCGGCCGTCGCCGTTCCCGCCGGCGCCACGCGGCGCGCGCTGTGGCAGTTGTTGCTGGCCGAAGTGCTGATCGGCTCGGTCGGCGTGTTCGTGCACGAGAGCGGGCAGGACCCGGTGACCGCGGTGTTCTACCGCTGCCTGTTCGGCGCGTTGTTCCTCACCGTGTGCGGGCTGCTCGGCGGCCAGCTGCGCGGGCTGTGGCGCGAGCGCGGGCTGCTGCGCGACGCCACGATCAGCGGCGTGCTGCTGGTGCTGAACTGGGTGGCGCTGTTCGCCGGCATGGCGCGCTCGTCGATCGGCGTGGCGACGATGGTCTACCACGTGTTCCCGTTCGTGATGCTGCTCCTGGCCGCGATGCTGCAAGGCGAGCGCACGCGCCGCAGCGACCTGGGCTGGACGCTGTTGGCCTTCGTCGGCGTGGCGTGCTCGGCGGATCCGGCGCGGCTCTGGCACACCGCAGATCGCGGCTACCTGCTCGGCATCGCGCTGACCTTGCTGGCCGCGCTGCTGTGCGGCGCGTCGCTGTTGATGTCGCGGCGCATCAGCCGCGAGCGGCCGCTGGCGGTGGTGACGGTGCAGTGCTGGGTGGGCACGCTGCTGCTGGCGGGATTTTCCAGCGGCAGCGCGTTGCATACCGGCATGCACTGGCTGTGGCTGGTTGGCCTGGGGGTGATCCACAGCGGCATCGTCTACGTGCTGTTCTACTCGTCCTACCGGCACCTGCACGTGGCGACGATCGCGATCCTGGCGTTCGTGTACCCGCTGGTCACCCTGCTGCTGGACTTCCTGCTGTACGGTCACCGGCTGGTGCCGGTGCAATGGCTGGGCCTGGCGCTGATCGTGCTTGGCACGCTGGCGGTGAACCTGAAATGGCGTTGGCCGCAGCGCGCCGCAGGCGCGGCGGCAGGCGGCGTAGTGCCCTAGATGCTCATTGCAGTCGGCGAAGCACTGTAGGAGCGGCTTCAGCCGCGACAGACTTTTTCAGCAAGGCCTGTCGCGACTGAAGTCGCTCCTACAGGTGTCATCGCCTGCACCAAGGCTGATCTATCCGATCCACGTCGTCGCGGGCATGCGGCGATGCGCTCAACGCACGTTGCGCAATTCCCAGCCGCTGCCGGCGAGCAGGCGCATGCGTTGCTTGAGGATGTCGCCGGGAATGCTGGTGGTGGCGACCAGATCGATGCGCAGGTCGTCCTGCTTACCGCTGACCGTGGCGGCTGCATCGACCACGCCCAGCGACGGGTCCACGTCGTCCGGTTCCGGCTGCAGCGCGCGCCAGCGCTCGAACCAGGCGGGGCTGCTCAAGGCCTGCTGCAACTGCTCGGCGAAGGCGTCGGCGCCGTTGGCGCTGAAGCTGAGCGAGGGCTCGCTGCCGCGTGCGCGGGCAGGGTCGGGCAAGCTGATCGAATAGGTCACGGCCATGGCGGTTCCTCTGTGGAGCGGTGCGGCGCAGCCTAGCAGGCGGCGTCGTGAGTGGGCTGTCTACGCTGCGATCCCTGTAGGAGCGGCTTCAGCCGCGACCAGCTGCCGATCGCACCTGTCGCGGCTGAAGCCGCTCCTACAACGACAGGATCCGCCCGCAACGTCTAGGCGAACGCATGCGGCCCATCGGCGAAACCCAGGGTGAGCGCGCCCTTGCCGACGTTGACCATGCCAGTCAGGCTCATCACGCTCTCCAGCACCTCCACCGCGTGCGCCTCACAGACCTGGCGCAGTGCCGCGTAGCCGGGCAGGGCGCGCAGTTCGCTCAGTTCGCCGCCGTAGCTCAGGCACAGCGTCGGCGTCATCAGCCCGGCGGCGACGCGCTTGCCGACGAACTCGAACAGCTTCTGCACCGCGGCGTCGAAGCCCTTGATCTTGGCCACCGGCGCGGTTTCGCCGCGATAGCCGTGCAGCACCGGCTTGATGTCCAGCGCGGTGCCGAGCGCGGCGCTGATCAGGCCGACGCTGCGGTCGCCCTTGCTGCGCGCGCGGGCGCGCATGTAGTACAGGTCGCGGGTGATCATGTAGCCGTGCACGTTGCCGGCCAGTTCCTCCAGCCGTTCGCGGATCGCCTGCACGCTGGCCCCGGCCGCGCGCAGGCGTACCGCCTCCACCGCGGTCACCGCCTGCGCGGCGAACAGGTTCTGCGTGTCGATCACCCGCAGCGCGAACGGCGAGGTGTGCCCGGCGGCCTGCCGGATCGGCTTGTAGTCGTTGAGGATGGCGAAACTGGCCTGCAGCGCATGCTGGTGGATCGGGCTGCGGGTCTTGGTGATGGTCATGCAGAACACGTGGTCGTAGTCGATCACCAGCCGGCTCAGGAACAGCTCGCGGATCTGCGCCACGCTGAACGGAATGGTCTCCGCTTCGGCGCCGTGCTCGGCCACGTGCGCATGCAGGAAGCTGAGCGTGGCTTCCTCGTCGCGATGGTCGGCCAGCACCGCCTCGCCGATGCGCACGCTGATCGGCAGCAACACGATGTTGTTGTCTGCGATGTAGTCCTGCGGCAAGTCGCAGGCAGAATCCACCACGATCCCGATACGCATCTGGCCCCCTCCGGCGTTGCGCCTCGTCAGTACCGGCTAGGTTAGCGCAGACGCCTGGCGACGTCGCGGCCGGCTCAGCCGCCGCGCTGCACGGCGACCGGCAGCGCCGCCAGCCGCGCCATCTCGCCGCGCTGCAGCAGCCGCGGATCGGCCAATAGCGCTTGCATCAGCGGATGCGCATCGTTGCCCCAGAGCAAGGTCTCGCCGATCTGCAGCGTCGGCACGCCGAACACGCCCGCGGCGATCGCCTTTCGGTATTTGCGCGCAACCGTGCCTTGACCTGCGGATCGCCGACGGCGGCGGCCGCATCGGCGATGCCCAGCGCCTGCGCAACCGGCGCCAGTGCGGCGGCATCGTCGCCGGCATGGCCATCGCGCCACAGCCAATCGAACAGCGCGTCGATCGCCTGCGGCGTGCTACCGGCGGCGATGCACAGCCGTAGCGCGGCCAGCGGGTTGAACGGATGCGCCGGCGGAAACCGCAGCGGCACGCCTTCCTGCTGCGCCTGCCACTGCACGAACTGATAGGTGAAGCTGCGTTTGTGCGGGATCTCCGCCGGTCCGCGCGTGTGCAGATGCTGCAGCACCGCGCCGAACACGATCCGCACCGGTTCGATCCGCGCGAACTCGGGCAGCGCCTTGAGCTTGTGCCAGTGCAGATAGGAAAACGGCGAGACGAAATCGAAATACCAGCGCAGGCGCATGAGCGGGCTCCGGTCGGGGATGCGCCAGCTTACTCGCCTGCCGGTCTGCGGCGCAGCGTGTTGCACTGCGGCGCATGCCGCGTTCGTGAACGTGTTGCAACCGGCACGCTGGACGCTGCGGTAGACAATGCGTCGCCGCCGATCTCGATGGCGTATGGGAACTGGGAACGCGCGCACGCTGCCGGTCGCGATCGCGTGGCGCTATTGCCGCAGCGCATGCCGCTCGACGTTCTTCGCATAGCTCGTGCCGCGCCTCTCTTGCTAGCGTCCGCCGCGACAGCACCTCCGCTGCCGTGCCTGCCGACCTCTTGGGAGAAACCGAACATGCATGATGTCCAGATCGCTCCGATCGCCGCACCGCAGCTGCGCGCCGCCGTGCCACGCGCGCGCTTGCGCCGGTGCCTGCTGCAAGCCTTGTTCGCCGTGTCGTGCCTGGCGGCCGCGCCGCTGGCCTTGGCCGGGCCTTACAAGATCTTCGGCAACCACTATGCGTGGGTCAACAATTTCAACGACCCCAACAACGTCATCCAGGGCACCTTCGGCACCGGCAGCACGCCGGAGCTGAGGGTCACCTTCAATTTCGCCAACTCCAGCCTGTACGGGTATCCGGCGATCGTGCGCGGCTGGCACTACGACTGGAATCCGACCAGCGATACCTTGTTCCCACGGCAGGTGTCGTCGCTGAGCACGATCCCGGTCAAGTTCAACTACAGCGCCGGCGGCAGCAACCTGGGCGGCGATTTCGCCTACGACCTGTTCTTCCGCCACGACACCAGCAAGGGCGTGCCGCAGCTGGAAGTGATGATCTGGGGCGGGCACAACTCCTGGCCGATCGGCACGCTCAGCGCCAGCAACGTGATCAGCGCCGGCGGCTATACCTTCGACCTGTGGGAAGGCAACAACAGCGCCGCCGGCTACTACGTCTACACGTTCATCCCGCACGGCACCGCCGGCCAGCCCAACCTGCCCACCAGCGGCAACCTCAACGTCGACGTCAAGCCGTTCCTGAACTGGCTGCAGGCCAACCGCAGCAAGGACGGCCGTTACAGCAACGCGCTGTACCTGCATGTGGTCGAGGCCGGCTTCGAGGTGGTGCGCGGCAACGGCTGGGCCAAGGTCAGCGCGACCATCGACGCGCATTGAGTCGCGCGCCGCAGCGACGGCCAGGCCGGGCCGTCGCCGCCATGGCGGGAAGTTCCCGGCATCGATGCTGGCGCGCCGGTAATAGCCGGCGCCAGCGGAGCGGACCGGAGTGCCGCACTTGTCGTCGCGGCGCAACCGCGGACGCTTGCAGAGCAGCAGCCGGGCCACGCCGCGTGTCGCGACGTCCTGCGTCGCGGCACGCAGCGCCTGTACCACTCGCGCTACTGCGTATACGCCCGCGGCAGCGCGCCGGCCTGCTTCATGTAGCGGTCGCGCAGTTCGGTCTGGCGCGAACGCATCGGCATCGCGCGGCCGCCCAGCCAGACCTGTTCGGCGTAGTGGGCCACGTCCAGTGGATCGCCTTCCCACAGAACCAGGTCGGCGAGTTTGCCGGGGGCGATGCTGCCGAGCCTGTCGCCCACGCCCAGCGCCTCGGCCGGAACCCGGGTCAGGCCGGCCAGGCCGTCTTCCCAGGGTAGCCCGTGCGCTACCGCGTTGCCGGCCAGCTGGCGCTGCTTGCGCGCGTTGTGCGAGCCGTCGCCGCCTTGGGTGAAGCTCACCGCGACGCCGGCCGCGTGCAGGCGCGCGGCGTTCTCCAGGGTGGCGCCGATCTGGTCGAAGCTGGCCGGCAGGTCGTCCAGCGCGTTGACGAACACCGGCACCTGCGCCCTGGCCAGTTCCGGCGCCAGTTTCCACGCCTCGTCGCCGCCGGCGATGGCGATGCGCACCTTCTCGCGTTGCGCCCAGCGCAGCAGCTGGCGGATGTCGGCGGCGCGGTTCACCGCCACCACGATGCGACCCTGGCCGGCCAGGTACCTGGCCAGCACGGCGCGCCCGGCCGGGGTCAGCAAGGCATGCGGCGAGTCGGCCGGCATGCGTCCGCGCGCTTCGGCCACCAACTGGTCGAGCAGCATCCATTGCGCGGCGCGCGACTTGCCGCTCAGTTCCAGCGCGTCGCTGCCCAGGCGCACGTACAGCGCGCGTGGGCCGATCGGGTCGGCGCCGCCGTCCAGGCGCATCACCGCGCCCTGGCCGGCGATGAAGGCGCCGCCGCTGTTGGCGCCGAGCGCGGTGAAGCCGATGCCCTCCACGCGCGCGACCGGGATCAGCACCGAGTCGGGGTTGTAGGCCAGGGTCACGTCGAACTCCGGGCGCATCGGCTGGTCGTGCGGCAGGCTCAGCGCGCTGTCCACGGTGGAGGACTCGCCGGACACTTCCTCGATGCCGATCTCGGTGATGCCGCCGAACAGCGCGGGGGTCAGCGGGCGGCCCTTGGCCTCGATCACCGCGACCCCGGCCGGTGCCGACAAGCCGCTGCCGACCGCGCGGATAGTGCCGCCCTGGACCAGCACGTCGGCGTTCTGCAGCGTGCCGCGCGCGCTGGCGGTATGCACGGTGGCGCCGCGGATCAGCACGTCCTGGGCGAAGGCGGGCGCGCTGCCCAGGGCCAGGCAGGCCGCGATGAGCAGGCGTTGCGCCAGGTGGCGCGAGGGCGGAGCGGAGCGGCTCATGGGGCAGCCTCCTGGCCGAGCATGAAGTCGGAAGTGGGTTGCAGGCGGCGGTCGGCGCGGTCGTAGACCTGCGCGCCGTCGATGTAGACCTTCTCGGCCAGCGCGTAGGAACTGAACGGGCTGCCGTTCCACACCACCACGTCGGCCATCTTGCCCGGCTCCAGCGAGCCGGTCTGCTTCTCGATGCCCAGCGCCTTGGCCGGATTGCTGGTCAGCCAGCGGATCGCGCGCTCGGGTGCGATGGCGATGCCGGCACGGCGCCCGGCGGCCATCGCCTTGGCCGCTTCCTGGTTGAGCCGCTGGATGCCTTCCTCCGAATCCGAATGCACGATGGCGCAGCCGTTGGCCGGGCGATCGACCAGCGCGATGTTCTCCTGGATGCCGTCGAAGGCCTCCATCTTGAAGCCCCACCAGTCCGCCCACAGCGCGCCGCAGACGTTTTCCTGGGCCAGCCGGTCGGCGATCTTGTAGGCCTCCACGCCGTGGTGGAAGGCGGCGATCTTGAAGCCGAATTCCTTGGCCAGGTCGAGCATGGTGGTCATCTCGTCGGCGCGGTAGCAGTGGATGTGCACGCGGATGTCGCCGTTGATCGCGCCGGCCAGGGTGTCCAGCTTCAGGTCGCGCTTGCCGCCGCTGTCGCCGGAGCTGTCGTTGTCGCCTGCGCCGCGGCTCCACCAATGGCGCTTTTCCGGCGCCTTCTTCTTCGGCGCGTTCTTGCGCAGGTATTCGCTGGCGTCGATGAACGCGGCGCGGTAGCCGGCGACGTTGCCCATGCGCGTGGCCGGGCCGCCCTTCTCGCCGTACACGCGCTTGGGGTTCTCGCCGCAGGCCATCTTCAGGCCCCACGGCGCGCCGGGGAACTTCATCGCCTGGTAGGTGGTGGCCGGCACGTTCTTCAGGGTCACGCCGCGGCCGCCGACCAAGTTGGCCGATCCGGGCAGCACCTGCAGCGAGGTGACGCCGCCGGCCAGCGCGGTGCCGAAGCCCGGATCCTGCGGCCAGATCGAATGCTCGGCCCAGACGTTGGGCGTCACCGGCGCGGTCATCTCGTTGCCGTCGCTGTGCGCGCTGACGCCGGGGCTGGCGTACACGCCCAGGTGCGAGTGCACGTCGATGATGCCGGGCGTGACCCACTTGCCGTGGCCGTCGATGCGGGTGGCGTTGGCCGGGGCGGCGAGCGCGCGGCCCACCGCCTGCACGTGGCCGTCCTGCAGCAGCACGTCGGCATCGTCCAGGCGCTCGCCGGTGCCGGTGAGCACGGTGGCGTGTTCGATCAGCACCGGCGTGGACGCCAGCGGCCGGTAGGTGCTGGGGTAAGGGTCTTCGACGAAACGCGAGGCGGCCGCGGCAGGGCCGCACAGCGCCACGCCCAGGCAGGCGAGCAACAGATGACGCATCAGATTTTCCCCGGATGTTGGCTGGCAGCGTTGGCGCCGCCTGCGCACGCTAGCCCGAGCCGGCGCGCTTGCCAAGTGCGGGCGGTGGCGGCCGCATGCCGGCGGCGCCGCGGCGCACACCGCATGCCGACGCCGGATCGGGTATAGAGGCCGATTGCCGACCGATGGAAATGCGATGACCGAGATCCTGCCCTGCGATGTCGTGGAGTTCTGGCGCAGCGCCGGCCGCGAACGCTGGTTCGCCGCCAACGACTCGTTCGATGCGAACGTCCGCCAGAATTTGCTGGACGCGCATCACGCCGCGGCGCGGGACGAATACGCGGCGTGGATGGGCAGCGCGGAGGGCGCGCTGGCGCTGCTGCTGTTGCTCGACCAGGTGCCGCGCAACGCCTTTCGCGGCAGCGCGCACGCCTACGCCACCGATGGCCTGGCGCGGCGCTACGCGCAATGGGCGTTGGCGGCCGGCTTCGACCAGCAGGTCGAGCCGGGGTTGCGCATGTTCTTCTACCTGCCGTACGAACACGCCGAGGATCCGGGCCTGCAGCGCGAGGCGGTGGAGCTGTTCAGCGCGCTCGGCGATGCCGACAGCCTGCAGTGGGCCACGCAGCACGAGGACATCATCCAGCGCTTCGGCCGCTTCCCGCATCGCAATGCGGCGCTGGGGCGGGAGAGCACGCAGGACGAGCAGCGGTTTCTGGACGAGGGCGGTTTCGCCGGTTGAGTGGCGCGCCGCGGTAGCGCTGTTGTAGGAGCGGCTTCAGCCGCGACAGGTTGTATCCGGAGAGTCTGTCGCGGCTGAAGCCGCTCCTACAGTGCAGCGCCGAGCGTTTTCGCGCTCAGCAGCCGCCGACCAGGTCGTCGCTGCGCCATTGGCCATCGACCAGGTGCAGCAGCCAGAACCCGTAGGTCTCGTAGCCGCTGTGCTGGATCAGGAAATCGACCGTGCCGTCGGCATCGAGATCGGCGAACTGCAGCAGTGCATAGTTGTCCTTGCGCCCTTCGCAATCGTCACAGCCGTAGTCGGCGAGGATCTTGCGCATGCGCCAACCGCTGTCGCTGCGTTCCAGCACCGCCAGCAGGGTGGTCAGCTTGGGTGAGGCGCCGTCCGCGTTCGCTGCCGGCGCCGGGTCGTAGACGCTGGCGGTGACCAGCGCCACGTCGTGCCCCGGTCGTTTGGCATCGGCGATCACGGTCAGTGCCGGCTTCTCGTCGGCCGGCGCCGCAGCCAGATGCGCCAGCAGCCGCTTCAGCGCCGCGGCAGGCAGGCGCTTGCGCACCGACGGATCGGCGCCGACGACCTGCAACAGCGCACGCCGCTGCGTGGCATCGGGATCGTGGCGGGTGAAGCGCTGGCCGGGATTGAGGTCGAACGAGGCGAGCAGGGCATCGTGGGCGAAGGTAGCGCCGTGCGCGGTCTTCAGGCGCACGCGCAGGTCGCCGCCGCACATAGTGTTGTCGTCGACCGAGAACGCCAGCGGGGTCGCCACGCCGTCCTCGGCGCCTTTGTCGAACACCCGCAGCGGCTTTTTCAGCCCGCGCCAGGCGCCCAGTTCGGCTTCTTCCGACGGCGCGCCGCGCACCGGGATATAGCTCATCACCTTCGCCTCGTCCGAGACCGGGGTGACGTAGATCACCGTCTGCGGCGTCGGTGCGGTTGGCGCGGCGGCGGCAGGCAGGGCGGCGAGGCAGAGTAGTGCTGCGGTCCAGCGTTTCAGTGTGCGTGTCATGGCTTGCTTCCTCCCCGGAAGCACAAAAACCGTATCGCAAAAAAAGCGGGCGACCCTCTGGATCGCCCGCCGTGATGTCGCTGTATCGCGTGCCGCTGGCTCAGTATTTCGCCACGCTGCTGTCCACGTCGCTGGCCCAGGCCTCGATGCCGCCGACCACGTTGTGCACGCGGCTGAAGCCGAGCGCGCGGAACTGCTCGGCGGCCTGCGCGCTGCGCCCGCCGTGGTGGCACAGGAACGCCAGCGCGGTGTCCTTCGGCAGCGCTTCCAGCTGCGCGCGCTGGTCGCCGTCCAGGGTGCGGAACGGCACGTTCACCGAGGCGATTGCGCGCTCTTCCGGCGGGCGCACGTCCACCAGGATCAGGCCGCCGGCGCGCACCTGGTCGTCGGCGTCGCGCACGCTCAGTTCCTGCACCGGCTTGGGCGCGTTCGGGTTGTCGATCGCCAGGCCGCGGCCGCGCAGGTCGTCGACCCAGTCGATGGTGATGCCTTCGGCGCGGCGCGCGCTGGCCAGATCGAACTGCACGCGCAGGCCGTTGGACTCGGCGGCGATGGCGTTGGGGTCGGTCGGGGCCAGCTGGAAGTTCGGCTGGAACTGCGCGTCGATCGCCAGCGCCAGGGTCGCGCCCGGGGCATCGGCCAGCGCGCCGCGCAGCATGTCGGCGGCGGCGTCGGTGATGGTGATCGACGGCGGGGTGCGGTCCGGCGCCTGCACGCCGAGCAGTTCGCTCAGCTCGCCGCTGCCGGCCATCTGCAGGATGATGTCGCTGCCGCCGACCAGTTCGCCGTCCACGTACAGCTGCGGGATGGTCGGCCAATCACCGTAGGCCTTGATGCCTTCGCGGATGTCCTGGTCGGCCAGCACATTGACGTGGGCGAAATCGACGCCCAGTTCGTTCAGCGCACCCACCGCCTTGGCGGAGAAGCCGCACTGCGGCATGCTCGGCTGGCCTTTCATGAACAGCACGACGCGGTTGGAACTGAGCAGCGTTTCGATGCGGGAACGCAGGGCGGGATCGAGGGACATGGCAGTGATTTCGGTCGCTGAGTCGGACCGGTCATTCTACGCCGCATGGCATCATGGGGCATGACAGTTCCGGAAACGCTGCATCGCATCCCCCGTCACCCCTACCGCTGGCTGCCTGTGGCGCTGGCCTCGCAGGCGCTGGTGGCGGCGCTCTGGTGGCACTGGGGCTGGCGGATCGGGCTGCCGGCGCTGCTGGCCTCGCATGCGGCCCTGGTGCTGCCGGTGTTCCTGCCGCGGGCCTGGCTGTACGCGCCGGTGCTCAGCCGCCTGCCCGGCACCGCCCCGCGGGTGTGGCTGACCATCGACGACGGCCCCTCCGCCGACACTGCGCCGCTGCTGGACCTGCTCGACCGCCACCAGGCCAAGGCCACCTTCTTCCTGGTCGGCGTGCGCGCTGCTGCCCGCCCGGAACTGGTGCGCGAGATCCTGCGCCGCGGCCACGGCATCGGCAACCACAGCCACACCCACCCGCAGGCCTGGTTCTGGGCGCTGGGGCCGCGGCGCATGGCGCGCGAGATCGGCCAGGCGCAGCAGGTGCTGGGCGCCATCGCCGGCACCGCGCCGCGCTGGTACCGCTCGGTGGTGGGCATGACCAACCCGTTCGTCGCCGCGCCGCTGCGCGCGCATGGCCTGACCCGGGTGGCGTGGAGCGCGCGCGGCTTCGACGGCGTGAACTGCGATCCCGCCGCGACCGTGGCGCGCATCGCGCGCGATCTGGCGCCCGGCGCGATCGTGCTGCTGCACGAGGGCGCGGCGCATGGGCACAACCTGGCGATCGTGGAAGGCGTGTTGCAGGCGATGCGCGACAAAGGCCTGGTCAGCATCCTGCCGGGCTAGCGCGCCTGCGCGACCGAGATGCCAGGCGGCAACCGCGCGGGTCTGCCTGCACTGCAGTTGCTGTGGAGTCGCGACGCGAGCCAGCAGCTCGCGTTCGCGCCGGACTCAGCTGCCCTGGATGAGTCCGAACACGATCAGCGCGGCGACGCCGACCAGGGTCGCGATCGCAAAGATCAGGCCTAGCACGCCGTACAGCTTCCTGCGGTCGCGCTGGAACAGGCTGCCGATGCCGAGCGCGGCGGCGGCCAACTCGGCGAAGACGCCGACCATCATCGCCATGCCGACCAGCATCGCCAGCGGCGAGTCTTCGTCCAGGCTGTCGGGCTGGGAATAGACCAGTGCCGCGCACACGCCGATCAGCACGAGCGTGAGCACCGCGGCGATCAGGCTGACCGCGAACGAGGCGATGCCGAGGCCGGAATAGGGAGGAAGCGTTGGGGATGTCATGGGGACTCCGAGGGGGGGCAGGATCGTTCCGGCGCCGATGCGCGCAGGAGAGCGTGATGCGGTTTGCGCGCGCGGCGCTGGTCGCGTCGGCATGCGTTGCCATGGCAGCGATCGCGGATGCGGATGCGAATCGGCAGGTCGGCGCGTTCGCACTGAATGAGCGTGGCGCTGCACATTGCCGAAGCTTGCATTTCCATCCGTGGAATCCGAGCGGCGCTATCGATGCGCCAGCGACGGCGCGGCAGTATAGACGTCACGCGCCTCGCCAGTTGCCGGTGACCGCGGAAATGCGGTGCGGACTCGAGCTGCAATACGTGCACGCAACCGATGCACAGCGTTTCCGCGTCGCCAGGCGTCTGGCGACGGCAGTGCATGCAATGTCGAAACGGAGCTGCTTGGTGTATTCCCAGGCGTAAAGGCGCATGACCAGCCGCGTCAGCGCAGTTCGGCCACGATCAGCCAGTTGTTGAACGGCGTGTTGCCGTACAGCGGCGCGAACGTGGCGCGCAGCCCAGCGTCGCCAAGCTGGCGTTCCAGGCTGTCGCGGGTGGGATAGCACTTGGGCACTTCCTGCATCCAGCCGGCCAGGTGCGCGAGCACATCGGTGACGCGGCTGGTGCGGCCGCGGCCGCTGGCATCGCCCAGGGCACTGCGGATCACCAGCTTGGCGCCGGGGCCGAGCATCTTCGCCACGCTGCGGATCAGGTTGGCCTGCATGGCCGCGTCCAGGTACTGCAGCACGTCCAGGATCGCGACGCTGCCGCTGTGCTCAGGCCAGGCCTGGCCGAGATCGACCACGTCGAAGCGAGTGTCGTGCAGTTCGCTGCGCGCGGCGATGCGGAGCGCGCGGCGGATCTTGGACGCGTCGATGTCCACGCCGAGGTAGCGCTGCCGCTGGCCGTCGGCGCGCAGCGCATGCGCGAGCAGGCCCAGGCCGCAGCCCAGGTCCATGATCGGCGCGTCGGTGCCGCGCAGTGCGGCGAGCACGCCGGGGTAGAGCGGATCGGTGCGCAGCTTGGTGCGGGTGTAGTAGTAGTCGTAGCGGTTGCCGAGCGGATGCGTCGGCAGGAAGGCGCGGGCGATGGCCAGGGCCTGCGGGCGGGTCATGGGCTGGATGGTGCTGGCGTCGCGCAATGTCGGTCCTTGGCAGCGGGGCGTCGTACTCCGCTAGGCTAACGCATCGCGCGCCGCAGGCAACAGCAGGCCGGTCCAGCGCGCATACATCGCCGCTGATGGATGCAGGCCGTCGGCGGCGAGCATCGCGGCGCTGCCGCCGCCATCGCGGCTGGCCGCGGTGATGTCGACGAAGCGCACCGCACGCGCCTGGCAGCAGGCCTGCGCGGCCGCATTGAACGCATCGATCTGCGTGCCGATGCGCACCGGATCGTGTTCGGGCGTCTGCGCGAACGTGGTCACGCCCCAGTCCGGGATCGATACCGCCAGCACCCGCCGCGGCTGGCCGTCGGCAAAGCCGATCGCGCGTTGCAGCAGCGCAGCGAACTGCGTGCGGTACTCGTCGAGCGCGCGCCCGCGGTACTGGTTGTTGACCCCGATCAGCAGCGTCACCAGCGCGAACGGCCCCTGCGGCGCGGCCGCATCGATGCCGGCAGCGAGTTCGTCGGTGGTCCAGCCGGTGGTGGCGACGATCTGCGGATCGGCGATGGCGATGCCGTCGTGGCGCAGCGCCGCGGCCAGCTGCAGCGGCCAGCGCCCGGCGTTGGCCACGCCTTCGCCGATCGTGTAGGAATCGCCCAGCGCCAGATAGCGCAGCGGGGCATGCTGGAGTGTGGCGAAGCTGGCCTGGCTCATCGCGACGGCACCGAAGACGGCCGGGTCACCGACACCGGAAATCGCAGCAACGCCTCACGCTTTGCCATTCCCGATTCCCCATTCCCGATTCACCGCCCCCCAGCCACACTGCGCTGCTTCAGCGGCACCACCTTGGTCGCCGCCTCGGCGCGGCGCGCCAGCACCCGGTCGATGCGCGCGAACACCTCGCGCATCACCGCCGCTTCCGGTAACAGGGTCACGCGGAAATGGTGGCGGTAGGGCACGTTGAAGCTGGAACCGGGCACCACCAGCACGCCCTCGTCGTTCATCAGCTCCAGCGCGAAGTCGTGGTCGTCGAAGTTGCGCGCGGCCGCGCCGACCACCGCCGGGAACGCGTACAGCGCGCCGGCCGGCTGCACCAGCGACAAGTGTTCGCTGGCCGCACAGGCCTCGATCACCGCGCGGCGGGTTTCGTACAGGCGCCCGCCCGGCGCGCACAGCGGCGAGATCGTGTCCGGGCCGTTGACCGCGGCGTCGATCGCGTACTGGCCCGGCACGTTCGCGCACAGGCGCAGCGCGCCGAGCAGATCCATCGCATTGCGGAATTCGGTGACGCGCTCGGCGGCGCCGGACAGCAGCGCCCAGCCCACCCGCCAGCCGCAGGCGCGGTGCACCTTGCTCAGGCCGCCGAAACTGATGCACGGGTGCTCGCCGGCCAGCGGCGCGACCGGCACGAAGTCGGCGCCGTCGTACAGCACCTGGTCGTAGATCTCGTCGACCATCAGCAGCAGGTTGTGCTTGGCCGCGATCGCCACGATCTTCTCCAGCAGCTCGCGCGAATAGCTGGCGCCGCTGGGATTGTTCGGGTTGATCAGCACGATGGCGCGGGTACGCGAGGACACCAGCGTCTCGATCTCCACCGGGTCGGGCTGGAAGCCGTTCTCCGGCGCGCAGCGGTAGTACACCGGGCGGCCGTCGTTGAGGATGGTGGCGGCCGACCACAGCGGATAGTCGGGCGAGGGCACCAGCACTTCGTCGCCGGGATTGAGCAGCGCGCGCAGCGACAGGTCGATCAGCTCGCTGACCCCGTTGCCGATGAAGATGCGGTCCGGATGCGCGTCCGGGTGCTGGCGCCGCGCATAGGCCGCGGCGATCGCCTCGCGCGCCTCCGGCAGGCCCTGCTGGTGCGTATAGGGATCGGTGCGGCCCATGTCGTCGGCGATCGCACGCTGCAGGTGCTCCGGCGCGCGGAACCCGAACGCGCCGGGATTGCCGATGTTGAGCTTGATCAGCTTGCGCCCCTGCGCCTCCAGCTCCCGGGCTCGCCGCGCCAGTTCGCCCCGGATCTCGTAGCGGACTTCGGACAGGCGTTCGCGGATCGCGAGCGGCTTGATCGGGGGCGTGGGCATTGCGGTGAGCCGGTGGCAGGCGTTGGACTTGGCATGGTAACGGAAATGTGGTTGTGCCGCAGGTCGTGGCGCCCTGATGGGAAACGTCTTGGGGCGTTGGGCACTAGCCGCTGGAGGCTCGGTCATTCGGCAGGCTTTATTGGTGGCAGTAAGGAAAGGCAAAACCGGGTCGATATGGCGATAGCCGGATTGACGAGGCGCGCAGACCGAAGGATCCTATGTAGGGATTTGGGCCTAAGTTGGGTTCAGAAGCAAAGGATTGTGCTATGTCAGGGGGAATGGCGTCGCTCTCGATCATCGAGGGCGGTGAGGCTGTGCAGGATCGAACAGATCTGGCACTGCAGGGTTTGGTGCTGCTTGCGCAGTTTCATGGGGTGGCAGCCGATGCGGCGCAACTCGCGCATGCGTTCGCACGTATCGGCGAATCGTTCGACGAAACCACATTGCTGTTGGCTGCCAAGCAACTTGGGCTCAAGGCTAAGGTGGTGTCGCAATCTGCCTCGCGGATAGGTATGGCGGCCCTGCCAGCGCTTGCGCTGGTGCCGGACGGCGAGGCATTCATTGTCGCAAAGGTCAGTGGCGAACAAATCCTGATCCACGATCTGGTCGAAAAGCGGCCGCGCTCGATTTCAGTTGCTGAGTTCGAGGCACGCTATAAAGGTCGCTTGTTGCAAGTGGCATCTCGTGCTTCTGTGCTCGGCGATCTGGCCAAGTTCGATTTCAGCTGGTTCATCCCCGCGGTGGTCAAGTATCGCAAGCTGATGCTCGAGGTGTTCGTCGTCTCCTTCTTCATCCAGCTGTTCGCGCTGGTAACGCCGCTGTTCTATCAAGTCGTGATGGACAAGGTGCTGGTCCATCACGGATTGACAACCCTGGACGTCATCGCCATCGGGCTGGTCTCGATGGGCGTGTTCGAGGTGGTGTTGTCTGGCTTGCGTACCTATGTCTTCGCCCACACGACCAGCAAGATCGATGTGGAGCTCGGTGCGCGTCTGTTCCGCCACGTACTCGCCCTGCCGCTGGCTTATTTCGAATCGCGGCGAGTAGGCGACACCATCGCACGCGTGAGGGAGCTGGAGAATATCCGTAATTTCCTGACCGGGCAGGCGCTTACTTCGGTGCTGGACCTGTTCTTCACCGTGGTATTCCTGGCGGTGATGTTCTGGTATAGCGGTTGGCTCACCTTGATCGTAGTGTTGTCCTTGCCGCTTTACGCACTGATCTCGACACTAGTGACCCCGGTGTTGCGGACCCGCCTGAACGAGAAGTTCGCCCGCGGTGCGGACAACCAATCCTTTCTAGTGGAAACCATCAGTGGCATCGGCACAGTCAAGGCAATGGCGGTCGACCCGCGTGTTACCCGTACCTGGGACAATCAACTCGCTGGTTACGTCAATGCGGGCTTCGGCGTTACCAGGATCGCCACGCTCGGTCAGCAAAGCGTGCAACTGGTCCAAAAACTGACAGCCGTCGCCGTGTTGTTCTGGGGCGCCAAGCTGGTCATCGAGGGCAAACTGTCGGTTGGGCAATTGATCGCCTTCAATATGCTGTCCGGTCAGGTGACTGCGCCGATCATCCGCCTGGCCCAGCTGTGGCAGGACTTTCAGCAGGTCGGCATATCGGTCGAGCGGTTGGGCGACATCCTCAATACGCGTACCGAGGTGCCAGGTAGCCGCCTGGCGCTGCCTCCGATACGTGGGCAAGTGACGTTCGAACGGGTGACGTTCCGTTATCGTCCTGATGCGCCGGAAGTGCTGAACGGCATCGAGTTGGATGTCCGGCCAGGCGAGGTCATCGGCATCGTAGGACGATCTGGCTCCGGCAAGAGCACCTTGACCAAGCTGGTGCAGAGGCTCTACACGCCTGAGCGTGGCCGCGTCCTGATCGATGGTCAGGACCTGGCGTTGGCCGATCCTGCCTGGCTGCGCCGGCAGCTGGGCGTTGTGCTGCAGGAGAACTTCCTGTTCAACCGCAGTGTGCGCGAGAACATCGCCCTGTCCGACCCCGGCATGTCGCTGGATCGGGTGATCAATGCGGCGAGACTGGCGGGCGCACACGACTTCATCGTCGAGTTGCCGGAAGGCTACGACACCAAGGTGGGCGAGCACGGCGCGGGTCTATCCGGCGGCCAGCGCCAGCGAATCGCGATTGCACGCGCATTGATCGGTGATCCTCGCATCCTGATCCTGGATGAGGCGACCAGCGCTCTGGACTATGAGTCCGAGCATGCGGTGATGAGCAACATGCGTTCGATCTGCAAAGGCCGCACCGTGCTGATCATTGCCCATCGGCTATCGACCGTGCGCCAGGCCAATCGGATCGTCGTGGTGGAAAAGGGACGCATCGTAGAGAGCGGCTCGCACAGCGAACTGGTGGATCGTCCAGACGGCCACTACGCAAATCTATTCCGACTTCAGCAGGGAACCCCATGAAGCATCTGCTCCAGGGATGGCGCGACTTTTTCCACCGTTATTTCAATGTCTTCAGATCCGTCTGGTCCATCCGGAAGCAGTTGGATGCGCCTGATAGGACATCGGACGAGCGTGCGTTTCTTCCCGCGCATCTTGAATTGATCGAATCGCCGACATCGCCCACTGCGCGTTGGACCATGCGCGTCATCATCGCGTTCTTTTGCGTAGCGTTGCTATGGGCTTGCCTGGGCAAGTTGGACATCGTGGCAGTCGCCCCAGGCAAGACCGTAGTCGATTCCCGGACCAAGGTGGTGCAGACGGCAGAGACAGCGGTGGTGCGCAAGATCCTGGTGCGCGATGGGCAGGCAGTGAAGCAGGGCCAACTTCTAATCGAGTTGGACGCCACCGCAACCGGTGCGGACTTCGTCCAGGCCGGCGGTTCTCTGGTCAATGCGCGCCTAATGGTTCTGCGGCAGTCGGCACTTGCCCGTGCGATCGCCGATGGCCAGCCGCCGAGCTTGGACCCGGCGCCGGATCTAGATGCCGAGCGTGTCGCAACCGAACAGCAACTGGTCGTCAGCCAGTTCGAAGCCTTCCAGGCTCGCCGTCACAACCTGCAGGCCAGCATCGCGCAACGGCAGGCTGAACTGCGCACGACACAGGATGAGATCGGCCCGTTGGCTGAGTCTGCGCGCATTTCCAAAGTCCGCGCAGAGGACTACAGCCGCCTGCTAGAGGGTAAGTACGTGGGACGCCACGAATACCTGCTGCGCGAACAAGAACGCATCTCTGCGGAAAGCCAGCTCGCGACTCAGCGCAATCGCCTGCAGGAGATTCGCTCTGCCCTCAGTGGCGCGCAGGAGGAGCTGCGGATACTGGTGACCGATACCCGGCAGCAAGCGTTGGACGCTGTGCGCCAGGCGAACGAACAAGTCGGACAGCTGACGCAGGATGTAGCAAAGACGGGGCAGCGCGACAAGCTGATGGCACTGCGAGCTCCGGTGGACGGAACGGTGCAGCAACTGGCGGTGCACACGGTTGGCGGTGTGGTGACGCCAGCGCAATCCCTGCTGGTGGTGGTGCCAGCTGAGGAGGCGTTGGAGGTGGAAGTCACCGTGTTGAACAAGGACATCGGATTTATGCGGCCTGGGCAACCGGTGACCGTGAAGATCGATAGCTTTCCTTACACGCGCTATGGTTATTTGACTGGGACTGTGGCGAGTGTTTCGCATGACGCTGCGCAAGATGAAAAGCTCGGTTTAGTTTTTCCGGCACGAATTCGGCTTGATAACGACATGCTGGAGATTGAGGGTATGAAAGTGCAGATGAGTGCAGGCATGAGTTTGAGCGCGGAGATAAAGACGGGGAAGCGGAGGGTGATTGAATATCTGTTGAGTCCATTAAGTAGCTATTCGTCCGAGTCGCTACGGGAGCGATAGTTCTAAAAGAGTGTGCATTCCCTAATGATGTGGCGTGTGCCCAATATTTATTAAATAAAGTTTGGAAAACTATATGAAATTAAATTTTATATTTTTTTTTACTTTTATACTAGTGGGTTGTGATAGTGGGCCCTTGCCTGGTCACAGCGATGTATATGTCGCAATTAACAAAGTCTTGATGAAAAGAGGAGTTTGTGAAAGTCTGAGGGACTGCCAGGGCAAAAGTATTGTTTTTTGGGAGAGTAGTAACAATACGATGTATTTTAATATTTATTCATCTGGCGATGCGAATCAGTGGTCGGAAATCGAATCTGCTGTGGCTAAGGTTAAGTATGATTCAAATATTAAGCATCCTGTTAAATTATCCTTTTTTAAGGATAGTAAGTTCGAGGCTTTAAGTTGTAAATTTAACTGTACCCCTGTGCATACAAAGGAGATTTTGTGAAAGATTACGGATATGTGGAAGTTAGGTATGACGTGGGTGGAGCTGATAGCACTCCTCATACATTTATTGTTGTCACCAACCCTGATGGCACTACTAGGGAGTATGGTTTTGCTCCGGCGGTGAGTGGAAGAATGTGGGGGGATGGAAAAGTCTATGAAACGGGTGTGGGGACTGAGGAGGGGGAGCATGAATATCAAGGGGCGAGCAATAAGGTCGCCATTACCGAGGCTCAATATGCTAATCTTATGGAATTTATTGATTACACAAGATCTGGTAGTGAATATTGGGTTGGTGGCGATAATTTGACGCCGAAAATGTACAACTGCACCACTTGGCAAGATGCGGCTTTCGATTATGCTGGCTTGGCGTCTCCTACTCTGGCTGATAGTAACTGGAATCCATATGGTCAATACATCGTTGACCAGATTGAAGATTATTACGGTGGTGCGAGTGAGTGGATACAGAAGGAGATAGAAAGTGTCGAGGATTGGGCGGATAAGACCGCTGAGCAGATATCTGATTGGGTTAAAGAGAGGGCGCAGCAGGCCCAAGAAACAGGTGAGGAATGGTACGAAGCAGGAAGGAAGAAGTTAGATGATGCAAAGAAGGCCATTGACGACTGGTACGAGGATGCATGGCACTGGACCAAGGATAAAGTGGCTGAAGCCGGGGATTTTGTCGATGATCTGTTTGATCGCGCACGTCAGTGGATTCCTCGCCGTGACCCATTGACGCTGGATCTTGATGGCGACGGGATTGAAACCATTGGTGCTAATGGTTCGGTGCTATTCGATCACGATGGCGACGGTGTACGTAGTGGCACAGGATGGATATCGTCAGATGACGGCTTGCTCGTTCTGGATAGGAATGGGAATGGCTTGATAGATAATGGTTCTGAGCTTTTTGGTGTGGATACTATTCTTGCTGATGGCGGAAGCGCGTCGTCAGGCTTTGCAGCGTTAGCTGATCTTGATTCCAACAATGATGGCATATTTGACGCAAGCGATACACGATTCGGTGACGTTAGGGTATGGCGCGACCTCAATCAGGATGGGGTGTCGCAGGCTTCTGAGTTGTTTCAGCTCTCCACGCTTGGAATTGCATCGATTACGCTGACGCCGGTTACAACCACAGATCTCGATCTTGGCAACGGAAATATCGTTGACAATCGTGGTGCGTATACCCGCACTGACGGCGCTACCGGTTTGGCGGGCGACCTGCAGCTAGCTATGAACAATTTCTTTCGGGACTTCAGTGGTTCTTTGGTGCCGATTGTCATAACCGACGAAGCGAAACAGTTGCCTGGACTCAAGGGTAGTGGAGCTGTCCGCGATTTGGTAGAGGCCGCAAGTCTGTCAGAAGATCTTCTCGCATCGGTTCAATCACTAGCGCCCGGAATTTCCCGTAACCAGATGAGATCCGCACTCGACATGATTATCATGCGCTGGGCGGAGACCTCGACCATGCAGAGTAGCGAGGATTTCATTGAAGCCTCCGGTTCGATAAATCGCACCGTCTATTACCATGGCGCAGTTCCGGCGGCTGTCAACGCTGAGGGTCCAGCTGCCGTCGAAGCATGGATACAGCAGCAGCATGAGCAGTTAGCACCTATTATTGCCATCCTGGAGAAGTTTAATGGATCTAGCTTGGTCAGTTATCAAAATGATCAGGTATCAACTGGTGGGGGTACATATCAGTGGAGGAGCATTTCACGTGCGAATGGTGCTTCCGAACAGATAATGAGTATCCTTTTGCAGCCTGAGCAAATCAGCGCCATACTGGACGCCTACAGTAAGCTAAAAGAGTCAGTGTACGCTGGTTTGGTTGCCTATACTAGGCTGTCAGGCTATATGGATAGTGTCTTATTGTATTATTCCAATGGAAATCTGCAGTTTGATCTTTCTGCGCTGGGTGAAATGTTGGAAAGTAAGCGGGAAAGTGATCTTGGTGCAGCTCTTCAAGATGTCCTGGATCTTTATACATACGCAGACGGTTTCCTGAGTGACGGCGGCTGGGATGGTCCGACATTACTGAACGACTGGATCGAAAGCGCCAGCACGACATCCGCCGGGCTCGAAGCTATCGCGTTCGCGGGCATCAAGACCGTGTCAGGAAGTTTCACGGGCACGTCTGCAGATGATCTGGTCTGGGGTGAAGCGGCTAGAGACATCATTCATGGCGGTGCCGGTAACGATCTTATCGGAGGTGGCGCAGAGGCGGACACTTTGTATGGTGAGGCAGGAGACGATAGGTTGTTCGGCGGCCTGGGTGACGATGTGGTCATCGGTGGAGAAGGTAACGATGTTCTGCTGGGCGGTGGAGGCAACGACACGTTGAGTGGTGGCTTGGGCACGAACCGTCTGGAAGGCGGTGCAGGCGACGACGTACTGAGTGTGTCGTCGGAGTCGAAGGACAACGTGCTGGCCGGCGGAACGGGCAACGACATGCTCACCGGCAGCTATTACTCGGATACATACCTGTTTAACAAGGGAGATGGCCGCGACACGGTGGTGGAAACGTCCTACACGAGTGGGGCGGTGGACAAAGTCGTGTTCGGTGCCGGTATTGCAACTGGCGATGTGCGGATTTTTAAGGAAGGACAGGATGTGGTGCTGTCCGTCGGCGACGGCACGGATGCGGTGCGGTTGAAGAACTGGCTGGATTCCGCTGGCTATGAGAATGCAGGTGCCAGCATCGAGCAGGTCGTTTTTGCCGATGGAACGATCTGGACGCCAGCAACCATAAAGGCGACAGGGTTGACAACGCTGGGTACGGACGGGAATGACACGCTGACGGGTTGGCGTGGCAACGACATCCTGTTGGGCGGCGACGGCAATGATACGTTGAACGGTAGTTTGGGTATGAATCGTCTGGAAGGCGGTGCAGGCGACGATGTATTGAGCGTGTCCTCGGAGGCGCAAGACAACGTGCTGGCCGGCGGAACGGGCAACGATACGCTCACCGGTAGCTACTACTCGGACACGTACTTGTTCAACAAGGGTGATGGCCGCGACACGGTGGTAGAGACGTCCTACACGAGTGGGACGCTGGACAAGATCGTGTTCGGTGCCGGCATTGCAACTGGCGATGTTCGGGTTTTTAAGGAGGGGCGGGATGTGGTGCTGTCCATCGGCGACGGCACGGACGCGGTGCGGTTGAAGAACTGGCTGGATTCCACTGGCTATGAGAGTGCAGGTGCCAGCATCGAGCAGGTCGTCTTTGCCGATGGCACGATCTGGACGCCAGCGACAATAAAGGCAGCAGGATTGACAACGCTTGGCACGGTAGGAAACGACATCCTGACTGGCTGGGCTGGCAACGATATCTTGCTGGGGGGGGATGGTAGCGATAAATTGAATGGTGGCTTGGGCACGAACCGTCTTGAAGGCGGTGCAGGCGACGATGTATTGAGTGTGTCGTCGGAGTCGAAGGACAACGTGCTGGCCGGCGGAACGGGCAACGATACGCTCACCGGTAGCTACTACTCGGATACGTACCTGTTCAACAAGGGTGATGGCCGTGACACGGTGGTAGAGACGTCCTACACGAGTGGGACGCTGGACAAGATCGTGTTCGGTACCGGTATTGCAGCCAGTGACGTGCGCGTGTTGAGAGAAGGGCAGGATGTGGTGCTGTCCATCGGCGACGGCACGGACGCGGTGCGGTTGAAGAACTGGCTGGATTCCGCTGGCTATGAGAGTGCAGGTGCCAGCATCGAGCAGGTCATCTTTGCCGATGGGACGATCTGGACGCCAGCGACCATAAAGGCGACAGGGTTGACAACGCTGGGTACGGACGGGAATGACACGCTGACGGGTTGGCGTGGCAACGACATCCTGTTGGGCGGCAACGGAAACGATACGTTGAACGGTAGTTTGGGCACAAACCGTCTTGAAGGCGGTGCAGGCGACGATGTATTGAGTGTGTCGTCGGAGTCGAAGGACAACGTGCTGGCCGGCGGAACGGGCAACGATACGCTCACCGGTAGCTACTACTCGGATACGTACCTGTTCAACAAGGGTGATGGCCGTGACACGGTGGTAGAGACGTCCTACACGAGTGGGACGCTGGACAAGATCGTGTTCGGTACCGGTATTGCAGCCAGTGACGTGCGCGTGTTGAGAGAAGGGCAGGATGTGGTGCTGTCCATCGGCGACGGCACGGACGCGGTGCGGTTGAAGAACTGGCTGGATTCCGCTGGCTATGAGAGTGCAGGTGCCAGCATCGAGCAGGTCATCTTTGCCGATGGGACGATCTGGACGCCAGCGACCATAAAGGCGACAGGGTTGACAACGCTGGGTACGGACGGGAATGACACGCTGACGGGTTGGCGTGGCAACGACATCCTGTTGGGCGGCAACGGAAACGATACGTTGAACGGTAGTTTGGGCACAAACCGTCTTGAAGGCGGTGCAGGCGACGATGTATTGAGTGTGTCGTCGGAGTCGAAGGACAACGTGCTGGCCGGCGGAACGGGCAACGATACGCTCACCGGTAGCTACTACTCGGATACGTACCTGTTCAACAAGGGTGATGGCCGTGACACGGTGGTAGAGACGTCCTACACGAGTGGGACGCTGGACAAGATCGTGTTCGGTACCGGTATTGCAGCCAGTGACGTGCGCGTGTTGAGAGAAGGGCAGGATGTGGTGCTGTCCATCGGCGACGGCACGGACGCGGTGCGGTTGAAGAACTGGCTGGATTCCGCTGGCTATGAGAGTGCAGGTGCCAGCATCGAGCAGGTCATCTTTGCCGATGGGACGATCTGGACGCCAGCGACCATAAAGGCGACAGGGTTGACAACGCTGGGTACGGACGGGAATGACACGCTGACGGGTTGGCGTGGCAACGACATCCTGTTGGGCGGCAACGGCAACGATACGTTGAACGGTAGTTTGGGCACAAACCGTCTGGAAGGCGGCGCAGGCGACGACGTACTGAGCGTGTCGTCGGAGTCGCAAGACAACGTGCTGGTCGGCGGAACGGGCAACGATACGCTCACCGGCAGCTACTACTCGGATACGTACCTGTTCAACAAGGGCGATGGTCGCGACTCGGTGGTGGAGACGTCCTACACGAGTGGGGCGGTGGACAAGATCGTGTTCGGTACCGGTATTGCAGCCAGTGACGTGCGCGTGTTGAGAGAAGGGCAGGATGTGGTGCTGTCCATTGGCGATGGTACGGACGCGGTGCGGCTGAAGAAGTGGCTGGACTCCAGCGGCTATGAGAGTGCAGGTGCCAGCATCGAGCAGGTCATCTTTGCCGATGGGACGATCTGGACGCCAGCGACCATAAAGGCGACAGGGTTGACAACGCTGGGTACGGACGGGAATGACACGCTGACGGGTTGGCGTGGCAACGACATCCTGTTGGGCGGCAACGGAAACGATACGTTGAACGGTAGTTTGGGCACAAACCGTCTGGAAGGCGGCGCAGGCGACGACGTACTGAGCGTGTCGTCAGACTCGCAAGACAACGTGCTGGTGGGCGGAACGGGCAACGATACGCTCACCGGCAGCTACTACTCGGATACGTACTTGTTCAACAAGGGAGACGGTCGCGATACGGTGGTAGAGATCTCCACGTATAGTGGGGCTACGGATCGTATTGTCTTTGACAAGGATCTTGCTGTAGACGACACCTTCTTCAGCAGATCCGGAAACGATCTGTCCATCGCCATTCGGGGAAGCGACGATCAGCTGACCGTCTCTGGTTGGTTTGCCTCCAGCTCCCGCCAAGTCGAGTATTTGCAGTTCAAGGACGAGACTGTCGCGTCTAGCGAAGTGGCCGCCTTGATCGCTGCAATGGCAACCACCAGTTCCTCGTCCTCACCGTTGGTATCTTCCAACTCTCAAGAAGCGAAGCTGTTGGTTGCCAGTTCAATAGTCTGAAACTGCTTCCCAGTCCTTGCATGAGTTGTAACTAACGAGGCCCCGCTGACGCGGGGCCTCTTTTTTATGGGTGCTCCTCTTCTGGGATCAGCATCCGCGGCAAGCAATCACGGATAACACCTTTTCGCCAGGGATTCTTGCCATTGTCGTGATCTTCCCAGATTCACTATTCCGGCGGTCTTCGAGTCTCGATAGCACCACGAGCACGCGACACCCTCTAGAATCCGCCCATGACTTCCCCCCAGATCGACTTCGACGCGCTGCGCCCCATCGGCTGGCCCTGGCCCGGCATGCCGGAAGAACCGGCCTGGCTGGCGGCGATGGCCGCGCATCCGCTGGCGCGGCCGGCGCGGGTCAGCGAGCAGCACCGCACCGGCTATGTGGTGGCCGATGCGGTGGATGCCGGCTTCAAGGTCGAGTCGTTGCCGGAATGGCAGCGGCCGCGCTTCCCCAGCCACGAGCGCGCCGCGGTCGGCGACTGGGTGCTGCTGGAGGACGACAAGCGCATTGTCGCGCTGCTGCCGCGGCGCACCGCGATCAAGCGCGGCGCAGCCGGCGAGCACTATCACCAGCAGGTGATCGCGGCCAACATCGATACGGTGTTCATCGTCTGCGGCCTGGATGCGGACTTCAATCCGCGGCGCATCGAGCGCTACCTGCTGCTGGTCGGCGGCGGCGGCGCCGAGCCGGTGGTGATCCTGACCAAGGCCGATCTCACGGAGTACGCCGACGATGCGCTGGCGGTGCTGGAGGAGTTGGCCGCGCAGTCGATTCCGCTGCTGACCGTCAACGCCAAGGACCCCGACAGCGTGGCGGCGCTGCGGCCGTGGCTGGGGGCCGGGCGCACCGCGGTGCTGGTCGGCTCCTCCGGCGCCGGCAAGTCCACGCTCACCAACACCTTGCTCGGGGTGGAGAAGATGCGCACCGCGGCAGTGCGCGAGAACGATTCGCGCGGCCGCCACACCACCACCCATCGGGCGCTGCTGCCGCTGCCGTCCGGCGCCTGCCTGATCGACACGCCGGGCATGCGCGAGCTCAAGCCCACCGGCGAGGAAGACCTGGCCGAGGGCGGGTTCGCCGACATCGAGGCGCTGGCCGCGCAGTGCCGCTTCAACGATTGCGCGCACCAGGCCGAACCGGGCTGTGCGGTGCAGGCGGCGATCGAGCGCGGCGACATCGAGGAGGCGCGGCTGGCCAACTACATGAAGCTGCGCGAGGAAGTGGCCGGCGCCGCCAGCAAGCTGGCGCAGCGCCAGGCGCAGAACGCGGACGCCGCCAGGTCGGGCCGGCCCGGCGCGGGCAAGCCCGGCGGCAAGCGGCCGCCGCCGCGCAACCAGCGCCGCTGAGCGGCCGCGCGCGCCCGCCACGCTCGCGATGACCGCGCTGCCTGCCGAGATCCTGCACCACGCCGCTCTGGATGCGCGCCTGGTCAAGGCAGTGCGCGGCATCCGCCTGTTGGCGCTGGCGAGCTGGCCGGCGGCGGTGCAGGCGCCGTTCCTGGACAGCGTGGCGCGCGGCCAGCCGCAGCTGCCGCAGGTGCAGTACCCGCGGCTGGATTTCGCCGACACGCGCCGCGAGCTGGCGGCGATCGCGCAGGCGGCCGATCCGACGCATCCGCTGGGCGCGTATCTGCAAGCCTCCGCGCATAGCTGGGACCTGGCCGCGGCGTTGCTGGAGTCGCTGGGCACGCCGGCGGTCGGCACGTACTCGGCGCAGCTGTTCGGCGTGCCCGAGGATCCGATGCCCGGGCATGGCCCGACCACCCGCGATGCCGCGCGCCATTTCATCCATATCGCGCAGGACCTGGACCGCGAACTGCTGTCGGCCGAAGAACAGGTGCCGGTGTCGGCGACGGCGCTGCGCCTGCTGCTGCAACGCGATCTGGACGAATTCTTCGGCGCGCGGGTGATCGCGGTGGAGCTGGATCCGGAGTTGCTGGCCAAGGCCGCGGCCGGCGCGCACCGCATCCGCCTGCGCACCGGCGCCTCGTTCAGCGATTACGACCGCGCGCAGCTGTTCCACCACGAGGCGCTGGTGCATTCGCTGACCGCGCTCAACGGCCGCGAGCAGGCGCACCTGCCGAGCCTGGCCTTGTCGTCGCCGCGGGTCGCCGCCACGCAGGAGGGCCTGGCGACCTTCGCCGAGCAGATCACCGGCAGCATCGACATCGCGCGCATGAAGCGGATCAGCCTGCGCATCGAGGCGATCGCGCTGGCGCGCGGCGGTGCCGATTTCATTGAGGTGTTCCGTTATTTCGATGCAGCCGGGCAGTCGCCGGCGGAGAGTTTTTCCTCGGCGCAGCGCGTGTTCCGCGGCGTGCCGACTGGCGGCGGTGCCGCTTTCACCAAGGACACGGTGTATCTGCGTGGGCTGGTCTCGGTGCACACCTTCTTCCGCCAGGCCTTGCAGCGCGATCGCCTGCCGCTGTGCCGCTGGTTGTTCGCCGGCAAGATGGCGCTGGAGGACGTGGCCGCGTTCGCGCCGTTGTTCGAGGCCGGCGTGCTGGCGTCGCCGCGCTGGTTGCCGAACTGGGTCGCGCGCGCCAGCGGCCTGGCCGGGATGCTGGCGTTCTCGCTGTTCGCCAACCGCATCCGCATGGATCAGCTGGACGGCGCCGAAGGCGCCTGAACGCCAGCGCGCCGCGCTCACCCGCCGCGAATGCATGCGTGCCGATACTGCGCGCCTGGCCTGCAGCGCATGGCCGCCATTTCCACGCAAACAAGGGACATTCACATGAAAATTCTGATGGTGCTGACCTCGCACGACCGCCTCGGCGACACCGGCCACAAGACCGGCTTCTGGCTGGAGGAATTCGCCGCGCCGTACTACGTGTTCAAGGACGCTGGCGCCGAGATCACGCTGGCTTCGCCCAAGGGTGGGCAACCGCCGCTGGACCCGAAGAGCGACGCGGCCGATGCGCAGACCGCGGCCACGCAGCGCTTCAAGGCCGATGCGGACGCGCAGCGGCAGCTGGCGAGCACGCGGCCGCTGGCCGACGTGCAGATGGCCGACTACGACAGCGTGTTCTATCCCGGCGGCCACGGCCCGCTGTGGGATCTGGCCGAGGACCGCACGTCGATCGCGCTGATCGAGGCGTTCGAGCGTGCCGGCAAGCCGATCGGCTTCGTCTGCCACGCGCCGGGCGCGCTGCGCCGGGTCACCGCCGCCGATGGCGCGCCGCTGGTCAAGGGCCGCCGCGTCACCGGTTTCACCAATGGTGAAGAGGCTGCGGTCGGTTTGACCGAGGTGGTGCCGTTCCTGATCGAGGACGAGTTCCAGCGCCTCGGCGGACTGTACGAGAAGGGCGCCGACTGGGGCGTGCACGTGGTGGTGGACGGCAAACTGGTCACCGGCCAGAACCCGGCTTCGTCCGAGGAAGCGGCGAAGGCGTTGCTGGGGTTGTTGGGCAAGTGAGTGTCTGTGGCGCGCGTTTTTCGGCGGATGCCGGGCGCGTGTCGCAATGCTGGCTCGAGGGCTAGGCAAGGCGTCGGCTTGCCTTCTGTAGGAGGGACTTCGGTCCCGACCGCTTTCGGGATCGGCCAGGTTGCGGCTTCGTGCGTCGCGACTGAAGTCGCTCCCACAAGGGCGCTTTGCCGTGCAGGCATCGCTGCTTTCTGTGGGAAGGGTTTCAGTCCCGACGCTGTCCGGGTTCGTAGCGTCTGCTGCTTCGTTTGTCGCGGCTGAAGCCGCTCCTACAAGGGTATTGGCGATACATGCTATGCCCGTTTTCTGTAGGAGGGACTTCGGTCCCGACCGCTTTCGGGATCGGCTAGGTTGCGGCTTCGTGCGTCGCGACTGAAGTCGCTCCCACAAGGACGCTTTGCCGTGCAGGCATCGCTGCTTTTTGTGGGAAGGGCTTCAGTCCCGACGCTGTCCGGGTTCGTAGCGTCTGCTGCTTCGTTTGTCGCGGCTGAAGCCGCTCCTACAAAGGAATTGGCGTGCATGTCATGCCCGTTTTTCTGTAGGAGGGACTTCAGTCCCGACCGTTTATGGGATCGGCCAAGTTGCGGCTTCGTGCGTCGCGACTGAAGCCGCTCCTACAGAGGCGCTTTGCCGTGCAGGCATTGCTGCTTTTTGTGGGAGGGACTTCAGTCCCGACTGCATCGGAGCCGGATCGCGGCTGCGGCCCCGTGCGTCGACGGTCTAATCCTCGAAAGTGCTGCTCCGATGCAGCGCTTTCGCGAGTCCGCGGCGTCCGCAGGGCGCGCCGCCGCGCTCAGCCGCGCCGCCACCAGCGCAGGCCGTAGGCCGGCAGGATGCCGTCCCATTCCTGCAGCGTGGCCGCGTCGGGTCCGCCGTCGGCGATGGCCTGCCATTCGCCAGTGCCCAATGCGTTGCGATCCACCGCCACCGGTTGCGCACTGAAATTGTAGGCCGCGACGAAGTCTGCGCCGCGCGCGATCCCGAGCAAAGCCGGATCGCCCAGCGGCAACGCCCGCAGCGGTTGCCCGGCAGCCAACGCAGCGGTCGCCGCACGCGCGGCGATCAGCCGCCGCAGGCGGGTATAGACCTGGCCGGGAAGGCTTGCTTGGTCGTCGCGCCGCGCGGCGCGCTCCCAGTCCATCGGCGGGCGGTGCAGCCAACGGCCTTCGTGGCGGCGCAGCGGATCGCTGCGATAGTCCGCGTCGTTGCCCAGCGCCAGTTCGTCGCCCATGTACAGCAGCGGGATGCCCGGCATCGCCAGCGCCACTGCGTACAACAGCAGCAGGCGTCGGATCGCCAGTTCCAGGGCGGCGGCATCGCCAGCGGCCAGGGCCGCCTCGATGCCGACCAACGCGGCGCTCATGCCGTTGCTGCCGTGCACGCCGTCGCCGCTGCTCTGGAACGCTTCGCCGCGCGCGTAGCTGCCCGGCACGCCGCCGGCGAAGAAGCGTGCGGCCTGCGCGAGGTCGAACGGCGCGTTGCCGTCGCTGCCGGCCGCTTCGCGCTGCAGCACGTTCCAGCCGATGTCGTCGTGGCAGCGCACGTAGCTCAGCCACGCGCAGGCCGGCGGCAGCGCCGGCGTCTGTGCGATCGCGCCCTGCACGATGTCGCCGCGCTGCGCGGCCAGCGCCACCCAGCCGGCGGCCATCAGCGTGCTGTGGTAGGCCAACTGGCATTCGTGGCCGCGTGCGTCGCCGTCGCCGAAGTAGGGCGGCAGCTGCGCCATCGGCACGATCGCCTCGGCCTTCAGCAGCACCGCCGGCGCGGCGATGTCGGTGAGCGCGCGCAACGCCTGCAGGATGGTGTGCGCCTCGGGCTGGTTCATGCAGTCGCTGCCTTCGCGCTTCCACAGGTAGGCGGTGGAATCCAGCCGGAACACTTCCACGCCCAGGTTGGCCAGGCGCAGCAGGGCCAAGGCCATCTCGCCGAACACCGCCGGGTTGCTCCAGTCCAGGTCCCATTGATAGGGATAGAACGTGGTCCACAGCCAGGCCTGGGCGTCCTCGACCCAGGTGAAGTTGCCCGGCGCGGTGTGCGGGAACACTTCGCCCAGGGTGCGTTCGTAGCGGTCGGGCAGGTCGCGGTCGGCGAAGTGGTGGTAGTAGTCCAGGTAACGCGCGTCGCCCCGTTTGGCGGCCAGCGCCCAGGGGTGGTCGTCGGCGGTGTGGTTGAGCACGAAGTCGGCGCACAGGCTGATGCCGGCGCCGCGCAGGCGCGTGGTCAGGGCGACCAGGTCGGCGTTGTCGCCGAGCCGTGGCTCGACCTGGCCGTAGTCGCTGACCGCGAAGCCGCCGTCGTTGTCGCCGTCGCGCATGCGCAGGAACGGCAGCAGGTGCAGGTAGCGCACGCCCAGTTCCTGCAGGTAGGGCACGCGTTCGCCGACGCCGGCCAGGGTGCCGGCGAAGCGGTCGGCGTAGGCGCTGTAGCCGAGCATCGACGGCTCGCCGAACCAGTCCGGCGCGCGCGCCGCATCCAGTTCGGCCAGTGCCGGCGGGCGCGCGCGGATCGTGGCGGCGACCGCGTCGAGCCAGCGCGGCAGCCATTGCGCGTAGTGCGGATGCTCGCCGTACAGGGCCTGCAGGGCGGCGAACAGACGTGGGCCATGGGCGCCGTAGCGCGCGTGCGCGCCGGGCTGTGCGGCCAGTGCCGCGTGCATGCCGGGGTGATCGAAGAGGGGAAAAGCGGTGTTCATGATGGGCCGCGCCCGGGAGCCGGGCGCGACGGGCTCCTTGGGTCAGAAATCGTAGCGCACGCCGACGCTGGCGGTGCGGCCGGGGATGGAGCGGGCGCGGATGATGGCATTGTCCGGAATGCTCGCGTCCTCGGCTTCGGTCAGGCCGAAGGCGTCGAACAGGTTGTTGACGTTCAGCGACAGCGTCAGCGCATCGCTGACACGGTAGTTGCCGAACAGGTTCACCTGCGTGTAGCCGGGCATCTTCAACTGGTTGCTGTCCTGGGTGTAGGCCGAGCTGGTGCCGATCGCGTTGACCCCCACCTCGTAGCGCTCGCCGCGGTAGCTGGGAGTCAGTTGCCAGACGAACCTGGCCTGGCGGCGCGGCGTGTGGCCTTCGTTGGCCGGGGTGATCTGGTCCTTGTCGATGGTCGCATCGGTCCAGGTCGCGCCGCCGTTGATGGCGAAGCCGCCGCTGCGGTAGGCCGCTTCCAGCTCCAGCCCGTGCGCCTTGTAGGTGCGGTTGAAGAAGCGCTGGCTGGTGGCCTCGTAGTTCTGTTCCTGGGTGCGCGCGGCGAAGGCGGTGGCGAACACGCTCAGGCCGCCGGCGCGCCACTTCAGGCCGCCCTCGAGCTGCTTGACGAAGTTCACCGCTTCGTCGGAAGACACCGAGCCGTCGTCGCGCACCACGCCGAACAGCAGTCGGTCGGCGTTGGCGCGCGCGCCGCGACTGTAGCGGGCGAACGCGGCCAGATCGTCGTTGAGCATGTAGTTGCCGCCGAGCGAGTACGACAGGTAGTTCCAGTCGTAATCCACCGGCTTGCGGTTGGCGTAGTCGATCGTCGCCACGCTGCGCTCCGGCGCCTGGATCACGCCGTCGCCATCGACGTCGAGATTGTCGACCAGCAGTCCGCCGGCGGTGTCGCCGCGTGCCTTGCCCATGTCATAGCGCACGCTGGCGTCCACGCTCAACGGTCCCTGGTCCCAGCCCAGCGCCACGTAAGGCGCGTTGATGGTGTAGCGCACGTCGTAGTGGCGGGTGTTGTCGGTGCCCCAGTAGGGCACACCGTAGGCATACAGGCCGTTCTGCGAGAGCAGGCTGCCGTCGGCCGCGATCACGTCGAGCAGGCGCGAACGGCTGGACACCGACTGCACGTAGGAATTCCAGGTCCAGTCCATGTCGATGACCTGGCGCGAGCTGTACAGGCCGGCCTTGAGATTGACGTTGCCGCCAGTGCCGTTGCCGAAGTCGCGCGCCAGGCTCAGGTCGTTGACCGCGTTGCCGAGGTCGTTGATGCGGGTGTTGAACAGGTGGGTGCGCACCGCCTGGCCGCTGTAGGGTTGGCCGTCGGCATCGCGCAGCGTGGCGCCGACGCCGCCGATCTCCGTCGCCAGGTTGGCGGCGTCGGCCACCTCGGCCGGGAACGGCGAGACGAAGCGGCCGGAGGTGTCGGCGATACGGAACTTGTCGGTCAGGGTCCAGCCGCCGCCGATGTCGAACTGCGCCTCGGCGCCGATCGCGCGCGACACCGGGTGCATGCCGTCGCCGAGCTCGACGCGGGTGAGCCGGTTGCTGCCGTCCAGGCTGTTGCTGCTGCGGAAATACGGGCTGTACAGGGTGTCGCTGCCCGGATCGAAGCTGCCCACATCGTGGAAGTGCGGCGAACCGTCGCTGCCGCTGACCAGCGTAGGCACCGGCGTGTAGGCGGCGGCGCGGTCGTTGAGGTACTTGGCGTAGACGCGCACGTAGCCGTTGTCGAACAGCCGGGTCAGGTTGGCCTTGAGCTGGCCGCCCTTGTCGGTGGCGTAGCCGGCGTCGCGCACGCCGTCGCCGCGGCGGTAGTAGCCGCCGACGTTGAACTGCCAGTGCTCGGCGAACGGCGCGCCGTAGTCGAAGTCCAGGCGCGTGTTGTCGAAGCGGCCGAGGCCGCGGCTGAGGCCGACACTGCCGCCGGCGGTGTCGCCGGTCTTGCTGATGAAGTTGATGATGCCGCCGGGCGAGTTGCTGGCGAAGGTCGAGGCCGAGCCGCCGCGGATCGCCTCGATGCGCTCCAGGCTGTAGTCGGCGCGCAGGAAGATGTCGGCGTTGCCGAAGGCGATGTCGCCGAATTCCAGCACCGGCAGTCCGTCTTCCTGCAACTGCAGGAACTTGGCGCCGCCGGAGGCCACCGGCAGGCCGCGCACCGCGATGTTGGCATTGCCTTCGCCGCCGCTGGATTCGGAGCGGATGCCGGGGATATTGCGGAAGATCTCGGCGGTCGAGCGCGGCGCGGATTGCTCGATCGCTTCGGCGCCGACGGTGCTGACCGACACGCTGGATTTGAGCTTGCTCTTGGCGCTGGCAGTGCCGGTCACGAACACCGAATCCAGGCTGACCACGTCGGCCTGCGCGGGACCGGGCTGGGCGGCGGGCGCGGCCGCGTCCTGGGCGCAGGCGGCCGGGGCGGCCAGGGCCGCGGCGACGGCCCAGGCCAGGGTATGCAGGCGGATCGAAGGGTGGTGCATCGCTATCTCTCCCGAAGCGAGGGGTGACGCGGGTAGGGCCGGCATGCGGCGTGCGACGGCGTGGACCGGCGCGGCGCCCATGCCGGACAGGCGGTGGGGTGGCGCAGTGATACGGCCTTTTGCAATCGATTGCAATTTTTATCTATGGAAAATTGTTGAAGTCGCCGTAGACAATGTTTGAATGCGGTTTTTCAAGAAAATCATGGTGCAACGCAGCGTTACAAACGATTGCATAAATCCCAACATCCGCTCCGCCGCCGTGGCGCGCCGCCCGCGGCGTCCTCGGCTTCTTCCTGTCAGGCTGATGCCCATGCGCTCCGATCGCCCCTTGCTTCCGCTGTCGCGCGTGCTGGCGCTCAACGCTGGTTTCTTCGGCGTGCAGTACAGCTTCGGTCTGCAGCAGAGCAACATGAGCCCGATCTACAACTACCTGGGCGCCGATCACGCCAGCCTGCCGTACCTGTGGCTGGCCGGGCCGATCACCGGGCTGGTGCTGCAGCCGGTGGTCGGCGCGCTGAGCGACCGCACCGTCACCCGCTGGGGCCGGCGCATGCCGTACATGGTGGTCGGCGCGCTGGTGTGCAGCCTGTGCCTGCTGCTGATGCCCTTCAGCGTGGCGCTATGGATGGCGGTGAGCCTGCTGTGGATGCTGGACGCGGCCAACAACGTGGCGATGGAGCCGTATCGGGCCCTGGTCAGCGACGTATTGGCGCCGCGCCAGCGCCCGCTCGGCTATCTCACCCAGAGCGCGTTCACCGGCCTGGGCCAGACCCTGGCCTATGTGACCCCGCCGCTGCTGGTGTGGTTCGGCATGAACCAGGACGCGGCCAATGCGCACCATATTCCCTACGTCACCATCGCCGCGTTCGCGATCGGCGCGGGCTTCTCCGCGGCCTCGATCCTGCTCACCGCGCGCAGCGTGCGCGAGCCGGTGCTGCCGCCGCTGGAACTGGAGCGCCTACGCGCTGCGCCAGTGGGGCCGTTGGCCACGCTGCGCGAGATCGCCGATGCAGTGCGGCACATGCCGCCGACGATGAAGCAGATGGCGCCGGTGATGCTGTTCCAGTGGTATGCGATGTTCTGCTACTGGCAGTACATCGTGCTGTCGCTGTCGACCACGCTGTTCGGCACCACCGAGCCGGATTCGCACGGCTTCCGCGAGGCCGGACTGGTCAATGGCCAGATCGGCGGCTTCTACAACTTCGTCGCCTTCGTCGCCGCGTTCGCGATGGTACCGGTGGCGCGCCGTGTCGGCCCCAAGGCCACGCATGCGGCCTGCCTGCTCGCCGCCGGCATCGGCATGTGCCTGCTGCCCACGATCCACGACCGCTGGCTGCTGCTGTTGCCGATGATCGGCATCGGCCTGGCCTGGGCGAGCATGATGGGCAATCCGTACCTGATGCTGGCCGACAGCATCCCGCCCGAGCGCACCGGCGTGTACATGGGCCTGTTCAATCTGTTCATCGTGCTGCCGATGCTGATCCAGATCGTGACCCTGCCGCTGTACTACGAGTCCTTGCTGCACGGCGACCCACGCAACGTGATCCGCCTGGCCGGCGCACTGATGCTGATGGCGGCGGTGGCGATGCTGTTGGTCAAGGGCCGGGAATCGGGAATCGGGAATGGGGAATCGAAGAAGGGAAGTCGATAAGGCTTCAGTTCGCGCCGCCGCGCTTTTCCGATTCCCCACTCCCGATTCTCCATTCCCGGCTCTTCACGCCGAATCACGCACCACCAGGCTAACCGCCAGTTCCACCGATTGCAGCGGTTGCCCGTCGATCAGGCCGAGCACGCCGTCCACCAGCAGCCTCGCCGCCTGCGCCAGGTCCTGGCGTACCGTGGTCAGCGGCGGCTGGCTGTAGGTGGCCAGCGGGATGTCGTCGAAGCCGACCAGCGAGATGTCCTGCGGCACGCGGTGGCCGGCTTCGGTCAGCGCGCGGATCGCGCCCAGCGCGATCACGTCGGAGGCAGCGAACACCGCATCGGGCGGATCGGCCTTCTTCAGCATCGCCCGCGTCAACCGGTAGGCGTCTTCGCTGAGGAAGTGGCTGCGCGCATGCAGCCGCGGATCGAACTCCAGGCCGTGGCGCTCGAGCATGCGCCGGTAGCCGGCGAAGCGCGGCGCCACCTCCGGCAGTTGTTCGTCGCCTAGGAAGGCGATGCGGCGGCGGCCGATCTCGATCAGGTGCGCGGTGGCCAGCTCGCCGCCGCGCAGGTTGTCACTGCCGATGCTGACGTAGGCCTGGCCGTCGATGCGGCTGCCCCACACGACCATCGGCAGGCCGCCGCGCGCGGCGGCGTCGAGCGCGGCGTGCTCGGAACTCTGCCCAAGCATGATCACGCCGTCGGCGCGGCTGCCGTGCGCCAGGTCCTCGACCCAATGGTCCTGGTGCCGGTCCAGCTTGGACAGCAGCATGCTGTAGCCGCGCGAAGTCAGCGCGTCGGCGAGCAGCGCCAGCATGGTCATCATGAACGGGTCCGACAGCGGCTGCTCGTGCGCGTGCATCAGCGGCACCGCGACGCAGACGATGTTGGAGCGCCGCGAGCGCAGGCTGCGCGCGGCCAGATCGACGCGATAGCCGGCCTCGCTGGCCAGTTGCTTGATATAGGCGCGGGTGCGTTGGGCGACCACCGGGTTGTCGGCCAGCGCGCGCGAGACGGTGGATTCGGACACGCCGGCCATGCGCGCGATGTCGGCCATCTGCAGGCGCGCGCCTGGCGCGGTGCGGTCGGGTTTGTCGGACATGCGGTGTCGGCGCTGGCGCAGGGAGCGGAATCGGCAGTGTATGCCAGCCGCTGCGATGCCAGCGCCAACCCGTGAGGCGGTGCCGGCCTAGCCCATGTGCAAGCCGCCGTTGACCGCGTAGTCGGCGCCGGTGACGTAGGCCGCTTCGTCGGAGGTCAGCCAGCCGCACAGCGCGGCCACTTCCTCGGGCTTGCCGAGCCGGCGCAGCGGCACCGAGGTCGCCAGGCGGTCGAGCACGTCCGGCGGGAAGCTGCTGATCGCGGCGCTGGCGATATAGCCGGGCGACACCGTGTTGACGGTGACCCCGCGCGAAGCCACTTCCTGCGCCAGCGCGCGGCTGAAGCCCTGCATCGCCGCCTTGGCGGTGGCGTAGTTGATCTGCCCGATCTGGCCCTTCTGCGCGCTGACCGCGCCGATGTTGACGATGCGGCCCCAGCCGCGCGCGGTCATGCCGTCCACCACCTGCTTGGTGATGTTGAACAGCGAGTTGAGATTGCTGGCGATCACCGCCTGCCAATCCTCGCGGCTCATCTGCCGGAACAGGGTGTCGCGGCTGCCGCCGGCGTTGTTGACCAGCACGTCGATCTCGCCGACCTCGGCCTTGACCTTGGCGAACGCGGCGACGGTGGAATCCCAGTCGGTGGCGTTGCCTTCGGAGGCGACGAAGTCGAAGCCCAGTTCGCGCTGCTCGCGCAGCCACGCCGACTTGCGCGGCGAATTGGGGCCGCAGCCGGCGACCACGGTATGTCCGTTGCGCGCCAGCTTCTGGCAGATCGCGGTGCCGATGCTGCCCATGCCGCTGGTGACGTAGGCGATTCGTAGCGTCATGCAAGAACTCCTTCGGAGTTGGGATTCGGGAGTGGGGATTCGGGATTGGACAAGCGGAGCGGGCCTGGGCTGTTACGAATCCCGAATCCCGAATTCCCAATCCCGGGCGGCGGTCAGCGCGCCAGCGGAAAGAGGCCGAACAACAAGCCGCCGCCCATCAACAGCAACGACACCAGCACCGCCCACTTGATGGTGAAGCGCTGGTGGTCGGCGAAATCGACCTTGGCCAGGCCGACCAGCAGATAGGTCGATGGCACCAGCGGGCTGAGCAGGTGCACCGGCTGCCCGGCCAACGAGGCGCGCGCCATTTCCACCGGAGTGATGCCGTAGTGGCTGGCCGCTTCGGACAGGATCGGCAGCACGCCGAAGTAGAACGCGTCGTTGGACATGAAGAAGGTGAACGGCATGCTGGCGAGCGCGGTGATCACCGCCAAGTACGGACCCCAGGCATCGGGAATCACCGCCAGGAAGCTGCGCGACATCGCCTCGACCATGCCGGTGTTGGAGAGGATGCCGGTGAACACGCCGGCGGCGAAGATCAGCGACACCACCGACAGCACGTTGCCGGCGTGGTTGACCAGGCGCCGGCGCTGCTCGGCCAGGTTCGGATAGTTGATCAGCAGCGCCAGCGCGAAGCCGATCATGAACAGCACCGGCATCGGCAGCACGCCGACCACCAGCGCCGCCATCAGCGCCAGGGTCAGCACCAGGTTCACCCACAGCAGCTTCGGCCGCTTGATGTCCTCGGCGTCCTCCACGGTCGGCAGCGCATCGCCGTCGTCGGCCACGCTGCTGTCCAGCCAGGTGTCGCCCGGCAGCGCGGCCACGCCGAGCCGGCGCCGCTCCTGCATGCCCAGATACCAGGCCAGCAGCAGGATGCCGGCGATCGCCAGCGCCATCGCCGGCACCAGCGGCACGAACACGTCGGCCGGGTCCACGTGCAGCGCGGTGGCCGCGCGCGCGGTCGGCCCGCCCCACGGGGTCAGGTTCATCACCCCGCCGGCGAGGATGGTCACGCAGGTCAGGTTCAGCGCGTTCATGCCGATGCGCCGGTACAGCGGCAGCATCGCCGACACGGTGATCATGTAGGTGGTGGAGCCGTCGCCGTCGAGCGAGATCAGCAGCGCCAGCACCGCGGTGCCGACCACGATCTTCATCGGGTCGCCCTTGACCAGGCGCAGGATGCGCCGCACCAGCGGATCGAACAGGCCGGCGTCGATCATCACCCCGAAGTACAGGATCGCGAACATCAGCATCACGCCGGTCGGCGCGATCTTCTTGATCCCTTCCAGCATCATCTCGTTGATGCCGGTGCCGAAGCCGCCGGCCAGCGCGAAGGCGATCGGCACGATGATCAAGGCGACCAGCGGCGACAGCCGCTTGCTCATGATCAGGTACATGAAGGTGATGACCATTCCGAAACCGAGCGCGGTCAGCATGGGAGTTCCTTGGGTGGTACGGGGGAAAGAGGCGTTGCTGCTGTTTTGTAGGAGCGGCTTCAGCCGCGACAGGATCTTTCCGGTACCGACCTGTCGCGGCTGAAGCCGCTCCTACAGAAGTGCGGGAGACTCAGAAGTCGTACTGAAAGCGCCCGGTGATCGCGCGGGTATGGTCGAGCGTGGTGCCGGCCAGGTGGTCGCGGTTGCGGCTGTCGATCAGGTTCAGCATCAGGCGCAGGTTCGGCTTGAGATACCAGTTGCCGGCCAGCGTCCACGACGCGGTGGACGCATCGAGGAAGTCCGCCTGGCCGTCCAGGTGCTGCGTGCCCCACATGCGGTCGTAGCGCAGCGCCAGTTCGAACGCGCCGCGCGGGTTGTTGACCTGCTTGATGCGGGTGAAGCGCCCGGTCTTGCTGTCGTAGCGACGCGATTCGCCGGTCGCGAACCAGCTGACGAAGCCATAGGCGGACATCACCTGCGCACGCTGCGCGCCATCGTCGAACAGGCCGCCGCTGAATTCGCTCTGCCACGACAGCGGGCCGCGCACCTGCGCGTACTCCAGCGACCACTTGTCCACGTCGGTATCGCGGCCGTCGGCGAAGCGCGCCAGGGTGATGCGGCTGTCGTCGGACAGATGCCCGGCCGGGCGCGGGCGGATGCTCAAAGCCGGCGCGCCGTTGGCGCCGGGATGGTCGTAGCGCTCGTGCGCCAGCGACAGGCCCAGGTGCAGCACGTCGCCATCGCGCGCGCCCGGCGCCCAGGTGCCGCGGCCGCCGAACGCATCGCCCTTGATGTTGGACACGTCGATGCTTTCCAGGCTGTAGACGCTGGCGGCCCATGTGTAGTCCTTGCCGGCCGCCTGCCACGACACCGCCTTGCGGTACAGCGGTGCCAGCGTGCTGGCCGCGCCGCTGCGCTCCAGGAACTGGCCGAAGTTGGAGCCGGTGCGGTCGTCCAGCGAGAAATACTGCTTGAACTGGCCGACGCTCAGCGTGCCGGCATCGAATTTGCGGGTCAGGTAGACGTCCTTGGCCTCGATGCCTTTGCCGTTGAAGTCGTCCTGCAACCCGGCGAAATCGCCTTCGACCTTGTAGCCGAAGCCGAAGAACTTGCCGGACACGTCGATCCACAACCGACGGATCTCGGTGTCGTCGGGGTTGGGCGTGCCGCGCTGGTCGTTGTCGAACTGGGCGAAGTCCCAATGCAGGCGGCCGCCGATCTCGGCGGTGACCGGGCCGTCGTCGTCGCCATCGGCGGCCTGCGCCAGCGCGGGCAGGGACAACACGGCGCAGGCGCAAGCGCCGCACAGGCTCAATTTCTTCAGGTTCACGTACCCTCCCAGGTGCGCGCAGCGCGTCGATGAGTCGGTAGCCCGCAACGGAACGCGCAGGCCGGCGTGGCTGCAGCCTAGTGCGGCGTAGCTGTCATCGACCTGTCGGTGGGGAGCCAAGCGTTTCAGGCGCGCTAGGTCGCCCGCCGTAGGTCCGTCCGCCCGGCGCGCTGGCGGCGAGGACTGGCGGCGCACCGGGCGTCGTTGTGCAACCGGCGCAGTCTAGGTAGGTTATCGGCGCTGGACTTTCGGCCAGCGGGAGACCGCATCTGCTCGCGTCGCGGCGTCTCCCTGGCCCCAATCGCGCGTCACCGGAGTCGCCATGCGTAGAGTGCTCGCCGGCCTGTTGGTCCTGGTCCTCGCAGTCGGGGCATTCATGCTTTGGCAGCGGCCGCCTGTCGCTGTGCGCTCGCAGCCAGGCACAGGGGCCTCTGCCGCCGCCACTACGGGCGACGCGCGCGATGCGCGCGCTGCCGGCGCCAAGACGCGCTCGGGGACAGACCTGCTTCAAGCCGAGGAAGCGTCGCCGGCCGTCGCCGACACATTCCCTGCAACGCAGGGTCGCCAGCCGGCGCCCTTGGCGGAGATGGCATTTCTCAGGGGAAAGGCGATCGACGGGGGAATGGCCATGCGCGTCATCGGCAGCAGGGACTTCGACCTGATCCTGCAGAAGGTGGCAAGGCAGGCCGAGTTCGACGGCCTGACCAGGTCCAGGGCCTACAAGGAGAATTTCAGGGACTACCTGAGCGAGGCTGATGCCGGTTTCGCGGTCAAAGATGTCGCATGCGGAGCCCATGTCTGCATGGCATCGGCCTCGAACACGCGCCTCAGCGATGCGCAATTCTCCACCGCAGTGCAGGCCATGGCCGGTGCGCGCGATGCGCCGATGTATTCCACCGTCACGCAGACGTTGCCGGATCCGGATGTGCCAGGCGCTTACCTGTACCGCATCATCTTCACCACCGATCCGAGCCTGGCGGCGATCACCATGCCGTCGCAGTGAACGCGCCATCGGTGGGCACAATGGCGATGGCAGCGGCCTGCGATTCCGGTGCCGGGCATCGTCGCTATCTGAATCGCCGGCCCGATTGCCGGCTGCCAGCGCGGCGCAAGCGGGTTAGCATCCGCCGGCCGAATCGCTTTTGCGAATCCCCAATCCCGGCTTTCCACAGCCGCACTGCTGGTCATCCCCAATGCGTCTGTTGTTAGTCGAGGACAACGCCGATCTGGCCGATGCGATCGTGCGGCGCATGCGCCGCAGCGGGCATGCGGTGGACTGGCAGAGCGATGGGCTGGGCGCGGCCAGCGTGCTGCGCTACCAGAGTTTCGACCTGGTGGTGTTGGATATCGGCCTGCCCGGGCTGGATGGGCTGCGCGTGCTGGCCGGGCTGCGCGAGCGCGGCGACACCACGCCGGTGCTGATGCTGACCGCGCGCGACGGCATCGAGGACCGGGTGCAGGCGCTGGACGTGGGCGCCGACGATTACCTGGGGAAGCCGTTCGATTTCCGCGAGTTCGAGGCGCGTTGCCGGGTGCTGCTGCGGCGCAACCGCGGCAACGCCAGCGAGGTGGTTCAGCTGGGCGCGTTCGCCTTCGACAACGCCGCGCATACCGTCAGCCTGGACGGTGCGCCGATCGAGCTGCCCAATCGCGAATACCGCTTGCTGGAGATCCTGATCGGGCGGATCGGCCAGGTGGTGGGCAAGGACGAGATCGGCAACGGGCTGTTCGGTTTCGACGACGAGGCCGGGCCGAACGCGATCGAGCTGTATGTCGGGCGGCTGCGCAAGAAGCTGGCGGGCGCGCCGCTGCGCATCGTCACCGTGCGCGGGGTCGGCTACAAGCTGGAAGCGGCCGAGGTCGAAGCGTCGCCGGCGCCACCGCAGGATGCGGGCGGCGATGGCTGAGGCCGCGCTGCCGGCACCGTCGATCCGGCGCACGCTGCTGCTGTACCTGGGGGCGCTGTCGCTGCTCGGCGCGGTGGCGCTGTTCTTCGCCGCGCGCGATTACGGCCAGCGTGCGGCCAACCGGTCCTACGATCACCTGCTGGTGTCTTCGGCACTGTCGATCGTCGATTCGGTGGCGCTGGCCGACGGCCAATGGCAGGTGGACCTGCCGTACGCGGCGCTGGACCTGTTGGCGATGGCGCCGGAGGACCGGGTGTTCTACCGCGTGTTCGATGCGCGCGGGCGCACCATCACCGGCTACGACGATCTGCCGAAGGCGCCGTCGCTGCCGCGTGCCAGCACGGCGCCGCGATTGTTCGACGCGTTCTACAGCGGCGAGCAGGTGCGCTTCGCGGTGGTGGCGCGGCGGGTGTCGTCGGCCGCGGCGCAGGACGAGGTGTGGGTGCAGGTCGGGCAGACCCGGCGCGCGCGCGAAGCGCTGGCGCAGGATGTGGTGCTGCACGCGCTGGTCGCGATCGCGGTGCTGTCGCTGCTGTCGCTGGCGCTGGTGTGGCTGGGGGTGTATCGCGCGTTGCGTCCGCTGCACCGGATCGAGCGCGACCTGTCGCGGCGCGAACCCTCGGAACTGAAGCCGCTGGCGGTGGCGGCGCCGCAGGAAATGCACCAGATGGTGGCGGCGTTGAACCGCTTCATGGCGCGCCTGGCGAGCAGCAACGAGACCTTGCGCGCGTTCATGGCCGAGGCCGCGCACCAGATGCGCACGCCGCTGGCCGCGTTGCGCGCGCAGGCGCAGCTGGCGCTGGACGACGACGATCCGCGCGACATGCGCCGCAGCCTGGAGGCGATCGAGCGCAACGCCACGCATATGAGCCGGCTGCTCAACCAATTGCTCAGCGACGCCAGCGTGATTCACCGCGCCAACCTGCAGCGCTACGCCAGCGTGGACCTGGCCGAAGTCGTGCACCAGGCGCTGCACGAAGCGCTGCCGCAGTCGCAGCCGCGGCCGCGCGTGCAGCTGGCCATTGCCAGCGAGCCAGCGATGGTGCGCGGCGACGCGCTGCTGCTGCGCGAGGCGATCAAGAACCTGATCGACAACGCCGGCAAGTACGGCGGCGACGGCGCGCTGCAGGTAGCGTTGACCTGCGAAGCGCGCGATTGCGTGGTGACCGTGGCCGACCACGGCCCCGGCATCGCCGCCGCCGACGCCGAGCGCGTGTTCGAGCGCTTCGCGCGTGGCGAGGGTGCGGCCGCCGGCGGCGCCGGACTCGGCCTGGCGATCGTCAAGCGCGTGGTCGACAGCCACGGCGGACGCATCGATCTGGCCAACCGCGTCGGCGGCGGCCTTATCGCCAGCCTGCGCCTGCCGAGGTTGCATCCATGACCGTGCTCCGCGGGTTTCGCGCCGCCGCGCTGCTGCTGGGCTGCGTCTTGGCCCATGCCGTCGCCGCCGCACCCGGCGACATCCGCCGCTTCCCGGCACAGGGCGGCGCCGAGGCGCAGCTGTGCATCCAGGGGTCCACCGACATCGAGGTGTTCGCCGCGGTGATCGGCGACTACCAGCGGCTGCATCCGCGCACCGAGGTGGTGTACCAGGACGTGATCGCCTGGGACATGTACCAGCGCTACCTGCATCCGCAGCCCGGCGCGCGCTGCGCCGACCTGCTGATCAGCGCCAGCATGGACCTGCAGACCAAGCTGGTGAACGACGGCCACGCGCTCGCGCACCGCTCGCCGCAGACCGAGGCGCTGCCGGCGTGGGCGCAATGGCGGCACGAGGCGTTCGGGATCAGCTACGAGCCGGTGGCGATCGTCTACAACAAGGCGCGGCTGCCGGCGGCGCAGGTGCCGCGCACGCGCCGCCAGCTGCTGGAGCTGCTGCGCGCGCCGGGCATGCCGCTGCGCGGCAGGATCGGCACCTACGACGTGGAGCGCAGCGGCGTGGGCTATCTGTTCGCGACCCAGGACGGGCAGATCGGCAGCATGGCCGGCGCCTTGCTGGCGGCGATGGGCGACAATCAGGTGGTGCTGGAGGAACGCACCGGCGTGTTGCTGGACCGGGTCAGCCGCGGCGAACTGCTGCTGGCCTACAACGTGCTCGGGTCGTACGCGCAGGCGCGGATCGACGCCGGCGCGCCGCTGGCGATCGTGCAGCCGGAGGATTACACCCTGGTCGCGCTGCGCACGGCCGTCATTCCGCGCGATACGCCGCATGCGGCCGAAGCGCGCCGGTTCCTCGACTATCTGCTGTCGCCGCGCGGGCAGCAGGTGCTGTCGCGCGAGGCGCGGCTCAAGCCGATCCTGCCGGGGGCAGGCGCCAGCGGCGGCGCGACGCCGGCGGCGACGCCGGCGTTCCGCCCGATCGCGCTGGGGCCGGGCTTGCTGGTGTACCTGGACGCGCTCAAGCGCCGCCAGTTCCTGGATGCCTGGCGCAGCAGCATGCGCCGCCATCCGCCGCGCTGAACGCGCCTAGGCGGACGCCGGCGCTCAACGCGCGAAGTGCGGCGGCTGCGCGGTGGAGTGCAGGATGCGCACGCTGTCGCCGAGCTGTTCGGGCGCGCCGCCGGCAAGCAAGGCCTGCACGCGCGGCCGATCCGGTGCCGCGCCGGCGCCCAGCCCCACCCACGCGTTCTTGCCGGCGCCCTTGGCCGCGTACAGGCAGCGATCGGCCAGGCCCACGCTCTGCTCCCAATCGCCCAGCGCTGGCCACGCCGCCACCAACGGCCACGGCGCGAAACCGATCGAGCAGGTCAGGGTCAGTTCGCGCTGCTCCAGCGCGAACCGCTGCGCGGCCACTGCCGCGCGCAGGCGCTCGGCCAGCGCCTCGGCGGCGCCGTCGCGAGGCAGGCGGGTGACCAGCACGAATTCCTCGCCGCCCCAGCGCACCAGCAGGTCGCGCTCGCCGCACAGCGCGCGCAGGCTGTCGGCGCATTGCACCAGCGCGGTGTCGCCGGCCTGGTGGCCGTAGTCGTCGTTGATGCGCTTGAAGTTGTCGATGTCGATCATGAAGAAATACAGCTCATCGGCGCTGCTGCCGGCGTCGAGTTGCGCGCGCAGCGCCGGGCATTCGCGGGCCAGCCAATCCTGCAGTTCGCGGCGGTTGGAAACGCGGGTCAGCGGATCCAGGCGGGTGGCCGCTTCCAGTTGCGCATTGCTCTGCAGCAGTTGCTGGTTGGCGCGCTCCAGCTGCCGGGTGCGCTCGGCGACGGTGAGGTTCAGCAGTTCCACCATGTCGCGCTCGCGGTTGACCGTGCGGCGCACGCGCTGCGCGCCCAGACCGAGCAGCAGCAGGCCCAGCAGCGCATAGCCGGCATACGCCAGCGGATGCCGCCATGGCGGCGGCCGCACCTCGATCTGCAGCGTGCGCGCGGCGCCGAACTGGCCGTCGCGCCCGGCCGCCTGCAGTTCCAGCGTGTAGCGGTCCGGCGGCAGATGGCTGACCGAGAATTCGCTGTGCGCGGTCTGCGGATAGATCCAGCCCTTGTGCAGGCCGTCCACCCGGTAGCGCAGCCGTGCCGTGCCCGGCGCGGTGAAGTCGATCGCGGTCATGCCCAGGGTGAACACGTTGTCGCGATAGTCCAGCGCGATGTCGTGCGCATACACCACGTCGGTCTCGATCTGTCGCTTGCCGTCGTGGCTGCCTTCGCTGGCGTCGAGCACGCGCAGGTCGGTCAGCACCGCGCGTGCCGGGTGGCTACGCAACGGCAGCTTGTGCGGGTCGATCACGTCCACGCCCTGCGTGCCGCCGAAATACAGCAGCCCGCGGCTGTCGCGATAGCCCTGGCCGCTGTTGTATTCCTGGTTCTGCAGGCCGTCGCGGCTGCCCAGGTTCTGCACGATGCGGGTGGCCGGATCGAGCACGCTCAGGCCGTTGTTGGTGCTCAGCCACAGCCGTCCCTGCGGATCCGGCAGAATGGTGTAGATGACGTTGCTGCTCAGGCCTTCGCGGTCGGTGTAGCGCACCGCGAGGTCGCGCTTCAGGTCCACCGCATACAGCCCGCCGGAGAACGTGCCCACCCACAGCACGCCGTCCTTTTCGTACAGCGCCCACACCGACGGATACAGGCCGGCGCCGCCGGGGCGGTAGGGCTCGGCCGGCCGGTCGCCGCGTATCCGCCACAGGCCGCAGTCGTTGCAGCCGATCCACAGCGTGCCCTGGGTGTCGCGGTACACCCGGGTCAGCATGCGCCCGGCCAGCGGCGCCCAGCGCGGATCGTCCTGCACGCGGCCGTCGACCACCCGGGTCAGCCCGCGGCGCGTGGCCACCCACAGCGTGTCGCCCTCGCGCAGCAGGCCGTTGACGTGCGCATCGGCCAGCCCGTCCACGCGTGCCAGCGCGCCGTTTTCGTCCAGGCGCCACAGGCCGTGGCGGGTGCCCAGCCACCAGTGGCGGCCGTCGCCCTCGATGGCGCGCACCATGCGCGTGTCCAGCGCGGCCGGGACCTGCCAGGACGCGCGGCCGCGCTCGCGCAGCAACAACCCCTGGTCGGTGCCGATCAGCATGCGCGTGCCGTCGCGCCAGATGCTGCGCACGCTGGGACTGGGCCAGGCATGGGTGTCGCTGAGGTCTTCCTCGTCGTTGCGGATCACCGCCGACATCGGCCGCACCCGGTACAGGCCGGCGGTGTAGGTGCCGATCCACCAGGTGCCGTTGCCGTCCTGGTAGAACCGGGTGATGGCGCTTTGCGGCGGCACGTCGAAACTCAACCGCCGCGGCGCCGCCGCATCCTTGTCCAACTGCGTCACCGTGCCATTGGTGGAGCCGACCAGCACCCGCCCGTCGGCCAGGCGGATCAGCGCGCTGAGATCGCTGTGCCCGGTCAGCAGTTGCTGCGTGCTCCAGTGCGCGAGCGTGGCGCCTTGCGCATCGAGCTTGAACAGCCCGGCGCTGGCCGAGGCCAGCCACAGCCCCTCCGGCCCGGATTGCAGGCCCACGCATTCGTCGATGCCGGGCGGCGCCGGCAGCGCCTGGCGCGCGTTCGCGTCGAGCAGCCACAGCCGGCAGCGCCGGTCCAGCGCCACCGCGCGCTTGCCGTCGGGCATCCAGGTCAGGCCGACCACCGGCGCATCGCCGCCCAGCGGCAGCACCCGGCTCAGTGCCGCGTCGACGCGGTCGATGCCGTGCTCGGTGCCGAGCCAGGCGCCGCCGCGCGGATCGATCAGGATGTTGGTGATCCGGTTGTGCGACAGGCCGTCGGTCACGCCCAGCCGATGCCGCTTCCAGGTGGCCAGGTCGATCACCTCCAGGCCGGCGTCGTTGCTGCCCAGCCACAGGCGGGTGCCGCGGGCTTCGAAGGCGAGGCTGTCGATGCTGCTGCTGAGCAGGCTTTGCCGGTCGCTGGCGTTGAGTTCGTGCCGGTAGACGCGGAACAGATGGCCATCGAAGCGGTTCAGGCCCTCCTGCGTGGCGACCCACAGGAAGCCCTGGTCGTCGCTCTGCAGCGCGGTGATGGTGAGCTGCGACAGCCCGTCGTCCAGGCCGAAATGCTCCAGGCTGCTCGGCAATTCGGTGTCGTCGCCAGCGCTGGCGGCGGTCGCGGCGAGCGTCGCGGCCACGCTCGCGCCTGGCGCCAGCAGCGCCGCCAGCAGCGCGCAGCGGCACCCGGTCGGGCGCAGGCCGCGCAGCAGGGTCGAAAGGGTCCGGATCACGCCTCGCTATCGGCCGCCGGTGCTGCGGCTTGAACGCCGCCACTGCCGGGGGCGGGGCGATTCCTGGCGCAGGACCGGCACGGTGGCGGCCGCGCATGCCAGACTGTAGGCATGGATGCGCCCACGATTCTGGTCGCCGACGACCATCCCCTGTTCCGCGCCGCGGTGCTGCACGCGCTGCGCCAGGCCTTGCCGCGCGCGCGGGTGACCGAGGCGTCCAGCGCCGCCACGCTGGATGCCGCGCTGGCCGCGCAGGCGCACGTCGACCTGGTCCTGCTGGATCTGGCGATGCCTGGCGCGCGCGGCTTCTCGGCGCTGCTGCACGTGCGCGGCGAACGTCCGGAGGTGCCGGTGGTGGTGATCTCCTCCAACGACCACCCGCGGGTGATCCGCCGCGCGCAGCAGTTCGGCGCGGCCGGCTTCATTCCCAAGTCCTCGCCGGCCGAGACCATCGGCATCGCGGTGGCGGCGGTGCTCGACGGCGGCACCTGGTTCCCGCCGCTGACCGCCGCGCGTTCGGAAGCCGACGCGCAACTGGCCGCACGCCTGGCGCAGCTGACCCCGCAGCAGTTCCGCGTGCTGCTGTGCCTGGCCGACGGCCTGCTCAACAAGCAGATCGCCTACGAACTGGGCCTGGCCGAGAACACGGTCAAGGTGCATGTGACGGCGATCCTGAAAAAGCTCGAATGCCACAGCCGCACCCAGGCCGCGGTGCTGGTCAAGGCGCTGGAGCCGGAAGGCGAGGCCTGAACCCCGCGCGGGGTTCGGCCAAGCGATGGGCCGGGAGCGTTTTCCGCCGCGCCCGGATACGCGATGCTATGCACTGGCGCCCGCGCTTCCTGCGGGCGGAAAGGACCCCCGGACCATGCCTATCCGCAACGAGCAGATCGCCTACTACCCGTTCCTGCAGGAAATGCTGGACGACGATTATTTTCCTTCCTTCCTGGTCGGCAAGGGCCAGAAGATCCTGCTGCGGCTGTGCGAGGCGATCGAGGCGCAGGCACCGCCGGACCTGCCGGCGCTGTACCGGCTCACCCACGCCGCCACCGAGGAATTCAACGCGCTGGCGCTGGAGTTCGAGGCGCACGACAGCGAGATCGAGACCGCCGCGCGCGACAACATCGGCGTGGACTTCCTGTACATCGCCAAGACCTATGGCTTCGATGCCGCCGATGCCGAGGAGTTGATCGCGCCGCGCGAGTGGTGAGCGGGCGGTGGGGGATCGGGCGTCGGTGGGGACTAAGCGCGGCTGTTCCCTTCTCCCACCGGGACCATGGCCCCCTTTTCGGGGGAAGGTGCCCCGCAGGGGCGGATGAGGGTACGGGCGCAGCCTCGTGCACCCAAACTCCGCGAGACGCTTCGCGCCGGACCCTCACCCCAACCCCTCTCCCGGCGGGAGAGGGGCTAGCCTTCTGTCCCTTCTCCCCCCGGGAGAAGGTGCCCCGCAGGGGCGGATGAGGGTACGGGCGCAGCCTCGCGCACCCAAACTCCGCGAGACGCTTCGCGCCGGACCCTCACCCCAACCCCTCTCCCGATGGGAGAGGGGCTAGTCGGCTGTCCCTTCTCCCCTCGGGAGAAGGTGCCCCGCAGGGGCGGATGAGGGTACGGGCGCAGCCTCGCGCACCCAATTCCACGAGCCGCTTCGCGCCGGACCCTCACCCCAACCCCTCTCCCGATGGGAGAGGGGCTAAGGCATGCCGCGGCTGCTCCCTTTCGCCTTCTGCGAAAGGGGCTCAACCGCGTCGCAACAGCATCTGCGTCATCAGCGCGCGTAGTGCCGGCGCGCGCACTGGCTTGGACAGGAAGCCCCAGCCGTGCTCCTGGGCCAGCGCGCGTAGCGCCGGGTCCGGTTCGGCGGTGACCAGGATCACCCGCGGTTCGGCGTTCCAGCGCCCGCACAGTTGCGCGAACAAGGCCGGGCCGTCGCGCTCGCCCATGCGCACGTCCAGCAGCACCAGCTCCGGCGCCTGCGCCGGTTGCGCCGCTGCCAGCGCCTCCTCCGGGCCGGCGGCCAGTTCCACCCGGCAGGCCCAGCGTTCCAGCAGCGCGCGGCTGGCTTCGCACACGCGCGGGTCGTCGTCGATGCACCACACCCGGCAGCCATGCAGGATCGGGTCGTCGCCGTTGTCGCTGGCCACCGCGGTCGGCGCCTGCGCCTGCGCCGCGGCGGCGGCGTCGCCCAGCGCCACGGTGACCGCGAACACACTGCCGCGGCCGAGCTGCGAGCGCAGGCCGATGCGGTGCCCGAGCAGGCGGCCGATGCGCTCCACGATGGCCAGGCCCAGCCCGGCGCCGCGGTCGTGGGCGACGCCGTCGCCGAGGCGGCGGAACTCTTCGAAGATCTCCTGCTGCAGCGCCTCGGGGATGCCCGGGCCCTGGTCGTGGACCTCGATGCGCAGGCTGTCGCCGTCGCGGCGGCAGCCCAGCAGCACGCGGCCGCGCGGGGTGTAGCGCACCGCGTTGGACAGGAAGTTCTGCAGGATGCGCCGCAGCAGGGTCTCGTCGCTGCGCACCGCGGCGCGCGTGGGCACGTAGTCCAGATGCAGACCACGGTCTTCGGCGACGATGCCGAACTCGTGCGCCAGGGTCTGCAGCAGCGGCCCCAGCGCGAAGTCGCGCACCTGCGTCTTCAGCGTGCCCGCTTCCAGCCGCGAGATGTCCAGCAGGCTGTTGAGGATGGCGTCCTGCGCGACCAGCGCGTTGTCGACATGGTCGGCGATCTGTCGCGCGTCGGCGTCGTGCAGCCTGCCGCGCAAGGCGGACACGAACATGCGCGCGGCGTTGAGCGGTTGCAGCAGGTCGTGCACCGCCGAGGCGACGAAGCGGGTCTTGTAGCGATTGGCGTTCTCGGCCTCGCGCTTGGCGTCGGCCAGGTCGCGGGTGCGCTCGGCGACGCGGTGCTCCAGCGCGTCGGCCAACGAACGCAGTTCGCGCGCGGCGTTCTTGTAGCTGGTGATGTCGGCATAGCTGGTGACGAAACCGCCGTCGGGCAGCGGATTGCCGCGGATTTCCAGTACCGTGCCGTCGTCCTTCTCGCTCTCGCGCATGTGCGGGCGGCCGCTGCGCAGATGGTCGAGGCGGCGCTGGATCGCCGCTTCCACCGGGCCGGGGCCGAGCAGGCCGCGGCGCGCGTTGTAGCGGAACACGTCCTCGATCGGGCGGCCGATGCGGATCAGCTCCGGCGGGAAACGGAAGATCTCCAGGTAGCGCGAATTCCACGCCACCAGGCGCAACTGCGCATCGATGATCACCACGCCCTGCGGCAAGTGCTCCAGGCTGCGGCTGAGGCCGGTATCGGCCTGCTGCGCAGCCTGCACCACGCCGTCCTGCGCGGTACGCAGTTCCTGCGCATGCTGTTGCAGCAGCGATTCCAGCTCGCGCCGGCTGCGCTGGCGCAGCCGCGCCAGGCGCTGGCGCTGCTGGAACAGCAGGCCCAGGAACACCAGCGCCAGCCAGATGCCGGCCGCGGCCAGCGCGGCGGCGCGGCCGGCGGCGCGGCTGCCGCCGATGTCGTGCAGCAGGTGCAGGCGCCAGCCGCTTTCCTGCAGCGCCATGCTCTGCCACAGCAGCGACGCGCGCTGCGCAGGCGCATCGATGCGCATCACCTGGCCGCCGTCGTCCAGCGTGGCCAGGCTGCGCCGCTGCGCCGGCAGCAAGGTCTGTCGCGCGTATTGGCGGGTGGCCAGCAGTTCGTCGCGTTCGTGCGCGCTGAGCGGCTGCAGCTGGCGGTAGCGCCAGGCGTCGCGGCTGGACAGGAACACCACACCATGGCGATCGCTGACCAGCACCACGTCGGGCACGCGCAGCCATTCGCGTTCCAGCGCGGCCAGTTCGATCTTGATCACGATCACGCCGAGGGTGCGTCCGGCCTCGTCGCGGATCGCCTGCGACAGGAAATAGCCGGGCACGCCGGTGGTCATGCCGATGCCGTAGAAACGGCCGCTGCCCTGCGCCAGCGCCTGCTTCACGTAGGGGCGGAAACTGTAGTCGGCGCCGACGTTGCTGCTGGCCAGGCGCCAGTTGCTGGCGGCCACCGCCACGCCATCGGCATCGATCAGGGTCAGCGTCGAGGAACGGGTGACGTCGTTGGCGCGTTCCAGCTTCAGGTTCAGCCGCTGGTGCGCGGCCGGATCCAGCGGCCCGGTCAATGCCTCGCGCAGTTCCGGATCAAGCGCCAGCACCTGTGGCAGCGTGCGGTAGCGGTCGATGCGCTGCTGCAGGGTCTGCGCGTACAGCTCCAACTGCTGGCGCAATTGCCGGCTCTCGGCACGCAGCGCGCGCTGTTCGGCGAAATGCCCGGCCGACAGCATCGCCAACGCCATGCCGCCGAGGGCGGCAAGCAGGAGCAGGGCGAAGCGGCGATAGCGCAGGGCGGGATACATGCGGCGGAGTGGGCGCGGTCGGGACGGTATCCTGCCAGCTTAGCGGCAGCGACACGCGTGCTGGTGGCGATGCGTTCCGCGGAAGGTTGCGCTAGGCGTTCCCGCCGTGTCGCGGCGAGCGCGCAAGCGGCCGTGGCAACCAGATTGCCGAATGCACGACGGCAGCGCCGGCCCAGATGCGGAGGGCCGACGCTGCCGTCGCGTGTCTTCGTTGCGAACGCACCTCGATCGGGCAGTGCCGATCGAGATGCGGATCAGGACCTGCCTATCAGAACTGCACCTGCGCGCGCAGGTCGATCGAGTCCGGCTTGGTGTGTACGCCGGCGCGCTCGGCATCGGCGCGCACGTAGTTGGCCTGGAACTTGAAGTGGCTGGTCAGGTACCAGTTGGCGCCCACGGTCCAGTCGTGCTGGCGGCCGCCGAGCACGCTGCCGTCGTCCAGATCCAGGCGGCTGTAGCGCAGCAGCACTTCGACCGCGCCGTAGGCATTGGCCGGCTTGACGTTGGCCACGTTGCCGGCGCTGTACGGGCGCGACTCGCCGGTCAGCACGTAGCTGGCGAACACGTACTGGCCGTCGGCGGTGTAGTCCGGGCGGCCGTTGTCGCGGGTGACCTCGGCGCGCAGCGCTTCGCCCTGCATCGAGAACGGACCCTTGATCCAGATCCCCTCCAGGCCGGTGCGGCGCACCTGGTCGGCATCGACCAGGGTGCCCGAATCGACCAGGCGCACGTCGGTCAGGCCGGCTTCCGGACGCGCACGCAGGCGCACGCGCGGGCTGAAGCTCACGTCCAGGCCGTTGTGGTAGCCGCGCGGGCTTTCCTGCGAATACGCCAGGCCCAGGTGCAGCACGTCGCCGTCGGCCTTGAACGGGGTCCACACGCCGCGCACCGCCTGGGTGGTGCCGGGGTTGTCGCCCTGCAGGTCCTTGCCGCCGTACGCGCCGGCCTGCAGCAGGTACTGCGGACGCTCGAAGGTCCACTCCACGCCGGTGCGGCGGCCCTGGTAGATCGCCTGGATCGGCAGCGCGGTTTCCAGGAAGCTGTCGGCGCGCGAACTGGTCACGCCTTCCAGGCCGACCGGCACCTTGATGTAGCCCAGCCGCACCTTGCCGTAGTCGCTGCCGAACAGCGCCTTGGTCTCGAAGCGGAAGAACACGTCCAGCCACAGCTTGGACTGGAAGTCGAAGTACACCATCGCGTCGTACACGCCCTTCTTCTTCAGCGTGGCGCCGAATTCCTTGCGGCGGAACGCGTTGTCGTCTTCCAGGCGCGCGTCGTCGTCGGAGAAGTTGTTCCAGTCGTAGCCGTAGTTGCCGGTCACGGCCAGTTCGGTGCCGTCGCTGAAGGCGACCTTGGTCGGCCAATCGTCGAACCCGCTGGCGGCAGCGGCGGGAGCGGCGGCGGTCAGGCACAGCGCAGCGAAGAGAAGGGTATGGCGCATGATGTGATGTCTTCTTGATGAGGAAAAAAGCGCGCCGGCACTCGACAGACGGGACGGCAAGGCTTGCGCGGGCGGTGCAGCGTGATGCCGACCACGACGTTCCCTCGGCCGTGGTGCGGGGCGCAGCGCCGGAACAACGAGCCGCCCGCATGCAATAGCGGACGCATCCGGCGGTTCTTTACAGCGGTGTTGCGATCCTGCGACGGCGCATCGCCCCTGAATACGCATGCGACGCCGGCAGCGCCGGCGGCAGATCGGCAGGCGACGCGGCATCGGCGGGCATTTACCTGGCCGGCATCGCGCGTCGCACCTCCCTCCCGTGAGCGTGCCGGAACACTGTAACTGCCTCGGCGGCGTCGCGAACAGGGGACTAGTACCAATAGGTTATCTGCTTAGAAGCGGGCGCCGCGTACAAAGGCAGCATTCCGCGACCTGCGTCGGGTTGCCGGTCTACATCCGCTCCGGAGCGCTCACATGCATATCCCCGCTTCCCCTGCCGGCCCCGCGCCGCGTCCTGTGCCGTTCTATAGGCATACGTACGTCCAGGTGCTGGTCGCCATCGTCATCGGTGCCTTGCTCGGCCATCTGGAGCCGTCCTGGGGCACCCAGCTCAAGCCGCTGGCCGACGCGTTCATCAAGCTGGTGAAGATGATCATCGCGCCGGTGATCTTCCTGACCATCGTCACCGGCATCGCCGGCATGACCCAGCTGAAGACGGTGGGCCGCGTCTTCGTCAAGGCGATGGTGTACTTCCTGTTCTTCTCCACGCTGGCGCTGGTGGTCGGCATGATCGTCGCGCACGTGGTGCAGCCCGGCGCGGGCATGAACGTCAATCTGGCGACGCTGGACCAGAGCAAGGTCGCCAGCTACGTGCAGAAGTCGCACGACCTGACCCTGGTCGGCTTCTTGATGGACATCATTCCCAATTCTCTGATCGGCGCGTTCACTGGCGACCAGGTGGTCAACGGCAAGTTGGCCGGCCCCAATGTGCTGCAGGTGCTGTTCGTCGCCGTGCTGTTTGGCGTGTCGCTGGCCCTGGTCGGCGAGCGCGGCAAGCCGGTGCTGAACCTGCTGGAGGCGCTGATCGCGCCGGTGTTCAAGCTGGTGCACATCCTGATGAAGACCGCGCCGATCGGCGCGCTGGGCGCTATCGCCTACACCATCGGCGAACACGGCCTGCATTCGCTGGTGCAGCTGGCCTGGCTGGTCGGTTCGTTCTACGTCACGTCCTTGCTGTTCGTGTTGGTGATCCTCGGCGCCGTGGCGTACCTGTGCGGGTTCTCGATCTTCAAGCTGATCCGCTATCTGAAGGCGGAGTTGTTGCTGGTGCTGGGCACGTCCTCGTCCGAATCGGCGCTGCCGTCGTTGATGGAGAAGATGGAAAAGGCCGGTTGCGAGAAGTCGGTGGTCGGGCTGGTGGTGCCCACCGGCTATTCGTTCAACCTGGACGGCACCAACATCTACATGACCCTGGCTGCGCTGTTCATCGCCCAGGCCACCAACACCGAACTGACCCTGTGGCACCAGATCACGCTGTTGCTGGTGGCGATGCTCAGCTCCAAGGGCGCCGCGGGCGTGACCGGCGCCGGCTTCATCACCCTGGCGGCGACGCTGGCGGTGGTGCCGGAAGTGCCGGTGGCCGGCATGGCGCTGATCCTGGGCGTGGACCGCTTCATGAGCGAGTGCCGTTCGCTGACCAACTTCATGGGCAACGCGGTGGCGACCGTGGTGGTCTCGCGCTGGGAGAACGCGCTGGACCGCGATCGCCTGCGTCTGGCGCTGGACGGCGAGGCCGTGCCGCTGCCGGCGGTGACGACCGAACCGCTCGCCGCCCGCTGATCTGCTGCAGCGTACGACGCGCCGGCATTGCCGGCGCGTCGCGTTTTTTCAGGTGCCGGCGCGCGCGGCGACAGCCGCCAGACAGGACCGGCCATGGCCGCGGAGAGTAGAATTCCAAGCCTCCGCGCCTTTCGACAAAAGAAGCCCTCGATGTCAAACGACGATTTCAAACAGGCCGCCCTCGACTATCACCGCCAGCAGCCGCCGGGCAAGATCAAGGTCGCGGCGACCAAGCCGATGCTGACCCAGCGCGACCTGTCGCTGGCCTATTCGCCAGGCGTGGCGTTCGCGTGCGAAGCGATCGTCGCCGATCCGCAGCAGGCCAGCGAGCTGACCGCGCGCGGCAACCTGGTCGCGGTGATCAGCAACGGCACCGCGGTACTGGGCCTGGGCAACATCGGCCCGCTGGCGTCCAAGCCGGTGATGGAAGGCAAGGGCGTTCTGTTCCAGAAGTTCGCCGGCATCGATGTGTTCGACATCGAGATCAACGAGAACGACCCGGACAAGCTGGTCGACATCATCGCCAGCCTGGAGCCGACCTTCGGCGGCATCAACCTGGAAGACATCAAGGCGCCGGAGTGCTTCATCGTCGAGCGCAAGCTGCGCGAGCGGATGAACATCCCGGTGTTCCACGACGACCAGCACGGCACCGCGATCATCGTCGGCGCCGCGGTGCTCAACGCGCTGGTCGTCACCGGCAAGAAGATCGAGGACGTCAAGCTCGCCACCACCGGCATGGGCGCGGCGGGCATCTCCTGCGTCAACATGCTGGTCTCGCTGGGCCTGAAGCCGGAGAACATCCTGGCGCTGGACCGCGACGGGGTGATCCATACCGGCCGCACCGATCTGGATCCGGACAAGCAGCGCTACGCGCGCGACACCGACAAGCGCACCCTGGCCGAGATCGTCGAGGGCGCGGACATCTTCCTCGGCCTGTCGGCCGCCGGCATCCTCAAGCCGGAGATGGTGGCGACGATGGCGGCGCAGCCGGTGATTTTCGCGCTGGCCAATCCCAATCCGGAAATCACCCCGGAGGCGGCCAAGGCGGTGCGCCCGGACGCGATCATCGGCACCGGCCGTTCGGACTACCCGAACCAGATCAACAACGTGCTGTGCTTCCCGTACCTGTTCCGCGGCGCGCTCGACGTCGGCGCCACCGGCATCAACGAGGCGATGAAGATCGCCTGCGTCAAGGCGATCGCGGCGATGGCGCGGCGCGAGGCCTCCGACCTGGGCGCGGCCTACGGCGGCGAGACCCCGAGCTTCGGCCCCGATTACCTGATTCCGCGGCCGTTGGATCCGCGCCTGCTGGTCGAGCTGTCCTCGGCGGTGGCACAGGCGGCGATGGACTCGGGCGTGGCCACGCGCCCGATCGCCGACATGGAGGCCTACCGCGACAAGCTCGGCCAGTTCGTCTACCGCACCAGCCTGATGATGAAGCCGGTCTACGACCGCGCCCGCGCCGACAAGCAGCGCGTGGTCTATGCCGAGGGCGAAGAGGAAGTGGTGCTGCGCGCGGTGCAGAGCGTGATCGACGAAGGCCTGGCGTTCCCGATCCTGATCGGCCGCCCGGATGTGATCGAGGCGCGCATCCAGCGCCTGGGCCTGCGCATCACCGCCGGCGTGGACTTCGAGATCACCAACATCCACGACGATCCGCGCTTCAACGACTACTGGCAGTACTACCACTCGTTGACCGAGCGCCGCGGCGTCACCGTCACCGCGGCCAAGGAACTGATGCGCTCGCGGCCGACGCTGATCGCCGCGGTGATGGTCGCGCGCGGCGAAGCCGATGCGCTGCTCACCGGCGTGGTCGGCCGCTTCCACAAGAAGCTCGGCTACGCGCGCAGCGTGATTCCGCTGGAACCGCGGGTCAGCTCGACCTCGGCGATGACCGGGGTGATCAACCAATTGGGCGCGTTCTTCTTCCTCGATACGCACGTGCAGGAAGATCCGAGCGTGGAGCAGATCGTCGAGGCCACGCTGCAGGCCGCATTCCGACTCAGGCTGTTCGGCATCGAGCCGAATATCGCGCTGCTGTCGCATTCCAACTTCGGCAGCCACGACTCGCGCGACGCGCTGAAGATGCGCCAGGTGCGCGAGGCGCTGCTCAAGCGCAAGCCGGAACTCAACATCGACGGCGAGATGCAGGGCGACACCGCCTGGGACGAAGCGCTGCGCAAGCAGATCATGCCCAACAGCACCTTGAAGGGCCGCGCCAACCTGTTCGTGCTGCCGAACCTGGAAGCGGCCAACATCGCCTACAACCTGGTGCGCGTGTTCACCGACGGGGTGGCGATCGGCCCGATCCTGATGGGCATCTCCAAGCCGGTGCACATCCTCACCACCAGTGCCACCTCGCGCCGGGTGATGAACATGACCGCGATCGCCGCGGTCGATGCGCAGATCCGCAAGCAGCTGGAAGCGGAGAAGAGCGCGCCGTAAGCAAACGCTTCGGCGCGTTCGGTACGCAAGCGCGCAGCCGTTGATGGCTGCGCGTTTCGCTGCAGTCGTCCGGATCGGTTGGTGTGTGTACGGCGGGCTGCCTGCAGCGCGTCCTTATGTCATTGCGTCGGGCTTGCCCGATTCCCCGCCGAGATCACCGATCCGGCGATGGGTCGCACGGCGCGCACGCGCTTCGCGGATGACCGAGTGAAGCAGCGGGGCCTGTCGACCAGGCCTGAGGCGGGTCGAAGTCAAAGCAGGCTTGTTTGGCGCCTGGCCACGGAATGCCGCGAACGCGCTAAAAGCAAGCGCGATCAGAGCGTGGCGCGTGAACGATTTAGGAGTTGCTGCGCAAAAACCTGCCGCAAGATGCGCAAAAGCACGACCCCATGCAGCGCCCGCCATCGCGGTTGCGCAGGATCGAATGCGGCGCCAAGAGCGCGCCGCAGCGCGCTCAGGCCAGGCGCTTGCCTACCGGCAGCGGCAGGCTTTCGTGGTCGCCCTGGTTCAGCTTGGACGGCTTGCCAGTCAGCAGCACATAGGCATCGACGCCAGTAAGTTCGGCAATCTTCAGCAAATGCCGGGCATTGGGAACGGAACGATTGTTCTCCCAGTGACCCAGGGTGCTATGCGCCACGCCCAGCAGGGCCGCCAGTTCGCGCAGCGTGAAACCGGCATTGCGCCGCGCCTGCATCAATCGCACACCTATATCCACGGGACACCTCAGAGCGGCATGGTTGCGCCGCGTCCCCCGAGCATAGTGGATGTCATCGCTTGGCATCAAGCCGACAGGAACGGACAAACTCGGGACAGGACAGGCGCGGCGTTTCCTGGCCGGCGCGCGCCTGGGGCGGGCTGCTAGAATTCCCCGTCTCCTCCCGCCGTGTCCCACCGCCATGAGCCATACCGCCACCGCGCCCGCCAATGCAGAGAAGCGCTACACCGTGCACCGCGCCGACCTGCCGCTGAGCTGCCCGACCCCGGAGATGGCGTTGTGGAACTCGCATCCGCGGGTCTATCTGCCGGTGGACGAAGAACCCAGCCACGAGGCCCAGTGCCCTTACTGCGGCGCGGTCTTCGTGCTGGTCGACTGACCGCCGGGTCGATGCACCGCCTGACCGTGGTGCAGCTGCTGCCGGCGCTGGAGTCCGGCGGCGTGGAACGCTCCACCCTGGAAATCGCCGCGGCGCTGGTCGCTGCCGGGCATCGCGCGCTGGTGGTGTCGGCCGGCGGTCGCCTGTTGCCGGCGCTGGCCGCGACCGGCGCCGAGCACATCGCCCTGGACATCGGCCGCAAGTCGCTGCTGAGCCTGCGCCATGTGCCGACGCTGCGGCGCCTGTTCGTGCGCGAGCGGGTGGACATCGTGCATGCGCGCTCGCGGCTGCCGGCCTGGCTCGGCTGGCACGCGCTGCGCGGGTTGCCGGCGGCGCAGCGGCCGCGCTTCGTCACCACCGTGCACGGACTCAATTCGCCCAGCCGCTACAGCGCGATCATGGCCCGCGGCGAGCGCGCGATCTGCGTGTCGGCCACAGTCCGCGACTACGTGCTGCGCCACTACCCGCAGACCGACCCGGCGCGGCTGCGAGTGATCCCGCGCGGCATCGACCCGGCGCAGTTCCCGCGCCGGGCGCAGCCCGATCCGGACGCGCGCGCCTGGGCCGCGAGCGAGGCGCCGGCCACCGCCGGCAGCGGCCCGCTGCTGCTGTTGCCCGGTCGCGGCACCCGCCTGAAGGGCCACGCCGATGCACTGCGCCTGCTCGCCGCGCTGCGCGCCGACGGCAGCGCGGCGCGGCTGTGGCTGCCCGGCGCGCGCGAAGCCGGGCGCGAGGCCTACCTGCAGGAGCTGGAGGCCGAGGCCGCCGCGCTGGGTATCGCCGACGCGATCGCGTTCACCGCGCCCACCGCGCGCATCGCCGAGGCCTATGCCGCCAGCGATCTGGTGCTGCAGCTGTCGCGCAAGCCGGAAGCGTTCGGCCGCACCGTGGTCGAGGCGCTGGCGGTGGGGCGGCCGGTGCTGGGCTGGGCGCACGGCGGCGCCGGCGAACTGCTGGCGCAGCTGCAGCCGTCCGGTGCGGTTCCCGCGTTCGATCCGGCGGCCCTGCACGCGGCGGCGGCGCGCCTGCTGGCGCAACCGCCGGCACCGCCGGCGCAGATCCCCTACACGCTGCAGGCGATGCAGCACGCGACCCTGGCGGTGTATGACGAACTCCGGCGCTGATTCCTCCCTGCTCGCGCCGCTGACGCCGGCGCGCAGCGAACGCTGGGCCCCGGTCTGGGTACTGGCGTTCGTGGCGCTGTGGCCGGCACCCGGCCTGGCCGCCGGCGTGCTCGCGCTGGGCGCGCTGGCGACCTTGGCGCGGCTGCTGCACAGCCGCTTCCGCGGCGGCGCCAGCCTGCTCAGCGGCCCGGCGTGGGCGCTGACCACGCTGCTGTTCCTGAGCTACTGGTTGCCGCAGCCGTTGTCGGCGCTGGATGCGGTGGACGTGCCGCTGGCGCTGCGCGAATCGGCGGTGGACCTGCGCTTCCTGCCGTTCCTGTGGCTGGTGGCGATGGCGGTGGCGACGCCGCGCGGCCGCCGCACCACCTTCAACGGGCTGGCGATCATTGCCGCGATCTGGACCGTGGATGCGCTGGCGCAGGCGTTGTGCGGCACCAGCCCGCTGTTCTGGTCGATGGACCAGCTGAAGTGGGCGATCAACCACCACGGCCTGTGCACGCCGCAGGAAATCGCGCTGGCCGACCGCCTCAGCGGCGTGTTCGGCCCGTGCAACCTCAAGTTCGGCCAGGTGCTGGCCAGCCTGTCGCCGTTCCTGCTGTTCGCGGCCGGGCGCCGCGGCGGCGCCTGGGGCTGGCTGCTCGCCGCCGCGGCGGTGGGGGTGGTGCTGGTGCTGGCCGGGTCGCGCGCGTCGTGGATCACCTACGCCCTGGTGCTGCTGCTGTCGGGCTGGCGCCTGCTGGGCATGCGCCGGATGCTGGCGCTGGGCATGGCCGCGGTGCTGGTCGCCGGCGTGCTCGGCGCACTCTCGCCGCAGGTGCGCGAACGCTTCGCCCGCACCACGCTGGCGCTGAGCGGGCGACCGGCCGACGTGAACGCGGCGCTGGCCGGGCGCACCCAGATCTGGGACGCCTCGTGGTGCATGATCCGCCAGCATCCACTCAACGGCGTCGGCGTGCGCGGCTTCCGCGAGGCCTATGTGGCCTGCGACCCGGATCCGGCGCATGGCGGCGCCTGGGGCCGCGAGCCGGCCTTCCATGCCCACCAGATCGTGCTCGAAGTGCTCAGCGAGACCGGCGTGATCGGCTTGCTGCTGTGGCTGGCCGGCGCCGCGCAGGCGTGGCGCGCATGGCGTTACGCCTCGCCGCAGGCGCGCGAACGGGCAAGGCCGGCGATGCTGGCGTTGCTGGTGACGGTATTCCCGTTCAACACCCACCTGGCGTTCTATTCGTCGTTCTGGGGCTCGCTGGCGCTGATGCTGGTCGGCCTGTATGTCGGCGCGCTGCTGGCCGAGGAGCGCGACGCCGAGGGCGCTGCAGGAACTGTGTAGCCCCTCTCCCACCGGCGACCGAAGGAAGTCCCGTGGGAGAGAGGGGTTGGGGTGAGGGTACGGCGTGAAGCGTCTCGCGGAGTTGGGTGTACGAGGCTGCGCCCGTACCCTCATCCGCCCCTTCGGGGCACCTTCTCCCGACGGGAGAAGGGAGCAGCGCTAGCCCCTCTCCCATCGGGAGAGGGGTTGGGGTGAGGGTACGGCGCGAAGCGTCTCGTGGAGTTGGGTGCACGAGGCTGCGCCCGTACCCTCATCCGCCCCTGCGGGGCACCTTCTCCCGGTGGGAGAAGGGAGCAGCCGAGCCCCTCTCCCACCGGGAGAGGGGTTGGGGTGAGGGTCCGGCGCGAAAGCGACTCGCGGAGTTTGGGGGCACGAGGCCGCGCCCGTACCTACACCCCGCTCAATCGCGCTCGTAGAACGTACTGCGGCCGCCGGGCTGGCGCTTGAAGCGGCGGTGGATCCACAGGTATTGCGCCGGCGCTTCGCGCACCATGGCCTCGATCGCGGCATTGACCCGCGCGGTGTCGGCAACCATGTCCTGCGATGGAAAATTTTCCAGCGGCGGAGCGATGCGCAGCACGTAGTCGGCGCCTTCGCGGCGGTGGAAATACGGCACCACCGCGCAGCCGGTCAGCCGCGCCAATTGGTGCGTGGCGGTGATGGTGGAGGCGGGCATGCCGAAGAACGGCACGAACACCGTGTCCTTGCCGCGCATGTCCTGGTCCGGCGCGTACCACAGGAAGCCGCCGCGCTTGAGGTGGCGCACGCTGCCGCGCAGGTCCTCGTTGGCGAACATGGCGATGGCGTAGCGCAGGCGGCCGCGCTTGACCGCCCATTCGAACACCGGGTTGCGGTGGCGGCGGTACATGCCGGCCAGCGGCACGTACTGGCACAGCAGCCGGCCGCACATCTCCAGGGTCATGAAATGGCCCGACACCAGCAGCACGCCGCGCCCCTGCGCCTGCAGCGCGCGCAGGTGCTCCAGGCCTTCGATGCGGGTGCGGCGACGGATCGGGCCGATGCTGCCCCACCAGGCGCGCGCGAACTCGAATACGCCCACGCCCAGCGCGTCGAAGCTGTCGTGCAGCAGGCGCGTGCGCCAAGCCTCGCTCTGTTCGGGGAAGCACAGCTTCAGGTTGACCTCGGCGGCATGGCGGCGGCTGCTGGCCAGGCGCAACGCGATCCAGCCGACGCCGCGGCCGAGCGCGCGTTGCAGCAGCCAGGGCAGCCGCGCGATGGCCACGGCGATGCCGAGCAGCAGCCAGGTCGGCCAGTGCCGCGGCGAGCGCGGCGGCGGCGTGGCCGTGGTGGCGGCGGACGGAAGAGCGGGGGTCGGATCGGACATGCGCCAAGTTTAGCCGGGAGCGGGCAGCGCGGCATTGGCGCGGCACGGCGGCGTCTCCGCTTGGTGACCACGGTCGCGATGTCTGCCGCCTGCACGACGCAACCCGCTATGCTTTCGCGATGCGCAACGATTTCATCGAACGGCTGCTGCGCGGCCTGTACTCGACCGTGCTGTACATGCTGCTGCCGGTCACCGTCTATCACCTGGTCTGGCGCGGGTTCCGCGTGCGCCAGTACTTCCAGCGCTGGGACGAGCGCTACGCCTCGTATCCGCAGGCGCGCGGGCGGCCGCGGGTGTGGCTGCACGCGGTGTCGGTGGGTGAGGTCAACGTCGCCGCACCGGTGGTCAACGCGCTGCGCGCGCAGCGCCCGGACATCCGCTGGGTGATCACCACCATCACCCCGACCGGATCGGAGCGGGTGCGTGCGCTGTGGGGCGATGCGCTGGACCACGTCTACCTGCCGTACGACGTGCCCGGCAGCGTTGGCCGCTTCCTGCAGCATTTCCGCCCGAGCCTGGCGCTGATCCTGGAAACCGAGCTGTGGCCGAACATGCTGTTCGGCTGCCGCGACCGCGACATCCCGGTCTACGTGCTCAACGCGCGGCTGTCGGCGCGCTCGCTGCGCGGCTACCGCCTGCTGCGGCCGTTGATCGGGCGCGCGCTGCGCACCGTCACCTGCGTGGCCGCGCAGTCGCAGGCCGATGCCGAACGCTTCATCGAACTCGGCGCCAATCCGCAGCAGGTGCGCGCGCTGGGCAACCTGAAGTTCGATATCGCCGTGCCCGCGCAGTTGCCGCAGTTCGTCGCCGCGTTCGGCGAACGCGTGGCGGCGACCCGGCCGGTGTGGATCGCCGCCAGCACCCACGAGGGCGAGGAGGCGGCGGTGATCGAGATGCACCGGCAACTGCGCCGGCACTGGCCGGACCTGCTGCTGCTGTGGGCGCCGCGCCATCCCGAACGTTTCGCCAAGGTCGAGGCGCTGGCGCGCGACCAGGGCTGGCGCGTGGCCACGCGCCGCCAGCAGCAGTGGCCCGGCGCCGAGGACAGCGTGTTCGTGATCGATACGCTGGGCGAACTGATGATGTTCTACGCCTGCGCCCAGGTCGCCTTCGTCGGCGGCAGCCTGCAGCCGATCGGCGGGCACAACCTGCTGGAGCCGGCCGCGGTCGGCACGCCGTCGGTGAGCGGGCCGCACCTGCACAACTTCGCCGAGATCTCGCGGCGCATGCGCGAGGCCGGCGCGGTGGCGATCTGCGAAGACGCCGCAGGGGTCTGCGCGGCACTGCACGAATTGCTCGGCGACGCGGCCGCGCGCGCGCGCATGGCCGAAGCCGGCTGCGCGCTGGTCGCCAACGGCCGCGGCGCGCTGCAGCGCGCGCTGCAACTGATCGCCGAGCATCTGCCGCCGCTGGCGCACGACGCGCCGGCGAACGAGTAACGCGGTTTCGACGCGGGCATTGCAGTTGGCTGCGCGTTGTAGGAGCGGCTTCAGCCGCGACAGGATCTATCGGTAACGCCGTCGCGGCTGAAGCCGCTCCTACAAGTGGCATCCTGATCTCGATCGGAAGTCTCTGGCGCCATCAGACGTTCCTTCCACCCTTACGCCATCCCCAAGCAAAAAGGCGGACCCGAAGGCCCGCCGTTCGCGGTAGCGCAGTTGCCGGCGCAGCGTTACTGGGTGCTGCTGGCGGAGTTGAGCTTGGATTCGGCGCTCTGCGTCAGCAGCGCGTTGATCGACTGCACTTCGGCCACGTCCAGCGAGCCCAGCGCCTGGCTCAGCAGCAGGCGGTTCTGCAGGAAGTTGTAGCGCGACTGCGCGTAGTTCAGCTGCGCCTGGTACAGGGTGCGCTGGTTCTGCACCACGTCCAGCACGGTGCGCGTGCCCACCTCCAGGCCGACCTGCGAGGCGTCGTACGCGGCCTGCGCCGAGACCACCGCCAGGCGCCGCGCCTCGATTTCGCTGATGCCGGCGACGACGGTCTGGTAGGCGTTGCGGGTATTGCGGTCGAGCGCGCGCTTCTGCTGCTCGAACGTGTCCTGGGCGATGTCGCGCTGCGACAGCGCCTGGCGCACCGCCGACTGGGTCGCGCCGCCGGCGAAGATCGGGATGTTCAAGGTCAGGCCGATGACGTTGCTGTCCGCGCGCGGCGAATTGCTGCCTGAGAGGTTGTCGCCCCAACTGGCATCGCGGCCGGCGCTGGCCGACAGGTTCAGCGTCGGCAGATGGCCGGCGCGGGCGGTGGAGACGTTGTCTTCGGCTTGCTGCACCTGGTACTGGTAGGCGCGCAGCGACGGGTTCTTGTCCAGCGCCGAAGCGATCAGGCTGTCGATGTTGCCGCTCTCGGCCGGCAGCTGCGGACGGAAATCCTCCGGCAGGCTGCGCAGGTCGTGCACCGGCTGCCCGGTGATCTCGGTCAGTGCCTGGTACAGGTCCTGCAACGAATTGCGCGCGGTGATCGTGTCGGCGCGCGCCTGGTCGTACTCGGCGCGCGCTTCGTGCACGTCGGTGATCGGTGCCAGGCCCACTTCCAGGCGCTTGTCGGCGTAGTCGAACTGCTTCTTGGCAGCGGCTTCGTTGGTTTCCGCGGCGACCAGCGACTCGATCGCCACCAGCACGTTGAAGTAGGCGGCCGAGGTGCGCACGATCAGGTCGTCGTTGGCCGATGCCAGGGTGTAGTCGGCGGCCAGGCTGCGCGCCTTCTGCGCGCGCAGGGTCGAGAACTGGGCGAAGTTGACCAGGGTCTGCTGGCCCTGGATCGCGTAGCTGCGGCTCTTGCCGGTGTTGTCCAGTTCGCCGCTGCCGCGCTGCGTTTCGCTATGGCTGCGCTGCAGCGAGGCGGTGCCGTTGATCTGCGGCAGCAGCGCCGCGCGCGCCTGCACCGCGCCTTCCTTTTCGTACAGCCGGTTCGATTCCGCGCTGGCCAGCTGCGGGTCGCTATTGCGGGCCATTTCGTAGACTTGCAGCAGGTCCGTGGCGTTGGCGGCCAGCGGAAACAGCGCGGCGGCCAGCGCCAGAACGAGGGATCGGCGGATCATTGCGGCTTCCTTGATGGATCAGAATGTGAACTGGGGGACTGGCGCGGCGCCACGCAGGTAGTACGCCAGGTCGGTTTCGAACAGCGATTCCACGCGTGGCGCACCGGCATCGGCGTGGACCAGCACCGCGTCCATCACCGGGGCGCGGCCGCGGACCGCGAACAGGCGGCCGCCGGGCCGCAGCCAGGCCAGGAACTGCGCCGGGATCTCGGTGACCGCGGCGGTGACGCAGACCACGTCGAAGCGGCGCTCGCTGTGCCAGCCGAACGCGTCGGCGGTCTCGATGCGCACGTTGCTGCCCAGCCCGGCGGCATCCAGGTTGGCGCGTGCGGCGGCGGCCAGGGCCGGCTCGATCTCCAGGCTGACCACCTCGCGGCCGAGCTCGCCCAGGCAGGCGCTGATGAAGCCGCTGCCGGTGCCGATCTCCAGCACGTCCTCGCCCGGTTGCAGGTCCAGCGCCTGCAGCATGCGCCCTTCGATCACCGGCTTCATCATGTACTGGCCGTGCCCCAGCGGGATTTCCAGATCGGCATAGGCCACCGCGCGGTGGCTTTGCGGCACGAAGGTCTCGCGCGGCAGCCGCGCCAGCACGTCGAGCACGCGCAGGTCGAGCACGTCCCAGGGACGCACCTGCTGTTCAACCATCGTTTCGCGGGCTTGGGAATAGTCGATCGTCATCTGGGGCATCCAACGCGGTGGGTCGCGCATTTTAGCCGGCGCGGGGGCCGTGCGTATGCTGCAGCATCGCCGCAGCGGTGCCGCCGCGCGCAGTGCCGGAAGTCATCGGGCCGCCCGGCCGGCGCGGGCTCAGCGCGCCGCATAGGCGCGCAGGAAGAAATCCACGCTGGCCTCGACATGGGCCTGGATCCGCGCCCGGCTGGGGTCGCGGCACAGGCCGCACATCATCAGCGAGTGCAGTTCGCCCTTGATCAGGCAGAAGAACTGGGAGGCGGCCAGGCCCAGGTCGGCGATCTCCAGCTCGCCCGCCGCCACGTGCGCCTGCAGCAACTGCGCCAGATCCTGCTGGGTGCGTTTGGGACCGGCATTCCAGAACATCTCGCGCACGTGCTCGTCGCCGGTGCCGGGGGCGAGCATCATGCGGTGCGTCGCCATCGCCGCCTCGCTGCTGATCATCGCGAAGAAGGCCAGGCCGATCTCCACCAACTGGGCGCGCAGTGGGCCTTTCAGCGCATGCCCGAACAGGTCGTCGGGCAGCAGCGCCTGGCACTGCGCGCGCACCGCCTCGGCGAACAGGGTCTCCTTGTCGCCGTAATGGCTGTAGACGGTGAGCTTGGACACCCCGGCGCGGGCAGCGATGCCGTCCATGCTGACCCCGCCGAAGCCCAGTTCGGTGAACATGTGCTTGGCCGCGTCCAGGATCGCCGCACGCTTGCCCATGTCCTTCGGACGGCCCGGTCCGGCGGCGCGGGAAGAGGCTTTGGGGGAGAGAACGGGTTTGCTGACCATGACGGCAATACTAGACCAGTCGGTTCGATATTTATACTACACCCTTAAGTTCACTATTCAGGATGTCAGCCGTGCCCGCCCTGGTCCGCCGATCGAACGGATGGGTGCGCCTGGCATTGGGCCTGAGCGGCGTCATGGACTGCCGCCGTTCGGCAATGTGAGGAACGTCCTGACATCGGCGGCGAACATGTAGTGATAAATTGGCTTCTCGTGCGGTTTGGAGACCGCGTGCTGCCGAGGGCATGATTCGGGAAGCAATGGAGCAGGGGGACCGGCGTCACACAACCATCGGCAGCGCGTCTGCGCTGCGCCGACGCCTGCGCGGGCGCATCGGTTTTTTCCTGATGCTGCTGTGCGCCTGCTGCGCGGCAGGGTCCGCTGTGGCCCAGGCAACGCTGCCGGCGACCGCGCGCAGCATCACCGACCGGCCGACGGTGGTGCGCTGGACGATGGACGAAGGCCTGCCGCACAACCTGGTGCATGCGCTGGCGCAGGACCGCGACGGCCTGCTCTGGATCGGGACCTGGGAAGGCGTGGCGCGCTTCGATGGCCGCGCCTTCACCGTGTTCGACCGGCAGAACACCCCGGGCATGGAGATGTCCGGTGTGTTCGCGATCGTGCCCGAACGCGACGGCGGGGTGCTGGTCGGCACCGCCTACGACGGCGTATTTCGCTACGCGGGCGGCACCTGGGAGCATCTGGGCGATGCGCCTGCGCAGCGGCTGCAGGTGGCGTCGATGTTGCGTGCCCGCGACGGTGCGTTGTGGGTCGGCAGCGAGGACGGCTTGTTCCGGATCGAGGCCGATGGCCGCCTGAGCGCGGCCGGCGCAGCCGCCGGGCTGCCGAAAACGCGGGTGGCGGCGCTGCTGCAGCAGGCCGATGGCAGCGTGCTGGTCGGCACCGGGCACGGGCTGTTCCGCCTCGACCCGGCCTCGGGCCGCGCGCGGCGTTGGGGCCGCACGGAGGCGATGCGCGCTGCGCCGGTACGGCGGCTGAGCCGCGACCGCGACGGCGGGCTGCTGGTCGCCGGCGACGCCGGCGTGTTCTGGCTGCACGACGACGGCGCGCTGCAGTGGTTGCGCCAGGGCCAGCGCGTGGATGCCGCGTTGCAGGATCGCCAGGGCGAGTTGTGGATGAGCCTGTCCAGCGGCCAGTTGCTGCGGCGCTCGTCGAGCGGGGTCAGCGAGGAGATGCTGTCGATCTCCGGCGTGGTCAGTCCGGCGCTGATCGAAGACCGCGAAGGCCTGATCTGGGCCGGCAGCACCGACGGCCTGTTCCGCATCGCCGTGGGCGATGCCGGCGGCCTGACCCGGCACGACGGCCTCGGCGGCGATTACGTACGCGTGGTGCAGCAGAGCGCCGATGGCGCGGTCTGGATCGGCCATGCCGCGGGCCTCGATCGCTGGCAGCACGGCCGCATCGCCACGTTGCGCATCGCCGCCGCCGGCCGCGATCCGTCGGTGCTGGCGTTGGCCGCGGCCAACGATGGCGGCATGTGGGTCGGTACCTACAACCAGGGAGTCCTGTTGCTGGCGCCCGACGGTGCGGTCCGGCAACGGCTCGGCACCGAGGCCGGGATCCCGCAGGCCATGGTGCGGGCGCTGTTGCAGGATGCGGACGGCGGGCTGTGGGTCGGCAGCAATGCCGGCCTGGCCTATCGCAACCGTGGCCGCACCCGCCTGTACACACTGGCCGACGGGCTGCCGGCGCTGCAGGTGCAGGCGCTGTACCGCGATCGCGCCGGCGTGCTGTGGATCGGCACCAGCGACGGCATCGCGGCGCTGTCGGCCGGCGGCACGCTGCGCCGCTGGCCGGCCGGCGCCGCGTTCCCCGCGCACAACGCGTTCGATTTCCTGGAGGACGCCGACGGCGCGCTGTGGATCGCCAGCGACCGCGGCCTGCTGTGCCTGCGCAATGGTCGCTTCCGCATCTACGACCATCGTGTCGGGCTGCCGCGCGACAAGCTGTTCCGGGTCATCGACGATGGCCAGGGCCATCTGTGGGTGACCAGCAACCAGGGCGTGTTCCGCATCGCCCGCGACAGCATCGCGCAACTGGATGCAGGCCGCCGCGCGCAGTTGGCGGTGGACGTGGTGGATCGCAGCGACGGCATGCCCGGCAGCCAGGGCAACGGCAGCAGCGCGCCGGCCGGCTGGCTGAGCCGCGACGGCACCTTGCTGATCCCGACCTCCGCCGGCTTGGCGCTGATCGACCCGGCACTGCCCAGCCGGCATTCGCTGCGCGCACCGGCGGTGGTGATCGAGCGGCTGCAGGTCGATGGCCGCGAGCAGCCGTTGCGCGCCGACTACAGCTTGCCCGGCAGCGTCGGCCGGCTCAGCGTCGACTACGCCGGACTGAGTTTCCGCTCGCCGAACAAGATGCGCTACCGCTATCGCCTGCATGGCTTCGACCGGGAGTGGATCGAGGCCGGCAGCAGCGAGGAGGCGGTCTATACCAACCTGCCGCCTGGCGACTACCGGCTGGAAGTGCAGGCGACCACCAACGCGATGGACTGGTCGCGCAGCGATCTGGTCGGGCGCGCTTCGCTGCAGTTGGACGTGGTGCCGCCGTTCTGGCAGCGCGGTCCGTTCGTGGTGATCGCGGCGATCGCGTTCAGTGGCCTGCTGCTGTGGTGGTACCGCGGCCGCAGCAATCGTTACCTGCGCCGCCAGCGCCGGCTCAACCGCATCATCGCCGAGCGCACCCACGAACTGCGCGCGAAGAATCTGGCGCTGAAGCTGGCCGATTTCGAGCGCGAGGAGCTGGTGCGCAAGCTCGCCTACCAAGCCGGCCACGACGCGCTGACCGGCCTGCCGAACCGGCGCACCGCCGATCCGCACCTGACTGCCGCGCTGGAGCATGCGCGGGCCACGCAAACGCCGCTGTGCGTGGCGCTGCTGGACATCGACAACTTCAAGCGGATCAACGATCGCCACGGCCACGAGATCGGCGACGAAGTGCTGCGCCGGGTCGGCGAGGTGCTGCGCGCCACGCTCGGCGAACAGGCCTTCGCCGCGCGCCACGGCGGCGAGGAGTTCCTGCTGGTGTTGCCGGGCCTGGACCGCGAACAGGCGCGGACGCGGCTTGACGATCTGCGCCGCCGCGTCGCCGCGATCGTGGTCCACGACGTCGATGGGCGCACCGTGCAGTGCACGGCCAGCGTCGGTTTCGCCTGCGTCAGCCCGGCGCTGCAGAGCCGGCGCGAATTGCTGGTGCTGGCCGACCAGCGCCTGTACCAGGCCAAGCACGAAGGCCGCGATCGGGTGATCGGCTAGGCGCCAAAGCGCAGGTGCACCCTTGTGGGAGCGGCTTCAGCCGCGACACACAGCACGGCGAGCCTGCGGCGCGGAATCCTGTCGGGGCTGAAGCCCCTCCTACAGGAGCGATCCGCGCCGCCCGACGCGCGAGCCTTCGGCCGCTGCCTATCCGCGCAGCGACCGAACGCAGTGACCAATCCCACTACCTACTCGCGAATCTCGGCCTCCACCGACCCATGCGCCTGCAGCTGCTCCACCACCGCGCGTGCGGCCGCGTTGGTGGAAATGCCATGGCCGGGGGCGGCGAGGTCGGCGGTGAAGGCGTGCGCGTTGAGCGCGGCGTCCACGGCCTGCTCGATCGCCTCGGCTTCGGCATCCAGGCCCAGCGAATGGCGCAGCAGCAGCGCGGCGCTGAGGATGGTGGCGTAGGGATTGGCGATGCCCTTGCCGGCGATGTCCGGGGCCGAGCCGTGGATCGGCTCGTACAGGCCGATCCGGCCTTCGCCCAGCGACGCCGACGGCAGCAGCCCCAGCGAACCGGCGAGCATCGACGCCTCGTCGGTGAGGATGTCGCCGAACATGTTCTCGGTGACGATCACGTCGTACTCGCGCGGCTTGGCCAGCAGGTGCATGGCCATCGAATCGACCAGTTGGTGCTCCAGGCGCACGTCCGGGAATTCGTCGCGGCCGATGCGCGTGGCCACGTCGCGCCACAGCCGCGAGGTCTCCAGCACGTTGGCCTTGTCCACCGAGGTGACGTGGTTGCGGCGCTGCTGGGCCAGGCGGAACGCGCTGCGCAGCACCCGTTCGATCTCCTCGACGCTGTAGCGGCACAGGTCGCTGGCGTCGGTGGCGGTGCGGGTCTTGTCGCCGAAATAGATGCCGCCGGTCAGCTCGCGTACCACCACGATGTCCACGCCGGTGAGCAGGTGCGGCTTGATCGGCGAGGCGTCCAGCGCCGCCGGATGCGGCTTGACCGGGCGCAGGTTGGCGAACAGGCCCAGGCCGCGGCGGATCGCCAGCAGGCCCTGCTCGGGGCGGATCTTGGCGTTGGGATCGGACCACTTCGGCCCGCCGACCGCGCCCAGCAGCACCGCGTCGGCCTGCTGGCAGGCGGCCAGCGTCGCTGCCGGCAGCGGCTCGCCGTGGCGGTCGATGGCGATGCCGCCGATGTCGTGTTCGTGGAATTCGAACGTGTGCTGGTAGCGGCGGGCGATGGTGCGCAGCACCGAGACCGCGGCGGCGGCGACTTCGGGGCCGATGCCGTCGCCGGGCAGGACGACGATGTCAGCGTGCATGGGTGGCCTCGTACTGTTCGATGGCGGGTTGGCGCAGCAGCAGGTAGCCGAGTTCGTCGACGCCTTCGAGCAGGCAGGTCTGCGAGAACTCGTCGAGCGGGAACGGGTAGACGCGGCCGTCGGGCGTGCGCAGTTCGCGCGCGGCCACATCCACGGTCAGCGCGTCGTCCGGGCGCTGCATCAGGGTCTGCACATCGGCCTCGTCCAGCACGATCGGCAGCAGCCCGTTCTTGAGGCTGTTGTTGCGGAAGATGTCGGCGATCTCGCTGCTGACGATGGCGCGCAGGCCCAGGTCGGTCAGCGCCCACGGCGCGTGTTCGCGCGAGGAGCCGCAGCCGAAGTTGCGCCCGGCCAGCAGGATCTGGCGGCCGGCGTTCTGCGGCTGGTTGAACGCGAATTCCGGGTTCGGCGTGCCGTCGGCCTGCCAGCGCCAGTCGTTGAACGCGTTGCGGCCGAGGCCGGCGCGCTCGGTGGTGGACAGGAACCGCGCCGGGATGATCTGGTCGGTATCGATGTTGGTCTGGCGCAGCACCACGCTGGCCGAGGTGAGGGCGGCGAATCCGGCCATCAGCAGGTCTCCTGTGACACGGTGGCGGTGGCGGTGGCGGCGACGGCCGCGTCGGGCAGCGTCGCCGGCGGCAGCGCCGGAGTGGGGACGTGCGGCGGCAGCAGCGGCTTGCCGCGATGGGCGAAGGCACGGGTGGTGGCGGCGACGAAGGTCAGCGTGGCCGCGAGCGCGGCGATGTGCGGCACCATCACGCGACCTCCGCGAACAGCGTGCGCGGGTCGCTGACCTTGCCGTTCACCGCGGCCCAGGCCGCGGTCATCGGCGACGCCAGCAAGGTGCGCGAGCCGGGACCCTGGCGGCCTTCGAAATTGCGGTTGCTGGTGCTCACCGCCAGTTGCCCCGGCGCGACCAGGTCGCCGTTCATCGCGATGCACATCGAGCAGCCGGATTCGCGCCACTCGGCGCCGGCGGCGCGCACCACCTCGTGAATGCCCTCGGCCTCGGCCTGGCGCTTGACGATCTCCGAGCCCGGCACCACCAGCATGCGCACGTTCGGCGCGACGCGGCGGCCGCGCAGCACCTGCGCCACTTCGCGCATGTCGCTGAGCCGGCCGTTGGTGCACGAGCCGACGAACACCACGTCCACCGGGGTGCCGATCAGCGCATGGCCGGATTCGAAATGCATGTAGTCCAGGCCCTTCTGCGCGGCCGCGTCCTGCGCCGCCGGAATCGGCACGTCCACCGCGATCGCGGTGCCCGGGTGGGTGCCCCAGGTCAGGGTCGGGCGGATGTCGCGCGCGTCGATGCGCACGTCCACGTCGAAGCGCGCGCCCGGATCGCTGCGCAGCTGCGACCAGCGCTGCACCGCGGCGTCGAACTCAGCACCCTTGGGCCCGCGCGGCGTGTTCGCCATCCAGTCGAAGGTGACCTGGTCCGGCGCGACCATGCCGGCGCGCGCGCCGGCCTCGATCGACATGTTGCACAGGGTCATGCGCTGCTCCATGTCCATCGCCTCGATGGTGGAGCCGCGGTACTCGAGCACGTGGCCGGTGCCGCCGTTGACCCCGATCACGCCGATGATGTGCAGGATCACGTCCTTGGCGCCGACGCCCGGCGCCAGCGGCCCGTCGACGGTGATCGACATGGTCTTGGCCTTGCGTTGCAGCAGGCATTGCGTGGCCAGCACGTAGCCGACCTCGCTGGTGCCGATGCCGAACGCCAATGCCCCGAAAGCGCCATGCGTGGAGGTGTGGCTGTCGCCGCAGACGATGGTCATGCCGGGCTGGGTGAAGCCCTGCTCGGGCGCGATCACGTGCACGATGCCGCGGTTGTCCGAGGCCATGTCGAACAGCTCGATGCCGTAGTCGGCGCAGTTGCGCGCGAGCATGTCCACCTGCGCTTCGGAGGCCTTGGTGTAGTACGGCAGCTTGCCGTCGGCGCCGCGCGGCAGGGTCGGCGTGGAATGGTCCATCGTCGCCTTGGTGCGGTCGGGACGGCGCGGCGAGAGCCCGCGCGCCTTCAGTTCGGTGAACGCCTGCGGCGAGGTCACCTCGTGGATCAGGTGCAGGTCGATGTACAGCACCGCCGGGGCGGTGCCGCTTTCGGGGACGACGACATGCGCGTCCCACAGTTTGTCGTACAGGGTGCGGGGGGCTGGGTTCATTGCCGATAACCTTGCGTGGGTCTGGAACGGGCGGGCTCAGGCGTCGGCCTGGGCCGGTACCATGGCGTGGAAGCGCAGGCGGACGTAGTCGGCGCTCCAGCGGCCGCGATCGTCGCACAGCGTTGGCGTCAGCAATGCGACGGCAGTAGCGAGAACGTCCTGCCGTGTCGTGGCGTTCAGGCCGACCAGAAACGGGTCGGCGAAGGTGCGCAGCCAGCCGGCCATGCCGGTCGGCAGCGGCGTGGGCCGCGGCAGCAACGCGATCTGCAGCACTTGGAATCCATGCGCCTGCAGGCGCTGCGCATAGGCGTCGGCGCTGGGGAAGAACCAGGCGAACGCTGCTGCCGGCGCGCCATGCAGGCGCAGCGCCGCATGCAGCGCGGTGACGATCGCCGCCACGTTGCCGTGGCCGCCGAATTCGCCGACGAAGCGACCGCCCGGACGCAGCGCGCGGCGCACGCCGCCGAGCACGAGGTCCGGCTCGCGCATCCAGTGCAGTGCGGCATTGCTGAACACCGCATCGAAACGCTGCTCGAACGCCAGCGCATGGCCATCCAGCACCTGCGCGTCCACGCCGCGTGCGCGTGCGGCGTCGACCAGTTCGGGCGATGCGTCCACGCCGAGCACCTCGGCGCCGCTGGCCGCCAGTTTGGCGGTCAGCACGCCGTCGCCGCAGCCCAGGTCGAGGATCCGCTCGCCCGGCTGTGGTGCCAGCAGCTCCAGCACCGGCATGCCCAGTGCCGGCACGAAGCCGGCATCGTCGGCATAGCCCTGCGCGTTCCAGCGTTGGCCGGCGGCGGGCACGATGGTTGCGCTCATGTGCTCAGGCGGCCGCGGTGGCGGCGCTGGCATGCACGCCCTGGCGCTGGCGCAGCACGCGGTTGGCCACGTCCAGCCAGGCCAGCGCGCTGGCCTCGATGATGTCGCGGCTGGTACCGCTGCCGTCGTATTCGATTTCGCCGTGGCGCACGCTGAGGTTGGCTTCGCCGCGCGCGTCGGCGCCGATGCCGACGCTGTGCACCTGGTAGCTGTCCAGGGTCAGCTGCACGCCGGTGGCCGCGGCCAGCGCGGCGAACAGCGCATCCACCGGGCCGTCGCCTTCGGCGCGCTCGCTGACCCGTTGGCCGTCCGGATCGGACAGCTCGACCTGCGCGCTGGCGCGCTGGCCGCGGTCGCTGACGGTCATCGACGACAGCCGGTAGCCCTGGCTTTCCGGCGCGTCCTGCATCATCGCCTGCAGGTCGGCGTCGTTGACCACGCGCTGCTGTTCGCACAGCGCCTTGAACGCCTCGAATGCCAGGTTCAGTTCCGCCTCTTCCAGCACGTAGCCCAGCGCGCGCAGGCGCTGCTCGACCGCGGCGCGGCCGCTGTGACGGCCCAGCACCATCTGCGAGGACTCCCAGCCCACGTCTTCCGGACGCATGATCTCGTAGGTGCCGCGGTGGCGCAGCATGCCGTGCTGGTGGATGCCCGACTCGTGGGCGAAGGCGTTGCCGCCGACGATCGCCTTGTTGCGCTGCACCGGCATGCCGACCAGCCGCTGCAGCAGCTGCGAGCTGGCGACGATGCGCTGGGTGTTGATCGCGGTGTCGATCTCGTAGAACGCGTTGCGCACCTTCAGCGCCATCGCGATCTCTTCCAGCGCGCAGTTGCCGGCGCGCTCGCCGATGCCGTTGATGGTGCATTCCACCTGCCGCGCGCCGCCTTCCACCGCGGCCAGCGAGTTGGCCACGGCCAGGCCCAGGTCGTTGTGGCAGTGGGTGCTGAAGATCACCCGCTCGGCGCCGGGCACGCTGGCGATCAACCGCGCGAACATGCCGCGGATCTCTTCGGGCGTGGTGAAGCCGACCGTGTCGGGCAGGTTGATGGTGGTGGCGCCGGCGGCGATCGCCACCGCGGTCACTTCGGCCAGGAAGTCTTCCTCTGTGCGGGTGGCGTCCTCGGCCGAGAACTCCACGTCGTCCACGTACTGGCGCGCCAGCGACACGTGCTTGCGCACCGATTCCAGCACCTGCTCGCGGCTCATCCGCAGCTTGTGCTCGCGGTGCAGCGGGCTGGTCGACAGGAACACGTGCAGGCGCGGTTTGGCCGCCGCCTCCAGCGCGCGCGCGGAGGTCTCGATGTCGGTGGCCAGGCAGCGCGACAGCACCGCCAGGGTCGGCTCGCGCAGTTCGCGGCCGATCAGCGCCATCGCCTCGCGGTCGGACTGCGAACTGGCCGGGAAGCCGGTCTCGATGATGTCCACGCCCAGCTCGGCCAGGGCGCGCGCCATGACCAGCTTCTGCGGCGGGGTCATGCTGCAGCCGGGGGATTGCTCGCCGTCGCGCAGGGTGGTGTCGAAGATGCGGATGCGGGGGGTCTGGGAAGAAGACGAAGTGTTCACCAGATGGTTTCCTCTACGGCGGCGGTGGCTGGCGGATGGGAGAGCGAAGACGCGGGGCGAGCGGAAGCGGGCGGGGCGGCGGCACGTTGGTTGCGAAGTCGCTCGGCATTGCGGCGGCGCGGCTTGCGTGGCGCGCGTGGGCGCACCTCCGACAGCAGCGTCGCCAGCACGCCGGCGTCGATGTTGCCACCGGACACCACCGCGCATTTGCGCTTGCCGGAGACGCGGCGGCCGGCCGCCAGGGCCAGCGCGCCGGCGCCCTCGGCGATGACGTGCTCCTCCAGCGCCAGACGGACCAGCGTTTCGCGCAGTTCCGCCTCGCGCACGATCACCACGTCGTCGAGCAGGCTGGCGCACAGCCGGCGGGTGATGAACCCGGGGATTTTAACCTTGACGCCGTCGGCCAGGGTGGGCACCGGGTCGATCGCGCGGATATCGCCGCGGATCGCCCGTGCCATCGAATCCACGCCCTCGACCTGCGCGCCGACGATGCGCACGCCCTGCGAGCGCAGCGCCAGGGCCACGCCGGAGGCCAGGCCGCCGCCGCCGATCGGCACGATCACCACGTCCGGGGCGTGCGCGGCCAGCTCGATGCCGACCGTGCCCTGGCCGGCGATCACGTCCGGGTCGTCGAACGCGGACAGGAAGCGGTAGCCGTTCTGCTCGGCCAGTTCGCGGGCGAAGGCGTAGGCCTCGTCGTAGCTGTCGCCGTGCTGGCGCACGGTGGCGCCCCAATGGGCGACGCCGGCGATCTTGGTCTGCGGCGCGCCGTGCGGCATCACCGTGATCGCCTGCACGCCCAGGCGGTGCGCGGCCCAGGCCACGCCCTGCGCATGGTTGCCGGCCGAGGCGCAGATGATGGTGCGCTCGTCGCCGCGCTCCAGCCCGGCCAGCAGCGCATTCAGCGCGCCGCGTACCTTGTAGGAGCCGGTGCGCTGCAGGTTCTCCAGCTTCAGCCACACGCCGAACCGCTCGGCGTAGTGCACCGGCGTCGGCGGCAGGTAGCGGCGCAGCCGCGCCTGCGCGGCCAGCACGTCGGCGACGCTGACCGCTACGTCGCCTACGTCGGGTTCCTGCGGGGCGGGGCGGCCGGTGTCAGGCATGAAGGGGCCGGGACTGGGGAGTGGGGAGTAGGGATTCGACATGCGAATCCTGTGCCCGAAGAAGCGACCTCCGTGGAAGAAGACTCCTCCGCGTGAGGCCATGGCGCTGGCGGATCGCCGGCGCGGCAGCGGCGACCGCGCGGCCGTCGGCGCGCTTGCCGATTCCCGATTCCCGATTCCCCACTCCCGGCCCGATCATGGCACCACGTCCAACGCAGTCACCCGTACCGACTCGCAGTCGTACACCTTCTCCATCTGCAGGCGCAGGCTCTCGCCGGGGCGAATGCCGTCCACCACCATCTGCAGGTGCCAGCGGCCGGCATCGTCGGGCGCAGACGCGCCGCTGATCGACAGCGGCGCGAAGCCGCGCCGCTCGGCCATGCCGATCGCGCGCAGCAGCGCGCCTTCGGCCGGCTTCAGCACCAGGTCAAGCTGGTATCGCATGGGGGATCTCCTGGCGCTGGGTCGCGGGGTTGCTCTCCAGCATGGTGCTGTTGGCGGTGTTCGGCGGCACCAGCGGCCACACGTTGGCGCGCGCGTCGATGGCCACGTGCAGCAGCGCCGGACCCGGCTGCGCCAGCAGTTCGGCCAGGCCGTCCTCGACCTGGCCGCGCGCGGTGATGCGCTTGGCCGGGATGCCGAACACCTGCGCCAGCGCGGCGAAGTCCGGGTTGTCGGACAGGTCGATCTCGCTGTAGCGCTCGGCGAAGAACAGTTCCTGCCACTGCCGCACCATGCCCAGCGAACTGTTGTCCAGCAGCACGATCTTCACCGGCAGCTTGCAGCGCGCGATGGTGACCAGCTCCTGCACGTTCATCATGAAACTGCCGTCGCCGCTGACCAGCACCACGGTGCGCTCGGGGCAGGCGAACTGCGCGCCCATCGCCGCCGGCAGGCCGAAGCCCATCGTGCCCAGCGCGCCACTGGTCAGGTGGTTGCGCGGATGGTTGAAGCGGCAATGCTGGGCCACCCACATCTGGTGCTGGCCGACATCGCAGGCGATCACGGTGTCGGCCGGGGCCAGCTCGCTCAGCCGCTTCAGCAGGCCGGGCGCGTAGATGTCGTCGCCCGGCGCGTCGTAGCGGGCGCCGAATTTTTCGCGATGGCCGACGCAGCGCGCATGCCACGCCTCGCAGGTGCTGGTCGCCGCGCTCAGCGCGCGCAGCGCCTCGGCCACGTCGCCGGGCACGGCGATGTCGGCATGGCGCAGCTTGGAGATCTCGCAGGCGTCGGCATCCAGGTGGATGACCCGCGCGAACGGGGCGAACTCGGCCAGCTTGCCGGTGGCGCGGTCGTCGAAGCGCGCGCCGACCACGATCAGCAGGTCCGACTCCTGCACCGCCATGTTGGCGGCGCGGGTGCCGTGCATGCCTAGCATGCCCAGGTAGTGCGGATGCCCGTGCGGCAGCGCGCCCAGCCCGCGCAGGGTCAGCACGGTGGGGATGCGGGTGGTGTCGACGAACTGGCGGAACGCGTCCACCGCATCGGCCAGGGCGATGCCGCCGCCGCCGTAGATCACCGGCTTGTCGGCGCCGGCGATCGCCGCCAGCGCTTCGGCCAGGGCCGCGGCATGCGGCGCCGGCGGGGTCGGCACCGCGGCCGGCACGTGGTCGGGCAGGTGCGAGGCGTCGCCCAACTGCACGTCCTTGGGCAGATCGATCAGCACCGGCCCCGGACGCCCTTCGCGGGCGATGCGGAACGCGTCGCGCAGCACCTGCGGCAGGTCGTCCACGCGGCGCACCAGGAAGCTGTGCTTGACGATCGGCAGGGTCAGCCCGAACACGTCCAGTTCCTGGAACGCGTCGGTGCCCAGCAGCGGCGTGGCGACCTGCCCGGTCAGGCAGATCATCGGCACCGAGTCCAGCATCGCGTCGGCGATGCCGGTGACCAGGTTGGAGGCGCCCGGGCCGGACGTGGCGACGCAGACCCCGACCCGCCCGCTGGCGCGGGCGTAGCCGTTGGCGGCCAGCGCCGCGCCCTGCTCGTGGCGGACCAGGATGTGCTTGAGCTGGCTGTCTACCAGCGCGTCGTAGAACGGCATGATGGTGCCGCCCGGATAGCCGAACAGCGTGTCCACGCCTTCGGCTTCCAGGGCCTGCGTCAGCCAGCGCGCGCCGTTGCGGGGCGTGCCGTGAGCGGAGGAGTTCATACGGTGGCGACCTTTCGGTAAAAGCGGGTGGGGGAGCCGCGGTTACGCGGCTTGCTGGCCGGTCGCGGCCGGCTTGGCGGCAGCGGCGTCGCCGTTCAGCCAGACCATCTTGGCGCGCAGCTGCTTGCCGACCACTTCGATCGGGTGCTCCAGGTCGGCCTGCTTGAACTTGTTGTAGTTCGGCAGCCCGGCTTCGTATTCGGCGACCCAGTTCTTGGTGAAGGTGCCGTTCTGGATGTCGGTCAGCACGTCGCGCATGCGCTCCTTGGTAGCCGCGTCGATGACCCGCGGGCCGCTGACGTAGTCGCCGTACTGCGCGGTTTCGGAGACGAACTCGAGCATGCGGGTGATGCCGCCTTCGTAGAACAGGTCCACGATCAGCTTCAGTTCGTGCAGCACTTCGTAGTAGGCGATTTCCGGCTGGTAGCCGGCTTCCACCAGCACTTCGAAGCCGGCCTGGACCAGCGACGAGGCGCCGCCGCACAGCACCGCCTGCTCGCCGAACAGGTCGGTCTCGGTCTCTTCCTTGAAGGTGGTCTTGATCAGGTTGGCGCGCGCGCCGCCCAGGCCGGCGGCGTACTCGAGCGCGAACTGCTCGGCCTTGCCGCTCTGGTCCTGGTACACCGCCCAGATGCACGGCACGCCGCGGCCGATCTCGTACTCGCGGCGCACCAGCGCGCCGGGGCCCTTCGGCGCGACCAGCACCACGTCCAGGTCGGCGCGCGGCTTGATCATGTCGAAATGCACGTTCAGGCCGTGCGCGAACAGCAGGCAGGCGCCCTGTTTCATGTTCGGCGCCAGCACTTCGTCGTACAGCTTCTTCTGCACCATGTCCGGGGTCAGCACCGCGACCAGGTCGGCGTCCTTGACCGCCTCGGCGGGGCTCTTCACCACGAAGCCGTCGGCCTGCGCCTTGGCTTCGGTCGGGCCGCCCGCGCGCAGGCCGACGGTGACGTCGAAGCCGGACTCGCGCAGGTTCAGCGCATGCGCGCGGCCCTGGCTGCCGTAACCGACGATGGCGATCTTGGTGGTGGGCTGGGCGGAACTGGTCATGGGGCGAATGTCCTCGGAACGGTGTGGGTAGGAAGGGAAACGTGTGTTTCGCGGTTACTAAAATGAAAAACCCCGCGCCGTTGCCGGTGCGGGGTCTGATCGAATCCAGGCTGCTTGTCGCTTACACGCCGGTTCGTCCCGCACTTGTGGGCGAGGTAATAAGCACGAGTACGAGGAGCGACGCGGCGGCGTCCGCGCGCAGCGCGGCGGGCAGGCGGGTCGGCTTCGGGCTGGTGTGGCGATGCAACATGCAGCGAGATAAACATGGCCTTTGCGGGGCTGTCAACCCTGCTGCTGCTGCGAAACAGCGAATGTGCCGAAAGCCGCACCAGCACAGCATCGTTACGCCTGAAACGGTGCGCCGGCGCAGCGAATGCACGTCCGATTGCGCGGAAAATCGGCGTCTTCCGCGCCTGCCACGCGGCGTCAACAGGCGGTCGCCATCCTGCGGTAATCTGGCGCGGCTGCCACGGCCCGGCCGTTGCCGGCCACCTTCAATCACTCCTGTTCGACGATCCGGCGCATGCATTCCGAACCTCTTCCCGTGGCGGTCGCTCCGCGCAAGGCCTCCGCGTCGGCCGTGGCCGAGAGCGCGCAGGTCACCGGCCTGCTGCAGCGCTGGCGCAGCGGCGACGCGCAGGCCGAAGCGCAATTGCTGGAACTGGTCTATGCCGCGCTGCGCGAGATGGCCGCCGCGCGCATGGCGGCGCGCCAAGGCGATGCCTTGCTGCAGCCGACCGCGCTGGTCCACGAAGCCTTGCTGCGCATGCTCGACGCCGACGTGGAGTACCGCGACCGGGTGCATTTCTTCGCCCTGGCCTCGTTGAAGATGCGCGCGGTGCTGGTCGACTACGCGCGCGCCAACCTGGCCGCCAAGCGCGGCGGCGGGGCGATGATGATGACCCTGTCGCATGCCGACCGCGACGGCGCCGCGCCCAGCGAGGAATACCAGGTGCTGGCCCTGCACCAGTCGCTGCAGCGCTTCGCCGGTTTCGACCCGCGCGCGGCGCATGCGGTGGAGCTGGCCTATTTCGGCGGCATGACCCACGACGAGATCGCCTGCCTGCTCGAGGTGTCGGTGCCGACCGTCGAGCGCGACCTGCGCATCGCCCGCGCCTGGCTCAAGCGCGAACTCAGCGCCGATCCTGGCCGCCCATGAGCGACGAACGCTGGCAACAGGTGCGCCAGCTGTTCGAATCGGTCTGCGACCTGCCGCCGGCGCAGTGGCAGCCGACCCTGCAGCGGCTCAGCCAGGATCCGGCGCTGGTGCAGGAGGCGTTGGCCCTGCTCGCCGCGCAGACCGTGCAGTTGCAGCAGTTGGCCGCGCCGTTGCGGGCGCTGGCCGGACGCATGGCCGCGCCGGAACTGGGCGTAGGCGACCGGCTCGGCCCGTGGCGGCTGACCCGCTTCCTGGCCAGCGGCGGCATGGGCAGCGTGTTCGTCGCCGAGCGCGCGGACGAGCAATATCAGCGGCAGGTGGCGGTGAAGCTGCTGCGCGGCCTGCCCGACGCGCTGACCGCGCAGCGCCTCGCCGCCGAGCGGCAGATCCTGGCCAGCCTGCAGCATCCCAATATCGCGCGCCTGTACGACGGCGGCGCCACCCCGGGCGGGCAGCCGTACCTGGTGATGGAGTACGTCGACGGCGTCGCCCTGGACCGCTACCTGCAGGCGCAGGCGCCGGACCTGCCTGCACGGCTGCAACTGTTCCTGCGCATCTGCCGCGCGGTGCAGGCGGCGCACCAGCGCCTGGTGCTGCATTGCGACCTGAAGCCGGGCAACGTGCTGGTCCGCGCCGACGGCGAGCCGGTGCTGCTGGACTTCGGCATCGCCCGGCTGCAGGACGCGGCCGACGGCGCCGAGCGCGGCCGCTTCTGCACGCCGCCTTACGCCAGCCCGGAACTGCTGGCCGGGCAGCCGGTGGGCGTGGCCGGCGACGTCTACAGCCTGGGCGTGATGCTGAGCGAAGTGCTGTCCGCGCAGCGCCTGCCGGCGCACGCCGGGACCGACGCGGCTTGTCCCCCGCCGAGCGCGCTGGCGCAGCTGCCGGCGTTGCGCAGGCAGCTGCGCGGCGATCTCGACGCGATCGCGGCCAAGGCCTGCGCGCAGGATCCGGCGCAGCGCTACGCCAACGTCGCCGAGCTGGCTGCCGATCTGCAGCGCCATCTCGGCCACCGCCCGGTGCAGGCGCGCCGCGGCGGTCGCCGCTATGCGCTGGCCCGCCTGCTGCGCCGGCGCTGGCGCGAGAGCGCGGTGGCCGCGGCGGTGCTGCTGCTCAGCGCCGGCTTCATGTGGCGCCTGCTGGAGACCCGCGCGCAGGCGCAGCGCGAAGCGGCGATCGCACTGCAGGTCAGCCAGTTCATGACCGATGCGTTCGATGCCGCCGACCCGCGCAGCCGCGGCGCCCAGGGCACCGCGACGATCAGCGCGCAGCAGGTGCTGGACCGTTCCGCCGCGCAGCTCGACCGGGGCCTGGCGCAATCGCCGGCGGTGCGCGCGCGGCTGCGCGCCACGCTCGGCCGCGCCTATATGAACCTTGGCCAGGACGCGCGTGCCGAGACGTTGCTGCGCCAGGCCGCGCGCGAATTGCGCAGCGCACAGGTGGGCGAACCGGCGTCGGCGTCGCAGGCGCTCAGCGACCTGGCGGTGCTGCTGTACAACCAGGATCGCGGCGCTGCGGCGCTGGCCGCGGCCACCGAGGCGCTGCGTCTGGCCGAACCCGGCGAAGAGCGCGACGCGCTGGCCAAGGCGACCAATGCGATGGGTCTGGCGTTGAGCCGGGTCGGCCGCACCGACGAGGCCGTGGCGATGCTGCAGCGCTCGCTGGCGCTGCGCATGCAGCCGGGTGGGAAGACCGACGGCGGTCCATCCACGGCGATGCACAACCTGGGCCAGGTGTTCAAGGCCAACGGCGATCTGGTGCAGGCCGAGCACTGGTACCGGCGCGCGCTGGCGCTGAAGCAGCGCGACTTCGGCGCGCGCAGCGTCGACTACCTGCACAGCGCCGAAGGCCTGGCCAAGACGCTGGCGGCACGCGGCGCCTTGCCGGCGGCGAGCGCGCTGATGCAGCGCAACCTGGAACTGTCGCGCGCGCTGTACGGTGCGCGCAGTCCGCTGCTGGCCGATGCGGAAAACGAACTGGCGTCGGTGTACCAGGATGCCGGCGATTTCGCTGCGGCACGCGTGCACTATCTGCAAGCGCTGGCGATGTTGCCGGCGCTGGGCCTGGCGCAGAGCGTCGACCATGCGCGCTATCTCAACAACCTGGCCACGCTGGAGGAATCGCGCGGCGATCTGCCGACGGCCGAGAAGTTGTATCGGCAATCCTGGCAGATCCGCCGGCAGGCGCTGGACGCGGACAACCCGATGACGCTCAACGCCGAGGGCAACCTGGGCCGCATGCTGATGCGCCAGGGCCGGCTGGGCGAAGCCGAGCCGCTGTTGCGGCATGCCTACGAGGGTATGGCGCGGCTGTATCCCGCCGATCATCCGCGGCAACTGGTGCAGCGCCTGAGCCAGGTGGAGCTGCACATGCGCAGCGGCGAGCTGGCGCGTGCGCAACGCGAGCTGGACGCGCTCCGGCCGGCGGCCGGCTGGCCGTCGACGCAACTGCAGCGACGGCGCGACATGTTGGCCGCGGAGTTGGCGCAACACGCCGGCGACAGCGCCGCGGCGCTGCGCGGCTGGGAAAGTGTGGTGCAGGCGAACCAGGCCGAACTGGGCAGTGCGGCGGTGCCCACCGCGATGGCACGGGTGTCGTTGGCCGAAGCGCTGCTGGCCCTCGACCGGCGCGACGAAGCGCGCGCGCAACTGCAACAGGCGCGTCCGGTGCTGGTCGCACAGCTGGCGCCGCAGGCCGAGTTGCTGCGGCGCCTGGATGCCGGGCAACAGACGCTGGCGTTGCGCTGAGTGTCTGCGCGTCGGATGCAGCGCCGCGACGCTGTCGTCATCGCGCTGCATCGGGCTCGCTCCAGATGCGCTGGCGCCGCCGCAGCTGCGCGCGCGGCTCCGCTCGGGTAGGGTGGCGCGGTATCCGCTGCGGGGAATGCGCATGTCCGTTTCGAAGTTTTCCTTGGCCTGCCTGGCGCTTGCGCTGGGCCTGCCGGCACTGGCCACTGCGGCCGACCGCGTCACCGGCCAGGCGTTCGCCACGCGCTCGGAGGTGATCGCGCCGCACGCGATGGCCGCCACCTCGCAGCCGCTGGCCACGCAGATCGCGCTGGACACGATGCAGGCGGGCGGGTCGGCGGTGGATGCGGCGATCGCCGCCAACGCCGCGCTCGGACTGATGGAGCCGACCGGCAACGGCGTCGGCGGTGACCTGTTCGCGATCGTGTGGGATCCGAAGACGCACAAGCTCTACGGCTACAACGGTTCGGGCCGTTCGCCCAAGTCGCTGACCCTGGCCGAATTCCAGCGCCGCGGCTTGAAGGACATTCCGCCGACCGGGCCGCTGCCGGTGTCGGTACCGGGCGCGGTGGACGGCTGGTTCGCGCTGCACGAACGCTTCGGGCGCAGGCCGATGGCGCAGAACCTGGCGCCGGCGATCCGCTACGCGCGCGAGGGCCACCCGGTGGCCGAGACCATCGCCTACTACTGGGACCGCTCGGTGCCGCGGCTGTCGCAGTATCCCGGCTTCAAGGAGCAGTTCACCATCGACGGCCATGCGCCGCGCAAGGGCGAACTGTGGAAGAACCCGAACCTGGCCGACACCTTGCAGCAGATCGCCGACGGCGGCCGCGACGCGTTCTACAAGGGGCCGATCGCGCGCACCATCGACGCCTATTTCAAGGCCAACGGCGGCTTCCTCAGCTACGACGACCTGGCCAGCCACCATGGCGAATGGGTCGAGCCGGTCAGCAGCAACTATCGCGGCTACGACGTGTGGGAACTGCCGCCCAACAGCCAGGGCATCGCCGCGCTGCAGATGCTCAACATCCTGGAGGGCTACGACTTCTCCAAGATCGCGTTCGGCTCGGCCGAGCACATCCATCTGTTCACCGAGGCCAAGAAGCTGGCCTTCGCCGACCGCGCGCGCTTCTACGCCGATCCGGCGTTCCAGCCGGCGCCGTTGGCCAAGCTGATCTCCAAGGACTACGCCGCGCAGCGTCGCGCGCTGATCTCGATGGACAAGGCCTTGAAGGAAGTGCAGCCGGGCACGCCCAAGCAGTTGGAAGAGGGCGACACCATCTACCTGACCGTGGCCGATGCCGACGGCATGATGGTGTCGCTGATCCAGTCCAACTACCGCGGCATGGGCAGCGGCATGGCGCCGCCGGGGCTGGGCTTCATCCTGCAGGACCGCGGCGAGATGTTCGTGCTGAAGAAGGATCACCCCAACGGCTACGCGCCGGGCAAGCGCCCGTTCCAGACCATCATCCCGGCGTTCGTGACCAAGGACGGCAAGCCGTGGCTGAGCTTCGGCGTGATGGGCGGGGCGATGCAGCCGCAGGGCCACGTGCAGATCGTGATGAACCTGATCGATTTCCACATGAACCTGCAGGAAGCCGGCGACGCGCCGCGGATCCAGCACGAAGGGTCCACCGAGCCGACCGGGCAGGCCACGGCGATGAGCGACGGCGGCGAGCTGAATCTGGAAACCGGCTTTTCCTACGACACGATCCGCGCGCTCATGCGCAAGGGCCACCGCGTGATCTTCGCCGATGGCCCGTATGGCGGTTATCAGGCGATCCTCCGCGATCCGGCCAGCGGCGTGTACTACGGCGCCTCGGAAAGCCGCAAGGACGGGCAGGCCGCCGGCTACTGAGCCTGCGCCGCGGCGGTGTCGCGGCCGGCTCGCGTGCGGCGGCCGGCGCGTTGTGTTGATGCGCGGGTCGGCGCTGCCGCCCGCGCGCTCACTCCTGCGCTTGCGTGCGCCCGGCCTCGGTGCGGGTCTGTTCCTGCGCCGCCTGTTCGCGCGCGATCCATTCCTCGATCATGTGCCTGGCGCGTCGATCGCGTCGGCGTTCCCGCGTGTGCTCGGCGTCCAGCACGCGATAGAGCGACACGATCACCAGCACCATCAGCACCGCGAACGGCAACGCGGCGATGGTGATCATGCCCTGCAGCGCATCCAGGCCCCCGGCCAGCAACAGCACCGCCGCGATCAGCGCCACCGCCACGCCCCATACCAGCTTGCGCGCCAGCGGCGGATCGCCGGCTTCGTCGGTGGACATGCTGGCCAGTACCAGCACCGCCGAATCGGCCGAACTGACGAAGAAGATCGTCAGCAACAGCAATGCCACGCTGGACAGCAGCAATGAACCAGGCAGGCTGTCGAACAGGGTGAACAGCACCGTCTCGTAGCCGTTGCCCAGCGCCTGCAGCATGTCGACATGGCCGAACAGCTGCGCCCACAGCGCAGCGCCGCCGAACACCGAGAACCATACGAAGCCGAGCAGGGTGGGGGCCAGCACCACGCCCACCACGAACTCGCGGATGCTGCGCCCGCGCGAGACGCGGGCGATGAACGCACCGACGAACGGCGCCCAGGCGATCCACCAGGCCCAATAGAAGATGGTCCATTCGGCCACCCACTTGCTGCCGGAGAACGGCGACATGCGCAAGCTCATCGTCACCAGTTGGTTGAGATAGGAACCGAGCGTGGTGGTGAAGGTGTCGAAGATGAAGCCGGTCGGGCCCAGTACCAGCACCGCGGCCAGCAGCAGCGCGGCCAGCGCCAGGTTGAAGTTGGACAGCCACTTGATGCCGCGCTCCACGCCGCTGGCGGTGGAGGCCATGTACAGCACGAAAGCCACGGCGATGATGGCCATCTGCACGGGGATGCTCGCCTGCACGCCGAACACGCGGTGCAGGCCGGCGGCGATCTGGATCGTGCCGAAGCCCAGCGTGGTGGCCACGCCGATCGCGGTGGCCACGACCGCGGCGATATTCACCGCATGGCCGACCCAGCCGCGGTGGTGGCGGCCGATGACCGGCTGCAGCATGTCGCTGACCAATCCGCGGCCGTTGCGGTTGTACTGGAACCAGGCCATCGCCAGGCCGATCAACGCATAGACCGCCCAGGGATGCAGGCCCCAGTGGAAGAACGCGTAGCGCATCGAGGCGCGCGCCGCCTCCATGCTTTGCGGTGCCAGCCCTTCCGGCGGCTTGAGAAAGTGCGAGATCGGCTCGGCCGCGCCCCAGAACACCAGACCGATGCCCATGCCGGCGGCGAACAGCATCGACAGCCAACTGGCGCGGGAGAAGTCCGGCTCGGCGTCCTCGCCGCCGATGCGCAGATGGCCGAAGCGACCGAAGGCCAGATACAGCATGAAGGCCAGGGTCAGGAACACCACCAGCAAATACATCCAGCCGGCGCCGCGGATGACCTGGGCCAGCGCCGCTTGCACCACGTCGTCGAACGGGCCGGGCGCGAGGCCCGCGATCAGCACCAGCAAGGCTACAAGCGCGATGGAAATACGAAACACCATGCGGCAGCGTCTCCGGGCAAGGAAGCGAGAGGGAGCGTGTCGGCGTTGCGGCGATGCGCAACACAGGCGGCACGCAGCGGTTGCCGGTCTGGAATCGCTGCAGCAGCGGCGAAGGGCAATCGCGAACGAAGCCAGCAACGATACCGCGTGCATCGTCACGGTACCGTTATGGTGCGCTGCGGCTAGCGCTGCAGTAGTGCGGATCTAAGCTTCTCTCCGCAGGCAAACCAAGCCGGGAGCCGCACAGCCAGATCTGATGCGTCCCGCAAATTCGACGCTGGTTCCTTTCACGACCATGTCCGCGCCCATCGGCTGCGATCCTCGCCGTCGCGGCGCGATCGCAGGCGTCTGAATCCGCAAGAGTCCGGACATGACGCCGATCCCGGTTGCGCATGTCCCCGCTCAGGTTGCACGGCGGCGGCCGATACCATGGCGGAAGAGTTCCTGGAGGGGAAGACGATGTCGTTGTTCACACGCGGTCCGAACGCCGATGCCGGACATGCCGCGGCCTTGCCGGACGCACCGGTGGCGCTGCTGCGATTGGACCCGCAAGGCCGGGTCTGTGCCGCCAATCGTGCCGCGCTGGATTTGCTCGGGGTGCACTCAGAGGCCTTGCTCGGCGAATCCAGCGAAGCGGTGTGGGGGCTGCCGTTGGCGTCGCTGGCCGGTGCGGAGGGCAGCTGGCTGGCATCGGGCGCCGATCCGGCGCGGCGCGTGCGCTATCAGCGCGATCGCGACGGGGAAGGTTGGCTGCTGTCGCTGCCGCATCCGGAAACCGCCGCGCTGCTGCGCGACGTCGCCCTGCTCGGCGGCGGCCAGGCGCAAGGCGCCATCAGCCCGGCGCTGCAGGCGCTGGCGCAGCAGCTGCAGGCCGGTGCGCAGGCGCAGGCCTTGCTCGACCGGGTCGGCGAGCGCCTGACCGGTTGCGATCTGGACCTGGGGCTGAGCACGCCGCTGTCCGCGCAGGACACCGAGGCGATGGCCGGGCGGCGCCTGTCGGCCGGCTTCGGCAACCTGGCCGAGGCGATCCGCCAGGCGGTGGCGCTGTCGCTGCAGATCGCCGCCGACGTGCCGCACGTGGTCGCCGAGAACGACGAGCTGGCGCAGCAATCGCAGACCCAGATGGAAGCGCTGCAGACGGTGGTGGCGACCACCCGGCGGCTGCTGCAGGGCCTGCACGAGATGGACCAGGAACTGCGCGCGGTGATCGCGGTGGCGGCCAGCGCCGACGACAGCGCGCGCCAGGGCGCGGAAGCGGCGCGCGCGCTGGGCCAGGCGATGCGCGAGGTGGAGCGGCGCTCGGCGCGCGCCACCGAGGTCATCGAGGTGATCGACGCGGTCGCGTTCCAGACCAACATCCTGTCGATCAATGCCAGCATCGAGGCGGTGCATGCCGGCGCCGCCGGGCGCGGCTTCGCCGTGGTCGCCAGCGAGATCCGGCGCCTGGCCGAACGCGCCGCCGCCGCCGCGCGCGACGTGCGCGTCATCATCGGCGAGACCGGCAGCGCCCTGCACGACAGTGCCGCCTCGGCGCAGCGCACCGAGCAGGTGCTCGGCGGCATCGGCCAGTTGCTCGGTCGCGCCAGTGCGGCGATGGAAACCGTGGCCACCCGCGTCGCCGCGCAAGGCGCAGAGATCGGCGGCATCGATCGCGCGGTCGAGCACGTGGTCGGGCTCAGCCGCAGCAACCTGGAGCATGTCGCGCGCGTGGTCGAGCGCAGCGCGGCGCTGGCCGCGGGCAGCGCCACGCTGCACGACTGCGTGGGCCTGTTCCGCTTGCCGTCCGATCCGATGCAGCAGCCGCGGCACGCGCGCATCCGCGAACTGGCGACGGCGGCCGCCGGCAGGATCGGGCAGGCGCTGGCCGATGCGGTCGCGCGCGGCCGCATCGGCGAGGACGCGCTGTTTTCCACCGACTACACGCCGATCGCGGGCATCGATCCACCCAAGTACCGCACCACCTTCGATGCGTTGTGCGACGAACTGCTGCCGCCGCTGCAGGAACCGCTGCTGGCCGCGCATCCATGGATCGTGTTCGCGATCTGCGCCAATCCTGACGGCTACGTGCCCACCCACAACCTGCGCTTCAGCCAGCCGCTGAGCGGCGACCGCGCCCGCGATCTGGTCGGCAACCGCACCAAGCGCATGTTCACCGATCGGGTCGGGCGCAGCGTCGGTCGCCACACCCAGCCGTATCTGTTGCAGGTGTATCGGCGCGACACCGGGCAGATCCTGTTCGACCTGTCGGTGCCGGTGTACGTGCGCGGCCGCCACTGGGGCGGACTGCGCGTGGCCTACGTGCTGGAATGAGCGCCGCGGCGGGCGCCGCACAAAAAAACGCCACCGGGGTGAGCCGGCGGCAGGGAGAGAGACGTCGTTCTTGTGGGGCCCAGGCTAGGCGCGGTATGTCGCCGGGGTTTGCCGCAATGGCGTGCGCGCGTGCCGGCGCTGACAAGAAGCGGGTCCGGTTGTGCGCCGATTCAGCTGCGCGCGGTTGGCTGCGGCCGCAGAAACGGGTCTAATGGGCGCAGAAGCGGGGGTACCGCCGGCGCAGGCCGCGGTTGAGACAGTCCCTTCGAACCTGATCCGGTTGATACCGGCGTAGGGAAGCTTCGCAAGCCCGGTCCATGCGCTTTTTGCGCCGGTCCGTGCCGCGCCGCCGCTTCGTCCGTGATGCGAGTTCGCTCGCAACCGCCCGCACTCGCTGCAGGCTCTCAGAAATAGGACGAATGCCGATGAATGCCGTACCCAGCCCGTTGCTGCAGCAGGCCGATACCCTGTCCGAGTCGGTGACCCGGCCGATCCCCGGTTCGCGCAAGATCTTCGTGCCAGGCTCGCGTCCCGACCTGCGCGTGCCGATGCGCGAGATCCAGCTGACCCGCACCCCGACCCTGTTCGGCGGCGAAGACAATCCGCCGGTCACCGTGTACGACACCTCCGGGCCGTATACCGATCCGGACGCGAGCATCGACCTGCGCGCCGGCCTGGCGCCGCTGCGCGCGCGCTGGATCGAAGAGCGCGGCGACACTGCCGCGCTGGAACAACTCAGCTCCGATTTCGGCCGTGGCCGCGAACACAACGCGCGGCTGGACGCGGTGCGCTTCCCGGCCCGGCACCTGCCGCGGCGCGCGCTGGCCGGTGCCAACGTCACCCAGATGCACTACGCGCGGCGCGGCATCGTCACCCCGGAGATGGAGTTCGTGGCGATCCGCGAAAACCAGCGGTTGGAGGCGGTGCGCGATGCGCTGCTGCGCCAGCAGCATCCAGGCGAAGCGTTCGGCGCCAGCATCCAGCACGTCATCACCCCCGAGTTCGTGCGCGCCGAGATCGCCCGCGGCCGCGCCATCCTGCCCAACAACATCAACCATCCGGAAAGCGAGCCGATGATCATCGGCCGCAATTTCCTGACCAAGATCAACGCCAACATCGGCAACAGCGCGCTCAGCTCGGGCATCGCCGAGGAAGTGGAGAAGCTGGTGTGGTCGATCCGCTGGGGCGGCGACACGGTGATGGACCTGTCCACCGGCAAGCACATCCACGAAACCCGCGAGTGGATCATCCGCAACGCGCCGGTGCCGATCGGCACGGTGCCGATCTACCAGGCGCTGGAGAAGGTCGATGGCCGCGCCGAGGAACTGACCTGGGAGATCTTCCGCGACACGCTGATCGAGCAGGCCGAGCAGGGCGTGGACTACTTCACCATTCACGCCGGGGTGCTGCTGCGCTACGTGCCGCTGACCGCCAAACGCGTCACCGGCATCGTCTCGCGCGGCGGCTCGATCCTGGCCAAGTGGTGCCTGGCGCATCACAAGGAGAACTTCCTTTACACCCACTTCGAGGACATCTGCGAGATCATGAAGGCCTACGACGTGGCCTTCTCGCTGGGCGACGGGCTGCGCCCGGGCTGCATCGCCGATGCCAACGACGCGGCGCAGTTCGGCGAACTGGAAACGTTGGGCGAGCTGACCAAGCTGGCGTGGAAGCACGACGTGCAGACCATGATCGAAGGCCCCGGCCACGTGCCGATGCAGTTGATCAAGGAGAACATGGACAAGCAGCTGCGCGAATGCGGCGAGGCGCCGTTCTACACGCTGGGGCCGCTGACCACCGACATCGCGCCCGGCTACGACCACATCACCTCGGCGATCGGCGCGGCGATGATCGGCTGGTTCGGCACCGCGATGCTGTGCTACGTGACGCCCAAGGAGCACCTGGGCCTACCCAACCGGCAGGACGTGCGCGACGGCATCATGGCCTACAAGATCGCCGCGCATGCGGCCGACCTGGCCAAGGGCCATCCGGGTGCGCAGGTGCGCGACAACGCGCTGTCCAAGGCGCGCTTCGAATTCCGCTGGGACGACCAGTTCCATCTCGGCCTGGATCCGGAAAAGGCCAAGGAATTCCACGACGAGACGCTGCCCAAGGACGCGCACAAGCTGGCGCATTTCTGTTCGATGTGCGGCCCGCACTTCTGTTCCATGAAGATCACCCAGGACGTGCGCGACTACGCCGCCGAGCACGGCGTCGGCGAGACCGACGCGCTGCAGGCCGGCATGGCCGAGAAATCGGCGCAATTCCTGGATGCCGGCGCCGAGGTCTATCGGCAGGAGTAAGGCCGCGGCATTGCCGCCGCCGTGGCGTGCGCTTGTCTATGATGCGCGCACGCCACTTCCGGAATTCCGCATGCTCCGCTACGCGCTCGCCTTGCGCCGCCACCCGTCCGCGTTGCTGCTGGGCGTGCAATTGCTGGGCCTGCTGCTGTATCCGCTGATGGAAGACACCGCCGCCGGGCGCGCGCTGTTCGGCGCGTTCGGCATCGTGGTGCTGGGCCTGGCGCTGTGGGTGGTCAACCGCAGCCCGTCGGTGCTGTGGATCGCCTGGTGCCTGGCGCTGCCGTCGGTGGTGCTGTCGATCGCCGCGGCGCTGCACCACAGCCCGCAGCTCGGCGCGTTCGCGCAACTGCTGGAAAGCCTGCTGTATTTCTATACCGCGGCCAGCCTGATCGCCTACATGCTGCAGGACCACGAGGTCACCCGCGACGAACTGTACGCGGCCGGCGCGACCTTCACCTTGCTGGCATGGGCGTTCGCCTTCGCATTCTCGGTGTGCCAGCAATGGCTGCCGGGCAGCTTCATCGGCGCGCAGACGACGCAGTCGCCGCGGACCTGGATGGAGCTGCTGTACCTGAGTTTCAGCGTGCTGTCCGGGGTCGGCCTCAGCGACGTGCTGCCGGTGCTGCCGCTGGCGCGTTCGTTGGTGATGCTCGAACAGTTCGCCGGGGTGATGTATATCGCCCTTGTGGTGTCGCGGCTGATTGGGCTCAGCGTCACACGCAAAACCAAAGCCTGAACAATCGCTAAAAAAAACGCGCCAACTGGCGCGTAATCTTGCAACGTTTATGTGAGTTTCGTCGGCGGAGAGAGAGCCTGTAGTGCTTCGCCGCGGTTGGCGGCGGCAACGACTAGGGTAGAATTTGTCGGCATCGCCACGCCTGGCCGCATTCGTCGCATTGGTTTGCCGAATCTGCCCGTTGGCGCCATACGGCGTCACTTTTGCCGTGACGTGGTTCCCACTCCATCGCAGATCGTCGTCGCCTTAGTCGCATGTCCTCGTCATCCTCCGCCACTCCACTGCTTCCGGAACGGTTGCAGGTCGGCGATTGCCTGGTGCTGCTGTCGCTGCGCGAAGTGCATGCGCCGCGCGCGCGGCGGCCGCAGCGGCTCACGCCCAAGGCGATGGGCGTGCTGCGCGTGCTGTTGGCGCAGCCGGGACAGGTGGTGGAGCGCGAGACCTTGCTGGCCCAGGTGTGGCCGGACACGCAGCCGACCAACGATGTGGTGACCCAGGCCATCACCCAATTGCGCAAGGCGTTCGCTGCCGGTGCGAAGGGCGACGCGCCGGCCTATATCGAGACGCTGGCCAAGACCGGTTATCGCCTGGTGGCGCCGGTGCAGGCGCTGGCGGAGGTCGAGGTCGATGCCGGCGCGCCGGCGGCTGCGGCCGCGAGCGAGGACCTGTGCGCCGATGCCGATGCCGACGTCGCCATGCCGGCGGTCGCCGACGCAGCGCCGTCGCCGGCCGCGGTGGTGCCTGCGCCGCCGTCGCGCGGTTTGCAGGTGGTGCTGGCGGCCGCCGCGGGCGCCGGCCTGATGTTGCTGGCGATGCTGGTCTGGTGGCTGCCGCGGGGCGGCCAGGACCCGGCCGGCAGCGAGCAGGAGCGGGTGGTCGGCAGCCCGGAGCGGCCGTACCGATTGATCACCACGATGCCGGGCTTCGAGCTGGAGCCGGCGTTATCGCCGGATGGCGCGCAGGTGGCGTATGCCGCCGGGATCGAGGGCCGCGCGGGGACGCAACTGCTGGTGCAGGCGACCGGCCGTGCGGCCGGCGGCGTGCCGCCGCGCTCGCTCGGCGTGCCGGGCAAGGGCTATTCCGACCGGCTGCCGGCCTGGTCGCCGGATGGCCGCCGCATCGCCTTCGCCCGGCTGGGGCCGGAGGGGCAGTGCCAGGTGCTGCTCATAGCCGCCGACAAGCCTGATGTGGCGCGCGAAGCGACCCGCTGCGACGGCACCGAGCTGCTCAGTTTCGACTGGACGCCGGACGGGCGCGGCCTGCTGTTCGGCAGCATGACCGGGCGCCAGCCCAGCCGCGGGATCCGCGTGCTGGATCTGGCCAGCGGGCACTGGCGTGCGCTGCCCTACACGCTCGGAGCGGGCGATTTCGACTACGCGCCGCGTTATTCGCCCGATGGCCAGTGGATCGCCTTCGTGCGCAACCCGCAGATGGGCGGCCTGTGGCGGATGCCGGCCGGCGGCGGCCGCGCCGAGCCGCTGACCCGCGAGTTCGCCGAGATCCGTGGCTGGGACTGGACCCAGGACAGCCGCGGCCTGGTATTCGGGCGCCGGGTCGACAGCGAGACGCGCCTGTATCGGCTGGATACCGCCTCGCAGCGCCTTCGCGACCTGGACCTGGGCGATGCGCAGTCGCCGACCTTGTCGCGCGACGGCGAACGGCTCGCGTTCGTGCACCGGCGCCCGCAGTTCGCGCTGTATCGGATTTCCGCCGCGGACCGCCAGGGCAACCGCGAGAGCCAGCGCCTGTTCGCCTCCACCGGGCGCGACAGCCAGCCAGTGATCGCGCCCGACGGCCGCCAACTGGTCTTCACCTCAGACCGTTCCGGCAGTTTCGCGCTGTGGTGGGGCGACGTGACCCGGCCGCAGTCGTTGCGCCTGATCGAGGGCGTGCGCCCGGAAACCGGGCAGGCGCCGGCCTGGTCGGCCGACAGCCAATCGCTGCTGGTCAGCGGCCGCGATGCGCAGGGGCGCTCGGCGATCTACGAAGTGCGGCCGCAGTCGGGCAGCGTCGTGCCCTTGCCGGTGCCTTCCGGCGAACCGCTGCAGGCGGCGTACACCGCCGATCCGGCGCAGCTGCTGGTGCTGCTCGGCGAGAACGGCCGCACCCGGCTGCAGTTGTACGACCGGCGCAGCCTGCCGTGGCGGCGGCTGGCGGCGCTGGACGATGTCTCGCAGCTGCGCGTGGACCCGGACAGCGGGCGCGTGCTGTTCACTCGCCTGGCGCGCAGCGGCCTGTGGCGCGCCGACGCGACCCTGGACCCGGCCAGCGTGGCGGCAGTCGACGCGGCGGTGCCGTCGCTGTGGCGCTACCGCACCTGGGCGCTGGGTGCGGGCGGCGAGGTGCGCTATCTGTTCCCGACCGGCGAGTGCGCCAGCCGGCTGGCGCGGATCGGCGGCGGCCTCGGCGACAGCGCGTGCCTGGACCGCGACCGGCTCAGTTCGGCCAATGGCTTCAGCATCGATCGGCGCAGCGGCGACGTGTATGCGGCGCTGGCGGTGGAGGACGGCAGCGACATCGGCTTCATGCGCATGCCCGAGAGCACCGGCTGGTTCTCGGTGATCGCCTCCAAGTGGTTGCTGCACAAGGGAAAGTGAGCATCGTAAGTTGTTCGTGACCGCTTCGTGCCGATTTCGGACAAACATCGCCACATCGTCCTGACCCTGCCGCCACATCCGGCAACACTGCGCGCCGGTTGAAGCAAAGCGGGTGCATCGGATGCGACAAGTCTTCCTGGCCGATCGTGGGCAGCAACGGATCCTGGACAACGAGGACGCGCCCGCCGGCTCGGCCTGCCTGGGCGCGGCGCGCCTGGGTAGCCTGCAGGCCTCGGCCGCCGCGTTCACGGTCTGGATCCAGCTGCGCGGCAGCGCCTGGATCGAAGCCAAGGAAGGCCGCTTCGAACTGCAGCGCGGCCAGTGGCTGGCCTTCGAGCGCGATTCGCGGCCGCTGGTGCAGGCCGATCGCGACGGCTTGTGCATCGGCCTCAGCCTGGACGCCGACGCATTGAAGGCGCTTGGGCGGATGGCCGATGCGACCCTGTATGCCGGCCGCGGCGTGCTGCCGCCGCGCGAGGCGCGGATCGCGCTGCGGCTATGGCGGCAGGCGGCGGCGCGGCCGGGCGATGTGCTGGCGATGCGTCCGGTGTTGCTGCACCTGGCCTCGATGCAGGGCGAGCTGTCGCACCGCGTGCAGCGTTGCCCTGGGCGTTCGCGGGTGCGCAAGCGCCAGGTGTTCGGGCGCATGCAGCGCGCGCATCTGTATCTGGAAGGACACCGCGACCGCGTGGTGCGGATCAGCGAACTGGCCGAGCTGACCAACTTCTCCAGTTGGTATCTGTCCAAGACTTTCCAATGCCTGTACGAGGAAAGCCCGCAGGCGCTGTCGGCGCGGCTGCGCCTGGAGCGCGCCGCGGACCTGCTGCGCGACACGGCGATGATGATCGGCGAGGTCGCCGCGGCCAGCGGCTTCGACAACTGCTGCAGCTTCGCCCGCGCCTTTCGTGCGCGCTTCGGCGTCTCCGCTTCGCAATATCGACAAGCGGCGGCGGTGCCGCCAGAGTCGGCAAAGTCTGCGAACGGCCGCAGCAAAGCGCCGGTGCTCACCGGAACGTAACGTGCCCAGGGCGCTTAACACGCCCCTAACGTTACCCCTGGAGAGATGAATGAACCTTCGCACTTCCGCAGTGCGGCTGGGCCTGTTGCCCGCCAGCATCGCGATCGCGTTGACGCCGGCTATCGCCGGCGCGCAAGAATCCGCCGCTACCGATAGCAATCCGACCAACCTCGACCGCATCGAGGTCACCGGGTCGCGTATCCGTCAGGCCAGCTCGGAAACCGCGCAGCCGGTAATCGCGCTGCAGCGCGCCGACATCGAGAAGCAGGGCTACACCAGCGTCGCCGATATCGTGCAGAACCTGTCGGCCACCGGTTCGCCGGCGATCAGCCGCGCCGATGCGTTGTCCTCGGGCGAAGAAGTCGGCGGCCAGTACGTCGATCTGCGTAACCTCGGCCCGCAGCGCACCCTGGTGCTGCTGGACGGCAAGCGCATGGGCGTCAGCTCCGGCGGCTACACCGATCTGGCCTCGATCCCGACCTCGATGGTCGAGCGCGTGGAAGTGCTGACCGACGGCGCGTCGGCGCTGTACGGCTCCGACGCCATCGCCGGCGTGATCAACGTGATCACCCGCAAGAACTTCGATGGTCTGGAAGCCAGCGCCTACGTCGGCCAGTACGGCCAGGGCGACGGCCACAAGGAAACCTACAACTTCGTCTACGGCGCCAGCAACGACCGCGGTTCGCTGACCCTCGGCGCCGAGTACAGCAAGGAAGATCCGGTCTACGCCAAGAACCGCGATTACAGCGCGTCGCCGAACGGCTACTTCCACCCGGTTCCGACCGCCGATGCCTCCAACGGCTGGAGCGCGATCAGCGAGAAGGGTGTGCTGCTCGACGCGGACGGCAACATGTATTCGCTGAATCCGGGCGGCAACCCGCGCAACTTCGCCGACTACCACGACTTCAGCAACGCCGATCTGTCCAACCCGAGCCAGCAGATGTTCCTGCAGACCGGGATCGAGCGCCGCTCGGTGTTCGCCAACGGCAACTTCGATTTCACCGACAACGTCCGCGGCACCGCCAGCGTGCTGTACACCGAGCGCGAGACGCTGCAGCAGATCGCCGGCTATCCGTACCGTTCGGTGGCGTTCGACAGCCCGCTGTCGGGCGAAAGCTACTTCAATCCGCTGCCGGGCCAGGACGTCGATTTCATGCGCCGTACCTGGGAAGTGCCGCGCCAGACCCGTTCCGAGCTGAACACCTTCCGCTTCAGCGGCGGGCTCGAAGGTTCGTTCCAGCTGGGCGACAACTACTGGGATTGGGACGTCGGCTACGTCTACAACCGCAACAAGGGCACCAAGACCGGTACCGGCAACCTGTTCGTTCCGAACGTGCAGAACGCGGTCGGCCCGTCGTTCCTGGACAGCGACGGCGTGGTCAAGTGCGGCTCCGCCGGCAACGTGATCGCCGGTTGCATGCCGTGGAACCCCCTGCTGCCGAACGGCACCGCCGGTGCCGGCTCGCTGGCCGATCCGGCGCTGCAGGCGTACCTGTTCCTGCCGTCGCACGACACCTCGATGAGCACCACCAAGGTGTACAGCGCCAACCTCAGCGGCACCATCATGGCGCTGCCGGCCGGCGACCTGGCGATGGCCGCAGGCGTCGAGCACCGCAGCGAAGACGCGCGCTACGATCCCGACGCGCTGCTGCAGTCCGGCCTGAGCACCGACCTGGCCGGCGCGCCGACCCGCGGCGGTTACTCGCTGGACGAGGTGTACCTGGAGTTCAACATCCCGGTGCTGGCCGACATGCCGTTCGCCAAGGAACTGTCGTTTGACGTGGCCGGTCGTTACTCGGACTACAACACCTTCGGCGACACCACCAACAGCAAGTTCGGCCTGAAGTGGAAGCCGATCGACGACCTGCTGGTGCGCGGCACCTACGCCACCGGCTTCCGTGCGCCGACCGTGTCCGACCTGTACGGCGGCACCTCGCAGACCTTCGACTCCTACACCGATCCGTGCGACACCCTGTTCGGTGCCGCGACCCGCAACGCGGGCGTGGCCACGCGCTGCGGCGGCGCGGTGCCGGCGAACTTCCGCCAGGAAGCCTCCGGCGGCGTGGATGCCAGCGGTCCCGGGTCGCAGTCGAACTACGCGTACCTGTCCGGCTCTAACCCGGAGCTGCTGCCGGAAACCTCCAAGACCTACACGCTGGGCCTGGTCTACAGCCCGAGCTACGTGAACGGCCTGGACATCAGCCTGGACTGGTGGAAGATCCGCATCGACAACGTCATCGCTGCCGAATCGGTCACCTCCATCCTCAACCAGTGCTACGTGCAGAACATCGGCGCGGCCTGCGACCGTTTCGTGCGTGATGCCACCAGCGGCCAGGTCATCGACGTGACCCGTACCCTGATCAACGGCGGCTACCAGGAAACCGCCGGCTACGATCTGGGCGTGCGCTATCGTCTGAGCGACACCGGCTTCGGCAACTTCGTGTTCGACTGGAAGACCACCTACGTGGACTACCAGGAATACAAGCGCGACAACGAGTCGGAAACGCCGATCGAGCAGCACAATGGCTGGGGCAGCAGCGACTGGGGTTCCAACTTCCGCGTTCGTTCCAACTTGAACGTGGATTGGAGCTACGGCAGCTTCGGCGTCAACTGGGGTGTGCGTTACTACTCCGGTCTGCGCGAGGCTTGCACGTACGATCTGGGTGGCGGTTCGGAGTGCAACGAGCCGGGCTTCACCTCCGCGTACACGCTGGAGCAGCCGTCGCGCACGGTCGGTTCCAACACGTTCCACGATGTGCAGATCCGCTACAACGCGCCGTGGGATGCCACCGTGTCGTTGGGTGCCAACAACGTGTTCAATCACCAGGGCCCGATCATGTACAGCCAGCCCAACTCGAACTTCTCGTACAACGGAAGCTTCGACATCGGCCGCATGCTCTACATGAAGTACACCCAGCGCTTCTGATCCATCGGCGTCTGAGTAACAAAAAAGGACGGGCCGCAAGGCCCGTCTTTTTTTGCTTTCGGCGCACATCGAATGCGGCGGCGGCGAGAGGTTGAGCGGTGAGCGAGGAGGGCGGCGGTTTTTTTGTGGGAGCGACTTCAGTCGCGACGGACACTACCGATAACGCGTCGCGATTGATGGCCCGACGCCACCCGGAATGACTCCCGCAAGAAAGGCCGCAGCGCCGGTGTCCCGCTATCGCTGCGGCGAATGGTCATGGCGGCAGTGTCGGACACGAGGGGGGGGCGAAGACAGCGAAGCTGAGCCGATGTGTCTACTTGGATGGTCTGTGTCGATGACGCATCGCCGGAATTGCCGGCAAGCCGCCGGCGTCAGCGCCGCGTGGGGCACTGCTCATTCCTTTCGATACGATGCGCGATGGGGTCGGCTCTCACGTGAGAGCCGCTTTCCCATCAACTTCCCGCGCCGCGAGGGCAGCGCGGCCGCGGCTAGGCCGAGGTCAGTCCCATCAGGTTATCCGCCTGTTCGCGCCAGGTCGGCAGCTTGTTCAGCGTGCCGGTCTTGGTCAGGTAGTCCTCATCGATCTCCGAGCCGCTGGCCAGCGCCATCGCCACGTGCACCGCGCCGGTGACCCAGAAGCTGCGGGTGCTGGACCGCTGCGGCTCGCGGTGGAACGCCACCGCTTCGATGATCGGCATCGGCAGGCCCCACAGGCCGAGCAGGTAGGCGCCCGCCTCGGCATGGCCGGGACGTTCGTCGTCGCCTTCGACGGCCGGCTCGCGCTCGTTGCGGATGCCCGGCAGCAGCAGGCCGATGTCGGCCAGCAGCGCGGCGGTCGCGCCCAGTTCGGCGCTGGAGGACGGCAGCATCTTCGACGCCAGCTTCGACGCCAGCAGCGAGCGCTGCTGCAGCGCGTTGCGTTCGGCATTGGACAGCGCCTGCACCGAGAACACTTCGCTAGCCAGGACCAGGTCGCGCAAGGTGGCGATGCCCAGCCGCGTCACGGCGGTGCGCAGGTCGGAAATCGTGCGGCCGTTGGAGAAGTACGCCGAATTGCACAGCTGCAGCACCTTGGCCGCGATCGCCGGATCGGCCGAGACCAGCTTGGCCAGGTCGGCGGCGTTGCTGCCGTCGTCCTGTTCCAGCGCATGCATCAGGCTCAGGTACAGATGCGGCGGCGAGGGCAGCTTCTCGATGCGGCCGATGCTGGCGCGCAACCGGGGATCGCCGAGCAGCTCCTGCAGTTCCTCGATGCTGGTGACCGCCTCGAGCAGCATTTCCGGCGACAGCGGCAGCGGCAGGAAACGATGCGCCACGCCGATGATGCGCGCCGGCGGCGCGCGGTTGCTCTGCTCGGCGTCGATCAGCGCGATGCGGATGGTTTCCGGGCTCAGCGTGCGGATCTGGCCGAGCAAGGTGGCCGTGGTCAGGTCCGGCAGCGCCGGCGCGGCGATCACCGCATCCAGCTGCACGGTCGCGGCGGCGGCGATGGCGGCATTGCCGTCGGTCACGGTCTGGACCTGCCAGTCCTCGCCCAATTCGCGGATGTATGCGGTGACTTCGGCCGGCAGGCTCGCCTCGTCGCCGACGAACAGGATACGCAAGAGACTACCCCCCAAGAGGGGCCGGTTCACGCTCGACCGGCCCGGACATTCGTTCAGCAATGTACTCTAAACCCCGGAATACGGCAGCGTCCGTATTCGTAAAACGTGAAGCGAGTCAGCCACGGCGGGCGATCCCCCCCGCCGCGGCGTCGGTTCGTCAGGTCAGGCGCCGGCCTTGTAGCGCTCGACCGCGTCCAGCAGGATCTGCTTGGCCTCGGCTGCGTTGCCCCAGCCGTCCAGCTTGACCCACTTGCCCTTCTCCAGATCCTTGTAGTGCTCGAAGAAGTGGCCGATGCGCTCCATCCAGTGGCCCGACACCTGGGCGATGTCCTCGATGTGGCCGTAGCCCTCGAACACCTTGGCCACCGGCACCGCCAGGATCTTCTCGTCGCTGCCGGCCTCGTCGCTCATCTTGAGCACGCCGACCGGGCGGCAGCGCACCACGCAGCCGGGCACCAGCGGCAGCGGCAGCACCACCAGCACGTCGGCCGGGTCGCCGTCGCCGCACAGGGTGTTGGGCACGTAGCCGTAGTTGCAGGGATAGCGCATCGGCGTGGACAGGATGCGGTCGACGAAGATCGCGCCGCTGGCCTTGTCCACTTCGTACTTGACCGGCTCCGAATCCTTGGGGATTTCGATGACGACGTTGATTTCTTCCGGGAGATTCTTGCCGGAGGTGACCAGTTCCAGACCCATGCGCTAGCTCCAGTGGAGTGGCTTCAAAGAGGCCTGCATTCTAGTCGGTTGGCTGTTGCAATGCAGCGCGGGCGGCTAAGCCTATTCCTACAAGGTTTTCGGACTCCATACCGAGCCGCATGGGGAGGCTTCCGATAGTGCCCGGCCGCTTGTGAGGCGAGGCTATGTCCACAGTCCATCCCAAGGAGCAAGACGATGAAAGGAATCCGGTATTCGATAGGCCCGCTGCTGGCGGTCGTGTTGCTGGCCTGTGGCGCATCGCAGGCGCAGGCGCAGCAGCAGGTCTACGTGGATGCGGTCGACTATCCCACCGCGGGCGCAGGCTGGGAGGCGTTCGACGATCTGGAGCGGCGGCTGGCCGAGGACTTCGACCAGAGTTGCGGCGACACCTTCTGCGAGGGCGAGTACAGCGACTACCAGCCGCTGCGCTACCGCTGCTCGGTACGCCAGCGCGATGGGGCGATCGGGCAGTGCGTGTGGACCTTCGGCGCCAGCGAGGCCAGCATCGACCCGGCCACCGGCCAGGTGCAGGTGGATGCGAAGCTGTGGCAGTGCCCCACACCGTTGCTGCCGCAGACCCGGCTGGTGGCGCTGTACCAGGCGCTGGCCGGGGAGCACCCGTTGTTCGCGCCGCTGCCGCACAGCCAGCGCAGCGTCAACGACGGCTTGATCGATTGCCTGTAGTCGCGCTGCGTGCGGCCCGGCGCCGGCGGATCGCCAGCGCCGGTGCCGGGTGCGTGCCGCTACAGCAGCGGCACCATCAGCAGGGCGACGATGTTGATGATCTTGATCAGCGGATTGATCGCCGGGCCGGCGGTGTCCTTGTACGGATCGCCGACGGTGTCGCCGGTGACCGCTGCCTTGTGCGCCTCGCTGCCCTTGCCGCCGAAGTGGCCGTCCTCGATGTACTTCTTGGCGTTGTCCCAGGCGCCGCCGCCGGTGGTCATCGAGATCGCCACGAACAGCCCGGTGACGATGGTGCCGATCAGCAGGCCGCCGAGCGCACGCGGGCCCAGCAGCAGCCCGACCACCACCGGCACAGCCACCGGCAGCAGCGACGGCACGATCATTTCGCGGATCGCCGAACGGGTCAGCATGTCCACCGCGCGGTCGTACTGCGGCTTGCCGGTGCCTTCCATGATGCCGGGGATCTCGCGGAACTGGCGCCGCACCTCCTCGACCACGGCGCCGGCGGCGCGGCCCACCGCCTCCATCGCCATCGCGCCGAACAGATAGGGGATCAGGCCGCCGAGCAACAGACCGATGATCACGGTGTGGTCGGACAGGTCGAAGGCGAAGGTTTCGCCCGGATGCGCGGCGCGCAGGTTGTGCGTGTAGTCGGCGAACAGCACCAGTGCGGCCAGCGCGGCCGAACCGATCGCATAGCCCTTGGTCACCGCCTTGGTGGTGTTGCCGACCGCGTCCAGCGGGTCGGTCACCGCGCGCACTTCCGGCGGCAGTTCGGCCATCTCGGCGATGCCGCCGGCGTTGTCGGTGATCGGCCCGTAGGCGTCCAGCGCGACGATCATGCCGGCCATCGACAGCATCGCCGTGGCGGCGATGGCGATGCCGTACAGGCCCGACAGCGCGAACGCGCCCCAGATCGCCGCGCACACCGCGATCACCGGCAGTGCGGTCGATTTCATCGAGATGCCGAGCCCGGCGATGATGTTGGTGCCGTGGCCGGTGGTCGAGGCCTGCGCCACGTGCTGCACCGGCTTGTACTGGGTACCGGTGTAGTACTCGGTGATCCACACGATCAGGCCGGTCAGCACCAGGCCGATCAACGCGCAGCCGTACAGCTTGGTCGCGCCGGCGGCGGTGTCGCCCATCAGTTGCTGGGTCACCGGCCAGAACGCCGCCGCGGCCAGCAGCGCGGACACGATCACGCCCTTGTACAGCGCGCCCATGATCGAGCCGCCGGGACGCACGCGCACGAAGAAGGTGCCGACGATCGAGGCGACGATCGACACCCCGCCGAGCACCAGCGGATACAGCACCGCGTTGCGCCCGGCCTCGGCCGCCATCAGCCCGCCGAGCAGCATGGTGGCGATGACGGTGACTGCATAGGTCTCGAACAGGTCCGCGGCCATGCCCGCGCAGTCGCCGACGTTGTCGCCGACGTTGTCGGCGATCACCGCCGGGTTGCGCGGATCGTCCTCGGGGATGCCGGCCTCGACCTTGCCGACCAGGTCCGCGCCGACGTCGGCGCCCTTGGTGAAGATGCCGCCGCCCAGGCGCGCGAAGATCGAGATCAGCGAACTGCCGAAGGCCAGGCCGACCAGCGCGTGCAGGCTTTCCTCGACGCTGCGTCCCAGCCATTGCAGCACGCCGTAGTAGCCGGCCACGCCGATCAGGCCCAGCCCGACCACCAGCATGCCGGTGATCGCGCCGCCGCGGAACGCCACGTCCATCGCCGGACCCAGCCCGCGCCGCGCCGCCTCGGCGGTGCGCACGTTGGCGCGCACCGACAGGTTCATGCCGATGTAGCCGGCCGCGCCGGACAGTACGGCGCCGATCGCGAAGCCGCCGGCGGTGTACCAGCTCAGGAAGAACCCGACCAGCAGCAACAGCGCCACGCCGGCGACGGCGATGGTCTGGTATTGGCGGTTGAGGTAGGCGCGGGCGCCTTCCTGGATCGCATCGGCGATCTGCCGCATGCGTTCGTTGCCGGCGGGCTGCGCCAGGATCCAGCGTGTGGACACGATGCCATAGAGTATTGCCAAGGCCGCGCACGCCAGTGCCACGGTGACCGCATATCGTTCCAGCATGACCCCTCCCAAGGATGTGGATGACGCCCAAGCGGTGGGACGTACAACGGGATCACACCAAAAGGAGTCTGAGGCATGCAACGACTCCGCGGCCGCAATGCGCCGGTGGTGCGTATCGCAATGTTCGACCTGGCTTGAACCGGGCCGAGTATGCGCCCGGGTCCTGCCCATCGCCAGCGTTGGGCGCCTACGCTGTCTTGGCGCCGCGTTCAGTCGGCGCGTGGCAGCGTTGCGCATCGCTTCCAAGGAGCAAGCCCATGCAATCGACCATCCCGGCGCGGCTGCGCGCACTCGCTTCGACCCTGGCCCTGGGCCTGTGCGCCTGCGCGCCGCTGGCGGCGCTGGCCGCCGATCCGGTCCCGGAGCTGCAGCGCCAGCCCGGTACCGCGCAGGCGGTGGGCGTGGTGCATACGATCCGGCAGATCCCCGAAGCCTGTGTGCGCTTCGAAGGCGTCTACACCGGCGATGCGGCGCAGCCCTACAAGTTTTCCGCGGTGCGCAGCAGCCCCACCTGCCAGCCGCGCGCCAAGCTGGTGGAGTTCGACCAGGCCAAGCCCAGCGAAGCGACCGGGTGGAAGTTCAACGATGTGATCCGCGTGCCTAGCGCCGCCTGTCCGTCGCAGCAGGCGGTGGTGCGGGTGTGGCGCAAGCCGGTGGCGACAAAGGCGGATCTCGACGGCCAGGGCCAGTCGCGGATTTATTTGGAAGAGGCGAAGAAGCAGGCGGCAGCCGGCGCGATCGCGCAGGTGCCGCAGTTCGCCGCGCAGATGACGCTGGAAGGCAAGGCTTGCCGCTGAGCCGGTGCGCGTAAGCGCATTCCTTGTGGAATGCAGCCGCTGCGCGACTGCTCGCGCAGCGTCGCCGATGCGTTGCATGGACATCTGGCGGCCGGGCACGTTTCCTGTCTGACGCGATGCGCTTGCATGCTCGCGCCGTTCGCCGTTCGCCGTTCGCCATCCGCGCTCAGCCCGGCCAGCGGCTGCCTGAAATGCATTTTTTCTCAGCCGCGAACGCGCGTTGCCGTGCGCCGCCGCCAGTTTTTAATCGAACGTATAGGCCACGCGAACCTGCTCAGCGTTATCGCGCTAGCTAGCTACAGTCCTGCCCGCCGTCGGCGCAGCCATTCGTCGGCAACGTCGCCCATGTTCTTGGGCGCGCCGTCCTTGATCCACGCCATGAAGGCGCGATCGAACTTGAATCCGGCTCCGCACGCACCGGCCAGGAACCGGCGCACTGCCTGCGTATTGCGGTAGGTCTCGTCCACCGGCGTTGTGCGGGTGATCGGACCGTTGTGCCAATCGACGTCCATTCTGGTTCCTTGTCGCCGGTTTGCAGGGCGGATGCCGGTTGGCGTGCGCTAGCGTAACCGCATCCCTCGCCGTGAATCCGCCGCACCTGTGCGCCTGGACAAAAATTCTCCAATGCGGGAAGCGCGTTCTCGCCAGGCGCTTCAGGAAATCGAGGACGCCGGACGCGGTTTCCGGAAGCTCAGCCACAGGCCGGAAAGCAGGAAGTAGAGGCCGCCGAAGCCAGCGTAGGGCGCGAGCTGGGCGAGTGTGGGCGCGGTGCCGAACGACTGGACGACGAAGAACACGCCGGCGAGCGCCGATTGGGCGCCACTGATCATCATGAAGACCTGGCCGCCGAGCTTGCGGCGGCGGATGCCGACGGCGAGCTGGAACAGTCCCGCGAGCAACGCCCATGCGCCGAAGACCAGGACACCGCCCGCGTTGCCATGCAGCGCGAATGCGACTGCCATGGCGACGGCAGTGACGGCACTGACCAGCGCGTTGAACGTCTGCCCCGGGTTGGCACGGAGTCCGCCGCTGCGCCGCGCATCCATAACGTTTGCGAGCGCGTCCCAGGCCGGGTAAAGCACCATGAGTGTTCCGGCGAGCGCCGCGGATCCCGGCGAGGAAAGCAGGACCGCGGCGATCCAGGCGAAGGCGACGCCGGCGCGCAGGAGGTAGAAATTGCGAAGTGCGTTCATGGGGACATCCTCGGAAAGAGGATTCAACCTACTAGTTGGTAGGTAAATAGTCAATGCGCTCGTGAGGCTGCTTGATTTAGGGCTGTACAGGACTGGATGGATCGAGTGGCTACCTACTAAGTGGTAGAATCCAGCCATGACGACGCAGCAGAAACTCATCGATTCGGCCCGTTACCTGATCCAGGCCCGGGGCTACAACGGCTTCAGCTATGCCGACGTCGCCGAACAGGTGCAGGTGCGCAAGGCGAGCATCCACCACCACTTTCCTGCCAAGGCCGATCTGGCGCGGGCGGTCGTGGAGGAATCCCGCGGCCTGATCGTTGCGCAGACCCGCATGCTGGAGAGCGGCGCCTTCGATCCCGAGCAGCAACTCGGCTTCTATACCGGCTACTGGGAACGGTGCATCGCCGACGCGTCCGCGCCTTTTTGCGTCGCCGGCATGCTCGCCAGCGAATTGCCCACCTTGCCCGACGATCTGGCCGAGCATGTGCGCGCGCATTTCCGCGACCTGTCGAACTGGCTGGAAATCGTGCTGACCAAGGGCGCGCAACTGGGCCGGTTCCAACTGCAAGGCTCCGCCCGCCTGGAGGCGGAAGCGTTCATGTCGATCGTGTACGGCGCGATGCTCACCGCGCGCGCCTATGGTGAACCGAAGGTGTTCGCGGAGATCGTCCAAAGTGGGCTGAAGAAGCTTCTGCGCCCGCCAGGATGATCCGCTCGGCGCTCAACCGGCACCGAGCGTCGGGTGCACGATGGCGAGCATCGGAGATCAGTGCCTTGTTCTTTGGCGAAGTCCCCGGAGATAATTCCGGAATAGCCAACGGCACGGGCATCCATATGCGTTCCCAATCGATCGTCGGCGGTCTGCTCCTGATGACGGCGGCCGCCACGAGCATGGCTGGCAGGCCTTCCGCTTTGGCCGCAGCGGCGGAAGCGGATGCCGCGACGCGCGTCCAGGCCGCCAACGACCAGTCCGTCCAGGACGCTATGCATGGCCGCTATCTGGATGCCTCGTTCGGCCTGCTGGCGCATCTCGGCGTCGCCTCGGCGGGCGATATCCAGGATGCGGACGTGTTCGACCAATGGGCGCAGGTGATGTCGTGCATGACCGGCATGCCGACGTTCAATCCGGCGAAGGCGGCGGATTTCCACGTGCCCGAGGAACAGCTCGCCGACCTGCGCGCCGCGCACGGCGTTTCCGCGCTTGCGGAGATCGTGCGCCGCGCGCGCCGCACCAGCATCGTGATCCTCGACGAGAACCATCTCGATCCACGCGGCCGCGCGTTCGGGCTTGAGGTCGCGCGCGCCTTGCGCCCGCTCGGCTACACCGTGCTGGCGGCGGAGGCGTTGAAGCGCGATGCTGACGATGCGGTCTCACGCGACAAGATGGCGGCGCTCTCGAAGGACGGCTATCCACGGCAGATGAGCGGCTACTACCTGCACGATCCAGTCTTCGCCGATTTCCTGCGCCAGTCGCTCGCGCTGGGCTACCACCTGGTGTCGTACGAAACCACGCGCACGGACTACGCCGCCGATCCCGGCGAGGCCCAGGCGCAGCGGGAGCAGGACCAGGCCGACAACCTCATCCGGCGTGCGCTCGAGCAGGCTCCCACCAGCAAGATCCTGATCTATGCCGGCGAACACCATGCCGCCGAACGGCCGATCGCCGCAGAGGGCGCAAAGGTCGAGATGATGGCGCAGCGCCTCAAGCGGGCCACGGGCATCGATCCGCTGACGATCGACCAGGCGGGCCTGTCGCCGATTCCGATGAATCGGCCCGACGCCGACCTGTATGCCATCGCCGAACCCAAGACACACGGCCGCTCCGTGGTCTTGATGCGGCACGGCAAGCCGCTGACGGTGGGCCTGCTAGCGGGTTCGGTCGATCTGCAGGTCGTGCACCCGCGCACGACGCTCGTCGCCGGGCGTCCGCAATGGCTGGTGGGCATGGGTCGCACGCCGAGTCCGATCCCGCAGGCACTGTTGCCGACGGCCGGCACCCGCCTGGTCCAGGCCTTCGTCGCGCGCGAGGGCGACGACGCGATCGCGCTGGACCAGGTGCTGGTCGCGCCGGGAACCGCAGCTCCCGCGTTGATGCTGCCGTCGCTGCCGGTTCGCTATGCCGTGCAGGAACGCGACGCGCGCTAAGGCCTGCAACGCGATCGGCACAGCCTGGCCTAATCGCGTCGCCAGGTCCTGGGCAGTCGCGAGGCTGCGCTGCGCAGCCGCACTTGGCAGCAGGTTGGAGAACTGATGCCACTGCGTTCTTTCCGGCGCTCCTCGGCGACTTCGTGATCCTGCAGGCGGCGCGATCCCGCCGCGCAGCGCGCGCGCATCCGTTCCCGCCGATGCGCCGCCATGGCCGGCGCGCGCCGTGAGGGTCACCCCTCCCAGGCCGGCAGCTTCTTCTTCACCGCCACGTTCTTCAGCGTCACGTACTTGGGCAGGCCGTCGCTGCCGTAGGGCAGCGGCGCCTCGCCGCGGATCAGCGGCTGCAGGTAGCGGCGCGCCTTCTCGGTGATGCCGAACCCGTCCTTGCGCAGGAACGCCGGCGGCATCTTCTTCTCGTGGTTGGCGATCTTGCTAAGCGGCGCGGCTTCGATCTTCCAGCGGTACGGCGCATCGCTGCTGCGCACGATCACCGGCATCACCGCGTTCATGCCCTTCAGCGCGAACTGCACCGCCGCCTTGCCGGCCGCCTGCGCCTGCTCCCAGTCGGTCTTGGAGGCGATGTGGCGCGCCGAGCGCTGCAGGTAGTCGGGCAGGGTCCAGTGCACCTTGTAGCCGAGTTCGGCCTTGACCTTGCCGGCCAAGTACGAGGCCACGCCGCCGAGCTGGCTGTGGCCGAACGCATCGGTGCCGCCGCCGGCATCGGCGACGAAGCGGCCGTCGGCGGTCTGGATGCCTTCGCTGGCCACCACCACGCACCAGCCGACCTTGTCCACCACCTTGCGCACCTGCGCCAGGAACGCGGCCTCGTCGTAGGCGCGTTCGGGGAACAGGATGATCTGCGGCGCGTCGTCGGGCGACTGCGCGGCCAGTCCGGCCGCGGCGGCCAGCCAGCCTGCGTGGCGGCCCATCGCTTCGTAGACAAAAACCTTGGTCGAGGTCTCGGCCATCGCCGCCACGTCCAGCGCCGCTTCGCGCACCGACACCGCGGTGTACTTGGCGGCCGAGCCGAAGCCGGGGCAGGTGTCGGTGACCGCCAGGTCGTTGTCGATGGTCTTGGGCACGCCGATGCAGTGCAGCGGATAGCCGAAGGCGTCGGCCAGCTGCGACACCTTCCACGCCGTGTCGGCCGAATCGTTGCCGCCGTTGTAGAGGAAGTAGCGCACGTCGTGCGCCTGCAGCACCTGCAGCAGGCGCTCGTACTTGGCGCGGTCAGCCTCCAGCGACTTGAGCTTGTAGCGGCACGAGCCGAACGCGCCGCCGGGCGTGTGCGCCAGCGCGCGGATCGCCGCGGCCGACTCCTTGGAGGTGTCGATCAGTTCCTCGCGCAGTGCGCCGAGAATGCCGTTGCGCGCGGCCAGGACCTTGACCTTGCGCGCGCGCGCCTCGCCGATCACGGCGGCGGCGCTGGCGTTGATGACGGCGGTGACGCCGCCGGACTGGGCATACAGCAAGGTGCCTTGGGCCATGGTCGGGACTCGCTCCTGGGGTGGGGACATTGCCGGGACATTGCCCGGATGCGTTAAGCTGGGGGCCTTGCGGTACAGCGCAGGCGTGGCCCCCGAGTCTAACGCCGCCGGCCGCGCACGGTAATTTCCTCGAGGAGTCAGGTTGATGCGATTGGTTCTGTTGGGACCGCCCGGATCGGGCAAGGGCACGCAGGCGAGCCGCCTGAAGGACAAGCTGCAGATCCCGCACATTTCCACCGGCGATCTGCTGCGTGCCGAAGTCGCCGCCGGCACCCCGCTGGGCGTGCAGGCCAAGGAAGTGATGGCGCGCGGCGACCTGGTTTCCGACGATATCCTGCTCGGCATGCTCGAATCGCGCCTCGGCCGCGACGACGTCGCCAACGGTTTCATCCTCGATGGCTATCCGCGTAACCTGGCGCAGGCCTCGGCGCTGGACGAACTGCTGGCCAAGATCGGCCAGCCGCTGGACGCGGTGGTGCAGCTGGACGTGGCCACCGAACTGCTGGTCGAGCGCATCGCCGGCCGCGCCAAGGCCGAAGGCCGCGAAGACGACAACCCCGAATCGGTGCGCAAGCGCCTGCAGGTGTACAACGATTCGACCGCGCCGGTGATCGGTTTCTACGACAAGCGCGGCACCCTGGCGCGCGTGGACGGCGTCGGCTCGCTGGACGAAGTGCTGGCGCGCATCCTGGCGTCGATCGGCCGCTGAGACGGCCCTGCGACGAGCGGCCGCCTCGCTGCGGCGCTCGACGCGACCCATGGGGCTGACGGTCTCGCCTCATCCGCTGCGCTTCTTCGCAGGCCTGAGTCCGTCGCGCTCGCTTCACCGTAGGAGGGGCTTCAGCCCCGACGGTTTCCGAAGTCCCGAGGGACTTGCAGCCTGTTCGCTGGGTGCACTGTGGGAGGGACTTCAGTCCCGACGCATCGCGCCGCCGGAAAGTGCGCCGCTTCGCTCGTCGCGGCTGAAGCCGCTCCTACAGGGACTTGCGGCAAGCTAACTGGGTGCGCTGTGGGAGGGACTTCAGTCCCGACGCATTGCGCTGCCGGAAAGCACGCCGCTTCGCTCGTCGCGGCTGAAGCCACTCCTACAGAGACTTGCGGCAAGCTGACTGGGTGCGCTGTGGGAGGGACTTCAGTCCCGACGCAATTGCGCCGCCGGAAAGTGCGCTGCTTCGCTAGTCGGGGCTGAAGCCGCTCCTGCAGGGACTTGCGGCAAGCTAACTGGGTGCACTGTGGAGGTGGCTTCAGTCCCGACGCATCGCGCCGGCGGAAAGCACGCCGCTTCGCTCATCGCGGTTGAAGCCGCTCCTACAGAGACTTGCGGCAAGCTGACTGGGTGCGCTGTAGGAGGGGCTTCAGCCCCGACAGGCTGTGTCCGAAGTCTGCACCTCACACTTCGCTTGTCGCGGTCGAAACCGCTCCTGCACGGGATAGGACGTAAGGCTCGCGTGTACGGGGTGCGCGCAGGGTTCAAGCCCGCCAGGCGTCGACCTAACTCCGGCTGCCGCGCGTCCGCGCCACGTGGTTGGCGAACCGCGTTCTGCGCAAGAATCCAATCGCATCCGCTGCCAGCAGTGGCCAAGGCCAAATCCATGCCTCCCGCCACGCGTGGACGCGGGCGGGAGGCCGGAACCGTTAGGTGCCAGCGAACGGGCTTGCTCAGAGCCCCACAACATGAGCTCCCTTGGGGATGGCCTCTTGGGGAGTAGGACCGTAGGGGGTTGCGGCTGGCTCGTTCATTTTCGATGTTGGCTCCCGACTTGCCTATCGGGAACTTTCTTCAGGGGGTGTGGGGGATTTCCTACTTGACGTCGTCGCCGTTTCGAGGAAAGAGCTGGGCAGCTTGCCCCTCGATGGCGCCGCACCGCGGGCCGGCAGCCGCGTCGTGCCGGTTTGCGCGCGTCGGGGGATCGGCGACAATCGCGGCATGAGCAAGATCCATATTCTCGGCATCGCCGGTACGTTCATGGGCGGTGTCGCCGCGCTGGCGCGCGAACTCGGCGATGAGGTCGAAGGCAGCGACCAGGCGATCTATCCGCCGATGTCCACGCAGCTGGAGCACCTGGGCATCGCGCTGAAGCAGGGTTACCTGCCCGAGCACATCTGCGCCGACTGCGCGCAGGTGATCGTCGGCAATGCGCTGTCGCGCGGCAATGCCGCGGTCGAGGCGGTGCTGGATTCCGGCCGTGCCTACACCTCCGGCGCGCAGTGGCTGAGCGAGCGGGTGCTGCCCGGACGCGACACGCTGGCGGTGGCCGGCACCCACGGCAAGACCACCACGACCAGCATCCTGACCTGGCTGCTGCAGGCGGCCGGCCGCGAGCCGGGGTTCCTGATCGGCGGCGTGGCCGAGGATTTCGGCGTGTCCGCACGCCTGGGCGGCAAGGCATCGCCACCCGGCGGTGCGCAACGCGATCCGGGCGCAGAGGCCGTCGCGGCGCGCGAGCACGCAGCGGCCGCCACCGGCACGCGTGCGAGCGAAACCGCAGCCGCGGAAGCGCGGCCGCTGTTCGTGGTCGAGGCCGACGAGTACGACACCGCGTTCTTCGACAAGCGCAGCAAGTTCGTGCACTACCGGCCGCTGGTGGCGATCCTCAACAACCTCGAATACGACCACGCCGACATCTTCCCCGACGTCGCCGCGATCCAGCGCCAGTTCCACCATCTGGTGCGCACCGTGCCGCGGCGCGGGCGGCTGATCGTCAACGGCGAGGACGCGCATCTGCGCGAGGTGCTGGCGATGGGCTGCTGGACGCCGGTGGAGCGCTTCGGGTTCGATCCGGCGTTCGAATGGAGCGCGCGCCCGATTGCCGCCGACGGCAGCCATTTCGCTGTCTTGCACGATGGCCAGGAACTGGGCGAAGTGCGCTGGCCGCTGCTCGGCCGCCACAACGTGATGAACGCGCTGGCGGCGCTGGCCGCGGCGCATGCGGTCGGCGTGGCGCCGGCGCAGGTGATGCCGGCGCTGGCGCAGTTCCGCAGCGTCAAGCGGCGCCTGGAAGTGCTCGGCCAGGCGCAGGGCATCACCGTCTACGACGACTTCGCGCACCACCCCACCGCGATCCGCACCACCCTGGAAGGGTTGCGCGCGAAAGTGGGCGCGGCGCGCATCGTGGTGGCGATGGAGCCGCGCAGCAATTCGATGCGGCTGGGCGCGCACGCCGAGGCGCTGGCGCCGGCGCTGGAGGCGGCCGATGCGGTGGTGTTCCTGCAGCGGCCGGAACTGGCCTGGGACGCCGGCAAGGTGATCGCCGCGGTACGCGGCCAGGCCTGGGCCGCCGCGGACGTGGACGCGCTGCTGGCGGTGCTGCAGGCGCAGGCGCGCGCTGGCGACCATGTGGTGTTCATGTCCAACGGCGGCTTCGACGGTGCGCCGCGGCGCTTCCTGGCAGCGCTGCAGTGAGCGTCATGCCGCGCGCTGGAGTGCCCGCATGAGCGAGGAACGCAGCACGCTGGCGCTGTTTCCGCTGCATGCGGTGCTGCTGCCGGGTGCGTCGATCAAGCTGCGCGTGTTCGAACGCCGCTACCTGGACATGGTGCGCGACTGCGGTCGCAGCGGCAGCGGTTTTGGCGTGTGCCTGATTCTGGAGGGTGCCGAGACCGGCGTCCCGGCGGTGCCGGCGGCGTATGGCACCGAGGCGCGCATCGTCGATTTCGATGTCGGCGCCGACGGCGTGCTGGTGCTGAGCCTGCGCGGCGAACGCCGTTTCCACGTGCTGCGCAGCCGGGTCCGCGACAACGGCCTGGTGGTCGGCGACGTGCACTGGCGCGAGCCGGATGAGGACGACGAGTTGCGGCCGCAGCACGCGCTGTTGTCGACGGTGCTGGACAGCATCCTGGACCAGGCCGCCGACGTATATCCGGTGGTCGGTCCGCGCCTGCTCGATCAGGCCGCCTGGGTCGGCTGGCGCCTGGCCGAACTGTTGCCGCTGGACGAGCGCCAACGCCTGGCGCTGCTGCAGGAAGACGATCCGCACGAGCGGCTGGAGCAGTTGCTGGGATGGATTCCCTGAGCGCCGGGTGGGATTCGCAGCGGGTGTCGGCGTGGATGCGTGGCGAATGGCCATGCCTCTGCTGGACGCGGATGCTCCAGGCACGATCGAGCGTTTGTAGGAGCGGCTTCAGCCGCGACCTGAGCCATCAGCGACTGGGGATCGTTCCGCAGCATGGCGCGAGACTGGTTGGCGCGATACGAGGTAGCCATGAACCATCGGTCGCGCCAGGTTTTGCCGGCAATGTCTGTTGCGACCGACGTCACTCCTCCATTGCTCCGCTACACGCTCCGCTGGCGCTAAACAGCTGAAGTGGGCCTGCGTTATTGGGCCTCGGCCGGCGCCTCGCCCTCGCTGCGCACCAGCAATACCGGCACATCCGACGGGCGATGCATGTCCTTGCGGGTGGGCAGCGTGTGCAGCGCGTCGGTGACCGCGTTGAGTGCGGGATCGGCGCCGCGCAGCGGGCGCCACAGGCCGATCAGGTTGAAGTGGCGTTCGTAGCGCAGGCTCTGCGCGCTGCCCAGCCACAGCGGCACGTTGCCCGGTTGCAGCCGCGCCGGAGCCGGCCACAGGCGCAAGGCATACAGTTCGCCGGGGCGCGGGCCGCGGCGCAGCATCAGCAGCGATTCCACCCGGGTGTCCAGCGTCGCCGGCAGCACCGGGACGCGTTCGGCCTGGGTCTTGTAGTCGAGCAACTGCAGCGCCTGCTGCCAGCCGGCCTGCGGCTGCACGCGCCAGCCGGCGGCTTCGAGCTGGCGCTGCAGCGGCGCCAGCGGTCCGGCCACCTGCAGGTCCAGCGGCCAGCGCTGGTCGTCGTCGAACTCGTTGCGCCGCGACGGCAGCAGCCGCCACTCGTCCTGCCACCACGCGCTGGCGGTCAGGTCCATCAGCACCGGCGGCGGCGGCTCGAACTTGGCCAGCTTGCGTTCCAGATCGCGCGGCGCGTACCACAGCGCCGCGGCCACGAAGCCGCCGTAGAACAGCCAGGCCAGCGGCTTCATCCAGAACGCGCGGTTGAAGCGGCGGCGGTAGGCGATGCCCAGAACCAGCAGCCAGAAGATGCCGAACAGCATGCCGCCGACCACGTCGCTGAGCCAATGCGCGCCCAGGTACAGGCGGGCGAAGCCGATCAGGGTCACCACCACGCCCGACAGCAGGTACGGCCACACCCGCGAGCGCCCGGGCAGTTCGCGCGCGATCAGCACGGCGAAGAAGCCGAAGCTGATCGTGGCCATGGTCACCGCCACCGAGGGAAAGCCGAAGCCGCTGCTGGCGGCCGGCGGGCGCACCACGTGCACGGTGGTGCCGAGCAGCTTGGTCAGGGCCAGGCCGAAGGCCAGTGCCGCCAGCCAGTGCGCCGCGGCCATCCAGCGCTGGCGCCAGATCAGGTAGACCAGGCCCAGCGTGGTGGCCGGCACCAATACCTGCCAGTCGCCGAGCGAGGCCAGCGCGGTCATCGGGTAGTCGGCCAGCGGATTGCGCAGCGCCAGCATCAGGTCGTGCACCGCCAGGTCCAGCCGCAGCGGCTCGCCGTGGCCGACCACCACCATCAGCAGCGCGAACCAACCCCAGCCCAGCGCCAGCAGCATCACCGCCAGCATCGCCAGCGGCACCGACTCGCGCCGTTGCGGGTCGAACACCGCGACCGAGTAGCGGCCCAGCACCGGGTGCCGGCGCGACCAGTCCAGGCCGCGCGCCAGCAGCGCATCCATGTGCCCGGCCGACCAGCGATAGCCGTACAGCACGATCGCCCAGACCAGGCCCAGCGCCAGCACCAGCAGGCCCAGCACCAGGAACAGGCGCCCGGCGACCGCGGCCACCGCGTCGTAGGCCTGGCCGAGCAGCCAGCCCGGGCCCAGGAACAGCAGCGCCCAGGTCACCGCGGCGACGCCGCTGGCGACGAAGTAGCGGCGCAGCGGCATCTTCATCATCCCCGCCACGGCCGGCACGAACGGGCGGATCGCGCCGACGTAGCGCGCCACCAGGATGCTCTTGAAGGCATTGCGGCGGAACATCGCCTCGCCGCGATCCAGCAGCTGCGGATAGCGCCGGAACGGCCAGTAGTTGCGCAGCTGGTGGCCCCAGCGATGGCCGACCCAGTAGCTGAGCGCGTCGCCGGCCAGCGCGCCGAGGGCGGCGCTGACCACGGCGTACGGGCCGGAGATCTGGCCCAGCCCGATCAGCACCCCGATCGCGAACAGCAACGGCAGCGCCGGCACGATGGTGCCCAGCACGATGACCGCGTCGCAGAACGCGATCGCGAAGATGACCGCGCCGGCCAGGATGGGATGCGTTGCGACCCACTCCAGCGTGGCGTCGATCCATGATGCATTCATGGGGGGATTATAAGTGGGCGCGCATGGCGTTCCGCTTAAACTGCCGCGATGACACGCGCGCCGGCCGCTTCCACCCAGATCCTCAAGTCCGACAGCTTCGGACGCATCCTGCTGGTACGCGAGGCCGACGGCCACGGCGAGCGCGTGTTCGTGCGCCGCGACCTGACCGCCGCGCCATGGTGGCTGCGCCTGCCGGCCTGGTGGCTGGCGCGGCGCGAGGCGCGGGCGCTGCAGCAGTTGTCGGGCATGGCGGCGACGCCGCAGCTGCGCGGCTGGGACGGCACCTTCCTGGACCGCAGCTACCTGGCCGGCGACGCGATGTACCAGCGTCCGCCGCGCGGCGACCTGGCCTACTTCCGCGCCGCCCGGCGCCTGCTGCAGCAGGTGCACCGGCGCGGCGTGGCGCACAACGATCTGGCCAAGGAAGCGAATTGGCTGGTACTGGAGGACGGCAGTCCGGCGCTGATCGACTTCCAGCTGGCGGTGCGCGGCGCGCCGCGTTCGCGCTGGATGCGGTTGCTGGCGCGCGAGGACCTGCGCCACCTGCTCAAGCACAAGCGCATGTACTGCCGGCAGGCGCTGACCCCGGTCGAACTGCGCCTGCTCAAGCGCCACTCCTGGGTGCGCGAACTGTGGTTCGCCACCGGCAAGCCGGTCTACCGCTTCGTGACCCGGCGCATTCTGAAGTGGGAAGACAACGAGGGGCAGGGGCCGAAGCCCTGAGAGGCCGGGATTCGGGATTGGGGATTCGGGATTGGTAAGGCGCATGGCTGTGTCTGGGGCTGTCCTGGCGGGGACGACAAAGGCGCTAAGCTGCGGCGAATCTCCAATCCCGAATCCCCAATCCCATGACGTTGCAAGGCAAAACCCTGTTCATCACCGGCGCCTCGCGCGGGATCGGTCTGGCGATCGCGCTGCGTGCGGCGCGCGACGGCGCCAATATGGCGATCGCGGCCAAGTCGGCGGTGCCCAATCCGAAGTTGCCCGGCACCATCCACAGCGCCGCGGCGGCGGTCGAGGCGGCCGGCGGCCGCGCGCTGGCGCTGAAGTGCGATATCCGCGAGGAGGAGCAGGTGCGCGCGGCGGTGGCGGCGACGGTCGATGCGTTCGGCGGCATCGACATCCTGGTCAACAACGCCAGCGCGATCTGGCTGCGCGGCGCGCTGGACACGCCGATGAAACGTTTCGACCTGATGCAGCAGGTCAATGCGCGCGGCAGTTTCCTGTGCGCGCAGGCCTGTCTGCCGCACCTGCTGCGCAGCGCCAATCCGCACATCCTGACCCTGGCGCCGCCGCCGTCGCTGGATCCGAAATGGTGGGCGCCGCATACCGGCTACACGCTGGCGAAGATGGGCATGAGCTTCGTGACCCTGGGCCTGGCCGGCGAATTCGGCCCGCAGGGCGTGGCGGTCAATGCGCTGTGGCCGCGCACGCTGATTGCCACCGAAGCGCTGAACATGATCCCGGGCGTCGATGCGGGCAACGGCCGGCGTCCGGAGATCATGGCCGATGCGGCGCATGCGGTGCTGACGCGCACCGCGGCCGGGTTCCATGGGCAGTTCCTGATCGACGACGAGGTGTTGGCCGCGGCCGGGGTGATCGACCTGTCCGGCTACGCGCTGGATCCGGCGCAGCCGTTGTTGCCGGATCTGTTCCTGGATTGAGCGGGGCAGGCGCCGGCCGGTGCAGCGACAGTGCGTCCGTCGCGCCGCTGGCTGCAGGAGGGGCTTCAGCTCCGAACTTGACCGCAGACTGGAAACTTTCATGGATCGCGGCAGGGCTGATTTCTCTGCAGGATGTGCGGCCGAGGATTGGGCGCAACGTGGAGGTTTGATGCGGAGGCGCAGCGGTCTTCTGGATCGTCGGCCATCTCCACACAGCGGCGATTTTCAGTGGCAATGGCGCAAATTTAATAACTATGGGTGAATTAAATATTTCACCATTGCCCGCTATGCTTTCCGACCTTTCGCCGATCCTCGCTCATGCCCGCTCCCGTCGCCGTCTCGCTGCCGCGCGCTTCCCGTTCCGTCCATGCCACGCATGCCGATCTGAGCGACAACGAGCGGCGCATGCTCGACAGCCTGCGCCTGTTCGGCACCGTCACCCGCGCCGATCTCAGCCGCATCACCGGATTGACCGTGCAATCGGCGGTGCGCCTGATCGATGGCCTGGCCGAGCGCGGGCTGGTGCTGATCGGCGCCTCGCTGGCGCATGGCGGCCGCGGCAAGCCGGGTGCGGCGATCGCGCTCAATCCCGCGCACGGCCATACCGTCGGCTACTCGATCGCCACCGACGCGCTGTCGCTGGCGCTGCTGGATTTCAGCGGCCAGGTCCGCGCCACCGCCGAGCACCGATTGCGTTCGACCGAGCCGGCGGCCTTGCTGGCGCAGTTGCGCGAGGCCGACGCGGCGCTGCTGGCCGCGGCTGGGCGCGGACTTGGGCCTCGGCTGGGCGCGGGCGTGGCGATGACCGGGTTCTTCGTCGATGGCGCCGAGCGCATGAATCCGCCCGATCCGCTGCGCGCGTTGGGCGAGCTGTCGATCGGCGACTGGCTGGCCGACGCGCTGGGCCTGCCGGTGTGGGTGGACAACGACGGCAGTGTCGCCGCGGTCGGCGAAAGCCTGCTCGGGGTCGGCCGCCAGTACCGCGATTTCGCCTATCTGTATTTCAGCTACGGTCTCGGCGGCGGCGTGGTGATCGACGGCGCCGTCCTGCGCGGTGCGCACGGCAATGCCGGCGAGTTCGCCGGCATGCTGCCGGGGCCGGGCCTGGAGCGCGGCACGCTGGAACTGCTGCGGCAGATGTTGATCGAGGATGGGGTGATGCTGGCCGACGTCAGCGCGCTGGTGGCGGCCTACGATCCGTCCTGGCCGACGATCGAGCGCTGGATCGCGCGCGCGGTGCCGGGCCTGTCGCTGATCGTCTCGGCGATCAGCGCCGTATTCGATCCGCAGGCGGTGGTGTTCGGCGGGCGCCTGCCGCGCGATCTGGCGCTGCGCCTGATCCCGCAGCTGCGCGTCGACAACCAGCCGCGGCGCGGCCAGGCGCGGCCATTGCCGGTGCTGCTGCCGGCCGCGGCGATGGCCGACGCCAGTGCGGTTGGCGCGGCCACGCTGCCGTTGAAGGCCTGCTACTTCCGCTGAAAGGCGTGTGCACGGCGTCCGTGCCGGCGGCTTGCCCGCGCCTGCACGCCGCGGGCGCTACCCTATGCGCCTGTGCAAGGACTTCGCTGTCGCGCCCCGTGTGGCGGCAGCGGCCGCAAATCGTGGCGGTCCTGCCCGTTTCCCCCATCCATTGGAGTTGTCGCGATGAAATACCTGCATGCCATGATCCGCGTCCACGATCTGCAGAAGACCAGCAAATTCTTCACCGAAGGCCTTGGCCTGAGCGAGACCCGGCGCATCGAGAACGAAGCCGGCAAGTTCACCCTGGTGTACTTCGGCGCGCCGCAGAACCCGGAGGCCGAAGTCGAGCTGACCTACAACTGGGGCTCGGACGAGGACTACGGCAGCGCCCGCAACTTCGGCCATCTGGCGTTCGAGGTCGACGACATCTATGCGCTGTGCGCGCATCTGCAGGCTCAGGGCATCGTCATCAACCGCCCGCCGCGCGACGGGCGCATGGCCTTCGTGCGCAGCCCGGACCTGATCTCGATCGAGCTGCTGCAGAAGGGTGAGGCGCTGGCCCCGGCCGAGCCGTGGGCATCGATGCCCAATACCGGCGTGTGGTGAGGGCTCAGGGCGCGGTATCGGGCAACACCTGGCCGCAGCCCCGGCAATAGCCGGCGCTGCGGTCATGGCCTTGCAGGCCGCAGCGCGCGCAGCTGCGTTGATCCGGCGCGCGGTTGCGGTCGACGTCGCGCAGGCTGTTGGCCAACTCGGCGGTATAGATGCCGGTGGGCACGGCGATGATGCTGTAGCCGATCAGGATCAGCACCGAGGTGATGGCGCGGCCCAGCGGCGTGAGCGGCGCGATGTCGCCGAAACCGACCGTGGCCATGGTCACGACCGCCCAGTACATGGCGGTGGGGATGCTGGTGAAGCCGTTGGCCGGCCCTTCCACCACGTACATCAGCGCACCGAAGATCACCACCAGGGTGATCACGGTGAACAGGAACACGAACACCTTGCGCCGGCTGCGCCATAGCGCGTCGACCAGCAGGCTGCTTTCCTCCACGTAGCGGGTCAGCTTGAGGATGCGGAACAGCCGCAGCACCCGCAGCACGCGCACCACCAAGAGCGTCTGCGCGCCGGGCAGCAGGAACGAGATGTAGGTGGGCAGGGTCGAGAGCAGATCGATCACGCCCCAGAAGCTCAGCGCATAGCGCAGCGGCCGCTTCACCGTCATCAGTCGCAACGCGTACTCGGCAGTGAACAGCGCAGTGAACGCCCATTCCAGCACGTACATGGAGCCGGCGTAGCGCGCATGCAGCGCCGGCACGCTGTCGGCCATGATCACCGCGACGCTGGCCACGATCGCCGCGACCAGCAGCAGATCGAAATTGCGCGAAGGCCGGGTGTCGTGCCGATAGATGATGTCGAACCAGCGCCGCCGCCAGCCGTGCTCGGTCGCCGGGGCGAGTTGGGGATCCAGGAAAAGTCGCATCCGCGCATGCTAACCCGGCCCTGTTCCGGCGGGCGCGTGCTTGCGCGCGCTGGCGAAGCACCTGGGGCGTCTGCCGAGTGTCGCCCCCAATCAATCCTGCTGCGGCTGGTAGTGCGCTGGTGGATTCGTGTTCCTGGCCGTGCGCCGCCGCGGCGGCTGCGCGCGTGGGTCCGTTCGCGCCGGCCGCCACGCCGCGCAGCGGTCTTATACTCGTGTGCTGTCTCCCCCCAGGAATCCTTTCGATGACCGCTTCCTCCGCCGCGGATCTGATGGCCCTCGGCCAGCACTACTACCTGCCGATCTACCGTCCGCGCCAACTGGTGCTGGAGCGCGGCCAGGGCGCCAAGGTGTGGGACAGCGAAGGCCGCGACTACATCGACCTGTCCGCCGGCATCGCGGTGTGCGGGCTCGGCCACAACGATCCGGACCTGACCGCGGCGCTGCTCGAGCAGGCCGGCAAGCTGTGGCACACCAGCAACGTGTTCTACAGCGAGCCGCCGCTGCGCCTGGCCGAGGAACTGGTCGCCGCGTCGCGCTTCGCGCAGCGGGTGTTCCTGTGCAATTCCGGCAGCGAGGCCAACGAGGCGGCGATCAAGCTGGTGCGCAAGTGGGCGGCCAGCCAGGGCCGCGCGCCGGACCGGCGGGTCATCGTCACCTTCCGCGGCAGCTTCCATGGCCGCACTCTGGCCGCGGTCACCGCCACCGCGCAGCCGAAGTACCAGGAAGGCTACGAGCCGCTGCCTGGCGGCTTCCGCTATGTGGATTTCAACGACATCGTGCAGCTGGAAACGGCGATGGCCGCCGGCGACGTGGCCGCGGTGATGCTGGAGCCGGTGCAGGGCGAGGGCGGGGTGATGCCTGCCGCGCCGGGCTTCCTGGCGCGGGTGCGCGCGCTGTGCGACCACCATGGCGCGTTGCTGCTGCTGGACGAGATCCAGTGCGGCATGGGCCGCACCGGCACGCTGTTCGCGCACTGGCAGGACGAGGTGACGCCGGACATCGTGACGCTGGCCAAGGCACTGGGCGGCGGTTTCCCGATCGGTGCGCTGCTGGCCGGACCGAAGGTGGCCGAGACGATGCAGTTCGGCGCGCATGGCAGTACGTTCGGCGGCAATCCGCTGGCCGCGGCGGTGGCGCGGGTGGCGCTGCGCAAGCTGGGGTCGGCGCCGATCGCGGCGAACGTGTCGCGGCAGGCGGCGGCGCTGCGGCACGGGTTGGCCGCGCTCAACGATGATTTCGCGCTGTTTTCGCAGGTGCGTGGGCGTGGCTTGATGCTGGGCGCGGTGCTGAATCAGGCGCATGCGGGGCAGGCTGGGGCGATCCTCGATCATGCCGCTGCGCAGGGGTTGTTGACGTTGCAGGCGGGGCCGGATGTGTTGCGCTTCTTGCCTTCGTTGAATATTACGGATCAGGAAGTGGCTGAGGGGTTGAAGCGGTTGCGGGCGGCGTTGCTGGCTTATGTCGGTAAGCGTTGAGGCGAATTGCTGTGTGGGTGTCGGTTGGCTTTTGATGCAACGGCAACGGCAACGGCAACGGCAATAGCAGAAGCAAAAGGCAATAGCAGAAGCAAAGCTTTCGCCTTGCGGCGAGTTACTTTTCTTTGCTTGTGCAAAGAAAAGTAACCAAAAGAAAACACACCCTGCCTGCGCGCCCTCCGCGCTGCGCGCTCCGGGTCCGCGAATAGGCCGGGATTCGCGGAAGGGGCATCCTGCCCCTGCCGCGAACGGCGCACATCCATGTGCGCCGCCCCTTCGGGGTTTTTCCCGACCTATTCGCCGCTACGGAAGGGAACCCGGTAAAGCAAAGCCACGGCAACAGCAGAATCAACAGCAACAACCGCAGCAACAACCGCAGCAACAGCAACAGCAACAGCAACAGCAACAGCAGGAATGGCCGCGAGCGTAGTGGCGGCTGCAGCGGACGCGGTTTCTGTCGGCGGTAGGCGCGTCGTCTAGCCCAGACCGTGCCGCGCAAGGGCGCGGCGTAAGGCGCGGGCGCCGCTGGCGGTTTCTGCGGGCATGCCGATCGCGCGGGCGCCGCGGACGTTGACGAACAGGTCGTCGATGAACAGCGCTTGCCGCGCGGCGACGCCGAAATGGTCGAGCGCGCGGCGGTAGACCTCGGCCTGCGGTTTGCGTCCGCCGAGTGCGCCGCTGCACAGCACGCGCCCGCGCAGCAGCGGGAACAGGGTCGGCACGATCTGCGGGATCGCCTGGGCCATCAGTGCGCCGTTGTTGGTCAGCACGCCGATGTCGATCCTGTCGGCCAGCGCCAGCACGCGTTCGATCACGCCGGGATCGCCGCGACTGCCGGCCACGCGTGCGGCGATCCAGTCGGCTTCGTCCACATGCGCGCCCAACCCTTCGCCTAACCGGTGCAGATAGGCGACGGTGGCGATGTCGCCGCCGTCGTAGGCGGTTTCCAGTCCGGAAGCGAACAGGACCTCTCGCACCCGCGCCGGATCGCAGCCGCAGTGGGCGGCCAGGTGTGCGATGCGTGCCGTCCGCGAGTAGGTCGCCAGCACGCCGTCGAAGTCGAGCAGCAGCAATTTCGGGACAGGATGGATCAACGCGGCCACCGCGTCTGGCGCTGCGTGCAACGGCGCGGATGGGGCATGGGTCGGGTCCGGAGTGTCGGTGGCCGAGATTAACCCACTCGCCGCGGCGATGAGCGCCACTACCCGCCCCGTGATGCCTGCCCGCTCGCGCCCACCCGCTCGCTGCGCACCTACCCGCCGGATCCGGCCGCCCGCCGCTGCGCGCTGGCTATGGTCCCTGCACGCCGCGATCGCGGCGCCGCCGGTCGGGGAGCCGGTGCGCATCCACGCCACATCCACGTCACCTCGGGGGTCTTGAACATGAGCAAGCGTTTGAACGCCGATCGTCTGGCGGAATCGGTATGCAGGGGATTGCGCAACGCACGTCACGGCCACGGGCTGGCCACGCTGACGCTGCTGCTGGCCGGTGCGCAGGCGCTGCCGGCGCTGGCGGAAGAGCCGGGTGGCGAGGCCAAGACGCTGGACGCGATCACCGTCATCTCCACCGGCACGCGCAAGACCAACATGGCGGTGACCGACAGCCCGGCGCCAATCCAGTTGGTGAGCGCGGACATGCTCAAGCAGTCGGCCGCGCCCGACCTGATCAACGCCATCGCCAACCAGGTGCCGTCGTACAACGCCAACCAGACCGGCAACGACATGGCGAGCCAGACGCTCACCGCCAGCCTGCGCAACCTGTCGCCCAACCACACGCTGGTGCTGGTCAACGGCAAGCGCCGCCACATCACCTCCAACGTCAACACCACCACCGGCGCGGCCTCGGCCGATCTGTCGTTCATCCCGGCCGCGGCGATCGATCACGTCGAAGTGCTGACCGATGGCGCCGCGGCGCTGTACGGTTCGGACGCGATCGCCGGCGTCATCAACATCATCCTCAAGAAGAACCACGACGGCGGCGAAGTGGACGCCGGTTACGCAGGCTACAAGGATGGCGGCGGCGGCACCGACTCGTGGGGTGCCAATATCGGCTTCGGCAGCGACGCGGCGTATTTCAGCCTCAGCGCCGAGGTCGAGAACCGCAAGACCGTGTACCGGCTCGGCTCGTACAGCTACGCCGACTGCGTGGCCAACTACGCCGACTGCTCGGCGGTGAATCCGGACATGGCCGATTTCCTGGCCGACGACGTCGAGGGCATGACCCTCAACGGGCGCTTCCCCAACGTCAACGCCTGGCTCAATCCGCCGGAAGTGCACCGCAAGGCGCTGTTCTTCAACTCCGGCGTGGTGCTCAGCGACACCCTGGAGTTCTACGCGTTCGGCAGCTACGGCAAGAAGACCGCGCAGTCGGAGGAGAACTACCGCCGTCCCAGCCAGGACGGCGGCTACGTCGATCCGGCGAGCGGCGAGGTCAGCCACAAGTATCCGTTGGGCTTCAATCCGTCCGAGGCCTCCGACGAGGTGGACTACGAGTTGAGCGCCGGGCTGAAGGGCGTGCTGGCCGATTGGTCCTGGGATTTCTCCAGCAGCTACGGCAAGAACGAGATGGACGTGTACACGTTGAACTCGATGAACTTCAGCTTGTGGCAGGACTACGGTTATTCGCCGGAGGACTTCTACGACGGCAGTTTCTGGGCCAGCCAGTGGACCACCAATTTCAACGCCACGCACGATTTCGACATCGGCCTGTCGCAGCCGCTGACCTTCAACGCCGGCGTCGAGTACCGCCGCGACCAGTACGGCATCGATCCGGGCGATCCGACCTCGTACTACGGCGCCGGCGCGTCCTCGTTCCCCGGCTACAACCCGTTGTTCAACACCGGCTCCTACAGCCGCCACAGCTACGCCGCGTATGCCGACGTGGTGTTCAATCCGACCGAGAAGTGGCTGGTCGATGTGGCCGGGCGCTACGAGGACTACAGCGACTTCGGCAGCAAGGTGGTCGGCAAGCTGACCACGCGCTTCGACCTCACCGACACGTTCGCGGTGCGCGGCACCGCCAGCACCGGGTTCCGCGCGCCGACCCTGCAGGAGGGCTATTACTCGGCGGTGCAGGTCGGCCCGACCAGCGCCACCCCGACCCTGCAGCCCAACAGCGCGGCTGCCGCGGCGCTGGGCTTCGGCAGCCTGAAGCCGGAGACCAGCACCAACTACAGCCTCGGCTTCGTGTTCCGGCCGATGCAGAATTTCGACAGCACGCTGGATTTCTACCGCATCACCATCTCCGACCGCATCGGCGTCGGCACCTTTGAGTATTCCAAGGCCGGCCAGCCGGGCGACACCAACGGCGACGGCACGCCCGACGCCGCCTACAACGCCGCGCTGGGCCAGGCGCTGATTGATTTCGGCTATCTCGGCGGCATCGATCCGGCCGCGCCGGGCGGCTCGCTCGACGCCACCGCGCGGCAGGACATCTCGGTGGCGATCTTCAACAATGCGCTGAAGACCCGCAGCACCGGCGTGGACTGGGTGACCAACTACATCACCGAGTTCGACTGGGGCTCGATCGACTGGATGCTGGCGGCCAACTACAACAAGACCGAGGTGCTCAGCGCCAAGCCCGCGCCGGAGGTGCTCGGCGGCGCCACCATGTACAGCGCGGCGACGCTGATCAATCTGGAGAACAACGCGCCCAAGTACCGGGTCAACCTGGGCGCTACGTTCAACATCGGCAAGTTCAGCCTGCGCGTGACCGAGGCGGTCTATGGCCCGCAGTACCAGCTGGTGGCGCCGTACGACGAGTGGAACGGCGACATCTTCCCCGACAGCGTGCTGAGCCAGCTGGACGTGGTCGACGTCAACGGCGCGCCGTACTACAAGCAGAAGATCGGCACGATGGCGCTGACCAACGTCGAACTGACGTTCCGGCCCACCGAGCAGCTGACCGTCAGCGTCGGCGGCGACAACGTGTTCAACAAATACCCCGACAAGGTGCCGGCGGCGGCGTACGACTACCTGGAGAAGAACTATCTCAGCTACTACAACTCGCCGTACCTGACCGGCAGCCCGGTTGGTTACTTCGGCGCGCGCTACTACGCCAAGCTGACCTACCGCTTCTGAGCGGTTCGAGCCCCTCTCCCGCCGGGAGAGGGGTTGGGGTGAGGGTACGTCCGCCAGCGGAGTGCTCGCCCGCGTAATGCCGCGCCGTCCGCGTCCCTACCCGCTCCATCGCGACCTACCCGCCGCACGCGGCCTGCGCCGCCGCCGCGGCGGCTATGGTCGATCTGCAATCCGTGAGGCGATGTCGACGATGCAAGCAACAACCAAGGGCGCCATGACCCGCCGCCAATTGCTCGCCAGGATCGGTCTGGCCGGCGGCGGTGCGATGATGTATCAGGCGATGCACAGCTTGGGCATGGCCGCCGAATCTCGTTTCAACGGCGTGCCGCGGCTGGACGGCGACGCCAAGGGCGCCTCGGTGCTGGTGCTCGGCGCCGGCCTGGCCGGGCTGACCGCGGCCTACGAGCTGCGCAAGGCCGGCTATCGCGTGCAGGTGCTCGAGTACAACGCGCGTCCCGGTGGCCGCAACTGGACGCTGCGCGGCGGCGATCGCTACACCGAGCTGGGCGGCTTCGAGCAGCAATGCAGGTTCGACGAGGGCATGTACCTCAATCCCGGCCCGTGGCGCATCCCGCATCATCACAAGGCGGTGCTGTCCTACTGCAAGCAGTTCGGGGTGGCGCTGGAACCGTTCGTGCAGGTCAACTTCAACGCCTTGCTGCACAGCCGCGCCGGGTTCGGCGGCAAGCCGCAGCGCTTCCGCGACATCGACGCCGACTACAAGGGGCACGTGGCCGAACTGCTGGCCAAGAGCACTAAGCAGGGCGCGCTGGACGCGCAGGTGCAGCGCGAGGACCAGGAGATCCTGCTCGAGTCGCTGCGCAACTGGGGCGCGCTGGACAAGGACTTCGGCTACGTCAAAGGCCGCGAGAGCAGCGAGCGCCGCGGCTTCGCCAAGTATCCCGGCGGCGGCCTGTCCGGCAAGCCGCAATTCTCCGAACCGTTCAGCACCCAGGACATCCTGCGCTCGCGGCTGTGGGCCACGCTGGCGGCCGGCAACAACTACGAGATGCAGACCGCGATGTTCCAGCCGGTCGGCGGCATGGACCAGATCGGCAAGGCCTTCGCGCGCGAGCTCGGCGACGCGATCCGCTACAACGCGCGGGTCACCCGCATCGACCAGGACGCGCACGGGGTCAGCGTCGCCTACCAGGACGGCGACGGCGCCGAGCAACTGGCGAAAGCCGACTGGTGCGTGTGCACGATCCCGCTGTCGATCCTCAGCCGCATTCCGCTCGCGGTGGGCGAAAAGATGGCCGCGGCGATCGGCCAGGTGCCGTATGCGGCGTCGGTGAAGGTGGGGTTGCAGTTCAAGCGCCGTTTCTGGGAAGAGGATGAGGCGATCTACGGCGGCATCAGCTACACCGACCTGCCGATCACCTTGATCAGCTATCCGAGCACCGGTTTCCAGAGCGCCGGCAAGGGCGTGCTGCTCGGTGCCTACGTGTGGGGACTGGAGGCGTTCGAGTTCACCTCGATGACGCCGCAGCAGCGCGTGACCAAGGCGGTGGAGTACGGCACGCACTTGCATCCGCAGTATCCGCGCGAATTCGACAACGGCATCGCCGTGGGCTGGCACCGGGTGCCGTTCACCCATGGCTGCTTCGGCGTGTGGAGCGACGCCGCGCGCGCCGAGCATTACGAAAACCTGTGCCAGATCGATGGCCGCGTCGCGCTCGCCGGCGAACACGCCTCGTACATTCCGGCCTGGCAGGAAGGGGCCATCACCTCGGCGCTGGATGCGATCGAGCGCCTGCATCGCCGCGTCGTCAATGGAGCCCGCGCATGAAGCTCGATCGTCATTGGGTGCTCGCCGCGGCGGTCGCCGCCGCAGTGCTGGCGCTGATGCTGCCGCCGGCGATCGGCCCGGCCGCGGCGCAGAGTTCCGATGCCACGCCGCTGTATCCGCAGGCCGCGTTCGCCACCGCCTCCGGCGCCACCGTGTACGCGGCGATCTGCCAGAGCTGCCACATGCCCGGCGGGCAGGGCGCGCGCGGCGGCGGCGAGTATCCGGCGCTGGCCGGCAACCCCAAGGTGGCGGCGGCGCCGTACGTGGCGATGATGGTGCTCGACGGCCGCGGCGGCATGCCCGGTTTCGCCGGCATGCTCAACGATCAGCAGGTCGCCGAGGTCGTGCACTACGTGCGCAGCCAGTTCGGCAACGACTATCCCGGCAAGCTCAGCGCCGACGAGGTGCGCACGCTGCGGCACTGAGCCGGTACCGTTTCATTCTCTTTTCGACCGCGAGGAGTTCCGCATGCGCCGTTCGTTCGTTTCCCGCCCGCTCCGTGCCGGCCTGTGCGCCGCGCTGTGGTTGCCCGCCCTGGCCGGCGCCGCCGAGATCGTGCGCCACAAGATTCCCAACAGCGATTTTCCGATTTCCGCGGCGGTGGAGATCCCGGCCGGCAAGACCACGGTCTATCTCAGCGGCGCGGTGCCGCGGCCGATCGATGCCAGCGCGCCGAAAGATTCGCCCGCCGCCTACGGCGACACCAAGGCGCAGACCGTCAGCGTGCTGTCGCAGATCGAGGCGCAGCTGCAAGGCATGGGCCTGGGCATGCGCGACGTGGTCAAGATGCAGGCGTTCCTGGTCGGCGATCCGGCGCTGGGCGGGAAGATGGATTTCGCCGGTTTCATGGAGGGCTACCGGCAGTTCTTCGGCACGCCCGCGCAGCCCAACCTGCCGTCGCGCTCGGCGTTCCAGATCGCCGCGCTGGGCAATCCGCTGTACCGCATCGAGATCGAAGTGGTCGCGGTGCGTCCGTAGGTTCTTCGCCCTGTTTTCCAAGGAGTCCGTCATGCAGCAGCCGTCGCGCTCGCGCCGCACGTTCCTCAAGGACTCGGCGCTGGTCGCCGCGGCCGGTTTCGGCGCGCCGTGGCTGGCGCAGGCCGTGCCCACCGCGGCGCAGGCGGCCAATGCCGAACTGGCGCCGGTGCTGATCAACGCCAACGAATATCCCGGCGGCCCGTCGCCGGCCGCGCAGCGCGCGATCGCGGCGATCGCGTCCAGCGGCGGCCGCTACCTGGGCGAGCTGCAACTGGAATTGCTGCAGACCCTTGCCGACCAGCTCGGCGTGGGCATCGATCACCTGATGGCCTACGCCGGTTCCACCGAGCCGCTGGACTACACCATGCTGGCGTTCACTTCGCCCAGCGCGTCGCTGGTCACCGCCGATCCCACCTTCGAATCCGGCTGGCGCGCCGCTGCGCGCAACGGCGCCAAGGTGATCAAGGTGCCGCTGCGCAAGGACGACGCGCACGACGTGCAGGCGATGTGCGCCGCCGACGCCAACGCCGGGGTGCTCTACATCTGCAACCCGAACAATCCCACCGGTTCGGTGACCGCACGCAAGGACCTGGACTACGCGCTGGCGCACAAGCCCAAGGGCAGCGTGCTGGTGGTCGACGAGGCGTATCTGCATTTTTCCGACAGCGCCAGCAGCATGGTCGATCGCGTCGCCGCCGGCGACGATGTGATCGTGCTGCGCACCTTCTCCAAGCTCTACGGCATGGCTGGCATTCGCCTGGGCTATGCGGTGGCGCGGCCGGAGCTGTTGGCCAAGCTCAAGTTCTACAGTGTCAACAGCCTGCCGGTAACCGCGGTCGCCGCCGGCTTGGCCAGCCTGCGCGATCCGGCGCTGGTGCCGCAGCGACGCGCGCTCAACAGCGCCATCCGCAACGATGTAGTGCGCTGGCTCGGCGCGCAGGGCCATGCGTGCACGGCGTCGGAAAGCAATTGCTTCATGGTCGACGTAAAGCGCCCGGCGCAGGAGTTCATGGACGCGATGGCCACTTATGGCGTATTCGTCGGCCGCAGCTGGGCGTTGTGGCCGAACCGTTCGCGCATCACCATTGGTACCGCGGCGGAGATGGCGCGGTTCAAGCGCGCGTTCGCGCAGGTGGCGGCCGGCCAGCGCGGGCCGCTGCCGGTACCTGCACCGAGGATGGCGCTGCACGATCCTTTGCACGGATTCTTCCGCAACGCCTAGCGCTGCCCGCGCCGGATGCTGCAGTGCACGAGGGCTTGTCGTTGACAAACATTTGCGCAAAGGCAGACAGTCGTGGCGACGCCGCTGTGCGCGTAGCGCATGCTGGCGAGGTTCGCGTTGCTGTGCCATCCCCATTGCCAAGGAGTCCGTCTTGAAAGCGAAGTCGCTGTCCCCCTTACTGGTCCTCGCCGCGCTCGCGTTCGCGCCGGCGGCCTGGGCCAAGACCTGTGCGGTGACCATCACCGGCACCGACCAGATGTCCTTCGACCAGCCGCAGATCAAGGTCGCCGCCGACTGCACCGAAGTGGCGCTGACGCTCAAGCACAGCGGCAAGCTCACGGCCGCGGTGATGGGCCACAACTGGGTGCTGGCCAAGACACCGGACTTCCAGGCGGTGGCCAATGCCGGCACCAGTTCCAGCCTGGCCGACAACTACCTGCCGAAGAACGACGCGCGGATCATCGCGCACACCAAGGTGATCGGCGCCGGGCAGTCGGACACGGTCAAGTTCTCCACCGCCAAGCTCACCAAGGGCGGCGACTACACGTTCTTCTGCTCGTTCCCGGGGCACTGGGCGATGATGAAGGGCAAGTTCGTGTTCGGTTGAGCGGCCGCGGTTGCGCTGCAGGTTGCGATCAGCGATCTGCAGCGCCTTTCGAACATGATGGCGCCGCAGGCTTCGGCCTGCGTCAGCGCCGACTCACCTGTAGGAGCGGCTTCAGCCGCGACCGGGCTTTCCCGGTAAAACCCGGCCGCGGCTGAAGCCGCTCCTACAGGACCGCGACGACGCTCGCGATTGCGGGATCGCACTCAGTCCAGTGCGGCATCCGGCGGCGCCATGCGCTGCAGCAGCCCGCGCTGCAGCGCGCTGGCCAGCGCCGCTTCGCGGGTGCCGGCTTCCAGTTTGCGGTACAGGTTCTTCAGGTGGAACTTGACCGTGTTTTCCGACAGCGCCAGGCGTCGCGCGATCTGCTTGTTCGCGTCGCCCTGCGCCAGCAGCGCCAGCACTTCCAGTTCGCGTTCGCTGAACAGGTCGGCGCCGCTGTCCTGGTCGTGGCGCAGCTTGTCCAGCAGCGCCTGGATGGTCATCGCCAGCGTGGTGTTCGGCGCGGCCTGCGGATCCTGCTGGCGCGCCATGCGCAGCAGCGCCTTGCCCGGCACGCCCAGTTCCAGCAGGCATTGCCAGGCCTGGGTGCTGGCCACGTGCTGCAGCGCGTGGCGCAGATAGGGCAGGGCGGCGGCGGATTCGCCGCGGTCGTGCAGCACCAGCGCGATGCGCGCGCGCACTCGCGCCAGTTGCACCTGGTTGTCGGCGGCCACGCAGGCCGCCTCCACGCCTTGCAGTACCGCCAGCGCGGCGCGGGTGCGTCCGCCCAGGCGGTGCCAGCGGGCCAGGGCGAAGCCGAGCGCGGCGAGAAAGCGCCAATCCTGCGGCTGGCCCAGCGCGTGCGCGAACCGCGCTTCGCCGCCGGTGCGCGCGACCAGTACGTCGATCGCCGGCGACGGTGGCTGGTCGAGCAGCACGTGCAGCCGCCAGGCCAGCGCCAGGTCGGCGAGCCGGCCCAGGTGCCGCGCGTGCGCGATGCGGTCGATGTGGTCGAGCAGTTCCAGCGCAGCGCGGCCGCTGCGGTCGTGTTGTCGCGCCAGCACCAGCGCGGTCTCGTAGCCGGCGGCATAGATGTCCAGCCAGCCGTCGTGCTGCTCCAGGAAACCCAGCGCCGGCTGCAGGCAGTCGGCGGCCTCGTCGTAGCGGCCGTGCTCGCATTGCAGCTGTGCCAGCAGGCATTGGCTGACCGCCTGCAGGGTGGGATCGAGCTGCTGCTGGCGCTGGGCGATGGCTAGCGCCTGGCGGCAGGTGGCCTCGGCCCGCTCCAATTGGCCGCGGTAGTAGTGGCTCTGCGCCAGATGGATCAGCGCATAGCTGGCGCCGACCTCGCTGCCGCTGGCCTGCATCGCGCTGCCGGCCAGCTGCGCATAGCGCTCGGCGCCGGCGAAATCGGCGCGGCCCAGCGCGGTGGTGGCGCAGATACACCACAGCGTGCCGCGGCCCAGGCTGTCGTCCTCGTCCAGCGCCGCCGCCTGCGCGGCGATCTGCGCCAGTCCGCGCGGGTTGGCGCAGACCTGGTCGAGCAGGTCGCGCAGCAACGCCACCACCACCGTGTAGTCGCGCTCGAACGGCGCGCGCACCTGCTCGGGAAAATCGCGGAAGCGTTCCAGCAGGGTCTGCGCGTGCGCGAATTCGCCCAGCTTCATGTGCAGGTAGGCCTGGGTCAGGTTCAGCGCCGGCCGCTCGCCGATGCTGCTGCGCGGGAAGCGGCGCAGCAGCGCGCGGATCGGCGCGGTGCCGTGGCGCAGCAGCAACTGCCAGGTGCCGGCGCGGGCGATGCAGTCGGCGGCGCTGTCGATCGCGCCGCCGCGCACCGCATGCCGCACCGCTTCGGGCAACTGCCCGTGCGCGTCGAACCAGTGCGCGGCGCGCCGGTGCAGCTGCGGCGCCAGTCCGGGCGTGTCGCGTTCCAGCTGCTGGTACAGATAATCGGCGAACAGCGGATGGAAGCGGAACCATTCGTGCTCGCCGTCCAGCGCCACCAGCAGGCCCTGGAAGTGCGCCAGCCGCTCCAGCAGGCGGCCGCTGTCGTCGCGCTCGCGCACCGCATCGGCGAGCGCGGCGTTGAACCGTTCCAGCGGCGAGAGCTGCAGCAGCAATGCGCGCAAGGCTGGATCCAGGTCGTTGAGCACCTGTTCGGCCAGATACGCCGCCAGCTCGGCGGTGCGTCCGGAGAACCGGCCGAGGTCGTCGCGGCGGCGTTCGTCGCCGCCCAGCCACAGTCCGGCCAGTTGCAGCGCGACCGCCCAGCCCTCGGTCTGCCGGCGCAGTTGGCGGGCCATCGCCGCCGGCACCTGCGGTCCCAGCAGCGCCAGCGTCTCGGCGTCGTCTAGCGCCAGTTCGCGGGCGCCGATGCGTTCCAGCTGGCCTTGCAGCGCCCAGCGCGCCAATGGCAGCGCCGGCGCGCGCCGGGTCGCCAGCAGCAGGTGCAATTGGCCGCCGGCGTGTTCGACCAGCCGCGTCACCACCTCGTCGAGCGCGCTGGCGTGGCCGCGGTCGTAGTCGTCGAGGATCACCAGCAGGCGCCGCGGCGCGGCACGGATCGCGCGGATCAGCACCGGCAGGGTGCATGCCACCTCCAGGTCCTGGCCCTGCTGCTGCAGCGCGGCCTGCAAGGACGCGCCGAGGTCGATCCCGGCACCGCGCGCGGCCAGCGCCAGGTAGGCGAGGAAACGCCCTGGATCGGCATCGTCCTCGTCCAGCGACAGCCACGCCACCGCGGCCTCGCCGCGCTCGCGCAGGCGCTGGTGCCATTGCCCGAGCAAGGTGGTCTTGCCGAAGCCGGGCGGCGCCAGCAACATGGTCAGCGGCAGCTCGGCGGCGCGGTCCAGGTGCTGCAGCAAGGCCTCGCGCGGCACCGCGGCCACGCGCGAGCGCGGCGGCGCCAGTTTGTCGGCCAGCACCCAGTCGGGCATGGCGGGACTGTCGTGCGCGGCCGCAGGAAAACGCGGATTCAACAGCGTGACAGGCTTGAGCATGTCGCCATGAGTGTCTGCAGCAGTCGCCCTCGCGCCCTCTGGCGGTTCGGGTGACGGTACGGAGTCGGCCGCGTGCCGGCTTGCCGCGCAGATCGCGGAAAGCTCGGGTGCGGCGCCGATTCCACGGGCCCCCGCCCTGATGCCGTCCGTTGGCCGTGAACGTTGAACTTATGACACGGCCGCGACAAAAGCAAAGTCGCGACCGGCTGCTCAGTTTTCGTTCAGCCGGCGGCGACCACGCCGAATGCCTCGCGCGCCGCGGCCAGCGTGGCCTCCAGCACGCCTTGGTCGTGCGCGCTGGACAGGAAGCCGGCCTCGTACGCCGACGGCGCCAGGAACACGCCGCGCTCCAGCATGGCGTGGAAGAAGCGGTTGAACGCGGCGGTGTCGCAGGCGGTGGCCTGGGCGTAGGTTTCGACTTTCTGTATGGTGAAGAACAGTCCGAACATCGCCCCGACCCGGTTGGTGGTGACCGCCACGCCGGCGGCGGCGGCGGCCTGCTCCAGCCCGGCGCACAGCGCGGCGGTCGCCGCATCCAGGCGTTGGTGGAAGCCCGGCGCCTGCACCAGCTCCAGCATCGCCAGGCCGGCGGCCATCGCCACCGGATTGCCGCTGAGCGTGCCGGCTTGGTAGATCGGCCCGGACGGGGCGATCTGCCGCATCAGCTCGGCGCGGCCGCCGTAGGCGCCGACCGGCATGCCGCCGCCGATGATCTTGCCGAAGGTGGTCAGGTCCGGCACCACGCCGTAGTGTGCCTGGGCGCCGCCCAGGGCGACGCGGAAGCCGGTCATCACCTCGTCGAAGATCAGCAGCGCGCCGTGCCGCGTGCACAGCGCGCGCAGATGCTGCAGATAGCCGTCGCGCGGCGGAATGCAATTGGCGTTGCCGACCACCGGCTCGATGATGACCGCGGCGATCTCGCTGCCGATCTCGTCGAACAGCGCGGTGGCGCCGTCGAAGTCGTTGTAGCTCAGGGTGGCGGTGAGTTCGCTCAGGCCCGCCGGCACGCCCGGCGAGGTCGGCACGCCCAGGGTCAGCATGCCGCTGCCGGCCTTGACCAGGAACGAGTCGCCGTGGCCGTGGTAGCAGCCTTCGAACTTGACGATGCGGCTGCGCCCGGTGGCGCCGCGCGCCAGGCGCACCGCCGACAGCGTGGCCTCGGTACCGGAATTGACCATGCGCACCATCTCGCACGAGGGCACCAGGCGGGTGATGGTCTCGGCCATCGTCACCTCGGCCGGGCACGGCGCGCCGAACGACAGGCCGTCGCCGATCGCGCGCTGCACCGCCTCGCGCACCGCCGGGTGGTTGTGCCCGGCGATCATCGGGCCCCACGAGCCGACATAGTCGATGTAGCGGTTGCCGTCCACGTCGTACAGGTAGGGGCCGTCGGCGCGCTGCACGAAGAACGGTTCGCCGCCCACCGACTTGAAGGCGCGGACCGGCGAGTTGACGCCGCCGGGGATCAGCGATTGCGCCTGGGCGAAGAGGGCGTGCGAACGGGCATGGTTCATGGGGTGGGAATCCTTGGCGAGCTGGCCGGGCCGATGGGCCGGGCGCGGAGCGATGCCGCCTATTGTCGCGGCTGCCGCCTGCACGTGCCATGTCGCCCGCCGTCTGGACGCCTACCTACCCGCCCGCCACGCACCTACCCGCCACGGCCGGCTCCGTCGTGTGATCCGCTGCCTAGTATCGAAACGTCCAGGGGCGCACGGCCCGATCGCCGACAGCGAGCGGCCGTGCGATGGGCGGAGTTTGCACAGGGTTCGCGGGGCGCGCCATCGGCCATTGGCGTCGCACCTGCATTTTTCGTTGGGTTGCCAACGATCTTCATCTTCGGGGAGAGAGCATGCACCGTACGATCCGCAAGAGCGCCTTGGCGCTCGCGTTGGCGCTTGCCGCCGGCAATGGCTATGCGCAGTCCACCACCGGCAGCATCGTCGGCAGCGTGCCGCCCGGCGCCGGCGAAAGCAGCGTGCTGATCACCAACACCAGCGGCTTCAGCCGCGAGGTCAAGGTGGACGAACGCGGCCGCTACGCGCAGGGCAATCTGCCGCTGGGCACCTACACGGTCACGCTCAAGCGCGACGGCCAGGTGGTGGAGACGCGCGAGAACATCAGCCTGGTGGTCGGCGCCGGCACCGAAGTCGGCTTCGGCGGCCCAGCGCAGACGCTGGATGCGGTGAACGTGGTGGCCGGCAACGTGGCCAGGATCGACGTGGCCAGCGTCGACAGCCGCACCGTGATCACCGCCGAGCAACTGGCGGTGCTGCCGCTGGGCCGCAGCGCCGAGGCCATCGCCTTGCTGGCGCCGGGCGTGGTCGCCAACAGCGGCGGCTACGACAACGGCCCGCTCGGCGGTTCGCTGGCCAGCTTCGGCGGCTCGGCGGCGAGCGAGAACGCGTATTACCTCAACGGCTTCAACACCACCGATCCGGCCAGCAGCCTGGGCGGGCTGACCCTGCCGTACGGCGCGATCGACCAGCAGGAAATCTTCACCGGCGGCTACGGCGCGCAATACGGCCGTTCCAACGGCGGCGTGATCAGCCAGGTCGGCAAGCGCGGCAGCAACGACTGGCACTTCGGCGCGGCGGTGATCTGGCAGCCGGACAGCCTCAGCGCCCGGCAGAGCGACCTGTATTTCCGCAAGGACAGCGTGTACTGGGATCCGAACAACGCCAAGTACACCGCCGGCAACTACATGCCGCTGAGCGAGACCAAGGCCGATCAGACCACCTACAGCGCCTACCTCGGCGGCCCGCTGGTGCAGGACCGGTTGTTCTTCTTCCTGGCGCTGGAGCAGGTCGATTCCAGCGGCACCCGCGTCGCCGATGCGCGCGTCACCTCCGGCGGCATCTCCGGTTCGCCGTGGACCCGCTACGACTACAAGCAGACCCGCGCCTACGCCAAGATCGACTGGCAGATCAGCGACAACCACCTGCTCGAATTCACCGGCGCGCAGGACAAGGCGCGCACCAACGGCAACATCTACGGCTACGACTACGTCAACCGCGAGGTCGGCAGCTACAAGGGCCGCGAAGGCAAGAACGAGTTCGGCCCGACCCTGTTTCTGGGCAAGTACACCGGCTATTTCGGCGACAACCTCACCTTGACCGCGCTGTACGGCAAGGAGAGCCTGCCCAACAAGCTCACCGCGATCGGCTACGACGCCGGCAACGGTCCGTTCCTCAACAGCGTCGCCAACCAGAATCCGGCCTATACCGGCGGCACCGCGATCGGCAATGCGCAGACGGTGGTCTCGATCACCGATCCGGACCGCGAGTACAAGAAGGACAACCTGCGCCTGAATCTCAATTGGCGCCTCGGCGCGCACAGCATCGATTTCGGCATCGACAACCAGAAGAGCGAGGCGATCAACATCGGCTCGTACAAGTCCGGCCCCGGCTATGCCTGGACCTACGGCTACACCCCGGACCCGTACGGCCTCAACAGCGGCGGCCAGGTCAGCGGCTCGGTGGCCGAGGACGGCAGCATCGGCGTGCCCAGCCCGGGCCTGGCCGATCCCACCTACGGCAGCGGCGGCTACTACGTCACCCAGGACATCGACACCAACCTGTATTCCTACGACGCCAAGCAGACCGCGTACTACGTCGAAGACCATTGGCAGGCCACCGACAGATTGATGCTCTCGCTCGGCGTGCGCAACGACAGCTTCACCAACTACACCCCGTTCGGCCAGGCCTACATCGAGCTGAAGAACCAGTGGGCGCCGCGGCTGGGCTTCAGCTGGGACGTCCACGGCGATTCCAGCCTGAAGGTGTACGGCAACATCGGCCGCTACTACCTCGGCCTGCCGCTGTCGCCGGCGGGCCTGTTCACCCCAGCGGTGTCCACCAGCACCTACTACACCTACAGCGGCATCAACGCCGACGGCACGCCGATCCTGGCCACCCAGCTGGCGCCGCCGGTGTCGGCCAATTCGCGCTTCGGCCGGCTCGCCGACGTGCGCACCGCGGTGGTCGAGGACATCAAGGGCGAGAACCAGGACGAGGTCATTCTCGGCTTCACCACGGTGTTGCCGAACGACTGGGTGTTCGGCGTGCGCGGCACCCACCGCCGGCTCAACGACGGCATCGACGACACCAACCTGGACAACTCCAACGCGGGCCTGGTGGCCGCGGCGGCCGCGGCGGGCGTGGACATCGACTGGACCAAGAACGCCAGCGCGGCGCTGGTCAATCCGGGCAAGACCAATACCTACCGGGTGGTCGGGACCGACGGCCAGGTGCACGCGTTGACCGTGACCCGCGAGCAGGGCGGCTACCCCGAATTCAAGCGCCGTTATTCGGCGCTGGAATTCAACCTGGAGCGTCCGTTCGACGGCCGCTGGTACACCAAGATGAGCTACGTGTGGTCGCACAGTTACGGCACCACCGAAGGCCAGCTGCGTTCGGACCTGTGGCGCACCGGCGGCGCGCTGGGCAGCTGGCGACCTCGACCACGCAGAGCTGGGACCACGCGGCGCTGATGGAGAACTTCAACGGCAACCAGTCCAACGACCGCCGCCATCAGCTGAAGGCGTACGGCTTCTACCAGCTGACCGAGGAGTGGGGCACGTCCGCAAACCTGAGCCTGATTTCCGGCGCGCCACGGCCGTGCCTGGGCTATTACTACGGCAGCAACTACGACGCCGGCGACCGCGACCCGGCCGGCTACGCCAATCCCAGTATCACCGGCGGCCCGTACCACTTCTGCTACAACCCGGCCACCGGCACCGGCGAAGCGTCGCCGCCGGGATCGCACGGCAACCTGAGCTGGGTGGCGCAGCTCGACCTGGGCCTGACCTACAAGCCGAAGTTCGCCGAAGGCAAACTGGCGCTGAGCCTGGACGTGTTCAACGTCACCAACCGGCAGACGGTGACCAACGTCTATCCGTTCTCCGAATTGAATCCGGGCGAAGTCAATCCGCTATGGAACCAGGCGGTGGCGTACCAGGCGCCGCGCTCGGCCCGGGTGACGCTGAGCTACGACTTCTGAGCGCGCATGGTTCTAAAGCCCCTCTCCCCCCGGGAGAGGGGTTGGGGTGAGGGTACGTGCGCGAAGCGCCTCGCCGAGTTGGATGCACGAGGCTTCGCCCGTACCCTCATCCGCCCCTGCGGGGCACCTTCTCCCGAGGGGAGAAGGGAAGAGTCAAAGCCCCTCTCCCACCGGGAGAGGGGTTGGGGTGAGGGTACGGCGCGAAGCGTCTCGCAGAGTTTGGGGCACGAGGCTGCGCCCGTACCCTCATCCGGCCCTGCGGGCCACCTTCTCCCGATGGGAGAAGGAACAGCCGCGGCTCAGTCGAAGCAGGCGCGGTACGCAGCCAGGGCTGCGCGCGGATCCTCGGCGTCGAACACGCCGCTGATCACCGCCAGCAGGTCGGCGCCGGCGGCGACCAGGGCGCGGCCGTTGTCGGGGCTCACCCCGCCGATCGCCACCCGCGGCAATCCCAGCGCCGCGGCATCGCGCAGCAGGCCGGGGTCGGCGCGGCGCGTGGTCACTTTGCTGCGGGTGGGGAAGAACGCGCCGAAAGCAACATAGCTGGCGCCGGCCGCGGCGGCGGTGCGGGCCAGCGCGAGGTCGTCGTAGCACGAGGCGCCGATCAGGGCGCCGGCACCGAGCGCAGCGCGCGCGGCGGCCAGGTCGCCGTCGTCTTCGCCCAGGTGCACGCCGGCGGCGCCGACCGCCTGCGCCAGGGCCACATCGTCGTTGACGATCAGCGGCACCCCGGCCTGCGCGCACAGTGCCTGCAGCGCCGTCGCCTGGGCCAGGCGCTGCGCCGCGTCGGCGCGCTTGTTGCGGTACTGCAGCCAGGTCGGGCCGTGGCCGAGCAGCGGCGCCACGCGCGCCAGCAGGCGTTCGCCGTCGGCCTCGTCGGGCGTGATCAGGTAGACGCCGCGAGGCGGCGGTGATGCATTCATGGAGGAGCCTTCCGGTGTGCAGGCGAGGGTGGGACAATGCCCTCCCGTTCGGCCCGTAGACCCGCGATTATCCAATGAGCGATGCCACTGCCACCACCTACCGCGCCTGGATGTGCGTCGTCTGCGGCTTCATCTACAAGGAAATCGACGGCCTGCCGGAAGAGGGCATCGCCCCCGGCACCCGCTGGGAAGACGTGCCCGACACCTGGACCTGCCCGGACTGCGGCGTGACCAAGGACGATTTCGAGATGGTGGAGATGGACTGATTGAAGGCCGGGATTTGGGATTCGGCATTGGGGATTCGCAAAAGCGGCCTCGGCGGTTATCCGGCGATTGCTTCGGCCTGTAGGAGTGGCTTTAATTCCGGCGCATGCCGATAAACCAGGTCGGAGTTGAACCGTCCCACAGGACGCGGCGAATCCGCAGCCACCGCCGAACCGGCCTTTGCGAATCCCCAATCCCAAATCCCCAATCCCGGCCCTCAATGCATCCGCTGCGCGCGCGCGCTCAGTTCCACCAGGCGTTCGCGGATCGGCAGCACGTCGTTGGCTTCCGGGTTCAGTTGCAGGTAGCGGCCCAGGTCGCGGCGCGCGCCGGGGACATAGTCCATCTGCAGGTAGGCCAGGCCGCGGTCGCGCAGGGCTTCGGGCTGGTCGGGCATCAGTTTGAGTACGCGGTCGGCGCTGCGCGCGGCGCGGTCCCACTCGTCGCGTTCGGCGTAGACGCCGTGCAGGTTGCGCAGCACCCGGGTCAGGATCGCGCGGTGCGGCGCCGGGTCCAGGATCTGCAGCAGCGCGCGGTCGTCCGGGGTCTCGCCGCCCAGGTGCGGACGCGCGCGTTCGCGAAGTTCTTCCACCGCCAGCGGGCGGCCGCCGTTGAACGGGTCCATCACCAGCAGGCCGTCGTCCACCGGCAGACGCACCAGGAAGTGCCCGGGGAAGGACACGCCGTCGAGCGGGATGTCCAGCCGCCGCGCCACTTCCATCTGCACCAGCGCCAGCGAGATCGGATTGCCGAGGCGGCGCTCGAACACCTCGTTCATGTAGCTGTTGCGCGGGTCGTAGTACTCGTCGTGGTTGCCGCTGTAGCCGAGTTCTTCGAACAGGTGGCGGTTGATCGCGGCCATCTTCAGCGGCCACGGCTCGATCATCGCCACTTCGTGGCGCAGATGCTCGGCGTGGTTCTGCGCCAGCGTGTCGTAGTGCTCGGCATCCAGTTCCGGATACTCGTCGCGGGCGATCAGCAGCGCGGTGGCCAGCAGCGGCAGCGCATCGTCGTCCAGCGCGGCCAGGGTGTTCCAGCTCGGCAATGTCAGTCGGTCGACCATGGCCCAAGACTGGCCGCAAAGTGCGACGCGATCAAGTCCGGGGGTTCCCGACAGCGGTGTCGGGTTCAGCGCCACAGCGGCGGCGCTTTTCCCGACGCCGGCGCGGCTCAGCGGGCCTTGGGGATGCCCGGGTCGAAGCTCAGTTCGGCGCCGTCCTGCAGCTGGAGTTGCGCGGCCTGGCCGGCATTGAGTTCCAGCACGTAGCGCGCCGGGGCGTTGCTGGGATACGGCGGGCAGGCGTTGCCGGCCGAGCACGGCGGCACGTCGCGCTGCTGCGCCACCAGCTTGCGCTGGGTGTCGAAGTACAGGATGTCCAGCGCGATCTTGGTGTTCTTCATCCAGTACGCCTGCGGTTCCTCGCGGTCGTGGATGAACAGCATGCCGTGGTCGGCGTCCATCTGGTCGCGGAACATCAGCCCGCGCGCGCGGGTCGCATCGTCCTGGGCCAGCTCGACCTGATAGCGGTGCCCGGCCAGTTCCACCCAATGGCCACCGGCGCTGGCGCAGCCGCTGAGGGTCAGCAGGACGAGGACGAACAGGGCGCGGAACAGGGACATGGCGGTGCCGGGGAAGGTGGGATCAGCGCGCACCTTGTTGCATGGTGGGTGGCGAGTCAATAGAGCCGGGATTCGGGATTGGGGATTGGGGATTCGTAAGAGCGGGGAGCTGCGGCCGGAGGTGCTTTCGGCTTTTGCGAATCCCCAATCCCCAATCCCCAATCCCTAATCCCGAATCCCGAATCCCGAATCCCCGCGCGTCCTACAGGACGCGCGGCGGCTCGCCACCGACGATCACCACGTCGGCCGGGCGGCGCGCGAACAGGCCGACGCAGACCACGCCGGGGATCTGGTTCAGTTCGCGCTCCAGCGCCACCGGATCGGTGATGCCGAGGTTGTGTACGTCGAGCACCACGTTGCCGTTGTCGGTGACCACGCCGTCGCGCCACACCGGCTGGCCGCCGGTGCGCGCCAGGATCTCGCGCGCGACCAGGCTGCGCGCCATCGGGATCACCTCGATCGGCAGCGGGAACGCACCCAGCGTCCGCACCTGCTTGCTCGGGTCGATGATGCAGACGAAGCGCTCGCTGGCCTCGGCGATGATCTTCTCGCGGGTCAGCGCCGCGCCGCCGCCCTTGATCAGGCAGCGGTTCGCATCGCACTCGTCGGCGCCGTCCACGTACAGCGACAGGTTGCCGGTGTGGTTCAGCTCCAGCACCTCGATGCCGTGCTGGCGCAGGCGCGCAGTGCTCTGCTCGGAGCTGGACACCGCACCCTTGATGCGATGGCCGATGCGGCCCAGCGCATCGATGAAGTAGGCCACGGTGGAGCCGGTGCCGACGCCGACGATCATGCCGTCTTCGACGTATTCGATGGCTTTTTCGGCGGCCAGGCGCTTGCTTTCGGACATTGGTAAGGGCTCGGGATTAGGGATTCGGGATTGGAGATTCGTGAAAAACAGGGCGGGCAGGGCAGGAGACGAATCCCCAATGCCCAATCCCAAATCCCCGGCTACTCGAGCGCCAACAGCAGCTTCCACTGCGCGGCGCTGACCGGGAACACCGACAGGCGGTTGCCGCGCGCGGTCAGCGGGAAGCCTTCGCCGAGCGCGTCGGCGTGCTGCTTGATCTCGTCCAGCGCGATGGTGCGCGCGAGCTTGCGCTCGAAGGCGACGTCCACCAGATACCAGCGCGGCTGTTCGCGGGTGGCCTTGGGGTCGTGATAGTCGGAGGTGGGGTCGAACTGGGTCACGTCCGGATACGCTGCGCTGGCCACCGTGGCCGTGCCGACGATGCCGGGCACCTTGCAGTTGGAGTGATAGAACAGGATGCCGTCGCCGAGCTTCATGCCGTCGCGCATGAAGTTGCGCGCCTGGTAGTTGCGCACCCCGTTCCAGGGTTCGCTGCCGACCCGCTGCAGGTCGTCGATCGAGAAGGCGTCCGGTTCGGACTTCATCAGCCAGTAGCGCTTGCGTGCGGTCATGCGGGGAGATCGGTCGCGGTCAGGAGGGTGAGGGAGTCGGTGCAGACCGCATCCAGCGCCACGTCCCGGGCGGCGATGGGCAGCGCGTCGACCTGCTGCACAGCGAACGCGGCGCCGACCAGCCAGGGCGGAGGCGCTTGCCGCTGGCGAAATGCGAAGCTGCGATCATACCAGCCGCCCCCCATGCCCAGGCGTCCGCCGCCGGCGTCGAAGCCGACCAGCGGCGCCACCACCAGCGCCATCTGCTCCGGCGCCAGCGTCGCCTCGGCGGCGACGTCGGGTTCGGGAATGCCGTAGCGGTTGGCGGTCAGCGGCTGCCCCGGGCGCCACGGCGCGAAACGCAGGGTCTTGCCGCTGAGCACCGGCAGGCAGTACTGCACGCTGGCCGGCAGGCTCAATTGCCAGCGGTGCAGCGCGATCTCCCCGTCCATCGCCCAATAGCCGGCGACGTGGCCGTGCTGCGGCGCGAACGGCAGGTCCAGCAAGCGCTGCGCCAGCGCGTCGGCGGCGGCCAGGCGCGTGGCTGCGGGGAGCGCGCGGCGGCGCGCGCGCAGTTGCTGGCGCAGGAGGTCGCGGTCGTCGGGAGTCATCGGGCAGGTGCGGGAAGGGACGGCGCTATTGTCGGTGCCGGCGCGTGGACTGGCTAGGGCGTTGCCGCCGACGCGGCGTCACGCGTAGATCGCCACCGTCTGCCGGCCCGACAGCACCAGTTGCCCGGCTTCGTTCCAGATCTGCATGTCCTGCAGCGAGTAGCCGTCGGCGGCGTGCTGGCTGGCCGAGCGCAGCAGGAACCAGTCGCCAGCCGCGGCCGGCTGCGGGAAATCCAGGGTCCAGGTCATCGAGCTGACCGGCGCCGGTTCGGTGAAGCAGGCCATCGCCGCCGGCGGCAGGCTGTCGCCGAGCGCGACCAGGGCCAGGCTCGGATCCACGCCCGCGCTATCAAGATGGCGCACCCAGACCATCAGTTCCGGGCTGGCGGCGCCGGACACCGGCAGGGCGCCACCGGCCAGGCGCATCTCGAAGTTGCCGACGAACGCCGGAGTAATCGCACTGGCGGCGATCGGCGCTGCGGCGTCGGGTCCGCACACCGCGGGCCGCGCAGGCATGAAGTCGTGGGCGATGCGGCTGGGGCGCGGCTGCGCGAATAGCAGCGCCGCGCGCAGCGCGAGCTGCGTGCCGGCCAGGCAATCGACCGCGATCGAGGTGGCGGACTTGCCCTGGCGCAGCAGCTGCGCTTGGAAACGCAAGGTGGCGTCGGTGGGGCCGACGAACCAGATATGCGCCGACTTCAGCGGCGGCAGCGCGGACGGCGCGGCGCGCTGCGCGGTCTGCAGCGCCAGCGCCGCGGACAGGCCACCGAAGGCGGTGCGTCCCTGCAACCAGCTGGCAGGCACGTCGAACCCGGCGTTCGGGTCGAAGCGGTCGATGATCTGGGCGAACGAGGGCATGCGGCGTCTCCTGGAAGGGCGCGACAGTATCCCAGGCTTGCGCCGGCGGCTGGTCGGTGCGCAGTTGCGTGCGCTGCAGGGAGGCCAGCGGCGGCGCCGATGCGATGCGTCGTCGGGCGCGGCGCACGCGGACGCGGACGCGCAAAAGGAAACGGCGCCTTGCGGCGCCGTTTCCGGGATATTGCATTCTCCGCCGTAGACGATGCGTGCGAAACGACCTTGAACCCGGGGTTCAAGTGGGATAGCTGGGGAACCATCGGGCTTCCCGCTACAAGGCGGACCTGCACACCCGATTCCGTCGCCATCCCGTGGTCGTAATTAAGGGACAAGGCGAATGTTTGCACACGCTGTCGTTTACAGCAGAGAACGCAAACGAAGTATAGCGCCGTCGCCGCGCTTGGCTAGTCCGTTCGTCGGTCGCGCGGTACGGCGCAATTCACGTTGATGATCGAAATGCGAGGCGGGTATCAACGCGCCGTATCGACCACGCCGTCGAGCCGGCGATTGAGATCGGCGAGCGTGCGCGTCATCTCATGATCGCGCCGCGCCTGCTCGTCGCGCAGTTGCTGCAGTTCGTGCGCCAGGTTCAGGGCGGCCAGCACCGCGACCCGGTCCACCGCGGCCATGCGGTTGCTGCCGCGCACCTCGCGCATCTTCGCGTCGAGCAGGCGCGCGGCGGCGAGCAGGCTGTCGCGTTCTTCGGCCTCGACGCCGACGGTGTATTCGCGGTCCAGGATGCGGACGCTGACCGGTTCGCTCACGTGTGCTGCTCCAGCGACTTGAGCCGGGTGATCATCGCCTCGACCCGCGAGCGCGCCTGTTCGTTCTTGGTCAGCAACTGCGAGCGCTCGCCGATCAACTGCTCCTGCTGCTGGCGCAGGCTGCGGTTCTCGTCGGTGAGGCGCTGGCAACGCTCGACCAGCGTCTCCACGCGTGTGGCGAGGGTGCGAAGCTGGGCGAGGGCGTCGGGGCTGTCCATGGCGCCCACGATAGGCATGCGCCCGAGCGGCGGTCAAGACGCCGGCGGAGGGCGCGACGGCCGCCGCTCAGGCGGGCAGCAGCAGCGGCTGCCGCAGCAACTGCAGGCAGGCGTCCGGTTCCAGTGCCGGCGCGACCAGATGGCCCTGGATCTCGTCGCAGCCGTGCTGGCGCAGGAACGCCAGCTGGCCGGGCAGCTCCACGCCTTCGGCGACCACTTTCAGGGTCAGCGAGTGGCCCATCGCGATGATGGTGCTGGTGATCGCCTCGTCGTCCGGATCGCGGGTCAGGTCGCCGATGAATTCCTGGTCGATCTTCAAGGTGTTGATCGGCAAGCGCTTCAGGTAGGCCAGCGACGAATAGCCGGTGCCGAAGTCGTCGATCGCCAGGGCCAGGCCCAGGGCGCGGCAGGCATGCAGGGTGGCGGCGTTCTTGCCGACCTGCGACATCACCACGCTTTCGGTGAGTTCCAGCTCGACGTTGGCGGCCGGGACCCCGGTCTCGGCCAGGATCCGCGCCATCAACGCCGGCAGGTCGCCGCGCTCGAGCTGGATCGCCGACACGTTGACCGACATGCACAAGTCGGTCAGGCCCAGCTGGCGCCAGTCGCGCAGCGTGCTGCAGGCCTGGCGCAGCACCCATTCGCCGATCTCCAGGATCAGGCCGGTTTCCTCGGCCAGGGGAATGAACTGGCTCGGCGAGACCGTGCCGAAATCGGCGCTGTGCCAGCGCAGCAGCGCTTCCACGCCGACCACGCGCTGCTCGCGCAGCGAATAGCGCGGCTGGTAGACCAGCTTCAGCTCCTGGTCGAACGGGATCTTGCGCAGGCTGCTGGCCAGCGTGGCGCGGTGGCGGGTGGCCTCGTCCATGCGCGCCGAATAGACCTGCACGTTGCGGCGCCCGGCCGCCTTGGCCTGGTACATCGCGGTGTCGGCGTGCTTGAGCAGTTCGCTGGGCAGCAACGCGTGCTGCGGGAACAGCGAGATGCCGATCGACGAGGAGATCGCCACTTCGCGGCGGTCCTCCAGTTGCAGCGGCGCATCGAACGCGGCCAGCACGCGCGTGGCGACGGCTTCGGCCTCGGCCTGGTCGGCGATGTCCTCCACCACCACGGTGAATTCGTCGCCGGCCAGGCGCGCGACCGTGTGCTGCGGGCCCACCGCCTGCTGCAGGCGTTCGGCGACCGCGCGCAGCACCCGGTCGCCGACCGCATGGCCGAGCGAATCGTTGATGTCCTTGAACCGGTCCAGGTCCAGGAACAGCACCGCCACCGAACTGCCCTGGCGCCGCGCACGCACGATCGAGCGCGCCAGCCGCTCGGACAGCAGCGCGCGGTTGGGCAGGCTGGTCAGCGTGTCGTAGTTGGCCAGGTAGCGCAGTTCCTGCTCGGCGCGCTTCTGGTCGGTGATGTCTTCCAGCACCACCACGTGGAAGCTGTGCCGGCCGTCGGCGTCGCCGACCGTGTTGCGGCGCACGTGGCAGAGGATTTCCAGGCCGTCCTTGCGCCGCTTCCAGGCATCGCCGCGCCAGGAGCGGCCGTGCTCGAGCGATGGCGCGGCGGGCACGTCGGGCGCATGGTCGAGCAGGGTCATCGGCTGGCCCAGCACCTCGCGTTCGCTGTAGCCGGTGATGCGGGTGAAGGCCGGATTGACCGAGATGAAGCGCAGGTCTTCGTCCAGCACCGCGACCGCCTCGCTCATGCTGCGCAGCACTTCGCTGGCGATGCGCCGTTCCAGGTCGGCCTGGCGGTGCGAGGTGATGTCGCGCGCGGTGCCGGCGAGCCGGCGCGGTTTGCCGGCGGCGTCGTAGTCGACCACGCGGCCGCGCACCCGCGCCCACAGCCACACGCCGTCGCCGGCCAGGTCCACCCGGTACTCGGCCACGTAGACCGGGGTCAGGCCCTGCAGGTGTTCGCGCAGCGCGCGCTCGGCCTGCGGCACGTCGTCGGGGTGGATGCGCAGCGGATCGTCCTCGCGGATCACCATGGTGATCTCCTGCGCGTGCGGCGCCGCTTCGTCGGCGCGCATGCGGCGCAGCTTGCGTTGCTGCAGGTCGTAGTCCCAGAAGTGCTCGCCGGAGGCCCACAGCGCCAGCTTCAGGTGGCGGTCGCGCTGCTGCAGCTGCTGCTGGCGTTTCTGCTGTTGCTGCATGCGCCGCCGCCAGTGCAGCGCCTGCAGCGCGGAAACCACGGCGGCCACCGCCAGGATCGCCGCTGCGGCGGCCCAGCCCCAGCGCCAGTCCGTTCCGGCATAACCGGCAATTCCCGCAGCGACGTGCTCGATCGACATGGCGGGAAGAGGGCTTCGGTCAGGAAAGGGGGTGGTGGAGTGTAGGCGCCCGCCGGAAGCCTTAACAAGCAGCGCGACACATGCGGATTGCTACACTGCGCAGTCCCGCTCCGCCGCTGGCCCCGACTCTCGGTGGCGAGCGCACAACAGGCCTTGCGTCCATGATCGAACTTCCTAGCGCCGACGACGTCACCCAAGCCAGCCAGCAACTGGGCCTGGCCGCGTCGGCGGCCGAACTCCACGGCGCGTTGTGCGGCTGGCTGGCCGGCGGCGGCGCCGACCTGGCGGCGTGGCCGGCCGCGGTGCTGGCCGATGCCGGCATCGCCACGCCGCGCCGCGGCGACGTGCTGGACCGCTTGCGCGAGGCCACTGCCGCGCAGTTGGAGGACCGCGATTTCGCCTTCGACCTGGTCCTGGCCGATGCCGGCGCGCCGCTGTCCGAGCGCGCCGATGCGCTGTTCGACTGGTGCCGCGGCTTTCTCGGCGGTTTCGGCCTGGCCGCCGGGGCCAAGCCGCCGTTGTCGGAAGAAGGCGAAGAATCGCTGCAGGATCTGGCGCGGCTGGCGCAGGCCAGCACCGACGATTTCGACAGCGCCGACGAGGACGAGGACGCGCTGGCCGAGATCGAGGAATTCGTGCGCGTGGCCGCGCTGCTGCTGCACAGCGACTGCGTGCTCGGCCCGCGCCATCGGCAACGCCTGAACTGAGTGATGAAACGACTCACCGGCATCGGCGCGGGCGAATACGCGCGTCGGCGCAAACAGTTGATGGACATGGCCGGCGACCACGCCATCCTGGTGCTGCCGAGCGCACCGGAGCGGGTGCGCAGCCACGACACCCATTACCCGTACCGGCAGGATTCGGACTTCTGGTATCTGTGCGGTTTCCCCGAGCCGGAGGCGGTGCTGGTGCTGGTGCCCGGGCGCAAGCACGGCGAGGCGCTGCTGTTCTGCCGCGAGCGCGATCCCGAGCGCGAGGCCTGGGACGGCCCGCGCGAAGGCCAGGACGGCGCGGTGGAACGCTACGGCATGGACGATGCCTATCCGATCGAGGACCTCGACGAGATCCTGCCGGGCCTGCTGGAAGGCCGCTCGCGGGTCTACTACCACTTCGGCCGGGATGTCGATTTCGACCTCAAGCTGATCGGCTGGGTCAATCGGGTGCGCGAGCAGGTGCGGCATGGCGCGCAGCCGCCGCACGAGTTCCTGGAGCTGGGCCACCTGCTGCACGAGCAGCGCCTGTTCAAGTCGCGCGACGAGATCGCGCTGATGCAGGTCGCCGCCGACCTCAGCGTGGCCGCGCATCGTGCGGCGATGCGGCTGGCGCGGCCGGGCATCCACGAATACCAGTTGCAAGCCGAGATCGAACGCGAGTTCCGCGCCGGCGACGCCTGGCCCGCCTACGGCAGCATCGTCGGCAGCGGCGCCAACGCCTGCGTGCTGCATTACCGCGCCAACGCCGCGCGCCTGCGCGACGGCGACCTGGTGCTGGTCGACGCCGGCGCCGAGTACCGCGGCTACGCCGCCGACATCACCCGCACCTTCCCGGTCAGCGGCCGCTTCAGCGCCGAGCAGCGCGCGCTGCACGAGCTGGTCGGCGCCGCGCATGCGGCGGCGCTGGCGCAGGCGCGGCCGGGCGTGGCCTACGAGGCCGGGCACCTGGCGGCGGTGCAGACCCTCACCGAAGGCCTGCTGCGGCTGGGCCTGCTCAAGGGCACGCTGGAGCAGAACCTGGCCGATGGCGACTACCGGCGTTTCTACCGGCACAAGACCGGGCACTGGCTCGGCCTGGACGTGCACGACGTCGGCGACTACAAGCTGGCCGGCGCCTCGCGCCTGCTCGAGCCGGGCATGGTCTTCACCATCGAACCGGGGCTGTACATCGCCGCCGACGACAAACAGGTGGAGCCGCGCTGGCGCGGCATCGGCATCCGCACCGAAGACGACGTGCTGATCACCGACGACGGCCACCGCGTGCTGACCGCCGCGCTGGCGCGCAGCGCCGAGGAGATCGAGGCCTTGATGGCTGGGAAACGGGAATCGGGAATGGGTAAAGCGGCAGGTCGCGCGTGACGTGGACGTCCGCAAGCGGAAACCTCAGGTGATCGCTTTTAAGCCTTTGCTTTTGCGATTCCCCATTCTCGATTCCCCATTCCCGGCGGCCGTCAGGCCGCCAAAGCGAACGCCGGCCGCGTCAGGTTCTCCGGTTCGCCGTCGGTGCAGGCCACCTCATCTTCGATGCGGATGCCGCCGTAGGGCTTGAACTGCTCGATCCGGTTCCAGTCCACGCTGGCGGCATGGCCGTTCTGCTTGACCTCGTCCAGCAGCATGTCGATGAAGTACACGCCCGGTTCGATCGTCACCACCATGCCTGGTTCCAGCACGCGGGTCATGCGCAGGTAGGGATGACCGGCGGGGCGTTCGATGCGGCCGCCGCGGTCGCTGGCGGCGAAGCCGGCCACGTCGTGCACCTGCAGGCCGATCGGATGGCCGAGGCCGTGCGGGAAGAACGCGGCGCTGACGCCAGTGGCCAGCGCGGCTTCCGGCGACACGGTGATCACGCCGAAGTCCTTGAGCACGCCCATCAGCGCCAGGTGCGCGTCGATGTGCAGCTGCTTGTAGTCCACGCCGGCACGCACATCCTGGCCCATGCGGATCTGCGCGGCGTCGACCGCGTCGATCAGTGCCTGGAACTCGCTGCCGGTGTCGGCGGCGTAGCTGCGGGTGATGTCGCTGGCGTAGCCGTGCGCGGAGGCGCCGGCATCGATCAGGAAGCTGCGCCTCTGCGCCGGCGCCTGCCGCTCCAGTTCGGTGTAGTGCAACACCGCGCCGTGTTCGTTCAGCGCCACGATGTTCCCGTACGGCAGCTCGTTGGCGTCCTGGCCCACCGCGCTGCAATACGCCATGTGGATCTCGAACTCGCTGCGGCCGTCGCGGAACGCGGCTTCGGCGGCGCGGTGGCCGCGTACCGCCAGGTGCTGCGCCTGGCGCATGAGCACCAGTTCGTAGGCGGTCTTGTAGGCGCGGTGGTACTCCAGGTACTGCACCACCGCTTCGGGATTGTTCGGCACGTAGTCGCCCAGCGCGCTCTGCGCTTCGCCGAGGATCGCGCAGCGCGCGGCCGGTCCCGGCAGCAGCGCCAGCGCCTCTTCCGGGCTGCGGATGACGTGGATGTCGCAATGCTCGACCCACCAGCCGTTCGGTGCGGCCGGCACCACGTGCCAGTAGTCGCGCGGCTGGTGGAAGATCAGCTGCGGGCGGCGCCCCGGGGTGTAGACCAGCCAGCTGTTCGGCACCCTGGTCAGCGGCAGCCAGGCCTTGAACTGCGGGTTCACCGCGTACGGATAGTCGCGATCGTCGAACAGCTGGTAGTGCAGGCTGCCGCTGGGCACGAGCAGATGGTCGAAGCCGCCGCGCGCCAGCGCCGTGTCGGCGCGTTGCGCCAGCGTGCGCAGGTGGTCGGCGTACAGGGCGCTGGGGTCTTGCTGGATCATGGCGGCGGCTCGGTCGGCGATGCGGAAAGGCAGGCGCCAAGTTTGCCGCAAACGGCACGCGCGCGTTGACGCACCGCGTGCCTGCGCATGGCATGCGGCTATGTGTAGGCGTAGCCGGGAAGCGGTAGGCGTTGCCAAGCCCGACGGATCTTTTTCCATCTTGTGCAGGCGATGAAACTGTAGGAGCGGCTTCAGCCGCGACAGACTCCATCGAGAGTGTCTGTCGCGGCTGAAGCCGCTCCTACAGGGGGCGCCGGCGATGCTGCCGGCGCGCTACCCGGCCGGGCCGGCGTTGATCCATTGCCGCAGCAGCTCGCGATGCGCCGGCGAGATGGTCAGGAAGCGGAAGCCGGCCCAGGCCTGGCCCGGCGCCTGCGCGCGTTCGCTCCACAACAGGTGCACGCCGACGTCGATCTGCGCCTCGCGGCCGAGTTGCGGCAGCGCGAAGCGCAACTGGTACAGCGCGTCCTCGTGCAGCGGCACCGAGGCCAGCAACAGCATGCCGCTCTCGGAGAGGTTGCCGAGCCGGCCGACCACGGCGTCTTCCATCATGTCCAGCACCGGCACCATGTCCGGGACCTGGCGGCGCGGCGAACGGCGGGCTTCGGCGATCATGCGTCCTCCAGGGTGTCGGCGGGGACCGGCGCGCCGGCGAGAGTGCGCAAGGCGCGCACGGTGGCGTGCCAGGCGCGGTCGATGAGGCGCGCGCGGTCCTCGGTGACGATCCGTGCCTGGCTCTGCGCCAGCAGCCGCGACAGCGCATCCAGCGAGTACTCGGCGGTCTTGTGTCCGCGCTGGTTGACGAACAGGGCGCGGTCGGTGATCGGGCTGTACCAGGACAGGCGCTGCCGTTTCAGGTCGCCCTGCTGGTTGGTCACGAATTCGAACCAGGTGCCGAACGGCAGGCTGCGCAGCCGCGCATAGGCCGCTTGCTCGGCTTCGTTGCGCGGCGCCAGCAGCGGCCGCTCGCCATCCTCGCCCTGATCGCCGAGGCGGGTGCGCGCCTTCAATTTGGCGCTGAGTTCGGTGCGCGAGGTCAGCGTGTCGCCGCCGCCGGGGGTGGACAGGCGCCGCGCGATCGCCTCGGCTTCGTCCTGGTGGTAGCCGACCTGCAGCAGGGCGTTGCGCACTTCGCCGGCCAGGTCCGGATCGGGGTCGCCGCCGCTGGCGCGGCAGGTGACCTCGGCGATGCACTGGCTCAGCTGCTTGCGCTCGCGCCATGCATCGGAGTCTTCGCCCTGGCGCAGCAGGGTCAGGGTCAGCACATCGGACCAGGCCTGGTTCAGCAGCGCCTGCACGAACTTGGGCGGCTCCCAGGTCCGGCACAGCGCTTCCAGCGTGGCGCTGGCCAATTCCTTGGCCACCTCCAGCCGCTCCTTGCCGCGTGCGGCCTCGATATGCCGGCGCTCGGCGATCTCGGCCTTGTGCGCCAACGCGCGGTACTGCGCCAGGATGTCCTGGTGGGCCTGCTCGAAGACCTGCTCGTCGCCCTCGTATTCCTCGACCACCCGGTCGACGGTCTGGTTCAACTTCAGCAGCAACTGCGGATCGGTGTCCTCTTCGCTGAGCCAGGTGGCGCCGGACTCGGCGACCGCATTGAGCAGCTCGCGCGCCGGGTGCTGGCTGCGCACGAAGAACGCGCTGTCCTGCAGCGCGGCGCGCACCAGCGGCACCTGCAGGCGCTCCAGCAGAGCGGCGGCCGGCGCATCGCTGCGCACTTCGCGTTCGATTTCCGCGTACAGCAGGCCGAGCAGGTCGAAGGTGTCGGCATCCTGCGGCGCCAGCGCCGCCTGCGGGCCATGTTCGCTGCGCAGCGTGGCCAGCAGCGCCGCCTGCACGTCGCGCACCTGGCGGCGCCCGCGCAGGCCGGCCAGGGTGCTGTGCGCCGGCGGTTGCGCCTGCAGTTCGCCCAAGGCCTGCAGCAGCGATGCGGTGGGCACGGCGGAGGCGCTGGCCTGGACGGAGGCGCTCGCCGCGCCACTTGCGGCGGCGCGCGGGGCCGGCATCGGGACGTTGCCGGATGACGCAGGCATCGCTGTCGCTGCGGCAGCGGGGACGGCGCCTGCGGGCATCGCACCCGCGGTCCCGGCCGGCGCCGTCTGGGTGGCCGGCACCATCGCACGGTCGCGTGCGGCAGCGAGCAGCTGGCGCAGCGTGGCCAAGTCGGTCGGTGCGTTGTCGGGCGTGGCCGGCGCGGCGCTTGCCGCCGTCGCGGCATTGGCCGCGGTCGGCGGCGGCAGCGGGGGCGCTGCGCTGGGCGGGGCCGCTTCGCCGCCGGCGGCACCGGGGCCCGGGCCGGACCAGCCGCCGGGCGCCGCCTGTCCGGACCAACCGGTAGCCGGGCGCGTGGCGGAGGACGGGCGGGGCGCGGCGCGGTTGCCGGCGGCCGCGGCGGGCGCGCTCGTCGGCCGCGCCACGTAGGGCAGGTAGACCAGGCCGGGCAGCACGCCGGCGTGCGCCAGCAGCACGTTGGCGCGTTCCACCATCTCGCCGTAGCGGACCAGCGCCTGGCGCTCGAAGGCGCGGTACAGGGTCAGCTGCGCGTCCAGCCCCAGGCGCAGTTCCTCGCCGGCCTCGCGCAGGATCCGGCACAGCAGGTGCGGCCCCAGCGGCGTGTGCTCGGCTTCGAACGCCGGCCGCGCGGCGAGTACACCGAAACGCTGGCCGAGCAGTTGCAGCGGGGTGCTGGCCCGCGCCGCCTCGCGCCGGGCGATGTCGTGCAGGACGATGTCGCGGTCGATGTCCACGTCGGCGACCAGGGTCAGCATCTGCATCGCCGCGCTGGCCTTGTCCTGGCGCAGCAGGCCGACCGGGGCGAGCGGCAGCCGCAGTGTGGCCAGGGCCGCTTCCAGTTGCGCTTTGTAGAACGGCGCGAAGCGCTCGCGGCGCGCCCGCAGGCCCTGCAGTTCCTGGTAGATGTCCTCCTGCAGCTGGCTGTTGCGCGCGCGTTCGGCCTGGTCGAAAAGCTCGCGTTCCAGCTCGCTCAGGGTCGACTGCAACGGCGCTTCCAGCGTCTGCCACACCAGGCCGGTCAGCGCCTCCAGGATGTCGCGCACGCGCGTGGGCAGGGCGGCGCTGGCGAGCGTCGCCGGGCTTGCCGACGGAATGGCAGACAATGACATCCTGTGATCGCCGTTTGATTTCCGGGGTCCGGTATGTAACACGTTTCTGGCGGCGCAACCATGTTGGCGGCGGCCTGGCGCAGCATTTCAGAGCATGAACAGGGCGACCACGTCGTTGGTGAAGCGCCGTCCCAGTTCGGTCGGCAGCGCATGCCCGGATTCCACATGCAGCCAGCCCCGCGCCTGTGCCTGGGCCAGCGCCGGAGCGATCGTCTCCGGTTCCAGGCCGGTGCGCACGGCGAAGTCGCGCAACGCGAACCCCTGGTTCAGGCGCAGCGCATTGAGCATGTATTCGAACGGACGCCGCTCGGCGCCGATCCAGTCGTCGCCGCCGATCGCCGCCGGGGTGCCGGCGGCGGCCAGGAACGCCTGCGGATGCTTGGTCTTCCAGCGCCGCAGGATGTTCTGCTCGGCGCCGGAGCTGATCTTGCCGTGGGCGCCGGCGCCGATGCCCAGGTAGTCGCCGAACTTCCAGTAGTTGAGGTTGTGCGCGCACTGGTAGCCGTCGCGGGCGTAGGCGCTGACTTCGTACTGGGCGTAGCCGGCCGCGGCCAGCAGCGCCTGGCAGTGCTCCTGCATGTCCCAGGCGTCGTCGTCCTCGGGAATGCCCTGCGGCGGGCGCGCGGCGAATACCGTGTTCGGTTCCAGGGTCAGCTGGTAATGGCTGATGTGGGTGGGCTGCAGCGCCAGCGCGCGCGCGATGTCGCTCTCCGCCCCGGCCAGGGTCTGCTGCGGCAGCGCGTACATCAGGTCCAGATTGAAGTTGGCGTAGCCGGCGTCCTGCGCCAGCTTCACCGCGCGCTCGGCATCGGCGCTGTCGTGGATCCGGCCCAGGCGCTGCAGCGCGGCGTCGTCGAAGCTCTGGATGCCGAAGCTGAGCCGGTTGACCCCGGCCGCCAGGTAGCGGTCGAAGCGCCCGTGCTCGGCGGTGCCCGGGTTGGTCTCCAGGGTGATTTCCAGGTTCGGCGCGAAGCGCAGGCGCGCGCTGGCCGCCTGCAGAAAACGGTCGATCGCCTCGGCCGGAAACAGGCTGGGGGTGCCGCCGCCGAAGAACACGGTCTGTACGGTGCGGCCCCAGACCAGCGGCAGGTCCTGGTCCAGATCGCGGATCAGCGCGTCCACGTAGTCGTCGAACGGCAGCGCGCCCTTGGCCGCATGCGAGTTGAAATCGCAGTACGGGCATTTGCGCACGCACCAGGGCAGGTGCACGTACAGCGACAGCGGGGGCGGGATCAGCGGCGGCATCAGGCGGGCAGTGTAGGGCGGTGGGCTGGCGCGGCGGCGTATGCGCGCCGCTGTGGCGGGGACTGCGTCTTGAAAGCGACCGGCTGCGCCAGCGCAGCGGCCGCTACAGCGACGCCAGCCGCTGCTTCAGCAGCGCCAGCGCCTGGCCGCGGTGGCTGATCCGGTTCTTCAGCGCCAGCGGCATCTGCGCCGCGCTCTGGCCGTGGTCCGGATCGAAGAACACCGGATCGTAGCCATGGCCGCCGTCGCCGGCGCGCGCATGCAGGATGCGCCCGCGCCAGCGGCCTTCCACCAGCAGCGGTTGCGGGTCTTCGGCATGCCGCAGCAGCACCAGCACGCAATAGAAATGCGCGGTGCGCTGCGCGTCGGGGACATCGCGCAGTGCGTGCAGCAGCTTGTCGATGTTGGCCGCGGCATTGCCGTGTTCGCCGGCATAGCGCGCCGAGTACAGCCCGGGCGCGCCGCGCAGCGCGTCCACGCAGATGCCCGAGTCGTCGGCCAGCGCTGGCAGGCCGGTGACCTGGGCCGCGTGGCGCGCCTTCAGCAGCGCGTTCTCGACGAAGGTCAGGCCGGTCTCGTCGGCATCGCGCACGCCGAGCGTGGACTGCGCGACCAGGTCGATGCCGGCGCCGTCGAGCAGCGCATGCAGTTCTTCGAGCTTGCCGGCATTGCTGCTGGCCAGGACCAGGGTCTTCATTGCTTGGGTTCCAGCAGGTCCCACTTGGTGCCGTACAGGTCGCGGAACACCGCGACCGTGCCATAGGGTTCCGCGCGCGGGGATTCGAGGAACTCCACGCCCTGCGCCAGCATCGCGGCGTGGTCGCGGGCGAAATCGTCGGTGTACAGGAAGTGGTCCACGCGCCCGCCGGTCTGGTCGCCGATCCGCGCGCGCTGCGCGTCGTCGCCGGGTTCGGCCAGCAGCAGCGCGGCATCGTCGCTGCCGCCCGGGCCGACCACCACCCAGCGCTTACCGTCGCCGAGCGCCACGTCCTGCAGCAGGGCGAAACCGAGCTTGCCGGTGTACCAGGCGATCGCCGCGTCGTAGTCGGCCACGACCAGCGTGGTCAGCGCGATCCGCCGCTTCACCGCGCCAGCGCCTCGCGCTGGGCGGCAAGCAGTTGGCCGATGCCGGTTTCGGCCAATGCCAGCAGCGCATCCAGTTCGTCGCGGCGGAACGCGTGGCCTTCGGCGGTGCCCTGGATTTCGATGAAGCCGCCACCGTCGTTCATCACCACGTTCATGTCGGTGTCGCAGTCGCTGTCCTCGGCGTAGTCCAGATCCAGCACCGGCGTGCCGCGGTAGACGCCGACCGAGACCGCGGCGACCGCGCCGAGCACCACCGGCTTCTTCAGGTCGCCGCGCTTCTGCAGCCAGTTCACCGCGTCCATCAGCGCCACGTAGGCGCCGGTGATGGCCGCGGTGCGGGTGCCGCCGTCGGCCTGCAGCACGTCGCAGTCCAGCGTGATGGTGCGCTCGCCCAGTGCATTGCGGTCCACGCAGGCGCGCAGCGCGCGCCCGATCAGGCGCTGGATTTCCAGCGTGCGCCCGCCCTGCTTGCCGCGCGCGGCCTCGCGGTCGGAACGCGAATGGGTGGCGCGCGGCAGCATGCCGTATTCGGCGGTGACCCAGCCTTCGCCCTTGCCGCGCAGGAAGCCCGGGACCCGGTTCTCCACGCTGGCGGTGCACAGCACGCGGGTGTCGCCGAAGCTGACCAGCACCGAGCCTTCGGCGTGACGGGTGAAGGCGCGTTCGATGCGCACCGGGCGCAGTTGATCGGCCGTGCGGCCACTGGGACGGGAAAAGGACATGGGGATCGATCCGGAGGTGTCGTGAGGGCCGGGCGCGGCAGCGGGCCGGGCCGTGGGAGCTGAGAGGCGCTAGGTTACCATTCGCGCTTTGCACGCACCGGAACAGCACATGATCCGCAGCATGACCGCCTTCGCCGGCGCCGAGCGCATCACTCCCTGGGGCACGCTGGGCTGCGAACTGCGCTCGGTCAACCACCGTTTCCTGGAAGTGGGCGTGCGCCTGCCGGAAGAGCTGCGCGCGCTGGAGCCGCAGTTGCGCGAGCGCCTGGCCGCCCGCGTCAGCCGCGGCAAGCTGGACCTGATGCTGCGCCTGCGCGCGCCCGACGCCGCGCAGTCGCTGGCGGTGAACGAGCCGCTGGTCGAACAGCTGGCGGTGCTCGCGCAACGGCTCGGCGCGCGCTTCCCGCAGCTGCAGGTGCAGTTCGCAGACCTGCTGCAGCTGCCCGGCGTGCTGCAGGGGCAGGCGGTCGACCCGGCCGCGCTGCAGGCGCAGGCGCTGGAGCTGCTGGACGAGGTGGTGGCCGAGTTCGTCGCCGCGCGCGAGCGCGAGGGCGGCAAGCTGGCCGCGGCCATCGTCGAGCGGGTCGATGCGGTCGAGCGCGTCGCCGCCGAGGTGAAGCAGCTGATTCCGGCCATCCGCGAGGGCCAGCGGACCAAGCTGGCCGCGCGCCTGGCCGACCTGCCGCATCCGGTCGATCCGGGCCGTGCCGAGCAGGAACTGGTGCTGTGGCTGCAGAAACTCGATGTGGACGAGGAACTGGACCGGCTCGACAGCCACATCAAGGAGATCCGCCGCGTGCTGCGCCAGCCCGAGCCGGCCGGCCGGCGCCTGGATTTCCTGATGCAGGAATTCAATCGCGAGGCCAACACCCTGGGCTCCAAGTCGGTGGACAGCCGCACCTCCAACGCGGCGGTGGAGCTGAAGGTGCTGATCGACCAGATCCGCGAGCAGGTGCAGAACCTGGAGTAGCCGGATTGGGGATTCGGGATTGGGGATTGGCACAGCGGATCCGGCGTCGGCCGGGGCGCGCTCAATACCGGGTAGCATATTGTCCCCGTGGGTGCTGGCCCGCGGCCCTGTTCGCGAATCCCGATTCCCCAATCCCGACTCCCTGATCCTATGCGCGGCACTCTCTATATCGTTGCGGCGCCTTCCGGCGCCGGCAAGAGCAGCATCGTCAACGCCACGTTGGCGCGCGATCCGCAGATCGCGCTGTCGATCTCGTTCACCTCGCGCGCGCCGCGGCCGGGCGAGCGCCATGCCGAGCACTATCACTTCGTGTCCGCCGACGAGTTCCAGGGCATGATCGATGCCGGCGACTTCTTCGAGTACGCCCGCGTCCACGGCGACTGGAAGGGCACCGCGCGGCAATCGGTGGAGCCGCAGCTGGCCGCCGGCCACGACGTGCTGCTGGAGATCGACTGGCAGGGCGCGCGCCAGGTGCGGGCCAAGGTGCCCGACGCGGTCAGCGTGTTCATCCTGCCGCCGTCGCGGGCGGCGCTGGAGCAGCGCATGCGCAAGCGCGGCCAGGACAGCGAGGCGGTGATCGCGCAGCGGCTGGCCGCGGCGCGCGAGGAGATGTCGCACTACGCCGACTTCGACTACGTGATCGTCAACGAGGACTTCGACACCGCGGTGGGCGAGATGTGCGCGATCTTCGTCGCCAGCCGCCTGCGGCGCCTGCCGCAACAGCAGCGGCATGCCGATCTGATCGCGGCGCTGCTCGACCAGGATCAGGCAACTGGCTGATTCCAAAGGAAACTGAATGACAGCGGGTTGATTTCAGCCGGCCCGCGCCCTACAATCGCCGCCCTTTCCCTCATTCGAGCGCGTGGCCGTCACCGGCCCGCCGGGAGCCCGCATGGCCCGCATCACCGTAGAAGATTGCCTGGAAGTCGTTAACAACCGTTTCGAACTGGTCATGATGGCGTCCAAGCGCGCCCGCCAGCTCGCCAACGGCGTGCAGGCCACCCTCGACAACACCGAATCGGCCGACAAGCCGACGGTGCTGGCGCTGCGCGAGATCGCCGCGCGCAAGATCGACAACGCGCTGATCGACGAAGTCGAGAAGTCCGAGCGCGAGCGTGCCGAGCGCGAAGCGCTGGAGTGGGCCGCGGCCGAGGTCGTCGCCGACGAAGACATGTCCAAGAACGACGACTGACCGCGTCACCGCGCTCGGAACGTCTGCCGAACAGCCCGCATCCGCGGGCTGTTTCGTTTTGCGGGTTTGCCGTCCTCGCGCCGCTGGCATAGTCTTCGCGCATGAACCCAGGCCCTTCTGCCCAGGTCGCCACCGCCGCGCCATCGCCGGCCAACGAGGCGATCCCCGACTACGTTCTGCAACTCGAACGCAGCGCCAGCTATCTGCCGGCCGAGCAGATCCCGCTGCTGCGGCGCGCGTGGGAAGTGGGCGCGGCCGCGCATGCCGGGCAGACCCGCAAGTCGGGCGAGCCCTACATCACCCATCCGGTGGCGGTGGCCGGGGTGCTGGCCGAGCTCGGCCTGGACGTGGAGGCGCTGATCGCGGCGATCCTGCACGACACCATCGAAGACACGCCACTGACCCGCGCCGAACTGGCCGCCGAATTCGGCGAGGCGGTGGCCGAACTGGTCGATGGCGTCACCAAGCTGGACAAGCTGAAGTTCCGCGACCGCCAGGAAGCGGCGGCCGAGAGCTTCCGCAAGATGCTGCTGGCGATGTCGCGCGACCTGCGCGTGATCATGATCAAGCTCGCCGACCGCCTGCACAACATGCGCACGCTCGGCGCGCAGAGCGCCGAGGCGCGCAGCCGCATCGCCCGCGAGACGCTGGAGATCTACGCGCCGATCGCGCAGCGCCTGGGCATGAGCCTGATGAAGTCCGAGCTGCAGAACCTCGGCTTCCGCGCGCTGCATCCGTGGCGCCACGCGATCATCGAAAAGCACATCCGCAGCCAGCCGGTGGTGCGCCGCGAGTCGATGGCGCAGGTGGAGGTGCAGCTGTCGCAGCGGCTGGCCAAGGAGGGGCTGGAGCACCGCCTGGTCAGCCGGATCAAGACCCCGTGGAGCATCTACAACAAGATGCGCGACGAGAACAAATCCTTCGACCAGGTGATGGACGTGTTCGGCTTCCGCCTGGTGGTGCGCGGGGTGCCGGACTGCTACCACGCGCTGGGCGCGGTGCACGCCACGTTCAAGCCGCTGGACGCGCGCTTCCGCGACTTCATCGCCATTCCCAAGGCCAACGGCTACCAGTCGCTGCACACGGTGCTGTTCGGCCCCTACGGCTCGCCGATCGAAGTGCAGATCCGCACCGAGGAAATGGACCTGATCGCCGAGCGCGGCGTGGCCGCGCACTGGACCTACAAGTTCGGCGGCGATTCGCCCAACAGCGCGCAGAGCCGCGCGCATGCGTGGATCGTCGAATTGATCGAATCGCAGCGCGCCGCCGGTTCGTCGCTGGAATTCCTCGACAACGTCAAGGTCGACCTGTTCCCGGACGAGGTCTACCTGTTCACCCCGAAGGGCAAGATCCTGGCGCTGCCGCGCAATTCCACCGCGCTGGATTTCGCCTATGCGGTGCATACCGACGTCGGCAACCGCGCGGTGGCGTCGCGGGTGGACAAGAAGCTGGTGCCGCTGCGCACCAAGCTGGTCAGCGGGCAGACCGTGGAAGTGATCACCGCGCGTTCGGCCACGCCCAAGCCGCAGTGGCTGGAGTTCGTGGTCAGCAGCAAGGCGCGCACCGCGATCCGCCATCAGCTCAAGCAACTCGAGCACGAGGACGCGGTGCAGCTCGGCCACCGCATGCTCGACCGCGCGCTGGAGGCGATGGACAGCGCGCTGGAGCGGCTGCCGAAGGGGCGTCTGGACTCGTTCCTCAGCGAGCACCGCTATCCGCGCCTGGAGGCGCTGCTGGCCGACATCGCGCTGGGCAACTGGATGCCGAACCAGGCCGCGCAGGCGCTGATGGCCTATGCGGAACTGCGCGGCGGCGGCCTGTCCAAGCATTCGCAGGAAAAGATCCTGATCAACGGCACCGAGCGCGGCGTGGTCAGCTTCGCCAACTGCTGCCAGCCGATTCCCGGCGACGAGATCATGGGTTACCACACCGCCGGCAAGGGCATCGTCGTGCACCGGCTGGATTGCCCGAACCTGGCCGAACTGCGCAAGTCGCCGGAGCGCTGGGTGCCGATCGGCTGGGACACCAGCGTCATCGGCGACTACGACACCGCATTGGTGGTGGACGTGGAGAACCGCACCGGCGTGCTGGCGCAGCTGGCCGCGGCGATCGCGCAGAGCCAGTCCAACATCGAGCGCGTGGACTACCTGGACCGCGACTTCAACGCCGCGGTGCTGCGCTTCAATATCCAGGTGCGCGACCGCAACCACCTGGCCGAAGTGATGCGCCGGTTGCGGCGGCTGACGGCGGTGCAGAGTGTGCGGCGCCAGTAGGGGTGGGCCGGGATTGGGGATTCGGGATTGGGGATTCGCAAGTGCGCGCCAGCTGCGCTTTTGTAGGAGGGGCTTCAGCCCCGACGCCTTGCCGATAAAGCGTCGGGGCTGAAGCCCCTCCTACAGGAGGCGGTTGCGCCGCAGCGCGCAAAAAGCGCCTTTTTGCATCAAGCCGCTTGACAGCGATTTGCCCCGGGGCAGCATCCTGCCGTCCCGAGTCCCGAGTCCCGAGTCCCGAGTCCCGAGTCCCGAGTCCCGAGTCCCGAGTAAAATACCCATTCCCTTTTCCGTTGGAGCAGCCATGTCCCGCCAGATCATCCACACCGAGCAGGCGCCGGCCGCGATCGGCCCGTATTCGCAGGCGGTGCGCGCCGGCAACACGGTGTATTTCTCCGGGCAGATCCCGCTGGATCCGGCCACCGGTGAGGTCGTGCCGGGCGATGTCGGCGCGCAGGCACGCCGCGCCTTCGACAACCTCAAGGCGGTGGCCGAGGCGGCCGGCGGTTCGCTCGACCGGATCGTGCGGCTGGGCCTGTACCTGACCGACCTGTCGCAGTTCGCCCAGGTCAATGCGGTGATGCAGGACTATTTCCAGGCGCCGTTCCCCGCGCGTTCCACCATCGAAGTGTCCGGCCTGCCGAAAGGCGTCGGCTTCGAGGTCGATGCGGTGATGGTGCTCGACTGACCATCGCCCGTGCCGCGCGTGCAGGTTCCGGCGCCGGCGCTGTCGGCGGCAGGCGAGGCGCCGTTGTCGGCGCTGCCGGGCGTCGGCCCGAAGGTCGCCGAGAAGTTCGCCGCGCGCGGCCTGCTGACCCTGCAGGACCTGTGGCTGCACCTGCCGCTGCGCTATGAGGACCGCACCCGGCTAACCCCGGTGGCGGCGCTGCAGCCGGGCGTGCCGGCGCAGGTCGAAGTACGGGTGGAGGCGGTGGATCGCGGTTTCCGCTACCGGCCGATGCTGCGCGTGGCGGTGGCCGACGACTCGCGCGCCACCCTGGTGCTGCGCTTCTTCCAGTTCCGCGCCGCGCAGGTGGCGCAGTTCGCGGTCGGCGCGCGGCTGCGCGCGTTCGGCACGCCCAAGCCGGGCCAGCACGGCCTGGAGATCGTGCATCCGAGTTACCAGATCCTCGCTGGCGATGACCTCGCAGGTCTGGACGACAGCCTGGACCCGGTGTATCCGGCGGTCGAAGGCATCGGCCCGGCGACGCTGCGCAAGCTGATCGGGCAGGCGCTGGACCGGCTGCCCGACGAAGCGTCGCTGGAGCTGCTGCCGGCCGCGATGCTGGCCGAACTGGGGCTGCCGTCGCTGCGCAGCGCGCTGCTGATCGCGCACCGGCCGCCGCCGCAGGCCGATCTGGGCGCGCTCGCCGCCGGCCTGCATCCGGCGCAGCAGCGGCTGGCGCTGGAAGAATTGCTTGCCCACCATCTGAGCCTGCGCCGCCAGCGCATCGCGCTGCAGCGGCAGCGTTCGCCGTCGTTGCGCGGGCGCGGCCTGCTGGCCAAGCGCCTGCAGCAGTCGTTGCCGTTCCAGCTCACCGGCGCGCAGCAGCGGGTGTTCGCGCAGATCCGCGCCGACCTGGAAAAACCCTCGCCGATGCTGCGCCTGGTGCAGGGCGACGTCGGCAGCGGCAAGACCGTGGTCGCGGCGCTGGCGGCGATGCTGGCGGTGGACAAGGGCAAGCAGGCTGCGCTGGCGGCGCCGACCGAATTGCTCGCCGAGCAGCACCTGGCGAACCTGCGTGCTTGGCTGGAGCCGCTGGGCATCCGCGTCGCCTGGCTGGCCGGCAAGGTCACCGGCAAGGCGCGCGCCGCGGTGCTGGCGCAGATCGCCTCGGGCGAGGCGCAGGTGGTGGTCGGCACGCACGCGCTGATGCAGGCGGCCGTGGCGTTCCACGACCTGGCCCTGGCCATCGTCGACGAGCAGCACCGTTTCGGCGTGCACCAGCGCCTGGCGCTGCGCGACAAGGGCGCCACCGGTGCGGGCGTGCCGCACCAGTTGGTGATGACCGCCACCCCGATCCCGCGCACGCTGGCGATGGCCGCGTACGCGGACCTGGACGTGTCGGCGATCGACGAGTTGCCGCCCGGGCGCACCCCGGTGCAGACCATCGTGCTCAGTGCCGAGCGCCGCCCGGAGCTGGTGCAGCGCATCCGCGTGGCCTGCGCCGAAGGCCGCCAGGCGTACTGGGTGTGCACCTTGATCGACGAAGCCGAGGACAGCGACAAGCCGGCGCAGGGGCAGGGCGGCGGCGCGGGCAACCGCATCGATGCCAGCGCCGCGCAGGCCACCTACGACGCCTTGTCGGCGCAACTGCCGGAACTGAAGGTGGGCCTGGTGCACGGGCGCATGAAGGGCGCCGAGAAGCAGGCGGCGATGCGCGCGTTCAAGCAGGGCGAGATCGACCTGCTGGTCGCCACCACGGTCATCGAGGTCGGCGTGGACGTGCCCAATGCCTCGCTGATGATCATCGAGAACGCCGAGCGCCTGGGCCTGGCGCAGCTGCACCAGCTGCGCGGCCGGGTCGGGCGCGGCGCGGCCGCGTCGAGCTGCGTGCTGATGTACCAGGCGCCGTTGTCGGCGATGGCGCGGCAGCGGCTGCAGACCATGCGCCAGACCAACGACGGCTTCGTCATCGCCGAGAAGGACCTGGAACTGCGCGGCCCCGGCGAGTTGCTCGGCACCCGCCAGACCGGCCTGGCCGCGTTCCGCGTCGCCGACCTGGCGCGCGACGCCGGCCTGCTGCCGCGGGTGCATGCGCTGGCCGAACGGCTGCTGGCCGAATCGCCGGGGCTGGCCGATGGCATCGTCGCGCGCTGGGTCGGCGGCGCGGCGCGGTTCGCGGGAGCTTAGTCGTGGCTGGCGCCACGGCTGGGATTCGGGATTCGGGATTGGGGATTGGGGATTGGGGATGCGCCAGAGCCGTGGAAGCCCGGCTTTCCACGGCCGCGCCGCGGTGCCAGACTCGGCGGCCGAACGGACTGACGAAGAATCACGCATGAGCGACAAGATTCCCCTGTTGATCGACACCGATCCCGGCGTGGACGATGCCCTGGCCCTGCTGATGGCCTTCGCCGACGAGCGCCACGCCGTGGTCGGCCTGACCATTGCCGCCGGCAACGTCGGCCTGCAGCACACCGTGCGCAATGCGCTGAAGCTGTGCGAAGTGGCTGGGCGCGAGGACGTGCCGGTGTTCGCCGGCTGCGCCGATCCGCTGCTGCATCCGGCGGTGGACGCCGCCCACGTGCACGGCCTGGACGGTTTCGGCGATGTCGGCCTGGCGCCGGCGGCGCGCGGCGCCGAGTCCGAGCATGCGGCGCTGGCGATCCTGCGCCTGTCGCACCAGTACGCCGGCGCGCTGCTGCTGGTCGCGCTCGGTCCGCTGACCAACATCGCGCTGGCGCTGAAGCTGGATCCGACCTTGCCGCAGCGGGTACGCCGTTTCGTGGTGATGGGCGGGGCGATCACCTGCCACGGCAACATCACCCCGGCCGCCGAGTTCAACATCGCCTTCGATCCGGAAGCGGCGCACATCGTGTTTTCCGGGTTCCCGCACATCGAGGTCGCCGACTGGGAGGCCACCGTCGCGCATGGCCTGCCGCACCGCGAGGTCGAGCAGTGGCTGGCCGCGGATGCCGACAAGGCGCGCTTCTACGAGGAGATCTCGCGCAAGACCCGGCTGTGGTCGGAGGATTCGCGCGGCGAGCACTGGTATGCCGCCGATGCGCTGGCGATGGCCTGGGCGCTGCAGCCCGAGGGCGCGCTGGAGGTGCAGTCGCGGCCGCTGCAGGTCGAACTGGCCGGGGTCCACAGCCGCGGCGCCACGCTGGTCGACTGGAACCGCCAGCTGGGCCTGGCCGACAACGCGGCCATGCTGATCCGCTACGACCAGGCCCGTTTCCAGGCGCTGGCGCGCGCGGCGGTGGGCGCCGGCTGAGCCCGGCAGGCGGCGGCCCGGGCGCGGGCCGCCGTGGTCGGGGCCGCTGCGTCGACACCTTGGCGGCGGACGTGAATTCGGCGCAAGTTGTTCTTGCGTGCAGGCCGGGTGAGTTGCTATAGTTTCCCTCTTGTCCAGCAGCCCCCTACGGTGCGAGCCCATGAAGGCCGACATCCATCCCAAGTACCACAATGTCGTGTTTCACGACGTCACCTCCGATTTCAAGATCCTGACCCGTTCGACCATGTCCTCGAAGGACAAGGTCAAGTGGGAGGACGGCGAAGAATATCCGCTGGTCAAGGTCGAAATTTCCTCGGCTTCGCACCCGTTCTATACGGGCAAGCACAAGGTCATCGACACCAGCGGCCGCATCGACAAGTTCCAGAAGCGCTACGCGCGCTGATCGAGCGGTCGAAGTGATGAAGAAGGCCGCGCCCTGCGCGGCTTTCTTTTTTGGCGTCCCCGATGCATCGATTCCCGGCCGTGATGTCGGCGTAGATTCTCCCGTCCTGGCGACGGCGAGGATGCAACGCTGTGTCGCTGTCGCACCCTCGCTCTACGACTTCAGTACGAGCGACTACTCAAATGTTGCTGTGCGATAATGGCGCGATCCGTGGTAATTGCCGTGGACTTCCTTCACGCGTCTGTTCGCAAAGTACGGACAGGCGCCTTCCACTGAGGAGCGCACACTGTGTCCGATCTTGATCAGGTCACGCTGAATGCCGGCGACAAGTCGGTCGTTCTGCCGGTACTCAAACCCACCTTGGGCAACGATTGCGTCGACATTTCCAAGTTGACCAAAGAAACCGGTCTGTTCACCTACGACTCGGGCTTCACCGCGACCGCCAGCTGCAAGTCGGCGATCACCTACATCGACGGCGACAACGGCGTGCTGCTGTACCGCGGCTACCCGATCGAGCAGCTGGCCGAGAAGTCCAACTTCCTCGAAGTGGCCTACCTGCTGATGAACGGCGAGCTGCCCACCGCCGACGAATTCAAGACCTTCGACCACGAAGTGACGCATCACACGATGATGCATGAGTCGCTGAAGAACTTCCTCGGCGGCTTCCGCCACGACGCGCACCCGATGGCGATGATGGCCGGTACCGTGGCCTCGCTGTCGGCGTTCTACCACGACACGCTGGACCTCAACGATCCGGAACAGCGGCGCCTGGCCGCGATCCGCCTGATCGCCAAGGTGCCGACGATCGCCGCCGCGGCGCACCGCTATTCGATCGGCTGGCCGATCCGCTACCCGCGCAACAACCTCGGCTACGTCGACCGCTTCCTGCACATGATGTTCGAAGTGCCGAGCGAGCAGCTGGAGATGAATCCGGTCGTGGCCAAGGCGCTGGACCTGCTGTTCATCCTGCACGCCGACCATGAGCAGAACGCCTCGACCTCGACCGTGCGTCTGGTCGGTTCCACCGGCGCCAATCCGTACGCTTCCGTCGCCGCGGGCATCACCGCGCTGTGGGGCCCGGCGCACGGCGGCGCCAACGAAGCCGTGCTGAAGATGCTGGAAGAGATCGGCACCGCCGACAACGTCGAGAGCGCCGTGGCCAAGGCCAAGGACAAGAACTCGAGCTTCCGCCTGATGGGCTTCGGCCACCGCGTCTACAAGAACTTCGATCCGCGCGCCAAGATCATCCGCGAGATGACCCACAAGGTGCTGGGCGAACTGGGCGTCAACGATCCGCTGCTGGAAGTGGCGCTGAAGCTGGAAGAGGCCGCGCTGAAGGACGACTACTTCGTGCAGCGCAAGCTGTACCCGAACGTCGACTTCTACTCGGGCATCATCTACAAGGCGCTGAACATTCCGGTGGAGATGTTCACCGTGATGTTCGCCATCGCGCGCACCGCGGGTTGGGTGTCGCATTGGCTGGAACAGCAGGTCGATCCGGAAATGAAGATCGGCCGTCCGCGCCAGATCTACACCGGCTACGACAAGCGCGACTACAAGGCCGACGGCCAGCGCTGAGTGCGCTGCCGCTGTTCTGTCGCAATCGAACGCCCCGCTTTGCGGGGCGTTTTTTATGGGCTGACCACAGGGCGGCTGCCTTTCCGGAGGCCTCGCGTCGCGGCTGATGATCTTAGGCCGCCCCGAGTCGCTCCCACAAACATGTATGCATTCACCGCGCTGAAGCGCTTTTCATGTGGGAAGGGTTTCAGTCCCGACAGTATCTGCAGCCGGAAGGTCTGCCGCTTCGTTCGTCGCGGCTGAAGCCGCTCCTACAGAGACTCGCGGCCAACTCACTGGATGCACTGTGGGAGGGACTTCAGTCCCGACGCTTTTCCGCAGCCGCGCCGCGACGCTGGCCGGATTCGGAATTCGAATTCATTGCCGAGAAGCCCGCTAATGCTCGGCCGGCACTTCGATCTGCGCCACCAGCGCATGGCTGTCGGCGTCGTGCATGCGCGCGATGCCGTCGAGGTCGAGCAGGTAGAAGTGGCCGCGGTCGGTCAGGAAATGCCAGGCCAGCACCTGGCTGCCGTTGTGTTGGTGGCTGGGGTCGCCGGCGGTGATGCGGTCCAGCGTGTGCCCGCTGTCGGCGCACAGGCGGCGGATCAGTTTCATGTAGCGCGGCTCGTTTTGCAGCGCTGCGGCGATGCGTTCGAGGCGATCGGGCAGGGCGGCGCCACGGCGCTCGACCTCGGCCTGCATCTGCTCGATCGACAGCGCCACCAACCGCGGATGCGCGCGCAGCCAGGCCGAATTCAGGGCGATCAGGTCTTCCTCTTCGGCCAGCGCGAAGAACGCATCGCCATGCCGGTCGAGCGCGTCACGCGCGGGGTTGTCGCCGAAGTACTCGCCGTCCATGAATGCCTGCAGCGTGTCCTCGTCCATCTGTTCGAGCAGCGCGCGGCTGGCCGCGTACAGCGCTGCATGCCGCGGCGCCTGCATCGCCTGCAGGCCGCGTCCGACCTGGTCCAGTACCAGCGGATCGGCGTTGCAGTTGTAGACGAACTGGGCGAAGCCGCCGTTTTCCACCTGCGCCACGTAGAAGTCGACGTAGTAGCTGCACATCGCATCGGCGGCGATCTCGTGCGGACGCAGCCACTGGTCGAGCTGGGCGTTGATGAAGCTGATGTTGGACTGGATCGGCGCGTACGCGTCGTCGCTGGCGAGACTGTTGCGCGAGACGACGATGGCGTCGGGCGGAATGGCGGGCATGCAACGGGGTCCGTTGGCGGAAAGGAATCGGTGCGACGGCGCGGCGCGCGGGCGCTCAGCGGCGCTGCTGGTAGTCGGCGATGTCCTGCTCGGTCAGCAGCTGCCGCAACTGGCTTTCCGAGGCGCGCCGCATCGGCTTCTCGTCGACCTGCGACAGCGGCGCCTGGCGCAGCGCGTCGTAGGGCAGCACGGTCAGGTCGAAGGTCAGCTCTTCGGCGGCGAACAGCCAAACCGGGAAGTCCTCGCTGCGTTCGCGGTCCAGGCGCAGCCGGCGCGTGCGCGATTCGGCCGGGATCCGGTGTTCTTCGAGGAAGCGCGCCACCGCGTCGGCGTCGTCGCTGTGCAGGTGCAACTGCACCGGGCTGTTGCCATCGGCAGTGCCGTCGTGCACCGGGCCGACCAGGCGCGGCGCGAAGCCATGCAGGAAGTCCATCGCGCGCAACGCGGCCTCGCGGCGCAGGCGCAGGCCGCCGGCGTGGTCGGGTCCGGCGAACAGGCGCTGGTACTCGCGCAGCGCATCCTCGATCTCGCGGTTGCGCGGCAGCGAGGCGTCGTCGTGGATGCCGAGCCGCTCGGCGGCCTTCAGCTTGGCCTGGTGGAAGTCGCGGATGCCGCCTTCGGCCATCAGCCGGGCGGCTTCGTGGGCCAGCCGGCGGCGGCGTTCGTGCGTGCGGGTCTGGGCATGTTGCCGAGCGTGGTGCATGGGCCGCCTCCCTCAAAGCCTGCCCCGACTGTACAACAGCGCGGTGACATCGGCATGCAGCGCGATCGACGCGCCGGACAGCCGCTGCAGTCCGCTCGGCCGGCCTCTGCGACGCGGCATCGCCTCGTGGCGATTCCGCCAGCCATCGCCGCCTCGGCACCGGGACCCGCCGCGTTCCCGAGTCCCCGGTCCCGAGTCCCGAACGTCGATCAGAAAATATCGAACGCCGCGTCGTCGGTCTTCTGGTCCTGCAGGCCGTAGTCGAACTCCTGGATGCGATCCATGTCCTCGACCTTGACCCATTCGGTGGCGCCGTTTAGCGTGGCCTGGACCATGCCGGCCGGCGGGTCGTTGCTGGCGATCGGCTTGTCCTTCAGCGCCACGCGCATGTATTCGATCCAGATCGGCAGCGCCGCCTTGCCGCCGTACTCGCGGTAGCCGAGCGAACGGAAATCGTCGCGGCCGACCCACACGGTGGTCACGTACGGGCCGCCGAAGCCGGAGAACCAGGCGTCGCGGTGGTCGTTGGTGGAGCCGGTCTTGCCGCCGATGTCCGCACGCCCCAGCACCTTGGCCGGCGTGCCGGTACCGCGCTGGACCACGTCGCGCATCATCGAGACCAACTGATAGGCGGTGCGCTCGTCGATCGCGCGCGGCGCCACCTTGGCTTCGGGGTCGGTCGCCGGCGCAGTCTCGGCCGGGGTCGCTGCGGCGGTGGCCGCAGGCTTGGGTGCCGGCGGCGGCGCCGCACTGCCGAAGTTGAAGCCGTCGACGACCTGGCTGGCCGGAGTGGCGACACCGCCGACGCTGCCGCAGCTGCGGCAGGCGGTGGGCGGATGCTCCTGGAACAGCACGTTGCCGTCGCGGTCGGTGACCTTGTCGATGATCCAGGTGTCCACCCGCGAGCCGCCATTGGCGAACACCGCATAGCCGCGCGCCACCGACAGCGGGGTCAGCGAGGCGGTACCCAGCGACATCGACAGGTTGGGCGGCAGCTCGGCCTCCTGGAAGCCGAACTGGCTGATGTATTTGCGCGCGAAGTCCACGCCGATGCTGTCGAGCAGGCGCACCGAGACCAGGTTGCGCGACTGCACCAGCGCCTCGCGCAGGCGCATCGGGCCGCGGAAGCCGCCGCCGTCGTTCTGCGGCGACCAGGTCTTGCCGCGGCGGTCGCGGAACACCACCGGCGCATCGAGCACGATCGAGGCCGGATTGAAGCCCTTCTCGAACGCGGCCGCATACAGGAACGGCTTGAAGCTGGAACCCGGCTGGCGCCGCGCCTGGGTGGCGCGGTTGAACTTGTTGCCGGCATAGCTGAAGCCGCCGACCAGGGCGCGCAGCGCGCCGTTGTTGGCGTCCAGCGAGACCAGCGCCGACTGCCCGCGCGGCAGCTGGGTGACTTCCCACTCGCCCGGCTTGTCGCCGGCCTGGATCCGCACCAGGTCGCCGCGCTTGAGCAGGGTGGCGGGGCTGCGCCCGGTCCAGCGGCTGGAGGCGACCGGCAACACCAGTTCGGTCTTGTTGGCCAGCACCACGCTGGCACTGCCGTCGCTGCCGGTGGCGGCGACGATGCTCGGCAGCATCCCGCCCTGCGCATTGATCCCGGCCAGGTGGCTGGCCAGCGCGGCCGCGTCGGCATCGGCGGCGACGTCGAAATGCTTCTCCACGCCATTCCAGCCATGGCGGCGGTCGTAGATCACCAGGCCCTGGCGCACCGCGTGGTTGGCCGCGGCCTGTAGCTCGGGGTCGATGGTGGTGGTGACGTGGTAGCCCTTGTCGAGCACGTCGCCGCCGAAGCGGGCGATCATTTCCTGGCGCACCAGCTCGGCCACGTAGGGCGACTCGACCTCGACCGGGCGCTCGTGCGGGGTCGCGTGCATCGGCACCGCCTTGGCCGCGTCGGCCTCGGCCTGGGTGACGAAGCCCAGCGCGGCCATGCGGCTGAGCACGTAGTTGTCGCGGCGCTGCTTGGCGCGCTCGGGGTTGCTGATCGGGTTGCCGCTGGACGGGAACTTGGGAATGCTGGACAGCGAGGCCATCTCGTCCAGGCTCAGTTCGTTGAGCTTCTTGCCGTAGTAGTACTCGGCCGCGGCGGCGACGCCGTAGGCGCGGTTGCCGAAGAAGCTCTTGTTGAGGTACAGCTCGAAGATCTCGTCCTTGCTCAGCTCGGCCTCGATCTTGCGCGCCAGCAGGATCTCGGCCAGCTTGCGGGTATAGCTGTATTCGGAGCTCAGGAAGAACTGGCGGGCGACCTGCTGGGTGATGGTCGAGCCGCCCGGCACGCGCTTGTCGCTGGTGGTGGCCAGCAGCCACACCGCGCGGGCGATGCCTTTGTAGTCGACCCCGCCGTGCTGGTAGAAACGGGCGTCCTCGGTGGCCAGGAACGCCTGCTTCAGCCGTTCCGGCACGTCCTTCATGGTGATCGGATAGCGCCGCGTCTCGCCGAACAGGGCCATCAGCTTGCCATCGCTGGCATAGACGTACATGGGCTCCTGCAGCTCCACCTGACGCAGCGTCTGCACGTCGGGAAGCTTGGAGGAAACGACGTAATACAGCCCGCCGGCGGCGGCTGCTCCGATCAGGGCGAGGACGACGAACGTGACCAGCGCCCAGCGCAGCCAACGACGAAAACGGGGCATCGAGAGAGATTCCGATTGCAGATTTCTTGGGCGCAGAGTATAGAGTACGCCGGGGAAAGGCTGGGGCCGATTCCGGGGATGCGACCGGTTTGCTGCCATGGGATACGTTGTGACGTAGGTCGCGACATGTCTGCGGCGGTTGCCATTTGCAAAAAATTTGTTATTAATGCGTGGGCGCAGCATTGCCGTCCAAGTGCCCGTCGGCAGGGGAAAATCCGTGGGGCTTATTCCAAAGAGTCAGCAACCGCTGATCGGTATCGACATCAGTTCGACCGCGGTCAAGCTGTTGCAGCTGTCCCGTAGCGGCAACCGGTTCCGCGTAGAGCACTACGCCGTGGAACCCTTGCCGCCCAACGCCGTGGTCGAGAAGAACATCGTCGAGGTCGAGGCCGTGGGCGAGGCGATCCGCCGCGCCGTGACCCGTTCCGGCACCCGCGCCAAGCATGCCGCCGCGGCGGTGGCCGGCTCGGCGGTGATCACCAAGCTGATCCCGATGCCGGCCGAGCTCGACGAGAACGAGTTGGAAGCGCAGGTCGAGCTGGAGGCGGTCAACTACATCCCGTACCCGATCGACGAAGTGAACCTGGATTTCGAGGTGCTGGGGATCATCCCCAACAATCCGGAAATGGTGCAGGTGCTGCTGGCCGCGTCGCGCTCGGAGAACGTCGAGCTGCGCCAGTCGGCGCTGGAGCTCGGCGGCCTGGTCGCCAAGGTCATGGACGTGGAGGCCTTCGCGGTCGAGAACGCGTTCGCATTGGTCGCCAGCGAGCTGCCGGTGGCGGCCGACGGCGTCGTCGCCCTGGTCGACATCGGCGCCACCATGACCACGCTCAACGTGCTGCGTGGCGGACGCAGCCTGTACAGCCGCGAACAGGTGTTCGGCGGCAAGCAGCTGACCGACGAAGTGATGCGCCGCTACGGCCTGACCTACGAGGAAGCCGGCATGGCCAAGCGCCAGGGCGGGCTGCCGGAAAGCTACGAAATCGAGGTGCTGGAGCCGTTCAAGGAAGCCACGGTGCAGCAGATCAGCCGCCTGCTGCAGTTCTTCTACGCCGGCAGCGAATTCAATCGGGTCGACCATATCGTGCTGGCCGGCGGTTGCGCGGCGCTGGCCGGGCTGCCGGAGATGGTCGAGGAACAATTGGGAGTGGCGACCGTGGTCGCCAACCCGCTGGCGCAGATGACCCTGGGGCCGAAGGTCCAGGCGCACGCGCTGGCCCAGGACGCACCGGCGCTGATGATCGCCACCGGCCTGGCTCTGAGGAGCTTCGACTGATGGCAAAAATCAATCTGCTGCCCTGGCGGGCGGAGCGGCGCAAGCAGCGCGAGCGCGAGTTCTACGCGATGCTGGGCTTCGCCGCGCTGGCCGGCGTGCTGCTGGCGCTGCTGATCTGGTTCTACTACGACCGCCAGATCACCGGGCAGAACGAGCGCAATGCCTACCTGCAGACCGAGATCGACAAGGTCAAGGCGCAGAACAAGGAAATCGACAAGCTCGACGAGCAGAAGCGGCGCCTGCTGGCGCGCAAGCGGGTCATCGAGGAACTGCAGGCCAAGCGCTCGCAGATGGTGCACCTGTTCGATTCGCTGGTGCGCACGATCCCCGACGGCGTGGTGCTGACCGCGGTCAAGCAGGAAGGCGACATCCTGACCCTGGAAGGGCGCTCGCAATCCAATGCACGAGTCAGCGCCTACATGCGCAACCTCGAGGGCTCGGGCTGGATGACCAATCCGGAGCTGTCGGTGATCGAAGCCAAGGCGCAGGAGAAGGAGGTCAAGGGGCCGATCGTCGACGCCAAGGCCTTGCCGTACGTGTTCACCCTCAAGGTCAAGCTGCCGGTACCGGGCGATGCCGCGGACGCCATGCCTGACGCTGCCGCGCCGGCGCCAGGCGCGCCTGCCGCAGCTCCGGCTCCGGGCGCCGCCGCGCCGGCACCCGCTGCCGTTCCCGCGCCTGCCGCACCGTCTGCACCGACCGCACCCGCGACGCCGCCGGCCGCCGCGCCGGCGCCGCCAGCCGCCACGCCAGCGCAACAGGGACCGGCGTCATGAGCAAGAAATTCAACGTAAAAGACCTGGACTTCAACAATCTCGGCAACTGGCCGCAGCAGGCCAAGATCGGCTTCTGCGTGCTGGTCACGCTGTTCATCCTGATCCTGTCCTGGTTCCTGCTGCTCAGCGACAAGCGCGACGAGCTGGGAACGTTGGAGCAGAAGGAAACCGAACTGCGCGCTTCGTTCGAGAAGGAGCAGAGCCGTGCGGTCAATCTCGAGCCGCTGAGGCAGCAGCTGGCGCAGATGGAGCAGGTGCTGCAACAGATGCTGCGGCAGCTGCCGAGCAAGACCGAAATGCCGGACCTGATCATCGACATCTCGCAGACAGCGTTGTCCAGCGGCCTGGCCAACGAACTGTTCCAGCCGGGCCCGGAGTCGCCGAAGGAGTTTTACGCGGAGAAGCCGATCGCGCTGCGCATGGTCGGCAGCTATCACCAGTTCGGCGCCTTCGTCAGCGGCGTGGCGTCGCTGCCGCGGGTGGTGATCCTGACCATGCACGACATCAATCTCAAGCCCAAGGACAAGAAGGTCGGCATCACCGCGCGCGGTGAGCTGGAGCTGTCCGGCACGGTCAAGACCTACCGCTACCTGGACGACAAGGAGATGGCGGATCAGGAAAAGGCGGCGGCTGCGGCGAAGAAGGGTTCCAAGCAAGGCGGTGGCGCATGAAGCGGCGGACCAGGGCATTCAAGTGCTTGGCGGGGCTGGCGCTGGTGGCGCTGCTCGGCGGTTGCGGCCGTAGCGTGACCAATGGCCCGGGCGAAACGTCGAACCTGGAGAACTGGGTCAAGGAAGTGCGCGCGCGGCCAGCGCAGCCGCTGGAGCCGCTGCCGGTGATGCAGCAGTTCGAGACCTTCGAATATGCGGCGCAGGGCCTGCGCGATCCGTTCAGCGACGCCTGGACGAGTCCGGACGGCAACAACGGGCTGCGTCCGGATCCGAACCGGCGCAAGGAGCCGCTGGAGCAGTTCCCGCTGGACGGCCTGAAGATGGTCGGCACGCTGGGCAACGGGGCGGGCCTGGTGGCGCTGGTGATGGCGCCGGACAAGGTGACGTATCGGGTCCGTCCCGGCATCTACATGGGGCAGAGCGATGGCCGCGTGACCGGGGTGCACGAGGATCGCATCGATTTGATTGAACTGGTGCCGGATGGCGCTGGCGGTTGGCTGGAACGTCCGGCTGCCGTGGCGCTGGACGATCAATGATTGATTATGGGGATAGCACGATGACTTTTTCCAAAGCCCTGAGCCTGCGTCCCATCCGGCGCCACGCGACGGTGCGGCTACGCGCATTGGGGTTGGCGGCGCTGCTGGGGAGTTCGGCCGCGATGGGCGCGGCGCTGGCGGCGACGCCTGCGGCGGGTCCGGCGCAGGCGACAGCGCAGGCACCGGCCAAGCTCACGGTGTCGAAGATCGACTTCAAGCGCGGCGACGGCGATGCGGGGCGGCTGATCCTGCACTTCAGCGGCGCCGGCGCCAGTCCCGACTTGCGCACCCAGGGCAACACCGTGGTGGTCGATGTCGGCAACGCCGCGTTGCCGGCGGAGTTGCAGCATCCGCTCAACGTCACCGATTTCGCCACTCCGGTACAGCGCATCGACGCCAAGCCGTACGCCGGCGGCGCGCAGCTGGTGCTGAGCACCAATGGCGCGTTCGAGTCGATGGCCTACCAGTCCGGGAACGAATATGTGGTGGAGATTTCGCCGCGGACCTCGGCGCCGGCGGTGGGCGCGGTCAGCGCGGCCACGGTCAGCCAGGCGGCGGCGCAGGTCGCCGCGCGCGGCTATAGCGGCCGCCCGGTGACGTTCAACTTCCAGGACGTGCCGGTGCGCACCGTGCTGCAGCTGATCGCCGAGGAATCCAACCTCAACATCGTCGCCTCCGACACCGTGCAGGGCAGCGTCACTCTGCGCCTGGTCAACGTGCCGTGGGACCAGGCGCTGGACATCGTGCTGCGCGCCAAGGGCCTGGACAAGCGCCGCGACGGCGCCGTGGTCTGGGTCGCGCCGCAGCAGGAGCTGGCCAAGTTCGAGCAGGACAAGGAAGACGCGCGGATCGCGATCGAGAACCGCGAGGACCTGAGCACCGACTACATCCAGATCAACTACCACAGCGCCAGCACGATCTTCAAAGCGCTGACCGAGGCCAAGGGGATCGGCGGCGGCTCCGGTGGCGGAGGCGGTGGCGGCGGCGGTAGCGGCCAGACCGACAACGGCTTCCTGTCGCCGCGCGGGCGCATCGTCGCCGACGAGCGCACCAACACGCTGATGATCAGCGACATTCCGAAGAAGATCGCGCAGATGCGCGAGCTGATCAATGTCATCGACCGTCCGGTCGACCAGGTGCTGATCGAGGGCCGCATCGTCATCGCGACCGATACCTTCGCCCGCGATCTGGGCGCCAAGTTCGGCATCGGCGGCACCCATACCTACGGCGACAACACCGCTACCGTCGGCAGCGGGGCGGCGGGCGGCGGCAGCGCGGCCACGCGCGGGCTCAACGTCGATCTGAGCGGTCCCAGCCTCACCAGTGCGACGACCTTGCCGAGCCTGGCCTATACGCTGCTCGGATCCAACTTCAACTTGGATCTGGAGCTGTCGGCGCTGCAGGAAGAGGGCCGTGGCGAAGTCATCTCCAACCCTCGCATCGTCACTTCCAACCAGCGCGAAGCGGTGATCAAGCAAGGTAAGGAAATCGGCTACGTCACCATCACCGGCGGTACCGGCGGGACTGCGGCGACGCCGAACGTGCAGTTCAAGGAAGTGCTGTTGGAACTGAAGGTCACCCCGACCATCACCGACGACAATCGCGTCTTCCTGAACATGAACGTGAAGAAGGACGAGGTCGAGCGCTTCGTGGTGCTGGATAACTACGGCACGGTCCCGGAAATCAACCGCCGCGAGATCAATACCGCAGTGCTGGTGGACGACGGCCAGACCGTGGTGATCGGCGGCGTGTACGAGTTCAGCGACCGCAACAGCATTTCCAAGGTGCCGTTCCTGGGCGATATCCCGTTCCTGGGCAATCTGTTCAAGAAGCGCGGCCGCAGCAAGAGCAAGGCCGAGCTGCTGATCTTCGTGACCCCGAAGGTGATGCGCGTGGCCAAGCGCGCGCCTGCCGCCGGCTGACGCGCCGGCCTTGCCGAACGACGGCGCACAGGCCAGCATCGCGGCGGTATCGAGACGGGAGAAGCATCTGCTTCTCCCGTCGTCGTTTGTGCCGGCGGATGAGGCAAATCTGAATTTGCGGCCGATTGTTGCGCTGGACGCAGAACCATTTCACCGCCGATGGGTCAAACTCGGCACATGAACACCACGCCCTCCAGCTTCGATCCCACTCCCGCCGCGCCCGAGCAGCAGCGCCTGCACGCGGCGTTCCTTGCCCTGCGCGACGGCCTGTCCGAAACCATCGTCGGCCAGTCCGCGTTGGTGGAGCGCTTGCTGATCGCGCTGCTCGCCGATGGCCACCTGCTGGTCGAAGGCGCGCCTGGCTTGGCCAAGACCACCGCGATCCGCGCGCTGGCCGCGCGGCTGGAAGCGGATTTCGCCCGTGTCCAGTTCACCCCGGACCTGTTGCCGGCCGACCTGACCGGGACCGAGGTATGGCGTCCGCAGGAAAGCCGCTTCGAGTTCCTGCCCGGGCCGATCTTCCATCCGATTCTGCTCGCCGACGAGATCAACCGCGCGCCGGCCAAGGTGCAGTCGGCGTTGCTGGAAGCCATGGGCGAGCGCCAGGTCACCGTCGGCCGGCATACCTATGCGCTGCCGAAGCTGTTCCTGGTGATGGCGACGCAGAACCCGATCGAGCAGGAAGGCACGTTCCCGCTGCCGGAAGCGCAGCTGGACCGGTTCCTGATGCATGTGCGGATCGGCTATCCGGAGGCCGCCGCCGAGGCCGAGATCCTGCGCCTGGCGCGCGAGCGCGCACGCGAAACCCTGGACCACGGCGAAGCGCCGCCGCCGCGGATGCCACTGGACGACGTGTTCGCCGCGCGCCGTGCAGTGCTGTCGCTGCACATGGCGCCGCCGCTGGAGCGCTACCTGATCGAACTGGTGCTGGCCTCGCGCGACGCCAGCGGCTACGACCCGGCACTGGCGCGGCGCATTGCCTGGGGCGCGAGTCCGCGCGGCTCGATCGCGCTGGAGCGCTGCGCGCGCGCACGTGCCTGGCTGGCGGGACGCGATTTCGTGACCCCCGACGACGTGCGCGCCGTCGCGCCGGACGTGTTGCGCCATCGCGTGCTGCCCAGCTACGAAGCCACGGCCGAGGGCTGGGACGGCGATCGTCTGGTCGCAGCGCTGCTGGACAAGGTGCCGCCGCCTTGAGCGAGCGGCAGCGCCAATCCGGGCGGCCGCAGCGCCGCGGCACGGCGGCGTATCGCGCCGCCGCGCGGTCAGCGCGCGGCAGCGTGGCGCAGGCGAGGTAAGCGACCATGGCGGTGCAGGTGATGCCTCCGCAGACGCCACGCGCCGATGCCGCGACCGGCGCGGCCGGCGTGCGGCCGTCTCTGGCCGAACTGGTGGCGCTGCGCGCGACGGTGGCACGGGTGCCGCCGCCGCGGCGCGGCCGCCATGGCCTCAGCGGCAGTGCGCCGGCGGCGCTGCGCGGTCGCGGCATGGAGTACGCCGAGTCGCGCGAATACGTGGCCGGCGACGACGTGCGCCACATCGACTGGCGGCTCACCGCGCGTAGCGGGCGCACCCATACCAAGCTGTTCCAGGCCGAGCGCGAGCGGCTCAGCCTGATCGTGGCCGATACCGCGCCGACGCTGTATTTCGGCACCCGCGTGCGGTTCAAGTCGGTGCAGGCGGCGCGTGCGGGGGCGGTGGCGGCGTGGACCGCACAGCGCCAGGGCGACCGCCTGGCCGCCTTGCGCGGCAGCCGCAGCGAGGCGCCGGTACCGCCTGCGGCCGGGCCGCGCGGCGCATTGCGCGTGCTCGACGCGCTGGCGCGCTGGTACGCGCAACCGCCGCAGGACGATGCCGGCCTCGGCGTGGCGCTGGAACACGCGGCCAAGCTGCTGCGGCCGGGCTCGCGGCTGGTGGTGCTGGCCGATCCGGCCAGCGCGCATGCGATTCCGGCGGCGCGCTGGGCCGGGCTGGCGCTGCACAACGATGTGGTGCTGCTGCTGTTGGCCGACGCGCTGGAACTGCAGCCGCCGCGGGCGGCGTTGCCGTTCTGGGCCGGCGGGCGGCGGGTGGAAATCGATTTGCAGGCGGCCAGTGCGCAACAGCGCTGGCACGAACAATTCGTCGCGCCGCTGGAAACCCTGGCGGCCGAACTGCCCGGCCGCGGCGTGCAGGTGCGCGTGCTGCGCAGCGATGCGGCCAGCGAATCCTGGCTGCTGCCGGTGCCCGGCGGGAGCGCGCCGCGATGACGCCGCAACAGCTGCCGTTGCGCGATGTGCATCTGCCGCCGGCGCCGCCGTGGTGGCCGCCGGCGCCGGGCTGGTTGCTGCTCGGCGCAGCGCTGTTGTTGGCGCTGGGGATCGCGCTCGGCCTGTGGGCCTGGCGGCGCGCGCGCCTGCGCCGCTGGCAGCGCCAGTTCGATGCGGCGCTCGTTACCGGCGCTGCGCCGGCGCAAGTGGCCGCGGTGTCGGAACTGCTGCGCCGCGCAGCGCGGCGGCGCGACCCGGCCGCCGCCGCATTGCAGGGCGAGCCATGGCTGCGCTTCCTCGACGGCGGCAAGCGCAAGGACTTCTCCGTGGGACCGGGCCGCGTGCTGCTCGATGGCGGCTATCGGCGCGACCTGGAGCATGCGCAACTGCAGGCGCTGCTGCCGCTGGCGCGGCGCCGCTTCCTCGAGCTGATGGGCGGGCGCCGCGCATGATGGCGATGGGCACGCTCTCGCAGCACTGGCAAAGCTTCAGCGATCTGCTCGCCGGATTCGCCTGGCCGTGGATGTGGCTGGCGATGCCGTTGCCGCTGCTGGCGCGCCTGCTGCTGCCGGCGCAGCGCGGCAGCGCGCCGGCCCTGCGCGTGCCGTATGGCGCGCAGCTGCAGGCGGTAGCGGCTGCGCCCGCGCGCGGCGGCTTGTGGCGGGTCGGCCTGTGGCTGACATGGCTGGCCTGGTTCTGCCTGTGCGGTGCGGCGGCGCGGCCGTTGCAACTGGGCGAGCCGATCTCGCCGCCGCAGCAGGCGCGGCAACTGATGCTGGCGGTGGACCTGTCCGGCAGCATGAGCGAGCCGGACATGACCCTGGGTGGGCGCGTGGTCGACCGACTGACCGCGGCCAAGGCGGTGCTGGCCGACTTCCTCGATCGCCGCGACGGCGACCGCATCGGCCTGCTGGTATTCGGCCAGCAGGCGTATGCGCTGACCCCGCTGACCGCCGACCTGGCGACGGTGCGCGACCAGTTGCGCGACAGCGTGGTCGGCCTGGCCGGACGCGAGACCGCGCTCGGCGATGCGATCGCGCTGTCGGTCAAGCGCCTGCGCGAGCAACCGCAGGGCGACCGGGTGCTGATCGTGCTGACCGATGGCGTCAACACCGCCGGCGTGCTGGAACCGAGCAAGGCGGCGGAGCTGGCCAAGGCCGAACACGTGCGCGTCTACACCATCGCCTTCGGCGGCGCCGGCGGCTATTCGCTGTTCGGCTTGCCGATGCCCGGTGGCGGCGGCGACGACCAGGTCGACGAGGACACCTTGCGCAAGATCGCGCAGGACACCGGCGGGCGTTTCTTCCGCGCCCGCGACACAGAGCAACTGGTCTCGATCTATGCCGAGCTGGAGCGGCTGGAACCGGTGCGTTCGGCCGGTCCGGCGGTGCGCCCGCGGATCGAGCGCTATGCGTGGCCGCTGGGCGCGGCGCTGCTGCTGGGACTGATCGCCTTCGTGTGGCCATGGAGGCGGCAATGAACGCCGTGCTCGGTTTCCTGGAGGCGTTGCATCTGCTGCGTCCGCAGTGGCTGTGGGCGTTGGCGTTGCTGCCGGTGCTGGGCTGGAGCTGGCTGCGCCGGCGCCGGCGCAGCAACGTGTGGCGGTACGCGGTGGACGCGCACCTGTTGCCGCATCTGCTGGCGAAGGAGGATGGGCGGCAATCGCTGTCCGGGTTGTGGCTGGCCGCGCTCGGCTACGTGCTCGCGGTCGTGGCGCTGTCCGGGCCGAGCTGGCGCCAGGAACAGCAGCCGCTGTGGCAGTCGCGCACGCCGCTGGTGATCGCGCTGGATCTGTCGCCGCGGATCGAGGCCGGCGACCTGCCGCCGTCGCGATTGCTGCAGGCGCGCGCCAAGCTGGCGACGCTGCTGCGCGAGCGTGCCGGCGGCGAAGTCGCGTTGCTGGCCTACGCCGGCGAACCCTACACCGTCGCGCCGTTGACCGACGACGCGGCCAACGTCGCCCTGTTCCTGGACGCGCTGTCGCCGCAGGTGATGCCGGCGCCTGGACAGCGCAGCGACCTGGCTATCGATTGGGCGGCACAGCTGCTGCGCCAGGCCGGGTTCACCCGCGGCGACATCCTGCTGCTCAGCGACCAGGCCGACGCGCAGGCGCAGCAGGCCGCGGCGCGCGCGGCCGGGCAGGGCTACCGGGTGTCGGCGCTGGGATTGGGAACCGCGCAGGGCGCGGCCTATCGCGACGGCCAGGGCGGCGTCGGCCACGCGCAGCTGGATGCCGGTTCGCTGCAGGCACTGGCGAGCGCCGGCAACGGCCGCTACGCCGCGTTGACGCCCACCGATGCCGATCTGCGCGGCCTGGGCGTGCTGCAACCGGCGCAGCAGCAGGACGCGACAGCCGCTGGCGAGCACAGCGGCCGGGTCTGGCTGGACCAGGGTTATTGGTTGCTGCCGCCGCTATTGCTGCTGGCCCTGTTCGCGTTCCGCCGCCGCGGTGGCGCTACGTTGCTGCTGGTGTTGTTGCTGCCGTTGGCGATGCCGCTGCCGGCGCACGCGGCGGCAGCCGAAGCGGTCGCCGGCGATTGGTGGCGGCGTGCCGACCAGGTGCGCCAGCAGCGCCTGGATGCGGGCGTGCAGGCCTACCGCAAGGGCGATTTCGCCGCCGCGCAGCAACAGTTCGAAGGCATCGACAGCGACCAGGGCTGGTACAACCTGGGCAATGCCCTGGCCCGCCAGGGCCGCTACGACGAGGCGATCGACGCCTACGACAAGGCGTTGCGGCAGCATCCGCAGATGCCCGATGCGGTCGCCAACCGCGCCGCGGTCGATGCCGCGCGCAAACGCCAGTCCGGGCAGAACGATTCCGCGCAGAACAAGCCGGGGCAGCAGGGCAAGGACCAATCGCAGCAGAGCCAGAAGGGCCAGTCGCAGCCGGACGCCGGCGGCGCGCCCAAGGGCCAGGATCCGTCGCAGGCTAAGGCGCCGGCGCCGGCGGATGCGCAAGGGCAGCCAGGGCAGCCAGGGCAGAAGAATGCGCAGTCGCAGGCGGGGTCCAAGCAGAAGGATGCGTCGCCGCCGGGGCCACCGAAGCCGGGCGATGCGCAGGCGCAGCAGCAGGCCGACGCGGCGCAGCGCCAGCAGATGCAACAGGCGATGGCGCAGCAGGGCGCGGCAGGCAAGGAGGCGGCCGCACGCGCTGCCGCCGCTGCCGCGGAAACCCCGCAGCAGCGCGAACAGCGCCAGGCGGTGGAGGCATGGCTGCGGCGGGTGCCGGACGATCCGGGCAACCTGCTGCGCGCCAAATTCAAGCTCGAACACGAACGCAGGCAGCGGGAAGGACCATGATCGAACGCAAGCAACGCCGCTGGCGCGGGGGCGTGTCCGCGATGCGGATGCGATCGGCACTGCTGACGGTGTGGGCAGCGTTACTGCTGACCGCGCTGGCGCTGCCGGCCGCGGCCGCCACCCGTGCCTGGCTGGACCGCGACAGCATCGGCGCCGGCGAGAGCGTCACCCTCAACATCGAGACCGACCAGGGCCTGGCGGCGCCGGAGTACGCGCCGCTGCGCGCGCAGTTCGCGCTCAGCGACGAGGTCAACAGCCGGCAGATGCAGATGGTCAACGGCCAGGTCACCGCCAAGTCGCTGTTCGGCGTGGCGCTGACCCCACGCGACACCGGCACGATCGACATTCCGTCGTTGCGGGTGGGCAACGAGCGCACCGCGCCGCTGCGGCTGCAGGTCGCCCCGGCCGTGCCGGCGCCGGCCGGCAGCACCCGCGCGGGCGATCCGGCGCAACTCGGCAATGCCGACGTGTTCGTGCAGACCGTGGCCGACGACGCGCAGCCGTATGTGCAGCAAAGCGTCGGCGTGGTGGTGCGGCTGTACCTGGGCGTGCCGCTGACCTCGGGCGAACTGGATCTGGATCCGCCGGCCGGCGCCGCGCTGCAGCGCATCGGCGACGATGTGCAGAGCCGGCGCGAAATCGACGGACGCATGTTCACCATCGTCGAGCGCCGCTACCTGCTGGTGCCCGAGCGCAGCGGGCCGTTGACGCTGCCCGGCGCGCGCTTCCGCGGCCGCGGCCCCAGCGGCTTCTTCGACGATTATTTCGGCCGCGGCGGCGACCTCAGCGCGCGCAGTGCGGCGCAGACCCTGCAGGTGCGCGCGCAACCGGCCAATGCGCCGCAGCCGTGGCTGCCGCTGCACGACCTGCGCCTGCGCTACACCGCCACGCCGCAGCGTGCGGCGGTGGGCGAGGCGGCCGACATCGTGGTCGAGGCCAGCGCGCGCGGCGCCACCCAGGCGCAGTTTCCGGAGCTGCCGACGCCAAGTGTGGATGGCGCGCAGGTGTTCGCCGAGCCGCCGCAGTTCGATGAGAAGTTCGTCGACGGCAGCCCGCAACTGAAGATCACCCGGCGCTACTCGATCGTGCCGCAAACCGCGGGGCCGTTGCGGGTCAGCGGGCTGCGCGTGCCGTGGTGGGACGTGGCGGCCGGCAGCGCGCGCGAGGCCAGCTTGCCCGATCTGGACCTGCAGGTGCTGCCCGGGCGTGCCGCACCCGCTGCGCCTGCGGCGCCGGCCAGCGCAGCGGCGCCGAGCGTGGACACGGCGCCGGCCGGCAATGCGGTGACGCCGACTCACGCAGTGTCCGGATGGCGCGGGTCGTTGCCGCTATGGATGGCGCTCGCCGCGCTGTTCGCGCTGCTGTGGCTGGCGACGCTGGTGTGGGCTTGGCGCCGCGGCCGCAACCGCGGTGCGCCTGCACCGGCCGGCGCATACGCTGCGCCGGCTGCGGTGGGGGCTGCGCCACGCGCGCGCTACGGCCTGCCCGACCTGCGCAAGGCGCTGGATGCCGGCGGCCTGGACGAGGTCGCCGCGATCCTGTGCGCGCAGGCCGGCGTCGCCGACCTCGATGCGCTGCTGACCCGCCTGGACGATCCCGCGCAACGCGAAGCGGTGCTGCGCCTGCAACGCGCGCGCTGGGGCGGTGCAGGCGATGTGCCCGGCGCGCGCGCCGCGCTGCGCCAGGCGTTCTGGGCCGGGCCGCGTTGGCGCGACGCGCCGCGCAAGCATGGCAAGGACGAGCTGCCGCCGCTGTATCCGCGCGACGCGTAAGGCGTTTCTCGCGGACAAGATAATCTGGCGCGAGGTAGCGCCTGGCTGCACGCCTTGGCGCCCGGCGACGTTGGTGTCGGTGATTTCCCGCATGCCGCCGCGGTACGGGCGCCAGTCTCGCGCCTGCGCTCGCCGCCTCGTGCGGCACGCCACGGCCGAGATGGTGCTGGTACGCGGCAACTACGACCGCTATGCAAGCGCCCCGCTAACGGCCCTGGGCACAGCGGCGGTGGATGCGCTCTGGTCCGCCGGCCGCTCGCGTGCTGCCACCGTCCGCAGACCCCATCCCACGCCATGTGCTGGCCAGTCACGTGCGCCCGTCCGCGGTGCTGCGGGGCCGCGCGCGACGCCGTGCGTTAGCCGTGCTTCGGCATCGCCCCCGCAGCCGGCGCTGCTGCCGGGGTTCGGCTTCTTCACCGGCACCGCCCACGTTGAAGTCTGATACGGCGCAGCGGATGTTCGCCTTGGAGGGCGGGCCGGTCTCGCCGGCACCGCCCGTCCGCGTCCAAGGAGATGATTCGAACATGGCTGTTGTCGGCCATTGCCTCGATCCGACGTCCTGCGTCTATGCCGGATGCGAGCGTTGATGGCTTGTAAGCGGCAAGGCGCGCTCATCAGCTACGGTAGGGCAAGGCGCCAAATTTCAATACCGGGTGATGACCGAATGGTCCGACCAAAGAACACCCACTTTCAGCATGCCTTCCTGCCTGACTGGCCCCAGCACCCAAGTGTTGGGATCATTGCCGGCTGCGATGTGCCGCAGGTCCATGGCCTCGGTCTGGGCAAATACCCCGTCCACCCGGTAATCGTTCAAATCCCAGCTGGCTTTCAGCTGTTCCGGCAGGCCTTCGTTGTAAGCCTGGACCATGTTCGCGAGGTTTTGACGGGTGATGCAGGTGTGGTAGAAACGCTCTTCGTTGAGCGGGACCCGGCCGATGACGGAATCGTCCGAACCAGGCGCTTTCGTCGTGAATAGACCATTCTCCTTGGCCAGCGAATACATGTAGCGGCCTACTTCGGCGTTGCCCCAGCCTTCACCGGTGCCTTCGTTCCGGTTGGCCCAAAGTTTGATCGTCAAGTTGATGTTCTTGCCCAGCCTGGTGTCCTGGATGAAGACCGAAAAATAGCTTTGCACCTTGGGGTCGCTTTCTCCGGAGAAGTAGGTCACCTTGTGCCGCGCCGCAAAGCACACTCGACTATTGGGTCCAAAGGACCAGTTGTGGATCTGGTTGTTGTCCAGCGAGCCCCCGAATGCGCCGTCCATCTTGTAGTCGACAGCGCCGTCATGCGCGTAGGTATTCAAGAATACGCCCGCCTTGCCTCCTCCCATGTTGAAGCTCGTACTGCCATAGTGGGTGGCATTGAAGCTGGCTTGATTCGCCGCTTGTACAGGTGCGCCGGCCTGAGTGAAGGCATTCACGTCCCACAGTGCGTGCAGCGGAAAGTCCACCGCGCTGCCGTGACCTTCATTGAATAGATAGTAGCCCTTGGGTTGGTGCGCCTTGCCCGCCAACCCGCCTGCCCACTCGGTACCGGATGCGCGTTGCCAGATTTCATTCTCGGCCTTCACTGTCGTTGCTGTGCCAGTCAAGGCGGCGGTAGCCAACGTCAGGGCGAACAGAGTCTTCTTCATGGGTTTCCTTTTTTGTGCCGATATTGGCGTCGAGCGAAATGCTCGAGGGGACTGATTCCAGTGCTGTCCCCGCGCTTCAATTTAGCTATCCAGCAATGTCGGAAATAAGATTTCCAGCACAATAAAAAGATTCGGCTGTCAATTATTCCAAGCCGTGTGCCAGTTTCTAGTTGCAGCATGGCCGATACGCCCAGCTATGGCTGCATCTCTGCGTACGGGGCACGGTTGGCGGCATGTGCGATGCACTGCTGATCGCCGGCTGCGCCTCCAGCGATGGTCGCTGCGATCGAGGAATTACGTCGAATCGCCTCGCTGCGACCTGCTCCCAAAGAGGTACGCCCTGCGCTTGCACAGGTTGCGCGAGTTCTCGGCGAATGTCTGCTGGACGATGCAGGACGCGTAGTGGATGTAGTTCGGCAGCGAGCGCGGACGGCGCCGCGGGTCCAGCGGCAGGCGCGGTTATCGTGCGTCCAAGCCAACTACGCGCCACGTTCCCGGCATGCCTTCGGCGCGAAGCACTGCGTGTGACGGTAGAGCGCGGGGCTGCGCGGAAGATCGACGCGGCAAGAGCGGGATGGTGAGGCCGGTCGGCATCGCGCATTCTGCGTGGTGGACGACGTGACCACGCTCTAGGGCACGGATCGGCATGCCACCGCGCCTGTGCGCGCCTCGCTCGCCGCCCGCGCACGCTTGCAGGCCACCGGTGCGGGTTTGTTAAGCTCGCGGTTCTTTCCTGCAAGGCACACACCATGACCGACACCCCCGTGAAGGCCAAGACCGGCATGCCTTTGCATTGGAAAATGGCGATCGGCTTCGCTTTCGGGCTGGTGTTCGGCCTGGCGGTGCACATGAGCGTGGGCGGCGATGCGGCCTGGGTGCAGGCGCTGACCAAGTACCTGACCACGCCGTTGTCCAAGCTGTTCCTCAGCCTGATCTTCATGCTGATCGTGCCGCTGCTGTTCTCGGCGTTGGTGATGGGCATTTCCGAGATGGGCGACATCCGCGCGCTGGGCCGGATCGGCTGGAAGACGCTCGGCTATACGGTGGTGCTGTCCGGCATCGCCGTGCTGCTCGGGCTGGTGCTGGTCAACGTGCTCAAGCCGGGCATCGGCGTGGACCACGCCCTGGCGCAGCAGTTGCTGCAGCAGAACGCCGAGCGCGCCGCGCAGATCGTCGACCAGAGCAAGCAGCAGCCGCGCGGGATGGACATGCTGCTGTCGATCGTGCCCGACAACGTGGTCGCCGCCGCCTCCAGCAACGGCGCGATCCTGTCGCTGATGTTCTTCGCGGTGATGTTCGGCGTGGGCATGGTGCTCAGCGACGACGCCAAGGTGGCGACGCTGCGGCGCGGCATCGAGGGTGTCTTCGAGATCTCGATGACCCTGATCGGGCTGGTGATCCGCCTGGCGCCGTACGCGGTGGCCTGCTTCATGTTCAACCTGGCGGCGCTGTTCGGCTTCGAACTGTTGATCCGGCTCGGTGCCTACGTCGGCGTGGTGGTGCTGGCGCTGGGCCTGCACATGGTGGTGACCTACGGGCTGGCGGTGAAGTTGGCCGGGCGCTCGCCGCTGGCGTTCTTCCGCGCCACCCGTGAGGCCACGGTGATGGCGTTCTCCACCGCCTCCAGCAACGCCACCTTGCCCACCGCGCTGCGCGTGGCCGACGAGATGGGCCTGCCGAGCAAGGTGTCGCGCTTCGTGCTGACCGTCGGTGCCACCGCCAACCAGAACGGCACCGCGCTGTTCGAGGGCGTCACCGTGATCTTCCTCGCCCAGTTCTTCGGCGTGGAGCTGAGCATCGCGCAGCAGTTCATGGTGATGCTGGTGTGCATCCTCGGCGGCATCGGCACCGCCGGCGTGCCGTCCGGCTCGCTGCCGGTGGTGGCGCTGATCTGCGCGATGGTGGGAGTGGACCCGGTTGGCATCGGCATGATCCTGGGCGTCAACCATTTCCTGGATATGTGCCGCACGGCGCTGAACGTGACCGGCGACCTGGCGCTGACCACCCTGGTGGCGAAGGGCGAGGGGAACGACGCCGCGCCACGGGCGGCCGCGGTCGGCTGATCGGCTAATCGGCCGAGCGCGGCGGCGTCCGAGGCCGCCGCGGTCGCGGTCGTGGTCGCGTGTCCAGGTCCGGTGACTGTCCTGCGCTCCGGGCTGTGGGACAATGGTGGACCCGACGCCCCCGCGCCCGTTCCCTGTCCAATAGAACCCACATGACCACGCCTACTCGCCGCCAGCTCGCCAACGCGATCCGCTTCCTCGCCGCCGATGCGGTCGAGGCCGCCAAGTCCGGCCATCCCGGCATGCCGATGGGCATGGCCGACATCGCCGAAGTGCTGTGGAACGACTTCCTCAGCCACAATCCGAACAATCCGAAGTGGTTCAACCGCGACCGCTTCGTGCTCTCCAACGGCCACGGTTCGATGCTGCAGTACGCGCTGCTGCACCTGTCCGGCTACGACCTGCCGCTGGAGCAGCTGAAGCGCTTCCGCCAGCTGCACAGCAAGACCGCCGGCCACCCCGAGCGCAGCGAGACCCCCGGAGTGGAGACCACCACCGGCCCGCTCGGCCAGGGCTTCGCCAACGCGGTCGGTTTCGCGCTGGCCGAGAAACTGCTGGCGCAGCGCTACAACCGCCCCGAGCATCAGATCGTCGACCACCGCACCTGGGTATTCATGGGCGACGGCTGCATGATGGAAGGCATCTCGCACGAAGCCGCCTCGCTGGCCGGCACCTGGGGCCTGGGCAAGCTGGTCGCGTTCTGGGACAACAACCATATCTCCATCGACGGCAACACCGCCGGCTGGTTCAGCGACAACACCCCGGCGCGGTTCGAGGCCTATGGCTGGCACGTGCTGCGCGATGTCGACGGCCAGGATGCCGACGCGATCAAGGCCGCGATCGAGGCCGCCGTCGGCGAGAGCGACAAGCCGACCCTGATCTGCTGCCGCACTACCATCGGCTTCGGTGCGCCGAGCAAGGCCGGCAAGGAATCCTCGCACGGCGCGCCGCTGGGCAAGGACGAACTGGAAGGCGCACGCAAGGCGCTGCAGTGGCCGTACGGCCCGTTCGAGATTCCGCAGGAGATCTACGACGGCTGGCGCGCCGGTGGCGCCGGCACGCTGCGCCAGGCCGAGTGGGAGCAGGCGTTCGACAAGTACGCCAAGCAGTTCCCGGCCGAAGCCGCGGAGCTGACCCGCCGTTCGCACGGCGAACTGCCGGAGGACTTCATCGCCCAGGCCGACGCCTACATCGCCAAGCAGGCAAGCGAAGCGCAGACCATCGCCTCGCGCAAAGCCTCGCAGATGGCGATCGAGGCGTTCGCGCCGCTGCTGCCGGAACTGGTCGGCGGCTCGGCCGACCTGGCGCATTCCAACCTGACCCTGTGGAAGGCCAGCAAGTCGGTCGCCACCGACGACCCGAACGCCAACTACGTGTACTACGGCGTGCGCGAGTTCGGCATGACCGCGATCGCCAATGGTCTTGCGCTGCACGGCGGCTTCATCCCGTTCGACGCCACCTTCCTGGTGTTCAGCGACTACGCGCGCAACGGCGTGCGCATGAGCGCGTTGAACCCGGCGCATGCGATCCACGTCTACACCCACGATTCGATCGGCCTGGGCGAAGACGGTCCGACCCATCAGCCGGTGGAACACCTGGCCTCGCTGCGCTACATCCCCAACAACGACGTGTGGCGCCCGTGCGATACGGTGGAGTCGGCGGTGAGCTGGAAGGCTGCGATCACCCGCCAGGACGGCCCGAGCTGCCTGGTGTTCAGCCGCCAGAACCTGCCGTTCCAGGCGCGCAGCGACGCGCAGATCAAGCAGATCGAACGCGGCGGCTACGTGCTGGCCGATGCCGAGGGCGGCGCGCCGGACGTGATCCTGATCGGCACCGGTTCGGAAGTGGGCCTGGCCGTGGACGCGAAGAAGGTGCTGGATGCCGCGGGCCTGAAGACCCGTGTGGTGTCGATGCCGTCGACCGACGTGTTCGACCGCCAGGATGCGGCCTACCGCGAATCGGTGCTGCCGAACGCGGTGCGCAAGCGCGTGGCGGTGGAAGCCGGCGTCACCGGTTTCTGGCGCAAGTACGTGGGCCTGGATGGTGCGGTGGTCGGCATCGACACGTTCGGCGCCTCGGCACCGGCCGACGAACTGTACAAGTACTTCGAGATCACCGCCGAGCACGTGGTCGCGGCGGCGAAGGCGTTGTAACGCGGCGTCTTCCGCGGGAACGGAGAAGGCCGGCGCAAGCCGGCCTTTTTCTTGTGTGTGTGCCTCGCCTAATCAGAAGCGCACTCTGTAGGAGCGGCTTCAGCCGCGACAGGTTTTCTGAGGCAGCCTGTCGCGGCTGAAGCCGCTCCTGCAGAGGCGTTATCGGCCTGGATTGGGCCATGCGCCGGCACGCATTGCGGCCAGCGCCTGGCGGTGTTTCAACCGCGCTTGCGCGGCTTGCCGCGCGTCGGCTTCTTGCCGATGGCGGCGCCGGGTTTCTGCTGGGTCGCGAGTACGTCAGCGTCTTGCATCTGCTGCAGCCACGACAGCGCGTCGACGTAGGCCAGGAAATGCTGCAGATAGCCCGGCGATAGGGTGCGCATCAGCGCCAGCGCGCGGTGTACCAGCACACCGGAATTCAGCGGGCCGGCATCGGCAGGGGCCTGCTGCAGCGATTGCCGCAGCTGGCTGCGGCTGCGCAGCTCGGTCCACAGTCTGCGCGCATCATCGAGTGCGGGCAGTTGCTGCGCAGACTGCGGCGATATGGCGTTTGCCGCGTCGTTCGCGTTATGCGCGTTATGCGCGGCGCCGCCGGCGAACCGCTGCAGCAGTTCGCCGAGTGGGCTGCGCGCGGTCGCGCTTGTGGCCGGCGCGGTATCGGCATCGGCTACAGCGACGGCCTCGCTGTCGGTATCGATAGCGTCATGGGCATCGACGTCGGCGGTCGTCGCAGCCGACATCCTGGCCAGGTCCGCGGCATAGGCGTCGAGCAGCACGGACAGTTTCTGTTCGAGCAGGCGCCGCGCTTGGCCATGATGCCCATCGACGCGCCGCGCCAGCGCTTCGATGAAGCGGAAGCGCAGCGGATCCATGCGCTCGGCGTGCCGCTGCCGCCAGGCGCCGAGCAGTTCGCTGGCGGATGTCGCGTTATCGCGCATGCGCTCTCGCGGCAGACGTGGACAGCTTCGGCAGCGGCGCCATTTCCACGCGCCGGTTGCTGGCGCGTCCGGCTTCGTCGGTGTTCGGGCTGACCGGTTGCTGCGCGCCGAACGCGGCGGCGAACACCGCGTCGGCCGGCACGCCTTCTTCGATCAGCGCACGGGTCACGGTCAGCGCGCGCTGCGCCGACAGTTCCCAGTTGTCGGCGAACTGGCGGTTGCTGTCGCGCACCTGGCGGTCGTCGGTGAAGCCGCTGACCATCAGGATCTCGCCGCGCGCCTTGAGGTAACCGGCCAGTGGCGCGGCCAGGCTCTTCAACACCTCGCGCCCCTCGGGTTGCAACTGATCGGAATTGAGCGCGAACAGCACGCTGCCGCGGATGCCGATGCGGCCATCGACCAGGGTCACCCGGCCCGCCGCCAGCGGCGCGGCCAGCGCCTGTTCCAGAGTCTTGCGTTGCCGCGCCTCGGCCTGCCGCTGCCGGACTTCCTCGTCCAACTTGTTCGACAGCTGCAGTTGCACGCCGATCACGCCGATCAGGATCAGCACGAACGCGCCCAGCAACACCGACATCAGGTCGCCGAACACGGCCCAGATCGGCGCGCCTGATTCGGCGTCGATTTCCAGCTCGTCGCTCATGCCGCTTCGGCTCCGCCGTCGGCGTGCTGGCCGGGCAGCTGGCGCAATTCCTCGATGATCTGCTTCTGCGACAGCATGCTCAGGTCGATGACTTCGCGCGCCTGGGCTACGTAATAGGCCAGTTGCTCGTCGCTGCGCGCGAGCGACTTGTCCAGCGCCTGCTCGATGCCCTGCAGGCGCTCCAGCAGTGCCGCGTTCGATTGCCCGAACGCCTCCACCGCGCCGCCGAATGCATCACCCAGACTCGCCACCTCGGTGGCCCCGACCGCGACCTGCGCGGCGACCGATTCGAGCTTGCCGGTCTCCGCTTCGATGTGGTCGGTGAAGCGGGTGCCGACGCGTTCGAGCAGGTCGGCCGAGGTAGTGACCAGGGCGTCCACCGCGGTGCGTTGCTCGGTGGAGGCGTGGTTCACCGCGTCGAGCAAGGTGTGCAGCGTGTCCAGCAGGCGGCTGCGCTCTTCCAGCATGGCGGTGTCGCGGACCATGCTCTCGGAGAGTTTCTGGCGCAGTTCGGCGACGACATCGGCGGCGGCCTTGGGCGCTTCCGAGGCGGTCTGCACCAGGCGCGAGATCTCGGCGATGGTCTCGCTGGCATGCGCCTGGATCTGCGCCGCGATCGCGCCTGCGGTGCGTTCGAGGGTGTCGCAGATGTCCTCCTGGCGCTGCGCGATGCGCTCGCCGTTGCGCTCCCAGTCCGCGTTCAAGCCGGCGACCATCGTGGCGAAGGTGTCGGTCCACGTGGCCAGGCGCGCCTGGTCGCGCGCTTGCAGCGCGTCCTGCGATTGCGCGTGGGAATGCTGCATGGCCTCGACCAGCGCCGCCGCGCGCTGTTGCAGCGTTGCCGCGGCCGCGTCCAGCGCCTGCGCGTTGCGCTCGGCCAGGGCGGCGTTGACGTCCTCCTGGCGCGACAGCGCATCGCTCCAGGCCTGCTTGGCGCCATCCGCGGTGGCGTCGAGCCGTACCGAGATCGCGTCCAGCGCCTGTGCGTTACGTTCCGCCAACTGAGCGTTGATCGCTTCCTGGCGCGACAGCGCATCGCTCCAGGCCTGCTTGGCGCCATCCGCCGTGGCATCCAGGCGCACCGAGATGGCATCCAGCGCCTGCGCGTTGCGCTCCGCCAATTGCGCGTTGATCTCTTGCTGCCGCGACAGCGCATCGTTCCAGGCCTGCTTGGCACCATCCGCAGTGGCGTCCAGGCGCGCCGACACGGCATCCAGCACGCCGTTCGAGCGCGTCGCGAAGCTGTCGCCGAAGCCTTCCAGCGCGCTGCGCAGATCCTGGACCAGCGCCTGGTTGGTATCGCGCTGGCCGGCCAGTGCGGCCTCCCACGCCTGTGCGGCGCGCGCAGCGGCGTTCTCGAAGCCGCTGGCCAGGCCGTCCAGCTGGCGTTGCACGGCCTGGCCGACGTGCTCGTGCAGCGTGGCGGTTTCGCGCGCCAGGCCGTCCAGGGTGGCCTGCATCACCGGCTGCAGCGCCGCGCCGAGCGCGCGCGCGTTCTCCGCGACGCCGGCCTGCAGCGACTGCTCCACCGCGCCGGCCAGGCGCGTGTAGGCGGCCTCGGTCCTGGCGTGGAAGGCGTCCTGGTTGCTGGCCAGGCGTTCGCCGCTGGCCGCGCCCTGTTGCTCGATGCCGGCTGCCATCGCCTGCAGCCGGTCGATCAAGGCCGGCATCAATTCGGTCTGCCGCTGCAGCAGCTTGAACGCTTCGCTGCGCTGGAACGCCTGCGAATGGACGTGCAGGGTGGTCGCGATGGCCAGGTCGAGCGCTTGCACCGCCTGCAGCCGCTCGCGCCGGCAAAGTGCGGCGAGCAAGCCGAGCATCGCCGAGCTGGCCACGCCGGCGATGGAGGTGCCGAACGCGAAGCCCAGGCCCTTGACCGGTGCGGCCAGCGAGTCGCGGATGGCCTGCAGGTCGGTCGCGCTTTCCAGCGCCAGGCCGGTACCGCGCAGGGTCGCCATCATGCCCAGGAAGGTGCCGAGCATGCCCAGCAGGACCAGCAGGCCGACCAGGTACGGGGTCAGCCCCGGCGCCGGCAAGGCCACGCGCTCGCCGTCGATGCGCAGGCGCACCGCGTTGCGCAGGCTCGGATCCAGGCGTTGCAGCCAGCCGCCCAGGTCGGACCGCGCCGCCTCCGCGTCGTCCACGGCATGGACCAGCGTGACCGTGGCCTGCTGGTAGCGGTACAGCTCCAGCGCGCCGGCCACGTAGCACGCGCCGATCAGCAGCGCGAAGGAGATGCCTAGCGGATTGTTGCCGAGGTAGCCCACGCCGATCCAGCACACGGCGGCGAGGCCGGCCAGGAACACGACGGAATTGAAGAAGTTCTTGAACATGATGTCTCGGTCAGCGGGGGCGCAGCGCTGCGAGCAGCGCGTCGATGGGATGGAAGCGGACGTCCAGCTCGGCGCGCAGCACGTTGCGCATGTCCTGGCGGAACACGTCCAGCCAGGCGTTGGCGGTCGGTGCCTGAGCGGTGTCCGCCGTGTGCGTATCGGCCGCCGCGGCGGGCTCGGTGTCGCGCAGGCGTTCGAAATGCTGTTGCAGCAGCGCCGGCACGGCCGCCAGCAGGGTCTGTTCGCGCGGACTCAGGGTCAGCTCCATGACCGCATCCACGTCCGCCAGCCGCGCCATGTCGGCCGACGTGCGCGCCAGTGTGTCGCGCAGCTGGCCACGCAGGCGGCCGGTCGCGGTCAGCATCGAGCGCTGCAGCGCCAGGTAGCGCTGGCGGAACGGCGCATAGTCGAGCGGCGCGTTCGCGTCGGCGGCGTGGCCAGGCCGGGGGCCTTGCTTGCCGGCGTCCGCGGCGGTGTCGCTGGAAATCGCCTCCTCCAGCGCGCTGCGCACGCGCGCGCACTCGTGTGCGTCGACGCCCTCGAACGGCGCGTCGGCGTCGATGGCGGTCGGCCTGCCGTCCAGCGCCCTGGACACGGCCACGGCACGCGTCCAGTCGATCCATTGGCCGAGCCGGTCGGCCAGCGCGGGGCTGGACGGCGCGATGTCGGCGTCGGTGAGACGTGCGAGGAGGCGAATGAACGCCGGGCCCGGGACAGGCGGCCGTGGAAGAGCTTTCGCCATTGCTTCTGGGTAAAACCGGGAATTTTACACGCGAATGACATGGCGGGCCGGCCGGCGACCCCGGCGGCGGCCCGAAAGCCGGCTCACCGGTCCGGTGCGGTTCAAGCTGCGGTTTTTCGATTGCCGCCGGCAATGGCGCAGAGCGCCTTGCGTGGGCTTACTGCGGGAGCGGCTGCGCAGGCAAGCGTCGGTGGGGCGGAGGCCTGCGTTTCAAGGCGTTCGGCCATCGGCGGATCCAGACACGATGCGGACGTGCCTGCGCTCGCGCAGCCTGTGGAGACGCAACTTCAGGCCGCGCCTGCGCCTACAACCGCTGCTCGCCGCGCAGCAGCGGATACGGATTGAGCGATTCGCCCTTCCACCACTGCTTTTCCGGGCCCAGCCGGTGGATCTCGAAATGCAGGTGCGGCGCGCCGGGATCGGCATTGCCGGTGCTGCCGACATAGCCGAGCACCTGGCCGCGGCGGATCGTCTGTTTCTCCGCCAGTCCATCCGCGTAGCGCTGCAGGTGCGCGTAATAGTAGGCGTAGCGGCCGCTGGGTTCGAACTGGTACACGGTGAGGCCGCCGCGTTCGCTGTCGAACAGCTTCTCCACGCTGCCGTCGGCCACCGCCAGCACCGGCGTGCCGGCCGGCGCCAGGATGTCGATCGCGTCGTGGCGCCGGCCCTGGCTGCGCGCGTCGGTGAAGGTGTCCTGCAGCTGGTCGCGGCGCACGCCTTGTACCGGGATCAGTAGGTCATCGGATGCGTTCGCCGGCGCTGCCGCGGGGGCCTCTACGGCCGCGACAGGCTGCTCCGCCGGTGTGGCGTCCATCGCCACGGGGGCAGGCACCAGGGTAAGCGCCTCCCGCTGCGCCGGCGCCGTTGCCGGCGCTGCGGCGGGCGACATCGCCGGCGTGGCCGCCGCATCGTCGGCATGGGCAGCGCTGGGGCGCACCTGCACGCCGGCGCGCAGCACCCAGTAGCCGAGCGCTACCGCCATCACCAGCGCCGCCAGGCTGAGCAGGGTCTTCATCCGCTCACTCCTGCATCGTCACCGGCACCGATGCGTTCACCGCAGCGGCCACGGTCAGCGCATCCCAGTTGGTCAGGCGCACGCAGCCATGCGATTGCGCCTTGCCGACCCGCGCCGGATCCGGCGTGCCATGCAGGCCGTAGTGGTCCTTGGACAGATCGATCCACACCTCGCCGACCGGATTGTTCGGGCCTGCGGCCAGTGTGGCCTTCTTGTCGGACTTGTCGGCGTCCCAGAACAGCTTGGGGTTGTAGTGGAAGGTCGGCTGCCGCACCACGCCCTTGATCTTCCAATCGCCGATCGGCAGCGGGTCGTGCTCGCTGCCGGTGGAGGCGGGAAACTGGGCCAGAATCGCGCCGCCGGCGTCGAGCAGGCGCACAGTGGAGTCGGACTTGTCGACTACCAGCTTGGCCGCCTTCGGCAGCGCCGCGGTGCCGAGCACGTTCGGCACCTGCACGCTGGCGCCGGCCTGGCTGAAATCGACCGATGGGTTGAGCGCACGCAACAGCGCAGGCGCGGCGTGGAAGCGTTCGCCCAGGCGCTCTTCCACCGACTCGTAGCCCAGCGCCGGCAGCTTGGCCTTCTCCGCGGTGTCCTCGGGAATCTTGGGGAACGGGCCGGCGACGTCCTCGGCGGTGAGCGTGTAGGCGATCAGCGCGGGCGCGGCGTCCTGCACCAGCGCCTGCCAGGTGGCGTCGTCGAGTTCGCCGTTTGCGGTCAGCCCGCGCGCCTGCTGGAAGCCGGAGACGGCGCGGCGCTGGTTGGAGCCTGGCTGGCCGTCGATCTCGCCCGGGGAGAAGTGCGCGCGGTCCAGCAGCACTTGCGCGTGCAGCGGCGAACGCTCGCCGCTGTCCGGGGCTGCGCTGGAGGCCGCGGCCTTGGCGGGCGGTTGCGCCGACGCGTTGCCGACTGCGCTTGCGAACAGCACGGCAAGGCAGGCGAGTGGAAGCGATAGGCGGGACATCGGCGACTCCGGCATGAATTCCCGCCACCATGCCTAAGCGCCGCGACTAGCCAGCGTGAAATGACTGGCTGTCCGCTGACCGGAGCGCGGCCGGCACTGCCGGGCCTCGCATCCGTCGCCTTCGAGATCGAAGGCGCGAGGCCTCCGGCGCGATACGCCGGAGGCAGGCTGCGCTCAGTAGGTATAGCCCAGCGTCAGCATGTACACCCGGCCGGTCTCGACATAGGCACCGTCGGCGCCGGGATCGTAGGCCATGTAGCGCGTGGACTTGCCCTGGGTCTCGTAGAACGTGGCCGCATTGAGCAGGTTCTTGGCCGATACGCCCACGTCGATGCCGTGCGGCAGGTGGTAGGTGGCGTTCAAGTCCAGCGACTTCACCGGCTGCAGGTAGTAGTTGAGCCGGTCGCTGGTCAGGCCGAGCAGTTGCAGGCCGGTGTAGTTGTAGCTGAGGTCTGCACGCAGCTTGGTGTCGTCGTAGAACAGGTCCAGGTTGTAGATGCGCTCCGGCGCGCGCGGCAACCAGGTGTTCTCCGGCTGGTCGGCGCGTTTGCTGTCGGCCGAGCTGTGCTGCAGGGTCAGGTTGGCGGTGGCGCCGAAATTGCCCCAGAAACCGGGCAGATCCTGCAGGCGCTTGCTCAGCGCCAATTCCACGCCGTAGAGCTTGGCGGTGCCGCCGTTCTGCGGCATGGTCACCGGCACGCCGTTCTCGAACGTGGTGCCGGTGGGAACCAGGCCGCCGAGCGTGTTGTCGTTGCTGGTGGCCGACTGCGAGGTGTAGACGAAGCCGGTGATGCGCTTGTAGTAGGCCGCCGCGCTGAGCACGCCGCCGTGGGCGTCGTAGAACTCCGCGGACAGGTCGGCGTTGTCGGCCTTGCTCGGATTGAGGTCGGGATTGGGCTTGGAAATGCCGATGACCGTGTTGTTGGGATCGATGGTGTAGACCGTCTCGCCGGAAATCAGGCCGAACGCCGGGCGGCTGAAGCTGCGCCGCAGCGAGGCGCGGTAGACGGTGAGATCGTCCGGGCGATAGTTGAGGCTGATTCCCGGCAGCACTTCGCCGTAGGTGCGGCCGTTGCCGACGAACTGGCCATTGACGCCATCGCCGCTGGATTGCCAGGAGTCGGCCGAGTAGCGGGTCAGTTCGTAGCGCACGCCGGGCAGCACGGTCACCTCGCCGATGTGCAGCGTGGCCATTGCGTAGCCGGAATAGATCGCTTCGGTACTGGAGGTGGTGTTGGCGTTGTAGTCGTTGGCGGTATAGACGCCGGCGCCCTTGGGATCGTCGATGTACTTGTAGGGCACGGCCTGCGCCAGCATCCAGTTGCGGTCCAGGATCTTGAACGGGCCGGCATAGTGGCCATCGAAGGCGCCGTAGGTCACCCGCCCCGGGATCGCGCTCAGCGGAGGGCCGCCGGCGGTGGGGAAGGCGTAGTTGGGGCCGCCGAAGTAGGGGCCGTTGGAAACGAAGTTGCCGTCCTTGTGGAAGAACGGATGGTCGTAGGCGCCGCGGTCGGCGTGGTCGGCCGACAACCCGACCTTGACGCTGTCCAGCACGCTGTCGTCCACCCGGTAGGTGATGTCGGTATGCGCATTGACGCGGTTGTCGTGGCTGCCGGCATCATGGCCCTGCACCTTCCACAGCAACGACGAATCCAGGTTGTAGAAGTAATTCTTCAGCGCGTCGGAGCTGGGGCCGATGCCCGGATAGGTCGGGTCGCTGAGGTCGAAGGCGAAGCTGCCGGGGGTGAAGCCGTACAGGCTGGCCGAGACGTAGTCCGGCCGGCTGCGGGTGCCGCGGCCGAACGAGGTGCCGTAGTCGAATTGCAGGCGGTCCAGCGTGGTCGTGCCGCCCAGTTGCAGCGTCGCCAGTTTTTCGCCGATGTCGTGCGTGTTGAAGTAGCCGCCGCGCACGGCCGTGGGCTGGTTCAAATAGGTTTCCAGACGCGCGCTGGACTGGTCCTGCTGCCCGCTGACATCGTAACTGCCGTAGATGGCGCGCGCGTACAGCTTGCTGTGCTCGCCCTGCCAGTCGAAGGCGAGATTGGCGCCATAGCGCTCGATCTGGCTGGTGTAGACGCTGTACTTGTAGCGGGTGCTGACCAATGGCCCCACGTCGCGCAGATCCACGGCATTGGCCTGCGCCGGATCGGCCGGGACGTATTTGCTGTTGGGCGCAGGCGCCTGCGCCATGTTGTTGTTCTTGCCGTAGTAAGCGGAGGCGTAGAGGCCGAAGGCCTGGTTGTCGCCGAACTTCCAGGCCAGTTCCTGTTGCAGCGTGCCGCCCTTGTCCTTGCCGCCCAGGTCCGAGGCCAGCGCGTTGAACTGGCCCTGCGCGGTGGTCTTGCCGTAGAAATCGCCGTTGAAGTCGAACGCGCTGGGGGTGCGCATATCGATCGCGCCACCGATCGCATCGCCGGGCATGTCCGGCGTCGGCGCCTTGGACACTTGCACCGACTGGATGCCGAACGGGGCCAGCATGTTCAACGAGATCGCACGCGTCGACGAGTCGGTTTCGGGCATGCCGAAGCCGTTGAGGGTGTAGGCGTTGTAGCTGGCGTCCATGCCGCGGATGCTGACGTAAGCGTTCTCGCCGGTGGTGGCCTGGCCCAGGTGCATGTCGCTGTAGGCCGACAACCCCGGCATGTGCGCGAGCACATCGGCGATGCCGGCCGAGGGAATCGCGTCGATCTGCTCCTTGTCCATCACGCTGTTGACGCTGGCGGACAGGCGTTGTTCGTTGATCGAACCGGGCGCGGGCGCCTGGTCGGCCTGCACGTTGACCGAGTCCAGCGTGGTGGGCGTGCGTGGGCTCGCGTCCTCCGCGAACGCGGGTGCGCAGAACGTCAGGGCGATACTGATGGCGTAGGTCAGGCGGCTGATGGAACGGAAGGACGGCATGCAGAGAACTCGCGGTTGGTGAGCTTGGGTACCCTGGCCCCGGCTAAGCGGGCGCAGGCGAATTGCATCGCCCATGCGTTCCATTGCGACAGGTGTGTGGAGGTGGTGCGGTACGAACGGGGCGAGCGACGCCGATTCAATGCGTCAAATCGGTGCCGTCGCAGCGTGCGTTCGGGAATTGCGGATTGCAGCGCGCGGCGGCGTCGCCATCGAAACGCACCACGTAGCCGGAAGCGGCCGCTTCGTGATCGGGAAAATCGGTGCTGAGCAATTGCGCGCCGCTGGCGAGCATGGCGTCGCGGCGCGTGGTGTCGTTGTTTGCCGGCTCTTTCAGGTCCGCATCGGTGCGGGTACGCACCAGATATCCCGCTTTCACCAGGCGCGCGATCTCTTCCGCGCTGCCGTCGTTGCGCTCGGTGAAGGCGGCATCGTCTTCGCCGGGAATGGCATTGGTGAAGCACACGCGGCCGCGCAGCGACGCATGGTCGGGCAAGTAGTGCCGGCCCACCGAATGCTGGTCGAGCAGGAACACGATCTTGCCGCGCGCCTCGTCCAGGGATGGCCAGCCGTGTTCGAGGATCGCGGCATTGAGCGTGGCTGCGCTGCCGCGCACCTGGTCGGGACTCAGGTACTCGCCGCGTCGGAACACCGAGCGGATTTCCGCATCCAGCGCGTCCATCGCCTTGGCATCGAAGGGTTCGGGCTGCACGGTCGGGAACGCCAGCTGCAACGGCGACTCCTCGGTTTCCAGCAGCACGAATATCGGCAGGTGGCGCGGATGCCGCTTGGACCACGCGCGCACTTCCCGCAGGCAGGCGACCAGCGGTTGGCAGGTACTGCGCTGGTCAAGATCCTGCACATGCATGACCTTGAATCCAGGCTTCTCCATCACCCCGGGCGCGGCGTGGGCCGGCGCCGGCGGCAGTCCGGCCTTGGCGATCTGCTCGGCGATCGCCGGATGCGCATAGCGGCCGCCCTTGGCGTCGGCATAGATGTCCAGTTCGATCTGCCTGACGCCGTCGTCGAACTGCTGCGTCAGCGGCGGATGGCGGTAGTCCAGCTTGGCGAACACCGCCGGATTGGTTTGCTTCCACAGTGCCGCTTCGCTGGGCGCAAAACCGGCGTGGTAGCTGTTGTGGCTGCCGATGTACTGCAGTTCGTTGAGCCGCGGCGCGGCATGCAATGCGAGCGGGACGATCGTCAACAGGCCGAGCAGGGCGCACCGGATCAGGTGCAGGCGCGCGGCAGGCGGTAGCGTGGGGCAGGCCGTTTCCAGCGCCGGGGATACAGGTGAACAGGGGCGCATGCGGCAAAGCCGAAGAACGTGGTGCGAGCATCATCGAGGGTCAGCTTGACGCGCATCTTTCCAAACTATTGCTGCATTGCGTCATTCGGTGTGACCGCAACGCGGCAAGCAACAGACTGCGACGGAGATGGCGATGCGGCGACCTCGGCGCTGGCTGGTACGCAGACGCGCCGTGCCGTTTTTCGCCGCACCGCTGCGTCGAGGTTCTCAGGGCGCCCTGGTCTGGCGCAGGGCGTAGGCCAGCAGACGCGCTTCCACGCGCTCGCCGATAACGCGGCAAGCAACAGACTGCGACGGAGATGGCGATGCGGCGACCTCGGCGCTGGCTGGTACGCAGACGCGCCGTGCCGTTTTTCGCCGCACCGCTGCGTCGAGGTTCTCAGGGCGCCCTGGTCTGGCGCAGGGCGTAGGCCAGCAGACGCGCTTCCACGCGCTCGCCGATACTGCGCGGCGCATCCAGCGCCATGCGTTGCAGGCTGGCCGGATCGCCGGGCGTGCGCGACAGCAGCGCGCGCACGATGGTGGCAAGCTTGGTGCCGGTGCCTGCGGTGTTGCGCTTGAGCCAGGCCAGCGCGCGCAGCAGGCGCTGTTCGACCTCGGTGAAATCGCTGCCCAGCGGATAGTCGGGCAGGGTGCCGTCGGCGCGGAACGGGGCCAGCGCGGCGCGCACGCGTTCGGCGCGGTTGCGCTGCCAGTGCGGCCGCGCGATGACATCGGCGCACAGCTTGCCGGCCTGTTTGGCTTCGGCCAGCAGCGCCGGCTGGAACGCCGCATCGGCGATGCCGATCATCCCGACGACGCAGTCTTCGTCGGTCATGCCGCGCAGGTCGGCGATGCCGTATTCGTTGAGATAGATGTCGCGCAGGTGGCGCGGGATCGTGGTGTGGCCGTAGTTCCAGCGCACGTTGGAGTGCAGCGCGGGCGCCTCGCCGCGGACGGCGCGGAACATCAGCACGCTGCGCGCGTCGTCCAGCGCGTGCGCCATCGCCACGAAGTTGTATTGGCCGCCGACCCCGGACACCACGCGGCCGTCGTCCAGCGCATCGGACACCGCCGCGCCCAGCACGGTGGCCATCATGCACGAGTTGAAGAAGCGCGCCTCGCGGCGTTGCAGGCGGCGCAGGCGCTCGTCGCCATACAGCTGGTTGATCGCGCTGATGCGGTGCATGCCGATGCCGGCGCGCGCCTGCGGCGCCATCTCGCGCAGCCAGGCGTAGAACTCGGGCGAGCCGAGATAGAACGCACCCTGCAGGTATTCGCCGTCGCGCTGCAGTCGCGCCTGGTCGCCGGCATCGGCGCTGCCATCGGCCACGCGCTGCATCAGCTCCGCGTCGTCGAGTACCTTGCGCTGGATCACGCCGCACTGGACCAACTGGCGGAAGCCTTCGTTGAGCATCTCGCTGCAGCCGAACAGGCCGATCGAGAACGGCGCGAGTCCGCCGCATTCCTGGACCGCGGGATGCGTTTGCAGTTCCGGATCCAGCGCCGCCAGCACCTGCCGGTAGCGCGCGTTGTCGGTGTGCCGCAGCACCAGCGCGTGGCACAGCGCATCGGCCAGGGTGCCGATGCCGATCTGCAGCGTGCCGCCGTCGCGCACCAGCGTGCTCGCATACAGGCCGATGGCGTAGTCGGCATCGGCCACCGGTTGCCGCGGCAGTCCGAACAGGCGCGGATACGGGCCCGGCGGGGTCACCACCACGTCGAAGAACGATGGCTCCACCGCCGCGCTGCCACCGATCCACGGCAGCTGCGGATCGATCTCGGCGACCAGCAGCGGCCGCGGCAGGCCGCGCCGGCGCACCGCGTCCAGCGTGTCCTGGGTGATGTCGTTGTTGCAGGAGAACGACAGGCGGGTGCCGTCGGGTTCGCGCGCCACCTTCTGCACGATCAGGTTGGGCGCGCGCTGCGCCACCGCATCGGCCGCATGCGTGTAGTTGAGGCTGGTGTAGTTGCGCTGCGCCTGCGTCGAGCGCAGCAGCGCGCCGGATTGCATGTAGAACTCTTCCACCTGGATATGCGCCGGCAGCGCATCGCGCTGCAAGGCCTGCACATACTTGAGCTGGGGGAAATCGTCGCCGAAATGGCGCTGCACGAACGGGCGCAGGAAGCGGCCTTCCAGTCCGCCGCCGGGCGCCGGCGCGTTCAGCGACAGCGCGGTGTAGAGCTGCATCGGTCGCTGCGGATCGGCGGCGACCCGGTCGTACAGCGCGTTGAGCAGGCGGTGCGGCTTGCCGATGCCCAGCGGCGCGCCGATGCGCAGTGGGCCGGGGATGCGCTGCAGGATCAGCTCGACAGCGGCGTCGAGGTCTTCGAGGGAGTCGGTCATAGCGGCATAGCTTAGGCGAGCGCCGCAATCGCGTGTTTCCGCGGTTGGCGAAAGCGCTTGACAACGGATTCGATTACTCATGTAATCGATAAAAATTACAGGCGTAAACGATATGTCGATCAGTGATGCCGAAGCCGTGGTGATGGAGGTGCTGTGGAACCGGAGCCCGCTCGGTGCCGAGGAGGTGTTCGCGGCGCTGTCGGGGCATGGCGGCTGGGCCGAACCCACGGTCAAGACCTTGCTCAATCGGCTGCTCAACAAGGGCGCGATCCGCGCCGACAAACAGGGCCGCCGCTATCTGTACGCGCCGCTGCTGCAGCGCGAACAGTGGGTGCAGCAACAGAGCGAAGGCCTGCTCGAACGCCTGTTCGGCGGCCGCGTCGCGCCGCTGGTGGCGCACTTCAGCGAACGCGGCAAGCTCAGCGACGCCGATATCGCCGAACTCAAACGACTGATCCAGGAGCTGGACGATGAGCGTTGAAACCTTCGTAGCGGGAATGTGGGCCACGGCGCTGTCCGGCAGTGTGGCGATCGTGTTGGCGTTGGCGCTGCGTGCGCCGTTGCGGCGCGCGTTCGGTGCCGGCGTCGCCTACGCGGTATGGGGTGTGGTGCCGTTGGCCATGCTCGCCGTGCTGCTGCCTGGCGACGTGCGTCCGGCGCTGCCGGCGGCGTTGGCGATGCCGCAGGTCTGGGTCGGGCTGCCGCAGGAATCCGCTGGCGCTGCCGGTGCGATGACGCTGGCGAGCAGCCATGCCGCCCTGTGGATGGCTACCCTCTGGCTGCTGGGCGCGGCGGCGATGGCCGCCGCGTTGTGGCGGCAGCAGCAGCGCTATCGGCATAGCCTAGGCCAGCTGTCGCCCGGCACCGATGGGGTGCTGTACGCGCAACACGCGGTGCATGGTCCGTTGGTGCTCGGCGCCTGGCGCCCGCGTGTGGTACTGCCGATGGATTTCGCGCAGCGCTATCCGCCCGCGCAGGCGCAACTGGTGCTGGCCCACGAGCGCATGCATATCGCCCGCGGCGACACCCGCCACAATCTGTTGCTGGCTGCCTTGCGCTGCGCGTACTGGTTCAACCCCTTGCTGCACTGGGCCGCGTCGCGGTTCCGCTTCGACCAGGAACTGGCCTGCGATGCGGCGGTGCTGGCACGGCATCCAGCTTCGCGCCGCAGCTACGCCGAAGCGATGCTGCAGACCCAGTTGGATGCGACTGCATTGCCGGTGGGTTGCCATTGGCAGGCCGGGCAGACCCTGCGGCAGCGGATCGGCATGCTGCAGCGGCCGGCCGTGCGCGGCTGGCGGCGGCGTGCGGGCATCGCCGTGGTGGCGATGGCGACCTTGTGCGGCGGCGGCGCGGCATGGGCGTTGCAACCGCTGCCGGCATCCGCGTTGGCGGATGCGCAAGCGCCGGATGCGGATGCACTGGCCGGGACTCTGGGCGCAGGGCCAGCCAGCACCGGGACGCGCTTGCCAATGCTGATGGCTTCGGCAGCCGATGCTGCGACCACATCCGCCAAGCGCGCCACCGTGGATGCCAAGCCAATGGCCATGCCGCCACCGGCCTATCCGCGCGACGCACTGCGCGAGGGCGCCTCGGGAAAACTGTCGCTGTTGGTGAGCGTGGATGCGGCCGGCGCCGTCAGCGATGTGCAGTTGCTTGATCGTGGTACGGGCAATGCGGCGCTGGACCAGGCGGCGATTGCCGCCGCCAGGAAGTGGCGCTTCGTTCCGGCGCAGAAGCAGGGACGGACGGTGGCGTCGCGGTTGAAGATACCGGTCACCTTCGAATCCGGGAGGGAGCCTGTGGATGCGCCATCGGGGGTCCCGAATGCATCGAACTATCGCTGGTATCTGGTGGATACGGAGGCGGATGATGCGCCTGAGCAAACCTGCGACGTTGTCTCTGTCGATGGGCAAGGGCCGAACCGGCGCGTGTATTGCGGCATGTCCATCAAGACGGCCAAGTGATGAGCCTGCGCAGGATCTGCCTGGCCAGCCTGTGCCTGTGCCTGGCCGGCTGCGCCAGCCAGCCGCCGCGCGAGCAGACCCAGCGGCTGGACTCCGTGGACCAGCGCCTGCTTGCACCACGCGGCGATGGCGCCCCGGGCGGCGCCATCACCGCCTACACGATGCAGCCGCAGCAGGTGTTCCGCATGCCGCAGCCGCTGGACGCGGCGACGCCGCAACTGCCGGCCGATTCGCCGCGGCGCACGCTGGCGCCGACCACGGTATGCGTGCGCGTGGTCCTGTCCGCGCAAGGCGCGGTGCAGCGCAGCGAGCCCTTGCACGACCGCGAGGAATGCAGCGCCGGTGCCCTGGCGGACACTGCCGATCTGCTGCAGGCGGTGCAGCAGGAGGTCGCGCGTTGGCGCTTCGTGCCCGCGGCGATCTGCACCTATGCCGATCCGGCGCAGCGGCCGGCAGTGGAGGGACGCTGCGACGATGCGGTGTCGGTGGAAGAGGTGCCGGTGACGCTGGCCTACGCGTTCACCTTCGAGGTGCGCGAGGGCAAGGCCAGCGTGCAGGCCGGGCGTGTGGGCGGTCGAAGTGCGCGTTGAGTGTTTGATGCCGCACAGTGAGCGCCGGAAAGTACTTCTCTGACGATTGACGATTGAGGGTTACGGAAGCGATCGGTTAGCTTCTGGCCATCGATTGCGATAGGCGTCGCCGTAGAGTCTGTCGCGACTGAAGTCGCTCCTACAAGGGCGGCATCTCGACGGGATGCCCAATATGGCGGCAGCAGGATCGCTGCCGCGCGCTGTCATCGCGGTTACAGCATTTCCGGCTTGAACAGGCGCCGCCGCGAGACTTCCGCGCCGGACAGCATGAACTTGCCGTCGCCGCGGTAGTGCAGGGTCTTGGGCAGTTTCGGCGACGTGGCGACCTGCGCCTTGACCACCTCCCAGACGAACAGGTTGTGCCTGGCGATCTGGCGGCCATCGTGCAGGCGGCACTCGAAGCTCGCGTAGCACTCGGCAATCGACGGCGCATCGACGTGCGTGCCGGCCACCGCGGTCAGGCCGAAGTGCGCGAACTTGTCGAGCTGCGCGCCGCTGCTGTTGCCGATGCCGATCACGGTGTCGAGCAGGTCCGCGGTCGGCAGATTGATCGTGCATTGCTTGCTGCGCCGGACCAGTTCGAAGCTGTGGTTGGCGCTGGAGATGCAGCAGGCGATCAGCGACGGCGAGAACTCCAGCACCATGTGCCAGCCCATGGTCATGATGTCGCGCTGCCCTTTCCATGCAGAACCGACCAGCACCACCGGGCCGGGTTCCAGGAACCGGCGCACCTGGTCGAGCGGGAAATCATGCTTGCGGTAGCGGCGCATGGCGGCGGCCTCGCTTCGTTGCGATGGCGCACAGTCTTGCCATCGGCGGTGAACGCGGCGTCGGCGCGCTATTCCAGCCGATGGATCGCGTCGGCGATGCGTTCCACTTCCTCGGCCTGATGGCTGACGTAGAGCATCGGCAGCCGCACTTCGTCGCGCACGCGCTGCAGGTACGGGATCAGTTCGCCGCGGCGTTGCGCGTCCAGCGCCGACAGCGGTTCGTCGAACAGCAGGATCGCCGGCTGCGACAGCAATGCGCGGCCGATCGCCACGCGCTGCGCCTCGCCGCCGGACAGGTTGCCGGGGCGCCGCGCCAGCAGCGGCGCGATGCCGAGCAGCTCCACCACCGCATCGAAGCCGAAGCGCTCGGCCTGGCCGCGGCCGTGGCGGCCGTAGCCGAGGTTGCGGCGTACGTCCATGTGCGGGAACAGTCGCGCGTCCTGGAATACGTAGCCGATGCGGCGCCGGTGGGTGGGCACGTCGATGCCGGCGGCGCTGTCGTAGAGCACGCGCTCGTCGATGGCGATGCGTCCGCTGCGCGGCCGCAACACGCCGGCGATGGCGTTGAGCATGCTGGTCTTGCCGGCGCCGGACGGGCCGACCAGCGCGACCACGCGCGCCGTTTCCTCGACCCGCAAGCGGCGCTGGAAGCGGCCGCGCTGCACTTCGATATCGATGCTCAGCATCGGCGCATGCTCGCGTCACGTTGCGAATGCGGCGCGCCGTGGACACGCGTGGCGGGCAGATCGCGCGCGGCGTTGCGGAGCCGGCTCACGCGTCCGCCTCCGGCCCGCGCTGGCGCCGCACCAGCCATTCGGACAGCAGCAGCGCGGCCAGCGAGATCGCCAGGGCCACCGCCGCCAGCCGCCAGATGCCCGCTTCGCCGCCGGGCACCTGCAGCAGGCCGTAGATCGCCGACGACAGGGTCTGGGTTTCCCCGGGAATGTTCGACACGAAGGTGATGGTGGCGCCGAATTCGCCCAGCGCCTTGGCGAAGGCGAGCGCGGTGCCGGCGACCAGCCCGGGCCAGGCCAGCGGCAGGGTGATGCTGAAGAACACTCGCCATGGCCCGGCGCCGAGCGTGGCCGCGGCCGCCTCCAGGCGGCGGTCGGTGGCTTCCAGCGCCATGCGGATCGCGCGCACCATCAGCGGGAATCCCATCACCGCGCTGGCCAGCGCCGCGCCGGTCCAGCGGAATACGAACTGCACGCCAAGGTGCTCGAGCAGCCAGGCGCCGACCGGCCCCTGCGTGCCGAACACGATCAGCAGCGCATAGCCGGTGACGATCGGCGGCATCACCAGCGGCAGGTGCAGCAACGCATCCAGCAGCGCCTTGCCGGGAAAACGGCGCCGCGCCAGCAGCCAGCCGCAGACCACGCCGAACGGCAGGCTGCCCAGCGCCGCGACCAGCGCGACCTTGACGCTGAGCGCGATCGCGGTGAGCTCTTGCGGCGTGAATGCGAACAACGGCGATGGCTCAGTGCGCGAGCGAGAAACCGCGGCGCTGGAAGATCGCCTGCGCCGGCGGCGTACCCAGCCAGCGCACGAAATCGGCCGCGGCCGGATGCTTGCTGGCGCGCAGCGCCGCCACCGGATACACGATCGGCGCGTGGCTGTCGGCGGGGAACACCGCCACCACCCGCACCTTCGGTTCGGCCTTGGCGTCGGAGCCGTAGACGATGCCTAGTGGCGCCTCGCCGCGCGCGACCAGCATCAGCGCGGCGCGCACGCTTTCCGATTCGGCCAGGCGCGCCTGCACGCCGTCCCACTGGCCGAGTGTCTGCAGCGCGGCGCGCGCGTACTTGCCGGCCGGCACGCTGTTGGTCTGGCCGACCGCAAGGCGGCCCTGCGCACCGAGCGCGGCGGCGAGCGCGCCGGGTTTGCGCAGGTCCACCTTAGTCTTGCTGGCCGCCGGCGCGACCAGCACCAGCGTGTTGCCGAGCAGGTTGCGGCGCTGCGCCGCATCGACCAGCTGACGCTGCTGCAGATAGTCCATCCACTCCAGGTCGGCGGAGAAGAACACGTCCGCCGGCGCGCCTTGTTCCACCTGCCGCGCCAGCGCCGAGCTGGCCGCGTACGACACCTGCACCGGCGTGCCGCTGGAGCGCTGGTAGGCAACCGTGGCCTCGTCCAGGGATTCCTTCAGGCTGGCCGCGGCGAATACGGTCAGCGGCGTCTGCGCCCAGGCCGGCGGCGCGGCCATGGCGACGGTGAGCGAGAGCAGGCACAGCAGGCTGCGTAGCGAACGGGACATGGGGCGCTCCGAGGAATCAGGGGACGGGCGGCGATCGGCTGGACCTGGCGCAGTGGCGCGCAGGCCGCTGCGATGGCAGCGCGATCGTGCGCGGTACGCCCGCATCCTACCGTCTTCAGCGCGGCGCGGCGTGCAGGTCGTCGGTGCGGCCGGCCTGGATGTTGGCGCGTACCGACGGCTGCATCAGCCGCGGCTGCGCCAAGGTCGCGTCGCGCGCCTGCCGCAATGCGACGAACTCGGCTTCATCGATGCCGTCGCGCACGTGGATGTTGTCGCGGCGCTGCGCGCCGATGCTGGTTTCGCAGGCGACCGCGCGGCCGCCGACGCCGTAGTCGTGGCAGACGAACACGCGGGTGGCGGCTGGCAGTGCGTACAGCCTGTGGATCGAACGGAACAGCGTGGCCGCGTCGCCGCCGGGGAAATCGCAGCGTGCCGTGCCGCTGTCGGGCATGAACAGCGAATCGCCGGGAAACAGCGCATCGCCGATCAGGTAGGCGATGCTGTCGTCGGTATGCCCGGGCACCGCGATCACCTGCGCCTGCAGCGCGCCGATCGCGAAACGCTCGCCGTCGGCGAACAGGTGGTCGAAGCCGCAGCGCGTGTCGCCGTTGTCCTCGGCCAGGCCGAACTGCGGCGCGAAGCGCGCGCGTACCGCGCGGATGCCGGCGCCGATCGCCAGCGTCGCCTGCGGCCAGCGTCGCTTGAACCACTGCGCGGCGGAGACGTGGTCGGCGTGGGCGTGGGTCTCCAGGATCCAGCGCAGTTGCAGGCCGCGTGCGGACAGCAGCTCGGCCAGGCCCCGCACCGGCGCGTCGCGCAGGGTAGCGGTGTCCGCATCGAAGTCCAGCACCGGGTCGATCACTGCAGCCTCGTGGCCGTCTTCGACCAGGTAGCTCCAGGTGCCGGAACCGGCGTGGTGGAAGGGGTGGACGTTGGGAATCTGGCTCATGTGCCTGCCTTGGCGGGAGAGGAAGGTGCGGCGCTGCAATAGATGCCGTGCAAGGTATCGAGGATGCGCTGCGCCGGGCCGGGGACCAGCGAATAGTAGATGGTCTGCCCGTCGCGGCGGGTCTGCACCAGGCCGTCCTCGCGCAGCACCGCCAGGTGCTGCGACAGCGCCGATTGGCTCAGGTCCAGGCGCGTGTTGAGTTCGCCCACCGAGTGTTCGTGGTCCACCAGCAGGCACAGCAACAGCAGCCGCTTTTCGTTGCCGAGCGCCTTCAGCAGGCGCGCGGCTTCGCCGGCATGCGCACGCATCGCCGCAGGATCCATCGCGGGTTGCAGGCGGCGGGCCATCGGACTCAGAAGGCGACCGGCAGGCCGGCCGCGGTCCAGCCCAGGAAGCCGCCGTTCAACGAGCGCACCGCGCTGTAGCCCAGCTGCTGCAGGCTCAGCGCGGCCAGCGTGGAACGGCCGCCGCTGGCGCAGTACAGCAGGATCGGCTGGTCGCGCCGGGCCAGCGCCGGGTCGGTGTCGAGACGGAATTCGAGGATGCCGCGCGGAATGTTGATCGCGTTGGGCAAGTGGCCGACGGCGAACTCGCCGGGTTCGCGCACGTCGATGATCCATTCGCCGGGCAGCGGCGTGGCGGCCGCGTCGGTATCGACTTCTTGGATCTGCGGGCGCGCCCTGTCGACCAGGGCTTGTGCGGAGGAATGGGGCATTGGGGGGCTCCGGTGGATGAACGGCGCTCATAATATCAGTTGACTCTAATATAAGAAAGTTCTAATTTATCTCGCAGCCAGCGAAGGTTCGCTGGCGCCGACCGGGTTCGGTCGAACCTTCGTCCCGGAGTCCTGCGTGAAACCGTTTATCCTCTCGATCACGCTGGCCGCGAGCCTGTCGCTAGCGGCGTGCCGCCACGAATCCGCCTCGCCGATGCCGCCGCCGCTGCCCGCGCTGCAGACCGATCCGGTGGCGTTCGCCGATCCCGCCGCGCGCGCCTGGGATGGCGTGGTCGCCGCGGTGGAGCATGCCGACCTGTCGGCGCAGACCGACGGGCGCGTGCGCGAGGTGACGGTGGACGTCGACGATCGCGTCGTCGCCGGCCAGGTGCTGCTGCGGCTCAGCGCGGTGGAGCAGCGCGCCAGCGTGGACAGCGCGCAGGCGCAGCTGCGTTCGGCCGCGGCCAGCGCCGACGAGGCCGAGGCCAGCTACCGCCGCTACGCCGCGCTGGCCGGCGCGCAGTACGTGTCGCGGGCGCAACTGGACCAGGCCCGGGCCACCCGCGATGCCGCGGTCGCGGCGCGCCAGTCCGCCGCCGCGCAACTGGCGCAGGCGCGCCAGCCGGCCGACTACACGGTGATCCGCGCGCCGTTCGCCGGCGTGGTCAGCGCGCGCCAGGTGCAGCCCGGCGAAGCGGTGGCGACCGGCCAGGCCCTGCTGTCGCTGTATGCGCCTGGCGCGCAGCGCATCGACGTGCAGGTGCCGCAGTCCGACGCCGCCGCGATCCGCGCCGCGCCACGCGCGCAGGTGCGGCTGGACGACGGCCGCGCGCTGACGGTGGCGCAGGTGGTGGTGTTCCCCACCGCCGATCCGAACAGCCATAGCGTGACCGTGCGCGTGCCGTTTCCCGCGCTGCTGCCGGCACCGGCGCCGGGCACGACCGCCAAGGTCGCGTTCGCGCTGCCCACCGAGGGCGCAGACGCAAGCGCGGCCACGCTGTGGATGCCGCGCGCGGCGTTGCTGCAGCGTGGCGAACTCAGCGCGGCCTATGTGCTCGCCGCCGGCACGCTGAGCCTGCGCCAGCTGCGCGTAGGCCGGCAGGAGCCGCAGCGGGTCGAGGTGCTGGCGGGATTGCGCGCCGGCGAGCGCGTGGCGCGCGATCCGGTCGCCGCCGGGCAGGCGCTGGCCGCGCAGCGGCGCGCGCTGGCGGAGCGCTGAGATGGCGGCGCGACTGGGCGTGTCCGGGCGGCTGGCGGCGGCGTTCCAGGCCAATCCGCTGACTCCGTTGCTGGCGCTGCTGGGCCTGCTGCTGGGCCTGGCCGCGGTGGCGATCACCCCGCGCGAGGAAGAGCCGCAGATCGACGTGACCATGGCCACCGTGTCGGTGGCCTTCGCCGGCGCCGATGCGCGCGAAGTGGAGCAGCTGCTGAGCACGCCGCTGGAGCAGAAGCTGGCCGAGATCGAAGGGGTCAAGCACGTGTACTCGGTCAGCCGCCCGGGGCAGGCGCTGCTGACCGTCGAGTTTCAGGTCGGGGTGCCGCGCCAGGCGGCGCTGGTGCGCCTGTACAACCAGGTCTATTCGAACCTGGATGCGTTGCCGCAGGGCATGGGCGTGGGCACGCCGCTGATCAAGCCCAAGGGCATCGACGACGTGCCGGTGATGGCGGTGACCCTGTGGAGCGACGATCCGCAGCGCAGCGCGGTGGACCTGGGCGAGGTCGCGCACACGCTGGAAACCGAACTCAAGCGCATCCCCGGCACACGCGACATCTACAGCATCGGCGCGCCGCAGCGGGTGCTGACGCTGACCCTGGATCCGGCGCGGCTGGCCGCCTATGGCCTGACCGTGTCCGACCTGAGCCAGTCGCTGCAGGCGGCCAATGCGGTGCGCCAGCTCGGCGAGCGCATCGGCGGTGGCCGTGCGGTACCGGTCGCCGCCGGTACCTTCCTGGCCGATGCGGACACGGTGGCGGCGCTGGTGATCGGTGTGCACGACGGCCAGCCGCTGCATCTGCGCGACGTGGCGCAGGTGCGCGCCGGCGCCTACCTGCCCAGCAGCTATGTCTGGTACGGCGCGCCGGCGGCCCGCGGCGATCCGGCGCAGGGCCGCGCGCCGGCGGTGACCCTCGCCATCGCCAAGCAGCCCGGCAGCGATGCCGCCGCGATCACCCGCGCGGTCGCCGCGCGCCTGCAGCAGCTGCGCGGCGAAACGATCCCGCAGGGCGTGCACGCCGAGGTGACCCGCGACTACGGCGCCAGCGCCGACGCCAAGGCCGCCAAGCTGATCCACAAGCTGGTGTTCGCGACCGGCTCGGTGGTGCTGCTGGTGCTGTTCGCGCTGGGCTGGCGCGAGGCCGTCGTGGTCGGCAGCGCGGTGGTGCTGACCCTGGCGCTGACCCTGTTCGCGTCGTGGGCGATGGGCTTCACCCTCAACCGGGTCTCGCTGTTCGCGCTGATCTTCTCGATCGGCATCCTGGTCGACGACGCCATCGTGGTGGTGGAGAACATCCACCGGCACATGCGCGCCGGCAGCAAGACGTTGCGCGAGGCGATCCCGCCAGCGGTGGACGAGGTTGGCGGGCCGACCATCCTCGCCACCTTCACCGTGATCGCAGCGCTGATGCCGATGGCCTTCGTCAGCGGCTTGATGGGGCCGTACATGCGGCCGATCCCGATCAACGCCTCGGTCGGCATGCTGCTGTCGTTGGCGATCGCGCTGATCGTGACCCCGTGGCTGTCGCTGAAGCTGCTGGCGCGGCATGCGCCGGCGGTAGCCGATGCCGCTGCCGACAGAGCGACGGCGTCCGCATCGCCGCGCCTGCAGCGCTTCTTCTCGCGCTTGCTGCATCCCTTCCTCGCCCCTGATCGCGGCGCGCGGCGGCGCGGCTGGCTGTTCTCCGGCATCGCCGCGCTGCTGGTGCTGGCGGTGTCGCTGGTCGGGCTGCAATGGGTGGTGATGAAGATGCTGCCGTTCGACGACAAGTCCGAACTGCAGATCGTGGTCGATCTGCCCGAAGGCAGCACCCTGCAGGACACCGATGCGCTGCTGGTCGAACTGTCGGGCGTGCTCGACCGCACCGCGGACGTGCACGACTACCAGGGCTATGCCGGCACCTCGGCGCCGGTCAATTTCAACGGTCTGGTGCGCCAGTACTACCTGCGCAGCGGCAACAACGTCGGCGACCTGCAGGTGAACCTGGTCGACAAACACCTGCGCACGCGGCAGAGCCATGCCATCGCGCGCGCGTTGCGTCCCGAACTGGCGGCGATCGCACGCCGCCATGGCGCGGCGCTGAAGGTGGTGGAGGTGCCGCCGGGTCCGCCGGTGCTGGCGCCGTTGGTCGCCGAGGTGTACGGCCCGGATTACGCGCGCAGCCGCCAGCTGGCACTGGCGTTGCAGCAGCGCTTCCTGCGCACGCCGAACGTGGTCGATGTGGATACCAGCGTGGAAAGCGCCGCGACGCGCGAGGTGATCGTGGTCGATCGGGGGCGCGCGGCGCGGCTGGGCGTGAGCCAATCGGCGATCGCCGATGCGCTGGCGACGTCGGTGCAGGGCGTGGATGCGACCTGGCTGCACGATGGCGCCTCCAAGTACCCGCAACCGGTGCGGCTGCGCCTGGCCGCGGCCGACCAGGCCGGCGTCGCGCGCATGTTGGCGCTGCATGTGCGCGGCGGCGACGGCCAACTGGTGGCGTTGTCGGAGCTGGTCGCAGTGCAACGCTTGCCCTGGGACGGTGCGATCTCGCACAAGGATCTGCGGCCGGTGGTGTACGTCACCGGCGACGAGGCCGGGCGCCTGGACAGTCCGCTCTACGGCATGTTCGACCTGGTCGGGCAACTGCGCCGACAGCGCGTCGGCGGGCAGGCGGTGGCGCAGTATTTCATCGCGCAACCGCTCGACAGCGGCGACTTCGCGGTCAAGTGGGATGGCGAGTGGCAGATCACCTACGAGACCTTCCGCGACATGGGCATCGCCTACGCGGTCGGCCTGCTGCTGATCTATCTGCTGGTGGTGGCGCAGTTCCGCAGCTATCTGGTGCCGCTGGTGATCATGGCGCCGATCCCGTTGACGGTGATCGGAGTGCTGCCGGGGCACGCGCTGCTCGGCGCGCAGTTCACCGCCACCAGCATGATCGGCATGATCGCGCTGGCCGGCATCATCGTGCGCAATTCGATCCTGCTGGTGGACTTCATCCGCCAGGCCTTGGCGCAGGGCCGCAGCGCCGAGCAGGCGGTGGTGGAGGCCTGCGCGGTGCGCGCGCCGCCGATCGTGCTGACCGGGCTGGCGGCGATGCTGGGTGCCTTCTTCATCCTCGACGATCCGATCTTCAACGGCCTGGCGGTGTCGCTGATCTTCGGCATCCTGGTCAGTACCGCGCTGACCCTGCTGGTGATCCCGCTGCTGTACTACCCGCTGGCGCGCCGCGCTGCCAAGCCGGCGTGAGCGGGATGCGCATGCGCGTCCACGCGGTCTTTGCAGTGCAGGCGTAGAGCCGGCGATTCCGTCATCGACGTCCTGGAGATCCGCATGAGCATCGGCGATCCGATCCGCGTCACCCTCAAACAGGAGACGGATTTCGCGTTCCGCATCCAGTTCGACGAAACCGATCTGGCCGTGGCTGGGCGACGAGACCGCGCCGCCTCGACCAGTTCGAACGGTTCTGCGTGGTCACACAGAGCGTGCGCCAGGGCATCGACGTGCAGGTCCTGGCTTGGCGGTCTTGCTATCGTTCAATCGACACCATCCGGACGACGCACGCAGACTGCGGCTTCGTTGCAGTAGTTAAGAAAAACGTCAGGGGCATGAAGCGCTCCTGTTAGTCGGACACGAGCTACAGCGGAATGCGAAGAGGCTCCGTCCGATCGCCGGACGCATGACGAGTGTCGGAAGCGATCCCAGAATCGGTCGAAACTCTACTGTTTTCACGACTTTCTAACGAAAGCCGGCGTAGCCGTCGATTGGCGTGGCTGGCATGGGATAGCAATTGCCGATCACGCTGCTAAGGATCATTCAACCAACAACGGAGATTGTTATGAAAAATCTAGCCGTTCTGAGTTTGGTGTTGCTGGTTTCGGCCCCCGCGGTGAACACTGCGGTAGCAAAGGAAGCCACATTCGAGAAGTTGAACAAGAAAGCCAGCTTCATACATGGCGACAATCTGGTGACAAACGTTCTACCGGAAAGGGGGGCGTCGGCTGACGACCGTCTGCAGTCACCTCAGCAGAAGGCCGCCGGGCTGAGTGCTGTCATGGTCACCCGCAATGGCGACTTGTACGAATCCAGGATGGATCCGGAAGATGTCGCCATTTTCGAGCAGGCCATCATGGACTTGCAGATGCTTGGCCGCACGTCCACGACGTTCAGCACGCCTCCGAGGCTTCCAGATTTCTACGGAAGCAGTCGCGTCAATCCCAATGTCGTTATCGGCACCGACGACCGGGTGCAAGTGTCGAATACCGTGGCGTCTCCGTACTGGCATATCGGTCGTATCGGAATCGGTTGTACCGGTACGCTGATTACGCCGAAACATGTCCTCACCGCGGGGCACTGTGTATCCAACGGAGCGGGTACTTTTTATTCCAGCCTGGATTTCACCACGGCGCAGAACGGTAGCTATCAGCCTTGGGGGACGACCACATGGTCGAGGGCCATCACCACGTCGGCATGGCACAACAGCGCGGACAGCAACTACGATTATGCGCTGATCGTGCTGAGCACGGCTCCGCATGGCGGTAACTCCGGCTGGGGCGTGTATTCGGGAGGTACGCATACCATCACCGGTTATCCGGGTGACAAACCTCTGGGTACGATGTGGACGCATTCCGGGTCGGTATCGACCAGTGGTTCTTACAGGCTTTGCTATACCATCGATACCTCCGGCGGGAACAGCGGAAGCGGGATTGCAAGCGACGGTGGGGTCAATGTCCGCGGGATCCATACTACGGGATCGTCCAGTCAGAACTGTGGAACGAGGCTGACCAGCACCGTCTACAATACGCTTCAAAACTGGATCGCTACGTACCCGTGACTGCTCATTGACGCTGACTTGAAATAACACGGACGTGGTGCGCCGCATGGCCGGCGCACCACGTTTTCGCGGCGTATCGGCCAAGGCGCGAGGAGGCAAATATGAAAACGGTTTTTATTGCAGCGCTGATGCTGTTGGCAGGCTGCGGCCTCGACCGCACGCAGCCGGCCAAGAATCAAGAGCCGTTGGAGCGCGCGCTGATCATCGGCAGTGCAGAATCTCCGGACCCAGTGCTGGTCAAGGTCATGGAGTTGGAAAAAAGCGGTGTAGTGGAAGATGTCGTTGTGCACGAATCCTTTCCCGTGCAGATCCGCTTGCGCGCACCACAGAAAGTAATCGACGAGCTCAATGGAATCCCTCGGTCCGGCAAGTTGCGTTAGCGGTAGCCGACTTTACCGGGGATGCTTACTCGACTCATCCGCATTTCGGGGGACTGGCATGGCAGTAGGCGACGCGCTAGAGATGAATTGGCTGGCGTCTTGCTCTCGTTCGGTTGACGTCGTCGGAACGACGAACCCAGGCCGCAGCCGCCATGCCCACCACCCGCATCGCCGGCCGCATCCATGCACCGCGCGCTGCGCCGTCCATCGCGCATTGATCGATTCCGACGCTGTCGCGACGTGGACGGTTCCCGGCGGCGTGACCAGCGAGGTCCATGTCTTCGAAGCGCGCGAGCAGGGGCGGTGCCGCATCTCGCTCACCTATACGGTCAAGGACGCGCACGGCACTGTGCTGCTGGGCGACAAGAGCATCGAGGCCGGCGCGTGAGCGATCCGCTGCACATCGCCTGCCCGCACTGCCAGGCGCTGAACCGGGTGCCGGCCGAGCGCCTGGCGGCGGCGCCGCAATGCGGGCGTTGCCATCGTGCGCTGTTCGTCGGCACGCCGGTCGCGTTGAGCGCGGACACCTTCGCCGCACATGCCGAGCGCAGCGACATTCCGCTGCTGGTGGATTTCTGGGCGCCGTGGTGCGGTCCGTGCCGGACCATGGCGCCGCAGTTCGAGGCCGCCGCCGCGCAACTGGAGCCGCGCATACGCCTGGGCAAGCTGGACACCGAGGCGCAGCCGGCGCTGGCGACGCGCTTCGGCATCCGCAGCATTCCGACCCTGGCCTTGCTGCGGCATGGCCGCGAGCTGGCGCGGCACAGCGGTGCGATCGGTGTGGCCGACATCGTGCGCTGGGCGCGAGCGAACGCGGGTTAGGCGTCCCCCTGTCAGGCGCCGAATTCCTATTGCGTTCCTGTAGGAGCGGCTTCAGCCGCGACAGGATCTATCGGTAAGACCTGTCGCGGCTGATGGCCCGAGGCCACCCGGAGCCGCTCCTACAAAAAGCAGATGGAGCAGATGCCGTGCGCTACTTCCCCAGCGCCGCGTTCAGCGTCGCCGCCAGATCCACGCCGGCCTGGCGCAGCTGCGCTTCGGCGACCGGGCGCCAGGTCGCCACGTAGTCCGCCGGCAGCTTGGCGCCGGGCGGGTAGAAGCCCGGGCGCAGCATGATCTTGCACGAGGCTTCGGCCCAGGCCGCGGCTGGCGGCGGCAGCGCGCTGCCGGCAGGCGAGGGTGCCGGCAGCGGTTGCGCCTGCAGTTGCGCCAGGTAGTGCGCCTCGTCCAGGCCGCGGCTGCGCAGCAGGCCGCTGTCCCACAGCGAATGCAGGTTGCTGCCCTTGCCCTCGAACTGGATCTGGAACGTGTTGGCGCCCTTGTCGTGGGCGTAGCCGGCGTGCAGCGGCTGCTGGATGTCGCCGGCGAAGTGCACCACGAACTTCAGCGCCTGGGTGCGCGCCGCCTGCGGTTGGCTGCGGTCGGCGAGGATCGCGGCCTGGCGGCGCAGCGCCTCGACCACGCAGTTGCCGTCGGGACAATCGCGGGTTTCCTCGTAGTGGCACTGCTCTTCGCCGAGGTTGACGTAGTGCCAGGGGCCGGTGCGTTTGCCCATGTCAGGGTCGCTTTCGCGCAATTGGTCGGCCCAGTTGGCGACGCCGGCCAGGGTCGGCTCGGGCTCGCCCTGCAGCAACTGCTGCACCTGCGCACGGGCCTGCGGAGTGAGTCGGGCATCGGCGAGATCGGCGACCAGGCGATGGCCCAGCGGACCCCAGGCGAAGGCGGCAGACGGCGCGGCGGCCAGTGCCGTGGCGAGCGCGGCGGACACGAAGAGAGAGGATTTCATCCGAGAATTCTAGCCGGCGCCGATGACGTTGCCATGGCCGCGTCGTCGCGCCGTTGCGCAACCGCTAAGCCTCGCCCTTGCGGACGCGGCTGCGGGCCCTGCGAATCAGAAATACAGCAGGTAGGCCAGGCCGTAGGTGATGGGGTCGAGCTTGGCCTTGCCGAGCGTGCCGCTGTCCACTTCCACATCGCTGCGCATGCTGGTCCAGCGCGCGTCCACGCGCAGCGCGCTGCGCTCGCCGATGGCGAAGTCCACGCCGGCATGCACGGCCGGGCCGACGCTGTCCTTGAACTTGACGTCGTCGCGGGAGAACGCGCCCTTGCCGTCGGCGCCCAGGAAGGTGGTGTAGTTGAGGCCCACGCCGACGAACGGGGAAATGTCGCCGTTGCCGTTGAAGTGGTACTGCAGCGAGACTGTCGGCGACAGCGCCCAGGCGCTGCCGATATCGCCGCCCTGTTCCAGGCCGATCTTCTGCTGTCCGACCAGGGTCTGGATCTCCACGCCGAGGTTGCCGCGGAAGAAGTATTCGTAGCTGAACGAGAGCGCCGGCGTGGTGTCGGCGCTGAAACGCTGGTCGGTGCCGTCCAGCGTGCCGTTCGAAGAGCCGGGCACCATGCCGTGGATGCCGTAGCTGGTGGTGTAGTGGCCGGCCGACTGCGCCGCGGCGGGCAGGGCGATGGCGGCAAGGGCGGCGACGGCAAGACGGCGGAACAGGCGTGGCTTCATTGGGGACCCCGGTGGACGGCGAATGGGCGGATGCGAATCCCAGTGTCGGCCCGGCGGCGACCGATCCACATCCTTGTGGAGCGTAGTCTGCCAGAGAAGCGCGGCGCCCGCGCAGCCTCAGAACTTCATCACGTAGGCTAGGCCGTACACCAGCGGATCGATGTTCGCGGTGCCCATGCTGGCGCCGTCGACCTTGACCTTGCTGTCGATGTCGGCCCAGCGCAGGTCCACCCGCAGCGCCGACTTGTCGGTGAGCGCGACGTCCACGCCGACATGCGCGGCCAGGCCCCAGGAATCTTCCAGCTTGAGCTTGGTGCCGGCCAGCGCGCCGGTGCTGTCTTCGCTGAAGAAGGTGGTGTAGTTGATGCCGGCGCCGACGAACGGGGAGACCTTGCCGGCGCTGTTGAAGTGGTACTGCAGCGAGACCACCGGCGGCAGCTGCTTGGTGCTGCCGACCTTGCCGACGCCCTTGACCGCGATGTCGTGCTTGAACGGCAGCGCGGCCAGCACTTCGATGCCCAGGTCCTGGTGCACGAAGTATTCGAAGGTGACGGTCGGCTTGATGTCGCTGCCGATGCTCAGCGGCAGGGTGCCGCCGGCCAGCTTGCCGTTGTCGGACTTCGGGTTGACCTGGTGGGCGCCGATGCCCACGGTCCAGTCGCCCTGCGACTGCGCCAGCGCCGGCAGGGCGCACAGCGACAGGGCGACGGCCAGGCCGGACAGCAGAAGGGGGGAGGTCTTGCGCATGATGGGTGTCTCGTTTGGGTGTGGGCGCAGTGTCCCGCCGGCGTCACCGCGCCGCCTTGATCCTGATCAAAAGCGCGTGCCCGGCGCGATGCGGCCGGCCTGATAGAATGCTCGCCCCCTTCCATCCGCCGCGTCAGGCGCGGCCGCAGGAGCTACTGAAATGGCAATCAAGGTTGGCATCAACGGTTTCGGTCGCATCGGACGCAACGTGCTGCGCTCGGCGGTACAGAATTTCGGCAGCGACATCGAGATCGTCGCCATCAACGACCTGCTCGAGCCCGACTACCTGGCGTACATGCTGCAGTACGACTCGGTGCACGGCCGCTTCGACGGCGAGGTGTCGGTCGACGGCAATCACCTGGTGGTCAACGGCAAGAAGATCCGCCTGACCCAGGAACGCGATCCGGCGGCGCTGAAGTGGGACGAGGTCGGCGCCGAGGTGGTGATCGAATCCACCGGCCTGTTCCTGACCAAGGACACCGCACAGAAGCACATCGACGCCGGCGCCAAGAAGGTGATCCTGTCGGCCCCGTCCAAGGACGACACGCCGATGTTCGTGTACGGCGTCAACCACGCCACCTATGCCGGCCAGGCGATCGTCTCCAACGCCAGCTGCACCACCAACTGCCTGGCGCCGCTGGCCAAGGTGATCAACGACAAGTGGGGCATCAAGCGCGGCCTGATGACCACCGTGCACGCCGCCACCGCCACGCAGAAGACTGTGGACGGCCCCAGCAACAAGGACTGGCGCGGTGGCCGCGGCATCCTGGAGAACATCATTCCGTCCAGCACCGGCGCGGCCAAGGCCGTGGGCGTGGTGATCCCGGAGTTGAACAAGAAGCTGACCGGCATGAGCTTCCGCGTGCCGACCTCGGACGTATCGGTGGTCGACCTGACCGTGGAACTGGAAAAGCCGGCCACCTACGCCGAGATCTGCGCCGAAGTGAAGGCGCAGAGCGAAGGCGCGCTGAAGGGCATCCTCGGCTACACCGAGGACAAGGTGGTGGCCACCGACTTCCGCGGCGACGCGCGCACCTCGATCTTCGACGCCGACGCCGGCATCGCCCTGGACAGCACCTTCGTCAAGTTGGTGTCTTGGTACGACAACGAGTGGGGCTATTCCAACAAGTGCCTGGAAATGGTCAAGGTCGTGGCGCAGTAAACCGCGCCGCGCCGCCCACAAAAAAAGCGCCCTCGGGCGCTTTTTTTGTGGCTGTCGCTGCCGGCGCCGCGCGCCGGCCACCCGCTCACTCGGCGGCGATGCGCATGCTCTCGCCGCTGCCGGTGACCGTGACCCGGCTGCCCACCGCCAGCCCGGAGACTTCGGCGCTGGGCTTGGACACCACCACCTGCGACTTGTCGTCGAAGCGGATCTTCACCATGTAGTGCGCGGCCGGGCCGTTGCCGGCGATCTTGGCGCCGACGGTCTCGCCAGCGGCGGTGCCGGCCGCCTGCCCGGTGCCGACGCCCATCGAGCTCTTGCTCTTCAGGCCGAGGAAGCCGCCGGCCAGGCCGCCGAGACTGGCGGCGGCATTTTTGATGGTCTTGGTCCGCTCCGGCACGTCGGTGTTCTTGTTCTCGATCGGCTCCAGCGCCACGATCGCGCCGTGCCGCGCTCCTGCGGCCAGCGCCGGTACGCTCAGGGCCAGCAGCATCAATGCGATCGCCGACCAGGCGATACGGGCGAGCGAGTTCTTTGCGGTCATCGGATGTTGCCCCTGTGGATGTGGATCGAAAGCCGGCCTGCAGGCGCGGCGACTACTTCTTTTTCTTCGGCCGGCCCCAGCCGCGGAAGTACGGGCTGCATTTGCTGCCGGCGAAATCGTAGCGGGTGATGATGCCGTCGGCATTGGCGACGAAGGTGACTTCACAATGATTTTCGGTGGGGACGAAGGTGGTCTGGCTGTGCTCTTCCTGCCGATAGAGCGGCGTGCCGCGATCCACGCCTATCAACGGCCCGTCCGTCGTCCAGTAATCGGTCCGGTAGTGCGCGTCGATGCCGAAGTTGTAGGTGTAGGCGGTTTCGTGGGTCTCGATGTTTTCCGCGGTGTACAGGCCGCGGTCCACCGGCCACTGCATCATCAGTTCGCTGGCATCGTGTCCGATCCAACTGCGCGCGACATCTTCGGGACTGCCGAACATGTCGGCCGAGGCCAGCGGCGCGCTCCCCAGCAGTGCCAGGGCGCACAGCGCGGGCAGGATATGGGAGCGACGGTAAGTTGGCATTGCGGTACGTCCTTGCGGTGGGGCGGCGACGCCAGATCCATGGGCTGCGCCTGGAATGCGCGCATCGCGCTGGCGCGTTTTTTAGCATGCCCGGCGGGTGCCGGCAAGCGTCGATGGCGGCACCGCCAGGCGTGGACATCGGCGCCGACGCATGCACTAATGCGACGCTGGCCAGCGGATGTTCCCGCGCTGGCATGACAGACGCTGGACAAGGGGGCACTCAATGGATGCAAGGAGCGAAAAGATGCAGATCAACCGTGTATGGACGGGAGCCCTGGTGCTGGCCGTGGCGATGGCGGCCGCGCTGCCGATGCAGGCGATGGCCAAGAAGCACAGCGGCACGCCGAGCTGGATGAACGCCGATGGCGAGGTCACCAATTCCTCGCAGGTCGAAGCCGGCTACGGCGAGACCGTGAAGGGCGTCAACGATTACGAAGGCGAGATCACCGGCAAGCCGGCACCCGGCAGCAAGTTCACCCAGCTCAAGATCGGCATGCCGATGAAGCAGGTGACCGACCTGATCGGCGAACCCACCGACCAGGGTTCCTATGTCACCGGCAAGGCGTTCATCCCGTTCTTCTACGGCGGCGACCGCTACCGTTACGAACTGGCCTACAAGGGCCAGGGCCGCCTGGTGTTCGCCGGCAAGTCGATGGGCAGCGGCGGCAACCTGATCTGGATCATCCACAACAAGAACGACAGCGGCTACCGCGAATAAGCGGGCGCAGCAGCGCAGCCCGGGCCGCGTCGCGCGCCCGGGCTTTTTTTTGCCTGGCGAAACGCCATTCGTGCGCGCCTGGATGCATCCGGTGCGGGGACGGCAGGCAGATGACGGTCGTCCGCGCTGCGGATGCGGGCGCCTGGCGCTCAGCGCTTTCGCGCGGCGACGTGTTGCCGGCCAGGAGTCGCCCAGCCTCGGCGGCGCGCCTGGTGCGACCGCCGGCGGCAAGCACGCGCGCCGGCGTCGCGTCGCGCTGCCGCGATCACGTTCTGCTGCGCGTGCCTGCTGCCGGGGCCGTGTCCAGCGCCGCGAGCATGTTGGCGCGGCACGCCGCGAGGATCTCGTCCGCCAGCGGCGAATCGTCCGGGCAGGCGCGCGACATGACGATCGCGCCGAGCGCGTGCGCCAGCATGTCCAGGCGCGCGGCGCGCGCATCGGCGGGGCTGGCGCCGGTCGCCGCAGCGTCCCCGCGCTCCATGGTCGCCAGCACGGCTTCGACACCGTCCGCGAACGCGGAGCGCACCGTTTCCGGCTCGCGTGCGGCGTCGCCGCCCAGCGCGGCCATGGTGCAGCCCGCCGCGCGGGCATCGCGGTGTTCGCGCGACACGTAGCGGCGGACGAATTCCGGCGCATCGACCCCGTCCACCAGCATCACGGTCTGCGCGATCCCGCATGTCGTCGCCTCCGCCATCAGGTCGGCCTTGGACGGGAAGTGCTTGTAGAAACCGCCGTGGGTGAAACCGGCGGCGGCCATCAGATCGGCGACGCCGATCCCCTCGTAGCCGCGCTCGCGAAACAGCGCGGACGCGGTTTCGACGATATGCGCCCGGTTCGCCTGCGCCTGCGCCTTGCTGACCTTCATCGCGGATGCCTCCAGCGTCGCTTTTTCAGGGCCCAAGGATACATTGATGTCGGGCATCATCAAAATATTGACAAGTAAGATTATGATCATCATCATTAAGCGACTTGCTTCGCACCGCCGGTTGCGCCCGTCGCGCCGCCAGCGCATCTCCCTCCATCGAGAACGACCCCGCCATGTCCGACACCGCCCTGTTCACGCCGTATTCGCTGGGCCCGCTGACGCTCGCCAACCGCATCGTCATGGCGCCGCTGACCCGCAACCGCGCCGGCAAGGGCCTGGTGCCGGGCGAACTGGCGGCCACCTACTACGCGCAACGTGCGTCCGCGGGCCTGCTGATCACCGAGGCGACGCAGATCTCGGCGGACGCGCAGGGCTACCAGGACACGCCGGGCATCTACACGCCGGCGCAGGTCGCGGGATGGCGCGCGGTCGCCGATGCGGTGCATGCCAAGGGCGGGCGCATCTTCATGCAGCTGTGGCATGTCGGCCGCGTCTCTCACGTGGACCTGCGCCCCGGCGGGACCGCGCCGGTGGCGCCTTCGGCGATTCCCGCCGCCACCAAGACCTTCGTCAACAACGGCTTCGCCGACGTCTCCGCGCCGCGCGCGCTGGAGCACGACGAGCTGCCGCGCATCGTGGACGACTTCCGCCAGGCCGCGGCCAACGCCATCGCCGCCGGCTTCGACGGCGTGGAGCTGCATGGCGCCAACGGCTACCTGCTGGAACAGTTCATCAAGGACGGCGCGAACCAGCGCACCGACGCCTATGGCGGTTCCATCGAGAATCGCGCGCGGCTGCTGCTCAAGGTCGCCGCGGCGGTGGCGCAGGCGATCGGCGCCGAGCGCACCGGCGTGCGCCTCTCGCCGGTGTCGCCGGCCAACGGCATCTCCTGCAGCGATCCGCAGCCGCAGTACGACTACATCGCCGAGCGGCTCAGCGCGCTGGGCATCGTCTACCTGCATGTGGTGGAGGGCGCCACCGGCGGGCCGCGCGACGTGGCGCCGTTCGACTACGCCGCGCTGCGCAGCCGCTTCAGGCAGACCTACCTGGCCAACAACGGCTACGACCCGGCGCTGGCCAGCGCCAGCCTCGCCGCCGGCCGCGCGGACCTGTTCGCCTTCGGCCGCGCGTTCATCGGCAATCCCGATCTGGTCGAGCGGCTGCGGGCCGGCGCGCCGCTGGCCGCTCCCGATCCGGCCACGCTCTACGGCGGCGGGGCCAAGGGCTACACCGATTACCCGACGCTGGCCGAGAGCGCCAGCGCCTGAGCAGCACCGCAGCACCACCGGCCGCGTTCCCGCGACCGCACCTTCCTTTTTTGATCCGAAGAGACCACTCGCATGAGCACCACTTCCACCGTCCTCATCACCGGCGCCTCCAGCGGCATCGGCGCCGTCTACGCGCAGCGCTTCGCCCAGCGCGGCCACGACCTGGTCCTGGTCGCACGCGACCACGCCCGCCTGGACGCGCTGGCCGCGCGCCTGCGCGAGGAACACAAGGTCGCAGTCGACGTGCTGCAGGCCGATCTGACCGCACAGGCCGACCTGGCCGCGGTCGAAGCGCGCCTGCGCGACGACGCGCGCATCGGCATCCTCATCAACAACGCCGGCATGGCCCAGTCGGGCGGCTTCGCCGAGCAGACGGCGGACGGCGTCGAACGCCTGCTTGCCCTCAACACCACCGCACTGACCCGGCTGGCGCTGGCGATCGCGCCGCGTCTGGCGCAGTCCGGCAGCGGCGCGATCGTCAATATCGGCTCGGTGGTCGGCCTGGCGCCGGAATTCGGCATGACCGTGTACGGCGCGAGCAAGGCCTTCGTGCTGTTCCTGTCGCAGGGCATGAGCCTGGAGCTGGCGCCCAAGGGCGTGTACGTGCAGGCGGTGCTTCCGGCGGCCACCCGCACCGAGATCTGGGAGCGCGCGGGCATCGACGTCAACACGCTGCCCGAGGTGATGGATGTGGAAGAGCTGGTCGATGCGGCGCTGATCGGTTTCGATCGCCGCGAGCTGGTCACCATTCCGCCGCTGCACGACGCCGACCGCTGGGACGCGCTCGACGGCGCCCGGCAAGCGCTGCTGGGCAGCATCCGCCAGGCCAATGCCGCGCAACGCTACCGGCCGGCGGCCTGAAGCCTGCAACCCTGCATCTGGCGCGATCGAGGCGATCATCATGCAAACGCAACGCGATAGCTGGGTGCTGATCAGCGGCGCATCGAGCGGATTCGGCGAGGAGTTCGCCAGGCAGTACGCGGCGCGCGGCCACAGGCTGATCCTGGTCGCGCGGCGCCTGGACCGGCTCGATGCGCTGGCGCAGGCGTTGCGGCAGCGGCACGGTGTCGAGGTCCTGGTCGAGCAGGTCGATCTGTCGCAGATCGCGGCCGTGCGCCGGCTCCACGCCGGTCTGCATGCGCGCGGCATCGAGGTCGAGGTGCTGATCAACAATGCCGGGCACGGACTGCAGGGACCGTTCCTGGATGGCGACCTGGAGCCGGCGTTGTCGATGATCCAGCTGGACATCGCCAGCCTGACCGCGATGACCCACCTGTTCGGCCAGGACATGCGCCGACGCCGGCGCGGCAAGATCCTGCAGGTGGCCAGCCTGCTGGCCTACCAGGGCGTGGAAAACTTCGCGGTGTATTCGGCCGCGAAGGCCTACGTGTTGCGCCTGGGCGAGGCGCTGCATCGCGAGTTCGCGCGCGATGGCGTCACCGTCGCCACGCTGTGCCCGGGATTGACCGACACCGGCTTCGCGCGCGTGGCCCAACAGCGGATCACGCCGCAGTTGAACGCCTTGATGATGCAGACCCCGCCGGTGGTGCGTGCCGGCATGCGCGCGCTGGATGCCGGCCGCATCAGCGTGGTGCCCGGGCTGCTCAACAAGTTGAACGCGGCCTTCATGTGGGCGACGCCGCGCTGGATCCACCAGGCCCTGCTGTCGCGCATCCTCAACCGGTGACCGCCATGCGCCCGCGTTTCCGCTCGCTGTCGGTGCTGGCCTCGCTGCTGTTCCTGGCGATCGCCTGCACCTGGATGTTCTCGCCAGGCACGATGCTGGCGAACTGGGACATCATCGCCTCGCCATCGGCCGAGCTGATGGCGCGACGCGGGGCCGCGCTGTATGCGGGCCTGAGCGTGATGTTGTTCATGGCGCGCGGCGCGGCGCCATCGCCGGCGCGTTCAGCGCTGGTGGCGGGCTTGGTCACCGCCTGTGCGTTGCTGGCGGCGCTGGGCATCGGCGAACTGGCCAGCGGCCACGCGGGCCGCGGGATCCTGGTCGCGGTCGTGCTCGAAATCGTCTTCGTTCTCGCATTCGTTTTCGTCAGGGAAACATCATGAAAGCGTTCTTCATCGAAGGCTACGGCAACAGGCATCCGGGCCGGATCGGCGAACTGCCCGAACCGGAGATGCGCGACGACGAGGTGCTGGTCGAGGTGCATGCCGCCGGCGTCAATGTGCTCGACGCGAAGATTCGCAAGGGCGAGTTCAAGCTGATCCTGCCGTACCGCTTTCCGCTGGTGCTGGGCAACGACGTGGCCGGCGTGGTGCTGCGGGTCGGGGCCGGCGTGCGCCGCTTCAAGCCGGGCGACGCGGTGTATGCGCGTCCCGACCAGGCGCGCATCGGCAGCTTCGCCGAACGCATCGCGGTCAAGGAAAGCGCGCTGGCATTGAAGCCTGCCAACCTCGGCATGGAACAAGCCGCCTCGGTTCCGTTGGTCGCGCTGACCGCGTGGCAGGCGCTGGTCGAGACGGCACGGCTGCGGAAGGGCCAGAAGGTACTGATCCATGCCGGCTCCGGCGGCGTCGGCAGCATCGCCATCCAGCTCGCCAAGCACCTCGGGGCCTTCGTCGCGACCACCACCGGCACCGACAATGTCGCCTGGGTGAAGGCGCTGGGCGCCGACCTGGTGATCGACTACCGGACGCAGGACTTCGCGACCGTCGTGCACGGCTACGACGTGGTCCTGAACAGCCTGGGCAGCGACGTGCTGGAAAAATCCCTGCGCGTGCTGAAACCCGGCGGCACGCTCATTTCCATCTCCGGCCCGCCGGACCCGGACTTCGCCGTGCGACAGGGACTGGCGTGGCCGCTGCGGCAGGCGATCCGTCTGCTGAGCGGCGGCATCCGCAGGAAGGCCAGGCGGCACGGCGTCAGCTACGCCTTCCTGTTCATGACCGCCAACGGCGAGCAGTTGCGCGAGATCGGCGCGCTGATCGAGGCCGGCAGCATCGGGCCGGTGATGGATCGGGTGTTTCCGCTGGAGGAAACCGCGCAGGCCCTGGCCTACGTCGAGAGCGGACGCGCCAAGGGCAAGGTGGTGATCAGGGTCGGCCAGCGCTGAGCGTTGGCCGACCCGCGCGCGTCGCGCTACAGCGCCTGCAGAATCAGCGAATGCCAGCCGGTGCGATAGGTTTCGTAGCCGGGCGAGGCCGCATGCGCGATGCAGTGCGGGCGCCCGTTGAGGTCGCTCAGCACGGCGCCGCGCGGCTGCTTGAACAGCGCGTCGCGGCCCTGGAATTCGATCCGCTCCTGCAGCATGCGCCCGGCCGAGTCGGCCAGGACCTGGCCGCGCTGGTCGACGATGCAGACCCGGCTGCGGCCCCATTCCTGCTCCGACAGCGGCGTGCGCTGCACCACCGTCTGCGCCAGCGCGTCCCAGCGGAACACGATGCCGAGCACGCCCAGCACGCGGCCGTCGACACGGCCGCCGTCGCGCACCGTGCACGAGTACACCAGCACGCGTTCGCCATCGGCCAGGGTGCTGGCATGCACGTCCTGGAAGCCGAATTCCTCGCCGCTGCGGGTGCGCGTGGCGTCTTCGAACCAGGCCTGCCCGGACACGTCGCTGCCGGCCGAGGCGTACTGCTGCGGCCGGCCGTTGGCGAGGATGCGGCCGTCGGTGCCGGCCAGCACCAGGTCGAAGTACACGGTGTACGAATCCAGGATCTGGCCCATGCGCCGCGACGCGTAGGCGAGTTCGTCGTCGCCGCGGCCGGGACGCGCGGCGGCGACGATGGCCGCGTCGGTCGCCCACCAGCGCACGTCGCAGCTGCGTTCGTAGAGGTTGCGGTCGATCAGGTCGATATTGCTCAGCGCCAGTTCGCTCAGGCGCGTGCGGCGCACGTCGTCTTCCAGTCGCTGCAGGGTGTGGCGCATGTCGGCGCTGGTGCTGGCGGCGACCTTGTCCAGATCCTGGGTGGCATCGGCGACGCGCCGCGACAGCACGTCCATTTCCTGCGCGATGACGCTGAAGCCGCGCCCGGCCTGGCCGATCCGGGCCGATTCGATGCGGGCATTCATCGAGATCACGTGGGTGGTGCGGTTGATCTCGTCGATGCGCTGCAACGACTGGCGCAGCTGTCCGAGCAGTTGATCGGACAGGCCGACCACGGAGCGGATATGGTCGTCGATGCCCGCTTCGGTGGGTTTGGCTGGCAGGTTCATTGGCGCTGTCGGTGGGAGGGGAGGGAACAGCGGACGCAACGTGGGATAAGGGAGGTAGCGGCCGCGAATGCATCGGCTTTAGCGCCGATTGCGCTGGCCCGCGTTGCCGGAATGCGTTGCCGCGCCTGGCTTGCACCGCTGCCGGCGCGGCCGCGGCAAGGCCGAACTCGTCTACCATCTGCCCCAGGACCGGCGCCGTCGGACCATTGGTACGCGCCCAGCGCCGTGCCGGCTTGGGCATGGAGTGCGGATGGAAGGCTTGATCGTGTTGGCGGTGGTGGCGGTACTGGCGGTACCGATCCTGATGATCATGATGCTGGTGGCGCTGGCGGGCGTGCGCCGGCGCGTGGCGGTGCTGGAACTGCAACTGGCGCAACTGCGCGGCGCCGCGCCGCGGGCGGCGCAGGCCGATGTCGGGTTCGCTGCCGAAGCCGATACCGATACCGAAGCCGAATTCAATGCCGGGTTCGAGGACCGCGCTGCGGCCGAGGGTCCGTTCTTCGTCACCGCGCCTGTCGCCACCGCACCCGCAGCGCCCACGCCACCGCCGCTTCCGCCGCAGTTCGCAACCCGCGCATCCGCGGTGCGCGACGTTGCGGACACGGATACCGACATGGGCGTTGCGCCAGCGCCCGAGACGTATGTGCCGCAGGGTCCAGGCCCGATCGAGCGGCTGCTGGCCGGCACCAAGCGCTGGTTCACCGAAGGCAACGTGCCGGTCAAGATCGGCATGCTGGTGCTGCTGGCCGGCGTCGCCGCGCTGCTGAAGTACGCCGGCGACCAGGGCTGGCTGCGCATGCCGATCGAACTGCGCTACGCCGGCATCGCCGCCGCGGCGCTGGCCGGCCTGGGCTTCGGCTGGCGCCAGCGCGAACGCAAGCGCAGCTTCGCGCTGGCCTTGCAGGGCGGTGCGATCGGTGTGTTGCTGCTGACCGTGTTCGCCGCGTTCAAGCTGTCCGGGCTGATTCCGGCCGGCGCCGCGTTCGCGCTGAGCATCGTGCTGGTGGCCAGCATGTGCGTGCTGGCGGTGGTGCAGGAATCGCGCACGCTGGCGGTACTGGCCACGCTGGCCGGGTTCCTGGCGCCGATCTGGCTGTCCACCGGCAGCGGCAACCATGTCGGCCTGTTCTCCTATTACGCGGTCTTGAACGCGGCAGTGTTCGCGATCGCCTGGTACCGGCCGTGGCGGGTGCTCAACCTGCTCGGGTTCGGCTTCACCTTCGGCATCGGCACGCTGTGGGGCGCGCTGCAGTACCAGCCGTCGAAGTTCGCCAGCACCGAGCCGTTCCTGCTGCTGTTCTTCGCCTTCTACCTGCTGATCCCGATCCTGTACGCGCGGCGCCAGCCGGCCACGCGCGGCAACTTGGTCGACGGCAGCCTGGTGTTCGGCACGCCGCTGGTGGCGTTCTCGCTGCAGGCCGGGCTGCTGCGCGGCGAAGGCCTGCCGCTGGCGCTGTGCGCGCTGGGCCTGGCGGCGGTGTATGCGTTGCTGGCCGCGGCGCTGATCCGGCGCGAACGCTTCGCGGTGCTCGGCCAGGCCTATGCGCTGCTGGCGGTGGGTTTCGCCACGCTGGCAGTGCCGCTGGCGCTGTCCGCGCGTGCCACCGCCAGCATCTTCGCGCTGGAAGGCGCGGCGCTGGCCTGGCTGGGACTGCGCCAGCAGCGCTGGCTGCCGCAGTTCACCGGTGCCGGCCTGCAACTGGCCGCGGCGATCGGCTTCGTGCTGGGGCTGGACGTGGCCTGGCACGACGTCCATGCGTTGGCCAATGCCACCTTCATGAGCGGCGCGCTATTGGCCCTGGCCGGTCTCGCCAGCGCCTGGAGCTATCGCCGTGCCGGCGCCGACACGCCGGCGCTGGCCTATTACCTATGGGGCCTGGCGTGGTGGTGCGGGATCGGCGTCGCCGAGATCGAACGCTTCGTCGCGGCCGCGGCGCAGGCCGACCTGCTGCTGGCGTTCGTCGCGCTCAGCGGCTGGCTGGCCGCCGAGGCGCAGCGCCACTGGCCGGCGCGCGCGCTGGCCGCGACCACGCTCGGCGGGTTGCTGCTGGCGTTGCCGCTGGCGGTGCTGCAGGCGGACGCGCACGGCCAGCCGTTCGCCGGGCATGGCGCCTGGGCCTGGACCCTGTTCGCGGTGCTCGGCGTGCGCAGCCTGATCTGCCTGCGCGGCAGCGGCGGCTGGGTGGCGCGGGCGGCGCAATTCGCCTGGTGGCTGGTGTGGCCGTCGGTGCTGTCGATGCTCGGCCTCTGGCTGGCGCAGCGCTTCGCCCTGGCCGAGGGCTGGCAGTGGGCATTGCTGCTGGCGCCATGGCTGGCGGCGGCGGCGTTGTCGCTGCTGCGCTGGCCGTGGCTGGCCGCGCCGCTGGGTGCGGATTTCGACCGTTGCCGCACGGCGCTGCAGGGCAGCTATTTCGGCCTGCTCGGCTTGGCCTGGCTGTGGACGCTGTGCGTACCCGGCGCCAGCGCGCCGCTGCCATGGGTGCCGCTGCTCAATCCGCTGGAACTGAGCCAGTTGCTGGTGGTGGCGCTGGCGGCGCGCTGGCTGTGGTCGGCGACCGCGCCGGCCCTGTTGCGGGCGCAGCGCCTGCAACTGCTGGCCGCTGCCGGATTCCTGTGGGTCACCAGCGTGACCCTGCATGCGGTGCACTACTGGGCGCCGATGCCGTGGGCGTCGCTGTTGTCCGCCGGCGTGGCGCAGACCAGCCTGACCGTGGTGTGGAGCGTGCTCGGCGTACTGGGCTGGGTGCTCGGCTCGCGCCGCGGCCAGCGCGGCCTGTGGCTGGCCGGTGCGCTGCTGATGGCGGTGGTGCTGGGCAAGCTGCTGCTGGTGGATCGCGGCAACCTCGGCAATGTCGCCGGCATCGCCTCGTTCATCGCCTACGGCCTGCTGTGCACCGTGGTCGGCTATTTCGCGCCGGCGCCGCCGCGCGCCATCGAACCGGCCGAGGAGGCCCATCCATGAAACGCCTGATCATTCCGGCCGTGCTGCTGGCGTTGCTGCCGATGGCGGCTTCCGCTGCCAGCCAGCGCGACGACTACGTGCAGCAATGGCCGCTGACCCTGCAGGATCCGGCCGCCGGCGCCTACCGCGTGCAACTCGACGACGCGGTGTACCGCAGCGCGCACCTCGCCTCGCTGGGCGACGTGGAGGTGTTCAACGCGGCCGGCGACCCGCTGCCGACCGCATTGTTCGCTGCCGAGCATGCCGAAACCACGCCGCGCCGGCAGCCGTTGCCCTGGTTCCCGCTGCCGGCGGTGGCCGGTGGCGGTGCGGACAATCTGGAGCTGATCGCCGAGCGCGATACCGACGGCAGCGTGCGCCGCATCCGCACCCGCATCGCCAGCAGCGCCACGGCCAGCGCCGAAGCGGGTTGGTTGATCGATGCCAGCGCGCTGCGCGAGCCGTTGCGCGCGCTGTCGCTGCAGTGGGCGGCCGATGCGCAGCCGCGGCAGGCGCGCTACCGGGTCGAGGCCAGCGACGATCTGCGCGACTGGGAACTGCTGGTGCCGGAGGCGACCCTGGTCGACCTGGCCAACCAGGGCAAACGCCTGCAGCAACTGCGCATCGCCATCGATCGCCAGGTGCGCTATCTGCGGCTGCTGCCGTTGTCCTCGCCGCCGCTGCCGACGCTGACCGGGGTGGAGGCCGAACTGGCGCCGGCGCCGGTCGCCGCCGACTGGCACTGGCAGCAACTGGATGCGCTGCAGGCCGATCCGGCGCAGCACAGCTTCGACTTCGTATCGCCCGGCCGCTATCCGGTCGCGCAGCTCGACATCGCGCTGCCCGGCAACAGCGCGATCGAATGGCGGGTGCAGAGCCGCGACAGCGCCGAGGCGCCGTGGCAGGACCGGGCCGGGCCGTGGGTGGCCTACCAGGTCGGCGCCGGCGCCAGCCGCTCGCCGCCGCAGGCGCTGACCCAGCCGGTGCGCGACCGCTACTGGCGGCTGCTGGCCACGCAGGATCCGGGCCGGCAGCGGCCGGCGCTGCGCCTGGGCTACCAGCCGGAAACATTGATCTTCCTGGCGCAGGGCATGCCGCCCTACGCGCTGGCCGCCGGCAGCGCGCGCACCCAGCGCGCTGCCGCGCCGTTGGCGACCACGTTGCAGGCCCTGCGCGCGCAACGCGGACCGCAATGGACGCCGGCCACCGCCACGCTCGGCGCTGCGGTCCCGCTGGCCGGCGCCGCCGCGCTGCAGGCGCCGGCGACGCCACGCGACTGGAAGACCTGGCTGCTGTGGGCGCTGCTGGTCGGTGGCGCGCTGATCGTGGTCGGTTTCGCCTTCAGCCTGTTGCGCAAGCCGGCCGCGCCCGGCGCGGGCTGATCGGCTCGGTACCGCCACGCCACGCGCCCGTCGCGGCGTGGCCACCTCCGTGCGCGCGTGGTTTTGCCCGCGCCGCAGCGCTGCGGCCGCACGCTGCGCGATGTCTCGATTTGCCGCTGCGCGGCCGACGCCGGACAATACCCGCCTCGGCACCGCCCGCGCGCGCTGGCGCCAGCGTGCCTGCAGCGGAGGTTCCGAGCGCCGCGCCCATGCTGCGCACGGCCTCCTCTTTCCTCAGCAACCCCACGATAGCGAGCAACCGACAATGCCCATCCTGCGAATGACCGATCTCGACCTGTCCGGCAAGCGTGTGCTGATCCGGCAAGACCTCAACGTGCCGATCGACGACAACGGCCAGATCACGTCCGAGCAGCGCATCCTGGCCTCGGTGCCGACGCTGCGCCACGCGCTCGAGCAGGGCGCAGCGGTGATGGTGACCTCGCACCTGGGCCGGCCCAAGGAAGGCGTGTGGACGCAGGCCGATTCGCTGGCGCCGGTCGCCGCGCGGCTGACCGCGCTGCTCGGCACCGAGGTGCCGCTGCTGCGCGATTGGGTCGACGGCGTGGACGTGCAGCCCGGCCAGATCGTGCTGCTGGAGAATTGCCGCATGAACGTCGGCGAGGGCAAGGACGACGAGGCGTTGTCGAAGAAATACGCGGCGCTGTGCGACGTGTTCGTGATGGATGCCTTCGGCACCGCGCACCGCGCCCAGGCGTCCACCCACGGCGTGATTCGGTTCGCCCCGATCGCGGCGGGCGGCCCGCTGCTGATGGCCGAACTCGACGCGCTGGCCAAGGCGCTGGAGCACCCGGCCAAGCCGCTGCTGGCGATCGTCGCCGGCAGCAAGGTCTCGACCAAGCTGGAGCTGCTGTCGAACCTGGTCAACAAGGTCGAGCAGCTGATCGTCGGCGGCGGCATCGCCAACACCTTCATCGCCGCAGCCGGCTACCCGGTCGGCAAGTCGCTGTGCGAGCCGGACCTGCTCGACACCGCGCGCAAGATCGTCGCCGACGCCAATGCGCGCGGCGCGGCGATCCCGCTGCCCACCGACGTGGTGGTGGCCAAGCAGTTCCTGCCCGATGCCGAAGCCACGGTGAAGGCGCTGGCCGAGGTCGCCGCCGACGACCTGATCCTGGACATCGGCCCGCAGACCGCCGCGCACTACGCCGAGTTGATCGCCAAGGCCGGCACCGTGGTCTGGAACGGCCCGGTCGGGGTGTTCGAGTTCGATGCGTTCGGCCACGGCACCGAAACCCTGGCGCGCGCCATCGCCGCCTCGCCGGCGTTCTCCATCGCCGGCGGCGGCGACACCCTGGCCGCGGTCGACAAGTACGGCATCGCCGAGCAGGTGAGCTACATCTCCACCGGCGGCGGCGCGTTCCTGGAGTTCCTGGAAGGCAAGACCCTGCCGGCGGTGGCGGCGCTGCAGGCGCGCGGCGCGTGAGCGCGAATACCCTGTTCTTCGACCTGGACGGCACCCTGGTCGATTCGGAGGCCGGCATCGTCGGCAGCATCCGCCACGCGTTCGCCGAACTCGGGCGCCCGGCGCCCGAGCCGCAGCAACTGCGCGCCTGGATCGGGCCGCCGTTGCGCGACAGCTTCAACGACTACTTCCCCGGCGACCCGCCGCTGGTCGAGCAGGCGCTGTCGCTGTACCGCGAGCGCTACGACGCGCAGGGCTGGCGCGAGCACACCGTGTTCCCGGAGATCGGCGCGGCGGTCGCGGCATTGGCTGCGGCCGGCCATCGCTTCGCGGTGGTGACCTCGAAGAACGAGCGCTTCGCCCGGCGCATCGTCGCCACGCTGCCGTTCGCCGCGCATTTCGAGGAGATCGTCGGCGCCAGCGACGACGGCCAGCGCCGCTTCAAGCCGGACCTGATCGCCGAGGCCTTGCGGCGGCTGTCGCTGCAGCCGGCGCAGTGCGTGATGATCGGCGACCGGCGCATGGACATCGAGGGTGCCAACCACCACGGCATGCGCAGCATCGGCGTGCTGTGGGGCTTCGGCGACGCGGCGGAACTGCGCCAGGCCGGCGCCAGCGCGCTGGCGCAGTTGCCGGCGCAGTTGCCTGGCTTGGTTGCTTGACGGCGGGGATTTGGGATTGGGGATTCGGGATTCGTAAAAGCGGGTCCTGTTGCCGAATCCGCGCATTCGCGTCATTGCCGGCTCCAGGTGCGCTGCCCGGCCTGCGTCGCGTGCGCCGGGCGTAGCGGCAGATCATCGCGTGGCGTGTGTGTCCGGCGGTTGGCGGCTTCGCCTGACAGGGCCGGCAACAGCGCAAGAGAGCTGAGCCTGGGCTTGCCTGGCATGGCGCTCGCGCCGCGGGCTGGGCGCGGGCGCGGCGGCGCCAGCGCGGCTTCGAGTCCGCATACTGTCCCGCACTGTCTGCAAGACATGCATGAATCCGCGGTCGCCTATGTCGATTCGCCATCCTGCGGTAGCGGCGCCTGTGCTAGTTTTGACGGCTTTTCCAGGGAACGACGTCTCATGATCGAACGCCAGCGCCGCACCAAGATTCTCGCCACCCTCGGCCCGGCCACGGATCCGCCCGGCGTGCTCGAGGACCTGTTCCGCGCCGGCGTCAACGTCGTGCGTCTGAATTTCTCCCACGGCGACCCGTCCGGCCAGGCCAAGCGCGCCGCCGAAGTGCGCGCCGCCGCGCAGCGCGTGGGCAGCGAAGTGGGCATCCTCGCCGACCTGCCGGGGCCGAAGATCCGCATCGAGCGCTTCGCCGCCGGCAAGGTGGCGCTGAAGGCCGGCGCGCGCTTCGACCTGGTCGCCGACCCCAACGCGCCGGCCGGCGACGAGCACCAGGTCGGCGTCAGCTACCTGGGCCTGCCCAACGACGTCAAGCCGGGCGACGTGCTGCTGCTCGACGACGGCCTGCTGCAGTTGCAGGTGGTCGAGGTCGACGGCGCGCGCATCGTCAACACCGTGCTCAACGACGGCATGCTGTCCGACCGCAAGGGCCTGAACAAGCAGGGCGGCGGCCTGTCGCTGGGCGCGCTGACCGAGCGCGACAAGGAGCTGATCGGCATCGTCGCCAAGATCGGCGTGGATTTCATCGCGGTGTCGTTCTGCCGCAACGCGCAGGACATGCACGATGCGCGCCGCATCGCCCGCGAACACGGCTGCGAGGCCGCGTTGGTGTCCAAGATCGAGCGCACCGAGGCGATCGAGAACCTGAGCGAGATCGTCGAGGCCAGCGACGTGGTGATGGTCGCGCGCGGCGACCTGGGCGTGGAGATCGGCGATGCCGAACTGCCGGGCCTGCAGAAGAAGATCATTCGCGAGTCGCTGGCGCAGAACAAGGTGGTGATCACCGCCACGCAGATGCTGCAGTCGATGGTCGAGAACCCGATCCCGACCCGCGCCGAGGTGCTGGACGTAGCCAACGCGGTGATCGACGGCACCGACGCGGTGATGCTGTCGGCCGAGACCGCCGCCGGCGCCTACCCGGTCAAGGCGGTGCAGGCGATGGCGCGCATCTGCCTGGGCGCCGAGCGCCAGTTCGAGATGGACACCGACTTCGAGGCCGCGCAGCGCAACCTCGAGCGTGCCGACCAGGCGATCGCGATGGCGACGATGTTCCTGTCCGAGCACATCGGCCTGAGCGGCGTGGTCACCCTGACCGAATCCGGCGGCACCCCGCGCTTCCTGTCGCGGTTCCGTTCGAAGATGCCGATCTACGCGTTCACCCGCCACGACGGCGCGCGCCGCGGCATGGCGATGATGCGCGGCGTGTTCCCGATCAACTTCGACAGCCGCGGCCTGACCCCGCGCGAAGCGGCGCGTGCGGCGATCCGCCTGCTGGTCGAGGCCGAGCGCATGGGCCCCGGCGACCGCGTGGTGTTCACCAGTGGCGAGCACATGGAAACGCACGGTGCGACCAACACCCTGCGCCTGCTCGAAGTCGGCCCCGACGGCCGCGCCAGCGGCCTGGGCGAGCTGTAGCCGCAACCGCGTCGCCAACGCCGACCCACGACCGCGCGCTGCGTCTGCAGCGCGCGGTTTTCTTTTGCCTGTCCGGCGGGCGCTGCCGGTCGCCTGCCGGTGCGCGCGATTGCGCATGCGGTCGCGGATTGCGTCTACCGGATGGAAACGGTTGCAGGCATTCCGTGAAGGAATCGGTAGCGTTTGCCGCGATATACTTCGGGTTTCCCCCCGTGCCATAGGAATTCCATGAGCATCGAACAGCTTGCCGAAACCGCACAGGCGATGGTCGCCCCGGGCAAGGGCATCATCGCGATCGACGAATCCACCAGCACGATCGCCAAGCGCTTCGCCAGCGTCGGCATCGAGAATGTCGAGGAGAACCGCCGCGCGTATCGCGAGTTGCTGCTGACCACGCCGAAGCTGAGCGACCACATCTCCGGCGCGATCCTGTACGACGAGACCATCCGCCAGAAGACCAAGGACGGCGTGCCGTTCCCGAAGTACATGGCCGAGCACGGCATCATTCCCGGGATCAAGGTCGACAAGGGCACGCATCCGCTGGCGGGCATGCCTGGCGAGCTGATCACCGAAGGCCTGGACGGCCTGCGCGCGCGCTTGGAGGAGTACTACAAGCTCGGCGCGCGCTTCGCCAAGTGGCGTGCGGTGATCACCATCGGCGAGGACATCCCGTCGGGCGTGTGCATCGAGACCAACGCGCACGCGCTGGCGCGCTACGCGGCGCTGTGCCAGGAGCAGGGCCTGGTGCCGATGGTGGAGCCGGAAGTGCTGATGGACGGCAACCACGACATCGAGACCTGCTACGAAGTCACCGAAGCCACGCTGCGTTCGCTGTTCGGCGCGCTGTACGAGCAGAACGTGGTGCTGGAAGGCACCATCCTGAAGGCCTCGATGGTCATCGCCGGCAAGGACTGCGACGAGCAGGCCAGCGTCGAGGAAGTGGCCGAATCCACCGTGATGTGCCTGAAGAGCACGGTGCCGGCGATCCTGCCGGGCATCGTGTTCCTGTCCGGCGGGCAGACCGACGAGCAGTCCACCGCGCATCTCAATGCGATGAACCAGATCGGCACCCTGCCGTGGCCGCTGAGTTTCTCCTACGGCCGCGCGATGCAGCAGGCCGCGCTGAAGCTGTGGGCGCAGGACATGAAGGGCAACTTCGCCAAGGCGCAGCAGGTGGTCTACGACCGCGCCAAGGAAAACGGCCTGGCCGCGCTGGGCAAGTGGCAGGACTGAGGTCCGGCTAGAAGCGCACGAAAAACGCCGGCATCGCGCCGGCGTTTTTTTGCCCCTCCTTCTCCCTGCGGGACCATGGCCCCCTTTTCGGGGGAAGGTGCCCCGAAGGGGCGGATGAGGGTACGGGGCGAAGCCTCTAACAAAGCCTGTTAGCGCACACCACCGCCCACCGCAAACCGCAAACCGCACACCACAAACTCAAGGCCTCAACGCAGCCGGCGCATGAAACCGGTAACCGCTATTACGCAGCGTCTTCACCGGCAGCGGCCGCCCGCTGATCTCCTCCACCCGCCGCCGCAGCCGGTACATCTGCGTGTCCAGCCGGCGCCGATCGTGGTCGAGGAAGTTCGCACCCAGCGCCTCGGCGATTTCGCGGTGGCCCACGCTTTCGCCGGCGCGGCTCATCAGGCACTTGAGCACCAGCAGATCCTGGTGCGAGAGCGGAACCGACGGCGCGTCGGGCACGTTCAGGCGTGCAGCACCCAGCTCCAGCATCCAGCAGGCGTTTTGCAGACCCAGGCGCCGGCCGAGCGCAGCCAGGGTCGCGGCCAGTTCGTCCAGGTCGGCGCCTTTGCCCAGATAGTGGTCGGCGCCGATGTCGAGGCCGGCGACGCGATCGCGGCTGGTGTTGCGCGCGCTGAACACCACGATGCCCAGCCGTTGCGCGCCTTGCCGCAGTTCGCCGATCAGGTTCAGGCCGCTGCCGTCGGGGAGTCCGACGTCGATCACCGCCAGGCCATGGCGCAGCGGATCGAACCGTTGCCAGAATTCCCTGACGCTGGCCGCGCACGTCGTGGCGTAGCCGAGATCCTCGAGAAATTCGCCGAGCTCCTCGCGCAGCACGGGCTCGTCTTCAAGCAGGATCACCTCGCCCATCGCGGCAAACTCTTGGTGCATCATTGATCGCTGTGACTCAACCGGGTTCGGCGATCGTGCGGTGTGGCAAATGATGGCGAGGTGTTTTCGCTGGTTTGTGGGCGCATGGCTGTGCTGGGGCGCGGTGGCCTGTGTTGCGGCGCAACCGGGATGGGCGCCGCCTGGAACGTTGCCGCTGACCGCCGCGGCCGAGCATCTGGATGCGAGCGGATACCTGCAGCGCCTGGACGATCCGCAAGGCCGGCTGGACGCCCGCCAGGCCGCGGCGGCGTCCGGCTGGACCCCGCTGCCCGCCAGCCTCAATGCCGGGTTCACCGCCAACACCGTGTGGCTGCGCGTTCCGTTGCGCGTGGACAGTGTAGCGTCCGCGGGCTGGATGCTGCGACTGAGCAATGCCGTCATCGACGATGCGCAGGCCTACGCCAGCGTCGACGGCGGCGCTTGGCAAGCGTTGGGCCATAGCGGCGAGAACGTCCGCCGCCACGATTGGCCGGTGGACTACCGCAGCCCGGTGTTCCAGTTCGCACCGTCGCGTCCCGGCGACTACGTGATCCTGCTGCGGCTGCAGAGCAAGAATGCGCTGGTCACCCGCCTCGATATCTGGCAACGGTTGCCGTTCGACAACCAGTCGCGGCGCGAGGGGCTGCAGTTCGGCCTGTACTTCGGCTTCTACCTGCTGCTGATCTGCGTGCATCTGCTGTTCTGGAGCGTGACGCGTGCGCCGATGAGCGGCCTGTTCGTCGCCTACCTCGGCGGCTGCGTGCTCAACGAGGCCATGTCGATCGGCCTGGTGCAGCAGGTGACGGGAGTGCCGGTGGAGTGGAGCGACCGCCTGTTGGGGATCAGCATCGCCTGCAGCCTGCCGGTGGGATTCCAGATCGCGAGCAGGCAGTTGCACCTGCGCGCCCTGTATCCGCGGTTCGCGCGCTGGTCGATCCGCTTCCTGTGCGGCGTCGCGCTGGTCTGCGCCGCGCTCGTCGCGACCGGGCACTACGCGCTGGGCATGCAGCCGGTGCAGATGCTGGCCTTGCTCGGCATCGCGGTACTGACGGCGCTGGCGCTGCGCTTGCTGTGGAAACGCTATCCGCCCGCGGCGTTGTTCGCGCTCGCGTTCTTCCCGTTCTATCTGGGGGTGATGCTCGGATTCCTGCGCAATCTGGGGCTGGTGCCGGTGAATGCATGGACCCAGTACGCCACCACCGTCGGCACCATGCTGCACATGACCGTGATGAGTTTTTTGGTCATTGGTCGCTACGAACGCCGGCGGCGCATCCGCGAGCGGCGCCACGCCAATGCCGCGGCGGAACTGGCGCGCAGGCACGGCATGCAGCTGGAACGCGAGGTCGCGTTGCGCACCGCCGAACTGCATGGCGAGATCCGCAGGCGGCAACGCCTGGAGGACGAACTGCGCGCCTCGTTGCAAACCGAACGCCGGGTGATGCAGGAGCAGGGCGAATTCGTGGCGATGGTGTCGCACGAGTTCCGCACGCCGCTGGCGGTCATCATGACCTCGGCGCAGCAACTGGCGCGCAAGCTGGAGGGACCGATAGAGCGCAACCGCGCGCGCTGCGGCAACATCCATGGCGCGGCGCAGCGGCTGCTGGCACTGGTGGACGAATACCTCGGCGCCGACCGCATGGACGCGACCACCGCGGAACTGCGGCTGCAGCCTTGCGCGCTGCGCGATCTGCTGGACGCGGTGTGTCGTGACTTCCCGCCGCAGCGCGTGGTCTGCGCATACGAGAGCGACGACGACAGCCTGGTCACCGACAGCGGACTGTTGCGCGTGGCCTTGCGCAACCTGATCGCCAATGCCGATCGCCATAGCCCGCCGGACGAGCCGATCCACATCCGCGTGCGCGGGCACGGCGAAGCGCTGCGGGTGGAGATCGCCAATGCGGGCGATCGCATCGCCGCCGCCGATCGGCAGCGGCTGTTCCAGAAATACTACCGGGGCGAGAACGCCAGGAATACGCCAGGCGCCGGACTCGGCCTGTACCTGGTGCGCAGGATCGCCGAGCGTCTCGGCGGTTGGGTGGGGCTGGCCGGGGACGCTGCGGACGCACCGGTGTGCTTCGTTCTGCTGCTGCCGCGGCGCCCGCAGGCGCAGATCGAGCCGCTACCGCCAGCGTTCGATTCCTGATCTTGCAGCGCACGCGATCGCGCGCGTGGATTCCGTGGCGTGGCGGCGCGAGATTCGAGCCACCCACGTGCGGGCGACCCGCGCGCCGGCTTGCCGCGCGAGAATGGCGTGCCCGTCCGTCAGGCCTTGGCCGTTCGGCGCAGACCGCCGCCATTCGCGATGCGGGAATGGCGGCGGCTCGGCCGCGCGACGCCTCGGCGAGGCGCCGCAGCCGATGGCGGCTACTGCTGGATGATGCAGGTTTCCGCGGGCGCGGCGGACGTGCCCTGGCTGCAGGCGAGCGCGGGGACGCGAACGCCGCCATCGACGATCAGGATGGAGTCGGTCGCGGCCGTGGCGCTGCTGCCGCTTGCGGCCTGGGCGCTCGCCGCCAGCTCCCTGGCGGTCTCGTCGTTGCTGGTGCCGGAAGTGCCGGTTTGCGCAGTCGCCGAGACCGAGCTGTTGATCGCTTGCACCGTCGCATTTTCCAGCTGAATGCCGGGACCGGGACCGGGGCCGGTATCGCCGCCGGGCAGCACGCTCAACAGGCCATCGACATAGCTGACGGTGTAGTTGGACAGCCCCGCACCGGTGGCGCCGGACGCGCTGATCGCGTACTTGCCGATCGCGGCGTTGGCGGCCGAACCGCCACTGCTCAGGCCGACGCCGGAGACCGTGTCGCCATTGCGCAAACCGGACACGGTGTAGCCGGTCAGGTCGATGCTGCTGCCGAAGGTCTTGCTGGCGTCGGTGGCGACGATGCGCAGCGTCGCCGGATCGACCGTCAGGCTGCCGTCGACGTAGCTGATGACGTAGTTGGACAGTCCCGAACCGCTGGCGCCGGAGGCGCCGATGGCGTAGCGGCCGACCGAAGCGGTGGCGGCCGAACCGGCGCTGCTCAGGTTGACGCCGGAAACCGCATCGCCATTGAGCAGGCCGGACACGCTGTAGCCGGTCGGGCCGACACCGCTGCCGTAGGTCTTGTTGGCATCGGTGGCGACGATGCGCAGCGTCGCCGGATCCACCGTCAGGCTGCCATCGACATAGCTGATGACGTAGTTGGACAGTCCCGTGCCGCTGGCGCCGGAGGCGCCGATGGCGTACGTGCCGACCCCGGCGGTGGCGGCCGCGCCGCCGCTGCTCAGAGTCACGCCGGAGACCGCGTCGCCACCGATCAGGCCGGACACGCTGTAGCCGTTGAGGCTGGCGGTGTTGCCGTAGGTCTTGCCGGCGTTGCTGGCGGTCACCGTCAGGCTCGCCGGTGTGATGGTGATGCTGCCGGTTGCCGTGTAGGCGATGTCGTAGCCCTGCTGGGTGGAGTACAGCCCGCTCACGGCGATGCCGCCATTGCCGGTGGTGTAGGTTCCCGCGTTCTTGCCGGCGGTCGCGTAGGTCAACGACGAACCGAGCAGCAGGTTGCTGTTGGGGTTGCCGCCCACCGTGTAGTTGGACGTGGTGCCGCTGGCGCCGGTGCCGTCGTAGGTCTTGTCCACGCCGGAGACAGTGGCGGTGACCGTGAGCGACTTCAGGAAACCGCGCAGCAACGGCGACGTATGGCCCTCGTACATGCGCCAGGTCAGGCCGGTCCCGCCCTTGTCGTCGATGTTCCAGCCGGCATTGGTGAAGGTGGACAACGTGGTCAGCTGGTTCCAGCTCTTGCCGCCGCTGTAGCCGTCGATGCTGCCGCCGGCATTGCCGGCCAGGTTCAGGCCGGCATTGATCGCATTGCCGTTGGCATCGGTGGTGGCGAAGAAGCTGGCGACGATGGTGCCGTTGGAATTGGAGCCGACCAGGCCGCCGACCGCATTGCTGCCGGTCACGCTGCCGGTGGCATAGGAGTCGCGCAGGGTGTTGTTGTAGTTGACGCCGACCAGGCCGCCGACATACGCGCTGCCCGAGACATTGCCGCTGGCGTAGGTGTTGGCGATGGTGCCGTTGTAGTTGTAGCCGGCCAGCCCGGCGACATACATGTCGCCGGTCGCGGTGCCGGTGGCGTAGGCGGTGGCGATGCTGCCTTCGTCGTTGTAGCCGACCAGTCCGCCGATGTAATCGTCGCCGGAGACATTGCCCATCGCGTAGACCGTGCCGACGCTGGCCGAATCGTTGTAGCCGACCAGACCGCCGACATAGCTTCCGCCCGACACGTTGCCGCTGGCGTAGGCCGATTCGATGCTGCCGCCGGACAGGCTGCCGACCAGGCCGCCGGTGTCGTAGGTGGTGCCGGTCACGGCGCCGGTCGCATAGACGTTGCCGATCGTGGTGCTGGAACTGCGGCCGACCAAACCGCCGACGCTCTTGGTTCCGGAGACGTGTCCGCTGGCGTAGGCATTGTGGATGCTGCTGGACGCGGCGAGGCCGACCAGGCCACCCGCGCTCGCGGTGGTCGCGGTGACGTCGCCGGTGGCATGGGCGTTCTGGATGTTGCTCTGGGTTGCGCTGCCGATGAGGCCGCCGACGTTGTTGCCGGTGGACGAACTGGTGCTGGTCACGTTGCCGCTGGCGCGGACATCGTCGTACGTGCCCAGATAGTCGTTGCCGACCAGGCCGCCGACGGTGCTGCCGCCGGACACCGTGCTCGTCGAGGACGAGGCGGACACCGATCCGGCGTTGTTGCTGCCGATCAGGCCGCCGACGTAGTTGCCGCTGTAGGCGCCGCCGCTGGCGACCACGGTGCCTGCGGTCTGCGCGCCGGAGATCGCACCGCCGTCGTTGTAGCCGACCAGGCCGCCGACGAAATTGCCGGTGCCGGCCACGCTGCCCGCGGCGGAGACGCCGCTGAGGGTGCTGGCGTTCTGGCCGACCAGGCCACCGACATAGGCCAGGCCCGCGATGCTGCTGCCAGTCAGCGCGAGATTGCGGATCGCGCTGCCGCTGCCGGTCACGCCGAACAGACCGACACTGTTTTCGGCGCCGCGGGCGATGCTCAGGCCGCTCACGGTGTGGCCGTATCCGTTCAAGCTGCCGGTGAAGGCGCGCGTGGCATCGCCGACCGGATCGAAGCCGGCGCTGCTCCACATGCCGCTGGCGTTGCTGCCGGAGGTCTGGCTGGCATCGATGTCCGTGGCCACGGAGTAGCTGGCCGCCAGGTTGTAGGCCATCAACTGCAGCTGGTGGGCGTTGCCGATGGTGGTGCTGTACTCGCTGGCCAGGAACGGGCGCGTCTGCCCCTCGATCATGATCCAGGCCGCTTGCCCGTTGCCGTCGGCTGCGACGTAGACATCGCTGCTGCCGTTGAGCAGCGACCAGGTGCCCAACGCGCCGTAGCTGGCATGGGCATAGCGGCTGCCGCCGGTGACGCTGGCGACGTTGGCGGAGGTCGAGTTCTCGAAGTTCTGGCCGATCGCGCTGGCCTGCCCGGAACTGCCCGCGTCCCAGTAGGCGTTGGTGAGGCTCGAGTTGTAGCGGTGGTAGCCGACCAGGGCGCCGGCCACTGCGGTCCCGCCGTTGGTGCCGGTGACCAGGCCGGTGGCGTAGACGTTGTCGAGCGTCGCCTGGTAGGTGTAACCGACCAGGCCGCCCACCTCCGAGGTCGCGGTCACGTTGCCGGTGGCGTAGGCGTTGTCGATCGAGGTGCCGACCATCTGCCCAGCCAGGCCGCCTGCGTTGTTGCTGGTCGCCGAGACGTTGCCGGAGGCGTAGACATGGTCGAGGGGGCCGTTGGTATAGCCGACCAGGCCGCCGATATAGGACACGCCCGAGACGTTGCCGGTGGCGTAGGCATCGCTGATCGCGCCGGTGTTGTAGCCGATCAGGCCGCCGGCGAACAGGACGGTGCCGGTGACGTTGCCGGTCGCGTAGGAATTGCGGATGGTGCCGCCGTTGTAGCCGACCAGCCCGCCGTAGTAGCCCGCGTTCGAACTGACATTGCTGCCCGAGTGAGAGGCGGTGATGGTGCCGTCGGGGTTGTAGCCGACCAGCCCGCCGACATAGTTGTTGCCGCTGACGTTGCCGGTGGCGTAGACGTTGCTGATCGTCGCCCTGCTGCTGCCGACGAGGGCGCCGACATAGTTGCTGCCGGTGACGCTGGCGTTGACCAGGCCCAGGTCGCGGATGGTCGCGACGCCGACGTAGCCGAACAGGCCGACGTAGTTATTCCCCGAGTTGATGCTCAGGTTGCTGATGGTGTGGCCCAGGCCGGTGAAGGTGCCGGAGAACTCGCCGGAGGCCGTGCGGGCGATGATCGGCGACCCGTAGGTGGTGCCGCTGGCGTCCAGGTCCGCGGCCAGGGCGTAGTTGCCGGTATTGCTTATCACGTTCTGCAGATCGTCCATGGAGCGCAGCAGGGTGTAAGCATCGCCATTGATGCTCAGCTGGGCGTTGCTGCCGCTGAGCGTGACGGGGGTCTTGACCCGGTAGTCGCTGCCGCTGGCGGCGGCGCCGTTGGCGGTGTAGCCGGCGTAGTTCAGCACCAGGCCGGCGTTGTTGCCGGTGGCGGTGATGGCGGCATTGAGGTTGATGTCGTTGTAGGCATCCAGGGTCAGCGTGGAGTTGCCGCCCCAGCTGATCGCCGAATTCACGTTGATGTCGCCGCTGCCGCTGCTCACGGTGCCGGGGCCGCTGGCGGTGGTGCTGGTGGTGATCAGGGTGACGTTGGTGCCGCCGTCCAGCGTGCTGCCGATGGTGCCGGCCGCGGCGCTGTCCACGGTCAGGTCTTCCGGATCCACCAGCCAGGTGCCGGCGCTGCCGCCGCCGGCCGCCTTGGCGCCGACCGCGATGCCGCCGAAGTCCACGTGGTGGCCGCTGGTCTCGATGCTGCCGCCGTCGCCGCTGCCGGCGGCATTGGCGCGCAGGCTGCCGTGTACCGCGGTGTCGCCGTTGGACCAGACCACGATCGAGCCGCCGTCGCCGTGCGCGGTGGCGCTGGCGTCGAGCACGCTGCCGCTGCCGACCGTGGCCGAGCTGGCCTGCAGCAGGTTCTCGCCGCCCTGGTAGCCGCCGCCGATGCGGATGCTGCCGCCTGCGTTGGTGCCGCGTGCATCGATGCTGCCGTCGACCGCCACGTTGGCGTCCGACAGCAGCTGTACGCTGCCGCCGTCGCTGCCGGAGACGTCGATGCTGCCGCTGCTGGCCACGCCGCCGCCGCTGGCGACCAGTCGGATGCTGCCGCCGGAGGTGTCTACGGCGGAGGCTTCGAGCGCGCCGGTGTTGTTGACCAGCAGTTCGGACAGGCCGGTGCTGGCTGCCTGCAGCAGGATCTGCCCGCCGCCGGCGGTGAGCGTGCCGCTGTTCTCCACGGCCGCGCCGGTGCCGCTCGCCGTCTGGGTGGAGGCGGCGAGCAGCTGCAGGCCGATCGCGCCTGCCGCGTCCATGGTCACCTGGACCTGGTCGGCGGAGAGCAGGCGAATGGCGCCGCCGTTGGCGCTGATCGTGCCGCTGTTGGCGACATGGTTGCCGACCAGGTTGACCGAACCGCCGTCGCGCGCGGTGATCTGGCCGTGGTTGATCACGCTGGCGGCTGCTGCATCGCCGCGGCCGAGCAGGTAGCCGTCGCCGTCGTCGTCGGCCAGGCCCAGCGAGCTGGCGACCAGGCCGCCGACATTCACCTGGGCATGGCTACCGAACAGGATGCCGGCCGAGTTGATCAGGAACACGTTGCCGTTGGCGCGCAGGCTGCCGTTGATGGTGCTGGCGCCATGGCTGGCATCGATCAGGTTGAGCGCGACCGCCGAGCTGGAGGGCTGGGCGAACATCACGCTGGCGTCCTTGCCGATGTTGAAGCTGTTCCAGTTGAGCACGGCCTTGGCCGCGTTCTGGTCGATGGTCAGGGTGCTGCCGTGCTGCGACACGCTGGCGCCGGTGGCGCTGGACAGCGAGGGCAGGCCGCCGGCGTGCGCAGGCGCGGCCAGCACCCAGGCCAGGGCGAACGGCAGCAGCGGCGCCAGCAGGCGCTTGGCGCCAGAGGTGCCGCCGCCGGCGTGGCCGGCGGCGACTTCGGAGGCGACCTGGAGCACGCCGAGATTGCGGTTGAAGACGAGGCGATAGATGCGGTTCATGGCGTTCCCCAAATCAGAAAGTGAGGCCGAAGCGGGCCCAGTAGCGTACGTTCTTGCCGTCGGCCGGCTCGGTGCCGCCGGTCGGCTTGGCCGCGGCCAGGTCGAACGACAGGCCCTGCCAGTGGGGAAGGCGGAAATTCAAGCCGACGCCGGGTCCCTGGAAGGTGGTGACGGCGTCGTACACGGCACGGTTGGCCCCGTTGGGATAGACCCGGCCGTAGTCGTAGAACACGCTGGCGGTCAGCAGTTCGCCCCAGGGGCGGCCGCCGAACGGCGAGGCGGCGCCGGCGAAGCCCGGCGCGTCGACCTGGTATTCCAGGCTGGAGTCGAAGCCGCGGTCGCCCAGCGCGCCGCCGAGCGCGAAGGCGCGCACGCTGGTCGGGCCGCCGAGCGAGAACTGCTCCAGCGGCGTCAGCGCATCGTCGCTGTATTGGCCGTTGAGGCGCAGCTGCAGGCGCTGGGTGGCGGTCAGGCCCTGCAGGCGGGTGTAGGCCAGGCGCGCGACCAGGAAGTGGCGGTCGTGCTGCGCGTACAGGTAGTCGGTGCGCTGCGAGTCGTCGTCCAGCGCGCTGCGCACGCTGAGCTGCAGCGCGTCGATCGCATGCCGCTGGCGGTCGTCATGGCGGAAGGCCGCGCCGAGTTCGACCACGTCGAACTTCTGTTTGGACAGCAGCACGCCAAGGCCCTGGATGCGCGAGCTTTCCTGGATCAGGTGCAGCCAGGTCTGCATGCGCCAGGCGTCGGTGTTGCGGAACTTCCAGTCCAGGCCCAGCGATTTCTGCTGGGTCGGCCCCTGGATGCCCAGCGCGGCGAAGGCGCCGGTGTCCAGGTTGATCAGGCTGCGGGTGTAGGCGGCGTTGACGCTCAGGCCGTCGACGTCGGCGATCGGCACCTGGTAGGCGAAACTGCCTTGCCAGTTGTTGGCCGGATCCAGCGCATAGGCGTAGCTGGCGGAGAGGTGGTCGCCCAGGCCGAGCGGATTGTTCCAGTCCACGCCGAGCTGGGCACGGTAGCGGCCGATGCTCTCGGTGCCGTAGTTGCTGGCGCCGACGCTGACCTGCAGCGGGCGGTCCTCGGTGGCCTGGATCACCACGTCGGTCTCGCCCAGCTGCGCGCCGGGCTTGAGCACCGAGGTGACAGATACGCCGGGCAGGTCGCGTGCGTAGAGCAGCGCCGACTGCAGGTCCTGCTGGCGCAGGATCTGGCCCTGCAGGGCCAGCGCGGGGCTGGCGATCAGGCGCTCGTCGTAGCGGCGCGTGCCTTCGACGGTGATCTTGCCGACGCGGCCTTCGGCGACGCGGATCTCGACGCTGTGGTCGGCGCCGATGGTCTGCACCGGCAGGTAGGCGCGCGCGACCAGGGAGCCGGCCTGGCGATAGGCCTGGGTCAAGGCATCGGCGATCTGCTGCAACTGGGCGAAGCTGAGCTGGGCCGGCAGGGCCTGGCCGCCGAGTTCGCGCAGGCGCGCATCGGCCAGCGCCTGGAGGCGCTGCGGGCTGATGTCCTGGCGCGGATGTTCGCCGACGCCGGTCACGCGGATGGCCTGGACGGCGATGGGCGCCGCCGCTGCGGCAGGCCTATTAGTGGCGGCGCCCGCATCCTGGGCGAAGGCGGCGGGGCAGGAGGCCATGACCAAGGCCAGGCTGGTCGCCCAGGGCAGGGCGAACAGGGCTTTCGCCAGCGCACTCGGACGTGGCTGACGGCAAGAGGTCTTGGTCATGGGGAAGTAAAAATAGTGTGAAGTTGGCGCAATGTAGCGCCGCCACTGCAGGCCAATCTGAGCAAATCTGAGCGCGCCCTCGTGCCGGCCGTCACACCCTGACAGGGGTGTGGGGAAAATCCCTACGGCGGGCGCTTCAGGTCGTCGCCTGCGCAGCAGGGCCGATCCACGCGGCTAGGTGTTGCGATGTCCGCGCGAGCGGTGGCGGAATATCGCAGTAACGCTATGTGCGGTGCTTACAGGCCGTATCGCTGGTGTACGCCAACTGCCGCGTTGCGCACGCCAGGCCCTGGCGCGGGCGTCATTGTAGGCTCGCCGCTTGGGTACTGCATGCCTGTCCGGTGCCGAGTCTTTCTGCGGCCGCGACGCGCGCGGCCTGGGTGGGATGCTTGGCAGGCCACCCCAGAACCGATCGCGGAAACACGGCTGGGTGCAAGCCAAGCCCGATGAGCGCGATGCCGCCCATCGGATGCAGCGGCGCGAATGCGGCTCAGGCCACCTGCGTCTGCGCCGCCTGCAGCAACGATACCTGCATCAGCGCTTGCTGGTAGGCCTTGTAGGCCGCATCGCCGTAGGCGACCAGGATCACCCGCTTCGGCACCGCATGCGCGCGCTGCCAGGCTGTGGTTTCGGCCACCGCGATACGCGCGGCCTGGTGCAGCGGATACCCGTAGATGCCGCAGCTGATCGCCGGGAATGCCACCGAGTGCAGGCCCATCTGTTCGGCCAAGCGCAGCGAGCGCCAGTAGCAGTTGGCCAGCAGCGCCGGTTCGTCGTGGGCGCCGTCGCGCCACACCGGGCCGACGGTGTGCAGCACATGGCGTGCCTTGAGCCGGTAGCCCGCGGTGGCGCGGACCTCGCCGACCGGGCAGCGCACGCCGGGCTTGAGTTCCGGAAGCCGCAGGCATTCGTCCAGCAGCTGCGGACCAGCGGCGCGATGGATCGCCCCATCCACGCCGCCGCCGCCGAGCAGGGATTCGTTGGCGGCGTTGACGATGGCGTCCACGTCCAGTTCGGTGATGTCGCCTTGCCAGATTTCGATCTTCATGCCGGGATCTTTATGGGATTCCAATGATGGAAACGTGATGAACGTGGAGTTCGCGCCGCTGCGATGCAACGGCGGCTTAACTGGCGAACGGCAAGACTGCAGCGTCTTCATCTCAGCGCCTGCGACATGAACCCGACCCAGCCGTCACCCGCCATCGCCGAGGCCCTGGCGCGTGGCGAGATCATCAAGGCAATCAAGCTGTTGCGCGCGCAGAGCGGCATGGACCTGCGCAGCGCCAAGCTGCAGGTGGATGCGTGGCTGCAGGCCGGGGCGGCGCAGACGGTCGCGGAGATGCTCGACCGGCATGCCGGCGCCAGCCAGACCCCCGCCAGGGCATCGCTGGGCGCGGAGACGGACCGGCTGCCGCCGGCGGCGTTGCTGGCGCTGGGCCAGGGGCAACTGCTGCAGGCGATCAAGCTGACCCGCGAGCAGCATCCAGGTATGGGCCTGCGCGAGGCCAAGGAATTGGTCGAGCGTTACCGCGACCGCAATGCGCCGCGCGCAGGCACGCCACCGACCGTGGCCGGTGGCGATCGCCCCGGCGCGTGGCTGTGGGGCGTGCTCCTGCTGCTGGTGGTCGCTGCTGCGGCGTTCTGGTGGCTGCGCGGCTAGCGGATTGTTCTGCGAACTGTTTGCAGGTTGTGGGAGCGACTTCAGTCGCGACGGGCTTCGCTGGTAATGCCCGTCGCGACTGAAGTCGCTCCTACAAGGGAGCGAGCAAGGTAGCGAGATCTAATACTTGCCGAGGCGAGCGCAGTTGCGCTCCAACGCGACGCCATCCGATTCGCCGTGCGGCGCCGCCTACACCCAGCGCCGCACCTGCGCGCAATAGCGGTCATAGGCGCTGCCGAAGCGTTCGCGCAAGCGCGCCTCCTCGAACGGGATCACCACGCGCTGCAAGGCGAGCAACGGCAACGGCAGCAGCAGGAGCGCCCACGGCCAGCCGATCTGCACGCACAGGCCGGCGTAGCTCAGCACCAGGCTCAGGTACATCGGGTTGCGGGTGTAGCGGTACGGACCGCGCAGCACCAGATGGGACGGATCGCGTTCGGGCAGCACGGTGGTGCGTCGCTGCACGAACAGTGCCAGGCACAGCAGCGACAGCGTCAGCCCGGCGACGGCGACCACGCCACCGGCCAGTTGCATCCAGGCCAGCGCACGGCCTTGCGGCAGCGGCAGGGTCAACGCGCGCTGTAGCCATGCGCCGATCAGCATCGCGGCAATGAAATGCGCGGGCGACGTGGTGCGCACCAGCAGCGGGATACGCGGGTACCGGTCCTGCCGCTGGCCGCTTGCTTGATCGCTCAACGCTACTTCTCCCGTCCCCTAGGCTCCGTGCAGCGCCACTGTAACGCGCCGCAGCTCATGCAGGGAGCGCGCCATCGTTCGCCGCCGCGCCGCGATCAGTCCGCCGGCGGCGCGCGCTGCAGGCATGCGCCGACGCGCAGGCTGTGCAGCGCTGGCGCAATGGTGTTCACTTGGCCCGCTGCACACGCGTTGCCTTCCTCCTCCTTCCAATACGCATTCCATGCCCGATCCGACATCCGCTTCCGCTGCTTCCCTCGCACCGCGCCGCCGCGTCATCCTCGAAGACGACATCGACGGCTTCACTCCCGCGCAGCTGTTGTTGCTGCAATCGCCGGAGGTCGAGGTGCTCGGCATCTCGGTGGTCAGCGGCAACATCTGGCGCGACGAGGCGCTGGCGCACACGCGCCGCCTGCTGGAAATCGCCGGCCGCGGCGAGGTGCCGGTGCTGCCCGGGCCGGTGCATCCGCTGCTCAACAGCGAGCTGGCCACCGAGCGCTGGGAAGCGTTGTACGGCAAGCTGCTGTGGAAGGGGGCGTGGACCCGGCAATGGATCGAGCACGACACCGTGCAGAGTTCGCCGCGCTACCACGCGCACGACGTGGTGCCGGATCTGGCGCTGGGTAATCCGTCGGTGGTGCAGGCGGCCAGCGAACCGGCGGCGTTGTTCATGATCCGCAAGGTGCGCGAGTTCCCTGGCGAAGTCAGCATCGTCGCCACCGGCCCGTTGACCAATCTGGCATTGGCGCAGCGGCTGGACCCGCAGTTCGCGTCGCTGGCCAAGGAACTGGTCTACATGGGCGGCAGCCTCAACCCGCGGCAGCGGCGCGACAGCGTGTCGGCGCGGCAGTTCGCGCGCGAGTTCGTCAATTCGCCGCGGCGCGAATTCAACATCCGCTGGGATCCGGAAGCGGCGAGCATCGTGATGCGCTCGCCGTGGCGCAAGATGGTGATGGTGCCGGTGGACCCGTCCACCGCCACCGAACTGACCCCGCAGCTGCTGGCGCGGATGAGCGCTGCCGACACGCCGATCGGCCACGCGCTACGCCGGCGCGAGCCGGGGTTCCCGCTGTGGGACGAACTGGCCACGGCGCTATGGCTGCATCCGGAACTGGCCACCGTCAGCGAAACCCTGTACATCGACACCAACACCGAGTTCGGCCCCGGCTACGGCGACATCCTGTCGTGGGCGCCGGGCTACCAGCCCGGCCTCGGCGAACAGGCGCAGCAGGTGGTGTGCGAGGTCGACGTGGACGCGATCGAACGCCTGTTGGTGGAGCGCCTGACCGCGCCGCAGCCGCCGGCGCTGGGCGTGCCTTTGCCGGGCTGACGGTAGCGCGGCGCCGGTAGCGTGCACGGCATTTCCGACGCAGGCGCGCTCCCGCGCCAGGTCGCGTCGCTCCGTCCGCCGGCACTCCGCTGTGCGCCGCGCTGCCGGCGCGCCGCCAGGCCGATGCGCGACCGCGCTTGCGCGATCCGCTCGCCGCAGGCGACCCTGCAACCGCGGCGAAGGTTGGCCGGCTCCCCTCATCGAGAGACAAGCGTCATGCAGATCCCCACGACGTGGCACGCCGGCATCCAGCGCAACACCGAGTTGCTGCTCGGCTACGCCCAACTGCTGCAGGCGTTCGAAACGCCGTCCGAGCCGCCGGTCGCGGACGGCGGCGGAGCGGTCGCCGCGATGGTCGCCGCCACGCGCACGGATGGCGCGGCCGCGCAGCGGCACGCGCGGCAGGCGCTGGCGCAGATCGAACGCGAAAATCCGCGCTTGTGCGCGGTGACGCGAGCGCTGCCGGCGCGTGCCGAGGCCGATGCGGCGCGCGTGCAGGCGGCGCTGGCCGGCGGCGGCGATGGCGGTGCGCTGGCCGGAGTGCCGTTCGTGGTCAAGGACCTGTTCGATGTCGCCGGTCTGGCGACCACCGCCGGCGCCGCGTTGCGCGCCGAGCTACCGCCGGCCACGCACGATGCGGCGGTGGTGCGGCGCCTGGCCGACGCCGGCGCGGTGTTGGTCGGCACCGCCAACATGGACGAATTCGCCTACGGCTTCGCCACGGTCAATGCGCATTACGGCACCACGGCCAATCCGCACGATCCGCAGCGCCTGGCCGGCGGGTCCTCGGGCGGCTCGGCGGCGGCGGTGGCGGCGCGCTGGGTGCCGTTCGCGCTGGGCTCGGACACCAACGGCTCGATCCGCGTGCCGGCGGCGCTGTGCGGCGTGTACGGCCTGCGCCCGAGCCACGGCAGCCTGGAGATGGACGGCGTGTTCCCGTTCGTCGAGGCCTTCGACGTGGTCGGGCCGTTCGCGACCACGGTCGCCGACCTGCGCGCGGTGTACGCGGCGATGCGCGGGCGCGAACCGGCGCCGGTGGACACCGCCGCGTTGCGCGTGGCGCGCCTGGGCGGCTGGTTCCAGCGCAACCTCGATCCAGAACTGGAGGCCGGCCTGGCCGCGCTGCATGCCGCGCTCGGCGGCAATGCGTTGCGCGAACTGCCGCAGGCTGAACGCGCGCGCGCCGCGGCGTTCGTGATGACTGCGGCCGAAGGCGGCTACCGTCATCGGCAGGCACTGGCCGCGCACGGCGAGCGCTTCGATCCGGCCACCCGCGAGCGCCTGCTCGCCGGCCTGCAAGTGCCCGCGGCCGCCATCGCCGATGCGCAGCGGTTCGGCGCGTGGTTCGCCGGCGCGATGCAGCGCCTGTGGGACGAGGTCGATGTACTGCTGGCGCCGGCCACGCCGTGTGCGGCGCCGCGCATCGATCAGGAGACGATCCAGATCGACGGCAAGGCGGTGTCGGCGCGCGCCAACCTCGGCATCTTCACCCAGCCGCTGGGCCTGGCGCGTTGCCCGGTGCTGGCCGCCCCGCTGTACAGTCCCGGGCGCCTGCCGCTGGGCGTGCAATTGATCGCCGCGCCGGGGCGCGAGGACCGCCTGTTCGCGCTCGCCGCGCAACTGGAACGCGACGGTTTGATCGGCTCCACGCCGCCGTCGCTGGAGCCGCGCTGATGCTGCACACCTTGCGTTCCCGGCGCGGCATGGTGGTCGCGCCGCATCACCTGGCCGCGCAGGCCGGGCGCGATGTGCTGCGCGACGGCGGCACCGCGGTGGAGGCGGCGGTGGCGACCGCGGCCTGCCTGGCGGTGGTCTATCCGCACATGACCGGCATCGGCGGCGACGGCTTCTGGCTGATCGCCGAAGCCGATGGCCGCGTGCATGCGATCGATGCCTGCGGTCGCGCCGCGCAGGCGGCCACGCTGCAGCACTACGCCGGACAGGCGGCGATCCCCTGGCGCGGTCCGGGCGCGGCCAACACCGTCGCCGGTACCGTGTCCGGCTGGGCGCTGGCGCTGCTGCGCAGCGACGCACGGCTGCCTTTGTCGCGCCTGTTCGAGGACGCCGTCCATCACGCCGCGGCAGGCGTGCCGGTCACCCTCGGCGGTGCCGCCATCGCTGCGGCCAAGGGCGCCGAACTGCGCGAGCAGCCCGGCGCCTATGCGGCGATCTTCGAAGCCGCCGGTCGCCCGTTGCGCGAAGGCGAACTGCTGTGCCAGCCGCAGCTGGCCGCCACGCTGCAGCGCCTGGCCGCGGCCGGCCTGGAAGATTTCTACCGCGGCGCGCTGGCCGCCGACATCGCCGCCGACCTGCAGGCCCTGGGCAGTCCGTTGCGTGCAGTCGATCTGGCCGCGCACCGCGCCGAGGCCAGCGTGCCGCTGTCGGTGGCGATCGCCGGTGCGCGCCTGTACAACCATGCGCCGCCGACCCAGGGCCTGGCCTCGCTGCTGATCCTGGCGCTGTTCGACCGCCTGGCCGCCGACCAGGCCGACGGCTATGCGCATCTGCATGGGCTGATCGAAGCGACCAAGCAGGCGTTTCTGGTGCGCGATGCGCACGTCGGCGACCCGGCCTGGATGACGCTGGACGCGCAAGCGCTGCTCGACGATGCCGGCGCGCTCGACGCGATGGCCGCGCGCATCGATCCCGCGCGCGCGCTGCCGTGGCCGCAGCCCTCGCAGGCCGGCGACACCGTGTGGTTCGGCGCGATCGACGGCGCCGGCCGCGCGGTCAGCTGCATCCAGTCCACCTATTTCGAATTCGGTTCCGGGCTGGTGCTGCCGCGCAGCGGCATCGTCTGGCAGAACCGCGGCTGCAGTTTCCGCCTCGCCGCCGACGGTTGGAACGCGCTGGCGCCTGGGCGCAAGCCGTTCCACACGCTCAATCCGGCGCTGGCGCGTTTCGACGACGGCCGGCTCATGGCCTACGGCACCATGGGCGGTGAAGGCCAGCCGCAGACTCAGGCGGCGCTGTTCAGCCGCTATGCGCGCTTCGGCATGCCGTTGCAGCAGGCGCTCAGCGCGCCGCGCTGGCTGCTCGGCCGCACCTGGGGCGAGGACAGCACCACGTTGAAACTGGAAGACCGCTTCGATCCGGCGGTGGTTGACGCACTGCGCGCCGCCGGCCACGCGGTCGAACTGCTGCCGGCCTACAGCGCGGTGATGGGCCATGCCGGCGCGCTGGTGCGCGAGGCCGACGGCACCCTGTGCGGCGCCAGCGATCCGCGCAGCGATGGCGCGGTGGCGGGCTGGTAGCGCTCGCTGCCTGCAGCTTGCGATGGCAATGAACCACGACAGCCAATTCCTCGCGCGTGCCAGAGCGCTGGTGGATGCGGCGATGCGCGATCCGGAGCGTTGGTCCGCCCATCTTGCGCAGGCCGAGGCGCTGCTCATGGCCGCATCGGCGTCGGCGCCGGACGATAGCGCGGTGCTCACCTGCCTGGGCGCGGTGTTGTGCGATCTGGCGAAGTACCGCGAGGCCGCCGAGGCGCTGCAGCGCGCGGTGCGCCTGCGCTCGGACGACCGCAACACCTACTTCAATCTCGGCGTCGCGCTGCTCAACAGCGGCAAGCGCCGCCAGGCCATGCAGCGCTTCCGGCAGGCGGCGTCGCGGCGTGCGTCGGCGGCGACCTGGGAAGCGTATTTCGATCCTCAGGCGCAATGAAGCGCCATGCGCACGATGCAGGCGAAGCACAAGACGAGCGCAGGCGGCGCCAGCGGCGACGCTTCCGTACCATGGCAGTCGCGCGACGACGCAGCCGCTTCCACGCCGAGCGTCAGGCCCCACAGGAACCGATGCCGCCATGCCGACCTTCTCCCGCTTCACCCGCTATTTCATGGAAGTGGCGCATTGGCGCAGCATCCGCCGCGCGGCCGAAGCGTTGCACGTGTCGGCGTCGGCGATCGACCGGCAGATCCTCAAGGCCGAGCAGGAGCTGGGCGTGCAGTTGTTCGAGCGGCTGCCGAGCGGGCTGCGCCTGACCAGCGCCGGCGAGTTGCTGCTGGTCGACGTGCGGCGCTGGGAGAAGAGCTATCAACGCACGCTGGAGCAGTTCGACGAACTGAAGGGCCTGCGCCGCGGCCATGTCGAGATTGCGATGATCGATGCCTTGAGCGAGGGCATCGTGGTCGATGCGCTGGCGCAACTGATCGACGAGCATCCGGGTCTGACCTTCGGCCTGCAGACCGAGGATAACCAGAAGGTGGCCGACAAGGTCATCGCCGCGGAGGTGGATTTCGGCCTGCTGCTGGATCCGGTCAGCGGCATCGACCTGGAGGTGGTCGCCTTCGCCGAGATCCCGCTGGGCATCTGCATGCCGGTGGGGCATCCGCTCAGCGGCAGGGCCAGCCTGCAGTTGAACGAAGTGCTCGACGACCATCGCCTGCTGCTGCCGGCCGCGCCGCTGATCGTCAACGAACACGCCAAGGTGGTGTACCAGCGCCAGCACATCGACACGCGCCGCTGCATCCGCTGCAACGACGTGCGCACGCTGCGCGCGCTGGTGCGGCAGGGCGTGGGCGTGGGCCTGCTGTCGCAACTGGACGTGCTGGCGGACCTGGCCGAGGGGCGGCTGGCGTTCGTGCCCTTGCGCGAAGGCCTGGCCAAGCCGATGACGCTGTCGCTGTGCGTGGCCCCGCAGCGGCAGCTGTCCAGAGCCGCGCAGACCATGCTCAAGGCGCTGGCGCCGCGGGTGGAAGCCATCCTGGAACCGCGCTAGCCGAGCGCCGGCGGCTGCAGCGGTCGGGGTTGGAAAACCCCCTCCCGTAGTCTCACCGCCAGCCCATGACGTCCCTGTAGGAGCAGCTTCAGCCGCGACGAACGAAGCGCTGCGCTTTCCGGCGGGGCAATGCGTCGGGACTGAAGTCCCTCCCACAGTGCACCAGCCGGCTCGCCGCAAGTCCCTGCAGGAGCGGCTTCAGCCGCGACAACGTCCAACCGGCGCCAGTCAAGGCCCCGTCTCGAAAGCGCACGAAGCAGCACGCACAACCTCCTTCGCACGCGAATGAGCACGTAGCCCGCGTCGGTGTTGCATTTTTTGCACTGCCCGCACGCGAAAACGGTGTTTGCCGGCTTTCGGCACGCTTCGTATAGTGCTTTTACCCCGGCAAAGCTGCGTTTCCTCGGAAATAAGCTTTTGAATTGAAAGAACTTCCTTGGGCGCGCCAGACCCGCGCCACGGCTCGCACCGATCGCCCGTCCCGCTCCGCCCGTCTTCCAAGCGAACCCAGCCATGCGCGACACCTCGCCACATCCCGACCCCGACGGCGGCCGCACCTGAGCCGGCAGCAGCCATGCTGATGCCGGCCTGCGTTCCTGGCCAGCGCGCGGTGGCACGCTGCGACGCGCTCGGCGTGGCGCCCTATAGCGACACCGCGGACGGCCTGTTCCGCGGCTGGCTGAGTCCGGCGCATCGCGCCAGCGTGGCGGCCGTGGCCGCGTGGATGGGCGAGGCCGGCCTGCATCCCCGCATCGATCCGGCCGGCAACCTGCTCGGCCGCTACGAGGGCGTCGCCGCGCAGGCGCCGGCGCTGCTGATCGGCAGTCACCTGGACAGCGTGCGCGACGCCGGCCGCTACGACGGCCCGCTCGGGATCATGCTCGGCATCGAATGCGTGGCCGCGCTGCACGCGCAGGGCCGCCGGCTGCCGTTCGCGATCGAGGTGATCGCGTTCGGCGATGAGGAAGGTTCGCGCTTCCCGGCCTCGATGCTGAGCAGCCGCGCCGTCGCCGGCACGCTGGACCCGGCGGCGCTGCAGGTGACCGACGGCGACGGCGTGACGCTGGCCGATGCGCTGGCCGGCTGGGGGCTGGACATCGCCCTGCTACCGAGCGCGGCGCGCGCGCCGCACAGCGTGCTGGCCTATCTGGAAGCGCATATCGAACAAGGCCCGGTGCTGGAGGCCGAAGGCCTGGCGCTGGGCGCGGTCACCGGCATCGCCGCGCAGCGGCGCTACCGCGCGCTGCTGGTCGGCCGCGCCGGCCATGCCGGCACCACGCGCATGGACCTGCGCGCCGATGCGCTGGCCGCCGCCGCCGAATGCGTGCTGGCGGTGGAACAGGTGGCGCGCGCCGGCAGCGCGGACCTGGTGGCCACGGTCGGGCGCCTGCAGGTCGCGCCGGGTGCGGTCAACGTGGTGCCGGGGCGGGTCGAGTTCTCGATCGACGTGCGGGCCGGCGACGACGCCGTGCGCGATGCGGCGGCCGCGGCGATCGCGCAGCGCCTGCACGCCATCGCCGCCGCGCGCGGCGTGCAGTTGGAGCTGCAGTGCGTGCAGGACCTGCCGGCCAGTCCCTGCGACCCGCGCCTGGTCGCCGCGCTGGACACGGCGATCGCCGCGCAGGGCCTCGCGCCGCGGCGGCTGGTGTCCGGCGCCGGCCACGACGCGATGGTGATGGCCGCGCTGTGCCCGACCGCGATGCTGTTCCTGCGCTGCGCCGGCGGCGTCAGCCACCACCCTGCCGAACATGTGGATCCCGCCGATGCCGACGTGGCGGTGGCGGCGATGCTGCACTTCATCGAGTCCCTGGGAGACACCCTTGTCCGTTGATCCGCTGCACGCCGACCTGTTCGGCGAAATCGATCCGCCGCAACGCCTGCTGATGGGACCGGGCCCGGTCAATGCGCATCCGCGCGTGCTGCGCGCGATGTCCGCCGACCTGCTCGGCCAGTTCGATCCGGAAATGACCGGCTACATGAACCAGGTGATGGCGCTGTACCGGCCATTGTTCGGGACCGAGAACCGCTGGACCTTCCTGGTCGACGGCACCGCGCGTGCCGGCATCGAGGCGGCGCTGGTGTCGCTGGTGGCGCCGGGCGATCGCGTGCTGGTGCTGAACTTCGGCCGCTTCGGGCTGCTGCTGGGCGAGATCCTCGGCCGCATCGGCGCCGTGGTCGAGAGCGTGGATGCGCCGTGGGGCGAGGTGGTGCCGATGGCGGCGGTGGCCGACGCGATCGAACGCGTCGCGCCGAAGCTGGTCGCCTGCGTGCACGGCGATACCTCGACCACGATGGCGCAGCCGCTGGACGGCCTGGGTGCGCTGTGCCGCGCCGCCGGCGCGCTGTCCTACGTCGACGCCACCGCGACCATCGGCGGCATGCGCATCGCCAGCGATGCCTGGGGCGTGGACGTGGTCACCGGCGGCCTGCAGAAGTGCCTGGGCGGGCCGTCCGGCTCGGCGCCGATCACCGTGTCCGCACGCGCCGCCGAGGCGATCTTCGCGCGCCGCCATGTCGAGCGCGGCATCGTCCGCGACGACATCGCCAACGGCAGCGGCGTGCGCATCGGCTCGAATTATTTCGACCTGGCGATGGTCATGGACTACTGGTCGGACAAGCGCCTCAACCACCACACCGAAGCCACCAGCATGCTGTACGCGGCGCGCGAGTGCGCGCGCGTGGCGCTGCAGGAAGGCCTGCCCGCGCGCTTCGCCCGGCACGCCGCGGCCGGCCGCGCAGTCGCCGCCGGCGTGCGCGCGCTGGGACTGCAGGTGTTCGGCGACGACCGCTACCGCATGGCCAACGTCACCGGCGTGGCGATTCCCGCCGGCATCGATGGCGAGGCGGTACGGCGGCGCATGCGCGAGGATTTCGAGATCGAGATCGGCACCGCGTTCGGGCCGCTGCAGGGCAAGCTGTGGCGGATCGGCGCGATGGGTTACAACGCGATGAAGCACAAGGTGCTGATCACCCTGGGCGCGCTGGAAGCGGTGCTGCGCGCAGAAGGCTATGCCTGCACGCCGGGCGCCGGGGTGGATGCGGCGCTGGCCGCCTGGCACGCCGACGGAGCGCAGGGATGAGTACGGCGCGCGACCTGGTCGGCTATGGCGCGCAGCCGCCGGACCCGCAGTGGCCGGGTGGCGCGCGGGTGGCGCTGCAGTTCGTGATCAATTACGAGGAAGGCGCCGAGAACGGCGTGCTCAACGGCGATGCCGGCTCGGAGTCGTTCCTGTCGGAGATGGTCGGCGCGCACAGCCAGCCGGGCGCACGCGCGATGGCGATGGAGAGCCTGTACGAATACGGCAGCCGCGCCGGCTTCTGGCGGCTGCAGCGGCTGTTCGCCGCACGCGGCGTGCCGGTCACGGTGTTCGGCGTGGCGCAGGCGCTGGCGGCCAATCCCGAGGCGGTGCAGGCGATGCGCGACGCCGATTGGGAGATCGCCAGCCACGGCTTGCGCTGGATCGATTACCAGCAGGTACCGGAGGCAACCGAACGCGCGCATATCGCCGCGGCGATCGCGTTGCACACGCAAGTCGCCGGGACGCGTCCGCTGGGCTGGTACCAGGGCCGCACCAGCCCCAACACCGCGCGCCTGGTGGCCGAGGAGGGCGGCTTCGTCTACGACGCCGACAGCTACGCCGACGACCTGCCGTACTACGATCGCCGCCACGGCCGCGCGCAGTTGGTGGTGCCGTACACGCTGGACGCCAACGACATGAAGTTCGTCGCCTACAACGGCTTCGCCGACGGCGAACCGTTCTTCCGCTACCTGCGCGACAGTTTCGAGCAACTGTGCGCCGAAGGCGGGCGGATGATGTCGGTGGGCCTGCATGGGCGCATCGCCGGACGCCCGGCGCGCGCGCTGGCGCTGGCCCGTTTCGTCGATCATGCGCTGGCCAGCGGCCAGGCCTGGATCGCGCGGCGCATCGACATCGCCCGTCACTGGCAACAGGTGCACCCGGCATGATCGTCGATGCGCCCGAGGTGCTGGCCGAGGTGCAGGCAGCGTTCGCCGCCTACGAGCGTGCGCTGATGACCGACGACGTCGCCGCGCTGGACCGGCTGTTCCACGATGCGCCGACCACGGTGCGCTACGGCGTCGGCGAGACGCTGTACGGCGCCGAGGCGATCCGCGCGTTCCGCCGCGCGCGCGGCGGTTCGCCGCAGCGGCAGTTGCAGCGCGTGCAGATCGTCGCGTACGGGCGCGACTTCGCCACCGCCGATGCAGAGTTCCTGCGCGAAGGCGCAACCCGCCGCGGTCGCCAGAGCCAGAGCTGGGTGCGCTTCGCCGACGGTTGGAAGGTGGTGTCGGCGCACGTGTCGCTGCAGGGCGAGCACGCATGAACGCCGTCGACTGGAATGCGCTGTCCTCTGCCGAGTTCGTCGCGCGCCTGCACGCGCTGTTCGAGCACTCGCCGTGGGTGGCCGAACGGGCCGCGGCACGGCGCCCTTTCGCCGATCTGCATGCCGGCCTGCTGCAGGTGCTGCATGCGGCCAGCGCCGACGAGCAACTGGCACTGATCCGCGCGCATCCGGAACTGGCCGGCAAGGCCGCGATCGACGGCAGCCTGACCGCGGCCTCGGCCGCCGAGCAGGCGCAGGCCGGGCTGGACCGGCTCACTGCCGAGGAGTTCGCGCGCTTCCATGCGCTCAATGCGGCCTACCGCGCGCGCTTCGATTTCCCGTTCGTGATCTGCGTGCGGCTGACCGACAAGGCCGGGATTCTCGCGGCGATGCAGGCGCGGCTGGCGAACGCGCGCGAGGCCGAGATCGCCACCGCGCTCGACGAGATCGGCAAGATCGTGCGCTTGCGCCTGGAGGCCTTGCGGTGAGCGCCGCGGCCGGCGGCTTGCAGGCGCTGTCGGCGCAGGTCGCGCGCGAGCTGCAGTGGCTCGGGCATGGCGGCCCCGACTGGACCCGTCCGCAGCGGCACGGCGCCGAACATGTCTACGACGTGGTCGTCGTCGGCGGCGGGCAGAGCGGTCTGGGCGCGGCGTTCGGGCTGCTGCGCGAGCGCATCTCCAACCTGCTGGTGATCGACGAGAATCCGGCCGGCCAGGAAGGCCCGTGGGTCACCTACGCGCGCATGGTCACCCTGCGCACGCCGAAGGAACTGAGCGCGCTGGACTTCGGCATGCCGTCGCTGACCTTCCGCGCCTACTGGGAAGCGCGCCACGGTGCGGCCGCCTGGGACGCGCTGGGCAAGATCGCGCGCGCCGACTGGATGGACTACCTGCGCTGGTACCGCGAGGTGCTGGGCCTGCCGGTGCGCAACCGGGCGCGGCTGCTGCGCATCGAACCGCTGCCGGCGCAGCGCCTGCAGCGGCTGCACCTGGCCGGCGGCGACAGCCTGCTCGCGCGCAAGGTGGTGCTGGCGACCGGGATCCAGGGCGGCGGGCAATGGCACGTGCCGCCGCTGGTGGCGCAGACGCTGCCGCGCTCGCGTTACGCGCACACCTCCGAGGCGATCGACTACGCGGCCCTGGCCGGGCGACGCATCGGCATTCTCGGCGGCGGCGCCTCGGCCTTCGACAACGCCCAGCACGCGCTGGCCGCAGGCGTCGGCGAGGTGCACGTGTTCCTGCGCCGCGCGGAACTGCCGCGGGTCAATCCGATCCGGCACATGGAGCGCAGCGGCATCATCCCGCGCTTCGCCGCGCTGCCCGATGCCGACAAGTACGCGATGATGGCCAGCTTCTTCCGCCACAACCAGCCGCCGACCAACGACACCTTCGAGCGCGCCGCGGCCTGGCCCAATTTCCGCCTGCATCTGGGCAGCCCGTGGCAGCACGTGGCCGAAGACGCCGACGGCGTGGTGGTGACCACGCCGCACGCGCGCCTGCGGTTCGATTTCGTGGTGCTGTCGACCGGCCTGGTCACCGATCCGGCGCTGCGCCCGGAACTGGCCGCGGTGGCCGACGGCATCGTGCGCTGGTCGGACCGCTACCGGCCGCCGCAAGGGCAGGGCGTGCCGCTGCTCGACGCGCACCCCTACCTGGGGCCGGGCTTCGAACTGCTGCCGCGCACGCCCGCGCATGCGCCGGCGCTGCACGGGCTGTTCGCGTTCAACTATTCGGCGCTGCTGAGCCTGGGCCTGTCGGCGGCGGCATTGTCCGGGCTCAAGCACGCGCTGCCGCGGCTGGTGAAGGCGGTCGCCGACCAGTTGTTCCTGGACGAGCGCGAAGCGATCGTCGGCGCCTACCTGGACTACGCCGAACCCGAATTCGTTGGCCAATGGCCGCTGCCGCAACTGGAGGAACGCGTCGGATGAGCACGCTATCGACCCATGTGCTGGACCTGAGCCGCGGCGTGCCCGCCGCCGGCGTCGCGGTGCGCCTGTTCGCCGGCGAGACGCTGCTGCATGCCGGCGTCACCGATGCCGATGGGCGCTGTCCGGGGCTGCGCGAACTGAGCCTGGCGACGGGGCGCTATCGACTGGAATTCGCAGTGGCCGACTACTTCCGCGGCCAGGGCGTGATCTTGCCCGAGCCGCCGTTCGTGGACGTGGTGCCGGTCGCGTTCGGCCTGGCCGATGCCGGGCACTACCACGTGCCGCTGCTGGTCTCGCCGTTCGGCTATTCCACCTACCGGGGCAGCTGAGATGGACGCGGTGCGGTTCCTGCTGGATGGGCAAGTGCTGGAACTGGATGCCGGGGACCCGACCGCCAGCGTGCTCGATCTGCTGCGCTACCGGCTCGGCCGCACCGGCAGCAAGGAAGGCTGCGCCGAGGGCGATTGCGGCGCGTGCACGGTGCTGGTCGGCGAACTGGCCGGTGCCGAGGGCGACGAGCGGGTGCGCTGGCGCGCGCTCAACGCCTGCATCCTGTTCGTGCCGATGCTCGACGGCAAGGCGCTGCTGACCGTGGAGAGCCTTGCTACCGGGGGTGCACTGCATCCGCTGCAGGAAGAACTGGTGCAGCGCCATGGGTCGCAGTGCGGCTTCTGCACGCCGGGGTTCGTGATGTCGCTGTACGCGCGCAGCATCGGCGCGCTGGGCACCGAGCAGGCGGCGGTGGCCGACGTGATCGCCGGCAACCTGTGCCGCTGCACCGGCTATGGCCCGATCCTGGACGCCGGCGCGGCGGTGCCGGTGGCGCCCCGCGACGACGCGGCCACGCTCGCCGGCTTGCGCGCGCTGCGCCGCCAGACCGCGTTGCTGCAGACGCACGCCGATGCGGCCGCCGGCCGCGTGCGCCGCAGCACGGCCCCGCGCAGCGCCGACGCATTGGCCGCGTTGCTGCTGGAACGTCCCAACGCGCGCCTGGTCGCCGGCGCCACCGATGTCGGCCTGTGGGTGACCAAGCAGCAGCGCGTGCTCGACGATGTGGTGTTCATCGGCGACATCCCCGAATTGCGCGAATTGCACGACACGCCCGACGGCCTGCACATCGGCGCTTGCGTGCGCTACAGCGAAGCGCAGGCCGCGCTGGCCGCGTTGCACCCGGCGCTGGGCGAACTTGTGCGGCGCATCGGCGGGACCCAGGTGCGCAACGCCGGCACCATCGGCGGCAACATCGCCAACGGCTCGCCGATCGGCGACATGCCGCCGGCGCTGATCGCGCTCGGCGCCACCCTGACCCTGCGCCGTGGCGATGCGCGACGCAGCTTGCCGCTGGAGGAGTTTTTCCTGGATTACGGCCGCCAGGCACGGCAGCCGGGCGAGTTCGTGGAGAGCGTGTACGTGCCGCGCCCGGCGGCGGCCACGCTGTACCGCGTGGACAAGCTCAGCAAGCGCTTCGACAGCGACATCTCCGCGGTCTGCGGCGCGTTCGCGCTGCGTATCGCCGATGGCGTGGTGACGCAGGCGCGGATCGCCTTCGGCGGCATGGCCGGCATTCCGCAGCGTGCGCGTGGCGCCGAACAGGCCTTGCTCGGCCAGCCATGGAGCGAGGTAACGGTCGAAGCCGCCGCGGCCACGCTGGCGCAGGACTTCAGCCCGCTCAGCGATGCGCGCGGTTCGGCGGCGTATCGGCTGGCGGTCGCCGCGAACCTGCTGCGGCGGCTGTGGATCGGACACGCGCATCCACACGAACCGCTGTCGGTGCTGGCGCTGGAGCTGGTCGATGGCTGACGGGCCGGCCGCCAGCGACGCGGCGTTGCCGCAGGTGCACCGTTCGTTGTGCCACGACAGCGCGCAGGCGCACGTCAGCGGCCAGGCGCGCTATATCGACGATCTGCCGGAGCCGCCGGGCCTGCTGCATCTGGCGTTCGGCCTGAGCGAACACGCGCATGCGCGCTTGCTGCACGTGGATCTGGCGCCGGTGCGCGCGGCGCCCGGGGTGGTGGCGGTGTTCGCCGCCGCCGATATTCCGGGCGAGAACAACGTCGCTCCGGTCGCGCACGACGACCCGCTGTTCGCCCGCGACGAAGCGCTCTATCACGGCCAGCCGCTGTTCGTCGTCGCCGCCGATAGCCATGCCGCGGCACGGCGCGCCGCGCGGCTGGCGCTGGTCGAATACGCGCCGCTGCCGGCGCTGCTCAGCATCGCCCAGGCGCGTGCCGCCGGCGCGGTGCTGGAGCCGGCGCAGCGCATGGCGCGCGGCGGCGATGTCGATGCCGCCCTGGCCGCGGCGCCGCGGCAGTGCAGCGGCGCGCTGGAGATCGGCGGGCAGGAGCATTTCTATCTGGAAGGGCAGGTTGCGCTGGCCTTGCCCGGCGAGCAGGGGCAGCTGCATGTGCTGTCCTCGACCCAGCACCCGAGCGAGGTGCAGCACCTGATCGCGGAACTGCTCGGGCTGAGCAGCGCCGACGTGACCGTGGAAGTGCGGCGCATGGGCGGCGCGTTCGGCGGCAAGGAGACCCAGGCGGCGGCGCCGGCCGCGGCCTGCGCGCTGGTCGCCGCACTGACCGGGCGCCCGGCCAAGCTGCGCTACGACCGCGACGACGACATGCGCATCACCGGCAAGCGTCACGACTTCGTGGTCGACTACCGCGCCGGCTTCGACGACGACGGCCGCATCCTGGCGCTGCGCCTGGAACTGGCTTCGCGCTGCGGCGCCACCACCGACCTGTCGCTGGCGATCAACGACCGCGCGATGTTCCATGCCGACAACTGCTACTGGCTGCCGGTGGTGGAAATCGTCTCGCACCGGCTGCGCACGCATACCGTGTCCAACACCGCGTTCCGCGGTTTCGGCGGGCCGCAGGGCATGCTGGCGATCGAGCGGGTGCTGGACGCGGTCGCCGCCGCGCTCGGCCGCGATGCGCTGGCGGTGCGCCGCATCAACCTGTATGCGGCGCCGGATCGCAACGTCACCCCGTACGGCATGACCGTGGAGGACAACGTTGCGCCGGCGCTGATCGAGGAACTGGCCGCGCATGCCGACTACGCCGCGCGGCAATCGGCGGTCGCCGCGTTCAACGCGCGCCACCGCGTGTTGAAGAAAGGCCTGGCGCTGACCCCGGTGAAGTTCGGCATCAGCTTCACCACCAGTCACCTCAACCAGGCCGGCGCGCTGGTGCTGGTCTATGCCGACGGCTCGGTACAGCTCAACCACGGCGGCACCGAGATGGGCCAGGGGCTGATGATCAAGGTCGCGCAGATCGTCGCCGACGTGTTCGGCATCGGCGTCGAGCGCGTGCGCATCACCGCCACGCGCACCGACAAGGTGCCCAACACCTCGGCCACTGCGGCGTCCTCGGGCACCGACCTCAACGGCATGGCCGCGTACAACGCCGCCAGCGAGATCCGCGCACGCCTGGCCGCGCTGGCCGCCGAGCGCGGCGGCGTGGCGCCGGCGCAGGTGCGCTTCGCCGCCGGCAAGGTCATCGCCGGCAGCCTGGAGCTGGAATTCGGCGCGTTGTGCCGGCAGGCGCACATGGCGCGCATCTCGCTGGCCGCCAGCGGCTACTACGCCACGCCGAAGATCCACTACGACCGCGCCAGCCACCGCGGCCGCCCGTTCTACTACTTCGCCTACGGCGCGGCGCTGAGCGAAGTGGTGATCGACACGCTGACCGGCGAGCACAAGGTGCTGGCGGTGGACGTGCTGCACGACGTCGGCCGCTCGCTCAATCCGGCGATCGACCTGGGCCAGATCGAGGGCGGCTTCGTCCAGGGCATGGGCTGGCTGACCACCGAGGAACTGGTCTACGACGCGCACGGCCGGTTGCTGACCCATGCGCCCTCCACCTACAAGATTCCCACCGCCAGCGACCGCCCGGCACGGATGGACATCCGCCTGTGGCAGGCCGGCCGCAACAACGAGGCGACCATCCACCGTTCCAAGGCGGTCGGTGAACCGCCGTTGATGCTGGCGATCTCGGTGTTCTCGGCGCTGACCCAGGCGGTGGCCGCGGCGGCTCCGGGCGCGGGACTGCCGGCGCTGGATGCGCCGGCCACGCCGGAGCGGATCCTGGCCGCGATCGCGGCACGGCGCGCCGATGCGCGCTGACTGGAGCCTGCAGGCCGAAGCGGCACTGGCGCGCGGCGCGACCGCGCTGGTCACGGTGCTGGCCACCGCCGGTTCGACCCCGCGCGAGGCCGGCACGCGCATGCTGGTGAGCGCTGACGGCAGCATCGGCACCATCGGTGGTGGCGTGCTCGAGTGGCGCGCCTGCGCGCTGGCGCGCGAACTCCTCGCGCAGCCGCCGGGCAGTTGGCAGGTACAGGACTACACGCTGGGCGCGGCCGCGCCGACGCGCGCGGTGCGCTGCAGCGGCAGGTGCGGCGAATGCGCGGCGCAGGCCCAGGCCGACGACCTGCTCGGCCAGTGCTGCGGCGGCCGCGTGCGCCTGCTGCTGGAGCGGCTGGACCCGGCGCGCAGCGACTGGCTGCGGCAGGCGATGCTGGGCCGCACGCTGCTGACCCGGTTGCGCCTCGGCACTCTCGAACACCGCATCGGCGATGCGCCGCCGCAAGCGCTATCGCTACGTGCACCGGCGCCCGTGGCCGGCGCCTTGCTGGCACAGGCGATCGGCCCGCGGTGCACGCCGCTGTATCTGTTCGGTGCCGGTCATGTCGGCATCGCCATCGCGCGGGCGTTGCACAGCCTGCCGTTCGCGCTGACCTGGTCCGATCCGCGCGCCGACCTGGCCGCTGCCGCCGGCGCGGAGCATCTACAGGAAACGGCATTGCTCGCGCGTGCCGCGGCGGCGCCGGCCGATGCGATGCTGCTGATCCTGACCCACGACCACGCGCTGGACTATCGGCTCACTTCGGCGGCGCTGAGCGGCCAGGCCGGCTTCGTCGGCCTGATCGGCTCGGCGTCCAAGCGCGCGCGGTTCCTGTCGCGGCTGCGCCACGACGGCCTGGGCGCGGCCTCGCAGGCGCGGCTGACCTGCCCGATCGGTCTGCCCGGCATCGACGGCAAGGCACCGGCGGTGATCGCACTGGCGGTGGCCGCGCAGTTGTTGCTGCGTGCGTCGGCGCTGGACGCGCAGCGTCCGCAGGCGGAGGACGCCGCATCGCTGCCGCAGCGATCCGCGCTCGCTGCGCGCTGACATCGCCATCGTGGAAGCGGCGCTGCATGGCCTCGGGCGATCAGTCACAACGAGAGAAGTGTGAGAGGTTCATACGTCGGACACAGCCTGTCGGGGCTGAAGCCCCTCCTACAGTGCACTCAGTTGGCTCGCCGCAAGTTCCTGTAGGAGCGGCTTCAGCCGCGACGAGCGAAGCGGTGTGTTTTCCGGTGGCACAACGCGTCGGGACTGAAGTCCCTCCCACAGTGCACCCAGTTGGCTCGCCGCAAGTCCCTGTAGGAGCAGCTTCAGCAGCGACGAGCGAAGTGTGGGAGGTCCAGACGTCGGACACAGCCTGTCGGGGCTGAAGCCCCTCCTACAGTGTGCCCAGTTGGCTCGCCGCAAGTTCCTGTAGGAGCGGCTTCAGCCGCGACGAGCGAAGCGGTGCGCTTTCCGGCGGCACAACGCGTCGGGACTGAAGTCCCTCCCACAAGCGCATCCTGCTCACGCGCCGCAAGTGCGTGTCGAAGCGGCTGGATTCCCGCGTCGCCATGGCGCTTACGGCAGCCCGGCCAGCCAGTCGTCGTCGGAGCCTTCGTTGATGTCGGCGAACAGCGGAGTGGAGAAGTAGCGTTCGCCGGTGTCGGGCAGCATCGCCAGGATCACCGAGCCGGGGGCCGCGGTCTCGGCCACGCGCAGCGCGGTGGCCACGGTGCCGCCGCCGGAGATGCCGGTGAAGATGCCTTCCTCGGCGGCAAGACGGCGCGAGACGGAGATCGCGTCGGTGTCCTCCACGCTCAGCACTTCGTCGTAGACCTCGCGGTTGAGTACCTCGGGCACGAAGTCCGGGGTCCAGCCCTGGATCTTGTGCGGCTTCCATTCCTGGCCCTGCAGCAAGGCGGCGCCGGCCGGCTCGGTGGCGGTGATGCGGACGTCCGGACGGGCAACGCGCAGCACTTCGCCGACGCCGGTGAGGGTGCCGCCGGTGCCCCAGCCGCTGACGAAATGGTCGAGCCGGCGGCCGGCGAAATCGCGCAGGATTTCCGCGGCGGTGGTGCTGCGGTGGTAGGCCGGGTTGGCCGGGTTGGCGAACTGGCGGGCCAGGAACCAGCCATGCTGCTGGGCCAGTTCCTCGGCCTTGCGCACCATGCCGCTGCCGCGCTCGGCGGCCGGGGTCAGGATCACCTTGGCGCCGTACGCGCGCATCAGCTTGCGGCGCTCGATCGAGAAGGTCTCCACCATCGTCGCCACGAACTTGTAGCCGCGCGCGGCGGCGACCATCGCCAGGGCCACGCCGGTGTTGCCGGAGGTGGCTTCGACGATGGTGTCGCCGGGCTTGAGCAGGCCCTTGGCCTCGGCGTCGAGCACGATCGCCAGCGCCAGCCGGTCCTTGACCGAACCGCCGGGATTGAACGCCTCGACCTTGACGTACAGTTCGACCTGCGCGGGCGGCAGGCGATGCAGCTTGACGATCGGGGTGTGGCCGATGGTGTCGAGGATGTTGTCGTAGATGGCCATGCGCAGGGTCTCCGGAAAAGGGATGCGGGTCAGGCGGCGTGGGCCAGGGTAGGCACGGCCGGCTTCGGGAAAGGTGAGGGCGGCGCGGTCAGCGGCGCGGCGCCGAACCAGTGCAGGGTGCTCGCCAGCGCGGCCACCTCACCCAGGATCAGCAGCGCCGGCGAACGCACCTGGTGCGCGCGGGCGGTGTCGGGCAGGTCGGCCAGGGTGCCGACCACCACCCGCTGCTGCGGGCGCGAGCCGTTTTCCACCAGGGCGAACGGGGTGTCGGCGGCGCGGCCGGCGCGCAGCAGGCGTTCGCGCACCGTGTCCAGCCCGGCCACGCCCATGTACACCGCCAGGGTCTGCCGTTCCTGCGCCAGCGCGGCCCAGTCCAGCGTATCGAAGGATTCCTTGCAGTGCGCGGTGGCCAGGCGCAGCGACTGCGCGTGCTCGCGATGGGTCAGCGGGATGCCGGCGTAGGCCGCGCAGGCCAGCGCCGCGGTGATGCCCGGCACCACCGCGTAGGGCACGCCGTGCGCGCGCAGATATTCCAGTTCCTCGCCGCCGCGGCCGAACACGAATGGATCGCCGCCTTTCAGCCGCACTACGCGGCGCCCGCGCCGCGCGTGTTCGAGCATCAGGGCGTGGATCTGTTCCTGGCGCACGCTGTGGCCGCTGGCCGATTTGCCGACTTCGATCCGCTCGGCGGTGCCCGGCAGCAGCTCCAGGATCGCGGCGCTGACCAGGCGGTCGTGCAGGACCACATCGGCGCTGCGCAGCGCGCGCAGCGCGTTGAGCGTCAGCAGGCCGGGATCGCCGGGGCCGGCCCCGACCAAGGTCACCGTGCCGGGACGGATCGCGTGCGTCTGCGCTGCAGCGACGGATGCGCCGATGCCGTCGCCGGTGTCGTCAGCCGACGGCGTGGCTGCGACCGTATCGGCTGTGCCTAATGCGTCCTGCGCCAGCACCCGCTGCGCGGCGGCCGCCTGCAGCGCCTGCCGGTTCAGCGTTGGGTCGTCGCTGGCGGCGACCATGTACCACACCTCGTCCAGCCAAGCGCCATCGAAACGGCCGCGCAGCCACTGGACACGTCCGGCATCGGCCCAGGCCTGCAGCGCCGGAGTCAGTGCTGGCGCACCCAGCCGCGGCAGAGCGCCAGCCGCGAGCAGCGCCTGTACCTGGCGCTCGGCGGCGGCACCGCCGCCGACCACCAGCACGGGCCGCTCGCGTAGGTCCGGATACAACGCAATCGGGGCAGGGCTCACGGCGGTCGCAACGCAGGAAGGAGGTGGGAGGGGTGACCGTAGCGCCGGCTTATAGCCTCCGGAAATGACTTCATGCCTCTACCAGATAGCTTTCGGTTATAAGGTGAGAGGCCCATTTCCACTACAGTCGTGGCTGCTCCCGCCAGGCGGCGCCTCGCCCTCGTTCCGATGACGCTGACCCAACTCCGCTACCTCGTCGCCATCGCCGATGCCGATCTCAACATCACCCTGGCCGCGGCGCGCGTGCACGCCACCCAGCCGGGGCTGTCCAAGCAGCTCAAGCAACTGGAGGACGAACTCGGTTTCCTGCTGTTCGTGCGCAAGGGCCGCAGCCTGGAGACGGTGACCCCGGCCGGCCGCGAAGTGATCGAGCGCGCCCGCGCGGTGCTGGCCGAGGCCAACAACATCCGCACCTATGCCGCCAACCAGCGCCGCGAGAGCCAGGGCCAGCTGACCCTGACCACCACCCACACCCAGGCGCGCTTCGTGCTGCCGCCGGCGGTGGCGCAGATCAAGCAGGCGTATCCGCAGGTCAGCGTGCATCTGCAGCAGGCCGCCGAGAGCGCGGCGCTGGACCTGCTCAGCCAGGGCGATGCCGATATCGCCATCGTCAGCACCGCCGGCAGCGAGCCGGGCGCCGGCATCGCGGTGCCGCTGTACCGCTGGCGGCGGCTGGTGCTGGTGCCGCGCGGGCATGCGCTGGACGTGCCCAAGCGGGTGCCGGACATGGCTGCGTTGGCGGTGCAGCCGCTGATCAGCTACGAATCCTCGACCCGCTCCGGCTCCTCGCTGCAGCGCGCCTTCGCCCGGCTCGGGCTGGAGCCGAGTATCGCGCTGACCGCGCTCGACGCCGACCTGATCAAGACCTACGTGCGCGCCGGCCTCGGCGTCGGCCTGCTGGCGGAAATGGCGGTGCATGCCGGCGACACCGACCTGCGCGCCTGGCCGGCGCCGCCGGAGATCCCCGAGTGCATCGCCTGGGCGGTGCTGCCGCGCGACCGCGTGCTGCGCGACTACGCGCTGGAACTGGTGCACGTGCTGGCGCCGCAGATCGACACCCGCGACCTGCGCCGGGTCATGGAAGGCAACCAGGAACCGGACTGGCCGACCCCGCCGAGCTGGGAAGAGCTGACCCAGACCATCACCAGCTGAGCGGCGGCGCGACGGCGTCTTCGCCGCGCCTGGCGCTGGCCGCTCCGCTCGGACGGCATCCGCAGCGGCGATCGCCGACGGCGCCGCGCAAACGACGCGCTCGTCGCTGCGCGCTAAAAAGCCGCGCGGTTGGGCTTGCCATTGCCATCGTCGCGCGCGGCCGCTACGGTGCGCGCTCTTTTAGCCGAAACAAGGATGTCCATGCACCCCGTCCTCCAGCAGAACCTGTTCTTCGTCAAGGAGCAGGTCGGCATGTTCAAGGCCGCCAACAACTACGACGTGTTCGATCCGCAGAGCAACCAGCAGGTGCTCGAGTGCCGCGAGCCGAACTTGGGCGTGTTCACCAAGATCTTCCGGTTCACCGACTACAAGCGCATGACCCCGTTCCAGGTCGAAGTGCGCACGCCGAACGGGCAGAAGGTGCTGACGGTCAAGCGCGGGTTTTCGCTGTTCCTGTCCAAGGTCGAGGTGCTGGACGAGCACGATCGCCTGGTCGGTTCCTTCAGCCAGAAGTTCTTCTCCATCGGCGGCAAGTTCGACGTGCTCGATGCACGCGAGAAGCTGGTGTGCACGCTGCGCGGCAAGTGGACCAGCTGGGATTTCCGCTTCGTGCAGGGCGAGCGCGAACTGGCGCGTGTATCCAAGAAGTGGGCCGGGCTGGGCAAGGAGCTGTTCACCTCGGCCGACAACTACATGCTCGCGATCGAGAACGCGGTGCCGGCCGAGGACGACGTGCGCATCCTGATCATGGCCGCGGTGCTGTGCATCGACATGGTGCTGAAGGAATAACCCACAGTGCCGCGCGCGCTACGGCGCGCGCGGTGCGGCCGCGCTCAGGCGTTGGTCGCGCTCGCCAGCGGCAGCGTTACCGAGAAGCGGCTGCCCTGGCCCGGGCGGCTGCGCACCTCGACGCTGCAGCCCAGCGTTTCGGCAGTGCGGCGTACGATCCACAGCCCCAGGCCGAGGCCTTCGCTGCGCGGATCGGCCTGGCGGAAGGCCTGGAACAGGTGGCGCAGGCTGTCGGCGTCCATGCCGATGCCGCTGTCGATGATCTCCACCACCACCTGGTCTCGGCGGCGTCGGCAGCCGATCAGCACCGAGCCGTGCTCGGTGTACTTGACCGCGTTGCCGAGCAGGTTGCCGAGCAAGGTGGCCAGCAGCGTGGCGTGGCTGCGCACGCGCAGCGTGGTCGGCACGTAGCGCAGCCGCAGTCCCTTCGCCGCGGCCTGCGGCCGCCAGGTGTCCAGGATCGGGCCGAGCAGGTCGGCCAGGGCGACGTCGCGCAGCACCGGCAGGCTGTGCTCGCCGCCAACGACCGCGCTGGCGGCGAGCTCGTCCAGGCCGGCGGCGACCTGGTTCAGCGCCTTGCGCGCCTCGTCCAGCGGCACGCCGCTGACCGCGTCGAGCTGGCGCTGGACCTTGGCCAGCGCATAAGAGGCGGTGCGCAGCGGCGTCTTCAGGTCGTGGCCGGCGATGGCCAGCAGGCGGCTGCGGTAGTGGTTGGATTCCTGCGCCAGCGCCAGCGCCTTGCGCAGTTCCAGCTGCGCCATCGCCTGCCGCGCTAGCGCGCGCAGCGCTTCGATCTGGTCGTAGGTCAGCTGCCGTGCGCGCCGGTCGAGCACGCAGACCGTGCCCAGCGGCAGGCCGTCGGAGGTCTTCAGCAAGGCGCCGGCGTAGAAGTGCAGGCGTTCTGCGCCGGTGACCAGCGGATTGGAGGCGAAGCGCGGATCCTCGCGCGTATCCGGTACCAGCAGCAGGTCGTCCTCGAGCAGCGCATGCGCGCAGATCGAGGTGGCCAGCGGCGTTTCCCTGGCGCCCAGGCCGATCTCGCTCTTGAACCACTGCCGCTCGCTATCGATCAGGTTGACCACCGCGATCGGGGTCTGGCAGATCATCGCGGCCAGGCGGGTGATGTCGTCGAAGGCCGGCTCGCGCGGCGTGTCCAGGATCGCGTAGCTATGCAGCGCGTCCAGGCGCAGCGTTTCGTTGCCGGGCTTGGCGGCGCAATAGACCGGGCCGGCAGCGGATGCGACGGAAGACATGCGAGCGGCTCGGCGGCGGTAAGTCCCTCAGTCTAGGGTACCGGGCACACATCTCGACGACGCCGTCTTCACGTCGGCGCAACGACCGCAGGCGGTGCCGCGCCCGACGCCGCGGCCAGTGAATCGGTGCCCGGCCGGCGTTCGCTGTAGCGGTCGACCAGGTACGGCGCCAGGTCGCGGGTGAGCAGGGTGAACTTGAGCAGTTCCTCCATCACGTCCACCAGCCGGTCGTAATAGGGCGAGGGGCGCATCCGTCCGGGGCTGTCGAATTCCTGCCAGGCCTTGGCCACCGACGACTGGTTGGGGATGGTCAGCAGGCGCATCCAGCGGCCGAGCACGCGCATCTGGTTGAGCGCATTGAACGACTGCGAGCCGCCGGACACCTGCAGCAGCGCCAGGGTCTTGCCCTGGGTGGGGCGCAGCGCGCCCTGGCTGAGCGGGATCCAGTCGATCTGCGCCTTGAGCACGCCGCTCATCGCGCCGTGCCGTTCCGGCGACGACCAGACCATGCCCTCGCTCCACAGGGTCAGCTCGCGCAGTTCCTGCACTTTCGCATCGCTGTCGGGGGCGGCGTCGGGCAGCGGCAGGCCGCGCGGATCGAACAGGCGCGTGTCCGCGCCCATCGCCTGCAGCAGCCGCGCCGCTTCCAGCGCCAGCAGCTTGCTGTAGGAGCGCTCGCGCAAGGAGCCGTACAGCAGCAGGATGCGCGGCGCATGCGTGGCGCGGATGGCGCCCAGCGCCAGCGGATCCGGGCGCACGAACGCGGCCGGGTCCAGGTTCGGCAGCTCGGACAGGTCAACCGACATGGCGGCCGTCCGCATCGATCAGGGGGGCGCCGTCTTCCTTGGCGAAGGCGCCGCGCTGCGGCGAGGGCAGGATCTCCAGTACCGTTTCTGACGGCCGGCACAGGCGCGTGCCCAGGGCGGTGACCACGATCGGCCGGTTGATCAGGATGGGGTGCTGCAGCATTGCGTCGAGCAGTGCGTCGTCGCTCAGCGTGGGGTCGTCCAGGCCCAGTTCGGCGTAGGGCGTGCCTTTCTGCCGGATCGCCTCGCGCAGCGGGATGCCCAGCGCCGCGATCAGCGCCTGCAGGGTGGCACGGTCCGGCGGGGTCTTCAGGTATTCGACCACGGTCGGTTCCGCGCCGCTGTTGCGGATCAGTCCGAGGACATTGCGCGAGGTGCCGCAGGCGGGGTTGTGGTGGATCGTGATGGCGCTCATCGGGGACTCGGTGCGATAGGGAGGAGGGCGCCGCGTTATGGCGTGCGTGCGGCGGCGGGCGCTGCAGCGTCGGGAGAACAGCTGCCGTTGCCGCAGCAGTTCTCGGTCAGGAAGCCGATCAGCGCGTACATGCGCGCGTAGTCGGCGCGCAGCCGGATCACCCGGCCCTGGCGTTCGTCGGCGATCAGGCCGGCGCCGCGCAGCACGTGCAGGTGCGCGGTCAGCGTGGCCGCGGGCAGTCCCAATGCGGCGCGCAATTCGCCCACCGCCATGCCGTCCGGCCCGGCCTGGACCAGCGCACGGTAGGCGGCCAGGCGGTGCCCGTGGGCGAGGGCGCGCAGAGCGGAAACGGTGCTGTCGGCGTTCATCGTTTCGATAATTCCAGAAATTACGAAATGAGGCAAGCGACTGCAGTCAGGTTGCGGCCGGCATCTGGCGTGCTGTGCCCTGTCGGGTGGGACGCGGGGAGCTAGCGTGCGTCGAGCCTCGCGTGGCATGCGGCAGGCGGGGTTGCTTCGAAGGCGCCATCCGCTTCGCTCACGCTTCGCGCGCCGCTGCAATGCGGACGAATCAATTGCGGATGACCAAGCCAGCGGATGGAGGACCGTAGTTGGCCTTGGTGCCCATGGCCGGCGGATGTTCCGCGTGCCGGAAGATGCGCGCTTATGTCGCGTTGGCGTGCCGCGGGGTCTCGACTAGACTGCCGCGGTGATCCGCCGCCGCCTGCCAACGTCGTTCTGGGCAACGCTCGCCATGCTGGCGATCGTGCTGATGCTGGCTGCGCCGTTGCTGAGCCGCTGGCAGCAGGCGCGGTCCGGCGACTGGGCCGCTGCCGCGGCGAGTGCGCTGTGCACCAGCAGCGGCCTGCAATCGGTGCTTGCGTTGTCTGCGCTGTCGTCGCCTGCCCACGCCGGCGCCCATGACGAAGGCGGTATGGCGCACGAACAGGCGTGCGACTACTGCCTGCTGGCCGCGCGCCTGCTGCCCTTGCTGGCTGTGCTGTTGCTGGTGTTGCCGTGGTTGCGCCCGTACGCGCCGCTGGCCGCGCCGCGCGCGCCGGTGGTGGACTCTGGCGTCTGGCGCGCTCACGCCGCACGCGGGCCTCCTTTGTTCTCCTGAAACACGAACGGCTGTTCTTTCGTGCCGTGGCGTCGCCGCGGTACGTCTTCGTGCTGATGGAGCCATCGATGATCCGTTTCTTTTCCCTGCCGCGGATGGCGGCGTACAGCTGCGTGTGTCTCGCGGTCAGCGTGACCGCGCCGACGCGCGCGGCCGATAGCGGCGTGCAACCTCCCCCCGGCGATTCCGCATTGACCCTGGGCAGGGTCCAGGTCAACGCCGATCCGCTGTCCTTGCCGACTGCGCGCAGCGTCCTGAGTTCCGTGGACATCCTCGGCGGCGACCTGCTGCAGGACCAGCACGTGGACTACAGCTGGGAGCTGCTGATGCGCGCGCCCGGGGTGCAGGTCACCCAGTTCAAGATGGGTACCGACGCCGGCCGCTTCTCGTTCCGCGGCTTCAACGGCGAAGGCCGGGTCAACGCGGTCAAGCTGCTGATCGACGGCATTCCCAGCAACGACAACGCCGGCGGCATGCCGTACCTGGATGCGGTGTTTCCGCTGGACATCGCCGCGATCGAGATCGTGCGCGGCACCAACGACCCGCGCTACGGCTTGAACGCCATCGCCGGCAATGTCGATGTGCTGACCCGCAGCGGCGGCAACGATGGCCGCGTCAGCGTCACCGCCGGCAGCTTCGGCACGCGCGAGGTGCAGGCCAGCCAGGGCATCGAACGCGGCGGCTGGAGCCAGAACTACTTCGCCGCTTGGCGCGACGGCGACGGCTACCGCGACCATGCCGACGCGCGCAAGCGCGCCTTCGCCGGCAAGTGGTTCTACACCGCGCCGGACGCCTCCTGGCGTGCCGGGCTCAGTGCGCGCTACTACCGCAACGAAGCGCTGGAAGCGGGCTATCTGGACTACGCCAGTGCGCAACGCGCGCCGCGCAGTTCGCCGGACTATGCGCGCGACGACCGCAGCGAACGCCAGACCGGGCAGGTGAGCCTGCATCTGGATGCGCAACTGGCCGATGCCGTGCAGGGCAGCGCCAAGCTGTACTGGAATCGCTACCAGAACCAGCGATGGGTGCGCTTCACCGAAGCCGGCGCGCAGCAGGAACGCGATACCGACGAGACCCAGCGCGGTTTCCTGGCCAAGGCCAGCTGGCGTCCCGAGGTGGACTGGGCGACGTCGTTCGCGCTGGAAGGCGGCATCGACGGGCAATGGCAGGACAACACGTCGCAGCGCTATCGCACCGTGGCGCGGTTGCGCACCGCGCCGTTGCGCGACTGGGATTTCGATCTGGACACGCGCGGCGCCTATGTGCAGGCGGTGATCCGTCCGTTCGAGCGCCTGCAACTGGTGCCGGGCTACCGCGTGGACTGGGTCGATGGCAGCTTCCTGGATCGCCTTGGTGGTGCGCGCTACCCGGCCTACGCCTATGGCGCGATCAAGCAGCCCAAGCTCAGCGCAGTGTTCGCGCTGACCGCGCAGACCAGCGCTTACGCCAACATCGGCCGCACCTTCCAGATCGGCAGCGGCAACGGTGCCTACCGCAGCCAGCCCGGCAACCTGGCGCCCTCGTACAACGACGGCTGGGAAGCCGGATTGAAGTTCGCCGACGCCAGGCGCCTGGATGCGCGCATTGCCTACTGGGAGCAGCGCGCGTCCGACGAGGTGGCGACCATCCTCGGCGTCGATGGCACGGTCGGCACTGGCGAGGTCGGCAACGTCGGCAAGACCTTGCGCCGCGGTTGGGATGCGCAGCTGAACCTGCGTCCGGACGAGCGCTGGACGCTGTGGCTTGCCTATTCGCGGCAGCGCGCGCTGATCGTCACGCCCGATCCGAGCGCGCCGGCCACGCGCGGCAAGGAGATCGAGAACGTGCCGCACTACCTGGCCAGCGCCGGCATCGACTGGCAGGCCACGCCGCGGCTGAAGCTGTCCGCCTGGGGCAATGCGCAGGGCGACTACTACGTGGAGCGCAGCAATACGCTGGGGCGCTACGGCGGCTACGCGCTGGCCAACGTCGGCGCGACCTGGGCGTGGCGCGCGCAGCGCGAACTGTCGCTGCAGCTGAAGAACCTGGCCGATCGCCACTACGTCTACGCCTGGTACGACAGCGGCTCCTCCGGCTACTCGCCGGGCGACGGCCGCGCGCTGTACGCCAGCCTGAGCTGGAGCTGGTGATGGCCACGCCGAACCCGGCAGCGGCGCCGCCGGCGCGCTTCTACCGCGCCGTGTGGCGCTGGCATTTCTACGCCGGCCTGCTGGTGCTGCCGTTGCTGGCGTGGCTGGCGCTGACCGGCGCCGCCTTCGTCTACCAGCAGCCGATCGATGGCTACTTCCATCGTGCGCTGAAGACGGTCGCGGTGCCGGCACAAGCGCAGGCTGTGGCGCCGCAGCGCTTGCTCGCCGCTGCGTTGGCGGCGCAACCGGGACAGGCGCTGCGCTACACCACACCCGCGCAGCGCGACGCGTCGGCAGAAGTGACCGTGGGCACCGCCGATGGACGTCGCGCGGTGGTGTACGTGGATCCGTACCGGGCGCGGGTGCTGGGCAGCTTGCCCGAGCACGGCACCGTGGCGTGGACGATCCGGCGCCTGCACAGCCTCGCCCTGGTCGGGCCATGGGCCAGCGCGCTGATCGAAGTGGCCGCCGGCTGGGCGATCCTGCTGGTGCTGACCGGTGCGTATCTGTGGTGGCCGCGCGGCCGCGGCGGCGGCGTCACCACGGTGCGCGGCCGGCCGCCGCAGCGCGTGTTCTGGCGCGATACGCATGCGCTGACCGGCAGCGTGGTCGGGGCGATGCTGCTGTTCCTGGCGCTGACCGGGATGCCGTGGTCGTGGTTCTGGGGCGCGCAGGTCAACCGTCTCGCCAATGGCCACCACTATGGCTATCCGGCTGGCTTGCGCGTGGACGTGCCGATGTCCACGCAGCACCTGAGCGACGCAGAGGTGCCGGCCTGGTCGCTGCGTCAGGCGCGGTTGCCGCAGTCGCAGCTGCCGCAGGCTGCCTCGATGCCGATGCCGGCGGATGCGGCTTCGGCATCGAACGTGGCGGACGACCGCAGCGCTGCGCATGCGGAGCATGCCGCGCATGGCGGCATGGCGATGGATGCCATGGATGCGATGGCGCCCGAGCCGGGCGCGATCGGCCTGGACGCGGCGGTGGCGCGGTTCCAGGCGCGGGGGATCGGTGCCGGCTACAGCGTGGCGCTGCCGCGCGGCGTGCGCGGCGTCTACACCGCGTCGGTGTATCCGCCGGACCTGGCGCAGCAGCGGGTGATCCACCTCGACCAGTACAGCGGCAAGGTGCTGCTGGACATGCGCTACACCGATTACGGTCCCATGGCGAAGGCCTTGGAATGGGGCATCAACGTGCACCTGGGGCAGCAATACGGCACGTTCAATCAGCTGCTGCTGATCGTCTCGTGTCTTGGCATCCTGCTGTTGTGCGTCAGCGCGGGGCTGATGTGGTGGAAGCGGCGCCCGGCCGGCGGATTGGGCGTGCCGCCGCTGCCGGCCGACCGGCGCACCTTGCGCGGCGTGCTGGTGTTGCTGGCGATCGGCGGCGTGCTGTTCCCGCTGGTCGGGGTGTCGTTGTTGCTGATGTTGGCGCTGGATTGGTGGTGGGTGCTGCGGCGGGAGTGAGGCGGTGCTGTTTGGGCACGAGGGGCTCGCGGACTCGATGGGTGCACTTCGGCAGGACTTTGATCCCGATGACAGCAGAATCGGGAACGTTCCTCGTTCCGCTCGTCGCGACTGAATTCGCTCCCACAAGGGGCTCGCGGTCAGCTCGCCGGGTGCACTGTGGAAGGGACTTCGGTCCCGACGGCATCCGAAGCCGGAAGGTTCGCCGCTTCGTTCGTCGCGGCTGAAGCCGCTCCTACAGGGGGGCGAGCTGCGCGAGGTGCCTGCTGGTGCACTGTGGGAGGGACTTCAGTCCCGACTGTGTACGAAGCCGGAAGGTTCGCCGCTTCGTTCGTCGCGGTTGAAGCCGCTCCTACAGGGGAGGCTGCGTGAGGTGCCTCTGGGTGCACTGTAGGAGGGACTTCAGTCCCGACTGTGTACGAAGCCGGAAGGTTCGCCGCTTCGTTCGTCGCGGTTGAAGTCGCTCCTACAGGGGAGGCTGCGTGAGGTGCCTCTGGGTGCACTGTAGGAAGGACTTCAGTCCCGACTGTGTCCGAAGTCGGAAGGTTCACCGCTTCGTTCGTCGCGGTTGAAACCGCTCCTACAAAAAATCTTGCGCGGGTCCGCCGAAGAGCTGCGGCAAGCCCGCCTCAGATGTCCTCGTGGATGCCGCACTCGCGCTTGAGGCCGAAGAAGCGGGTGTCTTCCTCGCGCATGCCCGGTTCCCAGCGGCGCGTGGTGTGGAAGTCGCCGATCGACACGTAGCCTTCTTCCCACAGCGGGTGGTAGGGCAGGCCGTGCTGCTGCATGTACTGCCACAGGTCGCGGTCGCTCCAGTCGGCGATCGGGTTGATCTTGTAGCGCTCGCCGCGCTTCTGCACGAACGGGGTCTGCGCGCGGCTGTCGGACTGGCTGCGGCGCAGGCCGGTGAACCAGGTGCCGACCTTCAGTTCGTCCAGCGCGCGACGCATCGGCTCGACCTTGCGCAGGTTGTTGTACTGCTCGATGCCGACCATGCCCTGTTCCCACAAGCGACCATGGCGCGCTTCCATCCAGGCGCGGCTGACCAGCGGCCGGTACACCTTGAGGTTGAGCTTGAGCCGGTCGCTGAGCGCGTCGGCGAAGCGGTAGGTCTCGGCGAACAGGTAGCCGGTGTCGATCAGGATCACCGGGATCTCCGGCAACTGCTGGGTCAGCAGGTGCAGCGTCGCCGCCGACTGCGCACCGAAGCTCGACGACAGGGCGGCCTCGGCCGGCCCGTGTTCGAGCGCCCAGGCCACGCGCTGCACTGCGCTCATCGGCGCCAGCAACGCGTTGACCGCGTCGAGGTCCCATGCCGTCGCCGGCGCGTTGGCGGAATCGTGGTGGGCGGAGGCGGGCAGGGCGCTCATGCGTGCAGTTCCGAAGGAATGAGATGGCGATGGGTGGGATAGGCGGGCAGCGCGACCAGGCCGCTGCGGTGCAGGAAGTCGCCGAAGCCCTCGTCGGCATCGCGCTCGCCGGCATAGCGCGCGAACAGCGGGTCCAGCGCGTCGAGGATTTCCGGCTCGGTGATGTTCTCGCGGTACAGCGTGTTCAGGCGCTGCCCGCGGTGATCGGCACCGAGCATCAGGTTGTAGCGGCCGGGCGCCTTGCCGACCAGCGCGATCTCGGCCAGATACGGCCGCGAGCAGCCGTTCGGGCAACCGGAGATGCGCAACAGGATCGGCGCCTCGCGCAGCCCGTGCCGGTCCAGCAACGGTTCCAGCTTGCCGGCGAAGTCGGGCAGGTAGCGCTCGGCCTCGGCCATCGCCAGGCCGCAGGTGGGCAGCGCCACGCAGGCCATCGCCGCGCGCGCCAGCGCGGTGCGCGCCTGGTTGCCGGTGTCCAGCGCATGCGCGCGCACCAGGGTGTCGATCGCGTCGCGCTGCGCGGCCGGAATGCCGGCGATGACCAGGTTCTGGTTGGAGGTCATACGGAAGTGCGCGCCATCGCCGTCGCGCTGCAACAGGTCGGCGATCTCGCGCAGGCCGCTGAGATGGCGCGCGCCGGCGTCGTGGTCGGCGATGCGTCCGGCCGGCAGCGACAGGGTCAGGTGCGCGCGGCCGTCCTCGCCTTCGCTCCAGCCGTAGCGGTCGCCGTTGTGCTCGAACGCGAACGCACGGGTCGGCTGCAGCGCGATGCCGGCGCGGCGCTGGATCTCGGCGACGACGACCTCCAGGCCATGGTCGTCGATGGTGTACTTGAAGCGCGCGCGCTTGCGCACGCTGCGGTTGCCGAGATCGCGCTGGGTGGTGACCACCGCGGTGGCGACATCGAGCAACTGGTCGCGCGCGATGAAACCGATCACGTTGGCCACGCGCGGGTAGGTCTCGGCATCGCCGTGGCTGGCGCCCATGCCGCCGCCGATGCTGACGTTGTAGCCGGCCAGTTCGCCGTCCGCATCGAGCACGCCGATGAAGCCCAGGTCGTTGGCGAACACGTCCACGTCGTTGATCGGCGGCAGCGCGAAGCCGATCTTGAACTTGCGCGGCAGGTATTTGTCGCCGTAGATCGGTTCGTTTTCCTGGCCGCTGCCGACCACCTGCTCTTCATCCAGCCAGATCTCGTAGTAAGCGCGGGTATTGGGCAGCAGGTGTTCGGACACGCGTGCCGCATCGGCGTACAGCGTGGCGTGCGCGCGCGAGGCCAGCGGGTTGGCGGCGACCTGCACGTTGCGGTTGACGTCGCCGCAGGCTGCCAGGGTATCGATCAGCGCGGCGTTGATCGCCTGCATCGTCGCCTTCAGTTCGCGCTTGATCACGCCATGGAACTGGAACGCCTGGCGCGTGGTGACGCGCAGCGAGTGGTTGCCGTAGGTGGTGGCGATGGCGTCGAGCTTGAGCCACTGCTCAGGCGTGATCACCCCGCCCGGCGTGCGCGTGCGGATCATGAACTGGTAGGCCGGTTCGAGCTTCTGCCGGCGCCGCTCGTCGCGCAGGTCGCGATCGTCCTGCTGGTAGCTGCCGTGGTACTTGATCAGCGTCTGATCGTCCTCGCGCAGCGCCCCGGTGACCGGATCGGCCAGGCTCTGCAGCAGCGAACCGCGCAAGCGGCGGCTTTCGGCCTTGATGTCTTCGACGTTGCTCATCGCGGGATTCGTAATTGGAGATTGGGGATTGGCAAAGCAGAGACGACGACACCGGCGCGACAACACGAAAACCATGGGAACCCGCTCTTACGAATCCCCAATCCCGAATCCCCAATCCCGGCCTCAATACACATCGCGCGCATACCGCCCCTCCCGCTGCAGCGAGGTGAGGTAGGCAGCTGCGTCTTCTGCACTGCGCGCGCCGTGTTCGACCACGATCTGCTGCAGCGTGGCGTGCACGTCCTTGCCCATGCCGATCGCGCCGCACACGTACAGGTACGCGCCGTTCTGCAGCCAGTCGTAGACGTCGCGGCCGTGCTCGCGCAGGCGCTGCTGCACGTACACCTTGTCCGGTACGTCGCCGTCGCGCAGCGGTTGCACGTCGCGCGAGAACGCCAGGTCCAGGCGCTGCAGTTCGCCGCTGCGCAGCGCCTGCTGCCACTCGGCCTGGTACAGGAAGTCCTGGTTGAAGTGGCGGGCGCCGAAGAACAGCCAGTTGCGGCCGCCGGCGCCGCTCTCGGCGCGTTCCTGCACGAAGCCGCGGAACGGCGCCACGCCGGTGCCGGGACCGATCATCAGGATGTCGCGGCTGGGGTCGGCCGGCACCCGGAAGCGTTCGTTGGGTTCGATGTAGACCGGGGCGCTGTCGCCTTCGGCCAGGGCGGCCAGAAAGCCGCTGGCCGCGCCGCCATGGGCGTGGCCGTGCGCCTGGTAGTCCAGGACATCGACGGTGAGATGGACTTCGTCGCCGACCCGCTTGCGGCTGGAGGCGATCGAATACAGGCGCGGGGCCAAGGGCCGCAGCGCCTCCAGCAGCGCGCTGTGGTCCCAATCCGCCGGCCAGCGTCGCAGCACGTCGATCACTTGGTGATCGGCCAGCAACGCCGCCAGACCGGCGGTCTGGGTAGGATCGAGCAGCTGTTCCAGCGTGGTTGCGGCTGAGCGGCGGGCGACCGCGGCCAGGAACGGCCGCGAGGCCCGGGTCAGTTCGCGATGCGCGGCGAGCCACTCGTGCAGGGGCAGAGTCTCCGCATCGACGGTGACGTGGGCATGACCGTCGAGTCGCGTCGCCGTCAAAATGGCCTCGACCAGCGCCGGCGGGTTGCGGTGGCGGATCCCCAGCGCGTCGCCAGGCTCGTAGTGCAGGCCGCTGCCGGCCAGCGACAGTTCCAGGTGGCGCACGTCCTTGTCGGCGGCACCATGCGCGGCGTAGCGCGGCCCCTTGAAGTCGCGGCCGCTGATGCGCTGGTTGGCCAGCACCTCGGCGGCGAACGGGCGCTCGTGGTTCCAGGCCGCCGCGGCGGCACTGCGCAGCGGAGTCACCGTCGCCGACGGCGCGGCCGCGCTCTTCAGCAGCTCGCGCGCCTGCGCCAGCGCCTGCGTGCGCCACGGCGCGGCCACGCTGTCGATGTCCAGGTCGGCCTCGCCCAGCGGCAGCAGCCGCTGCGCGCCGAGTTCGGCCAGGCGCGCGTCGATGCGCTTGCCGATGCCGCAGAAGTCGGCGTAGCTGGAATCGCCCAGGCCGAGCACCGCGTACTTCAGCTCGGGCAGCTTGGGTGCGCGGCGGCCTTGCAGGAACTCGACCAGGCCGATCGCGTCGTCCGGCGGATCGCCTTCGCCCTGGGTGCTGATGACCACGTACAGCAGGCGCTCGCTGGCCAGGTCGCGGGTCGGGTAGGCATCGGCACGCAGCAGGCGGACCGTCAGCCCGGCGGCCTCGGCGTCGGCCGCCAGTTGTTCGGCGGCGCGGCGGGCGTTGCCGGTCTGGCTGCCGTAGACAATGCTCAGCCGCTGCGCGCCCTGGCTGGCCGCCGCGCCACCCGGCAACACCGCCAGCGACGGCGGCGCATGGCCCTGGCCCTGGGCCAGGCCGGCGGCATAGCCGGACAGCCACCACAGGCTGGCCGCATCCAGCCCCTCCACCGTCCGCGCCAGCAGCGCCTTGCGCTCGTCGGGCAAGGGGCTGGGCGGCAACGCGGGCGAGGCGGCGGTCATGACCGGTCCGGGTGGGAAGAAGGGATGACCGATGTTAGGGATTCGTTGCGCGGGGCAGAAAGGAGCAGGGGTTATCGGCTTATGCCCCCCGCTTATTTCAGTGCCTGCCCGGCCCATCACACACTGCCGGCCCCGGTCGCCCCAGGCGCCGCGGGCACTGTTACCCTCGGCACGCCCCTTCCCATGAGCCTTGCGTTGTCCCCGATGCGTTCTTCCGCCCTGTCCCACCTCGACCGGCTCGAGGCCGAAAGCGTCCATATCCTGCGCGAGGTGGCCGCCGAGTTTCGCAATCCGGTGCTGCTGTATTCGGTCGGCAAGGACAGTTCGGTGCTGCTGCACCTGCTGCTGAAGGCGTTCGCGCCGGCGCCGCCGCCAATCCCGCTGCTGCACGTGGACACGCGCTGGAAGTTCCGCGAGATGATCGCGTTCCGCGACCGCCGCGCCGCCGAGACCAGGGTGGACCTGCGCGTGCACATCAATCCCGACGGCATCGCCCAGGACATCGGCCCGTTCACCCACGGCGCGACCGTGCATACCGACGTGATGAAGACCCAGGGCCTGAAGCAGGCGCTGGACCAGGGCAGGTTCGATGCGGCGATCGGCGGCGCGCGCCGCGACGAGGAGAAGGCGCGGGCCAAGGAGCGGGTGTTCTCGTTCCGCAACGACAAGCATCGCTGGGACCCGAAGAACCAGCGTCCCGAGCTGTGGAATCTGTACAACGCCCGGGTCCATGCCGGTGAGAGCGTGCGCGTGTTCCCGCTGTCCAACTGGACCGAATTGGATATCTGGCTGTACATCTACCGCGAATCGATTCCGGTGGTACCGCTGTATTTCGCCGCCGAACGCCCGGTGGTGGAGCGCGACGGCGCGCTGATCCTGGTGGACGACGCACGGCTGCCGCTGCGCGAGGGCGAGGTGCCGCAGCTGCGGCAGGTGCGCTTCCGCACGCTGGGCTGCTATCCGCTGACCGGCGCGGTCGAGTCGCAGGCCGACACGCTGGAAAAGATCATCGCCGAGATGCTGCTGACCACCACCTCGGAGCGGCAGGGACGGGTGATCGACCAGGATCCGGGCGCGTCGATGGAGAAGAAGAAGTTGGAAGGGTATTTCTGATGGGCCGGGATTCGGGATTCGGGATTGGGGATTCGCAAGAGCGGCGCGTCGCGGCGAACGCGGTAGCGGGAGGGGACGCCGTTGCGAATCCCCAATCCCGACTCCCCAATCCCGGCGGCGACGCAGTCGCCGCCTACCTGCAGCAACACGAACACAAGCCACTGCTGCGCTTCATCACCTGCGGCAGCGTCGACGACGGCAAGAGCACGCTGATCGGGCGCCTGCTGTACGACAGCAAGCGCCTGTTCGACGACCAACTCGCCGCGCTCAGCGCCGACAGCAAGCGCCATGGCACCCGCGGCGGCGAGATCGACTACGCGCTGCTGCTCGACGGCCTGGCCGCCGAGCGCGAGCAGGGCATCACCATCGACGTGGCCTACCGCTACTTCGATACGGACAAGCGCAAGTTCATCGTCGCCGATTGCCCCGGCCACGAGCAGTACACCCGCAACATGGCCACCGGCGCTTCCACCGCCGACGTGGCGGTGGTGCTGGTCGATGCGCGCAAGGGCCTGCTGACCCAGACCCACCGCCACAGTTACATCGTCTCGCTGCTGGGCATCCGCCACGTGGTGCTGGCGGTCAACAAGATGGACCTGGTCGATTTCGACCAGACCAGCTTCGATGCGATCGTCGCCAGTTACCGCGCGCTGGCCGCGCAACTGGGCATCGCGCAGGTGCAATGCATCCCGTTGTCGGCGCTGGACGGCGACAACCTGTCGCAGCGGTCGGCGCGCACGCCGTGGTACGGCGGTCCGGCCTTGCTCGAATACCTGGAAGGCCTGGACCTGGCCGCGCGCGATGCCGACAGCGGCCTGCGCCTGCCGGTGCAATGGGTCAATCGCCCGAACCAGCAGTTCCGCGGTTTCGCCGGCACGCTCGCGGCCGGCCAGGTGCGGCCGGGCGATGCGGTGGTGGTGCTGCCCTCGGCGCGCCGCTCCACCGTCGCCAGGGTGCTCGACGGCAACGGCGACGTGGACCAGGCCGTGGCCGGGCAGGCGGTGACGCTGACCCTGGCCGACGAGATCGACATCAGCCGCGGCGACGTGATCGCCGCCGCCGACGACCCGCCGGAAGTGGCCGACCAGTTCGCCGCGCATGTGCTGTGGATGGACGATGCCGCGCTGCTGCCGGGGCGCCCGTACTGGCTGAAGCTCGGCACCCGCACGGTGTCGGCCAGCGTCAGCGAGATCAAGCACCGCATCGACGTCAACACGCAGGAGCGGCTGGCGGCCAAGCGCCTGGAATTGAACGAGGTCGGCTACTGCAACCTGTCGCTGGACGAGTCGATCGTGTTCGAGCCGTACGCGCGCAACCGTGCGCTCGGCGGCTTCATCCTGATCGACCGGCAGAGCAACGCCACCGTCGCCGCCGGCACGCTGGATTTCGCGCTGCGCCGCGCCGGCAACGTGCACTGGCAGCACCTGGACGTGGACCGCGCCGCGCGCGCGCGGATCAAGGGACAGGCGCCGAAGGTGCTGTGGTTCACCGGCCTGTCCGGCGCCGGCAAGTCCACCGTCGCCAACCTGGTCGACAAGCGCCTGCATGCGCTCGGCTATCACACCTTCATCCTCGACGGCGACAACGTGCGGCACGGGCTGAACCGCGATCTGGGCTTCACCGACGAGGACCGGGTGGAGAACATCCGCCGCGTCGCCGAGGTGGCGCGCCTGATGGCTGACGCCGGGCTGATCGTGCTGGTCAGCTTCATCTCGCCGTTCCGTGCCGAACGGCGCATGGCGCGCGAGCGCTTCGCCGCGGGCGAATTCGTCGAGGTGTTCGTCGACGTGCCATTGCACGTGGCCGAGGCGCGCGACGTGAAGGGGCTGTACGCCAAGGCCCGCGCCGGGCAGATCCCCAACTTCACCGGCATCGATTCGCCGTACGAGGCGCCGGAGCAGCCGGAACTGCACCTGCGCGCCGACGGCGACAACGCCGAGGCGCTGGCGGCGCAGGTGCTGGGGTGGCTGGACGCGCACGACTGAGCGCGGACGCCGCCTCTCGGCGGCTCCAGCCGTGCATGCTGCCGCACGCTGGCCTGCGCGGCGGGAGTTGCCTGCGGCCGCTCCGGTGCGCATCCTATGCGTGCAGGGAGGCGGTGTGGATCCAGGGGCACCCTGGGGCCGAATTCTTGCGGCAACGTTCAGGGGGAACGTGTGGATCCGAAGATGCAGGCCTTGCTGGCCAAGACGAATGTCACCGAGCTGGTCGCGCCAGTAGCGGTGGAAGAGGTGACTCACCAGCCGGTGCGGCCCGAGCCGCCGCCAGCGCAGCGGCCGCTGTATTCCACGGCCGATCCGTTCCAGTACCACCTCGCTACGACCGAGATCGTGGGCAAGCTGCAGGACCGTAAGACCAAGCCGGCAGTGCGGGCGTTCGGCTGGCTGGTGTTCGGCGTGCCGATGGCGCTGTTCGGGCTGATGCTGTTGCAACTGGTCTGGTACGACGCCGCGCTGCATGCCTGGAAGATCCCGCACACCGTCGGCGACGCGCTACGCACGCTGTTCGGGACCGCTTCTGCGCTGGCATTCATCGTGGCGTACCCGTATTTCACCCGTCGCCGCGGTTCCGCCGCCGGCTGATGCATGCGGCGCGTATGCGCGCCGCGTCGCTACTGCTGAGGCTGGCAAGGCGAAGCGGCGCTGGTTGGCGTACGGCCCGTCACGGTTACGCCGCTGGTCGCCGGCGGTCGGCATCAATGCGCGCCGGGTTGCGCCTGGGTCAGCCGCTGCGGCGCGCGCCGCGGCGCTTGCAGCGCCTGCACGAACTGCGCGGCGATCACCGCGCCGGCGAAGTGGCGCTGCACGAACTGGCGGCCGGCCTGTCCCATGCGCTGGCGGCGCTGCGCATCGCACATGCGCAGGATCGCGTCGCGCCAGGCGCGCACGTCGCCCGGTGGCAGCAGTTCGCCGCTGACGTCTGCATCCAGCGTTTCCGCCACGCCGCCGACGCGGCTGGCGAGCACCGGCACTTCGCTGGCCTGCGCTTCCACCGAGACCCGGCCGAAGGTTTCCGGCGCCAGCGAGGGAAACGCCAGCATCGACATCGCGTTGTAGTAGGGCGTAGCGTCGTTGACCCAGCCGACGAAGCGGTGCCGTGTGGCCGTGGCCTGGCCACCGGCCTGCGCGTGCAGGCGCGCCGCATCCGGGCCGTCGCCCAGCCACAGGCAGTGCAGCGCCGGTTCGATCGCCATCGCCGTGGACGCCGCCTCCAGCAACGGAAAGATGCCCTTGCCGTGCTGCAGGCGGCCGCTGTAGCCGATCACGATTGCGTTCTCGGGCAGGTCGAGCAGGGCGCGCATCTCGCGGCCGCGGCGCGGGTCCGGACGCAGGTTGCCCATGTTCACCGGGTTGTACAGCACCTGTACCAGCGCCTCCGGCACGCCGCGGTCCAGGTAGGCCTGCCGCGCATAGCGCGACACCGCGAAGAAGCGCGAGGCCAGGCGCGGGATCGCATAGCCGGAGAAGGCGCGCATCGCCGGCGCGCGGTGCCGGAACAGCGCCACGCGGATGCCGAGCGCGCGGCCGACCAGCAGCAACGGCCAGTATTCCTTGCCGAAATTGCCGACCAGCCAGTCCGGTTGCAGGCGCCGCGCCAGGCGCAGCAGCGGCGCGTAGCCGGCCGGATCCAGCGCGTTGCGGAAGTGGCCGAAGTGCACGCCGACCCCGCTGCGTTGCAATTCCTCGGCGATCAGCCCGCCTTGGCAGGCGATCACCTCGACGCGATGGCCGGCGCCGGCCAGCGCCTGCGCCAACGCCACGAAGTGCGTCGCCGCGCCGGTGTTCTCGGGATTGGTGCCGACGAACAGGAACTTCATGCGCGCCGATCCTCGTAGCCGGTCAAGGCACGCAGCGCGAACTGCGGCAGCAGGTGATGCCGCGCCACCTGGATGCGCGGATAGCGCCAGGGATCGGAGCCAGGCACGGCACGGCCGCGGCGGGTGGTGGTCGCGGCGACATAGCCGGCCTCCTGCACGGTCGCGGCGACGCGCGCGTCCACGTCGCCGTATGGGTAGCAGAACTGGGTGACCGGCTCGCCGAGCCGATCTTCCAGCTCGCGTTTGCAGCCGCCGATCTCCTCGCGCAACTCGGCATCGCTGCACGCGGTCAGTCGCGGATGCGAGCGGGTGTGCGCGCCGATCTCCATGCCGCCGCGGCGCCATTGGCGCAGTTCGGCCAGGCTCATCAGCGGCTTTTCGATGCCGAGCTTGCGCGCATCCCAGGTGTTGTGGCGGCCGATGCTGCCGCTGACCGCGTACACGGTGGCGCTGAAGCCCAGGCGTTGCAGTACCGGCAGCGCCGCATGCAGGTTGTCGAGGTAGCCGTCGTCCAGGGTGACCACCGCGATCCGGCCGTGGCGTTCGCCGCGCAGGTAGGGCATGGCGTCGGACATCGACACACCGCGGTAGCCCAGCCGCTGCAGCAGGCGCATCTGCCGTGCGAAACGCGCAGGCCTGACGTACAGGCTGCGGTACACCTGCAGCTGCCGTGGCGCCTGCGCGATGTTGTGGTACATGAAGATCGGAATACGTGCCGCAGCGGGGGAGGTCGCGGAATGCATCGGGACGGCTCGGGACGATCGCGGAAGGAGGGACGCGTTGCATTAGCGCGCGCGAACCTTTCGGCGGCCTGTCGTGTGCGCCGGCATCGAGTCAGCGCGTGGCAAGACGCACCGCGGCGGCGCATCGTTGCGCTCGTTTGTCGTTGCGCGGTTCTGCGCGGCGCGCACATGCCGCGCGGGAATCGGTGATGCTGCAGGTGAGCGCGATCGCCGGGTATGCTCGGCTGCCGATCTGCAGGAGTGCGGCCTATGTCCGATGACCCCAACGCCATGGCGTGGCGCGCACTGCGGCTGAGCATCGACGGGATGCAGCTGCGCCGCTGGCGCGGCGACGATCTCGACGCGCTGCTGCGGCATGCCGACGATGCGCAGGTGGTGCGCGGCCTCAGCGAGCGGTTTCCGCATCCCTACACCCGTGCCGACGGCGAGGCGTTCCTGGGCGGACGCGTGGTGGACCTGGCGCATCCGGTGCTGGCGATCGAGATCGATGGTGAGGCCTGCGGCAGCATCGGCCTGCGTCCCGGCCGCGGCGAGCGCGCGCACGTCGCCGAGCTGGGCTATTGGCTGGGGCGCCGCCACTGGGGGCAGGGACGGATGACGCGGATCGTCTCCACGTACTTGGACTGGGCGGTCCCCGCGCTTGGGCTGCTGCGCATCGAGACCAGCGTGCTGGACAGCAATCCGGCGTCGATGCGGGTGCTGGAAAAGAATGGCTTCGCGCGCGAAGGCGTACGCCGCAGCGCACTGCGCAAGCTCGGCCGCTTGCACGATTTGCACTTGTTCGGCCGCATACAGGCGCCTTAGTGGGGGTGCCGTACCGCCGCCGGCAATGATGGACGCCTGGATGCGGGTTTTCCGGCTCGCTATGCGGCTGGCGAGGGCGCATGGGCGTGACCACGGGTGCCAGACGCTCTAGGGTCGGCGCGCGTCGCCCGCGCGACGCGGAGGCTTCTGTGGCGGGCGATCGCGTGCGGACAGTGAGCCGGTGCGCCTGTCGAGATGGCTGGGAGTGTCACTTGCGCCCGTCGCATGACGGTTCAGTGCTGTCCGTTGTTGCGGTGTCGCGCGACTTCAAGCGAACACGGCGTTGCCGCCTGCGGCGAGCGCGGCCGTGGCATTTGTCTACGGTTTGTTTCGCATGGGCGTGACGCCAGTTGCGAAGTCGTCGTGACGATATCTCGATTTGCGGAAGTTGTGCTGAATTATCGCGTTTCAAGGCGTATTCGGCCAATCCTTCATTTCGCGCTTCCGCCACGCTTCGCCGCGCCGGCCATGTGCGCGCTCAGCGACGAGGACATGCATGGCCGTTGCGACCGCGACACCTCCTCTGGCAACCGCCGGTTGTCGAAACAATGACTTTTCAACGGAGAGAACATAATGAAGAACACACGTCTGACCTGGTCCGGCCTTATCTGCCTCGCGGGCTTGTCTTGCGCGAGCCTGGCGATGGCCGACAACGCGCGACACGGCATGGGCGCAATGCTGCCGAAGCTGCGGCAGCCGGTGACCATGCCCGAGATGAGCGCCGCGAACATCGCGTCGGCACCGCCGAGCAGCGTCGACCTGAGCCGCTGGGCGGTGGCGATCGGCGATCAGGGCGCTGTCAACTCATGCGTGGGGTGGACCGTCGCCCACGACCTCGCCGGTTGGTATGCCAATTTCAATGGCAAAAGCGTCAACCTGTTCGCCCCGATGTACGTCTATTCCCAGATAAACGGCGGCGTCGACGAGGGGGCTGATCCGATGGACGCGTTTCGTCTCTCGGTCAAGCAGGGGATCGACACCGAGCAGGACTATTTCCAGGGCAACTACGACTGGAACGATCTGCCGACCGACGCCGAGCGCGCGAATGCGGCAAGATTCAAGCCGCAGTTGTTCAAGGACTATACCGTGCTGTTCTCCGACGGCAACGCCAACGGCGGCAGTGCGCTCAGCAACGCGCTGAAGGTGGCGCTGGCGAATCGTCAGCCGGTCGCGATCAGCTTTCCGGTGCGCCCCGGATTCGACAATATGTCTCCCAGCAATCCGGTCGATCGAGACAGCAGCGGCACGATCCGGGGCTATCATGAAGTTCTCGCGGTCGGCTACAACGCCGATGGATTGCTCATCCAGAACCACTGGGGCACGCAGTGGGGCAACAAGGGCTACGGCATCCTCGCCTGGAGCGTGGTGGAGCACGATATCGATCAGGCAATCGTCGCCACAGCGAATCATTGAAGTGAATGCCACGGCTGGTGCATTGCGCACCGGAGCACCGTGCTGAGTACACGCTGTGCATGCGGGATGCGGAAGGATCGGCGCAGGCACGATCCTTCCGTCCGGCCGGTCATGCCGGAGCCGTGATCGGGGGCGTTCCTGCGCTGTCTCGCCGGTTTGGTGAGCGTTCGTGCGGCGGTCTGCCGCGAGCACGATTCCTATCCCGTCTCTCCGCGGCATGCGCATGTGGCCGGATCGCGCGAGCTGGTTGAGTGCCAGGCACGCTTCGGACGCACGAGGATGCGGCGGCGGCCTATGCGCAGCTCGCACTGGCACGGTAGCGCCCGCTCACCGCGTGCACCTCTGGAGCGAGATACGTTTCGCAGTCAGCACCGATTCATGCACAATCGAGCCAGCCCCCGCTCGCGGGGCGTCCTTCTTGTGCTTCGGGGAACTGCGTGGAATCGATCATCACTGCATTGAATGGCTTGATCTGGAGCAAGGCGCTGATCTTCATGTGCCTGGCGGCCGGCCTGTACTTCACCATCCGCACCCGCTTCATGCAGGTGCGCGGCTTCGCCGAGATGCTGCGGCTGACCATCGGCGGGCAGAAATCCGATGCCGGCGTGTCCTCGTTCCAGGCGCTGGCGATGTCGATGGCCGGGCGCATCGGCATCGGCAACATCGCCGGCGTGGCCACCGCCATCGCCTTCGGCGGGCCGGGGGCGATCTTCTGGATGTGGGTGATGGGCTTCTTCGGCGCCTCCACCTCGTACATCGAATCGACCCTGGCGCAGATCTACAAGGTCAAGGACGCCGACGGGCGCTACCGCGGCGGCCCGGCGTACTACATCGAAAAGGCGATGGGGCTGAAGTGGTACGCGCTGCTGTTCGCGCTCGCCACCATCGTCGCCACCGGCTTCCTGATGCCCGGGGTGCAGGCCAACGCGATCGCCGACAGCGTGGTCAACGCCTGCCGCGGCGGTCCGCTGTGCGGCCCGCTCGACGGACTGTGGATGGGGTTGCCGGCGGTGCAGGCGCTGAAGCTGGGCATCGGCGTGACGGTGGCGCTGTTGCTGGCGGTGATCATCTTCGGCGGGGTCAAGCGCATCGCCAACTTCGCCGAGATCGTGGTGCCGTTCATGGCGCTGGGCTACATCCTGATGGCGGTGGTGGTGATGGTGCTCAACGCCGAGCGGGTGCCGGAGATGTTCTCGATCATCTTCCGCAGCGCGTTCGGCTCGCACGCCGCGTTCGGCGCGCTGCTGGGGCTGGCGGTGGAATGGGGCGTCAAGCGCGGCATCTACGCCAACGAGGCCGGTCAGGGCACCGGCCCGCATGCGGCGGCCGCGGCCGAGGTCTCGCATCCTGCCAAGCAGGGCTACGTGCAGGCCTTCGCGATCTACTTCGACACGATGATGGTGTGCACCGCGACCGCGTTCCTGATCCTGGCCACCGGCAAGTACAACGTGTATGCGCCGGGCGGCGGCGAGCCGCTGTTCTCCGGCCTGCGCGGCGTGCAGGAAGGCCCGGGCTATGCGCAGGCCGCGGTGGACGCGATCCTGCCCGGCTGGGGCGCCGGCTTCGTGGCGCTGGCGCTGTTCTTCTTCGCCTTCACCACGATCATGGCCTATTACTACATGGCCGAGACCAACCTCAACTACATCAACGGCAACCGCCGCCGTCCGCTCAGCGTGCTGGTGCTGCGGCTGGGCATCCTCGGCATGGTGGTGTTCGGCGCGTTCCACGACGCCAAGCTGGCGTGGTCGCTGGGCGACATCGGCGTGGGCCTGATGGCCTGGCTCAACATCATCGCCATCCTGATCCTGCAGAAGCCGGCGCTGCTGGCGCTGCGCGACTACGAGCGGCAGAAGAAGGCCGGCCTGGATCCGGTGTTCGATCCGCTGCCGTTGGGCATCAAGAACGCCGATCTATGGCGCGAGCGGCTGGTGCCGCCGGCGCCGCGCGGCGAATGATCGCCACGCGGCAGTAGGTGCCGTGATGACACGCTGCCGGCCTGTGGCCGGCAGCGGTGTCTTGCCCTCGGGACAGGGCGCGATCAGTAGAAGATCGTCGCCGAGGTGGAGGTGGTCTGCACATCGTAGTTGCACTGCACGTCCAGGCCGGAACTGTCGCTGTACGAAACCCATGCCGGCGACGGAACGCGTCCCAGTTTGTAGTCGTACACGCCGATCGAGTTGAAGGTGATGCGACCGTCGGGCGGATACTGGTCGCAACTGTCCACCGAGTACACCTCCAGCGCGCCACCCATCACCAGGTGCGTATTCGAATTGATGTCGTAGGTGGTGCTGAGCCGGACGCTCCTGCCGCTGGTGATGTTGCGTGTGTCGACGTTCCAGTTCGCGCAGGGCCTGCCGTTGTTGCAGGTGGCGTAGGTGTCGCCCACGATCTGGTCGCCGGCTTTGGCCGGAATGAAATCGCTGGACCACACCATGCCATTCTGGCAGCAGTTCCAACTGCTCAGATCCCAGGTGTTGCTGTCGCCGCGGTAGCCCAGCACCGGTTGCAGGATCGTCGGATCGTCGCTCTGCATGCCCGGGAAGAAGTACACCGTCTGATGCGCCACGTTGGTCGGATTCTGCGGCACTTTCCAGCTCGCGACGATGCGGCCCATCTTGGCGCCGGTCACGTCGATAGCCGACTGGACCCAGTCGTGCGTGATCGGTGGCGGCACCGCGCCGCGTGCGCTGGACGCTGTCAGCGCGGCGCTGCTGCGGACCTGCCGACCATCGCTGCCGCGGCCGTCGGGCCGCACCCGCGCGCCGCTGGGAGTGAAGTTGTCCTGGCTACAGGCCTGCGTCTGTTCGCGCACGCCATTGACGTGTTGCAGGCTGCCGTCCTCGAGGATGCGCTCGCCGCTGTGGACTTGGCGGACGCAGGCCGGCGCGAAGTAGCCGAACGGGGTCGCGACGTAGTCGTCCGGGATGCCGGCCGGCTTGTGCATTGCGCTCATGCTGCCGACTCGCGCGAGCCGGGCATCCGGCGCGCCGTCCTGGGTCGCCGCCGACGCGGCGCCGGCCACGCCGAGCAGGGAGAGCAGCATCAATGCGGTGGTGGAACAACGACGCAGTGTCCAGCTTGCGTTGCGGACAGAGGATTTCATTGGGATCGCCTTGTGATGATGAGGCAGAGAGGATTGTTGTGGGATCCCGTTCGGCTCGCTGCATCCGCCTGCACTGAAGCGGTGGTGTCGATGTCGAGGCGATGGTGTCCCGCGATGCGAAGCCGGGTGTTGCGGTCGTGGTTATGGTCGATAGCGTTGTCCGTTGTCGTGCCGAGGTGCGGCGACGATGTGCCTTGCCGCAGCGGCGTGATTGTGAGAATTCGTCGCCTATCGCCGCGAATGCGGCATGGTGCCGGGCAACGGCGAACGGCTTCACGGTCTCAGTCGGGCCGCTATTCCTCTTCTCGGCGCGCTGGGTAGACAATCGATGCGCCGCCGCCGGAAGCCGCCGCCGCGACGGGCGGAAATGCCGGGCCGGACTCCGCGGTCGAACCCCGCTGCGCAGGTTTTGGTCGCGCGAACGACGCCAACCGCACCTACAGGGCAGGGATGAGCGAAAATCACCGGGTCGCGCCGGTACGGTGCGTTGCCATTGCGGTCCAGGAGACCTTTCCCATGCGTCATGACCTTTCTTTCCCGCGCCTTGCCGCCGCATGCGCTGCGCTGCCGAGCGTGCCGCGATGAACAGTCCCTGGGGCAAGAGCCCGCGCGGCCCGCGTCCGCCCGCGCCGCCCGAACGCGCCGCGCCGGTGCCGCGCGCGGCCGACGCCAACCGCGGCGAGCTGCGCCTGTACGGTCTCAACGCGGTGCGCGCGGTGTACGCGCGCCGGCCCGAGGCGATCCGCAAGCTGTACCTGGCCGAGGCGCGGATTCCCGCGCTGCAGCCGTTGCTCAAGTGGTGCGCGGCCAATCGCGTCGGCTACCGGGTGGTGGAGGAGGCCGATCTGAACAAGCTCGCGGCCAGCGCGCACCACGAAGGCGTGGTCGCCGACGTGCTGCGCGCCGAACCGCTGCCGCTGGCGGCGTGGCTGCAGGGGCTGGCGCCGGGTCCGGCGCTGGCGTTGTGGCTGGACGGCGTGGGCAACCCGCACAACTTCGGAGCGATCCTGCGCTCGGCCGCGCATTTCGGCGCCGCGGCGATCCTGCTGCCTGACACCGCGACGCTGGCCCTGTCCGGCGCTGCCACGCGCGTGGCCGAAGGCGGCGCCGAGGCGCTGCCGCTGGTGCGGCTGCCGCCGACGGAACAGGCGCTGGCGCAATTGCGCGCGGCCGGCTTCGCGCTGGCGGCGACGCTGGTCGACGGCGGCGACGACGTGTTCGCCGCCGCGCTGCCGCCGCGCCTGGTGTACGTGATGGGGGCCGAGAGCGAGGGCATGGACCGCGACTTCGCCCAGGCCTGCGAACTGCGCCTGTCGATCCCTGGCAGCGGCGCGGTGGAAAGCCTCAACGTCGCCGCCGCCACCGCGGTGCTGCTCGGCGCCTGGCGCAGCCGCGTCGCGGCGTCGGGAGCCGCGCGGTGAAGCCGGCGCTGCTGTGCCTGCTGCTGGGCCTCGCACCGCTGGCGAATGCGCGCCAGGCGCCCGCCGCCGCCGTGCCTGCGCCGCAGGTGACGCTGGCCGCGGGCAGCGTGCGCGGCCAGGTCCAGGCCGACGGCAGCTTGCTGTTCCGCGCGATCCCGTTCGCCGCCCCGCCGACCGGCGCGAACCGGTGGCGGCCGCCGCAGCCGCCGGCGCGTTGGCGCGGCGTGCGCGACGCCAGCCAGCCGGCGCCGACCTGCGCGCAGCCGGCGATCGGCTGGAACAATGCGCTGGCGCAGCGCTCCAGCGAAGATTGCCTGTACGTGGAAGTGCAGACGCCGCGCCTGGACCCGGCGGCGAAACAGCCGGTGATGGTGTGGATCCACGGCGGCGCCAACGTCGCCGGCGGTGCCGACGTGTTGCCGTCGTCGCTGGCGCAGCAGGGCGTGGTGCTGGTCACCGTGCAATACCGGTTGGGCGTGTTCGGCTTCCTGTCGCTGCCCGAGCTGAGCGCCGAGTCCGCACGCCATGCCTCCGGCAACTACGCCCTGCTCGACCAGATCGCGGCGCTGCGCTGGGTGCGCGACAACATCGCCCGCTTCGGCGGCGACCCGGCGCAGGTGACCATCTTCGGCCAATCGGCCGGCGCACAGAACGTGGGCCTGCTGCAGCTGTCGCCGCTGTCGAAAGGGCTGTTCCGCGCGGCGATCGAACAGAGCGGCACCGCCGGCTTCGGCCTGCCGGCGCGCAGCCTGGGCGAGAACGAGGCGCTCGGCGCGGCGATCGCGCAGCGTGCCGGGATCGGCGCGACGCAGCGCCTGCCGGCATTGCGGCGCTTGCCGTTCGCGCAGTTGTTGAAGGCGGCGCAGGGCGTCGACGTGCCGGCATTGGACGACGACGGCTACATCTGGCTGCAGGCGATCGTCGATGGCCAGGTGCTGCCGCGCGCACCGGCGGCGCTGCTGGCCGACGGCGCGCAGCAGCGGGTGCCGCTGCTGCTCGGCAGCGTGGCGCAGGAACTGACCTATGGCGGCGCTGATGGCGCCGAGGCGCGGCTGCGTCGCGATTATCCAGCCCGTGCCGCGCAGGTGCTGGCGCCGTATCGCGACGCGGCGGCCGAGCCCGATCCGCGCTATGGCGATGCGGCGGTGCGGTTGGCCACCGACCTGACCTTCCGCTGCCCAGCGCTGGCGGTGGCGCGCGCGCAGGCGCGGCAGGGCGTGCCGGTGTGGCACTACGAGTTCGACCTGGCCGCGCCCGGCGGCCGCGTGACCCACAGTGCCGAGCTGCCGTTCGTGTTCAAGGGCCTGCCGATCGGCCAGCCGCCGCTGAACCTGCAGCGCTACTGGGCCGCGTTCGCGCGCAGCGGCGATCCGAACGTCGCCGGCCTGCCGCGCTGGCCGGCGTTCGCGCCGACCCAGGCATCGCTGCGCTTCGACCAGGACGGCGCGCAGGCAGTGACAGGTTTGCGTAGCGAGGTGTGCGCGCTGCTCGATCTGCCGTAGGCGAGATTGCCGCTGCTGCTCATAGCGGCTTGCCGTCGGGGCGGTCCGCCGTGGCCCTTTAATGCGGGTTGCGGCGCCGTGGCCCGATCGCGATGCGTGCGGATCAGATGCAGTTGGATCGCTGCACAACTGGAGTCGACTGTGCCTTGAGCATTTTCGACCCGGATATTCGCAGTCGACCGAATCTTGTGAGCGACGTCAGTCGCGACGAGCGAAGCGGTGGAGGTGCCGCGACCGGACAGTGTCGGGACTGAAGTCCCTCCCACAGTGCACCCAGCGGGCGTCCCGCAAGGTCCTGTAGGAGCGGCTTCAGCCGCGACCAACGAAGTCGGGAACCCTGGCGGTTTTGCTTTTCTGTCGCGGCTGAAGCCGCTCCTACAGTGCACCCTGTGAGCAATCCGCAAGTTTGTTGTGGGACTTCAGTCGCGACGGGCTTTACCAGGAAAGCGCATCGCGACTGATGGCCCGAAGCCACCTGCCGTCGCGCCTACGACGTGCGTCGCCTTTAAACACAGCGAAGAAAAGCGCTAGCCCGCCGCCTGCGGCAATGCCGGGTCCGCCGGCGGCGCGGTCGAGCCGCGGGTCACCAGCGTGTACTTCATCACCTGGTGGATGCCGCGGTTGGGCAGGCCGTCGCGGCGTTGGCGGATCTCGCCGAGCAGCAACGCGACCGCGGCGCGGCCCATTGCGGTGACGGGCTGGTGGATGGTGGTCAGCTCGGGCCAGATCGTGGTCGCCACCGGGGTGTCGTCGAAGCCGGCGATCGACAGGTCCTCGGGCACGCGCAGGCGCAGGCCGTAGGCGATGGCGACCGCGGCGGCGGCCATGTCGTCGTTGCTGCACAGCAGCGCGGTCGGGCGCGGCGCGGCGTGCAGCAGCGCGGTCGCGGCGACCAGCCCGGAGCGATAGGTGAACAGGCCTTCGGCCACGCGCGTGTCGGCGACCGGCAGTCCGGCCGCGGCCATGGTGTCGAAGAACGCGCGGCTGCGCAGCGCGCTCGGGGTGTGCTTGGGATCGCCGCTGATGAAGCCGATGTCGCGATGGCCGAGTTCGATCAGGTGCCGGGTGATCGCGCAGGCGGCCTGGTAGTCGTCGATGCGCACCGAACTGACGCCCTGCATCGGCGTGCCGGTGGCCACGGCCACGACCGGGATGCCGCGCGCGTCCAGTTCCTCGATGGTCTGCCGCGAATCGCACAGCGGCGGCGGCAGGATCACCCCGTCCACGCCGGCGTCGAGCAGGCGCTCGGTGGCGGCGCGCTGGCTGCCCATGTCGTCGCTTTTTTCCACCAGCACCTGGCTGCCGTCCAGGCTGCTCTGCTCGAGGATGCCGAGCATGAACTGGTTGAGATAGGCCGCGCTGGGATTGCTGTACAGCACGCCGATCCGCGCCAGGCTGGCGGTGCGCAGCGAACGCCCGGCCAGGTTGGGACGGTAGCCGAGCGTCTTGATCGAGGCCTCGACGCGCTCGCGCATCGCCGCGCCCACGCGCGGGTGGCGGTTGATCACGCGTGAGGCGGTCATCGGCGAGACGCCCGCGTGCCGCGCCACATCCAGCAGCGTCACCGCGGAGCCTGCACGACCTTGCCGTTTGCCCATCGTGGGTCCTGGCGATGCTGCGAAAGAGGGAAAGCCTGCGCGCATCCCCGCGGCAGGCCAGCCAGCTTACTCCTTGGGCGGTTCCACTGTCTTGGCCTGGCTGCCGAAGCCGCCGTCGGCCTCCGCGGCCAGGTAGGCGAACACCGCGTAGGCGGCGACGTTCTGCGCCAGCGCCTTGGGGTCGATCTTGTCCAGGGTGTCATCGGCGGTGTGGTGCAGATCGAAGTAGTCGCTGCCGTCCTGCGCCAGCCACGCCCAGGCGGCGCCCTTGGCCGCGAGCGGGCCCACGTCGGGGCCGGGGCCGCCGGTGTCGGGCGCGTAGGCGATGCCGAGCGGCGCCAGCGCCTCGGCGATCTGCCGGGTCGCCTCGCGCGAGCCCGCCGCATCGCCCGAGCCGGTGTTGAACGCATAGATGCGGCCGGCGCCGAAGTCGCTCTCGGCGGCGATCTGGTGCAGCGCCACGTCCTTGGCATGCGCCTGCGCATAGGCCTTGCCGCCGTACAGCCCCTGCTCCTCGTTGGCGAAGGCCACCACGCGGATCGTGCGCTTGGGCGCGCGCTTGAGCTGGCCGATCAGGTGCCCGGCGGCCATGCTGATGCCGACGCCGGCCCCGTCGTCGATCGCCCCAGTGCCCAGGTCCCACGAATCCAGGTGGCCGCCGATCACCACCACTTCCTTGGGCTTGCTGCGCCCGGTGATCTCGCCGATCACGTTGTACGAGGTGGCCTGGCCGTCCCAGCCGCAGTCCAGCGCCAGGCGCAGCCGCACCGGGCCGCGCGCGACCAGCCGCGCCAGCTGGTTGGCGTCGGGCACCGCCAGCGCCGCCGCCGGCACCGGGGTCAGGCCCTCGTCGAACCGGGTGATGCCGGTATGCGGCACGCGGTGCGAATCGGTGCCGGCCGAGCGCATCACGAAGCCGATCGCGCCCTTGCGGATCGCCTCCGATGGCCCCTTGCTGCGCACCGCGCCGCCGTTGCCGTAGTCCTTGCCATCGCGCGCCTTGACCATCTGGTAATCGACGAAGGCGATCTTGCCGCGCAGCGAACCGGCGGGTGCGGCCTGCAGCGCGGCCAGATCGGCGAAGCGCACCACGTCGGCCTCGACCGTGCCGGCCGGGCTGCCGCCCAGCGCAGTGACGCTCAGCGGCTGCGCATTGGCGCCGAGCACTTGCGCGTGTTCGCTGCGCCGCTCCCATTTCGGGAACGTCACCGGCTCGGTCCACACCTTGTCGAAGCCCAGCGCCTTGAACTTGGCGGTGGCCCACGCGACCGCGCGCGCATCGGCCTCGCTGCCGGCCATGCGCGGGCCGACTTCGGTGGTCAGCGATTCGACCACCTTCCAACCGGTGTCGTCGGCCAGCGCCTGCTCGCGCAGCGTGGCGGCGGTGGACAGCGCCGCATCCGGGATGCGGGTGGTCTCGGCCGCGGCGGCGGACGCGGCAGCGAGCATGGCGGCGATGACGACGGCAAGACGGCGCATGGAGGACTCCGCGACAGGGGGAACCACGAGCTTAGCAGCGCGTGGCGCGCCTGCGCACGGCACTTACTGCGGGGTGGCGTCGTTCTTCAACGCATCGCGGATCTCGCGCAGCAGCAGCACTTCCTCGCTCGGCGCCTTGGGCGCAGGCGGTTCCTTGCGCGCGATGCGGTTGATCGCCTTGACCACCATGAAGATGGCAAAGGCCACGATCACGAACTGGAGGATGGTGTTGAGGAAATCGCCGACGCCGATCACCACCGGCGGCACTTCCTTGCCGGCCGCGTCCACCGTCGCCGCCTTCAGCGTCCACGCCCAGCGCGAGAAATCCACGCCGCCGGCAAGCATGCCGATCGGCGGCATGATGATCTTCTCCACCAGCGCGGTGACGATCTTGCCGAACGCGGCGCCGAGCACCACGCCGACCGCCAGGTCCAGCACGTTGCCGCGCATGGCGAATTCCTTGAACTCGCGGATCATGCCCATTGGAGCTTCCTCGAACGTTGCGCGGGCCTGTCGCCGCGGTGCAAGCCTAGCGCAATCGCCGTCGTCCGCGGATCACGCTGCGCAACGCAGCCGCGCGTTCGCTCACGCGACGATCGTGCCGTGGCGCTCGGCGACGTTCTCCAGCCGCGCGCTGAAACGATCGCCGGGTTGCAGTGCGGCCACGCCGGCCGGCGTGCCCATGAACACCAGGTCGCCGGCGCGCAGCGCGAACAGCTTGGACAGTTCGTGCAGGATCTCCGGCACGTTCCAGATCATCTGGTCGAGCAGCGATTGCTGGCGCACCTGGCCGTTGACCTCCAGCGACAGGTTCAACGCCTCCAGCGCGCCGACTTCGCCGGCCGGGATCAGTTCGCTGATCGGCGCGGAATGGTCGAAGCCCTTGGCGATGTCCCACGGCAGGCCCTTGGCCTTGGCCGCGGCCTGCAGATCGCGGCGGGTCAGGTCCAGGCCGACGCCATAGGCCAGCACCAGCGACGCCGCATCCTCGACGCCGAGCACGCCGGCCGGCGCATCCTGGCCGAGCGCTACCACCAGCTCCACTTCGTGGTGCAGGTCCTGGGTCGCGGACGGGTAGGGAATGGATTCGCTGCCGATCACCAGCGCATCGGCCGGCTTCATGAAGAACGTCGGCTGGCCGCGCTCGGCCTTGGAGGCCGGAGCGCTGGCACCCATCTCGCGTGCATGGTCGGCGAAATTGCGACCCACGCAATAGATGCGATGCACCGGAAACAGCCCCAGCCCACGCACGGGCACGCGCGGAGCTTCGGCAGCGGCGAAAAGGTCTTTCATGGGCACGCATCCAGAGAAGAACGGGATGCGGCAGTTTAGCGCGTCAGGTTCGACCCGACTCCGGCAGGCGTGCGGATGTCGCTTTCACGAATCCCCAATCCCAACTCCCCAATCCCGGCTTTACAACGGCAACGCCGGCTTGCGCAACACGCGGTACTCGCCATCGACCACATGCTGGCGCGCCGCGGACGGGCGCTTGCCGCGCTGGCTCAGCAGCTTCATCGCGATGCCGCCGAGGATCATCGCCGCACCGACGAACACGCTGACGAACACCAGCCCGGCGAGGATCGCCAGGCCCAGCAAGCCGACGGCCAGTTTCACCAGCGGATGGCGCGGCTTGCGCGGCGCGAAGACATGCCGGAACTGATCGAAATTGAAAGCGCGTACACGCATGGCAGAAGTCTGTGTCAGTTGGAACCGAGGGCGCAGTATCGACGCAGTCTTCTGTGACGGAGTGAAAAGTTCGTTAAGCGAAAAATTAACACTTGCCCGGTCAATGTGTTGCATGTCGTCGCCAGGTGAAGCGCGATGCGGGCGCGAACCGCGGACATGCAAGAATGGCGGCCCTTTCCGCGTTGCCGCCGTTTCCCATGACCGAGTCATCTTCCGCCGTGCTGGCGCAACTGGAGCAGATCGAGTCTGGCAGCCTGATCGAAGCCGAGGCCTCGATTGGCGGCGAGATCGAATCGCTGCTGCTGTACCGCGACGGCGACGGCGTGCGCGCCTGGTTGAACGTGTGCCCGCATGCGGGACGGCGGCTCGACTGGGCGCCGGGGCAGTTCCTGAAGAGCCGCGAAGGGCACGTGGTCTGCGCCGCGCACGGCGCCACGTTCGAATTGCAGCACGGCAGCTGCGTGTCCGGGCCGTGCCGCGGCCAGAGCCTGCTCGCGGTGCCGGTAGCGGTGCGCGAGGGTCAGGTGTTCCTGGCGTGAGTGGTGCCTAGAACGCGCCCCACCAGGCCATCGACATCAGGTTGACCATCAGCACCACCACTGAGGTGTAGATCAGCGACAGCGGCGCGCCAACGCGCCACAGTTCGCGCGGCTGGTAGTTGGCCGGGCCGGTGATCATCGAGATCACCGGGTTGGACGCGGTCATCAGGTTGTTGGACGCCGACAGCGCCACGATCAGCGCGAACGCGGTGGGATTGCCGCCGGCGGCCAGCGCCAGGTTGACCGCGATCGGCACCATCACGATGGTCGCGCCGACGTGGCTGATGACCAGCGAGAACGCGGTGGTCAGCAGCGCCAGCGCGATCTCCAGCGCCCACACCGGCACGCCCTCGGGCAGCCGCGCGATGGTGTGGCCGGCGACCCAGGCCGCCGCGCCGCTGCTGTCCATCGCCCAGCCCAGCGGGATCAGCCCGGCCATCATGAAGATGGTCTTCCAGTTGATCGAGGCGTAGGCCTCGTCCATGCGCAGCACGCCGGTCAGCAGCATGCCGGCCACGCCGGTCATCAGGGTCAGCGCCACCGGCAGCTTGCTGGTCAGCGCGATCAGGATGGTCAGGGCGAAGATCGTCATCGCGATCTTGAACTTGTGCGGGCGGTGTTCGCCCTTCGGATAGTCGGTGACGACGACGAAGTCGCGGCTCTCCGAGGCCTGCGCCAGGTCCTGCCAGATGCTGTGGAACACCAGCATGTCGCCGGCGCGCAGCGGCACCTTGCGTACGTCCTCGCGGATCACCTGCTTGTCGCGGTTGATCGCCAGCAGGCTGATCCCGGCCTGCTTGCGCAGGCGCAGCTCGGCCGCGCTCTTGCCGATGAAGCGCGAGGTCGGCGGGATCACCGCCTCGGAGATGCCGGCGCGGCTGGGATTGAACAGGTCGCCGAGGTTGCGCAGCCGCGAGGACAGGCGCAGGAACTGGTTCTGCGCGAAATCGGCCACCTGCTGCCGCGCGCCCATCACCCCGAGCACGCTGCCGACCCAGATGCGCATGTCCGCCGGCGGCGCCAGGCGGGTGTCGTTGCCGGTCTTCAGGGCCAGCAGCAGCGGCGCGTCGTGCACCGTCTCGGCCTCGCCCAGGGTCATGCCGACCAGCGGGCTGTCGGCGCTGACGATCAGCTCGAACACGTCGCCTTCGATGCCGTAGGTGCGCGCGAAGTAGCTCTCGGTGCGCGCCGGGGTGACCCCGTTGTTGATCAGCTGTTCTTCTTCCATCAGCGTGCGGTCGCCGCGCACGCGGAAGTAGATCAGCGAGGCCAGCAGCAGCGCCACGCCGATCGGCAGCGGCGCGAACATGCGCAGCGGCTCGATCGTGGCCATGCCCGAGGGCAGGTTGTTGTTGGCCGACTGCAGCAGGTCGTTGAGCAGGATCAGCGGCGAGTTGCCGACCATGGTCAGCGCGCCGCCCATCACGATCGCCGCGGCGATCGGCAGCAGCAGCCGCTGCAGGGTCAGCCCGGTGCGCGCGGCCAGGCGCGAGGCCACCGGCAGGTACAGCGCCATCACCGAGGGGTTCTGCATGAACGAGGAATTGAGCCCGGCGATGCCGGTGGTCAGCAGCATCAGCCGCTCTTCCACGCCGTGCGCGCGGCGCAGCAGCCACGACGCCAGCCGGTTCAGCGCGCCGGTGCGCTCCAGCCCGGCGCCGAGGATGGTGGTGGCGATGATGCTCATCACCGCGTTGCCGGAGAAGCCGCTGAACAGCTCTTCCGGGGCGATCAGCCCGGTGACGCCGAGCACCACCAGCACCACCAGCGCGACCACGTCGGCGCGGATGCGCTCGAACACGAACATCGCCATCGTGAAGCCGACCAGCCCGAGCACGAGCTTCATATCGGTGGTCAGCGTCAGCGCGGTGTCCATGCGGGGCCGGGAATGGGGAATCGAGAATGGAGAATGGCAGAAGCGATGGTCTGACGCAGGCTGGCGCTACGCGGATGCCGGGGGCGGTTGCTGTTCCGATTCCCGATTCCCCGTTCCCGATTCCCGGTCGTAAAGCAAATCCCACACCCCATGGCCCAGCTTCTGGCCGCGGGTCTCGAAATGGGTCTGCGGGCGCCAGTCCGGGCGCGGCACATGGCCGCGCGGACCGGCGCGGTTGACCAGGCCGGTGGTGGCATCGAGCACGTCCCACATCTGCTCGGCGTAGTCGGCCCAGTCGGTGGCCGCGTGCAGGCGGCCGCCGTCGCGCAGCTTGCGCACCAGCAGCGCGGCGAAGGCCGGCTGCAGCAGGCGGCGCTTGTTGTGGCGTTTCTTGTGCCACGGGTCGGGGAAATAGATGCGCACTTCGTCGAGCGCGCCGTCGGCGATCTCGTGCTCCAGCACTTCCACCGCGTCGTGGTGGTACAGGCGCACGTGCTCGCTGCCGTCGGCGGCCAGCGCGTTCAACACGCGACCCACGCCGGGCGCATGCACTTCGATGCCGATGTAGTCGCGGGCCGGATCGTGGCGCGCGGCGAAGCGCAGCGCCTCGCCGTTGCCGAAGCCGATCTCCAGCACCTTGCGCGCGGCGCGGCCGAAGGTGGCGTCGAGATCGCGCGGCTGGCCGCTGTAGTCCAGGCCGAAGCGCGGCCACAGCTCGTCGAACGCGCGCTGCTGGGCAGGCGTGAAGCGGCCCTGGCGCAGCACGAAGCTGCGTACCTGGCGGCGGCCTTCCTCGATGGTGAAGGGCTTGGGCGGGGTCTTGGCACCGGCGCTGGAGAACGGATCGGTCATGCGCGCGGCCTCAGCCGATCAGCCCGTCGACCGGCGACGACGCGCTGGCGTAGCGCTTGCGCGGGATGCGCCCGGCCAGGAATGCCTCGCGCCCGGCCTCGACCGCCTTGCGCATCGCGCTGGCCATCAGCACCGGGTTGCGCGCGCCGGCGATGGCGGTGTTCATCAGCACGCCGTCGCAGCCCAGTTCCATCGCGATCGCCGCGTCCGAGGCGGTGCCGACGCCGGCGTCGACGATGATCGGCACCTTGGCGTTGTCGATGATCTCCAGCAGGTTGTAGCGGTTCTGGATGCCCAACCCGGAGCCGATCGGCGCGGCCAGCGGCATCACCGCCACGCAGCCGATCTCTTCCAGGCGCTTGGCCAGGATCGGGTCGTCGCTGGTATAGACCATCACCTCGAAGCCGTCGGCGACCAGGATCTCGGCGGCCTTCAGGGTCTGCACCACGTCCGGGAACAGGGTGCGCTGGTCGCCCAGCACTTCCAGCTTGGTCAGGTTGTGGCCGTCGAGCAGCTCGCGCGCCAGGCGGCAGGTGCGCACCGCGTCCTCGGCGCTGTAGCAGCCGGCGGTGTTGGGCAGGATGGTGTAGCGCTGCGGCGGCAGCACGTCGAGCAGGTTGGGTTCGCCCGGGTTCTGGCCGATGTTGGAGCGGCGGATCGCCACGGTGACGATTTCGGCGCCGGCGGCCTCGGTGGCCTGCCGGGTCTGTTCCAGATCGGCGAACTTGCCGGTGCCGGTGAGCAGGCGCGAACGGTAGGGCTTGCCGGCGATCACCAGCGCGTCGTGGGGGGCGTGAGCGTTCATCGCCGGATTATCGCCCATCGCACCCGGCGCTGCCGAGTCGGACGCCGCGCGGAATTCAGCCGCCGCCCAGCGCGTGCACGATCTCGACCCGGTCGCCGTCGCGCAGCGCGTGCTCGGCATGCGCGCCGCGCGGCACGATCGCGCCGTTGACCTCGACCGCGACGCGGCGCTGCGCCAGCCCTTCCTCGAGCAGCAGGGCGGCGACGGTGGTGTGGGGCTGCAGCGGGCGGACCTGACCGTTCAATTCGATGTTCATGTCATCATTGTGCAGTGCGTGCCGTCTGGCGCGCGATGTATTGCGGCAGTGCAACGTGAGCGTGAGGGGCAGAGGTGAAATCATGCCTGCCATGCGGCTGCGTATGTTCTGGCCGTGCCCCGAGTCACCTTCATTATCGCCCGGGAGGGCATCCATGACTTCGTCCATCCGTCCACTCCGCTCGCTGCTGGCCGCCGCGATCGTGCTCGCCGCTGCGCCCGCGTTCGCGCAACAGACCTATAGCCGCACCGTGTTCTTCGGCGACAGCCTGACCGACGCCGGCTACTACCGGCCGCTGCTGCCGGCCTCGGCGCAGGCGGTGACCGGCCAGTTCACGACCAATCCGGACTGGGTCTGGGCGCAGTACATCGCCGACTACTACCACACCGACGGCCACGCCAACGGCAACGGCCAGATCGGCGACAACTACGCGGCCGGCAATGCCCGCGTCGGCGTGGCCAACCCCAGCGCGCTGGGCGTGGCGCCGTCGCTGGCGACGCAGACCAGCAACTACCTGTCCGCCAACGGCGGCAAGGCCGACCCGAACGCGCTGTACAGCGTGTGGGGCGGCGCCAACGACCTGCTCGCGGTCGCGGCCGGCGCACCGGCTCAGGCCACGATCGGCAACTCGGTGGCCGCGCAGGTGGGCATCGTCGCCAACCTGCAGAACGCCGGCGCACGCTACGTCATGGTCACCACCATTCCCGATGTCGGCCTCACCCCGCGCTTCCGCGCCGGCGGCGCCACGACGATGGCACAGGGCACCGCGCTGGCCGGCAGCTACAACAGCGCGCTGTTCGCCGGGCTGAAGAGCGCCGGGCTGCAGGTGATTCCAGTGGATACCTTCCACCTGTTGCAGGAAGTGATCGCCAGCCCGTCCACCTACGGTTTCAGCAACTCCACCGGCACCGCCTGCCAGCCGCAGATCACCGCGCAGTCGCTGACCTGCAACCCGACCAGCTACGTCAGCGCCGACGCCGCCGACAGCTACGTGTTCGCCGATGGCATCCATCCCACCGGCCGCACTCACGAGCTGCTCGCGCAGTACGCGCTGTCGATCCTGGAAGGCCCGCGCCTGCAGCAGGTGCTGAGCCACTCGGCCGAGGTCACCGGCCGCTCGCGCGCCGACCAGGTCGCCTGGCACGTCGATGGCCGCCCGGAAGCGGACGGCATGCGTTGGTGGGGCAACCTGCGCGGCGACATGCAGCGCTATTCGCACGGCGACCTGTACGACGGCCTGGCCCCGGCCGGCCTGTTCGGCGTGGACTGGTCGCGCGGCGAGTGGGTGTTCGGCGGCTTCGGCGGCTTCGGCCGCGTGGATGCCGACTTCGGCAACCGCGGCGGCGACTACACCCAGGACGACAGCACCCTGGGCGGCTTCGCCGGCTGGTATGGCGAGCACGCCTGGGTCAACGCGCAGGTCAGCTACAGCTGGCTGAGCTACGACGTCAAGCGCAAGGTCAATCTGGCGGCGGCCACCATCGAGCACAACGGCTCGCCGGACGGCAGCAACCTGACCGCGGCACTGCAGGGCGGCTACGAGTTCGGCGAGGGCGCGTTCAAGCACGGCCCGGTGGCCGCGGCGATCTGGCAGAAGGTCAAGCTCGACGGCTACACCGAGAGCAACCCGAACTCCAGCGCGCTGGGCTATTACGACCAGGACGTCGAGTCGCTGGTCGGCCGCGTCGGCTGGAAGGCCAGCCTCGACGCCGGCGCGGTGAAGCCGTACCTGCAGGCGACCTACGACCACGAGTTCAAGAAGGGCGAGCAGGCCACCGCGTGGCTGCAGACCATGCCCGACCTGGGCGCCTACGCGGTGCCGGGCCTGGCCATCGACCGCAACTACGCCTCGGTGGTGCTGGGCGCGCGGACCAAGGTGTGGGGCCTGGAGAGCAATGTCGGCATCGCCGCCACCACCGGCCAGAGCCGCGCGCACGACACCTCGCTGTTCGTGAACTTCGGCGGCAGCTTCTAAGCACGGCATCGCTGCTGCCTGTCGTGCCCGGCCATGCGCCGGGCACGACGGGGACAGCACACCCAGCGACATCGAAAACGCCGCACTGTAGGAGCGGCTTCAGCCGCGACGCTTTACCGATAAGGCGTCGTGGCTGAAGCCGCTCCCACAAAAATCCCATCTGCAAGTATCGGCATTGCGATAGCGTGGGTGCTGGTGCACCATCGCTGCCGCTGGGTCACACCGATTTCTTGCGCAACCGCCGGCCCACCGAATAGACTGCACCGGCGACGCGGGCGTAGCTCAATGGTAGAGCTGTAGCTTCCCAAGCTACTGACGAGGGTTCGATTCCCTTCGCCCGCTCCAGTCGTTGCAAGGCACTCGGCAAATCTGCGCGCTCCGCAATTCGCTGCCAGGCGCGCCCTTGGAACCTAACTTCGTTTCGCACTCGGATCTCGGTCGTATTGATCGATGAATGCCTGCGCTGGGCCTGCGCATCGCGCATGTCTTGAGCCGAATCCGCTTGTTCGTGCCCGATCTTCCCAGTGGGCAGCCCGGCTTGGCCGCGAGAAGCTGGCGGCTTGAGCGTTTTCCTGGTCTGGCTGCGTGCCGCATCGATTACGGGCCTCGAATACGTCGTCAATGGCGGCACAGTGCCAGCGCCCACCGCCTCGTGCTTTCGAAGGCGTTCTCGATCACAGGAAGCCGGCCTGCATTCCACACTGGTGCTCCGGCGTGTCGCGGGATGCGCGCCGCAACTGGCGAGCGCTCGCGCTCAGGACTGCGTAGCGATCGCGAACTCGTCGAGCTGGCGCTGCGACATGCTGCTGTTGTTGAGGATCACCACCGTTTCGCGCGTGTCCAGGCGGTGCGCGAGCAGCGAGCGATAGCCGGCGGTGTTGCCGGTTTCCCAGGCATAGGTGCGGCGCTTGCCCTGTAGCGTCAGCGTCTTCACTCGGCCGCCGAGCGCATATTCCTCCGGCATTTCCACCGTGTTGAGTTGGTGCAGCGACGCTGGCGACAGAAAGCCCTTGTCGTAGACGCGGTGCGCGGCCTGCATCAGGTCCTGTGCATTGCTGAAATACCCGCCCGCCGCGGCGATGAAGCCTGGCCGGTCGTAGGTGCGACGCTCGGGCGGCGACAGCGTCCGATAGGAGGGCACCGTGGTCGGCGCGGTCGCGATCGCCGCGCCGGTGCCGGTATTACGCAGCTCCAGCGGGTTCAGGACCAGGCTGCGGATCGCGTCCGCGAAGGGCATGTCGGCGATCGCTTCGACGATGGCGTAGACGACGATCCAGTTGGCGAAGATGTAGTCGAACTTCGCGCCCGGCTCGAACGCGAGGTCGGCACTGGCGAACCGGCGTACCGCCTCGGCGGCCGGCAGCTCGAGCGTCATCAGCGATGGATCGGCCTTGGCGGCTGGGCCGTACTGCTCGGTCAGGCCGCTGCTGTTGGACAGCAGGCGCCGCAGGTTGATGCGGGCGCCGGTGTCGGCACGATAGCCTGGCAGCCAGGCGGTGATCGGCCGGTCGAGGTCGAGCCTGCGCCGTTCGACCAGGCGCAGCACCGCCAGCGTCGTGAGCCATTTGGAGATCGAGGCGATGCCGTAGACGTCGTCGAGCTTCGCCGGCCGCTGCGCTTCCACGTCCACGATGCCGAAGGGCCGCGCGTAGGCGACCTTGCCGCCGCGGGCGAGCAGGACCACGCCCTGGAAGGCGTTCGCCTTCGCCCACGTGTCGATGATGGCGGGCGCGTCCTTCGCGGCCGCCGATGCGCGGCCAGGCAACGCGGCCAGCAGCAGCGCCGCACCGGAAGCGGCCAGGAAGGATCGCCGCGGTATCGGCGCAATGATGGGGGCATCGCTCATGGCATCGTCTCCGGATGATCGGTGCCGGCGAAGCACGCTGCGCCGGACGCGACAGTTACTGGCGTCCATGGCGCCAATCGCGCTGCTGCGAGCGGCGCTGTCAGCCAGGCGATGGCGCCAAACATGATGGCAGTACGGGCACCCACTTCCATTCGGTTCCCCTCATCCGGTCTCGGTCCAGCGCAGTAAGCCGACGATGCGCCGATGGCCAAGAGCATAACCGGACCATGGCGCGCGTCGTTGCCCTGCGCGTCCGCCGCGGCGCGGCCTGTCAAACCCGCTTCATCTGCGGCGCCTACGCTGGCCGGTCAGTGAGCGCATGCTCGTCGCCGGTTTCTCCCCCATGGTCGAACACAGTCGTCGCCGTTTCCTCGCCAGTGCATCGCTGGCCCTCGGCGCGGGGGCGGTCATGCCGCTGCTGCCCGGCGCCATCCGCAGCGCGCTGGCGGTGCCGCCAGCGCGGGTCACCGGCACCGTGCAGGACGTGCAGCACGTGGTGATCCTGATGCAGGAGAACCGCTCGTTCGACCACTACTTCGGCTGCCTGCGCGGGGTGCGCGGCTTCGACGATCCAAGACCGCTGCAGCTACCCAGTGGGCGCCCGGTCTGGTACCAGCCCGAGGCTGGCGCCGGCGATCGCTACGTGTTGCCGTTCCGCCTGAACGGCAATACCAGCAGCGCGCAGTCGATGGAGGGCCTCGACCACCACTGGAAGGGCTCGCACGAGACCTGGAAGCACCACGACGCGTGGATCGCGCAGAAGACGGCGATGACCATGGGGCATTTCCAGCGCGAGGACCTGCCGTTCTACTACGCGCTGGCCGACGCCTTCACCATCTGCGACGGCTACCACGCCTCGCTGTTCGGCCCCACCAATCCCAATCGCATGTACATGTTCACCGGCACCAGCGGCCTGAGCGTCGGCAACGATGGCGAGCAGGCGGTGAACAACCTCGACGACGGCAACTGGACCGCCGACATGGCGCGCGACAACCCGGCGTTTCCCGGCTACACGTGGACCACTTATTCCGAACGTCTGCAGCAGGCCGGGGTCAGCTGGCAGGTCTACCAGGAATTCGACAACTACGGCGACAACAGCCACCCATACTTCGCCAATTTCCGCAATCTCGACCGCAACTCGCCCTTGTACCGGCGCGGCCGCGCGATCGTGCCGGGTTCCACCGCGGACAACGCCAAGGCCTCGCGCGGCGAGCACCTGATCGCGGCGTTCGAACGCGACGTGCGCAGCGGCAACCTGCCGCAGGTGTCGTGGATCGTGGCGCCGTACCTGCTCAGCGAGCATCCCCAGGGCACGCCGGCGTATGGCGAATCGCTGAGCGCGCGCCTGCTGGAGACGCTGGCGGCCTCGCCGGAGGTCTGGTCCAAGACCGTGTTCCTGATCAACTACGACGAGAACGACGGTTTCTTCGATCACGTGCCGCCGGCGCTGCCGGCGACCGATCCGGCCATCGGCGCCAGCAATGTGGATCTGCGCGGCGAGGACTACCGCGGCGTTCCGGTCGGCCTCGGTCCGCGCGTGCCGATGCTGGTGGTGTCGCCGTGGAGCCGCGGCGGCTGGGTCGATTCGCAAGTGTTCGACCACACCTCGGTGATCCGTTTCCTGGAGCGCCGCTTCGGCGTCGCCGAGCCCAACATCGGTCCGTGGCGCCGCGCGATCGCCGGCGACCTGACTTCGGCGCTGGATTTCGCCGGGCACGACGACGCCCGCGTCGCCTTGCCGGACACCCGCGACTTCATCGCCCGGGTCGACGCGACCGCGGCCTTGCCGGTGCCGAAGCGACCCGAGCAGCAGGCCTTGCCGGTGCAAGAGCCGGGCCAGCGCCCGGCGCGCGCGCTGCCCTACGATTTCGACGTGCGCTTGCAGGCGGGCCCGCAGCAATCGACGTTGCGCATGGTCAACCGCAGCAGCGTCGGCGTCGCGCTGAACGCCTATGCCGATGGCGGCAGCGCCGGCCCGTGGTTCTACACGATCGCGGCGGGCAGCGAGTTGCAGGATGCGCGCGACTGGCGCGGCGCGGCTACCGATCCCGGTTACGCGTTGCGCGTGCATGGCCCCAATGGGTTCCTGCGCGAGTTTCATGGCGATGGCGTGAACGATGTGGGGCTGCAGGCCGATGCCGACTACGACGCCGCTAGCCAATGCCTGCTGTTGGAGCTGCGCAATGCCGGTGCGCAGGCGTGCCGGCTGCAGATCCGCGATGGCTATCGCGATAGGGCGGAGCAGGCGCTTCAACTCGCGGCTGGCGCACGTCAGCTGCTGCGTTTTCCCTTGGCGGCGCAGCATCATTGGTACGACCTGGAGATCGCGAGCGCGTCCATGCCGCAGTGGCGGCGGCGCCTGGCCGGGCATATCGAGACCGGCCGTCCGAGCATGAGTGATCCGGCGATCGGCCGCGCTGTCGCCGGTTAGCTGTCGGTCCAATCAATAAGAAGGTGGCGGCCAGGCCGTGTGTCGCGGCTGAAGCCGCTCCTACAAGAGCGCGCAGTGCCGAGTTCTTGTGGGTGCTGCGCCTGCCTTTGGCGGCGCAGCATCACTAGTACGACCTGGAGATCGCGAGCGCGTCCCTGCCGCAGTGGCGGCGGCGCCTGGCCGGACATATCGAGACGGGCCGTCCGAGCATGAGCGATCCGGCGATCGGCCGCGCTGTCGTCGGTTAGCTGTCGGTCCCTTCAATAAGACGGCGCTTCAAACCTTGTGTCGCGGCTGAAGCCGCTCCTACAAGAACGCGCGGTGCGTGGGCTCTTGTAGGAGCGGCTTCAGCCGCGACCGATGTCGCCGTCGGCGCGACCTCCAACATCACCACGCACAATCGAAAAAGCCGCCAGATGGCGGCTTCATGCGTGCGATTTTGCGGCGCTCAAACGCAAGGCGCCGCCGCTGCTTCCGCAACGGCGGCGCGATCGCCTTCCCTGGCGAGGCGTCAACTCAGAACTTGCCGCTGAAGGTGACGAAGAACTGCCGTGGCGCGCCGGCCATCAGCGTCTGGTTGTAGCCGTTCGGATCGGAGACCACATAGCCGTTGGTGCCGACGGTGGCGAAGTAGCGCTTGTCGAGCAGATTGGTGACGTTGGCGCTCAGGCCCAGGTTCTGGAACATGCCGACTTCGCCGAAGTCGTAGCCCGCGCTCAGGTCGAAGCGCCAGTAGCTCGGCACCGACGAGTCGTTGAGGTAGCTGATGTAACGGCGGCCGGTGTACTTGCCGTCCAGCGCCGCGTGCCAGCCGGCGTTTTCGTAGGCCAGGCTGCTGGAGAACATCCATTCCGGAATGCCGACCACGCGCTTGCCCGAGGTGGCAACCACGCCGCCGCTGAGGTAGTCGTCCTGGTAGGTGGAGTCGTCGTAGGACAGCGAGTTGAGCCAGCGCAGCTGCGCGATCGGACGCCACATCACCGCCAGATCGGCGCCCTGGCTACGTACCGAGCCGACGTTGTTGAGCGTGGCCGCGCAGGTCTGGATCGCGGTGCACGGCGAAGTCACCAGCAGGCGGTCGTCGAAGGTGGTGTGGTACAGCGCCAGCGATGCCTCGATGGCGTCGCCGCGCACGCGGTAGCCCAGTTCGTAGGTCTGCGCGGTCTCCGGCTCCAGCGAGCTCTTGATCGCATCGAACGCCGCCTGCGATTCCTGGAACGGAGTGAAGCCGAAGCCGGCCATGTTCTTGTTGTAGGACGCGTAGATTTCCTGGTGCTCGTCGAGCTTGTAGTTCACGCCCACCTGCGGCAGCAGATCCGAATCGGCCTTGATCTCGCCGACCGCGTACGAGGTGGTCGGCACCAGCGACTGCGAGGTGGTGTCCACCTGCAGCTTCTTGGCGCCGAAGTTCACGGTCAGGCGGTCGTCGAGCAGGCGCAGCGTGTCCTGCGCGTAGAACATGCGCGTGTCGGTTTCGTAGTGCTGGGAGAAACCGCGCTCGAACCGGGTGCCGGCCTTGTTGAAGTAGAACAGATCGGTGAACGGGCCATCGAGCAGGAAGTAATTGCGCTCCTGCACGGTCTTGGCGTTCTGGTACCAGCCGCCGATCTCGATCTCGTTGCCGGCGACGGTGAAGTTCAGCGACGCGGTGACGCCATGCCGGTTGAGGCGATAGTCGGTGGTGCGCATCGACAGCGGTACCGTGGCCGAGGACGCCAGGTACGGCGTGGTCCATTGACCTTCGCCATTGTTGTCGTGGTAGTAGCCGGCCAGGTTCAGCGTGGCGTTGCCGCCCAGGTTGAACGCGCCGCTGAGCGCGGCCAGGTTGTCGTCGCGCAGGCCGGCGCCGGAGTAGTAGGTGGCGTCGGCCTTGCCGTAGTCGGCGGGCAGGGCGTTCAACGACGCCGGGTAGCTGCCGTTGCCGTTGAGCGCGTTGGCGATCTGCACCGCGCTGTTCCAGTCCGGCATCAGGTAGTCCCAGTTCCAACCCAGCGCTTTCTGCGAGGTCAGCGACAGGTCCATGATGTCGTATTCCTTGCGCTTGGAGCTGTCCAGGAACAGGCTGACGCGGTTGCCGTCGCCCCACTGGTACAGCGCCTTGACGTTGGCCTGGTTGTACTCGTTGTTGCCGTAGCCTTTCCACTTGTCCACTTCGCCGTGCACGATCGAGGTGTACATCGAGAAGCCGTTGATGTCGCCGATGTCGCCGCGCAGGTAGGTGCGGCGGGTGGAATCGGAGCCGAAGGTCTGGCTGAAGCGGATGCCCGGCGTGGCGTCCGGATCGTCGGAGTAGTAGCGCACGGTGCCGCCGAGGTTGCTGCTCGAGGCGGTGCCCAGTGCGCCGGCACCCTGCGACAGCTCCACCGAGCCGACATTCTCGGAGATGATCGCGCGGGTCACCTGCAGGCCGTCGCTGACGCCGTAGTTCATGGTGCCCAGCGGCACGCCGTCCAGGGTGAAGCCGAGGCGGCTCTGGTCGAAACCGTGCAGGGTGATCGCGGTCGACCACTCGTAGGAACCCCACGCATCGGCCGACTGGAACTGCACGCCGGGCAGCTTGTCCAGCACCTTCAGCGCACTGGTGCCGGGCGCGGTGATGCCGATGTCCTCGCGGGTGATGCGCTGCACCTGGCGGGTGGTGCCGGTGGACACCACGGTGATCGCATCGAGCATCGTCGCGTCGCTGCTGCCGTTGGTGGCCGTGGCATCGGCGTCGGCCGATGCGGTCTCGGCCAGCGCGGCGAAGGCCGGCAGCGCGGACGCGACGGCGAGCACCAGCGCATGCAGGCGCAAGGATCTGGAGGTGGGGGTCATCGAAATTCACCAATAAAATGGGGGGAGGCGTTGGGGCCGGCGTGCGATGCGTGACAGCCAACACACGGCCTTGCGGCCCGCTCGCCACGATGCAACGGTTTTGTGAACGTTTCGGGGCGGTTCCGTGTCGTCTGTGGGACAGCGTGTCTGCAGATGCCGACGGCCGAGCGGGCATGCCAACGCCGGTCACGCGCCGCCGCCACGTTCGCGCGCGAGCTATCCGGCATGGCGCCGGCCCCGCAGCGCCGACGGCGCAACGTATGATGCCGAGCCAGCCACCGCCGTCGCGCCTCGATGAAGCTCGCCATCCTGTCCCGCAACACCAAGCTGTATTCGACGCGGCGCCTGGTCGAGGCCGGCCGCGAGCGCGGGCATACGGTGCGCGTGCTCGACCCGCTGCGCTGCTACATGCGCATCGCCGCCGGCGCCTTCACCATGCACTACAAGGGCAAGCCGATCACCGGCTACGACGCGGTGATCCCGCGCATCGGCAACTCCGTCACCCGTTACGGCACCGCGGTGCTGCGCCAGCTGGAGATGATGGGCGTACGTACGCCCAACCCGTCCGACGCGATCCTGCGCGCCCGCGACAAGCTGCGCGCGCACCAGTTGCTGGCGGCCAAGGGCATCGACATGCCGATGACCGTGTTCGGCGACAACCCCGACGACACCGGCGATCTGCTGTCGATGCTGGGCCCGCCGCCGCATGTGGTGAAGTTGAACGAAGGCACCCAGGGCACCGGCGTGATCCTCACCGAGAAGACCAGCGCCTCGCGCGGGGTGGTCGAGGCGTTGCGCGGCCTGTATGCCAATTTCCTGGTGCAGGAGTTCATCGGCGAGGCCGAAGGGGCCGACCTGCGCTGCTTCGTGGTCGGCAATCAGGTGGTCGCGGCGATGCGCCGGCAGGCGCCGGAAGGGGACTTCCGCTCCAACCTGCATGTCGGCGGCAGCGCGCAGTTGGCGGTCGCCAGCCGCGGCGAGCAGGAGGTGGCGGTGCGCTCGGCCAAGGCCCTGGGCCTGGGCGTGGCTGGGGTCGACCTGATCCGCTCGCGGCGCGGCCCGCTGGTGCTGGAAGTCAACTCCACCCCCGGCCTGGAAGGGATCGAGGCGGTCTGCGGGCTGGACATCGCCGGCAAGGTCATCGAGCATCTCGAAGCCAGTCTGATTCGAAAGAAATCAGCAACTTAGGGCGATGTTCCGCTCTCCGTTCTGGCTTAACACGGGTTTAATTCCTGCCTGCGTATGCTTCTTCGGACCGCAGCTCTGCCCTCCTCAGCAGGAACGGTAATCGGGATATATCTTTCGGCCCAAGCGGCCTTGCCGCTTGGGTCTTTTTCTTTGCGCGGGGCATTGCTGTCGGCACAACCCCGAGCCTGCGTCGTACGCAACTTGCGGCCCCGTTCGCGGGGCGGCTACATTGTGATTCACACCACCAATCGCATAGGGGACGGGGATGAAGAAGGTGATCGGTTTGATGCTGGGGATGGCGCTTGCGTGCAGTGCGGCGGCGGCACCGAAAGGTGAGGCGCCCATGAACGTGAAGAAATCGTTCGCACAGCAACTCAGTACAATTCGCCAGCAGTTGGACGATGGCAAGACCTACTCCGAACTCAGTGCAGAAAATCGCAGCAAGGTGGAAGCCGCGCTGTCGCGCATGGCGACGGTGCTCAATTCCCATCCCGACGTCGATACGCTGCGCGAGGAAGACAAGGTAGTGCTGTTCAACGATCAGGAAACGGTCAATACGCTGCTGTCCAAGGCGTCGTCGGACAGCCGGATGATCTGCAGGCGCGAAGCGGTCCTCGGATCGCTGCGTACCACAACGCAATGCAAGACCGTGGCGGAACGCCGCCGCGACAACGAGGATGCGCAGGAATTGATGCGGCGCAATCCAACTGGCAAGTACGACTGACGGGGTAAATGTTGGTGCGAATTCTAGTGATCGAAGACAACAGCGATATCGCTGCCAACCTGGGCGACTACCTCGAAGACCGCGGGCACACGGTGGATTTCGCCGCCGATGGCGTCACCGGCCTGCATTTGGCGGTAGTGCACGAATTCGATGCCATCGTGCTCGACCTCAACCTGCCGGGCATGGACGGCATCGAAGTGTGCCGCAAGCTGCGCAACGAAGCGCGCAAGCAGACCCCGGTGCTGATGCTCACTGCCCGCGACTCTCTGGACAACAAGTTGGCAGGCTTCGATTCTGGTGCCGACGACTACCTGATCAAGCCGTTCGCGCTGCAGGAAGTGGAAGTGCGGCTCAACGCGCTGTCGCGCCGCGGCAAGGGCGTGCACACCCGCGTGCTGGAGACCGGCGATCTGGAATACAACCTGGACACGCTGGAAGTGCGGCGCCAGGGCAAGCTGCTGCAGCTCAACCCGACGGCGCTGAAGATCCTGCAGGCGCTGATGGAGGCCTCGCCCGCGGTGGTGACCCGGCAGGAACTGGAAACCCGCGTGTGGGGCGAAGAGCTGCCGGATTCGGACTCGTTGCGCGTGCATATCCACGGCCTGCGCGCGGTGGTCGACAAGCCGTTCGAGGTGCCGATGATCCAGACTCGCCACGGCATCGGCTACCGCATCGCCGCGCCCGATGCCTGAAGCTGGAGAGTTGCCGCGGGCGGTGCGGCGGCGCGGACGCTACCGCCGCCGCCTGCGCAGCCGCATCATCCTGTCCTTCGTGCTGTTGGGTTTCGGCCTGACCGCACTGTTCGCGTTCGCCACCAACTGGGCGCGCGCGCGGGTGGAGAATCAGCTCGTCGAAGTGGTGTTGAACCGCAACATCGACGAGTATTCGCGCCGGTATTTTTCCGAGCCGTCGAAGAATCCCGACATGCCGGTGCAGCAGATGGTCGGGCGGGTGGTCAAGAGCGACCGCTTCGAGGCGCTCAAGCGCGAGCAGCCGGAGTGGTACAACTTCTCCGACGGCATCCACACCGTCTCCGGGCGCGACGAATCGGGCAAGCCGTTTTCCTACAAGGTCGCGGTGCGCAAGACCCCGGACGTCTGGTTCTTCCTCGCCTACGACATGACCCAGACCATCCAGGGCGAGGTGCAGCTCAACCGCACCCTGATCCTGTCGGTACTGGTGTTCAGCGCGTTGTCGCTGGTGATCGGCTGGTGGTCGGCGTCGCGGGTGATGCGCCCGGTCTCCGATCTGGCTGCGCGGCTGCGCGCCTACCGCGGCAGCAGCGATCCCAAGCCGCTGGCGCCGCATTTTCCCGACGACGAAGTCGGCCAGCTGGCCGAGGCGCTGGACGACTATTCGGGCCGGCTCACCGAAGTCGTGCAGCGCGACCGCGAGTTCAACGCCGACGTCAGCCACGAACTGCGCACGCCGCTGGCGGTGATCCGCGGCGCCACCGAACTGCTGCTGACCCGTCCCAATCTCGACGAGAAGGTGTTGCAGCGCCTGCAGCGCATCCAGCGCGCCGAACAGCAATGCAGCGACCTGATCGGCTCGCTGCTGCTGCTGTCGCGCAACGAGCGTGGGCAGGGCAGCAGCAACGTGGCCAAGGTCGCCGAGCAGCTGATCGAATCGCACCGCGCGCAGCTGGGCGGCAAGCCGTTGCAACTGTTGCTGGAAGGCGAGCGCAACCTGACCATCGACGCACCGGAGTCGGCGCTGTCGGTGGCGCTGGGCAACCTGATCGGCAACGCGGTCAAGTACACCCAGGAAGGCCAGGTGGTGGTGCGGGTGCTGAGCGATGCTGTGCAGGTGATCGACTCCGGCCCCGGCCTGAGCGCGGAAGACGCGGCCAAACTGTTCCAGCGCGGCTATCGCGGTACTCACGCCGGACACTCGCAGGGCGGCGGCATCGGCCTGTCGATCGTCAGCCGCCTGTGCGATCTGTACGGCTGGCAGGTCAACGTGCGCCCGGGCGTGTCCAAGGGCGTGGTGGCGACGCTGTGGTTCAGGCCGGCGGCGGGGTGAGGTAGGCTTCGCAGGACCAGTCCGCGGCGTGCTTGGGGGCTTGCTGCCGCCGCACTTGATGCAGATAGATCTAAGGACTCCGATTGGCCTTGGGGTATCAGCTCCGACTTTGTCCGAAGCCGTCGGGTAGACCGCTTCGCTCGTCGCGACTGAAGTCGCTCCCAAAAGCGCTCGCGGTCATCTCGCTGGATGCACTGTGGGAGGGGCTTCAGCCCCGACGCTCGCAAGGCCTACCGATCGGAACGGCCTAAGCGATCTTCGCCGCCGCCAATGCGCGATAACGCCGATCCACCGCATCCACCGCATCCTGCAGCCGCTCGGCGTCGCCATCGTTCACCACCACATCGTCGGCGATCGCCAGCCGCGCCGCGCGCGTGGCCTGCGCCGCGATCATCCGCTGCGCCAGTTCGGCAGTGATGCCGTCGCGCTGCATCAGGCGCGCATGCTGCAGCGCCTCGGGCGCATCGACCACCACGATCCGGTCCAGCCACGGATACGCGGCGCGCGCGCCGACTTCGGCCAACAGCGGGATCGCCGCCACGGCATAGGGGCTGGCGGCCTCGCGGCACGCCTGCTGCATCAGCGTACGAATCGCCGGGTGCGTGATCGCTTCCAGGTCGCGACGCGCCACGGGATCTTCGAAGATGCGCTGGCGCAGCGCGGCGCGATCGAGGCTGCCATCCTCGCGCAGGATCTGCGCACCGAAACGGATCACGATCTGCGCCAGCGCCGGATGCCCGGGCGCGACCACCGCGCGCGCGGTCACGTCGGCGTCGGCCACGACGATACCCTTGGCCTCGAAGCGCCGGCTCAGTTCGCTCTTGCCGGAGGCCACGCCGCCGGTGAGGCCGACGATGAAGTCGCTCAAGACGTGGCTCCGCTCAGCGCAGCCCGGACCAGCGCATGTAGGTGTCGATGATTTCCGTGCCCCAGAAGAACACGATCCAGCCGGCGATGGCCAGATACGGCCCGAACGGAATGGGCGTGGCCCGGTCGCGACCCTTGGCCGCCAGCCAGATCGAGCCGAGCACCGCACCGACCAGCGAGGAGATCAGGATCGTCGGCAGGATGCCTTTCAGCCCGCACCAGGCGCCGATGGCCGCCAGCAGCTTGAAGTCGCCATGGCCCATGCCTTCCTTGCCGGTGATCTGCTTGAACAGCCACCACACCGACCACAGCGACACATAGCCGACCGCTGCGCCGAGCAGCGCCGGCTTGGCCGGCATGTACAGATTGTCCATGCTGCCGACCAGGCCCAGCCACATCAGCGGTAGGGTCAGCTGGTCCGGCAACAAGCGGGTGCGCAGGTCGATCCCAGACATCGCGACCAGGAAACAACTGAACACGATCGCGCCGAACCCCTGCCAACCGAAGCCGAAGCGCCAGACGCTGGCGACCACCAGCAGGCTGGTCAGCATCTCCACCAGCGGGTACTGGATCGAGATCGGTGCATGGCAATGCCGGCACTTGCCGCGCAGCGCCAGCCAACTGAACAGCGGGATGTTCTCGTACCAGGACAGCTTGTGCTTGCAGTGCGGGCAGTGCGACGGCTCGACCACGATCCCGGGCGGCGGCGGATCGTAGATGTCCGGCAACTCCAGGATCTCGCGCGAATCGCGCTTCCACTGCCACTCCATGCGCTTGGGCAGGCGCAGGATCACCACGTTGAGGAAACTGCCTACCAGCAAGCCCAGCCCCGCCGCGGCGGGAAAGCCGAGGCCGGGGTGTTGATCGAGAAATGCCATTAATGCTTATCCAACGACGGAGGCCAGCTTGAAGATGGGCAGATACATGCCGATCACCATGCCGCCGACGATGGTACCAATGAACACCATGATCAGCGGCTCGATCAGGCTGCTCAACGCATCCACCGCATTGTTCACTTCCTGCTCGAAGTACTCGGCCACCTTGAACAGCATCGCATCCAGCGCACCGGCCTCTTCGCCGATCGCGGTCATCTGGATGACCATGTGCGGAAACAGGTTGGTTTGCTTCATCGCTACGTTGACCGGGTAGCCTACCGAGACGTCGTCTCGCATGCGCAACACCGCTTTCTCGTAGACGCTGTTGCCGGTGGCGCCGGCGACGATGTCCAAGGCCTCCACCAACGGAACGCCGGCGCGGAAGGTCACGCCCAGAGTCCGCGAGAAGCGCGCTACGGAGCTGTTATGCATGATCTGGCCGATGATCGGCACTTTCAGGATCAGCCGGTCCATGCCGTGCTGCATCGACGGCGAGCGCTTGTAGGCGAAGATGAAGCCGACGATAGTGCCTATCAGCACGAGCAACAGCATCCACCAATAGGCGACCATGAAGCGCGACGCGGCCACGATCATTTGGGTAAACGCGGGCAACTCTGCGCCAAAGCCCTTGAAAACGTCCTCGAACTGCGGCACTACCCAGACTAGCAGGATCGAACTCACAAGCAGCGCCACCGCCATGACCATGGCCGGATAGAACAGCGCCTTCTTGATCTTGCCCTTCAGCGCTTCGATGTTTTCCTTATAGGTCGCCACCGTCTCCAGCACGGTCTCCAGCACGCCGGCGCCTTCGCCGGCCTTGACCAGATTGCGGTAAAGCTCGTCGAACTGGATCGGGTGCTTGCTGATCGCTTCATAGAGCGACGAGCCACCCTCGATGTCGGTGCGGACCTGATCCACCATCTTCTTCATGCGCGGGTTCTTGTGCCCGCTGCCGATGATTTCCAGCGACCCCACGATGGGAACGCCCGACTTCATCATCGTCGCCATCTGGCGGCTGAAAAAGGCGATGTCCTTTGCGCTGATCTTGCTGCCGGCTGAGCCGAACAGCGGCTTGGGCTTGGGCTTGACCACCGAGGGCGTGATGCCCTGGCGGCGCAGCTCGGCGCGCAGCAGGTTGGCGTTCTTGGCGGTCTGCTCGCCCTTCATCTTGACGCCGCGCTTGTCCGTCCCTTCCCAGACGAACGGCAACTGCTGGCTGGTATTGCGTGCGACGGGCTCTTTGGGTACTGCGCTACGAGTTGCGGACATCAGGTGTGCTCCCCGTCCAGCCATCCCCAGGCGGACATGCCAGGCATGGTATCGGTTTCCGTGGCGTCTGGCATCAGCGCTCAATGGACAGTCGAGCTCCGGGCGCAGAGGATCAAGGTTTCGGCGGTGTGACGCTGTGCGTCACTTTGTGACCCATCCTGGCAGAGAGGAAAGCCCGTCGCAAATTCTTTCTTTGCCCATACCGGACGGCATTCAATGGGGCATCATGGCTCCTGGGGAACATAAGGCGCGCGTGGGGAAGTTGGCACGCGGCCTGCTTGTATCACCCGCACGTGGCGCTCTGCCGCGCGGCGCTCGAGGGGTAGCAAGCTCCGCGGGCCGAGTGTCTGCCAACTTACACACCATCTCTAGGGGATTCACCATGAAGAAGCAGCAGGGCTTTACCCTGATCGAACTGATGATCGTCGTCGCGATCATCGCCATCCTGGCCGCCATCGCGCTGCCGGCCTACCAGAACTACGTGCGCAAGTCGCAGGTCACCGCGGCCCTGTCCGACATCACCCCGGGCAAGACGCAGTTCGAAGTCAAGATCAACGAAGGCAGCGGTTTTGGCACCACGGGCAGCGCCGTTGGTCTGCAGAACACCACCAGCCGTTGTTCCGCGATCACTGTCAGCCCGAGCGACACCGGCAACATCACCTGCACCATGATTGGTGGCGCCGGTGTGGGCGGCACCACGATTGCCTGGACGCGTAACGCTTCCGGCAACTGGACCTGTTCCACCACTGCGGATGCTAAGTACCGTCCCAGCACCTGCGCGCAGTAATAATTGTTGCCTAAAAAGGCCCCGCCGTGGCGGGGCCTTTTTTTTTACCGATAAGCCGTCATCGAGCCTAGGGGGGAGCGAGATGGGCGTTTCAAAAGAAAAAATACATGGTTTCACTCTGGTGGAACTTATGATTGTTGTCGCTATCGTCGCGATCTTGGCCGCCATCGCGTTGCAGGGGTACGCAATGTATGTGAGCAGATCGCAAGTTGTGGCAGGGCTCGACGAAATCAGGGGTGGAAAAATGGGCGTCGAGTTGGCGCTCAATGAAGGACACGCTGCAGACGTGGATGCCGCTTATATCGGGTTGCAAGCATCCACACCGCGCTGCTCTACGACAACGGCCTTGCTTTCGGCGACTGGCGAGGGATCGATATCGTGCACTTTGCGCGGCAACGATGGAGTCGCAGGCAGAGACATCAGGTTGCTGCGTAGTGCCTCTGGATATTGGGCTTGTGATGCCGGCGGATTGCCAGCAAGCTATCGGCCCGATGGTTGCAGCTAACGTGGCTCACTCGCGCGTCGAAATGGTTCTGGATAGGTAAATAATGCCTAAAATAATTCTTGAAAAGAGTGGTTCTGGATGGCTTTTTTGGCCGATGGGCGTGATCGTTGCATTGGCAGCCATGCTTGTGTACTGGCCAGGTCTTTCTGGCCCTTTTGTTTTTGATGACTACTCGAATATTGTAACCAATGCCAGAATTCACGCGCAGCGTTTGGATTTGTCGAGTTTGATCGAGGCAGCCAAGGCGTACGAGCCAGGGAAAATAGGCAGGCCGCTAGCTACTGTGAGTTTTGCAATAAATTACTATTTCTCTGGCGATGACCCCTGGGCCTACAAGCTAACCGGAGTGGTCATTCACGGCATTAATGCGCTTTTAGTGTTTGCTTTACTTTTGAGCCTCGTGAAGGCCCGGTCGCTAAGTCGACATAATAGTGTTGTGTTTTGCGCGGTAGTGGCTATTTTTTGGGCAATACATCCGCTGCAGGTGTCGACTGTTCTCTACGTCGTGCAGCGAATGGAAATTCTTTCGCTTACATTCGTGCTTGCCGGATTGATATTGTACGTTGCTGGCCGTCGCCGGCAGATTGAAGGTGGGAGCGGTAGCTGGTTTGTATTGCTTTCGGCCATGGTCGCCGGAGTAGGTTTGGCCTCAAAAGAGACGGCTGCACTTTTTCCCTTGTACGTGCTCGCGCTGGAGTTGACTGTCTTGTGCTTTGATGCACAGGACGCGCGAATAACCCGGTTCTACAAGCTATTCTATCTTCTGGTCGCGACGCTTGGCGCTATCGTGTTTTTTGCGTGGATAATTCCGTCCGCGATCGCGGATGGGGCCTTCAGCAATCGTAGCTTCAGCTTGATCGAGCGTCTGCTGAGTCAGCTTAGAATAATCCCAATGTATCTCGGGCAAATAGTGCTGCCGATTCCTTCGCGGCTGCCCTTTTACTATGATGCATATCCGAAGTCCACGGGTCTATTCTCTCCCGCAACGACTGCGCTGGGTGGTGCCCTGCTTCTCAGCCTTTTGGCCGCCGCTTGGATTGTTCGAAAAAAAATGCCGCTTTTCTCGCTCGGCATTCTTTGGTTCTTTTCTGCGCATTTCTTGACAAGCAATGTACTCAATCTAGAGTTGGCATTTGAACATCGCAACTATTTCGCTATTCTGGGGGTCTTGCTGGCAATCGGTGATCTGGTCAGCAGAATCCGGCTTCGAGATGGTCCCGCACTCAAGTACGTCGCTTTGGGGGCGGTACTAATAACGGTGACGTGCCTTTCTTTGATCCGCTCAGCGACTTGGGGCAACGAGCTCTTGCTGCGTAATGAACTGGTTGACATAAATCCGAACTCCCCTCGTGCTGGGAGCGATCTTGCTGCGCTGCTAGTCGCCATGGCCAATGGTGATCCGACCTCGCCGTTTTACAGCATGGGTAGGCAGCAGTTTGAGCGCGTTGCGAGCTTGCCTGGGTCCTCGCCTCTGGCCGAGCAGGGCTTGATCTTAATGGCGGCTGTGCACGGGCAGCCAGTGGAAGATGCTTGGTGGGAGACTCTGACTCGGAAAGTAAGGAGTCGGCCGCTCTCGCCTGAAGAACTGATGGCGGTAAGTGGATTGCTGAAGCAGCGATATGAGGGCGTGCAGCTCGACGACTCTAAATTGTCCAGTGCATATATGGCATTGTTGGACAGAAAGCCAGAACAAGCGTTTCTATATGCCCAGTTCGGGGACTATGCGTTGAGATATCTGCGAGATGAGAATCTGGCAGACAGGATGTTTGTCGAGGCGTTAAATCATTCGACGAACGACAAGGCTTATGCACATATCGTCCTTTCGGGATTGTTGAAAGATGGGCACGTGCGGCAAGCTGAGAAAGTCTTCTTGCGTGGTAGACAGCTTGGGCTCTTTGAAGCGGGTGAGTTGCCTGTTGGCAAGTCGCCGTCGACAACGGCGCAATAAAATGAAGTAACTTTTCCCAAGTAACTAGGGACGTGCGGCCAAGGCCAAGCGTATGAGTGTCGCGCTTAATCACGCAGTTGAGATGATAAAATGACAGCGGCGAATGATTTTCTCGTTTTTGGGTCTCCCCTAATCCAAGAGGAAGAGATTGAGGAGGTTGTTGCTTGCATGAAGTCGAGCTGGCTTGGAACCGGCCCCCGGGTTGCTCGCTTCGAATCCGAATTCTCGTTCTATAAAGGAGTCGATGCTTCTCATGTGGCGGCGGTTAACTCATGCACTGCGGCACTGCATGTCAGCATGATTGCGGCTGGCTTGGAGCCAGGGGCAGAGGTGATAACTACGCCATTGACTTTTTGCGCCACTGTCAACGCGATAATCCATGCGGGGCTCACTCCGGTGCTTGCGGATGTAGACCTGCGGACGCAGTGCATTTCCCCTGAGGCTATTGAACGTGCGATTACCTCAAGAACGCGCGCTATCCTGATTGTTCATTTTGCCGGCAGGCCTTGCGAGATGGATGAGGTCATGAAAGTCGCTGAAAGGCATGGGTTAATAGTGATAGAGGACTGCGCTCACGCCATCGAAACGGAATTCCATGGCCGGAAAGCCGGTACCTTTGGTGACTTTGGTTGCTTCAGTTTTTACGCGACAAAGAATATTACCACTGGCGAAGGCGGGATGGTTATTGGAAAGAACGAAAGTGCCATTTCTAGGGTGCGCGTTCTAGCGTTGCATGGGATGAGTAAAGATGCTTGGCATCGATTTGGTGATGATGGGTACAAACACTATCAAGTAGTGGAGGCCGGCTTTAAGTACAACATGATGGATTTGCAGGCTGCCATTGGAGTTCATCAGTTGGCAAGGGTGGCGCCCAGCTGGCGACTCCGACAGTTAATTTGGAGCCGATACATGGAGGAGCTTTCGGATCTGCCGATCACTTTGCCGCTTCCACCTGCGCTGAATACGGTGCACGGTTATCATCTCTTTACGGTGATGATCGATCCGAAAAAATGCGGAATATCTCGGGATGCATTCCTGGGGGAAATGAACGCTAGAAGAATTGGCACTGGCGTGCATTATCTTTCGGTTCCTGAGCACCCATATTATCAGGGGCGATTTGGTTGGAAGCCTGAGGCGTGGCCGAACGCCATGGAGATAGGGCGCAATACTGTCAGTCTTCCCCTTTCTCCAAAGCTTACGCATGGGGATGTTGGTCGTGTTATTGACGCAGTGCATTCTATTTTGATGTAGTTCTGAAGATCCTGCGAAGATGGCCTCGGATCAGTCGTTGTTTTATTCCGGGAGATGAGGTTCCAAAGCCGGCTATTGTGGTTGACGCTTTGGTGAGCGAGCCTAGGATCTGTAATGCGAGCGCCGGTGGGCAACTTCCGGTAATGAGTGCCATTAGAAATCGTTCAATTTGGACCCATTGATGATTCTTGGCGGAAGTTGATTCTTTCGGTAAGCTTTTTCCGCGCAAAGCCAAGATTGCTTTGTCCAAAATCGGAACTCCGGCACTTTCAATCAGGCCGATTTGTAGCCATGGCCTGGTGTTTAACTCAATCATATGCGGTTTCCCGCTCCCGTCTGGTAGATGCGCGAGCTCGCAGATACCTACTATTTCCAGTGCTTCCATAAGATTGCTTGCCGGGGAAAGAAGATCTGTCGTTTCTTCGGTGGAGACCCAATAAGCCGTTCCCCCCATTGCGGGATGCTTGGCCTTTTCAACTACTTGGTTGGCGTGGACGTAACCATTGGTATCACGAACTGCGCAGACGCTTCGCTCTTGACTTGACCCTGTGACGAGACGAGGTTGTGCAATCCAACGTTCGCTAACTGACCATGCTCTGGTGAGGCGATTGACTATAGAAGACGCATTTTCCTTGTGGTCTTGCCTTGTAACTACTTTCGTACCGCCTCCGCCAAGCGGAGACAAGTCCATGTGTATAGGCTTTAAGGCCGGCTTGAAGATGGCGTCCGGCCCGAGTTTTTCTAGGGCAAGGATCGCCTGCTCGGGGCCATCCAGCACGATTGAAGTGGCGAGATAGTCGCTTGCGCAATGCTTCAGTGAAAATTCGACTAGTTCTGCTTTGTCGAGTCCTCCCATTTTTAGGGCTCGAGCTCGCGAAAACTCGCCATATCTCAGGACATCATCTCGGCATTCGTTTAGCAGGCGAAGTCCGCCATCTTCCGTAGGAAAGATGGGTAGCTTTTCTCCCGCCAGAGCGGTTGCGTGCATTAGCGCCTTAAGGAAACCGTCTTGGAGTGCGTTCCAGTCTTCTAACAGAGGCGAGAGGTCCATGAAGTCGATACAGCCAGGCGCATTTTTTAATAGGCTGTGAGGCACTAGAGAGAAAACCGCATAGTTTCTCCCTGCGATATGGGCTGCTTCAGCCAAGGCTAGCCCAACAATCTCTGATCCTCCACTTATAATCAGAAGTTCGGGCACGGGGAGATCACGATTTTTCATAGATGAAAAGATAATTGTAGTAACTAAGCCGAGATGGCATGCGCTTCTTTGCCATGCGCTTCAATTCCCACTCTGCGATCGCCGCAAGCCAATGTGTTGGGATGAGCCCATATCGAATTAGATAGACTACCGGCCATCGGCTATTGCGGATCGGTAGCTTTAGCACTCTTCGCAGCCCGTTACGAGCAAAGGTCTCGTCGAACCATGGCTCTTGGAGGTAGCGCCCATCACCAACCTTAAGGTTGTCAATGACCGCCAACTGTCCTCCAGGCTTGACCAATCTGGGGGCGCTGCGGCAGATATCAGCCTTGCCTAAAAGGAGCGTCATGCGCGCGACTCCAAAAAGGCAGACCAAATCGAATGATTCGTCACGGAACGGAAGCTGAGGAAGCGAGGCATTGAGGATCCCTGCATATCTTGATTTCTCAGGCATCGCACGGAGTATGCGTAAAGATGGATCTAGGCCAACTACGCTGTAGCCGATTCTTCCCAGGGCTTCACCCATCCGGCCTAGTCCGCACCCTACGTCCAACGCGTAGCCAGTTCCAGGCTTCAAATACTTCTCAAGTGCCCGCTGCTGTAATAGTTGAATGTAGTCACTTTTTCTTCCGAGTCGATCATGGGGGTCTGCTAAGTTGTTCCCATGGTCGTCAAACGCTGGGACGTTTGCACGGTCGGCACTCATGAGCGCACCCGATACGGCGCGAAGATCAATCCGAGTGAAATGTCTGCTATCAATAGTGATATCCGCCCTAGGACAGCTAGGCCAGCGACCGCATCGGAAGGGAAGTGACTGGCCATCAGCACGAACATCAGTTCTCGAACGCCAATTCCAGAGGGAGTTATCAGGCTGATGTACCCGACGAACCATGCGGCAGTATATATGCCGCACAACCATATTCCATCGACGGCGGTTAGACCGGGCCAAGCGACACCATAGGCAGACCACGCCAACAAATAGACTAGCCAGCTTGCAGTGAGCCAGGCCCAAACCTCCCCTTTTAGCCGCGCAGAGGCTGTAGCGAACGGCCTTAGTGCATCGCATAGGCGGGCTACGGCTCGGCTCGGTATTCGTCTTGCTAGATCAAGTGCCGCATTAATGGGGCGGGGATGCCAGCAGTACGCATATATAACCGACCCTGTGCCGAGCAACGCGAGTCCAAGCCACCAATGGAGCATCGTGCCGACTACCGTAATAGAGATCCATATAGCGAAAGCTGTAGTTAATGCCATGTAGGTCGCGTTGACACTGATCCACTCCGCAAGAGTGGCTGATGTTCCTGTGCCCGATTGATAGGCGATACCCCAGACGCGTCCGGGGAGGTGCTTCATCAGTTGGCCGGTAAAGTAGAGATGTGCCAACGTCGTACGCTTATAGAGATTTTGTCGCATCTCCCTGAACAGAGTGTGGAATCCCTCGAATGCCAAATAGCTGGATATTGGCACTCCTATCAATGCTAGGGACAGCCAGCCGATTCGCAGGCGCGGAATGCTCTTGCTCAGCGATGGAAGTGAATCCCATAGCAGCCAGCCAGCCCACATCATTGAGGCAAGTGCGAGCGGAGCAAATAGCCATCGCCAGCGGCTGCGTCGATCAGTCATTAGTCACCAGCGAACTGTACACTTTCGCGGCAATGTCGGAGATGTCGAATTGGGCCGCGAGTTCCCGAATTCCAGACGAAAGATCATAAGGGGATGAAAGCAATGCAGCTTCCATGGCCTTATGGAAAGACTTTGCGCTCAGATCCTTGGCAACCACCCCGCCAGTTTTGCCCTGCAAAAGAGCAGGGAGATCGCCTACGGGTGTGGCTATTACTGGACATTTTAGTTTCATTGCATCGGAAAAGACCACTGGAATGCTCTCTATTCTTGATGGGATGAGTAGCCAGTCAGCATCGATTATTGCCTCCTCTGCTGACTCGCGATCAAGGAAGCCGCTCAGAAGCACGGGCCGGCCTGCTTCGCTCAGCCTCCTTATGTTGGATTCGACTTCCCTTTGCAGGGGGCCTCCACCGCAAATCCGAATTTTTTTGATTCTCTTCCATTGATTCTCGGTCAATAGGTCAATGGCTTCAAAAAGAAGGTCGATTCCCTTGTTGGGATGCCAGCGGCCTAGGAAAAGCAGGCTGTATGGCGGGCATTCGCTAAGTGGCTGGTTACGGCTACGAGAGGTGCGCCGTGTGCTGGGCAATAGGTGAACTTCTCGCCCAGCTATGGCTTCGGTATCGTGAGCCAGTTTCAATCCGTCAGACCAACAGTGTTTGGCGTTTCTGAGTACTTTGCGCAGGAAAGATCTAACTATTGGTATACGTCCCAGGCTCCATATGTCACTTCCCAGCGTCCATACAGAGTAGTTGACTCCGTATTTTTGCGCGCAGGATCTGGCCCATTCTCCACAAGGCAGCGCCCAAAGCGCTAGAATATGTTGCACACATCCCTCATCCAATGCCGCCTCGGTCGCCAAATATCCAGCACGCATCACATTTGCAATCCTCCATGCGTCAGCGGGATTCAATGGGTTGAGGGTTGATAGAGGACGCTCGGGGGTGGGGTAACGAAAGATTTCGATACTTTCGCACCATAGTTCTTTGGTTTTTTTGGGGCCTGGTGCTACGACGCGCACGTTCACTAACTTGCCTAGTTCAATGGCGAAGTCAGCAACAAATGCGCCGGCTGCTTCGCTTCCGTCACCCGAAGTCGGAAAGGATGAGGTGATGATCACGACGGTGCAGGGTTTTGTCATGGTCGGTAGGCCTTAAGACCATCCTTCGGAGCTGGCGGTGCGCAAATGTCCATCTGGCGGGTTGGCGCATCTGCAGCAGCAATGTTCACCCTTCTCGGTCGGTACAACATGTCTAGCGCCAGGGCGTGTGCATGCTGCCAATCTATATTCCTAGGCTCGAATTGCCGAGCAGTCGTTGCCGATGAAAAGGGATCTATGAAAGGCGTTTCAACCATAGGCAAAAAGCACTGCGAGTGCATGCTCAGGCGTCGCGTCTATACGTCAGATTGGTAATCTGCTCGGAAATTAGGCCGATCAGAAAAATGATCACCGCCGCACTGAACAACAGGGTGCTCATATTGGTGAATCGGTGCATCGTCGCGAAGGTGTAGCCATAGTAGGTGAGTCCAAGGGCGAAGAACGCCATCGAGACCGGGACGAACAGCTTCAGCGGCGAATACAGCGTGGCGATCTTGAAGATGATCAGCAGGAAGCGGATGCCGTCCTTCATGGGGCGGATATGACTGCCGTTACCGACGCGCTTCGCGACGGGGATCGGCACGTAGGCGACCGGATAGGCGCTTCGAAAGAACGCCATCGTGCTGGTGGTGGGGTAACTGAACCCATTCGGGAGCAGGTGCAGGAATTCGCGAAACCTGTCAGCGCGGACGGCGCGAAAGCCTGAGGTGAGGTCCTTCACTTCGAAGCCGGTCATGCGGCTCGCCAGCCAGTTGTAGAAGCGGTTGGCGAGGCCGCGATGCACGCTGGCCTGGCCGCTGCTGTCGCGTGCGCCGACGACCATGTCGTAGCCCTGGCCAAGCACAGCGAGCAGTTTCTGGATATCGCCGGGATCGTGTTGGCCGTCAGCATCCATGAACACGAGGATGTTGCCGGTAGCGGCCCGTGCGCCGCGTTTGATCGCAGCGCCGTTACCCATCGAGTAGGGGCTGCCGATGACCCGGGCGCCCTGGTCGCGCGCCACCTGCGCGGTCGCATCGGTAGAGCCGTCGTCGACCACGATGATCTCGGCATCCGGCATTTCCTCACGCAGCCGGGGCAGCGTACGCGACAGGCCGGCCACCTCGTTCTTGGCCGGCAGGATGATGCTGATCTTGTCCAAAGGTCGACCCCTAGTTCCCCGTTCGCTATGTTAATCGCAGTCGCGGCCGGATTCATGGCGTGTGGCGGCAACGCCGGCTGTGTAGCTGCGCCAGAGGCGGTTGCGTTGGAATTGAAGTATCTTTGGTCGGTAAGAATGGGGGCTTTTCACATGAACGCAGCTGTCTCGGCCAACCTGGTCGGCATCACCGGCATCGCGCGCCGCCTGGTTCAGGACGGCGCGCTGGAGGAAGCGGTCGCGCGCACCGCCATGGCGCATGCCGCCGAGGCCAAGATCCCGCTGCCGCAATGGTTTTCGGACAAGAAGCTGGTCACCGCGGCGCAGCTGGCCGCCGCCAATGCCGTCGAGTTCGGGATGCCGCTGCTGGACGTGTCGGTGTTCGATGCCAGCCAGAACGCGATGAAGCTGGTCAGCGAGGAGTTGCTGCAAAAGCACCAGGTGCTGCCGCTGTTCAAGCGCGGCAACCGGCTGTTCGTCGGGGTCAGCAATCCGACCCAGACCCGGGCGCTGGACGACATCAAGTTCCATACCAATCTGACGGTGGAGCCGATCCTGGTCGACGAGGACCAGATCCGGCGCACGCTGGAGCAGTGGCAGGCGAGCAACGATGCGATCGGCAACAGCCTGGGCGGCGACGACGAGGGTATGGATAACCTCGAAGTCGGTGCTGGCGACGAAGACATGGGCAGCGGCGGCGATACCGGCGTCGATGCCAAGGGCGACGATACGCCCGTGGTCAAGTTCGTGAACAAGATGCTGGTCGATGCGATCCGCCGCGGCGCCTCGGATATCCATTTCGAGCCATACGAGGACGATTACCGGGTGCGCCTGCGCATCGATGGCCTGCTCAAGAGCGTGGCCAAGGCGCCGGTCAAGCTCAACCAGCGCATCGCGGCGCGGTTGAAGGTGATGTCGCAGTTGGACATCGCCGAGAAGCGCGTGCCGCAGGACGGGCGCATCAAGCTCAATCTGTCCAAGAGCAAGCAGATCGACTTCCGCGTCAGTACGCTGCCGACCCTGTTCGGCGAGAAGATCGTGCTGCGTATCCTCGACGGCAGCGCGGCCAAGCTGGGCATCGACAAGCTCGGCTATGAGCCGGAGCAGCAGAAGCTGTTCCTGGACGCGATCCACAAGCCCTACGGCATGGTGCTGGTGACCGGTCCGACCGGTTCGGGCAAGACGGTATCGCTGTACACCGCGCTGGGCATCCTCAACGACGATACCCGCAACATCTCCACCGCCGAAGATCCGGTCGAAATCCGCCTGCCCGGGGTCAACCAGGTGCAGCAGAACAACAAGCGCGGCATGACCTTCGCCGTGGCGCTGCGCTCGTTCCTGCGCCAGGATCCGGACATCATCATGGTCGGCGAAATCCGCGACCTGGAAACCGCCGAGATCGCGATCAAGGCGGCGCAGACCGGCCACATGGTGCTGTCCACGCTGCACACCAACGACGCGCCGCAGACCATCGCGCGCCTGATGAACATGGGCATCGCGCCGTACAACATCACCAGCTCGGTGACGCTGGTGATCGCGCAGCGCCTGGCGCGGCGGCTGTGCAACAACTGCAAGCGGCTGGCCCCGGCCATGCCGGAGAACGCGCTGTTGAAGGAAGGCTTCACCGAGGCCGAAATCGCCGCCGGCATCCAATTGTATGAGGCGGTGGGCTGCGACGAGTGCACCGAGGGCTACAAGGGCCGCACCGGCATCTACCAGGTAATGCCGATGAACGACGAGATCGCGGCGATCGTGCTGCAGGGCGGCAACGCGATGGACATCGCCGACGCGGCGCAGAAGATCGGGGTCAAGGACCTGCGCCAGTCGGCGCTGATCAAGGCGCGCGCCGGCATCACCAGCCTGGCCGAGATCAATCGCGTTACCAAGGACTGAAAGGCCGGGAATAGGGAATCGGGACTAGGGAATGGGAGAAGCGCAGGCAGGCTTTTCCGATTCTCCATTCCCCATTCTCTATTCCCGGCTTCCCTACTCCATCCCCAACTTCTTGAGCTTGTAGCGCAGCGCACGAAACGTGATGCCGAGCTGCGCCGCGGTGCGGGTCTTGTTCCAGCGGTTCTCTTCCAGCGCCTTCTGGATCGCGGCGCGCTCGAGTTGCTCGATGTAGGAGGGCAGGGCGGAGGAGGTCGGGTCGATGTCGACCACGCCGGGCGGCAGCGCGGGGGCGGCTTCGGCGGCGGCGCGGGCGCTGTTGCCGGGCTGCGGCAGGTGCAGATCGGCGGCGCTGATCTGGTCGTCTTCGGCCATCGCCAGGGCGCGCTCGAGGATGTTCTCCAGTTCGCGCACGTTGCCGGGGAAGGCGTAGCGGTTCAGCGCGTCCAGCGCCGACGGCGACAGCAGCGGGGTGACCCGGCCGTGGCTCTTGGCCAGCCGCGCCAGGATCGCCGCGGCCAGTTGCGGCAGGTCGCCGCCGCGGTCGCGCAGCGGCGGCACGCGCAGTTCGATCACGTTGATGCGGTAGTACAGGTCGTGGCGGAAGCGGCCGTCGGCGACCAGGTCGGCCAGGTCCTTGTGCGTGGCCGAGAGGATGCGCACGTCGGTCGGCACTTCGATCGAGGCACCGACCGGGCGCACCGACTTCTCCTGGATCGCGCGCAGCAGCTTGACCTGCATCGGCAGCGGCAGCTCGGCGACTTCGTCCAGGAACAGGGTGCCGCCGTGCGCGGCCTGGAACAGACCGGCCTGGTCGGCATGGGCGCCGGTGAAGCTGCCTTTCTTGTGGCCGAAGAACTCGCTTTCCATCAGTTCGGCCGGGATCGCGCCGCAGTTGACCGGCACGAACGGCCCGGCCGCGCGCGCGCCCTGTTCGTGGATGGTACGTGCGACCAGTTCCTTGCCGACCCCGGACTCGCCGAGGATGTAGACCGGCGCCTGGCTGCGCGCGACCTTGGCGATGGTGGCGCGCAGCACGTCCATCGCCGCCGAGGCGCCGAGCAGGCGGCTGGCCTGTTCCGGCGGCGGCGCCGGCGGCGCGGCGCGTTCGCTGTTGTTGAGTTCCAGCGCGTGCCTGACCAGGCCGCGCAGCACGTGGATGTCCACCGGCTTGCTGACGAAGTCGAAGGCGCCGGCCTTCAGCGCTTCCACCGCCAGGTCCATGCTGCCGAAGGCGGTGATCATCGCCACCGGCGTGCGCGGGTAGTGGCGGGCGATCTCGCTGACTAGCTCGATGCCGTTGCCGTCGGGCAGGCGCATGTCGGTGATGCACAGGTCGTAGGGATTGCTGGCCAGCAGTTCGCGGGCTTCGGCGAGGTTGGCGGCGGTGCTGATGCGCAGCCCCATCCTGCCCAGGGTCAGCACCAGCAGCTCGCGGATGTCGCGTTCGTCGTCGACGACCAGGGCGCTTCGGGTTTCGTTCATGTGCGGAAAAGATAGCCCAGGTGCGGGGGTAGCGCCAAATTATCGACGCGGCAGGGTCTCGGCGACGTGCGTCTCAACCGGAGAGCATGGTGTGCGGACCAGGCAGGACTACGCGGAAGCAGGCGCCGCCGGCCGGCACCGGGACGTATTCCAGGCGCGCCTGGTTGGCCCGGCACAGTTCGCGGGCGATATACAGGCCCAGCCCGGTGCCGTGCTCGGAGGTGGTGAAGAACGGGCGGAACAGCTGCGCGGCGACCGTCTCGGGAATGCCGGGGCCGCGGTCCATGACATCGACGATGGCGTTGCGTTCCTGCATCGCCACGCGCAGCCGCACCCGCGCCGGTTCCTCCATCACCCGGCCGTACTTGAGCGCGTTGTGCACCAGCGCGCTGAGGATCTGGTGCAGGTGCTTGGGATCGACCAGCGCGTGCACCGGCTGCGGGGCGAGGATCGCTTCCAGGCTGTCGGTCTCGATCGACAGGGTCTGCCGGTATTCGAGGACGAAGCGGCGCACGAACACGCCCAGATCCAGGTTCTCCGGATTGGAGCGCTCGCGCCGGGCCAGCCCCAGCACGCTCTCGACGATGCCGTTGGTGCGCTGGCACTGCATGTGGATGATCTGCAGCAGGCGGCGGTCGGCATCGCCGATCGCCGGCGACTCCTCGAGCAGCTGCGAGGCGTAGCTGATCGCGGCCAGCGGGTTGCGGATCTCGTGCGCCAGGCTGGCCGAGAAGCGGCCCAGCGCCGACAGGGTCAGCGATTCGGCGCGCCGCGACACCACCGTCGCATCGTCCAGGAACACCAGGGTCAGGTCGCCTTCCATCAGCAGCCGGGCGAAGCGCGGCTGCACCTCGGGCTGGTCCGGCGACAGCTGCAGCGGGGTCTCTTCCTGGTTCCAGCCGTTGCGCCAGCGTTGCAGCCGCCTGCCCAGCTCCGGCGCGGCGCTGAGCAGGTCCAGGCGGCCGCTGGCGCTGTTGCCGTCGGCATCGCCGAGCAGGGCCGAGGCGGCCTCGTTGGCCAGGGTGACGCGGTTCTGCGCGTCCACCACCAGCACCCCGGTGCGCATGCGGCGGATGATCAACTCGTTGATTTCGTAGAGATTTGCCACTTCGGCGCCGCGCCGGTCGGCCAGCGTCTGGCTGCTGCGCGCGCGCTGCCCGATCTGGTAGCAGATGTAGGACACCGCCAGGTAGCTGGTGGCGAACATGGCCAGTTCGGCCAGGCTGCGGGTGCTCTCGCCGCCGTCCAGCGAGGTCCACAGGTACTCCAGCAGGGTCGCCGCGGCCGCGGTCAGGGCGACGCCGAAGCCGTAGCGCAACGGCAGCAGCATCGCCGCGGCGGCGACATTGAACAGCAGCATCATCGCGATGCCGGCGCTGGCCGCCGGCAGCGCGTGCGCGGCCAGGGTGGCCGCGGCGATGTCCGCGGTCGCGCTGCAGAACACGATCGGGATCAGGTGGCGTTCGTTGCGGCCCCACAGCAGGAGCAGCAGCGCCACCAGCAGGTAGGCGCCGGCCAGCCCGACCGCCAATTGCGGGAAGCGCGGCGCGCCGACCAGCACGCTCAACGGGCTGAACACCAGCGCGGCGATCAGTCCGGCCACCAGCACCCGGTACAGCGCGAAGAAATACAGCTCGCGGCGCGGGATGGATTCGATGCGGTCGATGAGCGAGGCGCTTGTGGGCAAGCCGGACTCCAGCCAGGCGACGGACGGCGCGAGTATAGGCGTCGCGCCGGGGAATGCGATGGCAGGGGCGCGCCGGTGGCGGCCGGCGCATGGCCGGGGACGGGCTGCTAACTACCGCCCGAGCCGTGTTGCGACCTCGCCGGGCCAGGTCCGCAGGGCCGTCCGCGGCGGCGCCCGGACCGGCGCTTTTGCGCCGCCGCCCAGGGTCAGCCACAATATGCGGCCCGTCCGTACCATTCCGGCTGCCCTTCCAGGCCCGGATCGCTGCGGGACGGTCGTTCCTCTTCCCACGGTGACGCATGAATTTCCACGAATACCAGGCGAAACAACTGTTTGCCGACTACGGCATCCCGGTCCCGGCCGGACGCGTCGCGTCCACGCCCGAAGAAGCCGTCGAAGCGGCCAATGCCTTGGGCAATGGCCCCTGGATGGTCAAGGCCCAGATCCACGCGGGCGGCCGCGGCAAGGCCGGCGGCGTGAAGTTCTGCAAGACCACCGACGACGTCAAGGCCGCTGCGGCCAAGATGCTCGGCACCTCGATGGAAACCTACCAGTCCGCTGGCGTGGCCCTGCCGATCAGCCTGGTGCTGGTCACCGAGGCCGGCGAGATCGCCAAGGAACTGTACCTGTCGGTGCTGGTGGACCGCGGCACCCAGTCGATCACCTACATCGCCTCGTCGGAAGGCGGCGTGGACATCGAGCAGGTCGCAGCCGAGACCCCCGAGAAGATCCAGACCCTCAACGTGAACTTCGTCGAAGGCCTGCAGCCCTACCAGGCGCGCGAGATCGGCTTCAAGCTCGGCCTCAACGCCAAGCAGGCCAACCAGCTGGCCAAGATCATGGGTGGCCTGTACACCCTGTTCAACGAAAAGGACCTGGCGCTGGTCGAACTGAACCCGCTGGCGATCCTGGACAGCGGCGACCTGTACGCGCTCGACGGCAAGGTCAACTCCGACGACAACGCCACCTTCCGCCACAAGGATCTGGCCGCCATGCGCGACAAGACCCAGGAAGACGAGGCCGAAGTGCGCGCCAGCGAGTACGACCTGAACTACGTGACCATGGACGGCAACATCGGCTGCATGGTCAACGGCGCCGGTCTGGCCATGGCCACCATGGACGTGATCGCGCTCAATGGCGGTTCGCCGGCCAACTTCCTGGATGTCGGCGGCGGCGCCACCAAGGAGCGAGTGACCGAGGCGTTCAAGCTGATCCTGTCCTCGGACAAGGTCAAGGCGATCTTCGTCAACATCTTCGGCGGCATCGTGCGCTGCGACATGATCGCCGAGGGCATCATCGCCGCGGTCAAGGAAGTGGACGTCAAGGTGCCGGTGGTGGTGCGTCTGGAAGGCACCAACGTCGAGGCAGGCAAGAAGCTGCTGGCCGAATCCGGCCTGGCCATCACCCCGGCCGACGACATCAACGATGGCGCCAAGAAGGTCGTCGCAGCTGTCGCTGCCTGAACCCACGAGACTAGGAAGAATTCATGTCTGTTTTGATCAACAAGAATACTAAGGTCATCGTGCAGGGCTTCACCGGCCAGCAGGGGACTTTCCACGCGACCCAGATGGTCGAGTACGGCACCCAGGTGGTCGGCGGCGTGACCCCGGGCAAGGGCGGCACCACCCACATCAACCTGCCGGTGTTCAACACCGTGCGCGAAGCGGTCGACGCCACCGGCGCCGACGCGTCGGTGATCTACGTGCCGCCGCCGTTCGCGGCCGACGCGATCCTGGAAGCGGCCTCGGCCGGCATCAAGGTCATCGTCTGCATCACCGAAGGCATCCCGGTGCTGGACATGCTGCGGGTCAAGAACGTGCTGAAGTCGCACCCGGACGTGACCCTGATCGGGCCGAACTGCCCCGGCGTGATCACCCCGGGCGAGTGCAAGATCGGCATCATGCCGGGCCACATCCACATGCCGGGCAAGATCGGCATCGTGTCGCGCTCGGGCACGCTGACCTATGAAGCCGTGAAGCAGACCACCGCTGCCGGCCTGGGCCAGTCCACCGTCATCGGCATCGGCGGCGATCCGATCAACGGCCTGAACTTCGTCGACTGCCTCAAGCTGTTCAACGAAGACCCGCAGACCCAGGGCATCATCATGGTCGGCGAGATCGGCGGCGACGCCGAGGAAGCCGGTGCCGAGTACATCAAGGCCCACGTCAAGAAGCCGGTGGTCGGTTTCATCGCCGGCGCCTCGGCCCCTCCGGGCAAGCGCATGGGCCACGCCGGTGCGATCGCCTCGGGCGGTTCGGGCACCGCTGCCGGCAAGTTCGCGGCGATGGAAGCCGCTGGCGTCAAGACCGTCCGCTCGCCGGGCGACCTGGGCGCGGCGATCGCTTCGCTGGTGAAGTAATTCGAAGTCTGGATGTAGCAGTCAGAAGGCCCGCCCTCGTGCGGGCCTTCTTATGTCCGGAGTCAAAAGGGGGCGGGCAGGGGTGAGGTTCCGTAACGAGATCGAAGGTCTACGCGGCATCGCGGTGCTGATGGTGGTGCTGGCCCACGCCAAGCTTCTCTTTCTGCCTGGCGGCTACGTGGGCGTGGATGTCTTCTTCGTCATCTCCGGCTTTCTCATCACCGGCTTGTTGCAGCAGGAATCGCAGGCGACCGGCAGCATTGATGTCCGGCAGTTCTATGCACGCCGCATCAGACGGTTGCTTCCGGCATTCGGCGTCATGCTTCTGGCGAGTGCGGCGCTTGCGCTCTGGTTGCTGCCTAGGAGCAGTTGGGGTGCGCAAGCCGAAGCCGCGCGCTGGGCCGCACTGTGGGCGTCGAACATATTTTTCGCGGGTGCCGATTCCGGCTATTTCGATCAAGGGACCGAAGCCAATCTCTATCTGCATACCTGGTCGCTGAGCGCCGAGGAGCAGTTCTACCTGATCTGGCCCGCGCTCATCGGCCTTGCCTGGAAGCTCGGACGCTGGCGTGGCGCGACGACGCTGGTCTGGACGCTGGTGGTGCTGGGTTTCGTGTTGACGGTAGCGGCTACCGCGCTGGCGCCGTTGCATGCCTATTACCAGATGCCGTGTCGCCTTTGGCAATTGGCGTTGGGTGCGGGAGTCCAGCTTTCTGTCGGCCAGGCGCGTCTTTCGCTGCGGCGGATCCATGCCGCTCGTGCCGTCGGCTGCATGCTGCTGGTCGTTGCCGCACTCTGGCTGGCACCGGATCGGATCTCGTATCCGGGGGCGTGGGCGCTGTTGCCCACGGTGGCCGCTGCGTTGCTGTTGCTGAACGGCCCGGAAGGCTGGCGGGACGCTTGGCTGGACGTGAAACCGCTGCGATTCCTCGGTCGTTTGTCGTACAGCTGGTATCTCTGGCACTGGCCTGTTCTGGTCCTGGGATTTTCGTTGGTCGGCCGCACTCCATCGGTCGGGCTCGCAGCCGCGGCGCTGTCGCTGGTTCCCGCCTGGCTTAGTTGGAGATTCGTCGAACAGCGCGTTCGCATGATGGAACGAGGCCAGGGAACCACTTGGGTGCTGGCGGGCTTGCTGGTATCGGCACTGTTGGCCTATGCGACGATGGTGTGGGAGCAGGCGGCGTTCGTGCCTGAGCAACCGGATACGCGGAACCAGGCCTTGCTGACGACCCTCACCACACCGGCGCTGTACCGACAGCCCGGCTGTGACGAATGGTTCCATGCCGACCGCCTCGTCCCTTGCTCCCTGGTTCGTGCCACGTCCGAAGACGCTCCGGTCGTGGTGCTGGCGGGCGACAGCGTAGCGGCGCAATGGTCGACCGCGTTGGAGAGCATCGCCCGTGCGCGCGGCTGGAACCTCGTAGTTCTGACCAAGTCGTCGTGTCCGATGATCGATCACCCATTTGTCTATCCTCGGATCAACCGACGCTACATCGAGTGCGAGCGTTGGCGGGATCGCGTGGTGGCGTATCTGCACGAGCGGCAGCCGACATTGCTGGTGCTGGGCTCTTCGGCTGCCTATGCGATCGATCCGGCGGATTGGGAGCGCGGGACGCGCCGGTTCCTGACGCGGATCGAGGGCGCTTCGGAGCGCACCATCCTGCTCGCGCCGACGCCGCTTTTGCCGTTCGACGGCCCGCAGTGCGCATTGGCGCATCGCGGAGAGCACGGGAACTTGGCGCAGGAATGCAGCGTGCCGTTGCGGCAGGCTCGGCCGAGCGCGCTCATCGCGCGGCTGCAGGCCGCTGTCGCAGGCCATCCAGCGGTGCGACTGGTCGATCTGGGAGACGCGGTCTGCCCAGTGCAGACCTGCTCGGCCGAGCGCAACGGCTTGCTGTTGTATCGGGATGGCCAACATCTCAACGCGAACTATGTTCTGCAACTGGCGCCAGTACTGGAGGCTGCACTGGATCCGCCCTCTGTCCATTGAAGGTGGCCGGCGTGATACACGGCCTGGCGTCGGACCGACGCACCATGGCGTGCGATGGGCTCCATGAGCTGCCCTAGCCTGCGATCCTGGCCGTGGACGAAGCAACCGCACCGTCACTTCTGTTTCGAACCCCGGCCGGTAAGCAGCGGTCGGATCGTGGCCGCCGGCGCGCGTGAGTCGAGTACCCGGTCTTTCCGCCTTGCCATTCGTCCCTGCCGGGCCACCACCGGTCACCGGGACGACCCGGGTGCTCCCTCTGCCGCTGCGGACGAGCGGGTGTTGCCGATACTGCTCGGCACTTCGGATGCGACGGGAACGGCATGGTGATCAGCGGATGGCGAACGGCAGTGTGTGGGGCGGGACTGGCGCTCGGCGTCGGCGGGATCTGTGCGGCGGCGCCGGGCGACTGGCCCAGCTATGCCGGCGCGCCCGGCGGCGGCCAGCATTCGCCGCTGACCCAGATCACCCCGGACAACGTGGGACGGCTGCGCATCGCCTGGTCGTTCCGCACCGGCGAACTCGGCGCGGGCCTGCCGGATCCGGAACGGCGCCGCTTCGAGGCCAATCCGCTGGTGCTGGACGGGCGCATGTACCTGGTCACCGGCACCGGCATCGCCTTCGCGCTGGATGCGGCCAGCGGCCGCGAACTGTGGTCGTTCGACGCCAAGGTGTCGCGCGGCAAGCACTACAGCGATCCGGCCTCGCGCGGGGTGAGTTTCTGGCGCGACACGCAGGCCGCGTCACGGGCGTGCCGCGAGCGCATCGTGTTCGGCACCCTGGATGCGCGGCTGATCGCGCTGGACGCGGTCGACGGCCGGCCTTGCGCCGGGTTTGGCAGTGGCGGGACGATCGACCTGCACACCGGGATCGACGTGCACGATGCGCCCGGCGACGCCTGGGCCAACTATGCGGTGACCTCGCCGCCGGTGGTGGCCGGCGACGTGCTGGTGGTGGGCAGCTCGATTGGCGACAACCGCGGGCATGCGCTGGAGCAGGGCGTGGTGCGCGGCTACGACGCGCGCAGCGGCCGCGAACTGTGGCGCTGGGATCCGGTGCCGCGCGATCCGGCCGCCGCGGCCGCGGCCGGCTGGCAGCCGCAGCAGGCCGCCACGGTCGGTGGCGGCAATGCCTGGGCGCCGCTGGCGGTGGATCCGACGCTGGGGCTGGTGTACGTGCCGACCGGCTCGGCCAGTCCCGACTACTACGGCGGCGAGCGGCTCGGCGACAACCGCGATGCGAATTCGCTGGTGGCGCTGGACCTGCACAGCGGCCGCCGGGTGTGGGCGCAGCAACTGGTGCATCACGACCTGTGGGACTACGACCTGGCCTCGCAGCCGGTACTGACCACGGTGCAGACCGCGCAGGGGCCGCGCGAGGCGGTGCTGCAGGCGACCAAGACCGGTTTCCTGTTCGCCTTTGACCGCCGCGACGGCAGCCCGGTGTTCCCGATCAGCGAAGTGCCGGTGCCGGCCACCGACGTGCCTGGCGAGCGCATCTCGCCGACCCAGCCGATGCCCGAGCCGGCGCTGCGCCTGGCCCGGCACACGCCGTTGACCGCCGCCGATGCCTGGGGGGCGACACCGGGCGCGCGCCGCGAGTGCGAGGCGCTGATCGCCGGGCTGCGTTCGGAAGGTCTGTTCACCCCGCCCAGCGTGCGCGGCACGATCGCGCTGCCGGGCTGGGCTGGCGGGGTGAACTGGGGCGGCATCGCGGTGGACCCGCAGCGCCAGCTGGCGATCATGCCGGTGTCGGACCTGCCGATGCAGGTGGCGCTGATCCCGCGCGAACGTTTCAGCGAGGCCGATCACGCGCGGCATCCCGACCAGCAGTTCAACGACATGCAAGGCACGCCGTACTACATGCGCCGCGGCATGCTGGCCTCGTCGCGCGGCATTCCCTGCGTCAAGCCGCCGTGGGGGCGGCTGGTCGCGGTGGACCTGCGCACGCGCAAGATCGCCTGGGAACGCCCGCTCGGCACGCTGGAAGAGAAGTTGCCGTGGTTGCCGCTGGACGTGGGCACGCCACTGCTCGGCGGCGCGGTGACCACCGCCAGCGGCCTGACCTTCATCGCCGCGGCCGCCGACTCGCGCCTGCGCGCGCTCGACAGCGCCAGCGGCAATACCCTGTGGGATGCCAAGCTGCCGGCCGGCGGCCAGGCCACACCGTCGGTCTATGCGGTGGGCGGCAAACAGTACGTGGTGATCGCCGCCGGCGGCCGCGAGGGCATGGGCACGATGGGCGATTACGTGGTCGCCTATACGCTCGACGGCGAGGGCAAAGAGGTGGTGTTCCAGCACGGCGTGGCCGCGCGCATGGCGACCCTGGGCATCGTCGCGCTGGCGCTGCTCGCGAGCGTGGTGGCGCTATGGCGGCGTTGGCGCCGGCGGCGCCGTGCGCGGGCTGGCAGTCGCGGCAACGGATGAGGCAATGCGCGACATGCCGCTCCTTGTGGGAGCGACTTCAGTCGCGACGCGGAGTCTGTCAGCGGCAGGCTTCGGAGCCAGTCGGGACTGAAATCCCTCCCGCAGCGCACCCCTCCGGCGAAGGGCATAGCGTGAGATGGGCGAGCCGGATCGTCGGCCGCGGTGCGGCGCTACACTGCGCATGCCGTCGTGCGCATGTGTCGGCTCCGCTGCTGCTGGCGCTGCGCCGTCGGCGGCTGGCATCGGCGCGACCGCCGCGCTTTTCCCCCTCCCGCTTCTGCAAGGTTGCCCATGTCTTCTTCCCTTCGCATCGCCATGGCCCAGTTCGATTTTCCGGTCGGCGCCGTGGCCCAGAACACCGATCGCATCATCGCGATGATCGACGAAGCGCGCGACGAGTACGGCGCCGACATCGTGCTGTTTCCGGAGCTGGCAGTCAGCGGCTATCCGCCGGAGGACCTGTTGCTGCGGCCCGGCTTCCTTGCCGATTGCGAACTGGCGGTGCAGCGCATCGCGGTGCGCGTGCACGGCATCGTGGCGGTGGTCGGCTGGCCGCAGAGCGCCGGCAGCGTGGTCTACAACGCGGCCAGCGTGCTGCGCGGCGGGCAGATCGAAACCACCTACCGCAAGCGCGAACTGCCCAACTACGCGGTGTTCGACGAGCGCCGCTATTTCGATGTCGATCCGGACGGCGGCAGCTGCGTGTTCGAGGTCAAGGGCACCCAGGTCGGCCTGGTGATCTGCGAGGACCTGTGGTTCCCCGAGCCGCTGGCCGATACCGCACGCCACGGCGCCGAACTGGTGCTGGTGCCCAACGCCTCCCCCTACGAGCGCGGCAAGCATGCGCAGCGCGACGCGCTGCTGGCCGAGCGCACCCGCGAGACCGGCGTGGCGCTGGCCTATCTCAACGTCGTTGGCGGCCAGGATGCGCTGGTGTTCGACGGCGCCTCGGTGGTCGCCGACGGCGACGGCAGCGTGCATCCGGCCGCGGCGGCGTTCACCGACCAATGGCTGGTGGTGGACTACGCGACGCAGACGCGTGCGTTCACTCCCTTGCGCTGGATCGACGACGGCGACGAGAGCATGGACGCGCTGGCCTGGCGCGCGGTGGTGCGTGGGCTGCGCGACTACTGCGGCAAGAACCGCTTTTCCAAGGTGTGGCTGGGCCTGTCCGGCGGCATCGATTCGGCGCTGGTGCTGGCGATGGCGGTGGACGCGCTGGGCGCGGACAACGTCACCGCGGTGCGGCTGCCGTCGCGCTACACGGCGGACATGTCCAACGACCTGGCCGACGAGCAGTGCCGCGCGCTGGGGGTGAAGCTGGAGACGGTGGCGATCGAGCCGGCGTTCGAGGGCCTGCTGCAGGCGCTGGGTCCGTTGTTCGCAGGCACCCAGCCCGATGTCACCGAAGAGAACCTGCAGTCGCGCAGCCGCGGCGTGATCCTGATGGCGCTGGCCAACAAGTTCGGCGGGCTGCTGCTGACCACCGGCAACAAGAGCGAGTACGCGGTCGGCTACGCCACTATCTACGGCGACATGTGCGGCGGCTATGCGCCGCTGAAGGACCTGTACAAGACCGAGGTGTTCGGGCTGGCGAAATGGCGCAACACGGTCGGCGGCGCGCCGGTGATCCCGCCGGCGGTGATCGCGCGGCCGCCGTCGGCGGAACTGCGCGCCAACCAGACCGACCAGGATTCGCTGCCGCCGTACGACGTGCTCGACGGCATCCTGTATCGCTATGTCGACCAGGAGGAATCGCGCGACGAGATCGTCGCCGCCGGCTACGCCGCGGAGGTGGTCGATCACGTGGTGCGGCTGGTGCGCATCACCGAATGGAAGCGGCACCAGGCCGCGCCGGGACCGAAGGTGTCGCGCCGCGCGTTCGGCCGCGAACGGCGTTATCCGATCACCAATGGGTATCAGGCGTAGGCGGAGGACGACGTCGCGGTCTTGCGGCGCTGCGTTGCAGTTTCCAGGATGGATGGGTGTGGGTCGCGGCTGAAGCCGCTCCTACAGGAGCGGGCCGCGGCAGCATCCGCATCTGGGATTCGCCGCTTTCCGAGTCCCCAGTCCCGGCTTTAATCACACCGCCTGCAACAACCGCAACCCGAACGCATCGTCCTGCGCGTTCCAGCCGTGGCTGACGCGCAGGCCGGCGGCTGCGGCCATTTCGCCGAAGCTCTGGTCGCTGTACTTGTGGCTGTATTCGACCTGCATCGCTTCGCCGGCGGCGAAGTCGAAGCGGTGCCCGGCCACGTGCACCTGTTGCGCGCGCTGGCTGACCAGGAAGGTCTCGATGCGCTGGCGCTCGCGCGCATACACCGCGCGGTGGCGGAACTGCGCCAGGTCGAAATCGCTGCCGATCTCGCGGTTGAGGCGGCGCAGCAGATTCAAGGTGAACTCGGCGGTGACGCCGGCCGCATCGTTGTAGGCCGCTTCCAACACCGCAGGATCCTTGTCCAGATCGATGCCGATCAGCGCGCAGCCGTCGTGGTGCATGGTCTCGCGCATCGAGCGCAGCAGCTGGATGCCGTCGTCGCGGGTGAAGTTGCCCAGCGTGGAGCCGGGGAAGAACACCAGGGTGCGGCGCGCGCTGCGCTGCGGCGCCGGCAGCGCCACCGGCGCGGTGAAGTCGGCGCAGACCGGCAGCATCTGGATGCGCGGGAAGCGCTCGGCCAGGCGCGCAGTGCTGGACATCAGCATGTCGCGCGAGATCTCGATCGGGGTGTAGGCCACCGGCTCGCGCAGGCCTTCCAGCAGCAATTCGGTCTTGCGCCCGCTGCCGCTGCCCAGCTCCACCACGTGCGCGCCGGACCCCACCGCTTGCGCGATCGACGGCATCCGCGCTTCCAGCAGGGCCAGCTCGGTGCGGGTCAGGTAGTACTCGGGCTGGCGGGTGATCGCTTCGAACAGGCGCGAGCCTTCGGCGTCGTAGAAATATTTGGACGGCAATTGCTTCGGGCTGCGCGACAGCCCGGCGATCGCGTCGGCGGCGATGTCGTCGGGCTGCGGATGCAGGTCGGTGAGCGCGGCTTCGGTCAGTGCGCGGGCGGTCGCAGCGTTCATGCGGGATCCTTGGCCAGGCGGACGCCGGCGAATTGCCAGCGCGCATCGGAGGGAAAGAAGTTGCGGTAGCTGGCGCGGATGTGGTCGTGCGGCGTCGCGCAGCTGCCGCCACGCAACACCCACTGCGCGTTCATGAATTTGCCGTTGTATTCGCCCAGCGCGCCCGACCACGGGCGGAAGCCGGGGTAGGCCAGATAGGCGCTGCCGGTCCATTCCCAGACATCGCCGAACAACTGCTGCAGGCCGGCCTCGCCCTGCGCGGCGGACTGCGGATGCAGCGCGTCGGCATCGACGAAATTGCCGTCGATGGCCACGCCGGTAGCGGCCTGTTCCCATTCGGCTTCGGTCGGCAGCCGGGCGCCGGCCCAGCGTGCGTAGGCGTCGGCTTCGAACAGGCTGATGTGGCAGACCGGCGCATGCGGATCGCGCTCGCGCCAGCCGCCCAGGGTGAACTCGCGCACGCCGTCGGCATGCCAGTACAGCGGCCGCTGCCAGTCCTCGGCGTTGCGCCGCGCCCAGCCATCGCTGAGCCACAGGGCGACGTTGCGGTAGCCGCCGTCAGCGATGAACTGCGCGTACTCGGCATTGCTCACCGGACGGCTGGCCAGCGCATGCGCCGGCACCAGCACGCGGTGCCGCGGAGACTCGTTGTCATAGGCGAAGGCCGCGTGCGCCGGCCAGCCGGGCGCGCCGATCTCGCACAGCTGCTCGTCGCGCTGGATCCAGCGCAGGGTTCGCGCCGGCGCCTGCGCCATGGCCAGGTCGTCGCGATAGGCCGGGGCCAGCGGATTGCTCCAGAACGCGTGCTTGATGTCGGTCAGCAGCAGCTCCTGATGCTGCTGCTCGTGGTGCAGGCCCAGTTCCAGCACCTGCAGCGTCTGCGCCGACAGGTCGCCGGCCTGCAGCCGCGCCAGCACCCGCGCCTCGACCTCGGCGCGGTAGTCGCGTACCTGCGCCATGGACGGGCGCGACAGCACGCCGCGGCGCGGCCGCGCATGCATCGGGCCGACGCTCTGGTAGTAGCTGTTGAACAGATAGTCCCACTGCGGATCGATCGCGCGGTAGCCGGCGTCGGCGGCCAGCACGAAGCGTTCGAAGAACCAGGTGGTATGCGCCAGATGCCATTTCGCCGGACTGGCGTCGTCCATGCTCTGCACCATCGCGTCTTCCTCGCTCAGCGGCGCGGCGAGCAGGCTGGTGCGCTGGCGCACGCTGCGGAAACGCGTCGCCAGCGGCACGCTGGACGCTGCGGGCGAGGGGGATGCCGCCGAGGAGGTCGCTTGCATCGGGCAAGCTTAGGGGAAGACCGTGAACATGCCGTCATGCGTAGTGGAACGTCGCGTTACGCTAGCGCCTGTTCATGCGATGGGAGCCTCCTTCTCCCGATCGCGCCAACCGGCCCGACCGCACATGTCCACGCCAGACCCATCCCACGCATTCATGCCAGCATCCGTGGCCGGCGCCGCCGCGCCGGCCGGCGTGCTCGATCTTGCCGAGGCGGCGCACGCCTTCGTTCTCCCCGAGGGAGTGCGCTATCTGGATACCGCCAGCAAGGGCCCGCGGCTGGCCAGCGTGCTTGCCGCCGGACAGGCGGCGCTGGCCGATTCGATCGCGCCGTGGACGCTGTCCTTCGACGCTTGGCGCGGGCAGATCGAGACCCTGCGCGGCCTGGCCGCCGCCACGCTGTTCGAAGGCGACGTCGACGGCGTGGCGATGCTGCCCTCGGCCGCCTACGGCCTGGCCACCGCAGCGCGGCAATTGCCGTTGGCCGCCGGCGAGGCGGTGCTGCTGCTCGACGGCCAGTTCCCGTCGAACCTGTTGCTGTGGCAGCAGCGCTGCGCCGAGACCGGGGCGCACCTGGCGGTGGTGCGGCGCGGGCCGCAACAGGACTGGACCGAAGCGGTGCTGGCGGCCTTGGACGCGGAGCCGCGGGTGCGCATTGCGACACTGCCCAATGCCTACTGGCGCGACGGCGCGCTGCTGGACCTGGACCGCATCGCCGCGCGCGTGCATGCGGCGGGTGCGGCGCTGGTGCTGGACCTGAGCCAGAGCCTGGGCGTGCTGCCGGCGCGGCTGGCGGCGTGGCGGCCGGATTTCGTGGTGGCGGTCGGGCACAAGTGGCTGCTGGGGCCGATGGGGCTGGCTTGGTTGTGGGCGGCGCCGCACTGGCGCGCGCACGGCGTGCCGATCGAACACCATTGGCAGGCCCGCGATCCCGGCGCCGACTGGAATTTCCCGGTCGAGGCGCCGCCGCCGTTCCGCACCGGCGCGCGCCGCTTCGATGCCGGCGGCGTGGCCGAGCCGCTGCGGCTGGCGATGGCCACTGCGGCGCTGCAGCAGCTGCAGCACTGGCAGCCGGCGCGGATCGCGGCGCGGCTGGGCGAACTCGGCGCGGCGTTCGAGGATGAGTTGCAGGCGCAGGGTGCTGGCGATTGGACCGTGCCTGGGCATGCGCCGCACCTTGGCGCGCTGCGTCCGCCTGCAGCGGCAATGCAGGGGTTGCTGCCCTGGCTGCAGCGCGCGCAGGTGATCTGTACGCATCGCCACGGTGCGTTGCGCATCGCGCCGTACCTGCAGCTGACGCCGGAGGCGATGCGTGGGCTGGCGCGGGAGATGGTTGCTGCGGCGCGCGGGTGAGCGGTGGCTTGATCGTTCCTGGAAGAACTTTTGGCTAGCCTGCTGGGTGCACTGTAGGAGGGGCTTCAGCCCCGACAGATAGCCGAAACCACGCGAGTTCCGACTTCGTTCGTCGCGACTGAAGTCGCTCCCACAGGGAGTTTGCGGTGGGCTTGTTGGGTTGCACTGGGGTGAAGGTTTTTCAGCCCCGACAGTGACCGGCCTGGGCAGGTCTGTCACTTCGTTCGTCGCGGCTGAAGCCGCTCCTACAGGGACTGCGGTGCCTGATGATGCACTTGTAGGAGGGGCTTCAGCCCCGACAGATAGCCGAAACCACGCGGGTTCCGACTTCGCTCGTCGCGACTGAAGTCGCTCCCACAGGGAGTTTGCGGTGGGCTTGCTGGGGTGCACTGGGGGGAGGTTTTTCAGCCCCGACAGTGACCGGCCTGGGCAGGTCTGTCACTTCGTTCGTCGCGGCTGAAGCCGCTCCTACAGGGACTGCGGTGCCTGATGATGCACTTGTAGGAGGGGCTTCAGCCCCGACAGATAGCCAAAACCACACGGGTTCCAACTTCGTTCGTTGCGGCTGAAGCCGCTCCTACAGGAACTTGCGACTAGTCGGGTGGGTGCACTGTGGGAGGGACTTTAGTCCCGACGGGTTCCGAAGCCGAGCGTTGGCCGGCACCGCGGTGCGATCGATGGGCTGAGCGCAGATCGCTTGCCCTGCCGCGCCGATGAGCGGCGGCCTGGACGCGCCGGCTTCAGCGGCGCGCCGCCAGGCGCAGACCGCGCGGGGTCAGCCAGCGCTCCAGGCCCTCGAACAACGCCTGCACCAGCAGCGCCAGCGCCGCCGCCGGCACCGCGCCTTCCAGGATCAGGCCGATATCGTCCAGGCGGATGCCGGTGAGGATGGGCTGGCCGTAGCCGCCGGCGCCGATCAGCGCGCCCAGGGTGGCGGTGCCGACGTTGATCACTGCCGCGGTCTTGATCCCGGCCAGGATGGTGCGCAAGGCCAGCGGCAACTCGATCCGCCACAGCCGGGTGCCCGGCGGCAGGCCGATCGCTGCGGCGGTCTCGCGCAACTCGCGGGCGATGCCGGTCAGGCCGGCATGGGTGTTGCGCACGATCGGCAGCAGGCTGTACAGGAACAGCGCGGCGATCGCCGGTTTGGCGCCGATGCCGAACAGCGGGATCATGAACACGAACACCGCCAGCGACGGCAGCGTCTGCAATACCCCGGTCAACGACAGCACGACCTGGCCGAGCCGCGGCCGATACGCCGCCACGATGCCCAGCGGCAGCGCCACCAGCAGGGCCAGGCCCAGCGACAGGCCGACCAGCGCCAGGTGTTCGCGCGTGCGTTGCAGCAGGCGCGTCAGCCTGGTGTCCTGCGCCGGCGCGGCGATGCCCAGCCAGTGCGCGGCGATCGCGCTTTCGGCACGCTTGTCCAGCTTCGCCTCGGCATTGAGCCGCTGCATCGTCGCCGCGTCGATGCGTCCGCCCAGGCCATCCAGCGCCTGCACGAACCGCGGCGCGCGCTGCGCCAAGTCGCTGCGATACAGGAACACCGCGGCGTAGCGCGGAAAGTAGCGGCGGTCGTCCTGCAGCACCAGCAGGTCGTGTGCCGGAATCTCGGCGTCGGTGCTGTACAGGTCGGTGAGGTCGATCGCGCCGCTGTCCAGCGCGCGGTAGGCCAGGTCGTGGTCCAGCCCAGTCGGCGTCTGCGATAGCCGATAGGCATCGCGCACCCCCGGCCAGCCGTCGGCGCGCGACACGAACTCGTTGCTGAGCCCGAACTTCAGCGACGGATGCGCGGCCAGGTCGGAAATGCGGACGATGCCCAGCGCCTGCGCGCGCTGCCGGCGCATGCCGAACGCGTAGGTATTGTCGAAGCCCAGCGGTGCGCTCATCGCCAGGCCGCGCTGGGCCAGGGCGCGGCGCAGCGCGGCATCGTCGGCATCGGGCAGTTGCAGCAATTCGGTCGCCAGGGTGCCGGTGTATTCGGCATAGGCGTCGATCGAACCCTGCTCCAGCGCGCGCCACAGGATGCGGGTGCCGCCGAGCTGGCGCCGGTGTTCGACCTCCACCCCGGCCTGACGTCCGGCGCCAGCGGCGATCTCGCCGAGCACCACCGCCTCGGTGAAGTTCTTCGAGCCAACCACCACCTTCTCCGGCGCCGCCGCAGCGCTGCCGGCGAGCAGGGCGAGCGCCGCCGCGAGCACGAGCAGCGCGGCAACGCGGCGCCGCACCGATGCCATCACCGCGCATCCTCCAGCGTGCGCTGCGCGTGCAGGAACTGGCCGACGAACGGCTCCGCGGGCGCATCCAGCAGCTCGCGCACGCTGCCTTCCTGCACGACGCGGCCGTTGCGCATCAGCACCAGAGTGTCGCCCAGGTAGGCGGCCTCTGCGACGTCGTGGGTCACCAGCACCACGGTCTTGCCGAGCAGCGCGAACAGTTCGCGCATCTGCGTCTGCAGTTCGTGGCGCACGATCGGGTCGAGCGCGCCCAGCGGTTCGTCCAGCAGCAGCACCGGCGGGTCCAGCAGCAGCGCGCGGATCAGGCCCACGCGCTGGCGCTGGCCGCCTGACAGTTCGGCCGGATAGCGCGCCAGCAAGGCCTCGGGCAGGCGGCACAGCGAGGCCAGCTCGTGCAGCCGCGCGTCGATCCGCGGCCGCGCCCAGCCCAGGGTCTGCGCAAGCAGGGCGGCGTTGTCGCGCGCGCTCAGGTGCGGGAACAGCCCGCCTTCCTGGATCACGTAGCCGATGCGGCGGCGCTGCGCCAACAAGGTGTCCCGGCGCAGCGGTTCGCCTTGGAAGCGCACCTCGCCGGTGTCCGGCCATTCCAGCCCGAGCAGCATGCGCAACACGCTGGACTTGCCGGCGCCGCTGGGCCCGATCAGCGCGGTGGTGCGGCCCGGGGCGATGCGCAGATCGACCCGGTCCAGCGCAAGTGCGTCGCCGTAGCGGCGGGTGACCCGATGCAGTTCGAACATGCGCCCAAGCATAGCCGGGCCGCGGCGCATGGCGCGCGAAGGCAGCGCGCGGCTGGCGCGCTCAATCGGCGAAATCGGTCAGCAGCTGCAACGTCGGCTTCGGCCGCGCCAGGTCGTACATCAGCCCGAAGTGGCTTTCCACGCCCTGCAGATTGGTCTGGTCGAGCAGTTCGTAGAGATTGATCTCGGCGACCACGTCGGCGTAGTCGCTCTGCAGCGTGCGCACGATCTGCGCCACGCTGTCGTAGCAGGCGCCGTCGCCGGCATGGCCGCCGTCGCTGTTGCCGGCGTAGACCTCGGCGCAGTTGACCTCGTTGAAGAACACCTTGCCGCCGTACTTCTGCGCCGCGCTGCGCATCTGCCCCAGGTACAGGTCCATCCAGTAACCGCGATCGTGGTGGAACGGGTAGTAGTGGAAGCTGATGTGGTCGAAATCGAAACCCGAGGCCTTGGCCATGTCCAGGAACCACAGCGAGCCGCGGCGGTCGCCGGGGCAGCGCGCGGTCGCCGAATGGTCGTCGCTGTTGCAGGCGGTGATGTTGATGGTGAATTCCAGGCCGGCGCCGAGTTCGTCGGAGGCCTGTTTCATGCCGCGGTACATCGCGGTCATCGCATCGATGCGCGCCTGCGCGCCGTCGCGGCTGTAGTCCTGCTCGTTGCCGATCTCCCACAGCTTGATGTCGGCGGCATAGCGCCGCGCCAGCTGGTAGCCGATCTCGCGCGACATCGGGTACACCATCGGCCGCAAGGCGATGCGGTACTGGCGCGACAGCGCCACCAGCCGGTCGAGCACGGCGAAGTTGCGCGGGTCCACGTCGAAGCGGTAGCTGCGCAGATTGCGCCGGTCGAGCAACTGGAACACCGCCTCGGCTTGGCTCAGCGGATAGGCGGGGCGGTCGTCGTGGCCGTTGATCCCGAACACGATGGCCGGCGCGGCGGCGCTGCGCTCGGCGGCGCCGGCGGGCAGGGCGCCGGCGGCGAGTGCGACTAACAGGAGTAGCAGTGGGGCGGACAAGCGGGGCATGGCGCGTCTCCTGGCAGGGCCGGCGAGCGCTGTGGCGACGGGCGGTGCCGTGGGGACACAGCGGCGGCGGGTGGGTCGGTCGAGCCTAGCAAGCGGCGGTTGCGCTCGGCGCGCAGCGGCTGGGCGCTGCACCACAGATCGCGCCACTGGTGTCGGCCTGCGCCAGTGGCCGGGGGCGCATGTCCAGGCCGCTGTCGCTGGCGGCTGCCCGGACAGCCGCGGTCCTGCCTGGACGCAGGCGGCGCAGCCGGGCCGGCGACCGCGCGCCGGCATGCCTTGGCGGCCAAACGAAAAAGGGGCCTCACGGCCCCTGTTTTCTTGCACCCGGCAGGCTGGCTCAGTTGGCCATCTGCGAGTTGGACTGCCCGGTGGAGGCGGACTTCTCGCCGGCGAACGGGTTCAGCTTGCGGATCATCCACGGGTACTTCGGCCAATGGCCGGTCAGCCACGGATGCTTGGGATCGTTGAGTTCCAGCACCCGGCGCGCGTCGTCGGCCAGCGGCTTGTTGCCCAGGTGGGTGTAGGCGTCGGCCAGCACCGCCACCGCGTCGTACTGGTAGGCGCTCTGCGGGTAGGTTTCCAGCAGGTAGGTGGCGCGGCCGGCGGCCGACACCCAGGCGTTGCGGCGCAGGTAGTACAGCGCGTTGTCCAGCTCGTGCTGGGCGAACACGTTGCGCAGCGCGATCATGCGCTGGCGCGCGTCGGCGGCGTAGCGGCTGTTCGGATAGCGCTCGGCGACGATGTTGAAGTCGGCGTAGGCCTGCTGCGGCGTGGACAGGTCGCGGCGGCTCGGGTCCAGCGACCACACCCGGCGCAGGAACACCGTGTCGCGGTTGGAGTTGGACAACCCGCGCAGGTAGTACATGTAGGAGATGTTGCGGTGGGTCGGGTAGGTGCGGATGAAGCGGTCGATGCTGGACACCGCGTCGTCGTGCTTGCCGGCCTTGTACTGGGCGTAGGCGGACTCGATCATCGCCTGTTCGGTGTACTGGCCGTAGGGGTACTGCGCGATCAGGCGCTTGAAGCTGCCCTCGGCGCCGGCCCAGTTGCCGGTCTGCATCTGCGTGTGCGCCTTCTGGTACAGCTGTTCCACCGGCATCCCTTCTTCGGGATTCTTGTTCTTCTGGCGGTGGCAACCCGTTGCCACGACGACCATGACCAGCATCAGGGCGATGAAACGGACGTGCGCGGAGAGCGGGACGGAGCGTCGGATCATGGGTTCGGGCAGGACACGTCAGGAATACGAAGGGGCGATGATAGCCTAGTGGCCTGTCCGGCGACTGACTATGGCCGCCGTGACCCTCCCTTTCCGACGTAGCCGTGCCCTTTTCATGCCCAATACCCTCCCGGACACCCCTGAGGACGCCGTCTCCGACGGCCCGCGCCAGGCGCGCGTGCCCGATCACGCCGCCGGCCGCCGCTTCGACGCGGTCCTGGCCGAGCTGTTTCCCGAATTCTCGCGTTCGCGCCTGGCCGAATGGATCAAGTCCGGCGACGCGCTGCTGGACGGCGCCCAGGCGCGGCCGCGCGACGCCCTGCGCGGCGGTGAGATCGCCAGCCTGCATGCGGTGCTGGAGACCCAGACCCATGCGCTGCCGGAGGACATCCCGCTGGAGGTGCTGTACGAGGACGACCAGGTCATCGTGCTGAACAAGCCGGCCGGGCTGGTCGTACATCCGGGCGCCGGCAACCCCAGCGGCACCCTGGTCAACGCCCTGCTGTACTTCGATCCGTCGCTGGCGTCGCTGCCGCGCGCCGGCATCGTGCACCGCCTGGACAAGGACACCAGCGGCGCCATGGTGGTGGCGCGGACCCTGCCGGCGCACACCTCGCTGGTGGCGCAGCTGTCGGCGCGCGACGTGCACCGCCAGTACCTGGCGGTGGTGGCCGGGCCGCTGGTCTCCGGCGGCACCGCCAATGCGCCGATCGACCGCCACCCGCGCGACCGCCTGCGCATGGCGGTGCGCGAGGACGGCCGCGACGCGGTCACCCATTACCGGCTGCGCGAGCGCTTCCGCGCGCATACCGCGCTGGAATGCCGCCTGGAGACCGGACGTACCCACCAGATCCGCGTGCACATGGCGCACCTGAAACACCCGATCATCGGCGATCCGCTGTACGGCGGCCCGCTGAAGCTGCCCAAGGGCGCGACCGAGGAGCTGATCGCCGAATTGCGCGGTTTCAAGCGCCAGGCGCTGCATGCCGAGACGCTGGAGTTCAAGCACCCCACCCATGGCGAGCTGGTGCGCGCCACCGCCGCGGTGCCGGCCGACCTGCTGCGCCTGCTGGCCGCGCTGCGCGTCGATTCGCGGCTGGCCGCCGAGCAGGCGCGGCGCTGAGCATGGCGCCGGTAGGCGAGGGCAGGCCGGACGCCTTGCAGCCATTCCCGAGCGGACCTGCGCGGGAATGGGCGACACGGCTTCGCTTGCCGGTGCAGGCGGCGCGGACGCGCGGCCGGCGTAGTGGTTTCCGCTACGCCCGCGCGGCGGTCGCAGCCTGGGCTGTCGCCGCCGGAAGCGCAATGCTGCGCCTGATCGCGGCGTTTGCCGGCGCTGCTCCGACACGGTCCGAATGCGCATGACCAACTTCGCCCTCGCCGCCGACTGGCCGGCATCGCCGCGGGTGCGCGCGCTGACCACGCTGCGCACCGGCGCCGGGACATCCTCGCCGCCGTTCGACCGGTTCAACCTGGGCAACCGCAGCGCGGCCGACGGCGACGATCCGGTCACGGTGCAGCGCAACCGCGACGAACTCGCCGCGCGCCTGGCGCTGCCGTCGCCGCCGCACTGGCTGCGGCAGGTGCACGGGGTGCAGGTGCTGCGCTTCGAGCGGCCGCCCGCCGCGGCCGGCATCGACGCCGAGCCGACCGCCGACGCAGCGGTCACCGCGGTGCCCGGCGTGGTGCTGGCGATCCTGACCGCCGATTGCCTGCCGGTGACCTTCGCCGCCCGCGACGGCAGCGAAGTCGGCGCCGCGCATGCCGGCTGGCAGGGCCTGGCTGGCGGCGTGCTGGAAGCCACCGTCGCCGCCCTGCGCACGCCGCCGACGCAGTTGCAGGCCTGGCTGGGCCCGGCCGCCGGGCCGCAGGCGTACGAGATCGGCGAGAACGTGCGCGATGCCTTCCTCGGCCACGATCCGGCCGCGGCCAGCGCCTTCGTCGCCACCCGCCCCGGACACTGGCGGGTGGACCTGTATGCGCTGGCGCGGCAGCGCCTGGCCGCCGCGGGGATCGACCCGGCGCAGGTGCACGGCGGCGGCCTGTGCACGATTTCCGACCCGCAGCGCTTCTTTTCCTATCGGCGCGACCGCCGCAGCGGGCGCATGGCGACGCTGGCGTGGATCGCGCACTGAGTACGCCGCTGTTCGCGCAGCTGCTGGGGCCGGCGTTCGCGCGGCTGCCGCCGGCGCTGCGCACGTTGCATTCGGTGCCGCAGCGGCAGCGCTACCGCGGCCAGGCCGACGTGCGCCGCGGCCGGCATCCGTTGCTACCGCTGTGCGCGTGGTTGGCGCGCCTGCCGCCGGCCAGCGCCACGCTGCCGATCGAGGTGACCTTCAGCGCCGACGCGCAGGGCGAGCGCTGGCAGCGCCGTTTCGGCACGCACGCGATGCCGTCGCGGCTATGGCTGCAGGACGGCCGGCTGCGCGAGCGCTTGGGCGCGGTCGAATTCGAGTTCGCGCTGCGCGTGGACGGGGCCGCGATCGTCTGGAGCGCCGCGCGCGCCTGGGCGTTCGGCGTGTTGCCGCTGCCGCGGCGCTGGCTGGCCGGCGTGCATTGCCGCGAAAGCGAGCGCGACGGCCGCTATGCGTTTCTGGTCGAGGTGGCGCTGCCGTGGATCGGTCCATTCATCCGTTACAAGGGCTGGCTTGAACCGGCCTGACCCCGCGCGCGGCGCAGTGCCCGCGGCGGGCGCCGACAGCGCGATCGTGGTGTTCGACGGGGTATGCCTGCTGTGCAGCCGCTGGGTGCGTTTCCTGCTGCGCTTCGACCGCCGCGGCCGCTACCGGTTCGCGTCGATCCAATCGGCCAGCGGCCGCGCCTTGCTGGTCGGCCACGGGCTGGATCCGGACGACCCGCTGTCGTTCCTGCTGCTGACGCCGCAGCGTGCGTTGACCGATTCGGACGCGGCGATCGGCGTGATCGCCGGCCTCGGCGGCGCATGGCGTGTCGCGACGGTGTTGCTTCTGTTGCCGCGACGCTGGCGCGATGCCGGCTATCGGGTGCTGGCGCGCAACCGCTACCGCTGGTTCGGCACTTCGACGCAGTGTTTCCTGCCCGATCCGCAGCAGCGCTCGCGCTTTCTGGAGTGAGCGGCGTGCGGCCGCTGCGGGTCTAGCTGCGCGACGTCGCGTCTGGACCCGCTTGCCGCATACGCCCCAGCTCAGCGGGCGCCGCGCAGCAGCGGGGTGACCTTGCCGCTGCCCGGCTGCGCGCGATTGGCTTCGATCCGGAACACCGCCACCGCGGTGGCCAGGCCGCCGGCCTGTTCTTCCATGCTGCGCGCTGCGGCGGTGGCTTCTTCCACCAACGCGGCATTGCGCTGGGTCACTTCGTCCAGTTGCATCACCGTGCGGTTGACCTGCTCGATGCCGCTGGATTGCTCGGCGCTGGCGGCGCTGATCTCGCCGATCAGCCCGGTCACGCGCTGCACCGAGCCGACGATCTCGTGCATGGTGGCGCCGGCGCGGTTCACCAGCCCCGAGCCCAGCGTCACCTTGTTCGTGGAGTCCTCGATCAGATGCTTGATCTCCTTGGCCGCATCCGCCGAGCGCTGCGCCAGCGAGCGCACTTCCGAGGCGACCACGGCGAAACCGCGGCCCTGCTCGCCGGCGCGCGCGGCCTCGACCGCGGCGTTGAGCGCGAGGATGTTGGTCTGGAACGCGATCCCGTCGATGACGCTGATGATCTCGCCGATGCGCCGCGACGAGGTGCTGATCGCGCTCATCGTGGCGACGACCTCGTCCATCACCTTGCCGCCGGACTGGGCGATCTCGCCGGTGCCGTGCACCAGGCCGTTGGCCTGCTGCGCGTTGTCGGCGTTCTGCTTCACCGCCGAGGTCAGTTCCTCCATCGAACTGGCGGCTTCCTCCAGGCTGGCCGCCTGCTGCTCGGTGCGGTCGGACAGGTCGGTGTTGCCGGCGGCGATTTCCATCGCCGCGCGGCGGATCGCCTCGACCGCGCCCTGGATGCCGACGATGATCTCGGTCAGCTTGGCCACGGTGCGGTTGGTGTCCTCGCGCAGCCGCGCGAACACGCCCTGCGCGTCGCCGTCGACGCGATGGGTGAGGTCGCCTTCGGCCAGCGCCGCCAGCGCACTGGCCAGCGCCGCCAGGTTGCTCTCCACCGAATCGGAGATGCGGTTGACGCCCTCGGCCAATGACTTGAGCACGCCGTCCATCGACGCGGTATCCAGGCGGCGGCTGAAATCGCCATGCGCGGCGGCGTCGATCACCGCGGTCAGTGCCTGCTCGGCATTGACCTGCGCGGTCACTTCCTCCCACTGCGCGATGGTGCCCAGGCGTACGCCGTCGGCGCCGGTGATCGGGCTGTAGACGAAGTCGATCTGGCGGCCGAAGAACGGCGCGCGCACGCGCTTGGAACCGGTCAGCGCGCGCATGCGGTCGATCGCGGCTTGGCTGTCCGGATAGATGTCGCCGATGCTGCCGCCGACGAACTGCTCGGCGCTGAATTCGGGGCGGAAGCTCTGCACGTCGGGCTCGATCGCGCGCAGCATCTGCAGCAGCTTGCGGTTGGCGAAATGCACGCGGCCGTCGTCGTCGGCGATGCGGACCATGGTGTCCAGGTCGTCCAGCGCCTGGAGCACGAAGCGGCCGCGGCGCAGTTCGGCCTCGGTCTCGGCCTGGCGTGCGGCCAGCCGCGCCTGCGCCGTCTGTATCACGCGCAGCAGCGCGGCGTCGGCCGCATCGCCGGCGGGATCGAGGCGTTGCTCGAAGCGGCCTTCGCCCAGCGCCTGCACCGCCTGCAGCGCGCGCTGCGACGGCGCCGCGCGCCGCGTGCCGGCCCAGGACAGCGCCGCCACCAGCAGCGCCGCGGCGGCCAGCGCCGGCGCCAGCCGCGCCAGCGCCGGCCCGTTCGGCCCGAGCTGGCGGCCGAGGTGCAACGCGTACAACGCCATTGCCAACAGGCCCAGCGCATAGGCCAGGGCGAACAGCAAGGCGCGCGGGGGCAGGCGCGAGCCGCCGATTGGGCGAGGGGATGCGGCGTCTGGCAAGGTCATGGCGGCTACCGGCTGGAGAGATCGGCGCAATTCGTGCGCGTCGAAAAATAGATGAATGTGCCTTCCAGTATCGGCCGGCAGGGTCTCGGGCTTGACCGCGGTAAAGACCGCTCGTCGGAAATATCGCGCCTGAATAGGCGAGATAGGTCGCTGAAAACACTGTATTTTTTGCTGCAGTGCAATAGACCGCCCGGCGACGGCTGCGCCCGCAACGCGGACATGCGCGAACGCGCCGCCGCTGGCTGGCAGCGCTCCGGGCACAAAAAACCGGCCGTCTTACGACGGCCGGTCGGGTCCAGCGGAAGCGGGCCGGCGTTACTTCGCCGGCGCGGCGTCCGGCAGGGTCCAGGCGATCACGCTGTCGCCGGGCTTGGTTTCCATGCGGTCGTGGCCGCCGATCGCGGCGACGATGTACTGCTTGCCGTTCGCCGTATAGCTCAGCGGCGCGGCCTGCGGGCCGGCCGGCACCCGCACTTCCCACAGCAGCTTGCCGGTCTGGGTGTCGTAGCCGCGCAGGAAGTTGTCCAGCGCCGCGCCGATGAAGGTGACGCCGCCGCCGGTGGCTAGCGAGCCGCTGTTGTTCGGCGTGCCCAGCTCGAACTTCATCTTCGACGGGATGCCCATCGGGCCCTGGTCGTAGCCGGTGCCCAGCGGACGCCGCCAGATCACCTGCTGGGTGCGCAGGTCCACGCCGGAGACGTAGCCCCATGGCGGGGCGATGCATGGCGTGTTCAGCGGCGACATCCACGGTTCCTTGCGCGCGCCGTAGGCCAGGCCTTCCTGCGCCATGTAGCCGGGGGTCTTGCTCTTGCCGTTGAACACCGAGACCACGCCCAGTGCGTTCATCTCCTGCCGCGGGTAGACGTGTTCGGTGTAAGGCAGGCGGTTGCTGTTCATCACCATGATGCCGCGCTGCAGGTCCACCGATACGCCGCCCCAGTTGATGCCGCCGTGGTTGCCGGTGAACGACAGCGATCCCTGCAGGCTGGGCGGGGTGAACATGCCTTCGTAGCGCAGCTGCTTGAACTGGATGCGGCAGGCCAACTGGTCAAACGGGGTGATGCCCCAGGCGTCGGATTCGACGATGGTCTCGTAGCCCTTGCTCGGCGCGCCGACGGTGTTGGGCATGCCCGGCGACACCGGCTGGGTCTTGGCGGTCCAGTCGCCGTGGTCGGTGCCCTGCGGCACCGGCAGTTGCTGCACCGGCATGATCGGCTTGCCGGTCTCGCGGTCGAGCACGAACACCTGGCCGGACTTGGTGGCCTGGATCACCGCCGGGCGCGTGCCGCCGCCGGGAATCGGGAAATCGACCAGATTCGGCTGCGGGCCGATGTCGTAGTCCCACAGGTCGTGGTTGACCGTGCGGAAGTGCCAGCGCTCCTTGCCGGTGGCCGCGTCCACGGCGACCAGCGAGGCGGTGTATTCCTCTTCCTGCGGGGTGCGGCCCTTGCCGAAGAAGTCGCCGGAGGCGTTGCCGGTGGGCAGGTAGACCAGGCCCAGTTCGTCGTCGGCGGCCATCAGCGACCACACGTTCGGGGTCGAGCGGGTATAGGTCTGGCCGGCGGGCGGCGCGGCGTCGATGGACGGGTTGCCCAGGTCCCAGGCCCAGCGCAGCTGGCCGCTGATCGCGTCGAAGGCGCGCACCACGCCGGACGGCGCATCGCGTTCCTGGCCGTCGCGGACCTGGCCGGTGGGCTGGATCACCACGCCGCGCATCACCACCGGCGGCGAGGTCGGGCCGACGAAGCCGGGCTTGGTGTTGCCGGTGTCCTTGTTCAGATCCACATAGCCGTGGTCGCCGAAGCTCTCGCACAGCTTGCCGGTGGCGGCGTCGAGCGCGCCCAGGCGGCCGTCGACCATCGGCCAGAAGATGCGCTTGGCGCATTCGGCGACCGGGGTGGTGGCCTCGAAATAGGACACGCCGCGGCAGGTGGTGGCGGCGACGCCGGCCATCGCCTTGGGGTTGGTCTTGGGATCGAAGCGCCAGCGCTCCTTGCCGGTGCTGGCCTCGACCGCGATCACCTTCTGCGTGGGGGTGCAGATGTAGACCAGGTCGCCGACCTTCAGCGGGGTGTTCTGGAACGCGTAGCCGAGCTTGGAGCCGGCGGGCTTGAGGTCGCCGGTATGGAATTCCCAGGCGATCTTCAGGTCCTTGACGTTGTCCGGGGTGATCTGCGCGCCGGGGCTGTAGTGGTTGGACAGGTTGGAGCCGGCGTAGGCGGTCCAGTTGCCGGCGTCGTGGTTGGCGGCGACGTTGCCGTCGGGGCTGCTCACCGCGGCGCGGCTGAAGGCGACCTGTGGCCGTTGCGCGGCCAGCGCGGGGTCGGCCAATTCGACGGTGCGCGGGAAGAACAGCGGCACGAATACCAGCAGCGCGCCGAGGACCGGCAGCACGCCGGTGACCAGCGCATACCCCAGCCCGGACAGCGGCGCCAGGCGCCGGCGTGCCACCTTCCAGAACGGCAACAGCAGCAGGCCCAGCACCGAGATCATCGCCAGGCGCGGGATCAGCGCCCAGCCGTCCAGGCCGACTTCGGCCAGCGCCCAGGCGATGGTCGCGGCCAGGGTCAGGCCGAACAGCCACAGCCCGGCGCGGCGGCCGAGCGCCAGCAGCACGCCGGACACGGCCAGGGCCAGGCCGGCGAGCAGGTAGTACCAGGAGCCGCCGGCGGCGACGAGTTGGCCGCCCATCGCGGCCAGGGCGGCGCCGATCAGGGCGATGACCACGGCATAGGCGACGAACAGCCAGCTGCCGGGTCCTGGGGTAGGAGTGCGATCGTTCATGGGATGGGGAGTCCGAGAGGGACCCGGGCGCGTCGCGGAGGTGCTGCGGCATAGGCGGGTCGTGGAGGGGCAGGCGAGGGCATGGCCGCATCGGCGGTGGTCCTGCGCACAACGAGAACACCGCGCTACCCCTCCCAGGGTGCAGAAAAGCGCGGTGCGTGGCTCAATTTTAAGGAATGCAGGTCATCGAGCCGTGACGGCAGGCGGAACCTTGCGTCCTGTTCGGCGGCGATGCGCAACAGGCAGCAAGATGGGAACGGGCGTCGCCTGGGGCGCACGCCGATCTTTCGTGCCGGTGCGTCGCCTGTGTGGAGTGAGCGAGGGCGCAGGAACTGCTCCATGTGCGTGTGGCGCGGAGCCGATTCAGCACGCACATGTCGCATACGGGCAGCGCTCAGGCGACCAGGCTGTTGACAGTCTCGCTGCTCCCGTGCTCTATGCTCCTGGTCATGTTGTGCCGACCCAAGAAGGATCTTGTATGGCCAATTCGCCGACTGTTCGACTTCCCAGCGATCCGCTGCATCCCGACCACGAGATGTACCAGCGCCTACTGACTGGAGTACAGGACCTGCATCGTGGCACGCCCGAGCAGAATGCCAACCTGGCGGCTGCCTTGTACGCCGATATCCGCACGCGGCAACCGCATATGGCGGCGCGTGATATCGGTCAGGTCGTGGCGGGCGATCCGAGCGCGCGACACCCTTCCGTGCTCGCGCTGCCGAGGGCGGGTTACCACACGCACGATCCTGATCCTGCCGCCTTGCGATTCGGCGTGCCGATGGAAGCAGCCTCGCGGCCCGCGCAGCAATCGCTGGCGCCGTTCGGACGCGAAACCACGATCGGTCAGGATGGCTTCCTGACCGATCCGGGCATCACCCACACGCCGGTCGCAAAAATCGAACATGGCGCCATGTCGCAGGTGAATGGCATCGTGTTGCACCGGACCGAATCGAACACGGCAGCAAGCACGCTGAGTACATGGCGGACGCGTGCGGAAGCGACCGGTGCCCACTTCCTGATCGACACCGACGGCACCATCCACCAAACCGTCAGCGTTGACAGACAGGCCTGGCACGTGGGCCCGGTGCGTTCGCGCGGCGAAGTGGAGGGGACGATCACGCCCGGCGACCAGCGTGAACTCGATGCCGCCAGGGGCACGACGCCCGCGTGGCGGGCGACCGCGGTGCGCGCGGTCAGCGGCCTAGAATCCACACGGCCGTATCCTGAGCGCTATCCGACCAACGGCGACAGTGTCGGGATCGAGGTCGTCGGCCGCTACGACGCGGCAACGAAAACTTGGGACCCGCCGACAGCCGCGCAGACGGCGTCCATTCAACGGCTGGTGGGAACGTTGCAGAACAACTTCGGGCTAAACGACCATGACGTGTATCAGCATGATGTCATCTCGCGCAAAACCCCTGGCGAAGGAGCAGGCCTTTACACGCCTGTCGCGCCTGCTGCTCCTGCTGCCGATGCTCCTGGGGTGTCACCCGCAGGTCCGAGCAGATAGCGGTGCGTCGGAATTGACCGTCCTCGAGATTTCGAAGGCGGTCTACCAGCCTGCGCGCGGAGCCGCCAGGCTGGCCGAGGAGGAAGCGATGTGCAGCGCGTGGTCGCTCGACCGGACGCAGGCGGAAGCCTTTTTCGGCCTGAGCAAGGAACTGGGCGAGGGAGAGCTGCACGACTTCGACTGGCTGCCCTGCTCGATCAAGGGCCGCGTGCGGGCGCAAGGGCGGGTCTGGGAGTTCGAAATCAACGCCGCGGGCACCAGCACTTGGCGCAACGGCGACCAGGCGCGGATGCTGGGATGCTCGCAAGCTGCATGCGAGCCGTTCGTGGTGTTGATGCCGGAGGCCGGAGGGCAGTAATCGCGCAGGCCGGTCCGGTTTGCCTCGGCATCTGTTCCGCGTGGACGATCTCCACGCCCTGCCTCCGCCTGGCCAATCGTCGTCGAACTGCGGATCGTGCGGGGCGCCGGCAATCGACAGGACACGTGGTCGGGGCGTTCGCGAAAGGTCTGCTGGAGGTCGGCGGTCGCGCGTAGGTTGCGGATTTCCCATCCGGGGCTGCAGGTATTGTGGTGTCGCGCGCGTCGCGGCGCCGGCGTCGGCACGTATCGGCGCATTGTTCGGCAGGCTGAGGAAGCGATACGGCAGCGGCAGGTTTTGCCCGTGCAGGAGTGCCTCTCCGTGCTGTTCGATGCGGACGAGTTCGGCGCGACCGGTGTCGCGCCGAACTTCTAGCCTCAGCGCTCCAGCGCCTGCAGATAGCGCTGCCGCCACACGCCGATGTCGTTCTTGCGCAAGTGCTCCATCATCGTCTGCCAGCGTTCGATGCGCTTGGCCTTGGGCAGCGAGGCAGCGGTGGCGATCGCATCGGCGACGCCGTCCAGGTCGTGCGGATTGACCAGCAGCGCTTCCTTCAGTTCGTCGGCGGCGCCGGCCAGCAGCGACAGCACCAGCACGCCGGGATTCTCCGGGTCCTGCGCGGCCACGTATTCCTTGGCCACCAGGTTCATGCCGTCGCGCAGCGGCGTCACCAGGCCGACCTGGGCGGCGCGGTAGAAGCCGGTCAGGGTGGCGTGGGTGAAGTTGCGGTTGACGTAGCGCAGCGGCGTCCAGTCCGGCTCGGCGTGGCCGCCGTTGATGTGCCCGGCGATCTGTTCGAGCTGGTTGCGCAGCTGCTTGTATTCGGTGACGTCGCCGCGCGAGACCGGCGCGATCTGCAGATAGGTCAGGCTGCCGCGCTGGTCCGGATGCCGCTCCAGGTAGCGCTCGAAGCCGAGGAAGCGTTCGGGCAGGCCCTTGGAGTAGTCCAGCCGGTCCACGCCGATCGCCAGTTGGCGATCGCGCAGGCTGCTGCGCAGGTCGCGCACCGCCGGCTTGGCCACCGCCGCGCGCGCCTGTTGCGCGATCAGTTCGGTGTCGATGCCGATCGGGAATTTCTCGGCGCGGAAGCGGCGCCCGCCGGGCGCCTCCAGCACGCCGGCCTTGATCACCTTGCCGCCGCCGAACAGGCGCACGTAGGCCTGGAAGCGGTCCACGTCGCGCTGGGTCTGGAAGCCGACCAGGTCGTAGGCGTAGAAGCCGGAGAACAGCCGCGCATGGTCGGGCAGGGCCTGGATCAGGTCGGCCGAGGGGAATGGCACGTGCAGGAAGAAGCCGATGCGGCAGCCGATGCCGCGCTCGCGCAGCAGCGAGGCCAGCGGGATCAGGTGGTAGTCGTGGATCCACACCGTGTCGTCTTCGCGCAGCAGCGGCGCCAGCTTCTCGGCGAACATCGCGTTGACCCGGCGGTAGCCCTCGCGGGTGGCGCGGTCGTAGTCGACCAGGTCCAGGCGGAAATGCAGCAGCGGCCACAGCGTGCGGTTGGCGAAGCCGTTGTAGTACGCGTCCAGGTCGGCGCGGTTGAGGTCCATGGTGACGAAGCGGATGTCGCCCTGTGTCTGCTCGTGCATCGCGCCGCTGTCGCCGCGCACGGTCTTGCCGCTCCAGCCGAACCACACCCCGCCGCGTTCCTTCAACGCGGCGAGCAAGCCCACCGCCAGGCCGCCGGCGCGGTTCTCGCCGGGCAGCGCCACGCGGTTGGATACCACTACGAGTCTGCTCATGAAGCCTCCTGCCAGCTGCGCGACAATCGCATCGCGGCGATGATCAACCCGACATGCGAGTAGGTCTGCGGGAAATTGCCCCAGGCCTCGCCGTTGTCGAAGGCTAGATCCTCCGACAGCAAGCCCAGGTGATTGCGGCGCGCGAGGATGCGCTCGAACAGCTCGCGCGCTTCGTCCTTGCGCCCGATCGCGGCGAGCGCGTCGATGTACCAGAACGTACAGATGGTGAAGCTGGTTTCCGGCGCGCCGAAATCGTCCGGCGCCACGTAGCGGTACAGCGCGTCGCCGTGCTTGAGGTCGCGGCCGATCGCCTCGACCGTGGCGACGAAGCGCGGATCGTCCGGGGCCATGAAGCCGATGTCGGCCAGCAACAGCAGCGAGGCGTCCAGGCGATGGCCGTTGAAAGTGTCGGTGAAGTGGCCGCGCTCGGCGCTCCACGACTCGGCCAGCACCCGCGCGTGGATGCGGTCGGCGCGTTCGCGCCAGTACGCGACGCGCGCGTCCAGGCCCAGCCGCGCGGCGATCTTGGCCAGGCGGTCGCAGGCGGCCCAGCACATCGCGCTGGTGTAGGTGTGCACCTCGGCGCGGCCGCGGAATTCCCACAGCCCGGCGTCGGGGACGTCGTGCAGCGCGAACGCGTGCTCGCCCAGCGGCTCCAGGCGCAGGAAGGTGTCCTTGTCGCCGGGATCCTTCAGGCGCAGGTCGAAGAACAGTTGCGTGGACGCCAGCACCACGCTGCCGTACACGTCGTGCTGCTTCTGGATCCAGGCCAGGTTGCCGCGCCGCACCGGGCCCATGCCGCGGTAGCCGGCCAGCGACGGCACTTCGTGTTCTTCCAGCGCCGCCTCGAAGCCGATGCCGTACAGCGGCTGCAGGCTGCCGTCGGTGGTGGCGATGTTGAAGATGTAGCCGAGGAACTGCTCCATGGTGCGGGTGGCGCCGAGCCGGTTCAGCGCGCGCACCACGAACGCGGCGTCGCGCAGCCAGCAATAGCGGTAGTCCCAATTGCGCGGGGTGTCCGGCGCTTCGGGGATGGAGGTGGTCATCGCCGCGATGATCGCGCCGCTGTCCTCGTACTGGCACAGCTTGAGGGTGATCGCGCTGCGGATCACCGCGTCCTGCCAGTCCAGCGGCACCGACAGGTAGCGCACCCACTCGCGCCAGTATTCCTCGGTGCGTTCCTGCGCTTCCTGGATGTAGCCGGTCAGCGAGCGGGTCAGCGATTCGTCCACGCCGAGCATCAGGTTGACCGGGTGGCTGAGCACGAACGGCAGTTCGTCGCGGATGAAGCGCACCGGCACGTCGGTGGTCAGGCGCAGGGTGAAATCGGGCAGCAGCCAGCGCACGTGGTTGCTGCCCCAGGTGCTTTCCGGCTTGCGCGCGCCCCAGTCGGCCAGCGGCCGCGCCAGCACGCGGATGCGCGGGTTGCCGGACAGCGGCCGCACCTGGCGGATGATGCTGACCGGCCGGTAGAAGCGGCCGTTGTTGCGCCAGCGCGGCGCGAAGTCGATCACTTCCACCGCGCCGCCGTGCGCGTCGCGCAGCACGGTGCGCAGGATCGCGGTGTTGGCCAGGTAGTGCTGCTCGCTGTCGGCGAAATCTTCCAGTTCGATGCTGAAATCGCCGCCGTCGTGGTCGCGCGGCGACAGCAGCGCGCAGAACGCCGGGTCGCCGTCGAACGCCGGCAGGCAACTCCA